>CAVTWC010000029.1:0-258967 GCA_963738105.1 uncultured Alphaproteobacteria bacterium | reverse complement strand
GAAGTTCGCGGCATCGAATGCGTTTTATTCCCCGCCGCTTTATTCCACCCAAGTATTAGACGGAGCGGAGCGGGGCCGTCTTGCGTTCCGTCCGCAACGGGGGGACATTCGCGCCGAAAAATAGCGTGCGAAAAACTTAAAACTCAGAGTAGGGGAAATCCGCCATGACTGATCTCGATCGCCGCCAACTTCTCGCTGGCGCTGCCGTAGCCGGCGCCGCCAGTGCCCTGACATCGTTGGGGACGGCCGCACGCGCCTCAGAGCCGCCCGCCGGCGCCCAGGCCCCCGGTTTCTATCGCTACAAGGTAGGCACCTACGAATGCACCTCGATCAATGACGGCGCGCGCTCGTTTCCGTTGCCCGATACGTTCGTGACCAATGTGCCGAAGCCCGAGGCGCTCGCGGCGGCGGAAGCGGCCTACATGCCGAAGGGCATGGTGACGGTGCCGTTCAATCCGCAACTGATCAACACCGGCAGCAAGCTGATCCTGATCGACACCGGCAATGGCGTCGCCAATCTCGAGCCGACCAAGGGCGCGGTCGGCCGCACCCTGCAAAATCTCGCGGCTGCCGGCGTCGATGCCAAGAAGATCGATGTCGTGCTCCTGTCGCATCTGCATCCCGACCACACCAACGGCATCCGCGCGCTCGATGGCTCGATGGCGTTCCCGAACGCCGAAATTATGGTGCCGTCGGTCGATTGGGCATTCTGGATGAGCGACGAGAATGCGGCCAAGGCGCAGTCCAACGAGATGATGAAGAATTATTTCGCCAATGTGAAAAAGACCTTTGCCGGCATCGAATCCAAGGTGACGAAATACGATTGGGGTAAGGAAGTGGCGCCCGGCATCACGTCGATCGAAACCCCGGGTCACACGCCCGGACACACCTCGTTTGCGATCGCATCGGGCAATTCGACAATCCTGATCCAGTCCGACGTCACCAATATTCCTGAGTTCTTCCTGCGCAATCCGGACTGGCATGTCGCCTACGACACCGACCCCGATCTGGCGCAGAAGACCCGCCACAAATTCTACGACATGGCGGCGGCCGAGAAGGCGACGGTGGTGGGCTTCCATTTCACCTTCCCCTGCATCGGTCACGTCGAGAAGGACGGCGCGAAATACCGGTTGATACCGTCAGCCTGGAATCCGTTGATCTGACCGCAGCGCCATACTAACGGAGCGGGCCGCCGGGTAGGGCGGGCCCGCTCCGGCTGGGATCGCCGGCATGAACGCTGCGTTTCCAAAGTTGCCCGGTTCATGCACTTGCATGTTTTGGCCGATGCGGTTTATGTCGTTGGCGTCAGCGCCCCGTCCCAGCTCCAAGGAAATCCCATGGCCACCCATAACATTGTCGTCATCGTCGGCAGCCTTCGCAAAGAGAGTTTTTCGCTCAAGATCGCCAACACCCTGGCCAAGCTGGCGCCGGCCAGCTTGAAGCTCGACGTCGTCACCCCGCACGGCATTTCGTTTTTCAATCAGGATCTGGAAGCGGCTCCGCCGGCCGATTGGGTGGCGTTCCGGGAGAAGATCCAGAAATCCGACGGCGTCATCTTCGTGACACCTGAATATAACCGCTCCATCCCGGGCGTGCTGAAGAACGCCATCGATGTGGCGTCGCGCCCCTACGGCAAGAGCTCTTTCATGGGCAAGCCGGTCGGCATCGTCAGCAACTCGCCAGGCCCGCTCGGTGGGGTCAACGCCGCCAAGAATTTGCAGAACGTCCTGCCGGGCATCTCCGGTCCGATCCTGGGCCAGCCGGAGATCTATCTGAACGCCGTGGGCGACGCGTTCGATGACAAGGGCACATGCATCAAGGACTCGCTGCAGGCGGTGCTGAAGCAATATATCGAGGCCTATGCGACGTTCGTGGAACGGCATCACCGATAGATGGGACAGACCGCCCGGCGCGTTGGTCGCCGGGCGGGCGGTCTCTTAAGGATCACATTCGTTTAGGATTCCATTAACCGGACCGTCGCATTGTCCAGTTTATGGTCTCTCGCAGCCGACTCAAATCCGTGCTTACCGGGCTCGCCCTCTATGCAATGGCGGCGGCGATGATCGGCTATTTCGGCGTCAACGCCTATACCGGCAGGTATGGGCTGAATGCGCAGCAGGAGTTGGATCAGGAAATCATCGCCCTGACCTCCGAACTGGCGCGGTTGAAGCGTGAGCGAGCCGAGGGCGAACAACGCGTTTCGCTGTTGCGATCCGACCGAGTCGATCCCGATATGCTCGACGAACGCGCGCGCTATCAGCTCGACTACGTCAATCCGCACGACCTGGTCCGGCTCAATCCGGCCCCGAGCAATCCGAACTAATCGTCAAATTTCAAAACCCGACGAAATCGATTTCGAAAATTTCGCGCCGCGTTGCAGTGCGGTATAGCGAAGCTTTGGCAAGCTCACGCAATCCTTTCATGGCGGTTTGAGTTGAGCTAGAGAGGGCTATTCGCTCTCTCATCCGGAATTGCCATGGCCGCACCGAAAAAAACCGCCGCAAAGGAAGCAGGGCAGGAGAAGGAACACGACTCCCCGCCGGAATTCACCAGAGAGCAGGAACTCGCCGCGCTACGCGACATGTTGCTGATCCGGCGTTTCGAGGAGAAGGCCGGCCAGCTCTACGGCATGGGTGCGATCGGCGGCTTCTGCCATCTGTATATCGGTCAGGAAGCGGTCGTCGTCGGCATGCAGATGGCGCTGAAGCAAGGCGATCAGGTCATAACTGGATACCGCGACCACGGGCACATGCTGGCCTGCGGCATGGACGCCAAAGGGGTGATGGCCGAACTGACCGGCCGCCGCGGCGGATACTCCCATGGCAAGGGCGGCTCCATGCACATGTTCAGCAAGGAGAAGAACTTCTTCGGCGGCCACGGCATCGTCGGCGCCCAGGTCTCGCTGGGTACCGGACTTGCCTTCGCCAACCGCTATCGCGGCAATGACTTCGTCAGTCTCGCCTATTTCGGCGACGGCGCCTCCAATCAGGGTCAGGTCTACGAGAGCTTCAACATGGCGGAGCTGTGGAAGCTCCCGGTGATCTATGTGATCGAGAACAACCGCTACGCCATGGGCACCTCGGTGACCCGGTCGTCGGCGCAAACCGATTTTTCCAGACGCGGCATTTCCTTCAACATCCCGGGCAAGCAGGTCGACGGCATGGATGTCCGCGCGGTCAAGGCCGCCGGCGACGAGGCGGTGGCGTGGTGCCGCGCCGGCAAGGGGCCGTACATCCTGGAGATGCAGACCTACCGCTATCGCGGTCATTCGATGTCGGATCCGGCCAAGTACCGCACCCGCGAGGAAGTCGAAAAGGTCCGACACGACCAGGACCCGATCGAGCAGGTTCGTGAGCGGTTGCTGGCCGCCAAGGTCAGCGAGCAGGATTTGAAGGCGATCGACGCCGAGGTCCGCGAGATCGTCAATGCGGCGGCGGATTTCGCCCAGCACGATCCCGAGCCTGACGTATCCGAGCTTTACACCGACATCTACCGCTGAGCAGGCGCAAGTTTTAATTCGGAGTTCCCATGCCCATTCAAGTGCTGATGCCTGCGCTGTCGCCCACCATGGAAAAGGGCAACCTCGCCAAATGGCTGAAGAAGGAAGGCGAGACCATCAAGTCGGGCGATGTCATCGCCGAGATCGAGACCGACAAGGCGACGATGGAAGTCGAGGCGACCGATGAGGGCACTCTCGGCAAGATCCTGATTCCCGAAGGCACCGCTGACGTTGCGGTCAACACCCCGATCGCGACCATTCTGTCCGATGGCGAGAGCGCGGCCGATCTCGGCAAGGCCGCGGCGGCGCCGCCCAAGGCTGAGAAGCCCGCCGAGGCTCCGACACCAGCAGCGGAAGCGAAGTCAGCGCCGGCCGAAGCCAAGCCTGCGCCGGAAGCCAAACCGTCGGCGCCAAAGGCTGCTGCCGAGCCCGATCCGGAAGTGCCTGAAGGCACCGAGATGGTGACCATGACGATCCGCGACGCGCTGCGCGACGCGATGGCCGAGGAAATGCGGCGCGACCCAGATGTCTTCCTGATGGGCGAAGAGGTCGCCGAATATCAGGGCGCCTATAAGGTCAGCCAGGGCCTGCTGCAGGAATTCGGCGCCCGCCGTGTGATCGATACACCGATCACCGAGCACGGCTTTGCCGGCATCGGCGTGGGCGCTGCGATGTCCGGCCTGAAGCCGATCGTAGAATTCATGACCTTCAACTTCGCCATGCAGGCGATGGACCAGATCATCAACTCGGCTGCCAAGACGCTGTACATGTCGGGCGGACAAATGGGCTGCTCGATCGTGTTCCGCGGCCCGAACGGCGCTGCCGCCCGTGTCGCGGCCCAGCACAGCCAGGACTACTCGTCCTGGTATTCGCAGGTTCCGGGGTTGAAGGTCGTCGCGCCGTACTCGGCCGCCGATTACAAAGGCCTGCTGAAATCAGCGATCCGCGATCCCAATCCGGTGATTTTCCTCGAGAACGAAATTCTGTACGGCCACACCGGCGAAGTACCGAAGCTCGACGATTACCTGATCCCGATCGGCAAGGCGCGCGTGGTGCGCTCTGGCAGTCATGTCACGATCATCTCCTGGTCGAACGGAATGTCCTACGCGCTGAAGGCCGCCGACGAACTGGCCAAGGAAGGCATCGAGGCCGAAGTGATCGACCTGCGCACGCTGCGCCCGATGGACACCGATACGCTGGTCGCTTCCGTCAAGAAGACCGGCCGTGCCGTGACGGTGGAAGAGGGCTGGCAGCAGAATGGCGTCGGCGCCGAAATCGCCGCGCGGCTGATGGAGCACGCGTTCGATTATCTCGATGCGCCGGTGATGCGAGTATCGGGCAAGGATGTGCCGATGCCCTACGCGGCCAACCTCGAAAAGCTGGCATTGCCTACGGTGGCCGAGGTGGTCGAAGCCGCCAAAGCCGTTTGCTACAGGTGATCGATGGCTGGTCCCAAGGAGCAGCCATTACCTCCAGACGTGATCGGTCGCGATGACGCCACCGAAGTGCTGCGCGCGTTCGTGGTCGATGGCGGATTGTCGATCGCATTCACGCGCGCGTTCGAGGAGCCGGACATGTGGGGCCTGCTTCTGGTCGACATCGCGCGCCATGCCGCCCGGGCCTTTGCGCGCGAGAGCGGCTACACCGAGGACGAGGCGCTGAGCCGCATCGTCAACATGTTCGAAGCTGAAATCGCGCGGCCGACCGACGCCGGCACCACCACGCCACGGTCGCAACAAGGTCACTGACAATGCCAATCAATATTCTCATGCCTGCGCTGTCGCCCACGATGGAAAAGGGCAACCTTGCCAAGTGGTTCAAGAAAGAGGGCGACAAGGTCAAGTCGGGCGATGTGATCGCCGAAATCGAGACCGACAAGGCGACAATGGAAGTCGAAGCGGTCGACGAGGGTACCATCGCCAAGATCCTGGTGCCCGAAGGCACCCAGGATGTCCCGGTCAACGACATCATCGCGGTGTTGGCCGGCGACGGCGAGGACGTGAAAGCGGCAGGCTCCGGCGCAGCACCGGCCTCCAAGCCGACGGAAGCACCGGCCCCGAAAGCCGCCGCGGCGCCGGCACCGGCGGCTGCCGCAGCCCCCGCTGCGAAGGCGCCTGCTGCGGCGCCAGCGCCGGCTCCCGCGCCAAAGGCTGCTGCACCGGCGGCACAAGGCAATGGTCACGACCGCACGTTCTCATCCCCGCTGGCGCGGCGCCTCGCCAAGGAAGCCGGCATTGAGCTCGCACGTATCAACGGCTCCGGCCCGCATGGCCGCGTCATCGCCCGCGACGTCGAGGAGGCGAAATCGGGCAAGGGCCTGAAGGCACCGGCCGCAGCGCCCGCCGCCGGACCTGCGATCGCGCCGTCGATGTCGGACAAGCAGATCCTGGCACTGTTCGAGCCCGGCAGTTACGAGGTCGTGCCGCACGACGGCATGCGTCGCACCATCGCCCAGCGCCTGACGGCGTCGGTGCAGACCGTTCCGCATTTCTATCTGACGATGGACTGCGATATCGGCAAGCTGCTGGCGGCACGCGAGGAGATTAACGCCTCGGCGCCCAAGGACAAGGAGAAGAAGCCGGTCTACAAATTGTCGGTCAACGACTTCGTCATCAAGGCGATGGCGATCGCCCTGCAACGCATTCCCGATTGCAATGTGAGCTGGACCGAAGCCGGCATGCTCAAGCACAAGCATTCCGATATCGGTGTCGCGGTGGCGATGCCGGGCGGCCTGATCACGCCGATCATCCGCAACGCCGAGACCAAGTCGCTCTCGACGATTTCGGCCGAGATGAAGGATTTCGCGGCGCGGGCGCGGGCCCGCAAGCTGAAGCCCGAGGAATATCAGGGCGGCACCACGGCGATCTCCAATCTCGGCATGTACGGCATCAAGGACTTTACCGCGGTGATCAATCCGCCGCACGCCACCATCCTGGCGGTCGGCACCAGCGAGGAACGCGCGGTGGTGCGGGGCGGCAAGATCGAGGCTGCGCACATCATGAGCGTGACGCTGTCCTGCGATCACCGTGCGGTCGATGGCGCGCTCGGCGCTGAACTGATTGGCGCGTTCAAGATGCTGATCGAAAACCCCGTCATGATGATGGTGTAGGCCGTCTTCGTTCACAGGTCACAAGGGCGATCATGCGATCAGCGGGAGTTTTCATCCTGGCTTTTGTCGCCTCGGCCATCGCCGGTTTCGTGGTCTATGCCGCGGCATCGTTTTTGCCGGATTGGGATGATGCCGCCGCGCGCGGTCTCGGCGAGGCCTTTCGCGGGCTGTTGACGCTGGGCTATGTGGTGCTGGGGGCCATTCTCTATGGCGTCGCGGTGTGGCGCCGGGATCGCGAACGCCGCCTCAAGCGCGCGTTGTATGTGCTATTTCTGGTGCCGTTTTTGATCGTCGCGCTCGGCGCGTTCGATAACGGAATCCACGCCATCAACTGGCTGCACGAGAGCGTCGGCATGGTGCAGATGTTCACGCCGCTGTGGACCGTCGCGCTGGTGCAATGGCTGATCCTGCATATATGTTTGTCGCGGCCGACCGTGTTTGCGAAAGCCGCTTCCAGATGAAATCCGAAAACCTGACATCGACGCGGACCCCGCACGATGCGCGCGCGAGCTAACGGGAGCCTGCCATGCCTGATACATCCTTCGACATCGTCGTTATCGGCTCCGGTCCCGGCGGCTATGTCACCGCGATCCGTGCGGCGCAGCTTGGTTTCAAGACCGCGATCGTCGAGAAAGCCTATCTCGGCGGCATCTGCAACAATTGGGGCTGCATTCCGACCAAGGCGCTGCTGCGCTCGGCGGAAATCTACCACTACATGAAGCACGCCAAGGACTACGGATTGTCGGCGGACAATATCTCGTTCGATCCGAAGGCCGTGGTCGAGCGTTCGCGTGGTGTCGTGAAACGCCTCAATGGCGGCGTTGAATTCCTGATGAAGAAGAACAAGATCGCGATCATCTGGGGCGAGGCGACGCTCGATGCGCCGGGAAAATTCACGGTGAAAAAATCGGAGGCCGCAGCCCCCAAGGGCGCGCTGGGCGAGGGCGCTTATCAGGCCAAGCATATCATTGTGGCCACCGGTGCGCGCCCGCGGGTGTTGCCCGGCCTCGAGCCGGACAAGAAACTGGTCTGGACCTATTTCGAGGCGATGGTGCCGGACAAGATGCCGAAATCACTTCTCGTTGTCGGTTCGGGCGCCATCGGAATCGAGTTTGCGTCGTTCTATCGCACCATGGGCGCCGAAGTGACGGTGGTTGAAGTGCTGCCGCAGATCCTGCCGGTCGAGGATGCCGAGATTGCCGGCTTCGCGCGCAAGCAGTTCGAGAAGCAGGGCATCAAGATCATGTCCGGCACCAAGGTGACGAAACTCGAGAAAAAGAGCGACAGCGTGGTCGCCACCATCGACGACGGCAAGGGCAAGCTGCAGGCGGTCGAATTCGACCGGGTGATCTCGGCGGTGGGCGTGGTCGGCAATATCGAAGGTTTTGGACTTGAAAAGCTGGGCGTCAAGACCGAGCGCGGTTGCATCGTGATCGATCCGTTCTGCAAGACCAACGTGCCGGGTATCTACGCCATCGGCGACGTGGCGGGGCCGCCGATGCTGGCGCACAAGGCCGAGCATGAAGGCGTCGTCTGCGTCGAAGCCATCAAGGGCATGCATCCGCATCCGATGGACAAGCTGCTGATTCCCGGCTGCACCTATTGCCATCCGCAGGTAGCCTCGGTCGGTCTGACGGAAGCCAAAGCCAAAGAAGCCGGGCGCGAAATCCGGGTCGGACGTTTTCCGTTTGTCGGTAACGGCAAGGCGATCGCGCAGGGCGAGGACCAGGGCATGGTCAAGGTTGTGTTCGACAAGAAGACCGGCCAGTTGCTCGGCGCGCACATGGTCGGTTCTGAAGTCACCGAACTGATCCAGGGCTTTGTCGTGGCGATGAACCTTGAAACCACCGAGGAAGAGTTGATGCACACAATCTTCCCGCATCCCACCATTTCCGAAACGATGAAGGAAGCCGTGCTCGACGCCTACGGCCAGGCGCTTAATATGTAAGGTAATGAGGTTAGGTCGAAGCGACAGATTTACACCTCATCCTGAGGAGCTTGCGAAGCAAGCGTCTCGAAGGATGGGCAACTCAGGGACACGCCGCCATCCTTCGAGACGCGCGCAAGTGCGCGCTCCTCCAGCGACAACGGCTTCACCGTTGCGCGGGGATGAGGTTGAGCTGTACTCTAACAACCGAGAAACATCCCGTGAAAGACAATGACAACCTGACGATCGAGCGCCCGACCTTCGTGACCCATCTCGAATGCGCGATGGAGGGCGATCATTATCCCGCCGACCAGATCCATAACCTTTCCAAGGCCGGCAAGCCGCTATTGGTGCGCTACGATCTGGCTGGGGTGAAGAAGGCGCTGACCAAGGAGGCGCTGAAAGAGCGGCCGGCGGACCTCTGGCGCTATCGCGAGATGCTGCCGGTGCGCAAGGTCAGCGATATCGTCAGCCTCGGCGAAGTCACGACGCCGCTCATTCGCCTGCCCAAGCTTGCCAAGAAGATCGGCGGCGGCGAAATCATCGTCAAGGATGAGGGGAGGTTGCCGACCGGCTCGTTCAAGGCGCGCGGCCTGGTGATGGCGGTGTCGATGGGCAAGGCGCTTGGTATCAAGCATATGGCGATGCCGACCAACGGCAATGCCGGCGCCGCACTCGCGGCCTACGCCACCTCCTGCGGCATCAAGACCACGATCTTCTGCCCCGCCGATACGCCCGAGGTGAATGTCAGCGAGATCGAGTTGCAGGGCGCAACGGTTTATCGGGTCAACGGCCTGATCGACGATTGCGGCAAGATCGTCGGCGAGGGCAAGGCCAAGGCCGGCTGGTTCGATACTTCAACCCTGAAAGAGCCGTACCGGATCGAGGGCAAGAAGACGATGGGCCTGGAGTTGGCCGAACAGCTCGATTGGGACGTGCCGGACGTGATCTTCTATCCGACCGGCGGCGGTACCGGCCTGATCGGGATGTGGAAGGCGTTCGCCGAACTGGAAGCCATCGGCTTCATCGGCAGCAAGCGGCCGCGGATGGTGGCGGTGCAGGCGTCCGGCTGCGCGCCGATGGTTCGCGCCTTCGAGAACGGCACCGAACACGCGCCGCGCTGGGAAGACGCCCACACCATCGCCTCCGGCATCCGGGTGCCGCAGGCGGTTGGAGATTTTCTGATCCTGCGCGCGGTCCGTGAGAGCAAAGGTTTCGCCATTGCGGTCGATGACGAGAAGATTTCTGCTGCGCTCAACGAAGTCGCGCGCGAAGAAGGACTGCTGTTGTGTCCGGAGGGTGCGGCGACCTATGCTGCGTACAAGCAAAGTCTCGCAGATGGACGCGTCGGCAAAAATGATCGCGTGATGCTGTTCAATTGCGCGACGGGGCTTAAATATCCGCTGCCGCCGGTAACGCGCACCCTCGATCGCCACAAACCGATCGACTACGCGAAGCTGTAAACAAAGCCGCCATCCTGAGGAGCGCGCCTTCGCGCGTCTCGAAGGATGGCTACGAGTCCCGGTCCCGGTGTTGTTCATCCTTCGAGACGCGGCCAAGGGGCCGCTCCTCAGGATGACGACCGGGATTGTTTTGCAGCCTCAAGGACGAGGTCTGTGTTTTTCTCGCCGTCATGCGGCGCTGGAGGATGTGATGCGAAGAACGATGTGGGCCGCCTTGATCGCGCTGCTGGCGCTTGGCAGCCACGCGGTGGCGGACAATTTTCCTTCGCATCAAATCACTATCGTGGTGCCGTTCTCGGCGGGCGGTCCGTCGGACGCGATGGCGCGGGTGCTGGCCGAACGCATGCAGCGGTCGCTTGGCCAGACCGTGCTGATCGAGAATGTCACGGGCGCCGGCGGTTCGCTCGGCGTCGGCCGCGTGGTGCGCGCACCCGCCGACGGCTACACCATTGGCTTCGGCCATCTCGGCACCAATGTCGCCAACGGCGCGATCTACAAGCTCGGCTACGATCTCGTTACCGATCTTGAGCCGGTGGTGATGCTGCCAAGCAACCCGATGATCATCGTCAGCAAGACTGCGGTGCCCGCCAAGACATTGCCCGAACTGCTGGCGTGGCTAAAGGCAAAACCGACCCCGCCGACCGCCGGCACGGCCGGCGCCGGCTCGGGCAGCCATATTGCCGGGCTCTATTTCGAGAACGTCTCTGGCATCAAGCTGCAATACGTGCCCTATCGAGGCACCGCGCCGGCGCTGACCGATCTGGTCGCCGGACAGATCGATATCATCGTCGACCAGACCTCCAACTCGATCAGCCAGGTGCGGGCAGGGACCATCCGCGCCTATGCGGTGACGGCGGACAAGCGGGTCGATTCCGCGCCGGAAATTCCGACCACCGACGAGGCCGGACTGCCCGGATTTCACATGACGCTGTGGTCGGGATTCTGGGTGCCCAAGGACACCCCGAAAGACATCGTCGCGAAGCTCAACGCCGCCGCGGTCGAAGCCCTCGGCGATCCCGGCGTACAGAAGAAGCTCGGCGACCTCGGCCTCGATATGCCGGCAAAGGACCAGCTGACGCCGGCAGCATTGGGCGCCTGGCAGAAAGCTGAAATTGCGAAATGGTGGCCGATGATCAAGGCGGCCAACGTCAAGGTGGAGTAGCAATCGGGCGCATCGCGCGCTCCCCACACTGGCGCGATCGGCACCAGCGCCCCACATCCTCGAACGGGGTACCGCACAATCAATCCGGTGCTCTCGAAATGATGGCCGAAACGCTGGTGGGAGATTGCGATGGATGACCAGACCGTGCGGGCGGCGCTGCAGCGCCATTGGGAGGCTTCGGACGCGAGCGATTTCGAGGCCGAACATGAGATCTACCACGAAGATGCCGTGCTTGATTACCCGCAATCGGGCGAACGAATCCGCGGCCGGCGCCACATTCAGGCGAGCCGAACCGTCCAGCCCAACAAGAAGCATTTCAATGTCCGGCGCATGATCGGAAGCGGCGATCTTTGGGTCACGGAATTCGTGCTGACCTACGACGGCATACCGTCCTACACGGTGAGCATCATGGAATTCCGCGAAGGCCGGGTGGCGCACGAAACCCAATATTTCGCCGATCGGTTTGACCCTGGACCCTCGCGGGCGCATCTTGTCGAGCAGATGGCGCGCGGGACGGATTAGTCGTCGCTTTCGGCCGTAAGCTAGGCGCGAAGGCGTAATGGCGCCATCGCGAACGCGTTCGTGCGGTCTGTCGGTCGTCCGGCGGTTCGCAAGAAAAACCAAAGGGGGCGGGAAGACATGAAGTTCACGCGAAGGGCCTTGTTGGGCGGTGTCGCGGCGGGAGTGACCTTCGGTCCGGCAATCGCCGCGTCGTCAGCCGGCCAATGGCCGGCGCATCCGGTGCGGTTGATTTCGACCTATGCTGCTGGTGGCTCCAGCGACATTTCCTTGCGTATCCTGGCCGAGTATTTCGAAGGCAAGCTGGGCAAGAAGTTCTTCGTCGAAAACAGGCCCGGCGCAGGTTCGACGATTGCCAATCAGGCGGTGGCGCGGGCCGACCCGGACGGCTACACCTTCCTGTATGCGGCGGCGCCTTACGAGACGGCGGAAGCCATGTTTGGCAAGCTCAGCTATGACCCGCACAAGGATTTGCGCCCCATTGCGATGGCGATGATCGTGCCGCTTTTTCTGATCGTCAACGCGAATGCACCCTACAAAACCCTGCAGGAATTCATCGCCTATGCGAAATCAAAGCCTGATGGTGTCACCTTCGCCACTCCCACGCCTGGCTCTCAACCGCATCTGGCCGCAGAACTCCTGATCAGAACCGCTGGGATCAAGGGTGTCGCGGTTCAGTTCGGGGGTGATGCACCGTCGTATATCGAGCTTCTGGCCGGGCGTGTCGACGCAACCACCACCGCGCTCCCGGCAGCCTTGCCCCACATCCAGAGCGGCGCGCTGCGCGTGCTCGGATGTTTTTCCGATGTGCGCAGCGCGCTCTATCCGGAGGCCGCAACCCTGCGCGAGCAGGGCGAAGATGTCGTCGCCGTCGGCTGGTATGGTTTTATGGCGCCTGCGGCCACCCCTGATCCGATCGTCGACCAGATGCAATCCGAAATCAGTCAGGCCCTCGCGGACACAACGGCAAAGCAGAAGCTGGCCGTGCAGGGCCTCGACGTGCACTATCTGCCAGGCCCGGAGTTCGGGAAGTTCATCGACAGCGAAACCGAGAAGTGGAGCAAGATCATTCGCGAGGCTGGAATCAACAAGCGGTAGGCGGTCGACGGCAAGGGACATCGGAACTCCCTCAATCGCCTTCTTTCAGATGGCATACCGCCCCAATCCGGTTGCCGCTCGGGTCCACCAGGAAGGCCGCGTAATAGTCGGCGTGGTAGACGGCGCGAATGCCGGGTGCTCCATCGTCGGCGCCGCCGTTGTCGATACCGGCCTGCCAAAAGGCAGCCAGGGCTGCCCGGTCTGACGCCTTGAAGCACCAGTGACGGCTGTAGGCCGGCTTGGGGCGGAATGCCGCTGCATGCCGTGCGCCAGGACCTGGAAGAGGGGCGCCTTGCCGTGCTGCCCATTGAGGACGTGCCTCCGGAGGGTTTTATTCTGACAATGTCGGCGGCGTGGCCGACCAAGTCACCGCCTGGCCCCGCCGATCGATCGTTCGTCGACCGCCTGAAGCAAATTTCGGTGGAAGCGGGCAAAGTGCCGAGACTGCCGGTCGCCAGAAAAAAGCCGAAACCGTCTGCGAAAACGTGACCGGACGCCGGTGTCCTCATCGCTGGAGGCGGCACAAACGCGCACGCGTTAAAAAAGTTCCCGTTCCGTATTTCCCGAGATGATCGCCGGCGCACGCAATTGGGACTGGCAATTCGGCACGAAGTTTGGTCGGATAGTGCAGTGGCAGGGAGAACCTTACCGGATAACCTCAGAGGAGTTCTGGCAAATGGCATCTCAAATCGTCATGGATCACACCGGCGATACCCGACATCAGTTCGACGCCGCGGACGCCGAAGCGCTTCACAAGGCGGAGGAGCGCTTCCGGTCGCTGACCAAAGTGGGCTTTACCGCAGCGGTACGGACGGCCTCCGGCGACGTCGAGGTGACAAAGACGTTCGATCCAACAGCCGAAGAGACGTTGTTCTACCCCCGTCTGGTCGGTGGCTGAGTTTATTGTTGCGCTGATCGATGCTCTCGTTCCGCAGAACGCTGGCTGACGTCTGCTCGCGCATCTTCGCCTTGCGCGAGCACTTCAACGCTCGACGACTATGGGAAGATGACAGTGAGGCCCGCGGCCTGAAGCTACTGAGGGAATGGCTATCGCCTGCGCAGCTCGCACAGTTTGACGCCGATGGATATTTCGACGTCATCGGCTGCGACACCGGCAAGAAGTACCGGATCCATTACGGCTCATCCATGAACGTCGAGGAGCTGGATAAATTCGGTCAGCCTCGCATCTGCTATTGTTTCGTCACCGACGCTCCTCTCGCGCCGGGGGATGTCGTGCTGGCGCAGAAGATCGCTTTGGAGACCGGCGAGTATGCGGCGTTGGCGGTAGCGAACAAGTTCACGCCGAAGCGACGGCCGGTTTCGGTCAACCTCTGGATGGGATCCTGAAGGAGACGCCTGCCATCATCGGGGCGGGTGAGGCCGTACTTCAGATCAACAAAATCGGGAGGTGCAAAAACGAAAAGCAGATTCTCGACTTGGCACCACGCGGTGAGCCAAAAATCCCGGCCCCGCCGGTCTCCGCGAGTATTCCCTTAAGGTGTGCTTGTCCCGCCACACACGCGGGGCGCCGCCAAGCGTAGCAGCACGCTTGGACCTGCGCTGTAAATCGCTTACGCTCGAACCCGGAGCTTGGGGGCATGACCTGCAGTGAAGCGGCGAGGGTTCGTATCGGGTGTTGGTGAAGGGGCCGCAACACAGCCGGCCCATGCTGGTACAGTGGTCGAATGAAGCGGCGCGAGTTCATCGCGGGGGCGGCTTCAGTTCTTGCCGGTACGCTTTCCACCCGCGCGGGCGCGGCAGCTTCCTGGCGCATCGGTCAGGTATTCGGCGGGTCTTCCGAGATCATTTCCTCATCGGGACTTGAGCAGGGGCTTTCCGCCCTTGGTTATATCGACGGCAAGAACATTCACCTGCAAACCCGGTTTGCCGCTCCCAATCTGAACGAGATGAAGGCCGCCGTTCTCGCGCTGCTTCCCGACATCGACCTGCTCGTCGTCTGGGGCACGATCGGTGGGGTCGCCGCCAAGGCCGTCGCGCCCAATATTCCGGTCGTTTTCATTTCGGTTGGAGCACCTGTCGATATCGGCCTTGTTCAGAGTCTCGCTCACCCCGGCGGGAATATGACCGGAACGACCTTTGAGGCTGCCTCGGAAACCTACGGAAAGCGGCTCCAGCTCCTAAAGGAGATCCTGCCGGATCTTTCCCGCGTCGGCGTCATAGGCGCAAAGAACGATCCGAATTTTCCATTTGCGATGACGTCGCTGGGAAAATCGGCGCCCTTGCTGCACATCTCACTGACTGCGGTCGAAGTCGGCTCTGCCGATGATTTGATAGGCGCATTCGACCGAGTGAAACGGGACCAACTCGAAGCCGTGATCGTCGTCGCCGGAGCGTTCACCTACGCCAACAGCAAGGTGATCGCCGACCTCGCTTTGGCGAATGGCGTGCCGTCCTGTCACGGCTTCAAGGAGACGGTCGCCGCCGGTGGCTTGATCAGCCTCGGGCCGGATCTGATGACGTCTCGCCCGTCAGGGCGCCAGCTTGATTGACAAAATAATCCAGGGCGCTCGCCCCGCCGATCTGCCGGTCGAGCAGCCCACGCGATATCTGACAAGCATCAATCTCAAGACCGCCAAATCCCTCGGCCTCAGCCTGTCTCCGGCACTGCTCGCAAGCGCCGACGATGTGATTGAATAGCCTCCAGCGGGTCCGCGCAATTCGCAACGCATTTGTTGGTGACTTCCAATCTTTGATTGGCGTCGCGCCGCGTCCTCACAAGTCCTCATATGATCACGTTGTTCGCGCGAAACGACTATTCCGGCCCGTGGGTTGATCCCAGGCTGATTTTTGGGCTGCGGAAACCCATCGCAATCCACGCCGAAATAAGCTTCAACATGAACTTGCCGGAGTGGCGATCATAATTCGGCATGTCATCCGCAAGCGCGACGCCGTCTCGTCGGTCTTGTGTCATGACCCGCATTTCAAGGGGCGGCGCACCTGCCGGAAAGCGGTTGCGGTAAATCGTCAGCCAATGTCCCCTGGTAAAATCGAGGAACATTCCCGAATTGCAACATGTGGCAATGACCCGCCGGGTCGGAGAATCAGGCTTGAGCCGGTGCTCTCTAAGATACTCGTGGCCCGTCACACATTGCACTCGATCCTTTCGATAGAGCACGTAGTCTGTTCCGCCATCGGGATTGAGGATGGGTGGCGCGGAAGGCAGTTGTTCGAAGCGACTTCCGGCTTGCTGGCAACTCGCGCAATAGCAGGAGGCGGCCAGAATCGGTCGGCCGAATGCCTCCAGTTTCACCTTGCCGCATCGGCATATCCCGGAGAGGGGGGTTTTCGGCTTCTCGTTCACTGCGACCACCGTTCGTGGGTCCTGTCTACGAAGTTATTTTGACGTTAGTGAGAAATGTCCGCAATGGGGCGATCGCGTCGGTTTGCCCCTCTGCCAATTACCCCTCGGCCAAAAATCAGTGTACCGCCGCGGGCGGGAACGGCCATAATGTTCAATGCAATTTTAGTAGTGGACAGCGGCGCCCGGTAATTTGGCTTTCCTGTTATCCACCGTTCGCCGACATTAATGTCAGTGGCAAAAAGCGCCAGCGGCAAGCACTTCTACCCGATAACTACCTCGCAATGGCGTTGCTTTTGGTTTGAACGCGGCAAGCCGGAATGAGGAGGCAGCATTTGGCAAAACGCATCAATCTACGCGAAGTATCGCTGTCGGTACTTGTATCGCTAGGCACGACCTTCGTAACGTTGGCCGCACTGGAATTTGCGCTTCGCGCCGCTGACTTTCTGGAATTGCGCGAGACATTGAGTGGACGATCGCTCGACTACGGATACGACGCCGAGCTCGGCTGGACGCCAATTCCAAATTCGTCGTCTCAAATCACGACCTTTCGGACCACCCACTTCAAGCACAACAGCTTCGGCTTGCGTGACGAAGAATTCACTCCGGACGGCAAACCCACAATCATGTTCCTGGGCGATTCCTTCGTCTGGGGCCTCGACTCCGAAGCGAACGAACGGTTCACCGAGGTATTGAAGGAGAGGATTCCCGACCACAATATCCTGGCAGCAGGCGTTTCCGGTTACGGCACCGATCAAGAATATTTGCTGCTCAAGCGATTGTGGCCGAAGGTCAAGCCCGCTGTCGTCGTTTTGATATTCTGCTCGGACAACGACCGGTTGGATAACCGCACCAACAAACGTTACGACAACTATTACAAACCTTACTTCGCAACCCAATCCGACGGATCGATCGTGCTGATGGGACAGCCCGTCCCGCGATCGCAGCTGTTACACTACAAGGAGGACTGGCTGGTCCGGAACCTCTGGCTGGCCCGGGTGGTGACGGATGCTTATGTGCGCCTGAGATATCCTCAGGTATTCGTGCCGGATCCCACTGAAAAACTCATTGGGAAGGTCCGCGAATTCGTAGAAGGTAATGGCGCAAAGTTTCTGGTCGGAATCCAGAATCACGACGAGGCGTTGAACAACTATCTCGACGCCAACGGGATCAAGTACGCCAAGCTGGAAGGAGCTTCATTTTATACCGAAGGAGGTTTCGGGCCGCATTGGAGACCGGAGGGTCACAAATTCGTCGCCGACCGCATCTTCGACCTGTTGTCCGAAAGCAAGATCATTCACAACGACGCTGCAGCACGCAACTAAAGCGGAGCGGGCGCAATCACATCGTAGACGCTCTCGGGCATATCGTCCTCCCATTTGGTATGGAAGCGGGGTATTCCCCGCCGCCTTGGCCATTGATTTAGATCAACAGCCTGACTTCTCGAGAAGAGAATATGCCGGCTACCCTTGTAGTTTCACGGGAGAGAAAAATGTCAGTAGCTGTTCAATACGTAGTCAAGCCGAACCCCGGAACTGATCCCGCCAAGATTACCGAACTCGCCAAAGAAGGCGCTGTCCTCTGGCGCAAACACGGCGGAAAAGTAACCTATTGGGCTGTCGCCGTTGGTGAAGTTGGAAATAGGGTGTTGTCGATAACGTTCGAGAATTTTGCAGCATACGGCGCGGCTGTCGATAAGATGGGAGAAGACAAGGAAGTTCGAGCTTGGCAAGCTAAGAGGATGAAGGCGGGCTACACGACGTGGGTGCGCTCTAACATGGCGACCGAGATTGAAATCTGACGACAGGCTGTGATTGAGAGAGGCCGGGCCGGGTAGCCCGGCCTGTTCCATTTCAGGTGTGCACGCACGGAGATATTTCTGTATGATCACGTCTTGCTGTGGAGCCGGGGCATGATGTCCGGCCACCACGGCGATGCCGCTCAGCGCTCCGGCTTCCTCCTGTCATAAGGATGCCTTTGCAGGTCTTTCAGCGGCGGCAGATCCTTGGGCGGCTCAGGGTAATGAAATTCATCGCCGCGCAGCCAGCGCCCCTGAAACCGGTGCCAGAACAGGATGGCGTCCATCTGCCAGGCAAACTCATAGACGCACCACGTTGCGCCCTGCTGGATTTTCTCGCCGGTCGCATTGAAGGGCAGGCTGTTGAGCTTGCAGATCGCGTCGATCGAGAACCAGTGCTCGCGGACATACATATCCTCCAGCGCGACATGATAGGGGCGCTTCGGATTCCAGCGCTTTCCGCCACCGCGCGGAAAAAATCCGCGCCGCTGCGCCATGAACTCCGGCAGCCGCGCAATGCCGCGGGCCAGCCGCCGCGCCTCGTCGGAGGTCAGTTTGCTGGCGCCGAAACTGTAGCGCGCTTCATCATCGCGGCAGAAAATCCACGCCAGCGTGATACCGTTGGCATCCTGCACCTGATAGCACTCCGCCGACGCGCGGGTGGCGGTCCAGGGCGTAGGAAATCGGCGGTTTTGGGTGCTTGACGTCATGAGAACAAAATGAGAACATCATCCCCATCAAGTCAACCCGGAACCGCAGATGTCGCACAGCGCCGAGCCCAATCCACAGGCCGACGCCGCACAAGATGCGGCAAAACTCGAAGCGGCAACCGACCAGGCCATCGCCGCCTGCGGCGGCAACGCACGCGACGCGGTCAAGGCGCTGATCGTGGCGAACGAGTATCTGGAGCAGGAAGTCTGCGACCTGATGCAGGCGGTCTCGAAGGCGTTCGTGCGCGGAAGGTTCAAGACTTACAACGGGAGAGGGAGGTGGGGAGAGAGCTCATTAGTGCCTGCCCACAGTTCGGTGTCCACGCTGCCGAAGCTAAAGCCGAAACCAGGGTAGAGTGAGATAGACGCAAGCGATCATCGCGAGGACGGGAATGACCCACACCCATCCCGGCCAAACGTATCGCGCCAAACGTTCGGCGAACGACGCAGCAACGAGAGCGACGATCAGTGCCCCGAGCGCGGCCGTCGCGGCCCACCCGTACCAGTACATCGCTGGAGCCAGAAATCCCATCGCAGGGTCAGTAACGTCACGCGAATGATGCGTGCCCGCGAGCACGATGCCGAGCGACGGGAAAACAGTGAAAAGAGCAAGGTCCTTTGCGAGCGCGACCACGTAGAGGACCGCGAATGTGATCCCGAATGCGAACGCAAAGCGGCGGAACGGGGCGGATGATGTCATGAGCCGAAACCCATGATGTTGTTGGCAACGTGCCCGGACAGAAAGCCCCACCAGATGATGAACGCAAGTATCGAGGTGAGCGCTGTGCGTGTCTGATGAGGCTCGTTGGCGAGCGGCCGTCGCCAGCAAACCCAGTAGGCGGGCAGCAACGCCAACCCGATTGCTACGAAATGTTCCTTGAGGTCGAAGAAGCCGAGGACATGCCAGTGACCCGCACGTTCCAGTTCAGGCCTGACATCCACACGGAAATAAAGGTAGATGATCCCGCCCAGCAGCGTGGAAACGGCATAGAGGACGACCACGGCGTTGGCGAACGAGGCCGACGGTATCGAACGAAAGCGGCCAAAGAACGAGCCGGGTCGCGCGCCCGCCGATCCCCATGCCGCTAAGGTCTGGTGTGTTATCGCGCCAAGCAGCGCGACCGCGACCAGGCCGTGAATGATCAGAATAGCTGTTGCCAGAACCTCACTCCCGTAAACACCGGTGTCCTGCTCACGTGAAGAGTTCCTCGGTCCCGAACGGCTCTGCCGACCATGGCCGGAAGCGATTGAGGGTGAACTTCGTCTTCTGGCCGGGTTCAACGTCCACCAGCACGTAGTTGTATTCCTCCTGCGGAGGCTGGCCCTTCCAGTAAAGGTCCTGCGGATAGTCAGCAGGCACCTTGATGCTGGTTCGCCCCGGCAGGATCGGGTCTTGTTCTGCGCCCCCACCGCCCAACATCAGATATTTTACCCCGTCGACGTCGTAGATTTCCGTGGTGTGGACGTGCCCGTTCAGTACGACCACCTCCATATCTCCAGCATACGACGCAATCACCTTGTGCGGGTTATCGGGAGCCGGGATCGGGCCCAGGCCTGACCGCGCAAACACGGGATAATGGAAGACGATAAACGCCTTCCGAATGCCATTGGCCTTCGCCTCGTCCATCCACTTTTGAAGCTGGATCATCTGCTCGGCATATTTTGGCCGATCAGCGTCCCACAGCGACGGCGAACGGTAATCGTACTTGCCACTCCAGAGATAGATGAAGCGGGTGCCCTTGAAGTCGAATTTGTAGATCAGGTTTTCCGGCGTAACGCCGAATTTTTTCAGATACGGCAGCGCCGAAAGAACGCCCTCGATCTTTGGGTCGGCCCATACCTCATGATTGCCCACGCTCATGAAAAAGCGCCCGTCCAGACCGGCTGCGCGCATCTCGTCATCCGGCGCGGGTAGCTTCTTCAACATCGTGTCATTCACGCGCTTCCAGTATGGGCTGTCACTGACAGTCAGGCCCTGATTGCCCCACCAGACGGCGTCACCGCTATTGACCACGAGTTTGGCGCGACCGGATTGAACGTCCTTGACGATTTCACGGGCCACCCATTCACCGCCCTGAAGCCGGAACATCGTCCGATGCACGCCAGGAAGCAGTTTCACGTCTTCAACGGATGCTTCAGTGACCCAACCCTTATCCAGCGTCAGGGTCATCACTTCCGTCTTGGATGCGAACGGCATGACAACCTTGATCAGGTCCTTTGTGACCGGATCGAAGATCATCTTCACATCCTTCGCCACGACGGCCTCGGCGACCTTTTCCGGCATGACCAACCCGAACATCTCGACGAAGAACTTGCTGAGGTCCGGTTGTCCTTCTTTCAACGGCAGGTACATCATCGGCCGGGTATCGCCGACCGCCGCGAATGAAAAGCCGCCCCCAGTAGGAACGGGTGCTTGCGCGGTTGTTGTTTGCGCCTGTGCATCGGCAATGCGCGGCACGGAGAATGCCGGCAGCGCCGCAAGTGCGCGGAGAACAAGGCGACGACTTGGATCGTTGGGCCGGGAGTACCGCATGATGATCCCCGCTGATTGAAGGAGGGAATGCGCCACCGGACCATCAGCGGCTCGGCCGCAGGTGATGTGTTTTTTATCAGTGTTTTGTATTTCGAGGAAGTATCAAATTGAGCCGCCACGCTTTGATGGTTGCCACGAGCTTGAAGGATGGTTCGGCAAGCTGGACAGAACAAGCAATAGGCGTACAGCTTCACCGTATCGGAATGGATCTCATGTGAAGGATATTGTCGGCGATGGTTTTGATTGCCTCCGTGTCGTCGGCCCAGGCGGGGCCGAAGCAAGACGCCTATCAGGTCGTGGAGAAATGGGGGAAGGCGTTCGGCGATGCCGATGTCGACGGGATCGCCAGCCTGTATGCGCCGGACGCCCTGATGATCGGCACCGCGGGAAAGACGGTCCTGACCACGCCGGAGCAGATTCGAAATTATTTTGAAGTTGCTCTCAATAATGGCAAGCCGCGCGCCGCCAAACTCAACAATTCGGAAGCCTTGGTCATCGACGACAACACCGTCGTCATTACAGGTTTCGACACCATCACCAGCACGAGGGACGGGCAGTCCACAGCGGCCGTGGGCCGTGTCACCTTTGTCGTCGCCAAACGCGGTTCGGCGTGGATGATCGTGCATCTGCACCGGTCACCACTGCCCACGACGTAAGAGCACGTCCGGCGGACAAAGAAAAAGCCCGGATCGCTCCGAGCTTTTCTCCGACGGGGATATTGTTACCAGTCGTCGTAGTGGTGGCGGTAGCCATAACCGTAGCCGTAGCCACGATAGTACCGCGGGCCGCCATCATAGTAGGCGTTCGGGCCGTAACCATAATATCCGTTATGATAGGCGCCGGTCGCCGCCGCGGCGCCGAGAATACCGGCCGCTACGCCGATACCGATCGCGGCATTACGTCCGCCGCGGGCCTCGGCTGGAGAGGTGACGACAGCGGTGGTCGCGAGCGCTGCGATGGTCGAGATCGTCAGGATGATCTTTCGCATGTGTTCTCCTTTCCAATGGTGAGATAACAAGCGCCACGCCAAGCCGTTGCTGGAACTTCCGAGCTAAATTTTAGGGTTCCAGCGCAACTATATCGGGTTCAGCGTTCTGGCGGATGAAAGCGCATAAGGATGACTGCCAGCAGTCATCGACGGCCAGCAGATGATCAAATTGATGCGCCGCACATGCCATCGGACAATTCATTGATCGCTGGCGGTCGTCGGCATTCCTGATAGTCTCCGCATGACGAATGCATCTGCTAAACCTTCCTGCGGGGACGGGTGTTGGCATGCGCACTTTTCACCTGCGACATTTGGCAATCGCTGCCGGCGTCGCTTTATTTTCTTTTTGCAATCAACCGATCGCGCTCGCGCGCGGCGCTCCGATTGGCCGCGACGATCCCTGGAATTCGGAGCGGATCGAACGTCTGCCGCCAGAGGTTCGGAATGCGGTCATCCGCATGTGTGAAGATCATCCACCGCGCGCCGGTCACTACTTTGCGACCTTCTTCGAAAATTCGCGGGTGATCAGGCTGCACTTCGAACTTCTGCAATGTGACGGGAGTGCAATGTTTTGCAGGGGCAACAGCTGCCTCCGCCAGGAATATGGTTTGACCGGAGGCCACTATCGGCTCCTGAAAACCTACTACGGCCGCGACACAAACTGACCTGTGACGAGATGTCATCGCGGTCTATCAGCGAACAATCCATCAAACCGAAATTGATGTCAGGGCCGCGGTTCGAACAACGTAGTGGACGACCTCTCAGGCTAACTGCACGGGCCCGTGATCGTCACAATGATCACCATGGGGATGATGCAGTCGGCCGTCTACAAGATAGTCGACATGGTCACCATGCGGCACAGCTTCATGTCCGCAGTTTGGACCGTGCACGTGCGAGCAGTGGACTTCAGGCGTGCATTGCAGGGGATTTGTTGCGCTGACCGCGATGAGATGTTCATCCACGTGATCCCCATGCATGTGGTGAAGATGACCATCGTGCAGATAATCCACATGACCATCGTGGCGAATTGCGGTGTGTCCGCAGTTCGCGCCATGCTTGTGAGTGTGGTTGGGGTGGTGTTTCTCGGTACATGTGGCCATTGGTGCCGCTCCTTGCACGCTCGGTTGCGATCGACGCCCCATCAATCCATTCAGACGGAATTAGGAGCGGACGCACGCGATGTCAGGGCGCTCACGGCTGATTGATCGCCGTAATGTTATAACGCCACAAACGGTTCGGATCAGCGAGTAGGGCGGACTGATGTGTCCGTGCAAGGTGCGGCCCGATGACAGGCTCCGGCGTAATCCGCCATTGCGAACTTGGTTACGCGATCTGTTGTTCTAAATGCGTGAACAAGGACGATGCGAGGGGTCGCTCAAGATCGTGCAAAAGGCTGTTGCCAAAACGGCGGATTACGCCCCCGGTTAATCTAATCCACCCTAGCTGTATCCGTTCGAGCTTTGCCTTTTATCATCGAGAGGTAGATAATCTGTCTGGCACGATTTATGCGGGAGGCAGAGATGGAAAATCGTGAAACCATGCTCGACTTGATTAAGCGGACTTACGCGGCGCGCGGTAAAGGCGATTTGGAAGGCCTCATGGCGGTTTTCCATCCCGAAGCCGTGTTCAGGTTAGTTGGAGATAAGAAGGCGCTCGAAGTGACGGGTAGCGTTCAGGGCCATGGTGCCCTTCGGGAAGCCCTTGGTGGATTCATTGCCACTTTCCAATTTATAGAGCGCCAGATCTTGAGCGAACTGGTTGAGGGTGACCGCGCTGCGGTGCACTCCCGCCTGGTCGTCCGATACAATCCAGCGAATACGATACACACGACCGAGTGTCTCGATCTGTTAAAATTTCAGAACGAAAAAATCATAGAGCTGATCGAATTCGCGGATACCGCGCTGATCCGAGACATGATGTCCGATGTCACCGAAAGCGGCGGCGTGACCTAGCCGAAGCGGCGAACGTTTGCAGGCGGAGAGGGAGCGCGTAGGGCGGATTAGCCGAAGGCGTAGTCCGCCACTAACTCCTCATGCGATCGATCCCATCGAAACGGGAAGCACAGAACGATGTGACGGCTCGCGCAGATCGCTTAATGTCTCGAAAGAACGGCGGATTACGCCTTCGGCTAATCCGCCCTACGAGCTACGAGCTACGAGCTACTGAGATCTGGGATCGCTGGCGGGCTGACGGGCCGATGAGTTCAATCGGACGTCGATTTGACCGGGATTCCTCTTCAGTCTTTTCAGTGATTTCGCCCCTTGGCGCGTTCGCTGGGTGTTCCCAACGGAACAGATTTCTTTGATTTGGATCAAGGGTCGGCCAGCAACCCGGGCACAGGACACGATACGGCAGCTCAGCCGACAGTCGTAATCGTGGTCGATGACAACGCGGGCTTTCTGAAGGGTGTGGCGCGGCTCCTGTCCGTTTCGCATAGACGAAAGCTGCCAACCAGGAAGAAATTGAGAGGGGGCGAGCCAGAACCGAGTAGGAGGCTATAAAATGCCTATCTCATTCTCGATGATAGTTTTGAGCTCTCAGTTGGTCATTGCAATCGCCGACCAAGTGCCGAAGTTTGATATTGCGCGGAGTTGCAAGCTCATTTCCGTCGCCGCGTCCTCAGTTTCCGAGAAACAGCCAATAGAGCGTTGCGCTAGTGACGAACAGCGGGCGCAGCAGCAGCTCGAAAGCCAATGGTCCACATTCCCCGCCGCAAACAGAGCACAGTGTAGCAGCATGGAGACCATCGGCGACACACCAAGCTACGTTAGTCTGCTGACGTGCCTCCAAATGTATCAGGTGGCCAAATAACTGCTCGCGATTGGTTCGTCGATCAGGGACTGAGCGGTGTGACTTTTCTCGCGCCACGTTCGATCGGCTAAAACAACGATGCCGCGCCGCAACAGATTGCGTGCATTGTTCGTCTCTGGTCCGTATTGCGCCAGCAGATTGTCGAGCAGGACGACATTACTCGTCATCTGCGTGACTTGAGTGCTCTGCGTGTCGTAGGAACCCTTCGCCGGGGCGATCAGCAGGCCGAGGACAAGCGCGGCTATCGTCCCGATGAGGCCCGTGCCAAGCCTGGCCACATCCTTGTGGCGGCTTCGCTGGCCAATCGCTCCCTGGGTTACAGCAGCAGTGCGCTTTATGAGGCTCTAAAGCTGCTTTGCCGCTGCAAGCAGACATCACCGTGATAGGCGCACCGGGCCAACAATCGACATCGTCAGTCCATCAGCCTTGCCCAACCTATCCCTGACACCATACATTGAGGCCATCACTGCGCATGTCGGCCCGAGCACAGAAGCTGAAAACCGATCAGGAGGTGGCATGACACATCGGACCGTAAGCGCCGTCGCAATCTTGCTGGCGAGTTCTCCCGACATCGCGAGCGCTCAAGTGGGTTGCGACGCGATACCTCACGGACCGGCGCGCACCGACTGCTATCTCTCACTAAGTCAGTTCTATCGGGGACAATCAGACCTTGCCGCAGCCAGAGCGCGCGTTCAATCAGACGCCGCGTGGTATCGGGCAATTACTGGTACACACCCGGCTAAACATAGACTGCAGCGTCGATGATAAAGCTGTCGATGCCTTCGAGGTGAGGCGGTGTCGGGCACAGTCCTCCTAGTTCTGGCTAGAAGTCCGCTGTGGGTCACCTCGCGTCGCGCACCGCCTGTGCCACTCTCGTCGACTGCGACACCCGCCCGATTTTTGCACCGGTAATGATCTTTCTTCGGCGTATGCTCGCCTTCGGCACCATGCCTTCGTTCGCGGTAGCTCCGGCAGCGGGATAGGTCGTGAAGTTCGCGGCTCGGTGCATTGCGAGAGCTTTTCGAGCTGCTTCGACATGCGCAGTCCGAGCTGTCAGGTCGTGAAGACGCCTGAACTCATTGTTCACCCGCTTTAGCGCTGCGGCGAAGACTTGCTTGCGTTGTAATGCGTGCTCGGCGGTCCCTGGAAAGCTTGCTCCGCGAGCCTCGCCTTTTCCGCGCCCTTCTCGCCGCTTTTGTCGGCCAAGCGTTCGCTCCTTATCGCGCATCTTGCGCAAGCGGGGTCGCATGGCCTCAAGCTCAGCCGCCTCGATATCATAGATGGCGGGATGGTGGGTGAGGCGGATCGTCTCGTATTCTTCGTGGCTGAGGAGGCTGCGTTCGAACTTGCAAGGGATCGACATTTTCCATTCCTTCATTTGATTTCATGAAGTTCAGGCAGGCGGATGCGTCCATATCCAGTTTGATCATTTTACTACGGGCAGGCGTTGCTTGGCCAGTGTCGAACTCGGAACGTCGTGGAGGTCTCCTGTTGGCCACAAGCGGTATTCAAGGCGAAGCGGTGTTTGCATCGGGTTCGGGCACTACGCCGCCCCTGTGTCTTCCTTGTCGGCCCCTCGCATGACAATCTTCAGCGCGTAGGGCAGGTTAGCCGAAGGCGTGACCGGCCGCTAACTCCTCATGCGATCGATCCCATCGAAACGGGAAGCACAGAACGATGTGACGGCTCGTGCAGATCGCTCAATGTCGAGATACATCGAAAGAACGGCGGATTACGCCTTCGGCTAATCCGCCCTACGAGCTGATTGATATGGCCGGGAGCCCCAATCACGCAGGTGAGGCACCCTTGCGATCGACCGATTTAAGAAGATTTAGTACCCCGGAGGGACACGGGTGCGCCATGGCTTTGCTCTCTCAAGCTGGCCAGCCAACTGGAACAGTAGGGCATCGGCGCCGAACTTTGCCGCGAACTGAACACCAATCGGCAGTCCGTCTTTGTTCCATTCAAGCGGTATGGACATTGCGGGTTGGCCGGTAACGTTGAATAGCGGCGTGAAGGGAATGTAGTCAAACGTCTGCGACGCTATCTCGTCGAGCAAATTCAATGCACGAAGCACCCAACTGGCATTGAATCGATTGATGAACGCCAGGGTGTGTAATTGGTATGGCTCGGGCTGAAGGGAACACATCTTGATCGGCGGGCTAGCGAGGGTCGGCGTAAGCAATACGTCGTAGTTCTCGAAGAATGGCGCAACTTTCCTCGTCGCTAACTGTAGGGTCTGCAAGGCCTTCGCATAAGACGTTGCACTTCGCCCCGATAAGCCCAGAGCGTAGGTTGTACTCTCGAAGTCTTTCGGGCTAACGCGGCGCCCGGCTAATTGGGCGGCGTTCTCAATCTCTACGCGGACCTCGCTAGCCAAGACAGTTACGAATGCTCTTGACCACAGCTTCCTGTCTTCGTCATCCACATTGGGTGACGCCTCCTCAACTTGATGCCCCAGTGCATTGAGCAAACAAACGGTCGCTTTCACGGCGGCCTTGCAGTCGTCATCGACGTGACTTCCCCCAAAGAGGGGAGCGCATGAGACGGCAATGCGTAGTGGCCTCGGGTCCGTGTTCACCTCATCAAGAAATGGTCTAGCTCTGCTTGGAGCCGCATAGGGAGCGCCGGGGTCCACGCCATAGGTAACGTCAAGCATCGCAGCACTGTCACGGACTGAACGGGTGAGCGCGTGCTCTATGCCAAAACCTCGCAAGATCTCACTTAGATCTGGACCGAGTGGCGTCATGCCACGGCTCGGCTTGAAGCCAAACAAGCCACAGCACGACGCAGGTATGCGGATTGACCCGCCTCCGTCGCTGGCGCTGGCCATAGGGGTCATCCGCGCAGCCACTGCCGCTGCCGATCCACCGCTTGATCCTCCCGCGGAACGATTCAAGTTCCACGGGTTGCGGGTTTTGCCGCCGTTCTTGGGCTCCGTGAATGGAGTTATGCCAAATTCAGGAACGTTAGTCTGCCCCACTATGACAAGGCCCGCAGCGCGATAACGGCGCACTATTTCGCTATCGTGGTGACTTACAATGGATTGCCTCAGCTTATTTCCACTGCCGGTTGGCTCGCCGGCGATGGTGGCGACGAGGTCCTTCACCAAGAACGGCACGCCAGCGAAAGGCAAAGTCTTGTCGACCCGTCTCGCCTCAAGCCGACCCGCATCGTATCGTTTTCGGATCACAGCATTGATACCTGAATTATGCTTTTCGATTTGCGCAATTGCTGCTTCGCATAACTCAGAGGCGCTTATATGGCCTGCACGAACGAGGTCCGCTAAGCCAATCGCATCTTTCTCTTTGTATTCGTCAAGGTTCATCCCGGTCTCCCCTCTAAACCGACAATTCGCTTCGACCCAATCGGAGTCTTTCTTAAGAATGGCGCAGTGACCGATTTTCATACCCCTCGGTAGTCAATCGCGCTGTGCTGACGCACCAAAGAGGGTAGTCGAACCGACACACGCTCTTGGGCAGAGGCCAAGAGACATTCGCTGCCGTCAAGCCGGCTTGGCGTCGAAATGGTGCTTCCTAGAGAAAACGAAGGAGCGAACCAGAAATGCTTAGAAAACAGGGATAGCCCGAATGGCAGCAGGTTATTAGCTTGCTCTCGACATGCAACCTTTAGCAGTATTTCCTGCTCATGCATATATCCCAAAATGCTCATTGTTGAAGCACGCAAATCGGAATGCCTGTGATTCCGAAATGCGCCTTTGCTGAAGGGAGGTCCTGCGGCGTTCTCGCTGCACCCGCACGGCATGAGGATGAAGACCTGCAATGTTAGAAATCCGTAGTTCGAGACTGATTGAGACAGTTCAGCCGGCGGTTCGGTTGGATTTCATGCCGCGCGGCAAAGTTTTCTCACGGCGATTTCCCAAACACTTCCAACGTGATTTGCCCTGTCCACTCCTTGCGGAAAAAATATTCCGCTTCCCTCGCAGGGCAAATCACCGGCTTATTCCCTCCCGTCTCACCCGAACGAGGGGCGGCTCGCGATCGTCACGAAACGCGCGGTGGGATGCGGTGGACGCGGTGGCTCGCGCGCGCATGGTTTCGCAGGGCGGTTCTTAAATCGGGCTGTGAGTGAACAACCGGCGCGCAAGACGAACGATGCAAACGCGGACGGCGAAGTCGTGTGGTCCTGGCATCCGTTGCTGATGCCAAGTCTTTGCGGAGGTGTGGCTGGCCCAACCGGGTGCGGCGCGCCAGCAATCCGCGGGGCGACGGTGACAAGAGGAATTCGTCGCCGAGGAGCAACTGTGTTGACGGAGACCGGTCATCGGTCGGCCTCAAGGCTGGCGCTGGCGCGCCACCGCCTTCGGCGGCGGACGGCCTTGACCCCGCCCGCTCACCGGTCTGTTGGCTTTGCAAGCGCTCGGTCGAGAACCGAGCGCGGCGGGCCGCTCAGTCAGCCCAATGCGTGAAGGTCCGGATTCCACTTCTGCCCGCGAGCGATCATGATGTTGAGGATCACGATGAGTTTGCGCATGCAGGCTACCAGTGCGACCTTCCTCTCTTTGCCTTTAGCGACCAGGCGCCGGTAGAAGGCCTTGAGCACAGGATTGTGTCGGGTCGCAGCTCCCAGGCAGGCCATGTAGAAGATGTTGCGTATCTTGCGGCGTCCGTCTCTGATCTGGCGCTCACCTCGCCGTTTGCCGCTGTCGTCATCGTATGGGGCCACGCCCAACAGAGCGGCGGCGACCTTGTTGCTTACCTGGCCCAGTTCCGGCATCGCCGCGATCAAGCCAGCGGAGGTGATCCGGGCAAGTCCCGGCACGCTTTCGATGATCTCGGCGCGTTCGGCAAATTGCGGCGTGGCCTTAATCGTGGCTGTGATCGCTACCTCGAGCGTGGCAAGCTCGGCGGCTATCTTCTTCAAAAGCCGCTCCTGTACCTTCTGCACGATATCCGGCGGCGAATGCTCGCTCCTGTTTTGCAACCCGGTCTGCAGCTCAAGGAGAGCCTGCCGCGCATTCACGATTTGCACCAACCTTTCGCGTTCCGCATCATGGATTTGGTGAGAGGCCTCGCCGAAGGTCTCGGCGAACCAGGCAATCATCTCGGCATCGATCGCATCGTTCTTGGCAAGTCGTCCAGCCGATCGAGCGAAGCTGCGAACCCGCTTCGGATCGACGATCCGCACTTCGATCCTCGCGGCACGGAGTGCCTTGGCCCACTCGCGCTCGTACCCGCCGGAAGCTTCCATCACGGCCTTGCCAACTTTCCGCCGGCGCAGCCAGGAAGCCAGCTCTCGCCGACTTTTCGATGTGCTCGCGAACGCGCACCTCAATGACAGCGATCGAATGCAAACATCCACCTTGTCTTTTGCGACGTCGATCCCCGCGACAACCAGATCATCTTGTGCCATCATCCAGCTCCCTTCCTTGCTCGGTCCGGGCTCTAAGCCCATGCAACTGTTCGGGTTGAGGAAGACACCGGACCTGTCCCACGCTCCCCGGCAGGCTCTTGGCCTTCGAGCACGAACGGGCTCAGATCCAGCGACGGGCGGTTGGTCAGAACCGCCCGTCCGCACATTCTGGCACATCCGCCAGACACAAGAGCTCGAAGTAAGCCGTAAAGCCATTGCGCAGGGAGAGCCGGGTGTCCCGGTGAACCTGTAGTCGACCACCGTGTGCTTACTACCTTTTGCACACGGGGCTTCTGTAACGGGCCTCGGAGAGTCAATCCCTTTTTGCGTCATCCACTCGCCGGGTACTGGCTTCTGTGCGGGATCGGCGCAGGGGCCGTCGCCTGACGGGGTTCATGAAGGACAGGTCGGCCAATCTGCGGAAGGCGTGATCGCATCGCTGGATGCGTCGACAACCCGTGTGACGGCCTGGCCTGGTCCCTCGTCCCGGCGAAGGGACTTCGCTTCGGGGAGAGCCTGGTGTGATGGCCCGCCCGGAAACCGGTTGGTTCCTCCTTCAGGCCATTGTTGCCTTGGCAGCTGGATTGAACGGTACATTGTCCTTGAGCATGCGGAGCATGATCACGGCGAGCTTGCGCGCCAGCGCCACCTTGGCCTTGTTGACGCCGGCGCGCCGGGCGATCCGCATCGCCCAGCTTTTGAGTTCTGAACAGTGCCTGATCGGCTTTGTCAGCATGATGTGAGCGGCCTCGTACAGCGCCTCACGCACGGAGGCATCACCGTGCCTGCTGATGCGGCCGGTGTAATCGGTCTCACCGGATTGATACTTCTTCGGCGTCAGTCCGAAATGCGGCCCCGCCTGCTTTGCTGACGAGAAACGGCAGGGATCATCGATTGCGCAGGCAAAGGTCAGCGAAACGATCGGTCCCACCGCGGGCGTCGACATCAAGAGCCTGGCCTGGTCATGAAGGCGCGACATCGTGCGCACGCGCTTCTCAAAACCGCTGAACTCTGCAAGCAGAACGGCCCGCGCCCGAAGCAGCGCCTGCGCGATCGTCTGAAGGTTCGGATGCGCCTTCACCAGTTCGTCGATGCGTCCGGCAAAGTTTGTCCGCGTCGTGTTGCCGACCTTTAGTCCGAAGCCGCGCAAAATCCCGCGCAAGCTGTTCTCGACGTCGAGGAGCTTGCTCTGCACCAGCTTGCGCGCCGTCAGCATCGCGCGGATCTCCTGTGCCGTGATAGACTTGCAGTGTACCGGCCGGAACCAGCCGAGCCGCATCAGTTGCGCGATCTTGCGCGCGTCGTTGCGGTCGGACTTCACCGGCATCGACTTGAAGGCTTCGTACACGTGTCGTGTCTCCAGAAGCTCGACCGCAAGGCCAGCCTGCTTCATGGCTGCATAGAGCCATTGCGCCAGCGGCCCTGCTTCAAGTCCGATCCTGGCGAGCCCAAGCCCGAGCGGACCGAACCAGCCGATCAGCACCTCCGGTTCGCTGGCCACCTTGGCCTCCCGGACGATCTTGCCGCTCGCGTTGACTACGCACACGCTTGAGCATTCCATTGAGACGTCGATTCCTGCATAATGCTCCATGGTCGTCTCTCCTTGATGCTTGGAGCGAGGCTCATCCCTCTGACTCCGTTACACCATCAATGTGAGGGACGACCGCCTGCCTTCCAACCAAGCCGCGCGACGCGCGCTACAAACAGCGCCGTAGCTAGCGCGGCTCGGTTGGAAGGCCCCGGGGTGCCCGTTACCCCATCTGCGGGTGCAACGGGCACCCGGCTTTCCCTGCACCCTCTAGCTTGAGGGTCCATTCGATGCACAGCTCGGGCATTGCGCCGCGAGATCGTGGACGGCTGCCTGCGCGGCGCGCTCGGCCTGAAAATGCCGCAACGGGCTGCGATGCTTCGGCAAGGAGTTGGTCATGACGATTACTGCCGACTTTGCCAGTCAGGACTATTTTCGCAATCCGGCAGCCGCCATCGCGCAACTGCGTACCGCGGGTCCGGTCGTGCAAGTGCGCTTCCCGATCATCGGCAGGGTCTGGGCAACGACGACGCAGGCACTGGCGGATCAGGTGCTCAAGGACAGCGCAACGTTCAGCATTCGACAAGACGACGGAACCGTCGCGGGATTGCGATGGTGGATGCCAAATGTCGTTCGCACGCTTGCCAACAGCATGCTGTCGATGGACGACCCCGATCACAAGCGGTTGCGCGACGTTGTCGATGAGGCCTTTCGCCGCCGCGCGGTGCTCGACATGGAGCCGCATGTGCGGGCCCTGGCCGACCAACTCGCCGATGAACTGTTCGCGGAAGGCAGTCCGGCTGACCTCGTCGAGCGCTATGCCCGCAAGCTGCCGCTGTCGGTGATTTGCGAGCTGCTGGGGTTGCCGCTGGCCGACCGGCCAAAGTTCATCGCCTGGGCCGGTGGTTTCACCCGATTCACCGGCGCTGTGGGATTCATCGCCATGGTCCCGAGCGCGCTTGCCGTGAAGCGTTATATCGAACGGCATCTGGAAACCGTGCGGCGGCAGGGAGGTGAAGGGCTGATCGCCGAGATCGTCCGCGTCGAGCAGGAGGGCGGAAAGATCAGCCCGAATGAAATCGTGGCGATGGTTTTTCTGCTGCTGTTTGCCGGGCACGAAACCACGACGCACCTGATCAGCGGATCGGTGCATGAACTTTTGAAAAATCCCGACCTGCGCGATTGGCTGGAGCAGGACTGGAGCCGCGCCGACCTTGCGGTAGAGGAATTTCTGCGATTCATCACGCCGGTACAATTCACCAAGCCGCGCTACGTGCGGAAAGATGTCGAACTCGGCGGCGTGAGGCTGCGAAAGGGCGAGAAGATCATGGCCATGCTGGCGGCCGCCAACATGGACCCTCAGGCGAACCCCGATCCGGAACGGCTCGACCTGCAGCGAAAGCCGAACAGGCACATCGCCTTTGGCACAGGAATTCATTTCTGCCTCGGCCACCAGCTCGCCCGCATGGAGGGCAAATGCGCGCTGAAATCGCTGTTCGGGCGCTGGCCTGGATTGACGCTCGCGGTCGACGAATCGGAAATCACCTGGCGCAAGCGGCCTGGCCTCAAGGCGATCGACCGCCTTCCGGTGTTGGCTGGGCGGCGCCTGCATCCGGAGCGTGAAGGTGCGATGATCCGGAGCGAGGCCTAAAAGCGGTCGGCAATGGTTGCCCAGGAGCCACGATTGTGGCTCGGCCGCAACAGTCGTTGAAGATTTAACCCTCATCACAGCCGGCTCTTGCCTGCGCCGCTTTTTAGCCACACCCCTCCATGAAATCATCCTTCGTAGGCCAACGGCCACGGCGCTCGCGAAGGCAAAGGAATCCAATCTTTTTAGGATTGGGAATTTCCGGGACCAACAAGGGTTGGCTGAGGAAACGGGTTCGCGATGGACGCCAAGAACAACATCAAAAAGAGACTGCCGAGCCGTCACGTGACGGAGGGCCCGGAGCGCGCCCCGCATCGCTCGTATCTGTATGCGATGGGGCTGACCACCAACCAGATCCACCAGCCGTTCGTCGGCGTGGCGTCGTGCTGGAATGAAGCCGCGCCCTGCAATATCTCGCTGATGCGTCAGGCCCAGGCCGTCAAGAAAGGCGTCGCTTCCGCCGGCGGCACCCCGCGCGAATTCTGCACCATCACCGTGACCGACGGCATCGCCATGGGCCATGACGGCATGCGCTCGTCGCTGCCGTCGCGCGAATGCATCGCCGATTCGGTCGAGCTGACCATCCGCGGTCACGCCTACGACGCGCTGGTCGGTCTGGCCGGCTGCGACAAGTCGCTGCCGGGCATGATGATGGCCATGGTGCGGCTCAACGTGCCCTCGATCTTCATCTACGGCGGCTCGATTCTGCCGGGCAATTTCCGCGGCCAGCAGGTCACGGTGCAGGACATGTTCGAGGCGGTCGGCAAGCACTCGGTCGGCGCGATGTCCGATGCCGACCTCGACGAAATCGAGCGGGTGGCCTGTCCGTCGGCCGGCGCGTGCGGTGCACAATTCACCGCCAACACCATGGCGACCGTGTCCGAGGCGATTGGCCTGGCGCTGCCGTATTCCGCAGGCGCCCCGGCGCCTTACGAAATCCGCGATGCGTTCTGCGCCGCGGCCGGCGAGAAGGTCATGGAGCTGATCGCCCTGAATATCCGCCCGCGCGACATCGTGACGCGCAAGGCGTTGGAGAACGCCGCGGCTGTTGTGGCCGCGTCCGGCGGCTCGACCAATGCTGCGTTGCACCTGCCGGCGATCGCCCATGAATGCGGAATTAAGTTCGACTTGTTCGACGTCGCCGAAATCTTCAAAAAGACTCCATATGTCGCGGATTTGAAGCCGGGCGGCCGTTATGTTGCCAAAGACATGTTTGAAGTTGGCGGCATACCGCTTCTGATGAAAACGTTGCTCGACAATGGCCACCTGCACGGGGATTGCCTTACCGTCACGGGCCGCACGATCTCCGAAAACCTCAAAAGCGTAAAATGGAATCCGCACCAGGATGTGGTGCGGCCGGCCGACAAGCCAATCACCGTCACTGGCGGCGTGGTTGGCTTGAAGGGGAATCTCGCGCCTGAAGGTGCGATCGTGAAGGTTGCGGGTATGTCGAGTTTGAAATTTACCGGCCCGGCCCGCTGCTTCGATCGCGAAGAAGATGCCTTCGAGGCGGTTCAAAAGAAAACCTACAAAGAGGGTGAGGTCATCGTGATCCGCTATGAGGGGCCGCGCGGCGGTCCCGGTATGCGGGAGATGCTCTCGACCACGGCGGCGCTGACCGGGCAGGGCATGGGCGGCAAGATCGCCCTGATCACCGACGGCCGGTTCTCCGGCGCCACCCGCGGCTTCTGCATCGGCCATGTCGGGCCGGAAGCGGCGGTCGGCGGCCCGATCGCCCTGTTGCAGGACGGTGACATCATCGAGATCGACGCGGACGTCGGCACACTTAACGTAAAGTTGACCGACGCGGAGCTCGCCCAACGTAAAACCAAATGGGCCCCTCGAGAGACCAACCATACGTCTGGCGCGTTATGGAAGTATGCCCAGCAGGTTGGGCCGGCGGTGGATGGTGCCGTGACTCATCCGGGTGCTGCGTACGAGAAACAGTGCTATGCGGACATCTAGGCGTATCATTTTTGCGTTGATGTTGGGGGCCGCCCCGATGGCCTCGACCGGATTTGCCTTTGACGGGTCGCCGGTTAACCAGGATTCGGCGATTCCCGTCGCTGCGGCTCAGCCCGGTGCGGGCGCTGCCGGGGCACTGAAAAAGGCTATCCCGCCCGCCACGCCGGCGGATACCTCGCTGACTTCGCTGCAATATGCCGCCGAAGGTGGTCATCCGTTCGCGCAGTGGAAGCTGGGCCGGATGTATGCCGACGGTAACGGGGTCACCCAGGACGATCTGCGCGCCTTCGAATATTTCAGCCGCATCGCCAATGCCCATGCCGAAGACAGCCCGTCGGCGCCGCAATCGGCGATCGTCGCCAACGCCTTCGTGGCGCTCGGACGCTATTACCTCAACGGCATTCCCAATTCGAAGATCAAGTCGGATCCGGAGCGGGCGAGGGAGATGTTCTCCTACGCCGCCTCGTATTTCGGCAATGCCGACGCGCAATACGATCTGGCCCGGCTGTACCTCAATGGCGGCGGCACCTCGCGGGACGATTTCCGCTATGGCGCGCGCTGGCTCGGTCTGGCCGCCCAGAAGGGCCAGCACCAGGCCCAGGCCTTGCTCGGCCAGATGCTGTTCAACGGCGAACAGTTGCCGCGCCAGGCCGCCCGCGGCCTGATGTGGCTGACCCTGGCGCGCGATAGCGCGACCCCGGACGAGACCTGGATCAAGGAAAGCTACAACAACGCGATCGCCAAAGCGTCCGATAGCGACCGCGCGATGGCGCTGCAGATGCTCGAGCACTGGGTACAGGGCCGCAAGGATTAATTTTGCCGAGAGGCGGCGCTAGCCCGTCTCGAAATCCAGATCCGCCCAGACCGGCACGTGGTCGGACGGTTTTTCCCAGGCGCGGACGTAGCTATCGACTCCGACATCGATCAACCGGTCGCTGGCCTGTGGCGAAAGCAACAGGTGATCGATGCGCAGGCCATGGTTCTTCTGCCAGGCGCCGGCCTGGTAGTCCCAGAAGGTGTATTGGCCGGGCTCATCGGTGACTGCCCGCAGCGCGTCGGTCAGTCCGAGCCCCAGGAGGGATTGGAAAGCCTCGCGGGTCGTGGGGCGAAACAGCGCGTCGTTGACCCAGGCTGCCGGGTTGTGGACGTCCTGGGCGGCTGGGATAACGTTGAAATCGCCCGCCAGCACCAGCGGTTCTTCGGTCTTCAGGCGTTGCTTTGAAAACTCATGAAGCCGCGACATCCATTTGAGTTTGTACGGATATTTTTCAGTCTCGGGAGGGTTGCCATTCGGCAGATAAAGACAAGCAACCCGCAGCACGCCGCGCTTCAGCGACACCACGCCTTCGACGAATTGCGCGTGGCTGTCCTCGTCGTCGCCGGCGAGGCCGGATTTGGTTTCCTCGAACGGCAGTTTTGAGAGCAGGGCGACGCCATTAAAAGTTTTCTGGCCGTGCGTGACGACGTTGTAGCCGAGCGCCTCGATCTCCAGTCGCGGGAATGCGTCATCGACGCATTTAATTTCCTGCAGGCAGACAATGTCGGGCGAGCAGTCCTTCAACCAGGTGAGCAGATGTTCGATCCGCTGCCGGACCGAATTGACGTTCCAGGTCGCAATGCGCATCAGGATTGGGGTTTCTCAGATCGAAAAACTGGTGCCGCAGCCGCAGGATGCGGTGGCATTCGGATTGACCACGCGAAACGAGGCGCCGATCAGATCATCGACAAAATCGACTTCGGATCCCGCCAGGAACGGCACCGACGCCGGGTCGACCAGTACCACCGCGCTGTCGCGCGCGATCACCAGATCGTCCTCGGCCTGCGCCCGCTCGACGTCGAATTTGTACTGGAAGCCCGAGCAGCCGCCGCCTTCCACGCTGATCCGGAGCATGGCGCCGTCGCCCTCGGTTTTGAGGATCTCCCCGATGCGGCGGGCGGCCCGCTCGCTGACGGTGATGGCTGCAGTCATGTCAGATCTCCGAAAGGCCGGTACGATGCCGAATTGTTTGGTATCCGGCGTCCAGCATAGTTAAGTGCGCCGGGCACCGGAATCAAACCTTTAAAGGGATCAATACACCGTGTCGGTCGGGATGGCTGCTCCTCGTTCGGCCTATGCCTGCGATCCCGATCGCAGCCGCGGGCGGCTGTTCGACGAGCCGCCGAGCAAGACCCGCAGCCCGTTCCGACGCGATTGCGATCGGGTGATCCATTCCACCGCCTTTCGCCGCCTCAAGCACAAGACCCAGGTTTTCGTGTTCCACGAAGGCGACCATTACCGCACCCGGCTGACCCACACGCTGGAAGTGGCTCAGATCGCCCGCGCGCTGGCCCGGCAGCTCGGCCTCGACGAGGACCTGACAGAGACGCTGGCGCTGGCGCATGACCTTGGCCATCCGCCGTTCGGCCACGCTGGCGAGCGGGCGCTGGATGCCTGCCTGGAACACCATGGCGGGTTCGACCACAACGCCCAGACGCTGCGCATCGTCACCTCGCTGGAACACCGTTATCCCGAATTCGATGGCCTCAACCTGACCTGGGAATCGCTGGAGGGCATCGTCAAGCATAACGGCCCGCTGACCACCCGCGACGGCGCTGCGCTCGGCCGCTACCGCGCGCGCGGCGTGCCCAGCGGTATCTCGGACTATCTCGCGACCTACGATCTGGAACTCTGGAGCTTCGCCTCGCTCGAGGCCCAGGTCGCCGCGATCGCCGACGATATCGCCTATGACGCCCACGACATCGACGACGGCCTGCGCGCCGGCCTGTTCCGGGTCGACGACCTCAAGGTGATGCCGCTCACGGCCGGGCTGATCGCCGAGATCGACAGGCACTATCCCGGTCTCGACGACATCAGGCGCGGCGCCGAGCTGGTGCGTGAGCTGATTTCCTATCTGATCGGCGCGGTGATCGCCGAAGCGCGCCGCCGGATCGAGATCGCGCGTCCGGGATCGGCCGAGGAGGTCCGCAACTATGGCGACGGCCTGATCGCGTTTTCGGCCGCCGCGGCTCAAGCGGAAGCGGAGATCAAGGCATTCCTGAAGCAGCGGATGTACCGGCATCCGCGGGTGATGCGGGTGATGGGCGACGCCGAGACCATCCTGTTTGACCTGTTCGCACGCTATCAGAAGATGCCGGGCGATCTGCCGCCGGAATGGCTGAGCGGCGCGAATACCGAGACCGAAACCGAGCGCGCGCGCCGGATCGGCAATTTCATCGCCGGGATGACTGACCGTTTCGCCATGACCGAGCATCAGCGGCTTTTTGACTCGACCCCGGATTTGCGTTAGGCGGCGGCCAGAAACCAGAGCAAATGTCCGAAAAATCCTCATCTCCCCACTTGTTTGCCGATGTATTGGCGCGCGTGCATGCGGTTTGCGGCGTGCTCGCGACCGAGGGCGGATGGCCCGCCGGCATCGATCTGTCGCGCGTCGTGGTCGAGCCGCCGCGCGACGCCGCGCATGGCGACATGGCGACCAACGCCGCGATGGTGCTGGCCAAGGAAGCCAAGGCCAAGCCACGCGATCTCGCGGAAAAGATCGCGGAAAAACTGCGCCATGACGATCTGATCGCCTCGGTCGAGATCGCAGGGCCCGGCTTCATCAATCTCACCCTGAAGCCGCAGGCCTGGTCGGATGCGCTGCGCACCGTGTTGCGCGAAGGCGCTTCCTACGGACGCGGCGCGTCAGGTGCGGCCGGCAAGGTCAATGTCGAATACGTTTCCGCCAACCCCACCGGCCCGATGCATGTCGGCCATTGCCGGGGCGCGGTCTTCGGTGATGCGCTGGCGAGCTTGCTGGACTTTGCGGGCCATGACGTCGCCAGGGAATATTACATCAACGATGCCGGCGCTCAGGTCGATGTGCTCGCACGCTCGGCCTTCCTGCGCTACCGCGAGGCGCTCGGCGAGGATATCGGCGAGATTCCGGAAGGGCTCTATCCCGGCGATTATCTGAGGCCGGTCGGCGCAGCGCTTGCGGCCGAGCACGGCGACAAGCTGCTGGCGATGCCGGAAGCGGCCTGGCTCCCGGCCGTGCGTGCCAAAGCGATCACTGACATGATGGCGATGATCAAGGACGATCTCGCCGCGCTCAACATCAAGCACGACGTATTCTTCTCGGAGCGGTCGCTGATCGAGACCGGCAACAACCGCGTCGCCGAGACCATCGACTATCTTCGCAGCAAGGGCGACGTCTATGAAGGCCGCCTGCCGCCGCCGAAGGGCGCGCCGGTCGAGGATTACGAGGACCGCGAGCAGACGCTGTTCCGTGCCACCGCCTATGGCGACGACGTGGATCGCCCGCTGCTCAAGTCCGACGGCAGCTATACCTATTTCGCGTCCGACATCGCCTACCACAAGGACAAGTTCGACCGCGGCTTTCGCAATCTGGTCGACGTCTGGGGCGCCGATCACGGCGGCTACATCAAGCGCATGCAGGCGGCCGTCAAGGCGGTGACGTCAGGCAGTGCAGCGCTCGACGTCAAGATCGTGCAACTCGTCAAGTTGCTGCGCAACGGCGAGCCGGTGAAGATGTCGAAACGATCCGGCGATTTCGTCACGCTGCGCGAGGTGGTGGACGAAGTCGGTTCCGACGCCGTGCGTTTCATGATGCTGTTCCGCAAGAACGACGCGGTGCTGGATTTCGACCTCGCCAAGGTGCTGGAACAGTCCAAGGACAATCCGGTTTTCTATGTCCAGTACGGCCACGCCCGTGGCCACTCGATCTTCAAGAATGCGCGCGAGGTGATCCCGGATCTGCCGGACGAGGACAGGGCGCGGGGGGCGTTCCTGGGCGACGCGGGGGTGGAACGTCTGACCGACCCGGCCGAACTAAGTTTGCTCCGCCAGCTTGCCCAGTACCCGCGATTGATTGACGCAGCGGCGGCCGCACATGAGCCGCACCGAATCGCTTTTTATCTATATGATCTTGCCAGCGAATTTCATGCGCTGTGGACGAAAGGGCGGGATTTGCCCTATTTACGCTTCATTATCAATAATGATGCAGAGATCACGAAGGCGCGGCTGGCTCTGGTCCAGGGCGTTGTCTCGGTCCTGGCATCTGGCTTAGCCGTTCTCGGCGTCCGTGCTCCGGACGAGATGCGATAGTTAGGGGCAACGCTCTCACATGGGGATTTGTGAGGGCATCTGGCAGCAACTGGTTCGTTTGTAAAAGCGGGTTGGCGGCTTTCCCGAAGGGAACGCATCATCACGATGGCTGATCGATATCAGAACAGATCTTTTCCCGCCGATGATGGCTACGATCATGGGGGGGATGAGCGTTCGCCTGCGAGAACCGAGAGCGATCCGCTGGCTGAGCTGGCGCGCCTGATCGGTCAGACCGATCCTTTTGCCGACGCTGTCCGCCCCAATCCGCCAGCGCCGCCGCGCAATCAATACCAGCCGCCGGCCGTACCAGACGACGATCTGCCCGCCGGTCCGCCGCCATGGATGCAGCGCGCTACACGACACGAAGCGCCTGCGCCGTCGTATCAAGAAGAGCCTTACGCAACGGAGGAGCATTCCGAGCCGGAGTATCCGGTTTCGGAGCATCCGCTGCGGCGCTATGCGGCCCAGCATCCCGAGCCCGAGCCGGAATACGAGTCCGCGCCTCGTTATGCCGAGGCCGATCAGCCGGTCGATCCCGCGCGCTACGACGATGCGCTGTATGGCGAGCTTGTGGCCAGTGGCCACGACAACCCGCATGACCAGGCCTTTCAGGATGATGCGTACGCCTATCAAGATGGCTACGACGAAACCGAAGAGCCGCCGGTTCAGAAACGCCGCGGCGGGTTGACGACGGTGGCTGTGGTTCTTGCGCTGGCGGTGGTGGGGACGGGGGCCGCGTTCGGCTATCGCACCTATATCGGTTCGCCCCGCAGCGGCGATCCGCCGATCATCAAGGCCGACACCAGTCCGACCAAGATCGTGCCGGCGCCGGCCGACGGCAACGGCAAGGTGCCGGACCGCCTAGCGGCGGGCGACGGCACCGAAAAGATCGTCCCGCGCGAAGAAGCGCCGGTGGACGTCAATGCCAACACCAAGGCGGGTCCGCGCATGGTGTTTCCGCCGCTGAACCAGAATGCCAATCCGCCGTCGCCCGCGAGCGTCGCGCCCGGCGCACCGCCGCCGTCGAATAGCGCCAACGGTACGATGCCGAATAATCAGCCACGCCCGATCAAGACATTCACGGTGCGCGGTGACCAGGCCGATGCCGGCACGTCTGCTGCAGCGGTGCCGCCCGCCGCGGCCGCAAAAGCTGCCCCCGCCGCTCACGCGTCAGCAAAGACTGCGCCCGCGCCGTCGGCGGCCAATGCCAATGCTTCCAGTGCGAACGCGCCGCTGTCGCTGTCACCGCAGGGGGCTGCCCCGGCGCCCGCAGCTCCGGCGACCACCGTCGCGACCAATACCCCGGTGCCGATCGCGCCGAGCGCCAGTTCGGGGGGCGGCTATCTGGTGCAGGTCTCCTCGCAGAAGAACGAGGCTGACGCCCAGGCTTCCTATCGGGTGCTGCAAGGCAAGTTCCCGGGCGTGCTGGGATCGCATTCGGCAGTGATCAAGCGCGCCGATCTCGGCGAAAAGGGCGTCTATTATCGCGCCATGGTCGGGCCGTTCGGGTCCCCCGACGAGGCGTCACAGTTTTGCGGCAGCTTGAAATCTGCTGGCGGACAGTGCGTCGTCCAAAGGAATTAACGGCCGTTTCCTTGACCCGTGGGTTAACAGAGGGCTAATCGGCCCTATGAGCACGCGGGCCTTCATCACGGGTATATCCGGACTGGAATTGAGCGCCGCCGAGCGTCAATTCATCCGCGCCGAACGCCCGTGGGGATTTATCCTTTTCAAGCGGAATATTGATACCCCGGCTCAAGTCACTCAGCTCGTTGCCGAATTGCGCTCAGCTGTAGGTAATCCTGGTGCCCCGGTCCTGATTGACCAAGAGGGCGGCCGGGTGCAACGCCTCGGCGCGCCGCATTGGCCGCTCTATCCACCCGGCGCCGTCTTTGACGCGCTGTACGAGATTGATCCCGAACTTGGTCTTGCGGCGGCACAATTGAGCGCACGGCTGATTGCTGATGATCTGATCCAATTGGGCATCACGGTCGATTGCCTGCCGCTGGCGGACGTTCCGGTCGAGGGCGCCGACGCCGTAATCGGCAACCGGGCCTACGGAACGGAGCCAGGAAAAGTCGCGGCGATCGCCCGCGCGGTGACCGAGGGGCTGGAGCAGGGCGGCGTGTTGCCGGTGCTCAAGCACATTCCGGGGCACGGCCGGGCCACCGCGGACACCCATTTCCGGCTTCCGGAGGTCGATACGCCGCGAAAAGAGCTGGAACAGACCGATTTTGCGGCGTTTCAACCGCTTGCGGACCTGCCAATGGCGATGACCGCACATGTTGTGTTTAGCGCGCTGGACGCCACCCATCCGGCCACGACTTCTGCGACAATCATCGCACAGGTGATTCGCGGCGTGATCGGGTTCCAAGGTTTGTTGATGAGTGATGACGTGTCGATGAATGCGCTGGCGGGATCGATCGCCGAACGGACCCGCGCCATCGTCTCAGCCGGCTGCGACATGGTTCTGCATTGCAATGGCAAGCTCGACGAAATGCAGGAGGTCGCCCGTGAGACGCCTGAATTGTCAGGCATCGCATTGCAGCGTGCCGAGCGGGCACTGGCGTCCCGCAAGCCGCCGCAACCGTTCGACCGGCAGGCCGCGCGGACACAACTGGACGCGTTGATTGATCGGGTAAGGAAGAGCGCATGAGCGCCGAAATTCTATCGTTTGAAACCGGACGGCCCGCAGACCTCGCCGATAGCGAGCCGTCGCTGGTCGTCGATGTCGAAGGCTATGAAGGCCCCCTCGATCTGTTGTTGGCGCTCGCGCGGCAACAAAAAGTCGATCTGGCCAAGATCTCTATTCTGGCGCTGGCCGACCAGTATCTGGTGTTCATCGAGGCCGCCCGGAAAATCCGACTTGAACTGGCCGCCGATTATCTGGTCATGGCGGCTTGGCTCGCGTTCCTGAAGTCGCGGCTGTTGCTGCCGGAACCTGCGACGCCGGACGGGCCGAGCGCGGAAGAAATGGCGACCGCGCTGGCCAACCGGCTGCGCCGGCTGGAGGCCATTCGCGAAGCGTCGAACCGGTTGATGAACCGGCCGCAATTGCAGCGGGACATTTTTCCCCGCGGTGATCCCGAAGGTATCGCGGAGATCAAGCATCCCAAATTTACCGCGACCCTGTTTGACCTGCTGACGGCCTATGCCGTGCAGCGCCAGCAGCGCGTGCTGACCACGGTCCATCTGGCCAAGCGCACGGTGTGGTCGCTGGCGGAAGCGCGGGCGTCGCTGGAGCAACTCGTCGGCATTGCCGAGGATTGGAGCTGCCTCGACGAATACTTGCTGAATTACGTCGTCGATCCTTCGCAAAAGGCGACGGTGTTTGCATCGAGCTTTGCCGCAGCCCTGGAGCTGGTCCGGGAAGGCGATATGGAACTGAACCAGAAAGAGCCGTTTGCGCCGCTGTATTTTCGCAAGCGTCCCCCTGTGACCGCCGCAATATCTGCGCCGGATCTACCTGTCGAGTAAGTGGAAGAAGGAGACCGAGCCATGGCTAGCCTGGCCGAAAAACGCGTATCCGATGCCGAAGCCGAGGACCATCCGGTCGAGCCGCAGGCACGGCCCGAGGAGCTGCGGCTCCTGGAGGCGTTATTGTTTGCCTCCACCGAGCCGCTCGATCAGGCCACGCTCGCCAAGCGGATGCCCGATGGCGTCGATATCAAGGAAGCGCTTGCCCAATTGCAGGCGGACTATGCCCTGCGCGGCGTCAATCTGGTTCGCGTTGCTAACAAATGGAGCTTCCGCACCGCGGGCGATCTGTCGTGGCTGATGACGCGCGAGAGCACCGAAACACGACGGCTGTCGCGCGCGGCGATCGAAATGTTGGCGATCATCGCCTACCATCAGCCGGTGACGCGCGCCGAGATCGAGGAAATTCGCGGCGTGGTGACATCCAAGGGCACGCTCGACGTGCTGCTGGAGACCGGCTGGATTCGCCCGCGCGGCCGTCGCAAGACGCCGGGCCGTCCGCTGACCTTCGGCACCACCGAGGCCTTTTTGTCGCAGTTCAGCCTTGAGGCGCTCGGCGATCTGCCGGGTCTTGAGGAACTGAAGGGAACAGGCTTGTTGGATTCGCGGCTGCCTTCCGGCTTCAGCGTTCCGACGCCCTCGGATGATCCGACTCTGCGCGAGGATGAGGATCCGCTGGAGATCGGCGACAATCTGGAACTGCTGTTGGCGCCGGCGGCTGAGCCGGAGAGCGGCGGCGAAAGCGGTGGCGAAGAAGGCTAGATCGGGAAATCAGCGGCAATATTCCCGGTTAACGGTAGTGTGTTATCGACCATTTGACCGGGCGTAAGTCCTTGTTTTTGACACCTCCAAAGCCTAGTTTCCGTTGAGATAAGGCTGGGTCGCTGATCCAGATGTTTGGAGGGTTGCAGGATGGGTTCGCTTAGCATTTGGCACTGGATCATCGTGATCGCAGTCGTCCTGCTGTTGTTCGGGCGCGGCAAGATTTCGGACCTGATGGGCGATGTCGCGCAGGGCATCAAGGCGTTCAAGAAGGGCATGCAGGACGACGACACAACTGCTGAAAAAAAGCCGTCCGAGCCCGTGAAGTCGATCGATCACAACGCCACCTCGTCAACGGCGGCGCGGTCGGATGTCGGCAGCAAGGCCGTCTGAGCAGGACGTGTTGCCCGATCGGGATGTGTTGATCGGGACTTGCGCCAAAGCCATCGCAGCGGATGATCGCTTCGCGTGAGCGGGATTTTTCATGTTTGATATCGGGTGGAGTGAAATAGCGGTCATCGCGGTTGTCGCGTTGATTGCCATCGGCCCGAAAGAATTGCCGGGCGTGCTACGCATGGTCGGGCAATGGATGGGCAAGGCTCGGAAGATGGCCAGCGAATTCCAGGGCCAATTCCAGGAAGCCATGCGGGAGGCCGAAATGGCCGACCTCAAGAAAAGCTTCGACGAAGTGAAGGAAGCCGCCAGCGGATTTACCGGCGGCAACATCATGACGTCCCTGCAAAAGGACGTCACCAGCGCGTTGCGCATCGACGACGTCGACAAGCCGATGGATCCTCAAGCGGCGCCTTCCGTCGAAGCGTCCGCGATTCCGGCAATTGAGCCTGCGGCGACATCAAGCGATGCGCAGGCGACATCAAGCGATGCGCAGGCGACATCAAGCGATGCGCAGGCGACATCAAGCGATGCGCAGGCGACATCAAGCGATGCGCAGGCGGCGTCAAGTGACGCGCCGGTCATTCCGACGACGCCAGAGGCGCCTACGCCTGAAACCTTGGTCGAGGCGACCACCCATTCAGCTGTAACGGACCCATTGGTCATTACGCCGCAAGCCCTGCCTGAGCCGGCCGCGCCTGCGATGTCCGGCGTCCCCAGGGACGCCAAAGCGTCATGAGCGCCGAAGATATAGAGGCCAGCAAAGCGCCGCTGATGGACCATCTGATCGAGCTGCGCTCGCGGCTGATCAAGGCCCTGCTGGGCTTCGGCGTTGCCTTCATCTTCTGCTTCTTCTTCGCCAAGCAGATCTACAACATTCTGGTGTGGCCGTTCGTCTGGGTCGCCGGCGCCGAGAATTCGAAATTCATCTACACGGCGTTGTTGGAATATTTCATCACCCAGTTGAAGCTGGCGCTGTTTGGCGCCGGCTTCATCTCGTTCCCGATCGTGGCGACGCAAATCTACAAATTCGTCGCGCCCGGCCTCTACAAGCACGAGCGTGGCGCATTCCTGCCCTATCTGATCGCGACGCCGTTCTTCTTCGTGTTGGGATCGATGCTGGTCTATTTCGTGGTGCTGCCGATGCTGGTGCGGTTCTCGCTCGGCATGCAGCAGTCCGGCGGCTCTGAGACCGCGCAAATCCAGCTCCTTCCAAAGGTCGGCGAATATCTGTCGCTGATGATGTCGCTGATCTTCGCCTTCGGCATTGCTTTCCAGCTGCCGGTAATCCTGACGCTGTTGGGACGGATCGGCATCATCACCTCGAAGATGCTGCGCGAGAAACGGCGCTATTTCATCGTGGTCGCCTTCATCATCGCCGCGGTGCTGACGCCGCCCGACGTGCTGAGCCAGGCCTCGCTCGCGCTGCCGTTGCTGGCGTTGTACGAAGGTTCGATCATCGCGGTGCGGATCGTCGAAAAGCGCGCCGCTGCCGCCAGCGCCGCCACCACACCGCCGCCAGCGGCCCCGCCGCCTCCGGCTGCCAATCCGGCGGAGTAGGGCGCGGGCCCGGCGTTTTACCCATCATTGCGGAATGCCGCCTACGATTCGTGATGCCCGGGCTTGACCCGGGCATCCACGACTTGTTCTAAAGCGGCAAAGACGTAGATGGCCGGAATAAATCCGGCCATGACGCAGGAATGTGGTCATGCACGACATCAAATCCATTCGCGACAACCCTGCTGCCTTCGACGCGGCGCTGAAACGCCGCGGGCTGGAGCCGTTGTCGGCGTCGCTGCTGGCGATCGACGAGAGGCGCCGTGCGGCCATCCTGGCATCGGAGCAGGCGCAGGCACGGCGCAATGCCGCATCGAAAGAGATCGGCGACGCCAAGAAGGCGAAGGATGAGGCGCGCGCTGCGAAACTGATGGCCGAGGTGGCCGAGCTCAAGACCACGATGCCGGAGCTCGAAGCCGCGGCCAAAGCCGCCGATGACGAGTTGAGCAAAGAACTCGCAGCGATACCGAACCTGCCGCTCGATGAAGTCCCCGAGGGCGTCGACGAGCACGGCAATGTGCAACGTCACGTGTTCGGCGCGATGCGTAACTACGCGTTCAAGCCGAAGCCGCATTTCGATCTGGGCGAAGCCATGGGCTTCATGGATTTCGAGGCGGCCGCGAAGCTGAGCGGCGCACGCTTTGTCGTAATGAAGAAAGGGTTGGCGCGGCTGGAGCGTGCAATCGGCCAGTTCATGCTCGATCTCCACACCAACGAGCATGGTTATGCCGAGATCAATCCGCCGCTGATGGTACGCGACGAGGCGATGTTCGGCACGGCGCAATTGCCCAAATTTCGCGAAGATCAGTTTCCGGTTGGCGACGGCTATTGGCTGATCCCCACTGCCGAAGTGCCACTGACAAATCTTGTCCGTGAATCCATCCTTGACGAAAAAGAACTGCCGATGCGCCTCACCGCGCTGACGCCGTGTTTCCGCGCCGAGGCCGGCGCTGCCGGGCGCGACACCCGCGGCATGATCCGCCAACATCAATTTACAAAAGTCGAACTGGTTTCGATCACGACGCCCGAGGCCAGCAAGGACGAGCATGAGCGCATGCTGGCCTGCGCCGAGGAAGTGCTGCGCCGGCTCGATCTGCATTATCGCGTCATGACGTTGTGCACCGGCGACATGGGCTTTGCGTCGCAAAAGACTTACGACATCGAGGTCTGGATGCCCGGGCAGGGCGAGGGCGGTGCCTATCGCGAGATCTCGAGCTGTTCGGTGTGCGGAGATTTTCAGGCACGGCGGATGGACGCGCGCTATCGCGGACCCGACGGCAAGCCCCGTTTCGTCCACACGCTGAACGGTTCCGGCACCGCCGTAGGCCGCGCTTTGATTGCAGTGATGGAAACCTATCAGCAGGAAAATGGCGCCGTCGCGGTCCCGGAGGTCTTGCAGCCCTATATGGGTGGGCTGAAACTGGTCGAAAAAGACACATAGCGCCCGTAATCAACCGGTCGGCCCGCCTTCGCTGTTGCGAAGGTGGCATGCCCCGGTATCTTCATTTCCGTCCCCGGCGACTATTTTGTCCGGAAATGAAGTTTTGAAATATGCCTTTGCACCGCCAAGTCTTCTGGGTTGGCCGCCAATGGGCCGTGACCGGCCATGGCATGCAGGCCGTCGACCAAAAGCAGAAGAGCAAATTCGATATCGAGATCTCCCGGCTCTGGGACGACGATCTGGCGGAGGGCTTGTCCTCCGAACGGTGGTTCAATCTCGCTGATTTCAGCGAGGGGCTCGCCATCGCCCGGTCGCGATATCCGGAGCCGCCGGGCAGACCCAAGCCCAAGATCGCGCCCAAGCCCGCGCCCTCGCTTGAGGTCGTTCTGCCGCAAAAGGAAAGCGCTGCCCCAACGCCGCTGAAGATAGTGCCTGCAAGCACCGCTGATGTGAGCAAGCCGTTGCATCCGGGGATGCTGCGTCCAGCACAGCTTCGATCTGAACTCCGGAAGCTGACGCCGGAAACTGACCTAGCAAAATCCAGTGCCGCAAAATTCGCCATGCGTGTCGACGGCGGATCCGCAAGATTCACGACGATGTGGCGGGTTCGGATCAAGCGCTAGCAGCGCTGCACGGGGTATTTTGTCGGATCTGCCGGGTTTGCTTCGACGGCGGGGGCCGGATAAGACGGCACATCGGCCGTCCCTACTGAAATCGATTGAAAAAGGCATTTATTCGAAATGCGAATTCTCTGCACCAACGACGACGGCATCCATGCCCCCGGCCTGCAGGTGGTCGAGCAGATTGCGAAGGCGCTGTCCGACGACGTCTGGGTGGTGGCCCCAGAACTCGATCAGTCCGGGGTTTCGCATTCGCTGTCGCTGAACGATCCGCTGCGGCTACGCGAAGTCGGCCCGCGTCATTTCGCGGTCAGGGGCACGCCGACCGATTGCGTGATCATGGGCGCGCGTCACATCCTCGGCGAGACCAAGCCGGACTTGGTGCTCTCGGGTGTCAACAAGGGCCGCAACGTCGCCGAAGACGTGGTCTATTCCGGGACCATCGCGGGTGCCCTGGAGGGCACCATCCTGGGCTTGCCGTCGTTTGCGCTGAGCCAGGAATTCAGCATGGAAACCCGCAACGCGCCGCTGTGGGAAACCGCGCTGAAATTCGGCCCGCAGATCCTGCGCAAGGTGATCGATGCCGGCGTGCCGAGGGACACCGTGATCAATGTCAATTTTCCCGCCTGCGCGCCGGAAGACGTGCTCGGCGTGCGCGTGACGCGGCAGGGCAAGCGCAATTTTGGATTCCTGAAGGTCGACCAGCGCCGCGATGGCCGCGGTAATCCGTATTTCTGGATTGGGTTCGAGCGCCTGGCACAGGCCGATACACCAGTCGCAGGGACCGACCTTGCCGCGCTGGCGGCGCGCTACGTTTCGGTGACGCCGTTGCGGCTCGATCGCACCGACGAGGCGTTCTCGGAAGCGCTGGCGACGACGCTGAAATAGAGCAGGCGGCTACGCTGCCCGGCTCGTCAGCGCTTCACTGATCATCTTGGCCAGGGATTCCAACTGGAACGGCTTCTGCAGCGCCGGGCGGTCGCGATAATCTTCCGGCAGGCCGGAGGAGCCATAGCCGGTGGCAAAGATGAAGGGCAGGTTGCGCGCCTGGATCAATTCGGCCACCGGCGAAATCACCTTGCCGTTGACGTTGACGTCGAGAATGGCGATGTCGAAATCGGCCGACTGGGCCAGTTTCATCGCTTCATTGATTTCGCCCGCCTCGGCCACCACGCGGTAGCCAAGTTCTTCCAGCATGTCAGCAACCATCATCCTGATCATGACCTCGTCTTCAACGAGGAACACAGAACCGCCCAGCGGCGTCGCAGTCATGGTGATGTCCTTGCCCGTCCCATGGCCAAGGTTCGCAAATAACGTTGGTTTACGCAACGTCGACGTGAGCGGGCCGGCGCCGTAAGTCGCCTATCGCACGCGGTTTTGTTCAATTAAGGCGGCGTGATCGCCCGGTCCGATCAACGTCAGGCTGTTGATGGGGTTCCCGGCGGGGAACGCTAATTTGACACGAGTTATTGCTTAATAGAGCCGATCGTAGTGTTTCAACTGGTCCGGGTGAGTCGCATAAAGCGGCCCCAGTGTATCCGTTGTTCGAGATGACGATATCAGCTGTGCAAAATCCGCCTGAAAAGATGATGTTTCAGCTCAACCTGCGGCGGCGCGGGATCAGCGATCAAGCGGTGCTGCGCGCGATGGAGGAAATCCCGCGCGAGGCCTTTGTCGAACCGGCTGACCGCGACAGCGCCTATCGCGACAGTGCGCTCGGCATTGCCTGCGGGCAGACCATCAGCCAGCCATTCGTGGTCGCCTATATGACCGAGCAATTGCAGTTGCAGAAGCCACACCGGGTGCTGGAGATCGGCGCCGGCTCCGGCTACCAGGCGGCTGTGCTGTCGCGGCTTTGCCGGCAGGTCCTGACCATCGAGCGGTACCGGACCCTGGCCGACCGCGCCCGCGCCAGGCTGGAGCAGGTCGGCTGCGACAATGTCGAGGTGCTGCTGGGCGACGGCCTCGACATCTCCTCCATTCCGGGCGGTCAGTTCGACCGCATCATCGTCACGGCGGCGATGGAGCAAATCCCGGACGCACTGCTGGAGCGGCTCGAGCCGGGCGGTATCCTTATCGCGCCGGTCGGCCCCCATCACAGTACCCAGACCCTGGTCCGCGTTGTCAGGACCGAAGCCGGCTTTGAGCGCCGGGAGCTGGTGGACGTGCGGTTCGTGCCGGCGCTGCCGGGCATCGCCCGCGAACTGTAAAAACCCGGATAGGCTGGTCCCGCCAATATCTTATTCGCAGGGTTAAGCGGTTGTTTACTGGGAACGTGTTTACTCAATTCAGTATTTAGTTGCGTACGAGTGAGTAACCATGTCCCGTGTCGTCGAGTTGCTTTACTCGCGCCGCGTTCCGCAGGTCGCGGCACTGGCGCTGATGTCGATTGGTTTTGCCGGCTGCAGCGCCGACATGTCAACGCGGCTGTCGCAGAGCTCTTTTTCCAATCCTTTTGATACCCAGCCGGAGGCCACCGGTACGGTGGCGCCAGCTGTCGAGCGCCGCGAGTTGCCGCAATATGCGCGGCCGCAGGCGCCGCATCAGCAGCAATATCAGTCCGCGGCCTTGCCGCCGCCGATCTCCGCGCCGCAATCCTATGCGGCCCGGCCGTCCGCCGACACCGGTGTTTCCGGCGGCGGGCGCGGCGTTGGCTCGTATTTGCCGCCCACCCGTCAGCCGCTTGAAACCACCGGCAGCGTTGCACCGCGCTCGGTCGCGGCAGTACATCCGCCGATGCAGGGCGGCACCAAGATCATCGTCGGCACCAGCGACACGCTCGAAATCCTGTCGCGCCGTTACAACGTCTCGCCCGCCGCGATCATGCAGGCCAATGGCTACAAGGGTCCGCGCGCGTTGTCGCCGGGCCAGCAATTGGTCATTCCACATCCGGCCGCGGCCGTGGCTGCCTCAGCCCCTGTGCCGGCCGCGCCGGCGGTCAAGCCGGTTGCCGTGGCGGCGGCACCGAGCGTCCATGTCGTCGGCCACGGCGATACGTTGCTCAGCATCGCGCGCCACAACCACGTGTCGGTGCCGGAGTTGGCCAAAGCCAACAACCTAAATCCCTCGGCCAAGCTCAGCCTCGGCACCAAGCTTGTGGTGCCGGGCCACAAAGCGGTTGCCGCAGCAGTGCCGGCGGCGCCTGTGGCGGTTGCCGCAGTCCAGCCGGTCGCGGCAGCGCCCGTTCCGCCCGTGACCAAGGTGGCTGCGGTCGACACTCAGCAAAAAGCCCGGCTGGCGCAGGCTGCGCCGAACCCCGAAGAGCCCGCCATCGAGTCTCCGGTCAAGGCTGCCGAGGCGACCGGGGCGGTGCCGACGTTCCGCTGGCCGGCGCGCGGCAAGGTGATCACGGCCTATGGCGCCAAGTCCAACGGCAAGTCCAACGACGGCATCAACCTTGCGGTGCCGGAAGGCACGCCAATCAAGGCAGCCGACGACGGCGTCGTCGCCTATTCGGGAAATGAGCTCAAGGGTTACGGCAATCTGGTTCTGATCCGGCACTCCAACGGCTACGTCACCGCATATGCCCATGCGAGTGAGCTGATGGTGAAGCGCGGTGACACGATCAAGCGCGGTCAGGTCATTGCCAAATCGGGGCAATCGGGTGAGGTGCAATCTCCGCAACTGCACTTCGAGATCCGCAAGGGGTCGTCACCGGTTGACCCGCTTCAGTTCCTCAACGGGGCCTGAGCCGCAGCGTTGCCGAATACAACCGGTCGTCGCCCGCGAAAGCGGGCGATTTCGTTTTACGCTTCCTTTGCCGTCATCTTCACGCCGAGCCGTCCCGCCAATTCCTGCGTGAACTGCCAGGCGACGCGGCCGGAACGCGAGCCGCGCGTGGTCGACCATTCCAGCGCCTCGCGCTCAAGTTCGTCTTCGCCGATCTTGATGCCGAAATGGCTGCAATAGCCCTTCACCATCGCCAGGTATTCGTCCTGGCTGCAGCGATGGAAGCCGAGCCACAGGCCGAAACGATCGGACAGGGAAACTTTTTCCTCGACCGCCTCGCCGGGATTGATCGCGGTGGAGCGCTCGTTTTCGATCATCTCGCGCGCCAGCAAATGGCGGCGGTTTGAAGTGGCGTACAGGATGACGTTGTCGGGCCGTCCCTCGATGCCGCCGTCCAGCACCGCCTTGAGCGATTTGTAGGAGGCGTCATTGCCGTCAAACGACAAATCGTCGCAGAACACGATGAAGTGGAAGCTGGAGCTGCGCAGCAGGTCCATCAACTGCGGCAGGCTCTCGATGTCCTCGCGGTGAATCTCGATCAGCTTCAAGCGATCCGCCGGCTTGCGGCCGGCATTGATGCTGGCATGCGCGGCCTTCACCAGCGACGACTTGCCCATGCCGCGTGCGCCCCAGAGCAGCGCGTTGTTGGCAGGCAGGCCGTTGGAAAAGCGCTCGGTATTCTCGATCAGGATATCGCGCATCCGATCGATGCCCTTGAGCAGGCCGATCTCGACGCGGCTGACGCGCGGCACCGGCGAAAGCTGTCCGTTGGGGTGCCAGACAAAGGCATCCGCACGCTCAAACGGGTCGGACTTATCGGATACGGGCGAGGCCGCCGACAGGTGCGCCACGATGGCTTCGAGCGAACGCGCGATCCTCTCGTCGGTGCCGGGCTTTGGCGGTGACGCAGGGCGTTTTGCCGCTGGTGCCGCCGGCTTGCGCGCGGCTGGCCTGGAGGCAGCACGAGGGGTTGTTTTTTGGGCTTTTTTTGACATTTTTGGGGTTCCTGATAACGCACCCATATCGAGCCTTTGGAGAGGCCGCAAGCGCCTCAAAGGAAGGGCAAATGACCGCTCGGGCGGCGTTGCAATTGGGACCGCGGCCGCTATAGTCCCGCCGAATTTGCCCGGACCGGCCTGACGCCAATGCGTTGCCGGTCTATTCCCGTTTCACGAGGATCGTCCGAATGCTGATTACTCCTGCGTTTGCCCAGGCCGGAGCGAGCGGCGACACCAACAGCATGTTGATGTCGTTGCTGCCGTTCGCGCTGATCTTTGTGATCATGTACTTCCTGATTCTGCGGCCGCAGCAGAAGAAGGTGAAGGATCATGCCGAACTCGTGAAGAACATCCGCCGCGGCGATACCGTGGTCACGACCGGCGGCCTGGTCGGCAAGGTCACTAAGGTCGTCGATGACGACCAGATTGAATTCGAAATCTCCGACGGGGTCCGCGTTCGGCAAATGCGGCAGATGATTTCGGGCGTGCGCGCCAAAGGCGAACCGGCCAAGGAAAAGGCTGACACTTCCAAGGAAGATTCCTCGGCGAGTTAGCGCGTTTTCCGGTAACGGCGCACATTCTCAAATCTGCCAGAATCTGACGGGTTAACTCGATGTTGTATTTCACGCGGTGGAAGGCGCTGGCGATCATCCTGACCGCGCTGGTGGTGTGCCTTTGCGCCGTTCCGAATTTCTTCCCTGAGGCCCGGGTAAAAACCTGGCCGGTATGGGCGCAGCGCCATCTGGTGCTGGGCCTCGATTTGCAGGGCGGCTCCTATCTGCTGCTCGAGGTCGATTCCAATTACGTCAAAAAGGAAAAACTCGATCAGGTTCGCGATGACGTGCGCCGCACCCTGCGCGAGGCCAAAATCGGCTACACCGGCCTCGCCACCAAGGGCGACAGCGTCGAGGTCCGCATTACCAAGGACACCGATCAGCAGACAGCGCTCAGCAAACTGCGCGACCTGTCGCAGCCGCTTGGCGGGTTGCTCGGCTCCAGCGGCCAGCGCAGCCTGGAAGTCAGCGATGCCGGCGGCGGGATCATACGTCTGACCGTGCCGCAAGCCGCGATCACCGACCGCGTAAGGCAGGCGATCGAGCAATCGATCCAGATCGTCGAGCGCCGCGTCAACGAACTCGGCACCGTTGAGCCGCTGATCCAGCGCCAGGGCACCGATCGAATTCTGTTGCAGGTGCCCGGTCTCGGCGATCCCTCGCGATTGATCGAGCTGGTCGGCAAGACCGCCAAGATGGATTTCCGCATGGTCGACACCACGGTTTCGCCGGACCAGGCGGCCGCGGGCCGTCTACCGCCGGATTCGGAACTGTTGCCAAGCACGGAACCGGGACATCCACCCTATGTCGTCAAAAAGCAGGTTTTGGTCTCCGGCGGCGATCTGACCGACGCGCAGCCGGGCTTCGACCAGCGCACAAGCGAGCCGATCGTCAGCTTCCGCTTCAATACCTCGGGCTCGCGCAAATTCTCGCAGGCGACGTCGGAGAATGTCGGGCAGCCCTTTGCGATCGTGCTGGATAACAAGGTGATCTCGGCGCCCGTCATTCGTGAACCGATCACCGGCGGCTCCGGCCAGATCTCCGGCAATTTCACGGTGCAGGCCGCCAACGACCTTGCCATCCTGCTGCGCGCCGGCGCGCTGCCGGCACCGCTGACCGTGATCGAACAGCGCACCGTGGGCCCGGGGCTCGGCCAGGACTTCGATCGAGAAGGGCGAACTCGCAGCCTATGTCGGCTCGATCATGGTCATCGTGTTCATGCTGCTGACCTACCGGCTGTTCGGCGTGTTCGCCAACATCGCGGTCGCCGTCAACGTCGCGATGATCTTCGGCGTGCTGTCGCTGCTGAATGCGACCCTGACGCTTCCGGGCATCGCGGGCATCGTACTCACGGTCGGTATCGCCGTTGACTCCAACGTGCTGATCTATGAGCGTATCCGGGAAGAGTTGCGGGGCGGGCGCACCGCGATTTCCGCGATCGACGCCGGCTTCAAGCGCGCGCTGTCGACGATTCTCAATTCCAACATCACCACCTTCATCGCTGCCGCGGTGCTGTTCTACATCGGCACCGGGCCGGTGCGCGGCTTTGCCGTAACGCTCGGTATCGGTATCATCACCACGGTCTTTACCGCGTTTACGCTGACCCGGTTGATTGTTGCGAGCTGGGTACGATGGAAGCGGCCGCAAAGCGTGCCCATTTGATAAGGCGGAGCCGGTCGTGACACATTTCGTTCTCCTGGGGCTGGGCGCCCTTATCGTCGTGCTGACGGTCGTCAGCTGCTTCGGCTGGCTGCCGTCGCTGCGGATTGTTCCGGACAACACGCATTTCGACTTCACGCGTTTCCGCCGCATCAGCTTCCCGATTTCGGCGGCGCTGTCGATTGTCGCGATCACGCTGTTCTTCACCCACGGGCTGAACTTCGGCATCGATTTCAAGGGCGGCACACTGCTGGAAGTGCAGGCCAAGTCGGGCACCGCCGATATCGGCGCAATGCGCACATTGCTGAACAATCTCGGCTTGGGCGACGTCCAGTTGCAGCAGTTCGGCGGTCCTTCCGAAGTCCTGATCAGGGTGGCCGAACAGCCCGGCGGCGATGCCGCGCAGCAAGGCGCGGTGCAGAAGGTTCGAGGCGCGCTCGGCGATAGCGTCGATTACCGCCGCGTCGAAGTGGTCGGGCCGCGGGTATCCGGCGAATTGCTGGCCTACGGCATGCTCGGCCTGATGCTCGCGATCTTCTCCATTCTGATCTATCTCTGGTTCCGGTTCGAATGGCAGTTCGCGTTGGGCGCCATGATCGCCAACGTCCACGACATCGTGCTGACGATCGGCTTCATGTCGATCTCGCAGGTCGATTTCGATCTCACCAGTATTGCGGCGCTGCTGACGATCCTGGGTTACTCCCTGAACGATACGGTCGTGATCTATGACCGGATCCGGGAAATGCTGCGGCGCTACAAGAAAATGCCGATGCCGGAACTGCTCAATGAATCGATCAATTCGACGCTGTCGCGCTCGATCATCACCCACGTCACGGTGACCCTGGCACTGCTGGCGCTGCTGCTGTTCGGCGGCAACGCCATTCACAGCTTCACCGCCGTGATGATGTTCGGCGTGGTGCTGGTCGGCACCTACACCTCGATCTTCATCGCAGCCCCCATCCTGATCTATCTCGGCGTCGGCGATCACCGGGCCGACGCGCCGGATGAGTCCACGAAGAAGAAGTAACGATGCCCAACCGCTCGGACGCCCCGCATCTCCCGAGATCGGCGCCGATCGAGGCCTACGGCAAAGGCGGGTTTGCCTTCGACGATATGTCGCACCGCGGTTCGCTGCTGTGCCTGCCGGATGCGATCTGGGCCTGGCCGGTCACGAAACCGGAGCAGATCGATCGATATTCGCTGGAGCGGGTTTTCGCCGCCGCCAACAGTATCGATACCCTGATTGTCGGCACCGGCACCGGCGTCTGGCTGCCACCGCCGGCGCTGCGTGAGGCGCTGCGCGCGGTCAGGGTAGTGCTGGACGCGATGCAGACCGGCCCCGCCATCCGCACCTACAACATCATGCTGGGCGAGCGGCGGCGCGTCGCGGCGGCGCTGATCGCGGTGCCATGAGCGAGGCGACGACCGATAAGGACGCCCCCGGATTCTGTGCCGAACTGGTCCGGGTCCATGACTTCACCCGCTACGCGTCGACGCTGTTTGTGCCGTCGGGTCAGCGCCGCGCGCTGCTGGCGCTCTACGCCTTCAATGTCGAGATTTCGCGGGTACGGATGCACGTCAGCCAGGCGCTGGCAGGCGAAATGCGCCTGCAATGGTGGACCGATATGCTCGCGGGTGCCGGCCATGGCGGAGTTGAAGGCAATCCGGTCGCGGCCGAATTACTGCTCGCAATCCGCAGCGCGCGGCTCCCGGTCGAGCCGCTGTCGCGACTGATCGAGGAACACCAGTTCGATCTCTACAACGATCCGATGCCGACCATGGCGGCGCTGGAAGGCTATATCAACGAAACCTCCTCGGCGCTGTTTTCGCTCGCGGCCCGGGTCGCCGGCTGGCATTCGGAGGCGATCGATCACCTCGCACGCCATGCCGGGCTGGCACAGGGCATAACGCAGGTAATGGCCGCGCTGCCGTTTGACGCGTCGCGGCGGCAATTGTTCGTGCCGCAGCAATTGTTGCAACAGCACGGCATCGGGATGGACGAGGTGTTCGCCGGTAGGCAGATCCCCAAACTCAGAACGGCGCTCGACCAACTGATCGGCGAAGCACGCGAACATCTGGCGACCGCGATGGCGCTGATGCACGCCGTACCGCCGGATGTCCGTCCGGTCTTCCTGCCGCTCGCGCAGGTTCGCCGCGACATCGAGCGCATGTCGCGTGCCGACAGCGATGTCTTCATGTGGCAGCCTGCCTCACGGTTACGGACTCTTTGGACACTGTGGCGAGCATCACGTTCGGGACGATTCTGATTCGTCGTGATTACGGGGCGGTGAGCGTCGCATGACCACGAGCGCTCGTACTTCGCAGCGAGCCTTGTGCATGGCCTGACTTTGCCAAAAGTCGCCATACCCGCGGAGGCGGGTATCCAGTACGCTGCGCACTCTCGGCTCCATAGCGATCGCTCTGGATTACTGGATCATCCGCTTTCGCGGATGATGACGACGGTACTCAAGTCGTGCGGCGCCTACGACGATGGCGCATGATCGGCCGTTTCGAAATTGAACCGGTCGCGCAAGTTCTTGCGCTGCTCCAGGATGTCTTTCAGAAACGCACGGTCGGTATCGCTCGCCATCATCGGCTCGATCAGGTCGACCTGATTCATCGCCACCAGCTGCAGGATCTCGGTACGCGGTTTGCCGTCGCGGTCACGCGGCAGGGCCTGCACCACCTGGATATGCTCCGGCGGCTTGGGCCCCTTGGCCGCGGTCAGTTCATCACGCAGTTGGCTTTCCAGCGCGGTTCGGTCGGCCTCGACGAAGGCATATAGTCCGACGCCGCTGCGCCGGTCGGCAAAGGCAACGATCGCGGTGTCGCGCACATCGGGATTTCGCCGGATGAGGTCGACCAGAACCGGAGCATCGTTGACCAGCCGCCGGCCGCCGCCTTCGCGATCGGTGAAGTTGAACAGGCCTCGGGTGATGGCGCGGTAAACTTTCTTGCCGGTCGCAAGCCATACCCGTGCCACGAACGATTTGCGCGCCAGGATCTTGCGCTCTTTTGGCGTCAGCGCGTCCGGCGCGTAACTTCGCTTGTGTTTCAACAGATGCCGGAGATCCTCATAGGCGGCGATCCGAAACAGCCGGCTCCGTGTCTTGAAGCAGGCCGCAAGTTGAAAGTCGGTGACATAGGCCCGCCCGTCGTTGCCGCGCAGCCAGTTCTGTTCCTTGGCGAGGTCGTTGTGGCAGATGCCGGCACGGTGCAGCTTGCGCAGCGCGAGCTTGGCGGAACGGAAATAGGCGACGTCACCGATTGGCTTGGCCTGATGAAGCGCGACGCCGTTGATGAAGCCGCGCACCAGTGCTCGCCGGCCGGCCCATAGCAGCTCCGGCCCGACATGCAGGTCGCGCGCCAGGGTTAGCGCGCGGCGCTCGCGGGCGAACAGATGGCGCGCGGGGATATAGGACCACCACGGCACCTGATCGAGCCGCCGCAGCACGGCATCGACTTCGCCGTTATCGCTGCGAAAGCGGCCACGCTCGACGGTCGAAAACACGTCGCGCTTGAGCAGGACGCCTTCGGTCCATCGCGCCGACAGCACGGCAGCATCGTCTTGGGGCAGGCTCATGAACGTCTCACGCCGCGGCCTGAACGCGCAGGCTGTCCGCGATCCAGCGATCGAGATCGGCCAGCGCGCGGGCGCTGATCGCCTGTTTCTTCGCAACCGTCTTTTCGTTGCCGCGCAACCGCGTCCCATCGGGCTTTTTGGTCGGCGGATTGGCGAGCGGTGGAAACAGGCCGAAATTGATGTTCATCGGCTGGAACGAGCGCGGGCCGGCATCGATGGTCTCGATATGGCCGCCGGTGATGTGTCCGAGCAGCGATCCCAGCGCGGTCGTCGCCGGCGGCGGTGCCAGCGCCATCGCACGGGCATCGGCCGCGGCATAGAGGCCGGCCATCAGGCCGACGCTCGCGGATTCCACATAGCCCTCGCAGCCGGTCATCTGGCCGGCGAAGCGCAGCCGCGGGTCGGCGCGCAGCCGTAACTGCGGGTCCAGCAGTTTCGGTGAATTCAGGAAGGTGTTGCGATGCAGTCCGCCAAGCCGGGCGAATTCGGCCTTCTCGAGCCCGGGAATGCTGCGGAACACGCGCTGCTGCGCGCCGTGCTTCAACTTGGTTTGAAAACCCACGATGTTGTAGAGCGTGCCCAGTTTGTTGTCCTGGCGCAATTGCACGATGGCGTAGGCCTTCACGGTCGGGTCGTGCGGGTTGGTCAGCCCGACCGGCTTCATTGGGCCGTGACGCAAGGTCTCGGGGCCACGCTCGGCCATCACTTCGATCGGCAGGCAGCCGTCGAAATAGGGCGTGTTGGTTTCCCACTCCTTGAAATCGGTCTTTTCGCCGGACACGAGCGCTGCGACGAAGCCGTCATACTGCTCCTTGGTCATCGGGCAATTGATGTAATCGGCGCCCGTGCCACCGGGACCGACCTTGTCATAGCGCGACTGAAACCACGCCACCGACATGTCGATGGAATCCTTGTGCACGATCGGCGCGATCGCATCAAAGAACGCCAGCGCGTTTTCATCCGTGAGTTCGCGAATTGCGTCCGCCAGCGGCGCGGAGGTGAGGGGGCCGGTAGCGACGATGACATTGTCCCAATCGGCCGGCGGCAAGCCTGCGATCTCGGCGCGTTGGATAGCGATCAGCGGATGGTCCTGCAGCGCCTTGGTCACGGCCGCGGAGAAGCCGTCGCGGTCGACCGCCAGCGCGCCGCCGGCCGGCACCTGATTGGCGTCGGCGCACCGCATGATCAGCGAATCGAGCCTGCGCATTTCGGCATGCAGCAGCCCGACGGCGTTGTTGGCCGCGTCGTCAGAGCGAAACGAATTGGAGCAGACGAGCTCGGCAAGGCCCTCGGTGCGATGGGCCTCGGTCATTCTGACAGGACGCATTTCGTGCAGGACGACCGGGACGCCCGCCTGGGCGACCTGCCAGGCGGCTTCCGAGCCGGCGAGGCCCGCGCCGACGATGTGCACGGGTTCAGGGGGTGATTTGATGCCAGTCATCGCGCAGGGTTAGCGCTTTTTCCGCCGCAGTGGAATGCGCTGATGGCAGACACGACAACGCCCGCGGTGACGCGGGCGTTATCCGTTCGTCAGTCAGCTTGACGGCGTATCAGCCGTTATAGGTACCGGCTGCCACGCGCGGAATGTCCGAGCGATCCAAGCCGATATCGGCCAGTTCGCGATCGCTAAGCTGGGCCAGTTCGCTGACATTGCGCTGATAGTCCCGGAAAGCCTGGATCATGCGGATGAGCGAGAGCAACATGGTATTCTCCTTCGTAGTTCCAATTCAGCCCTTGGAGGGAAGCCTCATCGTTGAAATGAATATAGGACAAGATATCGCAGTGCAGCAGTTCAAATGTTGCGATGCAGCTAAGCCGAAAACGCATGCCAAAGGTAAGAAGTGATTAACCGATCAGCAGGGCTGTCCAAGCGAGCATCCAGAGCACCGGTCGAGTCACCTCTGGTCTCGGAAAAGCCCGTAAAACAGCGGGATTGCCGCAAGCGGAACATACATCCTGTCACCACCTAAAATGGTCATCAGGCGCTGCTGTTCAAGGGGGATTGACGGGAACAATCCTCTACCACGGCCTGATTCGGATTTTACCTCATGCGATAATCGCATGCGATATCGATAGAGTGAACCTGAAATCATCATTGTGGTATGAGGGTACCACACGAGTAGGACGTTTGCATTCATCTACCGTGCGGAACTCCGAAGGCATTTGTGTCTGGTCAAGAGGCGACACCAACCGGTTCACCGCTGGCGCCAATCGACCACCTCCAAGCTTCGCGAGAAACGGCGCCAACCCAGCGACCGCCGCGGCGCTCTGCTCTAGCTCGCCGCTGACCGGCGCAGCGGAACAATTGCTGCGTTCGTCGGGCTGCGAATCGGCATGGGCGGCAGGGGATAACTTCAGGACCGGCAAAATCAAAATGAAGTCTTTGCCGCCGATGGCGTCGTACTCCGTGGCCACTTGATCAACAAATCGCCCCGGGATTCGAGATCGCGATCAGGCTGCGATCGCGCGTCGATGCACGCGACTTGATTACGAGGTTGTAATGGAAAACCGGTGTTTCGCATAACGCTCTGCGCTGTGCGTCGATCACAAATTTATCGCGCAAAATTCATTCCGAAAGCTTCGCGCAATCGGCGATCAGTTATTCCACAAATTCCAGCAATGGCGTTGGATCTGTTCTATAGAAACAAGGAAAGTAACATGATCAATAAGTTACTCGGAGCGACCGCAATGGCCGCCGTTATCCTCGCAGTAGCGCCCGCATCCGCCGCTCATATGGCCGGCTGCAGTGGCGACAACATGATGAAGACGGAATCCATGATTGAGACCATGGCTGATGGTGAAGGCAAGATGATGGCGCAGAAGGAACTCGCGGCTGCGCAGACGTCGATGCTCGACGGCAAGATGGGCGCCTGCTCGATGCATCTGAGCAAGGCGATGCACACGGGCATGGCGAAGTAATTCGTCATCAGGGGCAGGGGGCCGGTTGCGAAGCGATCGGCCCTAAGCCGCAGCAGCTTCCTCGCAACCAGACCAATCAGGTGCAATCAGACTAGGGCGCGCGCGACAGCTGGGTCGCGAAATAGCCGATCGTCTTGGCGTAGACTTCACTCTTGTTCCATTGCTGGATCACCGCGAAGTTGGGACTGCCCGGCTCCCAGCCCTTGCCGCGCTGCCAGCCGTAGGACGCAAGATAGTTTGCCGTGGATGCGAGGACATCCGGTGCGCTGCGCAGAAGATCGCGGCGGCCGTTATTGTCGAAATCGACCGCATATTTGAGATAGGACGATGGCATGAACTGGGTCTGGCCGATTTCGCCCGCCCAGGCGCCGTGCATTTCGCTGGCCGCAATATCCCCGCGATCGACGATGCGCAGCGCATCCAGCAGCTGCGCCCGGAACTCGTCGGATCGCCGGCAATCATAGGCCAGCGTTGCCAGTGACCGGATCGTCTGGAATTTTCCGATATTGACGCCGAAATCCGTTTCCAATCCCCAGATCGCCACCACCACTTCGCCCGGCACGCCGTAAGTCTGCTCGACGCGGCTCAGGACCGAGCCGTACTGCTTGAGCATATTGCTGCCGCGGGTGAGCCGCGGCGGCACCATGCGGCCGGAAAACTCCTCAAAGCTTTGATTGAACACCGCTTGGGAGTGGTCGCGGGAAATGACTGCTTTATCCAGCGTCACCCCGTTCAGGCTGGAGGTTAGGGTCGCCTGGGAAATCCCCTTGGCGGCGGCGTCGGTTTTGAAGTCGGCGAGCCACGCGTCAAAATTTCCGGCGCCACAGGGGACCGCGGCCGAAGCCGGGACGACCAATGCCGCCAAAACGGCGCAGGCGGCCAGGGCCGAGAGAACCATACGAGAGGGGAGCAGAGCGCGCACCGAGATCAATTCGCTGTTGAGGACAGACGGTTCCATAGCACGAAATGTCCGTGGGAAGCGCGGCCAAAACATGGCCAGCCGATGCCGGTGCAATGAGCAGCATGCGACATTGGCGCCGCTAACCGAGGAGGCCGCCGGTCGACAGACGACCGGCGGCCCCAATCGTGAGTACCCCGTTTGTGGGAGCTACGCGCCGTCTTTGCGCCGCCATGAGAACAAGGCCGCTGGGAAATCCGCAGCCGACCGCCGCTCAAGCTGCGGCCGTGGCGGAATCGGTCGCGGATTCGGATCGGGTGCGATGACCTCGCGATAGAGATGCCAGGTGGCGTGGCCGAGCAAGGGGATCACGACCGCAAGCCCAAGAAAGAACGGCAGCGACCCCAGGACCAGCAGTACTGCGACGATCAATCCCCATGCGGCCATCGGTATCGGGTTTTTGGCAACCGCGCGAAGCGACGTCACCATGGCGTCGCCGGCGCCGGCGTGCCGATCGAGCATCAACGGGAACGAAACCACGCTGATGCACAACGCCACCACGGCAAACAGGAAGCCGACGCTGCAGCCGGCCACGATCAGCCACCAGCCCTGCGGCGTCGTCAGCACGCGCTTGGCGAAATCCGGAATTCCGGCTGCGGATTCATAGCCGAACGCGGCGACATAGATTGCCTGCGCGGTCGCGATCCAGGTCACAAACAGGGCCAGCAGCAGCACGCCGAGCCCGAGCATGGCGCCGAATGAGGGCGAGCGCAGAACGTCGATCGCATGCCAGGCCGACGCCGGCTCGCCGTTTTCCCGACGGCGGCTCAGCTCATAGAGGCCCAAAGCAGCGAACGGGCCCAGCAGCGCAAAGCCGGCCGCCAGCGGAAACAGCAGCGGCAACACCGAATAGCCGAGCACGGTGCGCGCCAGCACCAATCCGAGCACCGGATAGATCACGCACAGGATGACGGCGTGGCTGGGCACCGCCTTGAAATCCTCCCAGCCGAGCCGCAACGCCTGATGCAGGTCGGACAGGCCGATGCGTCGGACCACAGGGGCCGCCACGGTATCCGGCGTGCCCACGGGGGTGACACTGCTTGGGTATGATGTCGCCATGTCGTTGTCTCCCTTGCTGCAGCGGTCGCATTTTTGCCGCCCAGATCAGGGCCAAGCGAACCGTCTGCGGAAACGATCACGAGCAGGCCAGACGCGAAGACAGGAAACCGAATTGGCCATGTCGCGAACTGAGCGGTCAGGCTACGCCCAATTGCCGGGATAAGCACTCACGCTTCGGTGTTGCCGCAGCGCAAACTTGCAAGCCTATTATTGGTGTCATTCCTGCGTCATTTCGCGTCCGCTAGATTGGTTCCGCTGCCGCGCTCCCGCATTGGCAACCATAGGGCAGGCGACTAAGCTTCGTGCGCGATGGGCATCGGTGCCGCGGCCGCCGGGAAGAGTGTGTCGTACAGGCCGTCATACGATCAAATGGATTGGAGCAAGCGATGAGCATTTTCGGAAAAATCATGGGCGCGATCTTTGGCAGCCATGCCAGCGCAACGCCTGCCGGCGGCGCGGCTCCGGCCGGCAGCGCGTCTGCGCCGGGTAGCGCCTCTGCGGCCGCCGGCGCCGGATCCTCGGCGGCACCGGCCGCTCCGCCCCAAAGCGTCGACGTGGCGGCGATCGTCGACAAGGCCGCGGCTGCGTCGGGTGAAAAGCTGGAATGGCGCACCTCCATCGTCGACCTGATGAAGGCGCTCGGCATCGATTCCAGCCTGACGGCGCGCAAGGAACTGGCCAAGGAACTCGGCTACACCGGCGACATGAACGATTCCGCGAGCATGAACATCTGGCTGCACAAGCAGGTGATGGGCAAGCTCGCCGCCAACGGCGGCAAGCTGCCGCCGGAGATCAAGCACTGATCTCGAACGGTTCAAGCCGGCGTTTCCAGCCAACAACATCAAGGCCCGCGGCACCGTCACGGGCCTTTTTGTTGCGACTTTGGCATGCCTTGCCCGGCGCGGGGCCGCGGTCTAGACACGCGCTCGAAACAAGAAACGCGTAAAGGAGCACGCCCTTGGATACCGTTGATCGCAGAACCCTGCTTGCAACCGGCGCGCTGGCGCTCGCTGGCGCCACCACGCAAAGCGGCCTGGCCGAGGCGCAGGCCGGCCCGAAGCCGATCTTCGCGGTCCCGGCGATAACGATCCCGATCGTGGGCGAAAACGACGTTTTTCCGGTTCGCCGCATCTACTGCATCGGGCGCAATTATGCTGCGCATGCGATCGAGCGCGGCTCCGATCCGACCCGCGAGCCGCCGTTCTTTTTCCAGAAGCCGACCGACGCGATCCAGAACGTCGCGGTCGGCACGGTCGCGGATCATCCCTATCCGTCGCTGACCAAGAATTATCATCACGAAGTCGAACTGGTGGCGGCGCTGAAATCGGGTGGCACCAATATTTCGCCGGAGCAGGCGCTCGATCACGTCTATGGCTACGCGCTCGGGCTCGACATGACGCGGCGCGATCTGCAGAACGGCATGGCGGCTGAAAAGAAGCCGTGGGAAATCGGCAAGAGTTTTGACCACGCCGCGGTTCTTGGCCCGATCCACCCCGTTGCCAAAGTCGGCCATCTCACCAAGGGCGCGATCTCGCTCGCCGTCAACGGCACGGTTCGGCAGGAACTCCAACCTCGACCGCATGACCTGGAGCGTGGCCGAACAGATCGCCAAACTGTCCGAAGCGTTCGAGCTCAAGGCCGGCGACATCATCTATTCCGGCACTCCCGAAAATGTCGGCCCGGTCGTGAAGGGCGATGTACTCTTGTGCAAGCTCGAAGGCCTGCCGGATATGTCGATCCGGATCGTGTGAGGTTGTTGACGTCGTTGCTGCTGGTGCGGCGACGTCATGCCTCCAGGTCCGCATATTCCGGATGCTTCTGCAGGTAATCGACCACAAAGCCGCAGCCGGCGACCACCTTCAGGCCGTCGGCGCGGATCAGCTCGAGCGCGCCTTTGACCAGCTCCGACGCAATGCCGCGGCCACGCAACGCGTGGGGCGTCTCGGTGTGGGTGATGATCACCGCATCAGGCGTCAGGCGATAATTGGCGAATGCCACAGCGCCCTCGGCGTCGAGTTCGAACCGGCGTTGGGGTTTGTTATCGCGGACGCTGCCTGTGGCCATGATGCCCATTCCATAAAATCAGGATTCACTTCACCATTTATGGCGGTGAACCCGGCAATGCAAATCGGCGACCAAGCACAACATGCTGGGAGCTGAATTGATGAAAACGCATATTTTGCCGATCGGGACCTTGACGCTGGGCGCGGCGTTGTGGCTGTCGGCGCCGCCGGCAGCCCACGCCGAGGGCGACCAAAGCTGGCAAGTCTGCATTGCCAACGCATCGGCGCCGAGCGACCGGGTGAACGCCTGTTCGTCGGTGATCGACGCCAAGCTCGAGACCGGCCGCAAGCTCGTCGCCGCCTATTGCAACCGCGGCGAAGGCCTGACCGAACGGCTGGAGTTCGATCGCGCGCTGGCCGACCTCGACGAGGCGATCCGGATAGATCCGGCCTACGCCTGTTCCTACGCCAACCGCGGCCGGGTCTATGCCGGCAGGGGCGACACCGATCGCGCCATGACGGATTATAACGAGGCGATCCGTCTCGACCCCTCCTTTGCGCTGGCCTTCAACAACCGCGGCAACGCCTGGCTGGTCAAGGGCGATATGGTTCACGCCATGGCCGATCTCAACACCGCCATCAAGCTCGATCCCCAACTGGCGATCGCCTATGGCAATCGCGGCTATCTCTATTATCGCAGCCACGACATGGCGCACGCGATCAAGGACTATTCGATGCAGATCAAGCTTGCGCCCGACGTGCTCGCCTACATCAACCGCGGCAACGCCTACCGCGATTCCGAACAGCTCGACCGTGCCGCCGCCGATTACGGCGAAGTGACCAAACTGGCGCCGACAGATGCGCGCGGCTATCGCAATCGTGCGCTGATCCGGTTGTACCAGGGCGACAACAAGGGCGGCATGGCCGATTACGACAAGGCGCTGCAATACGATCCGGCCGACGTCTACTCCTGGAACAACCGTGGCCAGGCCCGGATGCGGCTTGGCGACAAGCAAGGCGCGATCGCGGACTTCAGGAAAGCGCTTGAGCTGAGCCCCGACCTCGACTCCGCGCGTGACAGCCTGCGCGATCTCGGTGTGAAGTCGTAGCGCCACCGAGCCGGCCGCATCATGCCTTGAGCAGATCCTGATAGTCCGGATTCTTCTCGATAAAGGCCTTCACGAACGGGCATTGCGGAATCACCTTCAAGCCATCGGCACGCACGGAATCGAGCGCGCCGCGGATCAGCTTCGAGCCAATGCCCTTGCCGCCGAGTTCGGGCGGCACTTCGGTATGGATGAAGGTGATGACGCGATCACTGATCTTGTAATAGGTCGCGGCGATATGGCCGTCGACCGCAAGTTCGTAACGCTGATGCGCCGGGTTGTTGACGACTTCGCTCATGCTCTCTTGCCAGCTCCGATCAGGTTTTCAGGGATTCCTCCAGCAAGCCGCGGATCGACCACGCCGTGCCGTCATCCGATCCCTTGATATCATCGATCTTCCATTTGTCGCCATCCCGCACGAAATCATAATGCACGACCTGATCGGCGGGCTTGGTGCGCGGACGCGCGCCTGTGATGGTGACTGCGATCGCAGCCTTGTCGGACTCGAGCTTCTCGGTGACCACCTTGAACGAGTTGACGTCGGGTTCCTGAGAATTGGTGACGGGATCGAAATCGACCGGGCCGACATCGCCCTTTGGCGTGTGCGCGTCCGCCTTGGCCCATAGCGCGATCAGCGCGTTCGACAGATATTTTGCTCTGGCCGCCTTGTTCTCGATCACGAAGGCGCCGCCGCCGTCACCCTTGCCCTTGGCCGCGCGGGTATAGATCGCGGTGATGATGGCTGCAGGATCGCTCGGGGAGGCGGCTGCGGCGATCGAGGGACGCATGACGGCGCCAGCAAGCAAGCCGGCGAGGCCGGTCGAAATCAGGGTTCGGCGGGAGATCATGTCTGTCCTCAAATCATTTATGCTGTAGTTTGACGCAGAATGTGTCGCACCATCGCGATGATGCGTTCGATAACGGAGGGGATTAGCATGGCCAATGATAAGGGCCCGAACATCAAGAAGAAGCAGAAATGCAAGAATTGCGAAGGCAAGGGCCTGGTCAAGAAGGGCGACAATGTCGTGAAGTGCCAGCGCTGCAAGGGTACGGGAGTGAGGTGAAGGGTGTTGTGGGGTGGGCGATGTACTTAGCGTCGTCATTCCGGGACGCGCCTCTTTTGCGCGGGCCCGGAATCCATAACCACCGCGGGGAGTATGGATTCCGGGTTCGCGCTTCGCGCGCCCCGGAATGACGACGCTTGGCCATTAACATCGGCGTCTGAATCTGCTTCAGTTTTCGGAACGGACGCGACCGGCGGGACCGGCCAATAGTATGTCCACATTGGGAGGATAGCATTCATGAAACTCGTTCTGACCGTGCTTGGCGTTGTACTGCTCGTGGTTGCCGCCGTGTATTTCCTGATGCCGGCCGATCAACTGCCGGGCTTCTTCCCCGGCCACATCGCGGGCGACACGCATGTGCACACCAAGCACGGCATCGTTGCGGGTGTCGTGGGCCTGGTGCTGCTTGGCGCCGGCGTTTTCGTCGGCCGCCGGTGAGGCGCGGGTGGTGAACGCAACCATGGCCAACGTGCCGCGCGGCGGCATGGACAGGATGTCGCGGCGGGTAATGAATCTGGCGCATTTCGTCACCCAGAATGCGCGTCGCCACGGCGACCGCCCGGGCTTCATCTGGGGCGACAGATCGTGGAACTGGCGCGAGATCGACGGCCACGTTTCGGCGCTGGCGGCAGCGCTCGCGGCGCGCGGCATCGTCAAGGGTGACCGTATCCTGGTGCATTCCAAGAATGGCGACGAGATGTTCTGGTCGATGTTCGCGGCCTTTCGCCTCGGCGCGGTCTGGGTTCCCACCAATTTCCGGCTGATGCCCGATGAAGTGGCCTATCTCGCCACCGCCTCCGGCGCGAAAGCGTTCCTGTGCCACGGCGATTTTCCTGATCATGCCGCCGCGGTATCGGGACCTGAATTCACCTGGCGGATCGGCGACGGCTCGTTCGGCGAGACGTCGCTGACCGAAGCAATCAAGGCGCATGCGGGTGTCCATCTCGAAAACATTGCGGTCGAGTACGACGATCCCTGCTGGTTCTTCTTCACCTCGGGCACCACGGGCCGTTCCAAGGCGGCGGTGCTGACCCATGGCCAGATGGCTTTCGTCGTGACCAACCATCTCGCTGACCTCACGCCCGGCACCACCGAGCGCGATGCATCGCTGGTGGTGGCGCCACTGTCGCATGGCGCCGGCGTGCATCAACTGATGCAGACGGCGAGGGGCGTGCCGACCATCCTGCTGCCGTCGGAAAAATTCGACATCGCCGAGGCGTTCCGGCTGATCGAACGGCATCGGGTCAGCAACATCTTTACCGTGCCGACCATCCTGAAAATGATGGTCGAGCACCCTGCCGCCGATAGCTTCGATCACTCCTCGCTGCGTTACGTCATCTACGCCGGCGCGCCCATGTACCGCGAGGACCAGAAGGCCGCCTTGCAAAAGCTCGGCGGCGTGCTGGTGCAGTATTTTGGGCTTGGCGAAGTCACGGGCAACATCACGGTGCTGCCGCCTGAGCTGCACGACCCCGAGGACGGCCCGCAGGCGCGGATCGGCTCCTGCGGTTTTGAGCGCACGGGCATGCAGGTTTCGATCCAAAGCGATGAGGGCCGCGAACTGAAACCGTTCGAGACCGGTGAGATCTGCGTGATCGGGCCGGCCGTGTTCGCGGGCTATTACGACAACCCGGAGGCCAACGCGAAAGCGTTTCGCGACGGCTGGTTCCGCACCGGCGATCTCGGCCATATGGACCAGGAAGGCTTTGTCTACATCACCGGCCGCGCCTCCGACATGTACATCTCGGGCGGCTCCAACATCTATCCGCGCGAAGTCGAGGAGAAGATCCTGACTCATCCTGGGATCGGTGAGGTCGCGGTGCTCGGCATCCCCGATCCGGTGTGGGGCGAAGTCGGCATTGCCGTCTGCGTGCCGCGCGACGGCGCGTCGGTGACGGAAGCCGAGATAGCAGGATTCCTGTCGCCAAAGGTGCCGCGCTACAAGATGCCGAAACGGTTTTTCTTTTGGGAGGCGTTGCCGAAGTCCGGCTATGGCAAAATTCCGAAGCGGCTGGTGCGCGACGAACTGGAAGCGCGCGGGCTGCTGGATGTCACCAAAGCGTTTTCGAGCGAAGTGGATACCGGTTCGCGTGAAGAAAACCCGTCCAAAAATATCAAGATAAAGAGCGACTGAATGCGAAGCGTCGAACAACCCGGTCCTCCCGCGCCCGAACGTATCCAGTGGGTGGAGGGGCGGGGCCGTGCGTTCACGTTCACGCTTGAGGCCGGGCTGCCATTGCTCGAAGCCGCGCGGCAGGGTTTTGCGGCGGCGGGTTTTGCTGGGGGCACCCTGAACATGAAGGGCGGTGCGCTCGGGCCGTTCGCCTATGTGATGCCGGCGCTGTCCAAGACCGGCGCCAACGCCGCATTTTACAGCGACACTTTCAGGCCCGCTGGCGTGACGCGGCTCAAGATCGGCGCGATGACGTTGGGCGCTCGCGACGGTGCGCCGTTCTTCCATTGCCACGCGCTGTGGACCGAAGCAGACGGCCGCAGCAATGGCGGCCACATCCTGCCCGAGGAGACGGTGGTTGCCGAACCGTTCGAGGTCGAGGCGTTCGGGATCGACGGCGCGCTGTTCGTGGTCGAGCCGGATCCCGAGACCAATTTCAAACTGTTCGGACCGGTCCCGAATGATAGAGCCGACCCGCAAACCACCAGCCGCGCCTTCGCGCTGCGGCTGCGACCGAACCAGGATTTTGCCGGCGCGCTGGAAACCTTCTGCCGCCAACACGGCGTTTTCCGCGCCCGCATCCATGGCGGCGTCGGCAGCACGATCGGCGCACGGTTCACCGATGGAAGCAGCGTGGTGCCGTTCGCGACCGAACTCGCGATCCGCTCCGGTATCATCGCGCATGGGGCCGGCGCCTCGCTGGAAGCCGAGATCGATATTGCGCTGGTCGACTATCTCGGCGGCCTCGCCGAAGGCCGGCTGTTGCGTGGTGACAATCCGGTGCTGATGACGATGGAGCTGGTGCTGGAGGCGCTGGATGAGGGAAATGGGGGTTAGGGGTGGGGATCGAGGCGAGCGAATGCAGTTTGCTGTCGTCGTTGCGAGGAGCGTTTGCGACGAAGCAATCCAGTCCTGCTTGTTGCTCTGGATTGCTTCGCTCCGCTCGCAATGACGCTGAGATGTGACTCCGCATTCTCGCGACATGGATCGTCCGAGTTTTGCCAATCATCGGCCCAACAAAAATGAAGGGCGCAGTGCTACCCCAAGAGGGGAGCAGGCGACCCTCAAGAGAGGGTGCAGTGCGATCCCAAGAGGGACGCAGGGAAGACCGGGTGCGCGCTGCACCCGCGGTCTCGCGTGCAAAGGCAGACAGAAAGACGCACACGAGCATACAGGTTCAGCGGAAGCAGTCCGGCCTTCCCTGCGCAATGGTTTTACGGTTTCCTTCGAGCTCTCCTCGGTGACCGGCTTGATTGTCACCGTCGCCTCGTGGAAAATTCCGCGAGACTTGACGCCAGCGCCGGGGCGTCGGGACCACACGACTTCGCCGTCCGCGATCAGCGCTGTTCGTCAAAAGCGCCTTCGCGTCCACCGCATCCCATCCCGCGTTCGTGACGATCGCGATACGCCCCTCCAGGGGATGTGACGGCATGGAATAAGCCGGTGATTTGGGTCGGAAGGGAATAGAAATATTTTTGCAAATGGGGCTGGACAGGCAAATCACCTGAGTGACCATCGTCGCATTTCACCAACGACATTTGTGTCGGGACAGGAAAGGACGCTTGTTCGTCGGCTAGCTCGGGCGTGGTCAGCCAGATTCGATTGATGCGAATGAACGCCAGACGCTGGCCGCGAGTTTGTATCGGTGGCGTTTTTGAAGACCGTTCGATCGGTCGCGCCCGATACATACGATTCCGGACGCGCAACGCGCCTTTGAGAAATGATCCGTGGCGGACCTTTGATCTAGATCAATTGAAGCCTGCGGCATTCGGTGTTCGAGCATTATTCCCATGTCTCTTCAAAAAAGGGAGTCTCAAATGCCGCGCACCCATGAGGAGGATAATCGGCCCAGGCGAGGAAACCGCTTGCTCGACCGTCGCAACTTGCTGCTTGGCGGCACCGCGCTCGCCGCCGCTTCGGCACTTCACTCCGCGACATCAATTCAAACCGTGCAAGCGCAGCAAGCGGCAGGTCAGAAGCCCAACATACTCGTTATCATGGGCGATGATGTCGGTTGGTTCAACATCGGCGCCTATCACCGCGGAATGATGTCGGGCAAAACACCAAACCTCGACAAGCTGGCGTCTGAAGGCATGATGTTCACCGACTACTACGCCGAAGCGAGCTGCACGGCGGGACGGGCCAACTTCATTACCGGCGAGTTGCCAATCCGCACGGGACTCACGACTGTCGGTCAGGCCGGCGCCGATGTTGGCATACCTGACCAAGCCGTGACGCTTGCCACGGTGCTGAGGTCACTCGGCTACGCCACCGGACAGTTCGGCAAGAACCACCTTGGAGATCTCAACAAATATCTGCCGACGGTGCACGGCTTCGATGAATTCTTCGGTTATCTGTATCACCTCGACGCGATGTCAGACCCGTACTGGTACTCGTTCCCCGCCAACCAGGACTACTACAACAAGTACGGCCCGCGCAGCCTGATCCATAGTTACGCGACAGACAAGGACGACCCGACCGAGATGCCGCGCTGGGGCAAGATCGGCAAGCAACGGATCGTCGACGAGGGGCCGTTGCCGCCGTTCGCTGACATGTCCAACGTACCGAACATGCACGATCTGCCATTCCTGAAACCGAAGTACGACATGACCACTTTTGACGAGGTGTTGGTCAAATCCTCCAGTGACTTCATGGACAAGGCCAAGCGCGACGGCAAGCCGTTCTTTGTCTGGCACAACACCACCCGCATGCACGTCTGGACGTTCCTGTCGCAGAAATACAAGGCGCTGCAGAATCACGATACCAATTACGGTCTCGAGGAAGCCGGCATGGCGCAACTCGACGACAGCGTCGGCGCCTTGCTCAAGCATATCGACGACATCGGCGAGACCAACAACACCATCGTCATCTTCACGACTGATAACGGCGCAGAGGTCTTCACCTGGCCGGATGGCGGCATGACCCCGTTCAAGGCCACCAAGGGGACCAGCTACGAAGGCGGCTTCCGCGTGCCGGCCATCATTCGTTGGCCTGGTCATATCAAGCCGGGTTCAGTGGAGAACGGTATCTTCTCGGGGCTGGATTGGTTGCCGACCCTGACGGCCGCGGCAGGCAATCCCAACATTACCGACCAGCTGCTCAAGGGCGTGACGCTGGAAGGCCGCACCTACAAGAACCACCTCGACGGTTACAATCAGATGGATCTGCTGACGGGCAAGGGCCCTTCCGCCCGCCACGAGATCTTCTATTTCGCCGGTCCGCATCTCGGTGCCCTTCGCCACGATGACTTCAAGTTTCAGTTCTTCCAGCAGCCGTACGGATGGCCGGGCGAGAAGGACACGACCGACATGCCTACCATTATCAATATCCGCCAGGATCCGTTTGAGCGGACACCGATAACCCGGGGTGAAAGCCTGAACAACGCCGGCGGAGGCTACATGAATGATTTCATGGGCCGCGAGTTCTGGCGGTTCGTTGTTGTTCAGCAGGAGGTCGCGAGATTGGCGCAAACGGCGATCGAGTTTCCTCCCATGCAGGCGTCAGCGAGCTTCAACCTCGACTCCGTAAAAAGGGAAGTTGAACAGGCCATCAAATCACACCACGGCGAATAAATCGGCGCTACCGTTCAATGCTCGGGCGCTCTTTAGAGAGCGCCCGAATGCTCCGGCCCACTCGGTTCGCCCGAATAACTCCTGCCGAGCAAGCGCTCATGCGGCATGTTTGCTCGGCCGCTTTAACGGGCTATTTCCCCACCAGTTTTTCAACTGTGTGTCCGTTCCGTTGTATTTATCGCGGTCGCAAGCTCCAATTCCTTTCACCGTGTGGGGCTGCGGTCCGACTCCGCCATCAGTGTATTGCCACATGGTCCAACTGTTCCAGCAGGGCGGTACGACCGGCGTTGGGCCGTATTGTGCAAGCCAGAACCAGCAATTCTTCAGGACTGGGTCGATAGTGGTTCCCAACGCTCGCTTGATCGTGTGGCCACTGTAAAAGCCAGGCCACCGTCCGAGTTTGTCGTGGACATGAGTGACGAACGCACGCGCCTCCTCCAGCGTCATGCTGCTTCCGGTTGGATTGTCCTCGAAATCAAGGACGATGACAGTGTCCTCGTCGGGAGACACGGTTTCCAGAAAGTGCTCCGCTTGTGACACGCCGTTTGATCCCGTGCCGAAGTGATAGGCGCCGAATAACAAGCCCGCATCAAGCGCCGCGGCCTTGTTTTTCTTGAAGGTGGCGTCAACGTAGGCCTCTCCCTGCGTTGCTTTCTGGATTACGCCGAGAATTCCGTCGGCTTTGGCCTTGTCGAAACGAAGCCTGGTCCCGTTGTGATGAGACAGGTCGATAACTGAATTGCTGGGCATGAAATACTCCCATGGCAAAACAATTTAAAATTGTAAATTTTCGATGTGGAGATTGCAAGCAAGCGTGTCTGGATGAGCCAATCGGTCGCACGGATCGGCGCCCAATCATAGGCTCGGCGACATCCGGATTCGCTTTGGTCCCGGGTGTCGCGAGCGCGAACAAGGGTTGCGCTCGCGCATGAATACATCGGAAAATATTCAGGTTGAGGTGCTGGCGCGGCGATGCATAATCGACATCAAGCGGAGGAGACAACGATGCAAATGCGAGTGTTTGGTCGCACGGGACTGCAGCTCTCGGTGTTCGGCTTCGGCTGCGGCGCGGTGGGCGGATTTATGGTGCGCGGTGATCCTGCCGAGCAGGAGCGCACCATCGCACGGGCGATCGCGGCCGGCGTCAACTATTTCGACACCGCGGTGCAATACGGCGATGGCGAATCCGAAAAGAACCTTGGCCGCGTGTTGCAAAACCTGAAGCCGGCCAACGCTGTTGTCGGCACCAAGGTCCGGGTGCCCCCCAGCGATTTCGGCCGCATCGCCGACACCGTCACGACGTCGCTGGAAGGCAGCCTGGCACGACTGCGACTCGAGCGGGTCGACATCTTCCATTTGCACAATCCGGTCACCGCGCAGGGCGGCGGGACGGCATTGAGCGTTCGGCAGGTGCTGGACGATGTGGTGCCGGCGTTCGAACAGCTGCGCCAGCAGGGAAAAATTCGTTTCCTCGGAATGACGGCGGTCGGCGACACTGCGGCGCTGCATCAGGTGATCGATGCCGGCGCCTTCGACAGCGCGCAGGTCGTCTACAACATGCTCAATCCGTCTGCCGCGGTCGAATTGCCGGAAAACTATCCGGCGCAGGATTATCGGCGCTTGTTCGATCACACCAAGGCCGCCGGCGTCGGCGTGGTGGGCATCCGCGTGCTGGCCGGCGGCGCGTTATCGGGCTCGGCCGAGCGGCACCCGATTGCGGGCCCGGCACCGGAGCCGATCGGCTCCGCCATGAGCTATGACGCCGATATCGATCGCGCCCGCCGCCTGGCGCCACTGGTCCAGGAAGGCTTTGCCGGCAGCCTGACCGAAGCCGCCACGCGGTTTGCAATCTCGCACCCGGCGATGGGCACGATCCTGGTCGGTCTGGCGACGCCGCAACAATTCGAGGGCGCACTGGCTGCAGTCGAGAAGGGTCCATTGACGCAAGCCGCATTGGATCGATTGTCGGCGCTGCAGCAGTCATTCGCCGGCGAAGCACGCTGAGCGCAGAAGCCCGGATGAGCGCGAGCGATATCCGGGTCGCGAGGGTCCCGCATATCGCTTCGCTCATGCGGGCTACTCGCTGGTGCAAGGCGCCACCTCAATTTCCGCACGTGAACATTGATATCAAGGTCGATGTCGGTGACGCAGCGCTGCGTCGTCTTGTGTGAGCCGCCCGCGTGCCAGCGGCCGTCGCGGGCACGGGCGTCTCTGACATTGGCAAGCTTCAGGCATCGCCATTGCGGTAGCGGGCCTGAGCTTTCGCCGGCGAATTGCCAGGCCAGCAAGACTTCTTCGCTCTCCTTGTTGGTGCCGATAATATGCGGGCACAATTCGCGAGGACGGCGTAGGTGGAGGAGGGCATGGACTGTTCGCTTAAAAATGTTCTTGTTTCGTTCGCTCAGCCATGGCAGAGAGTTAAGCTGGGATTGAAGCGCCGGACTGCGTCCGTTGTGGGGTAAGCGCGCATGGCAAGACGGAATAAGCCGATCAACGTGCCGGCGCCTTACCTCAGGCGGCTCTGGCTGGATCCGTCGCTGATCGCCGATCGCAAGGCTTACCCGTTTTGCCTGCCGTTCCTGAACGATCATTTTGAACTGAGCTTTGATAGCCCGATCACCATCATCGTGGGCGAGAACGGCGCTGGCAAATCCACTTTGCTGGAAGGCATCGCAGTGCTAGCCGGCTACGACGAGGCCGGCGGCGGCTAGGGTTACATGCCGGTCGATCACTCGAACGCGATCGAGGTGATGGGCGGCACGCTTTCCAGTGCGCTGCGCGCAAGCTGGCTGCCCAAGATCACCAATGGCTGGTTCTTCCGGGCTGAGAGTTTCTTTTCGGTTGCGCGATATCTCGATGCGGTCGGCGGGGCCGGGGGGCCCGATTACCTCTCTCATTCGCACGGCGAAGGGTTCCTGCGTTTCTTCCAAGAGCGCTGCCAACGCCAAGGCATCTACATCTTCGACGAACCGGAGTCAGCGCTGTCACCGGCGCGGCAGATGGAATTCCTCAAACTGATGCGGAAGATGGAGCAGTCGACGATCTGTCAAATCGTGATGGCCACGCATTCGCCGATGCTGATGGCCGATCCGGGCGCGAGGCTGCTGCAGATGTCGAAGTACGGGCTGGAGCCCGTGACCGTCAAGCAGACCGACCATTTCAGGGTGATGCGCGAGTTTTGTTATGACCCGAAGGGTTTTGTCGAGGCGGCGCTAGCAGAGTGAAAACGGCGGTTGGCAAGCATGGCCTCAAAACGCAATCGCACGATCAATTTGCCCGCGCCGTATCTCAAGCGAGTCTGGCTGGAGCCATCGCGGATCACCGACCGCGCGGCCTATCCGTTTTGCCTGCCGTTGCTGCGCGACGATTTTGAACTGAGCTTTGACCGCGCGATCACCATCATCGTCGGCGAAAACGGGACCGGAAAATCCACCTTGCTGGAAGGCATCGCGGTACTTGCGGGCTATGACGAAGCCGGCGGCGGCAAGGGTTACATGCCGGTCGATCATTCCGAAGCGCTGGAGAAGATGGGCGGCAGTCTTTCGACAGCGCTTCGCGCGAGCTGGCTGCCCAAGATCACCAAGGGGTGGTTCTTTCGTGCGGAGAGTTTTTTCTCGGTCGCGAGATATCTGGACGAGGCCAATCGCTCGATGGAAAGCGTGCCCGACAGTACTCAACCAGACTTCCTCTCCCATTCCCACGGCGAGGGCTTCCTGCGCTTCTTCGAAGAGCGCTGCCAGCGCCAGGGCATCTTCATTTTTGACGAACCGGAATCCGCGTTGTCGCCCGCGCGTCAGATCGAATTCCTCAAGCTAATGCGTCGCATGGACGAGATCGGTCATTGTCAGATCATCATGGCTACGCATGCGCCGATGCTGATGGCCTATCCCGGCGCGCAACTGCTGCGGCTGACGAAATACGGGCTGGACCCGGTGACCGTGAAGGAGACGGATCACCACAAGCTCATGCGCGAGTTCTGCGATGATCCGAAGGGGTTTGTGGAGGCGGCGATCGAGGAGTGAATGGGGCGGCGTGGTCGCTGACAAAGGCGGTCGGATCTGCTAAGCTTGCCGTCGAAGGTGACGAATGTCGGATATTTTGGCAAGAATTACGATCGACGCGGATCGAATGCACGGCCGGCCCTGCATTCGCAATCTGCGCATTACTGTTGCGGATATTTTGAACCTGCTGTCGGCGGGTCAATCGCGAGAGACGATTCTTGAAGAATATCCTTATCTGGAAAACGCCGATATCGACGCTGTTTTGGCTTTTGCAGCACGCCAGGCGGACCACCCCATTATTGCGGCGGAGTAGGCGTTGCTTTTTCTAGTTGACGCACAGCTTCCGCCTTTGCTGGCTGGAGCTTTGCGCGAGGCAGGCGATCAGGCGCTTCACGTCGCGGAGATAGGTTTGTTGGCGGCCACCGATCGGCAAATTTGGGATGAAGCCGTCGTTCGCAATGCCGCGTTGCTCACAAAGGATCGGGACTTTCCTCAACTCCGCGCGACGCGCGCGGATGGCCCCGTGATCGTATGGGTTCGAGTTGGGAATACCGACAACAGAACGCTCATTTCGCAAATCTTGCAAAATCTACCGGCAATCCATAGTGCGGCGGAACGAGGCGAAACAGTAATCGAATTTGTCGCGAGGTAACGGCTACTCCGCCGCTTCACTCGCCCCGCTGCTGCGCTTCTTCCTCGGCACTTCCGACTTCGCCAGCACCGGCGCCAGGAACTTGCCGGTGTAGCTGCGCGGTGCCTTGACGATATCCTCCGGCGGGCCCCAGGCGACGATTTCGCCGCCGCCGTCGCCGCCTTCGGGGCCGAGGTCGATGACCCAATCGGCGGTCTTAATCACCTCGAGATTGTGCTCGATCACCACGACCGTGTTGCCTTGCGACACCAGCTCGTGCAGCACTTCCAGCAGTTTCTTGACGTCGTGGAAATGCAGCCCCGTGGTGGGTTCGTCGAGGATGTAGAGCGTGCGGCCGGTCGCGCGCTTCGACAGTTCCTTTGCCAGTTTGACGCGCTGGGCTTCGCCGCCGGACAGCGTGGTGGCCTGCTGGCCGACATGGATGTAGTCGAGGCCGACGCGGTGCAGGGTTTTGAAGGTTTCGCGCACGCGCGGCACCGCCTTGAAGAACTCGGCGGCTTCCTCGACGGTCATGTCGAGCACGTCGGCGATCGACTTGCCCTTGAACAGCACTTCCAGCGTTTCGCGGTTGTAGCGCTTGCCCTTGCAGACGTCGCAGGTGACGTAGACGTCGGGCAGAAAGTGCATCTCGATCTTGATGACGCCGTCGCCCTGGCAGGCCTCGCAGCGGCCGCCCTTGACGTTGAAGGAGAAGCGTCCGGGCTCGTAGCCGCGGGCCTTGGCTTCGGGCAGGCCGGCGAACCATTCGCGGATCGGCGTGAACGCGCCGGTATAGGTCGCGGGGTTCGAGCGGGGGGTGCGGCCGATCGGCGACTGGTCGATGTCGATGATCTTGTCGATGTGCTCGAGACCCTCGATGCGGTCATGCGGGGCGGGGCCTTCGCTGGCGTTGTTGAGCTTGCGCGCAATCGCCTTGTAGAGCGTGTCGATCAGCAAGGTCGACTTGCCGCCGCCGGACACGCCGGTGACGCAGGTGAACAGCCCCAGCGGTATTTCCGCCGAGACGTTTTTCAGATTGTTGCCGCGGGCGTTGACGACCTTGATGGTGCGGCGATGGTTCGGCGGCCGCCGTTCCGGCACCTCGACCGACAATTCGCCGGTGAGGTATTTGCCGGTCAGCGACTTCGGATTGTTCATGATGTCGGAGGGCGTGCCCTGAGCGACGATGTTGCCGCCGTGCATGCCGGCGCCGGGGCCGACGTCGACGACATAATCGGCAAGCCGGATGGCGTCCTCGTCGTGCTCGACCACGATCACGGTATTGCCGAGGTCGCGCAGCCGCTTCAGCGTTTCCAAAAGTCTTGCGTTATCGCGCTGGTGCAGGCCTATCGACGGCTCGTCCAGCACATAGAGCACGCCGGTCAGACCCGAACCGATCTGCGACGCGAGGCGGATGCGCTGGCTTTCGCCTCCGGACAGCGTGCCCGAGGCGCGCGCCAGCGTCAGATAATTGAGGCCGACATCGAGCAGGAACGACAGCCGCTCGCGGATTTCCTTCAACACCCGTGCGGCGATCTCGTTCTGCTGGGTGTTGAGCACCTTCGGCACAGTCTCGAACCATTCGCCGGCGCGGCGCACCGAAAGCTCCGAGATTTCGCCGATATGCTTGCCGCCGATCTTGACGCACAGCGCCTCCGGCTTGAGCCGGTAGCCATGGCAGGCGTCGCAGGGCACGTCGGAGAAATACTTGGCCAGTTCCTCGCGCGCCCATTCGCTGTCGGTCTCGCGAAAACGGCGGTTGATGTTGGTGATGACGCCCTCGAACGGCTTCTTGGTGTCGTAGGAGCGCACGCCGTCTTCATAGGAGAACTTGATTTCGTCGTCGCCGGAGCCGTGCAGGATGGCGTTCTGCGTCTTCTTCGGCAGATCCTTCCATTTGGTATCGAGCGTGAATTTGTAGAACTTGCCGAGTGCGGTCAGGGTCTGGACGTAATAGGGCGACGAGGATTTCGCCCACGGTGCGATGGCGCCCTTGCGCAGGCTCAGCTCCTTGTCTGGAATGACGAGGTCTTCGTCGATATGCTGCTCGACGCCGAGGCCGCCGCAGGCCGGGCAGGCGCCGTAGGGGTTGTTGAAGGAGAAGAGTCTGGGCTCGATTTCCGGAATGGTGAAGCCGGACACCGGGCAGGCGAATTTCTCCGAGAACAGAATCCGCTCCGGACCGCTCTTGTCGTGGATCTTTGCGGTCTTCTTGTCGGACTTCTTTTCCTCGGCCGCGGCCGCCGGCGCGTCGGCATATTCGATCACCGCGAGACCCTCGGCGAGCTTCAACGCGGTCTCAAAGCTTTCCGCCAGCCGCTGGCCGATATCGGGCCGCACCACGATGCGGTCGACCACGACGTCGATGTCGTGCGGGAATTTCTTGTCGAGCGTCGGCGCCTCGGCGAGCTCATGGAAAGCGCCGTCGATCTTGACCCGCTGAAAACCCTTCTTGAGGTATTCGGCGAGTTCCTTGCGGTACTCGCCCTTGCGGCCGCGCACCACCGGCGCCAGCAGATAGAGCCGTGTGCCCTCGGGCAGCGCCAGCACGCGGTCGACCATCTGCGAGACGATCTGGCTCTCGATCGGCAGACCGGTCGCGGGCGAATAGGGAATGCCGACCCGCGCCCATAGCAGGCGCATGTAGTCGTAGATCTCGGTGACGGTGCCGACGGTCGAGCGCGGATTTTTCGAGGTGGTCTTCTGCTCGATCGAAATCGCCGGCGACAGCCCGTCGATCTGGTCGACATCGGGCTTCTGCATCATCTCCAGGAACTGGCGCGCATAGGCCGACAGCGACTCGACGTAGCGGCGCTGGCCCTCGGCATAAATCGTGTCGAAGGCGAGCGAGGATTTTCCGGAGCCGGAGAGCCCTGTGAACACCACAAGCTTGTCGCGCGGAATTTCCAGGTCGACGTTCTTGAGATTGTGCTCGCGCGCGCCGCGAATGGTGATGGCGCGCAAGCCGCTTCCGGCGTTTTGTTGGCGCTTGGCCTTGATGATTTCATCCATTCCGGCAATTCCAGACGCGCATGCGTGTTCGGGCGCGCCATCGGAGGAAAATCCGGAAAGCCGACGCCAAGGGGTGCGCTTGGAACGTAGGAAGAACGGGCCCCGATTTCCAGTGCCGCGCGCAAACCATCAACGGTTTGTTGCGGCCATCACGTTTTCGAGCGAAGTGGCCCCGGGTTTCGGGGCGCCGGGATCGCGAGATGGCAGCAGTTGGCACGCGGCATTTGATCCGGCGCTCGTGCAAATAAAAAGGCCGGCGCGAGGCCGGCCTTTTCGGTGACTCAGCTTTGGCTGAGATCGTTTGTCGCTACCTGTTATCAGTATCCGTACTTGCCGATCGTCGGGCCGAACCGGTAGTTGATGCGGGCGGTGACCATGTCGACGTCCTGACGGGTGTTGTCGAAGCCGAAGGGCGCGCCCCCAGTGGTGACGAAGCCAACGTTGGCGTCCTGCATGAACAGATGGTCGTATTCGACACCGGCCGACCAGTTAGGCGCAAAGCCGAATTCGATGCCGGCACCAACCGTGCCACCCCAGCGGGTGTAGTCACCGGTATTGGCGAACAGGATGTTGCCGGGGTTCGAAAGGATGCTGTTCTTGTTATCGGTCACCGCGCCGCCACCCTTCACGTAGAGCAGGGCGTTGTTCCAGGCGTAGCCGATCTGGCCGGTGAACAGGCCGAACGCATCGATCTTGGTGCGGTTGAGTCCGCCGGTCACCAGGCTGACATTGGAGCCAGTGAAATCGGCCCAGTTGCCCTGAGCTTCCAAACCGAACACAGCCTGACCAGCCTGCCAGCGGTAGCCGATCTGGCCACCGGCCGTGCCGCCGTCGGCGTTATGGCAACCCTCAGCCGCGACGAAGGCGCCGCCCACCGTGGTGTTGTCCCAGCAATTGTGGCTCGTTCCCCAGCCGCCGTTACCGCCGATGTAGAAGCCGCTCCAGTCATAGATCGGGGCGACCATCGGGGGTGGCGCCTTGTAGACCGGACGCGCGGCCATATCCGCGGCCGAGGCGGGCGCAGAGGCCATGCCCAAGGCAATCAGTCCAACTGTACCCAGCAAAAACTTCTTCATTTTTAACTCTCCAGCTTTTGCCCCGGTAATGCCGGGGCGCTTTCGTTCGGGCATTTACGCCGCGAGGCCCATCAAATTCCGAGGTCAATAATAATCGATTTGAACGAAAATGCCGTCTCCGAAATGCAACAGTTAGGAGACAAGTTGATAGCCCTCAACTTAATGATTTGTTTAGGCTATTTCGGAACTCGCGGGAACTTTTCGGGTTGAAAAACCGGCGATTTTGTGGCGGTGCACACCATGATACCGAGGTTGATTTTATTCCATTTGCTCGGCGATCATTTTCGGGAACAAAACTGGAACATTGTGACGCGGAATGCTATATGTGGATAACCCTGAGATGACAGGGGATCGTCAGGCTTGCCGGATCGGCGAGCGTATAGGGTCGGCCTGACGGCGGTCCCGCGGCCTCACACCAATTCAGGCCGGCACGGGCGAGCGCGACATCAAGTCCAGTAATTCAAGTTCAGTAATTCCAGAGTGGAGAGCGGCGATGGCGGGAAGTGTGAATAAGGTCATTCTGATTGGCAATCTCGGGGCCGATCCGGAAATCAAGCGGACCCAGGATGGGCGGCCGATCGCGAATTTGCGGATCGCGACCTCCGATACCTGGCGCGACAAGAACACCGGCGAGCGCAAGGAAAAGACCGAGTGGCATCGCGTGGTGATCTTCAGCGAAGGGCTTTGCAAGATCGCCGAGCAATATCTGAAGAAGGGCGCCAAGGTTTATATCGAGGGCCAGCTGCAGACCCGCAAATGGACCGACCAGAGCGGCGTCGAGAAGTACTCGACCGAAGTGGTGTTGCAGAACTTCAACTCGACGCTGACCATGTTGGACGGCCGCGCCGGCGGCGGTGGCGGCAGCTTCGGCGGCGACGATTCCGGCGGAGACTTCGGCTCCAGCGGCCCGTCGAGCAGCCCGGCGCCCCGGCGCGCGGTCGCGGCCGGCGCTCGCAGCAACAGCGACATGGACGACGACATCCCGTTCTGAGCGGGAAGAAACAGGTCAATGGCGGGTGCGGCTGACGCCGTGCCCGTTGTTGAGTTATGTTTCGATCTTGATGTTTTTGCTTAACTTAAGGCGTTGAACCGAGATTATTAAAAATACTTGTAAATATCTGATCTTCGGTGGAGCTATTGGGCGAAGTAGGTGTGGTCGATTAGCGTCCGAAATTCGGCGCTTTCGGCCGCAATCCAGAGGGTAAAATCCAAGAACGCAAACAGGACATCTGTCGTGAGCCTGGCGCCACTGCTTGATGCCGCTCCCCAAATCCCGCTGCACGCCTTCGCGGCGATGGCGGCCTTTGGGCTCGGCGTGATCCAGTTGGTGGCGCCGAAGGGCACATTGCCCCACCGGACGCTTGGCTGGATCTGGGTGGCGCTAATGGCGGTTGTGGCCGTCAGTTCGTTCTGGATCCACCAGATCCGCTCATTCGGCCCCTGGAGCCCGATCCATTTGCTGTCGATCTTCACCTTGGTCGTGTTGCCGCTCGGGGTGTGGCGGGCGCATCGCCACGACGTCAGGGGACACCGGCGCGTAATGATCTTTACCTTCGCCGGTGCGCTGGTGATCGCCGGCCTGTTCACGTTGCTGCCGGGACGGATCATGCACGCCGTGGTGTTCGGCGGCAATTGAGCGGCCGTTCGGGCACGATTTTCGCGGAACTTTCGGCCTCGTCCGGAGCGCTTGGAGGGCGGGTTCTTCGGGTCGTTTTCAGAGCGTCGCCAAGATCTGCCGCTTACCCCGTAAGTCTCTGGAAAAACGAAGGGAAAAACCTCTCGCTTGGGTGAGTTAGGGGTGGTTTGGAAGCCCCCGATACGCTATATGATTCCCGATCAAGAACTGACCGGATTCCCCCTTTGTCTGAACCTGAAGATACGAAGCCGCCTGAGCCGCCGGCGCCGTCGGATATTCGTCCCGTATCCATCCTCGACGAGATGAAACGCTCCTACCTCGATTACGCCATGAGCGTGATCGTGGCGCGGGCGCTGCCGGACGCGCGTGACGGCCTCAAGCCGGTGCACCGCCGCATCCTCTATTCGATGTACGAACAGGGCCACACGCCCGACAAGAAATACGTCAAGTCGGCGCGCGTGGTCGGTGACGTCATCGGTAAATACCATCCGCACGGCGACCAGTCGATTTACGACGCGATGGTCCGGATGGCGCAGGATTTCTCCATGCGCGTGCCGCTGATCGACGGTCAGGGCAATTTCGGTTCCGTCGACGGCGATCCGCCTGCCGCGTATCGATATACCGAAGCTCGGCTGAGCCGGTCGGCGCTGGAGGTCCTGGGGGATATCGACAAGGACACCGTCGATTTCCAACCCAATTACGACAATTCCGAAACCGAGCCGTCGGTCCTTCCGGCGAAGTTTCCAAACCTCCTGGTCAATGGCGCCGGCGGCATCGCCGTCGGCATGGCGACCAACATCCCGCCACACAATCTAGGTGAAGTAATCGATGCCTGCGTGGCGCTGATCGACGACCCCGCACTCACGATCGACGATCTCGTCAAAATCATCCCGGGACCGGATTTCCCGACCGGTGGCATCATTCTGGGGCGTCAGGGCATCCGCTCAGCCTATCATCTCGGCCGCGGCTCGATCGTGATGCGCGGCAAGGTCAAGATCGACACCATCCGCAAGGATCGTGAAGCCATCATCATCACGGAAATTCCCTACCAGGTGAACAAGGCCACTATGGTCACGCGGATCGGGGAGCTGCACCGCGAGAAAACGATCGAGGGCATCGCCGAGCTACGCGACGAATCCGATCGCGACGGCTATCGCGTGGTCATCGAACTGAAACGCGACGCGATGGCGGACGTAGTGCTGAACCAGCTCTATCGGTTCACGCCGCTGCAATCCAATTTTCCGGCGAATATGCTGGCGCTGGACCAGGGCCGGCCGCAGACGATGAACCTGAAGGACTTCCTGACGCTGTTCGTGGCGTTCCGGGAGCAAGTTATCACGCGCCGGACCAAGTTCCTGCTCAACAAGGCCCGCGACCGCGCCCATATTTTGGTGGGCCTGGCGATTGCGGTCGCCAATATCGACGAGGTGATCCGGGTTATCAGGACATCGCCCGATCCGAATACGGCGCGTGACACCCTGATGTCGCGGGACTGGCCGGCCAGGGATGTCGAGACCATGATCACCCTGATCGACGATCCCCGCCATCGCATGACCTCGGAAGGGACCGCGCGGCTGTCGTTCGAGCAGGCCAAGGCCATTCTCGACCTGCGTTTGCAGCGGCTGACTGCGCTTGGGCGTGAGGAAATTTCAGAGGAACTCGATAAACTGGCAGTCGAAATCGCCGATTATCTCGAAATATTGGGATCACGTGCCCGGGTGCAGGCGATCGTCAAGGCCGAATTGGCCGAGGTGAAATCGAAATTTGCTACCCCGCGCAGAACCGAGATTGTCGACCAGGAAAATGAGGTCGAGGACGAGGACCTGATCCAGCGCGAGGACATGGTGGTGACGGTGTCGCATGCCGGCTACGTCAAGCGCGTGCCGCTGTCGGCCTATCGCGCCCAGCGCCGCGGCGGCAAAGGCCGCGCCGGCATGCAAACCCGTGACGAGGATTTCGTCAGCCGGCTGTTCGTGGCCTCGACCCATACGCCGGTGCTGTTCTTCTCTTCGCGCGGCCAGGTCTACAAGGAAAAGGTCTGGCGGCTGCCGGTGGCGCCGCCAAATGGGCGCGGCAAGGCCATGATCAACATCCTGCCTCTGGAGCAGGGCGAACGCATCACCACCATCATGCCGCTGCCCGAGGATGAAAGCTCCTGGGCCAATCTCGACGTGATGTTTGCGACCACCGGCGGCAATGTCCGCCGCAACAAGCTGTCGGATTTTGTCGACGTGCGCCGTTCCGGCATCATCGCGATGAAGCTCCAGGATGACGAGGCGATCGTCGACGTCCAGATCTGCACCGAACACGACGACGTGCTGCTGACCGCGGCCGGCGGCCAGTGCATCCGCTTCCCCGTCACCGATGTGCGCGTCTTCACCGGCCGCACCTCGATGGGCGTGCGCGGCATAGCACTGCCCGCCAGCGACAAGCTGATCTCGCTGTCGATCCTGCGCCATGTCGAGGCGACCTCGGATGAGCGGTCCGCGTATTTGAAGATGCGCCGCGCCGTTGCCGGAGAGACGACGTCTGAAGAGCCGGTCGACGCCGAGGGCGAGGAAGCCGCGGCGGAAACCTCAGGCGCGATCCAGCTCAGCCAGGAGCGCTATGTCGAGATGTCTGCGCAGGAGCAGGTGGTCTTGACGGTGTCCGTTAACGGTTACGGCAAGCGCACCTCGTCGTTCGAATATCGCACTACCGGACGCGGCGGCAAAGGCATCGTCGCGATGTCGGTCAACAACCGCAACGGTCATCTCGTGGCGTCATTCCCGGTCGAGGATTCCGACCAGATCATGCTGGTGACCGACAAGGGGCAACTGATCCGTTGCCCGGTCGAAGGCATCCGCATCGCTGGCCGCTCCACCCAGGGCGTCATCGTGTTCGACACCGCTGAGGACGAGCATGTGGTCTCGGTCGAGCACATCGGCGACGACGGCGAGAATGGCGAGAACGGCAACGGCAACGGCGGCTAGCTCGGATTAGCCGTTGCCTAATGGCGAGGTGCGCGCTCTCCTGGCAACGCTTGCGTTGTCCAGCGCGCGTCTCGAACCATCGAATTTGCGGCCATCCTTAGAGACGCGCTGCTGTCGCAGCGCTCCTTCAGAATGAGGATCGCCTGTCGGCGCGCCGGAGAGTTAGCCGGTCCGGCGCTTGCCGGTCTCTGGCTCTTCCGGCTGTGTGCTCGGGTGAGCTGCGGCCCTTAGCGCTTGTTGCTGCTCTTCCTGCTGCGCCCTCAGGTGAGCTCCGGCCCGCAGCACCTCTTGCTGAAAGGCTTTCCCATCCTCCGCAAGCACTTCCATCTCTCGCGTGAGCCAGTTCTGGTATTCCCGAAGCATGTCGGAGGGCGACTTGGCATTGCCAATATGTTGGGCCGCTTCAAGCGCCGCGTGCATGCCCTTTTGACGCCGGGCAAACCAACCGTCCGCAAATTGCTTGAAGTCGTTCAGCGCGGCTTCCTGGTTCTCCCAGAACTTGACGCCCATCGGCGCATAGGCCTTCAAGGCGGCCGCTGGCTGCAAGATGTTCGGAAATAGCGTCCCGTTCTCGCTCATGGTCATTCTCCGTGTGAATTGACCTGCCTCATCACTCTTATAGTGACTAATAAAATAACCGTTTGCGATTTAAATCAGCCGCTTTGTCCCGGCGGCAGCAAGCTGATGGTGGGTGCTGAGTTAGCGAACATGAGAGGCGTCGTCGTCAAGATACGAAACAATGCCGGCCGGTCACGACGGTTCCTCATTTATCATGCCTGAGTTCAATCGCGGCAATACGGGATTTGTTCCGGCCCGAAAAGTGAACTTAGCGAACCGATCGATCATAAGGTTGGACGGAACGGGGAGTGGAGTCCTGAACGGTGCTCATTGGGACACTCGTGCTGACGAATTAGGACACCCGAAACCGCACAATGTCGCGTAAGCCGCAACGCCGCGTAAGCGGAGTATGATCTTTGGGGCGGTGAGCATCAACCGGGCCCTCAACTACTCAGCAAGGTTGTTGGCGGTAGCCAAGTGGTCGATTCTAAACCTAGGTATATTCTTCTCGACCACATGCAAGGTACGGATAAACCTCCGTTCAATGGTTTAGTCCATCCAGCGATGATTACACTCAGGTGTAACCTGGATAACCGATATGTCAAAGCCACGCCTACGATTGATTCATAGCTCGGACGGCATCCGACCGGAAGCAAGGCACCCGCTGCGCGGCCGCGGCTTCCGGCCTTTGGTTATTCATGGAGGCGCGCGAGCGAGATCCGTGCCGAGAGAGAGGTCATGGGATGCCTCGCTTGAACTAATCCACCTTGGCTTTTTAGTTTCCCATCGAAACTATCTCGCCTTCTTGCAGGCGAGCATAACAGTCCTTGGGGCCTATGCTTGGACTGTAGATTGACACGGTGCCGCCCGAGCCATGCGTTGCGGCCGGTAGTTTACCGAGCACCGCGCTCGCGCATCGTTCGCATGGACCGTGCTGCTCCATTTTGGCGGCGCGCCGCTTATGGGTGCGAACGAGTATAGGCGCGTTGCAAGCCGGTATGGCAGGCCCGCAGCCAACCACCTGGCCTTCATTAAAATGGCATCTATCCGGGGTTGGTACCGGTTGATGAGTTCACGTCCTAGAGCAGGATGACTTATCTTCGAATCGTCATCCCGCTCTATCTTTTTGTTTGAGCATGATCTTTTCGGAAAACCGGTTTCCACTTTTCCGGATCATGCTCTAAATCTCGATCTCGGTCCCGAACTCCACGACCTGCTTGGTCGGCAGGCCAAAGAACGCCGCCGAGCGTTCGGCGTTGCGCTGCAGGAACGCAAAGACATTTTCGCACCATCCCCCCGTGCCGGGGATGTCCTCGCCCGGAATGATCGTACTTGACAGCGTCCACTATTCGCCAGGACGTGCTATTGTCACCCCATCCGCCATAGGTGGGCCATGACAGGTATCGCAGAGTGGCTAGCATCGATCGGTTTGGGAGAGTACGCCCAGCGCTTCGCCGAGAACGCCGTCGACCTTTCTGTCGTCCGCGATCTCACAGAGCAGGATCTTAAGGATCTCGGCGTCCTACTTGGGCATCGGCGGAAGATGCTGCGGGCGATCTCGGAGCTTAAGGGGGACGTTCCACGGCCGCCCCAAACGGGCACCAAAGCGGCGCCGCGGGACGGCGCCGAGCGGCGCCAACTTACTGTCGTCTTTTGCGATCTGGTGGGCTCGTCGGCACTTTCGGTCCGCCTTGATCCGGAGGATTTGGGAGCGGTCATCGGCGCCTATCACGCTTGCATCTCGGAAGTTATCACCCGGAGTGAGGGCGTCATCGCGAGGTATATGGGCGATGGCGTGCTCGCCTATTTCGGCTACCCCCAGGCGCACGAGGATGACGCTGAACAGGCGACACGCGCGGGGCTGATGCTGGTCGACGCCGTGGCTGGCCTCCAGACGGACGCAGGCACCAGGCTACAGGTTCGCGTCGGGATTGCTACCGGTGTGGTGGTCGTCGGTGATTTGACCGGCGAAGGAGATGCTAAGGAGCAGACGGTCGTCGGCGAGACGCCGAACCTGGCTGCGCGCTTGCAGGCATTCGCCAAGCCGGGAACCGTGCTGATTTGCGAGAGCACACACCGACTCACCGAGGGGCATTTCGAATGCCGCAATCTCGGCCCTGTCGCGCTTAAAGGATGGACGAATCCAATACAGGCCTGGCAGGTGCAAGGGACAAGCGAAGTGGAAAGCCGCTTCGACGCGCAGCACAAGACCCAATTGACACCACTCATCGGGCGTGAAGAGGAAATTGAGTTGCTGTTGCGGCGCTGGCAAAACGCCAAGCGTGGCGAAGGTTGCGTGATGGTGCTGGCCGGAGAGCCGGGTATCGGGAAGTCGCACATTGCGTTGGCGCTTCAAGAGCGGCTCCAAACCGAACCACACATCACGGTGCGGCATTTCTGCTCGGCACACCATAATAACAGCGCTCTGTATCCTTTTATCCGCCAACTCGAACGGGCTGCCCGGTTCGAGCGAAGTGACTCGCCGGCGGAAAAATTCGCCAAGCTTGAGGCCTTGCTCCTGCAGTCAGGCGCTGACCCGGACCGTGTCGTGGCCCCCCTCGCCAACCTTCTGTCGTTGCCGCCTAATGACCGCTACCACGTGCCAGAGCTGAGCCCGCAGAAACGTAAGGAGATGACGTTGGCGGCGCTGTTGGCCCAGCTGAATAACCTCGCGGCGCGACAGCCCGTGTTCGTGCTCTTTGAGGATGCCCATTGGGCAGATCCGACCTCGCTGGAACTGCTCACGATTACATTGGAACAGATACAACGGCTTCGGGTTCTCCTGCTCATCACCGCCAGACCTGAGTTCACGCCGCCATGGCCCGGTCATGCGCATGTAACGACGGTCTCGCTCACGCGAATGAACCGACGCAACGGGGCGGCGCTCATCGAGCGCGTCACGGCGGGCAAAACGCTTCCGGAGGAGGTGATGGACCAGATCCTCGCCCGTACCGACGGCGTGCCCCTGTTCGTCGAGGAACTAACCAAGACGGTGCTCGAAACCGGGTTACTACAGGAGCGGGATGATCACTACGTCCTCAACCGTCCGCTGCCCTTGATGGCAATTCCGACGACATTGCACGCATCGCTAATGGCGAGGCTTGACCGATTGGCGTCGGTGAGGGAGGTGGCCCAGATCGGCGCAGTCGTGGGTCGCGAGTTCTCGTACGAATTGCTGACCTTCGTAGCTGGGTTGTCCAGAGAGAGGCTTGAGGAAGCGCTTAACCAGTTGGTTCGGTCGGAGTTGATATTCTGCCGGGGCCAAATACCCGAGGCGATCTATACCTTCAAGCACGCGCTTGTGCGGGACGCTTCCTATTCGGGACTGCTGAAGAGCCGCCGCGCGTCGCTGCATGCCACCATAGCGGATGCCTTCGAGCAACGCTTCCCAGAAGTTGTGGAGGCGCAACCCGAAACTCTCGCGCACCACCTCACAGAGGCAGGGCTGTTCGAAAAGGCAGCGGGATATTGGCTAGAGGCCGGCAAAAAGGCTGCCATGCGCTCCGCCAACCTCGAAGCAATCGCCCATTCGCAAAGAGGTATCGACGCCTCGAGTCATTTACCCGATAGCCCGCGAAAGGACAGGCTTGAGCTTGATTTCCAACTCGCTCTGGGGCCGTGCCTGATCGCGACCCAGGGGCCAGCCTCGAATAAGGCGATGGCGACCTTTGCCCGCGCGCGTGAGTTGTGCGAGCGCCTCGGAGATCCCCCCGAACACCTCCAGGTCATGTTCTGGTTGACCACCGCGAGCGTCATCCGTGGGGAATTGCCGTTGGCCCAGGAAACGATCGCTGCCTTGCTTCGTCTCGCCGAAGCGCGCGGTGATCGACCGGCGTTGCTCAATGCGATGCGCGGGCAGGCAATGATTCGACTTTTCATGGGACATCTCACCGGTGCCCGCGACGTGATCGAACGGGCCTTCGAAGTATTCGAGGCGAGCAGTGAGGATGAGAGACTCGCCGCGCGCGCGGCCGGCCAAGATGCCGGCGTCGCCGACCTGGCCCTGATGTCGTGGGTTCTCTGGCTGCTGGGCGGCGCTGATACGGCGATCAAGAAAATAGACGCAGCCCTTAAGCGGGCCGTCGACATCGGTCATCCACATTCGCAGGCCTATGCTTGCTATTATGCATCCATTCTTCACGCCCTTCGTGGCGAGTTCCTGGCCGCGCAGGGCTATGCCGAACGCTGCATCACCCTGTCGGAGGAGCACGGTTTCCGTCAGTGGCACAGCTTGGCGCGCGCGATCCGTGGCATATGCGTAGCCCTGCTGAATCCTTCATCCAGCGCACTCCAAGAAATACGGGCTGCGCTCGATGAATATCGTGGCGCAGGTTATCAACTCGGCATCACAGCGCTCTACGTGCTGTTATGTCGTGCCTTGTTGCTTGCTCATGATTGCGAGGCTGCGCTGGAATTGATCGAGCAGGGGCTTGCTACAACCAGCCGCAACAGCGAACGAATCTTCGAGGCCGAATTGTATCGCCTGAAGGCGCACGCGCTACTCGTTCGCGGCGCACCAGACGCCAAGACCGAGGCACAATCATTGCTCGATCAGGCATTGCTCACGGCAAGAAGCCAACACGCTAAAGCGCTTGAACTTCGAGCTGCAATGGACCGCGCCGCGCTGTGGATCGATCAGGGCAGACGCGAGGAAGCGCTCGGTTTTCTCACGCCTGTCTACGCCTGGTTCAGCGAGGGCTTTGACACGATGGACCTAAGGCAGGCAAAGGCTTCGCTCGATCAATTGCGATGACTGCATCGCTGGCAGGACGCCAGCTTCGTTGCGTCCAGCGCGCACTATTTTTTCTCGAATCATCATCGTGCGCCAGGAATGAGTTTTTCGGAATACCTCCGTTACTCACGCTTCAGCTTGGCGTGATATTTGCACACTCTATCCCAGTCCGGCCCCCCTGGCTTCTCGTTGATGAAATGTGGTCCGGCGTGCTGCCCGCGCCCCTCATGTTCATCGTAAGCTTTGATTGCCTGCTCCGCAGCGACCTTTCCTAACTTGCATCCATTGTCCAGGTTGCTGTGATTCCATTTGAAGTTGATGTGACCCGGAACGTGAATCTCCACGACCTTAAGGTTCTTCGTCGTTTTCTCCTCCGTTTCGGATTTCGGGTCATAGCGGATGTGGTATTTGAAAAGATTGACGTCGTCTTCGCCAACGGTCGCCGCGAATAACTGGCAAAGATTTGCCAAGCTGTCGTGAAGGTCTTTCGGTTTTTGGATTTGTTTTGAATCGACGATCCGGCTTACCCATATTTCCTCAAGTTCCGGGTGCTCTTCCAGTAGGCTATCGAAGTTGACCGTATCGACGAGGGCGCCTTCGCAGTATGTAACCCCGTTGATCTCTACCGTTCCTTCGATGAAGGGAAGCGCCGAACACGCGCACAAAGTGCTGGCGTTGATGGAGCCTTCGAACGTGTATTTGTCGTTCTTGATTTTCATCTGACGATTGGAAAACAATGCGAGCTTCTGTTCGTCAAGATTCCAGGCATTGTGAAAAATCGCCGGCTTGGCCTTTTCCAGCCGCTCGAAGTTTATGCGCTTCATAAACTCGCTCTTCGGATAGTTGATCTTGGAGAGACCGTTGACCTCGGACAGGTACATCATCGACATCATATTGCGCACGAAGGGATTGGGCGCCATTACTTGATTCAGGATCCAGCCATTGATGTCTCCTTCATCCAATCTTTTTTTCGGATCAGAGAACATCGACACGGTCTCTGCAAACGCGTTCATTATAGCGTGCGGCTGCCAGACGGCCTTATAGTTATCGATATCGGATACATACTTCATCAAGGTTTTTGTGTTGCTTGACCAGTCTGTCCCAAAAACGGAATTTATGGGAAAGCGCTCGTAGCTTTCGTCATCGCGAAACACGTGGTCCTTGAAGAATTGATGGGTCAGTTTGGCCCTGTCTTTGTTTTCAACGTTATTGTCGAATTGATTGTAGACAATTCCAACCCACGCGCCGATGCAGGACAGTGACCACACGTCAAACTCTATGTTGCGGTCGGCCAGAGCTTCCAGAACCCCAATGTGCAACCCTGCTGCCGGTCCACCACCGCCGAGCGTAATCGCTCTCTTCACCATTGGTTCCTCCGTTGATCTTCATTTGTGATTTAATATGAATGCTCCGAATTTTTTGGAATTAGCCTAAGAACCGCAGATTAGTCGCTTTCTGGTTGATCGGAAAGCGCGTCTAGCCCGGGGTCGCTACTCGGTCAAAAGCGGACATACGTTAATGCCAGCAGCAGGTCCGAGAAGTATCAATCAAAGACATTTCGCTCCATCGCATGTCTCGGTCGCCAGACGGTCGGCGTCGGAGAATGAAGGGCATTCGAACTAACTTACACAGGTTCAAACACGCAAAATTGCGAAACACAGCGCATGATCACCTCATGACTGGCATCCCGATAATGTCACTGGCGACAGATAACTGATGTGAATTAATTCACAATCGGAAGAGAAACACTCGGCCTAAATCTCGATCTCGGTCCCGAACTCAACCACCTGCTTGGTCGGCAGGCCGAAGAACGCCGCCGAGCGTTCGGCGTTGCGCTGCAGGAACGCGAACACGTTTTCCCGCCATACCCACATGCCGGGAACGTCCTCGCTCGGAATGATGGTCTCGCGGCCGATGTAATAGGTGATGTCGGTGAGGTCGATGCCGGGCAGCTTGCCCTGCTGGCAGGCCAGAACGAGGCCCTGATAGATCGTCGGATACTGCATGAAACCGTAATGCAGGATTACGCGGGTGATACCGGGGATAATCTCGATCACCTCGGCGCGATCCGCCTCGGGGATGCGCGGGGATTCCGCGATCAAAACCGTGACTAGCACCACGCGTTGGTGCAAGCAGTGGTTATGCTTGACGAATTGCGTCAGCGCCAGCGGCACGCCGTTCGGCGCCGATGCCAGAAACACCGCGGTTCCGGACAGCCGCGCGTGGCACCGGCTGACGGCAGTCTCGATCAAATCTTCTTCCGGCTGCCGCAGGCTGCCGCGGGCGCGTTCGACCAGTTTGACGCCGCTGCGCCAGGTCAGCATCAGGAATGCGACGGCGGCAGCGAGCAGTAGCGGAAACCAGCCGCCCTCGATCAACTTGGTCGAATTCGCCGCGAAGAATATGCAATCGATCACCAGGAAAAAGCCGTTCACGGCGATCACGATGACGGGCGAGTAGCCCCATTGGATCGCGATCAGCGCGGCGAGCAGCGTGGTGATCGCCATCAAGAGCGACACCGCGATGCCGTAAGCGCCGGCCAGCGCGTCCGAGGTGCCGAATCCGATCACCGCGCCAAGCGTCGCCGCCGCCAACAGCCAGTTCACCAGCGGCACATAGATCTGTCCGATGGCATCGCTGGTGGTGTGGGTGATGTGCATCCGCGGCAGGAAACCGAGCTGGATCGATTGCTGGGTCAGCGAGAATACGCCGGAAATGATCGCCTGCGAGGCGATCACGGTGGCAAGGGTCGCGAATACGACTAGCGGGTAGTGCATCCAGTCGGGCGCGAGTTGATAAAACGGATTGTCGATCGCGGTCGGGTTGGTGATCAGAAACCCGGCCTGGCCGAAATAATTCAGCACCAAAGCGGGCAGGGCGATCGCGAACCAGGCCAGCCGGATCGGGTTGCGGCCGAAATGACCCATGTCGGCGTACATCGCCTCGCCGCCGGTCACGGCGAGAAATGCCGCGCCGAGAATGGCAAAGCTGATGTGGAAATCCTGATGGACCAGGAATTCGAACGCATAAAGCGGGCTGAGGCCGGCCAGCACCGCCGGCGCCTTGATGATGCCGTGGATACCGAGGGCGGCGAGGATGGCGAACCAGCCCAGCATCACCGGGCCGAAGATCCTGCCGATGAAGCCCGTTCCCTGCTTCTGCATGACGAACAGGCCGATCAGAATGGCGATGGTCAGGGGCACCACCATCGGCGTCAGCGATGGCGCATCGACCTTGAGGCCCTCAATCGCGCTGAGCACCGAGATCGCCGGGGTGATGGCGCCGTCGCCATACAGCAACGCGGCGCCGATCAGGCCGACGATCAGCAATTGCGCGCGCCAGGTACCCGGCTTCGCGTTGCGCGCCGAGAGCAGCGCCAGCAGGGCGACGATGCCGCCTTCGCCGCGATTGTCGGCGCGCATGATCAGCAGGGCATATTTGATCGAGATGATGAGGATCAGCGCCCACAGGATCAGCGACGCGACCCCAAGGATCGCATCATGCGTGAGCGCGCCGCCACGGGCGGCGGCCCTGGCGGCTTCCTTGAGGGCGTAGAGGGGACTGGTCCCGATATCGCCGTAGACGACACCGAGCGCGCCGATCGTTGCGGTGACGGGGAGCGCGCTGGATTTGACGTGCTCGGCAACGGGCGTGGCGGTCACGGGCGGCTCCCATGCTGATCGCGCCTGCCGGTCGGATCGCCGGCAGGTGCACGGTCGGGTGCCAGTCTGCGACGCCAAGCTCGAAAATGCTATGGCGCAAATTACGGTGGGAGCACTGAAAGTCGTTTGTGAGGAAAGTTAGCGCTACGGTGTGCGGTCGGCCGTTACCAGCCGGGCCTGGCGGATGCTGGTGGCCTTGGTACCGGCAACGCGCAGGCAGGAAGCTTCGAAATTGGGCCAAGCCTGCTGCGAGCAATCGCGGCCGACCGGGCGAATGTCGAGCCGATCGGCCTTGGCGAGGGCCTGCGGCACGCTGGCTTCGACCTGAGGTGCGAAGCCTGGGAGAATGGTGAGGGCGGCGGCAAAGAAGGCAGCGATAGCTACGGCGGAAAGAGCTTTGATCATGACGTCCCCTGTCATTGGGCCGTTGCGGCCCGTCGTTTCGTTGGCATCCTAGTAACCACCCGCCGTTTCCGGACGTCTTCGCCGGGGTGGAAAATGGTTTCGTTGGGCCGGAGTTTTGTTTCGTCACCGCCCGGGCGATGAAACAGGCGGCTTGCCCAGACAGACGCGCAGGCCCCGCAAGTGGTTCATTTACCGACTTGAAATAAAAAACCGGCGTTTGGCCCGGTTTTCGGGAACCAACGTGCCTTGCGAGGTCGCCCGGGGCGGGGTAGAGGGGTTTATGCCCCGTATCGCGCTGTATCCAGGCTCATTCGACCCCGTCACTAACGGCCATCTGGACGTGGTTCGCCACGCCGTCGAGCTGTGCGATCGCTTGGTCGTCGCCATCGGGGTCCACCCCGGCAAAAAGCCGCTGTTTTCAGTGGAAGAGCGCCTCGCCATGGTACGGGCGGTGTTCGAGCCGGTCTGCGGCCAGGCTGGTTGCGCCTTTGACTGCACCACCTATGACAACCTCACTGTCACAGCGGCGCAGAAGATCGGCGCTACCATCATGATTCGCGGCCTCCGCGATGGCACAGACCTCGACTACGAAATGCAGATCGCGGGCATGAACGAGACCATGGCGCCGGAGGTGCATACCGTATTCGTTCCGGCCTCGGCGGCGGTCCGCCCGATCACCGCCACACTGGTGCGCCAAATCGCGGCCATGGGCGGCGACGTCTCGGCGTTCGTGCCGCCGTCGGTTGCCGCCAGCCTGAAAGCCAAACTCGCCTGATCGCGCGCCGGCTCGCCTAAACCCGCAACCTGCTTTTTGATCGCACCACACCCACATCAACCGCTCTTCTTCACCTGATCCGGAGTTCTCATGATCCGAATTCTTGCCGTCCTTGCCGCGCTCGTGTGTGCGGCCCCCGCGATCGCGCAACCGCTGCCGGCCAATCTCGACAAGCAGAATGCGATCGTCATCGACACCACCAAGGGCCGTATCGTCATCAAGCTGAGGCCCGACATCGCGCCGAAGCATGCCGAGCGGATCAAGCAGTTGGCGCGCGACGGCTATTACAACAACGTGCCGTTCCATCGGGTGATCGACGGCTTCATGGCGCAAACCGGCGACGGCAAGAATTTCAACGGCACCGGCGGTTCGAAATATCCGAACCTTCCCGCCGAGTTCTCCAGCGTGCCGTACAAGCGCGGCATCGTCGGCATGGCGCGCACCAGCGATCCGAACTCGGCGAATTCGCAGTTCTTCATCATGTTCGCCGACGGTCCGTCGCTGAATGGCCAATACACCGTGATCGGTGAGGTCGTGTCGGGCATGGATGTGGTCGACAAGCTCAAGCGCGGTGAACCGGTCGCCGATCCCGACAAGATGGTGAAGGTGCAAGTCGCCTCCGACATCAAGTGAACCGGAGTCGCTGAATCATGGCGGCGCGGCATCGCAAATCCGCCGTGTGGTTTGCCGCAGCGCTGCTGATGTTATCGGTCGGCGCGGTTGGTCCAATCCACGCCCAGGCCCAGATCATTCCTGCGATCCCCGAACCTGACAAGGTCGACAATCTCAAGGAACTGTTCAGGCGGTTGCTGGCGTGCTGGCAGCCGCCACAACGCGCCAGCGCAGCGATCGATATCACCGTGCTGGTGAGTTTCAATCGTAGCGGCAACATCCTGGGCCATCCGAAAATCACCTATGAATTGGAACAGGCCACCGATAATGACCGTTTGCTATACCGCGTCGCCGTAATGGAGGCGTTGCAACGCTGCACGCCGGTGCCATTTACCGACGGTATGGGCGGCGCCACCGCAGGCCGGCCGTTCGCCATTCAATTCAAGACCCGAAAACGTCAACCCCAACCCACAGAGAAACGAGCATGGCTGTCACAGAAAATACTTTGATCCTGGAAACCACCCAAGGGCCCGTCACCATCGAGATGCGTCCAGATCTGGCACCCGGCCACGTCGCGCGGATCAAGGAACTGGTGCGCGAAGGCTTTTACGACGACATCGTGTTCCATCGCGTGATCGAGGGCTTCATGGCGCAAACCGGCTGTCCGCAGGGCACCGGCACCGGCGGTTCCGGCAAGAAGCTGAAGGCCGAATTCAACAAGGAGCCGCACGTCCGCGGCACCACTTCGATGGCGCGCGCGGCCAGCCCGGATTCCGCCGACAGCCAGTTCTTCATCTGCTTCGATGACGCTTCCTTCCTCAACAGCCAGTACACGGTCTGGGGCAAGGTCACCGAGGGCATGGAGAACGTCGACAAGATCAAGCGCGGCGAACCGGTCAAGAACCCGGACAAGATCGTCAAGGCCCGCATGGCCGCCGACGCGGCGGAGTAAGGTCAACCGTCATTCCGGGACACGCCTGTTAGCGTGGACCCGGAATGACGTCTCTGTAACCGCTGGAGCGCATTGCGCCATGCGCACCGATCTGTTCGACTTCGAACTTCCCGCCGAAAACATCGCGCTGCGGCCGGCGCATCCGCGCGATTCCGCGCGGATGCTGGTGGTACAACCCGGCGAGGTCCTGCGCGACCAGCTCATTACCGACCTGCCGAAATGGTTGGAACCCGGCGATCAGCTCGTGGTCAACGACACCAAGGTGATTTCAGCCCAGCTCAAAGGCCGCCGCATCGGCCGCGAGACCGAGCCCAAAATCGAGGCGACGCTGATCAAGCGGCTCGATGGCTCGCGCTGGCAGGCGTTGGTGAAGCCGGCCAAGAAGCTTGCGCCGGGCGACGTGGTTCGTTTCGGCAATGAGGGCAGGGTGTGCCTGCTCGGCCATCTCGACGCCGAGGTCGAGGCCAAGGGCAGCGACGGCGAAATCACGCTGTCGTTCTCGTTCCACGGTCCAGCGCTCGACCAGGCCATATCCGATCTCGGTTCGCCGCCGTTACCGCCTTACATCGCCTCCAAACGCACGCCCGACGATCAGGATACCGCCGATTACCAGACCATGTTTGCGGTCAATGAGGGCGCGGTTGCCGCCCCCACGGCCGGGCTGCATTTTACGCCGGCGCTGGAGGCCGCGTTGCGCGGCCATGGCGTCGGATTGCACCGGCTGACGCTGCATGTCGGGGCAGGGACGTTCCTTCCCGTCAAGGTGGATGAGACCAGCGAGCACAAGATGCACGCCGAATGGGGCAGCATCTCCGCGGCGACCGCGGCGGCCCTGAACGCAGCCCGCGCCAACGGCGGCCGTATCGTCGCCGTCGGCACCACCTCGTTGCGACTGCTGGAGAGCGCGGCGGCCGAGGACGGCACGATCCTGCCGTTTTCAGCCGAAACTTCGATCTTCATCACGCCCGGCTATCGCTTTCGCGGGGTCGATATCCTGCTGACAAATTTCCATCTGCCGCGCTCGACGCTGTTCATGCTGGTCTCGGCGTTCAGTGGCCTGGAGGCGATGAAACACGCCTACGTGCACGCGATCGCGCGCGGTTACCGGTTCTATTCGTATGGCGACGCCTGCTTGCTGTTTCGCGCGCATGAGTGAAGCCAGCCTCGTTATCCTGATAACGATGGTGTAGTGACTAGCTGCGGTTGAGCCTCACGACTGCGCCGGACGCGCAGTCCCTGATGTGACGATGTTTGGCTCACTAAGTCGTCCCGGCGAACCGCGCCTGGCCCACCTCACGCCATCGCGCGCTGCGGCAGCAATTCCGCGATCTGGATTGCATTGAGCGCCGCGCCCTTTAGCAACTGATCCGCTGCGACGAACATCGAGATCGAATGGCCGGAGGGATCGCTGAGATCGCGGCGGATGCGGCCGACCAGCACGTCGTCCTGGCCCGAGGCATCGACCGGCATCGGGAAGTAGTTTTTGGCGCGGTCGTCCACGATCCTGACCCCCGGGGCCGTCGCCAGCATCTCGCGCACCTGGCTCTCGCTGATCGGCTTCTCGCATTCGAATGTGATCGCCTCGCAATGCGCGCGCAGCACCGGCACGCGGACGCAGGTGACGCCGACCGCGATCCGCTCGTCCTCAAAGATCTTCCGCGTCTCCTTGATGACCTTGGTTTCCTCGTCGTTGTAGCCGGTCTCGGGATCGATGGCGGTGTTGTGGCTGAACAGGTTGAAGGCGTAGGGGTGCGGCATCACCTTCGGCGCAAAAGCCTCGCCATCGAGATAGGCGCGGGTCGATTCCACCAGCTCATCCATGGCGGCCGCGCCGGCGCCGCTGGCCGCCTGATAGGTCGACAGGATCAGGCGCTTGATGCGGTTTTGCCGGTGGATCGGCCAGAGCGGCACCAGCGCGGTGATAGCGGCGCAGTTCGGAACCGCGATAATGCCCTTGTGATCCCTGATGCGGCCGGCGTTGATCTCGGGGATCACCAGCGGCACGTTGGGGTCCATGCGGAAGGCAGAGGAATTGTCGATCACGACGGCGCCGGCTTTCACGGCTGAAGGCGCGAACTTGCGGGAGACGCCGCTGCCGGCCGAGAATAACGCGATATCGACGCCATGGAACGAACGCTCGGTGAGTTCCTCGATCACGACCTTCTCGCCCCGGAAATCGACCGTCTTGCCGGCCGAGCGGGCGCTTGCCAGTGCCTTCAACTTGCCGACGAGGAAGCCGCGTCTGTCCATGGTGGCGATGAACTCGGCACCGACAGCACCGGTCACGCCGGCAATGGCAACAACGGGATCGTTCTTCACTTTTCTCTCCATCAGACAATAAAAAAGCCCCGGACCTTTCAGGTGCGGGGCTTCGGGTTGAGTTGATGCGATCGTTCGACTACGCGCGCACGCCTCCCGAGGCCCCGGAGGGCTTGGTGGTTTTGGTCGTGCGTTTGATGGTCGAGGTCATCATGGTGCGGACTTATGCTGAAAACTTTAGCTGAGGTCAACGACTTTTGGGGCGAAAATAGCCGTCAACAAGGTTGAACAAAGCAGGGTTGTCACGCCATAAGCTGGCGCATGAGCCTTCCTAACTATTTCGAACTGCTCGCAACTGACGGGCCGGCCCGCAGCGGCCGGCTGACTACCCCGCATGGGGTGGTGCGCACCCCGGCCTTCATGCCCGTCGGCACCGCCGGCGCCATGAAGGGGATGCATTGGCGCGAGGTCCGTGATGCCGGCGCCGATATCGTGCTCGGCAACACCTATCATCTGATGCTGCGGCCCGGCGCTGAGCGGATAGCAGCCCTTGGCGGCCTGCAGAATTTCACGGGCTGGCGGGGGCCGATGCTGACCGATTCCGGCGGCTTCCAGGTGATGTCGCTGTCGGAACTGCGCAAGGTTACCGAGAAGGCTGTCACTTTCCGGTCGCATATCGACGGCGCCAAGGTCGAGCTGTCGCCGGAGCGTTCGATCGAGGTGCAGCGGCTGCTCGGCTCCGACATCGCGATGCAGATGGATGAATGCGTGCGGCTGCCGGCCGAGCATGCCGATGTCGAGCGCGCGATGCAGCTCTCGCTGCGCTGGGGCGAGCGCAGCAAGCGCGCGTTCGAAGCAGCCCCTCCCGGTTACATGCTGTTCGGCATCGTCCAGGGCGGCGATATCGCAGGCTTGCGCCACGCCAGTGTGCGCGGGCTGATCGACATCGGCTTTCACGGCTACGCGATCGGCGGGCTTGCGGTCGGGGAGCCGCAGGCGGTGATGCTGGCGATGATCGACGAGGTCGCGCCAATCCTGCCGTCGGACCGTCCGCGCTATTTGATGGGCGTCGGCACGCCCGAGGACATCCTTGAAGCGGTCGCGCGCGGTGTCGACATGTTCGATTGCGTGATGCCGACCCGCAACGGCCGCCACGGCATGGCGTTCACGCGGTTCGGCCAGATCAATCTGCGCAATGCGCGCCACATCGACGATCCCCGGCCGCTCGACGAAGCAAGCACATGGCCTGCCGCCAACAGCTATTCACGCGCCTATCTGCATCATCTCGTCAGGGCCGGCGAGACGCTGGGCGCGATGCTGCTGTCGGAAATCAACATCGCCTACTATCAGCAACTGATGCACGGCATCAGAGATGCGATTGCACAGGGAACGTTTTCCGAGTTTCGCGCGCGCACGCTCGCCGGATGGGCAGAGGGCGACATCCCGCCGCGCTGAGCGCGTCGGATGAAATCCGGTTTCGGCGCGGCAAATTCAGTTACGGGCGAAACGCGTCAGCGCGTGCTTGGTGACGAACCCATAACCACAGGTATCGCAGGTCCAGAGATAGCTGATGACGTTGTCGGCGATGAAAGCAGATGCTTCGGCGGCGACCATCGAAGTCAGCGCAAACGGGGCAAGTCGGGAGGTCACTCCCACGCGGGCCGGGCCGAGGCGCGACGGTCGACAGGACTTCAGCAACTGCTGGCATCGTGACCTCCTTGCGATCTGAACCTGAGCGCAACATACAACGAATTTCTTGCCGGTGTCGCAACACAAATTCGTTGGTTTTACGTTATCCTGGATGGATTCAAATCTCGTCGAGCACGGTTCAACTTTTTGCAACTTTTTGCGATGCAGCGAATTTGTGACTGTTTGACTACAAGGCATTTCACCGCGGCCAACGCAAAATTCGGCAGCGAATGTTAAGCGGAACGCCTGCTAAATTAGCAGCGGGCGCATCATCTTATCGCCAAATCGCTCACACTTTGGCCGCCGATGCGTTATGCAGTACGCATCTTGGTTTTTCCCCGAAAGCCTTTCACAGGAGCTCATCAATGGACGCATCTTCCGCCGCGAGTGCAGTGCACCGTCCCGGCCGCGGCCGCGTGTTCGACAGCATTGTTGACGCGATCGGCGATACGCCGATCGTGCGCTTGCGCAAATTGCCGCAGGCGCAGGGCGCGCACGCGACCATTCTCGCCAAGCTGGAATATTTCAATCCGGCAGCGAGCGTGAAGGACCGCATCGGCGCCGCCATGATCATCGCGATGGAGAAAGCCGGCTTGATCAATGCCGACACCGTGCTGATCGAGCCGACCTCGGGAAACACCGGCATCGCGCTGGCGTTTGTCGCGGCCTCCCGCGGCTACCGGCTGAAGCTGGTGATGCCGGATTCGATGTCGATCGAGCGGCGCAAGATGTTGGCGTTCCTCGGCGCCGAGATCGTGTTGACGCCGGCGGCGCAGGGCATGAAGGCATCGATCGCGACGGCGGAGGAGTTGGTGCGCACGACGCCGAACGCCGTGATGCCGCAGCAGTTCAAGAACCTCGCCAATCCGGAGATCCATCGCCGCACCACGGCGGAGGAAATCTGGAACGACACCGGCGGCAATATCGATTTCTTCGTCGCGGGCGTCGGCACCGGCGGCACCATTACCGGCGTGGGGCAGGTGTTGAAGCCGCGCAAGCCGTCGCTGCGCGTGGTCGCCGTCGAGCCGGAAGAAAGCCCGGTGCTGTCGGGCGGCCAGCATTCGCCGCACAAGATCCAGGGCATCGGCGCGGGCTTTGTTCCTGACATCCTCGATCGCTCCGTGATCGACGAGATCATCAAGATCAACAGCAACACCGCGCTGGAGACCGCGCGTGCGATGGCGCGCACCGAAGGTATTCCCGGCGGCATTTCATCGGGGGCGGCGATCGCCGCCGCGATCCAGATCGGCAAGCGGCCGGAGAACGCCGGCAAGACCATCCTGGCGATCGTGCCGTCGTTTTCGGAACGCTATTTGTCGACCGTGTTGTTTGAAGGAATCTGACGATGGCTGACCAACCGCGCCGCCCGCGAACGCTGAACGACGCCCGCACCGAAGCGGAAGCGGCGTTCAAGAAGACCACCACCAAGGTACCGGAAGCGCCGCCGAAGCCGACCGCGCTTCCCGGCGTCAAGGAGCTGGTCTCCTTGCGGATCGACCAGGATGTGCTCGAGCACTTTCAGGAGGGCGGCCCCGGCTGGCAGGACCGCATCAACGAGGCGCTGCGCAAGGCCGCCGGGAAGTAGCCGGCCGCGACCGCGGCACGAACTGAAAAAGCCCGGCGCGCGAGCCGGGCTTTTTGTTGGATTGCAGCGCTGTGCTTGGCGGAAGTTAGCGGAACAGCCCGCCTACCACGCCGCCGATGAAGCCGCCGGGGCCGCCACCACCGCCGCCGCCCCGGTAATGACGCTACCGCCGCCACCGCCGCTGTGGTGGCGACGGGACGAACGCCCGTCCGAGGACTCGTCATCGCTGGAGTTCGACTGGGCCGAGACGATTTCGGTGAGGAGTGCCTTGTGCTGCAGCGTGTTGAGGAAGCCGGTCTTGGGATAACCGCGGGCGGCCTGCCAGCGCATGATCACGGCACGGGTCGGTTCATCGAACTTGCCGGTGACCTTGGTATCGAAGCCGAGACCGTTGAGGCGGCGCTGCACGTCGCGGCGCTGGCCCTTGTCGAGGCCGATCTGGTCTTCGGTGACCTGGTTGGAATCCGCGCTGAAGGTCGCGGGATCGACGCTGGTCAGGTTGCGGGTCTGCGGATTGTTGCTCGCGGCCGCATCACCCAGCGAACCGATCCGCGCCAGCGCCAACGATTTGAACTGGCCGTTGGGATAGCTGCTCAGATAGGCGTTGAGTTCCTCCGGCTTGTTGGAGTCCTTGATCGAGCGCCAGAACTCCAGTTCGACGTCGGCATTGCCTGAGGTTGAGGTCGAGGCCAGCGCGGGCGCTGCAGTGGCGGCCGCTGCGGCTGCGGTCGGCGCAGGTGCCGGATTGAGGTACACCGAGCCGATCAGGTTGGTGTGGCCCCAGGGCAATTGGCCCTTGTTGGTCTGCTCGTTGACCTCGGCGCGGACCTTGGTCATGGCCTGCTGGATCTCGACGCCGGGTTGCGTGATGTTGTCGATCAGCGCCCGGGTGAACGGGCTGTTGCCGCCGCCCTGGCCGTCCAGCGCGGTCTGTCCCGGACCGGTTGCGAATGCGATCAAGGTGCCTTCGCCGGATTTCATTTCGGCCAAACCGGATCCGACCGAGACGCTGCGGGTCGCCGAGTTCGACTTGATCTTGGCGGTAAACGGATTGTCGCGGCAGGCATCGAGGAATACCAGCTTGACCTTGGCATCGCCCATGGTCTGGTCGAGCGTGAGATCGATGTTGATGGCCGCGCCGAGCTTGACGTCCATTTCGGATTTGATGTCGGCATCGACCGGCAGCAGATAATTGGTGCCGCTGATCGCGATGCCGTGGCCGGCGTAGAAGAACACCGCGACGTCGGCGCCTTGCGCCTTCTTGCCGAACTCGAGCAGCCGCTCGGTCATGGTGTCGCGGGTGAGGTTGGTGCCTTCGACGACGTCGAAGCCGACGTTGCGAAGTACCGCGCCATCGCCTTGGCATCGATCGGCGGATTGGGAAGGGCGGCTACATTTTTGTAGTTGCCATTGCCGACCACGAAAGCGACGCGCTTGTCGGCTTTGGCGGCGTCAGTGACAAACAGCATGCAAATCAACGAAAGAAAAATGGTGAGATAACGCATGGGAAATCCCCTCGGCTAAGTCGCGCAATTTCGACTGCACCTTGTCGCCACAGATTACACGAAAAAACCACACTTCGTCGCGGAAAATTTAGGCCGGAAATTTAGGCCATTGTCGATTTCGTGACAGCCATCCATGGCACGCCAACTAAGGTCGTTGGCCGCTGGCATTTGCGTGATTTAGCTCACACGATCTAGGACGGGCGTTGCGCCGAAACGATATGCGGATACCGCTGGTGTAAGCAGGAAGCGCAATCAGGTTCCCGCGCGTGCGGGGATTTGTGCCGGTGGTTTCAGGTTGAGGAGATTACCGGTCAGGATCAGCATCGCGCCGAGCACGGTCAGCATGTCCAGCCGCTCCGAATACAATAGCCAGCCGAGCGTCGCCGTCAGCGGAACCCGCAGGAAATCCATCGGCAGTACTACAGTGGCGTCGGCATGCAGCATCGCGCGCGCCATGCAGTAATGGGAAAACGTTCCGCAAAATGCGATCACGGTGATCCAGCCCCAGGTGTGGGCGGACGGCCATTGCCAGACGTAGAGCGCCGGCAGCAACCCGGCCGCGGACTGCACCACCAGCATCCAGAAGATAATCGCGACCGTCTTCTCGGTGCGCGTCAGCGACTTCATCATCGCGACCGAAACGCCGAACCCGACCGCCGCCGCCAGCGCGATCAGTTGGCCCTGATTGATCTCACCGGTCGCTGGTCGCACGATCACGATCACCCCGATAATGCCGAGCACGATCGCGGTGACTTTCCAGATCGTGATGCGCTCGCCGAGAAAGCTCGCCGCCAGGATCGCGGTCCAGATCGGCATCGTGAATTCGATCGAGACCACCTGACCCAGCGGGATCAGCGTCAGCGCAAAGAACCAGCCGAGCTGGGCGCCGTAGTGAATGATATTGCGCCCGATATGCTGGATCGGACGCGAGGTCTTCATCGCGGCGAAGCCGCCGTTCCGCCGGATCAAGGGATAGAGCAGGACAAAGCCAATGAGCGAGCGCAGCTCCATCACCTGAAAGACGTTGATCTCGCGCAGCGCTTCGCGGCCGGCGACCGTCACCATCAGCATCAGGCACAGCCAGCCGCCCATCCAGAGCGCGGCCAGTGGTTTGGAAGGTGTTCGATCCATCAGCGCAGAGCCAGTTTTGGAAAGTGAGATCTAGGGCGGGTGGGGCGGCAAGCGGGCCGGTATCGACGACCTCGTGCCGATTTGCAACGCTCAAATACGTCGAGGCAGTGCTGCGCCTTCAATTTCGATCTGGGAGTAACCGCCGGATCGGTGCTAAGGCTTGCGTTATTCGGGGCAGGCCCTTTGCACCATCCCGGAATGACGATAACAGCGGGAGGATCCGTCGATGCGCGTCTTGCAACCGGCCGAATGGTCGAAACCCCGGGGTTTTTCGCACGGCGTTGTGGTCGATGGTCCCGGCCAATGGATCGTGCTGGCGGGGCAGACCGGCGGCGACGAGAAGGGCGATTATCCCACCGACATGGCAAGCCAGGTCGCGGTCGCGTTGAAGCGGATCATGAAGCTGCTGGCCGAGGCTGGCGCCGGTCCAGAGCACATCGTGCGCCTGACCTGGTACTTGACCAGCCGCGCCGAATACGAAGCGGCGGGGGCCGGCATTGGTGCGGCCTGGAAGGAAACGCTCGGACGCAATTTCCCGCCCTCGACGCTGCTCTATATCGGCGGCCTGGTCGATAGCAGGGCCAAGGTCGAGATCGAGGTCACCGCGTTCGTGCCAGCGGCCTAAGCGCGCGGGCCTCGCGAACTCAATACACATTCAGGGTATTCGAAAGGGACGTCCAGAGATGACGAAGCGATCTACGTCGGCGGATTTTGTTACGGCCTTTGCCACCGGCTGGCCCGAAAACCAGCCTGACATCATGGTGCTTTCGCTGACCACGCACAAAGGCGTTCAGGATTTTGCGTTCAACAAGGAGCAAGCCCTGCTGATCGCAAAAACCATGAAGCAGACCGCCGAACAGCTCAAAGCGCCGAAAGCCCAGAGCTGAGCGCGCGAGACGGTTGAACTCAGGACCGCGTCAACGTGATGTTGGCGCCCTTGAACTGGCTGTCGGCCCGGATCGTGACCGACTGCTTGTTGCCGCGGGTCGTCAACGAGATGTTGGCGTTGAAGCCGGCCGAACTGGCGACGACCTGGATGTTGCCAGCGCTTCCGCGTCCCTCGAGGCTGCCGCTCACGTTACGGCTGGATTCGCTCCAGCTTCCGGAAATCGCCGAACCGTGGGCAATGACATTGGCCCTCAGCTCGAATTTATAGCTGTCGCTGGCGCAGGTAAGGGATTGGTTGAGGCCGGCACCACCGTCGCCGACGGCGTAGGTCGCGCGGCAGCGAATACGCTCGCTGGATCCGTCGTCGAGCATGACGCTTCCGCCGCCGGACCAGACGCCGGCGAGGCCGGTAAACGGCCCCGACTGTGCGTGGCTCGGCGAGCTTGCGATCGAGGCCGCGAACAACGCGATGGCCCCGAATATCAACCCTCTGACGACCGCAAAACGACTGGTCGCCTGGTTGGTCTTATTGCCGCGATGCTTCCCATCGACCGCTGCAAGGTACGCCTGCTGATGCCCCATTCCACTTCCCCGATCCTGCGTTGCCACTAAGCTGACCGTTCGCATATGCACCATGGATTGAGACACGCACAAGACCCTCGCGTCCCACGCTCCCGGAAACATCAGCACCCGGCGCCGAAATCTTTCCGTCCGTCACAGTAAGTGTGGAGCTGGTCTGCGCATCGCAACTGCCGGTCTTGGTCACAACAGTGACCTGCCAAAGTCCGTCATAGGGCGACTGGGCAACGGCGGGAGCCGCAACGAGGCCGGTTGCCGCGATAAGAAAAGAACCGAAAAATGCTGTTCGAATGCGATCAAAGCGCATGAAAATGATATCCTTGATGTGTGTGATGACGCGGCTTATTCGGCTCAAATGTGTTCAAAATTTGCTGCGCCGCGGCATCAAAAATTGTTCCTGTGGATCAAACACATAAAGGTGAGGCTGGTTCCCACCGGGGAACAGAGATCCGGCGCGATGGACAGTCAGGAGCCGGATGGTGTCAGGCTACCGGCTCTGACAGGCTCGGCGCATTGGTGGCGAATTCCTCGTCCTGCGGCTTAGCCGGCAGGCTGTTGTGGGTTTTGGCGTAGTCGATCATTTCGCCGAGCAGCTTTTGGCCAAGCGGTGCCAGCGCGCGCTCCCACAATTGACGCGCCGTCTCGCCCTTCTTGACGAAAACCCATTCCTGGGCGGCGATGGCGCCGGCGTCCATACGGTCGGCCAGATGGTAGATGGATCCGCCGGCGATCGGATCGCCTTCCCGGATCGTCCATTCGACCGCGGCGATGCCGCGATGTCGCGGCAGCAGCGACGGGTGATAGCCGATACCGCCGAGTTTCGCTCTGGCCAGGGCCTCCTTGGTGATCCGGGCGTGGCTGTGCGCGGTGACGATCAGGTCGGTGCCCTCGGCGATCTCGGACGCGACCACGCGCTTGGGATTGGCCTGCACGACGACCTCGATGCCGGCGGCGCGCGCCGCCGCGGCCAGCCTGTCTTCGGCGTCGTGGACGACTACCCGGACGATGTCGACGCCGCGGTGGCGCAGCATGGCCAGTGTCGTCACGCCGAAGTGGCGGGAGCCGACGAGGGTGATCCGCATGGTGGGGGTTTCCGTCGTAGATCGAGTGGAACGAGGCGTGGGACGCCGGGCGCGAGCTATCTGAATGCCATAGATGGCCCGGCCTGCGGATGCTCTAACCCGGCTGGCCGGGCTTGATCCACATCTTTTCGTGAGCTTTGGGGGTAAAGGTTCCAACCTGCGAGGAGCCGAAGCCGGACAGAAACCGGGCAAAGGCCGCCTTCGTCTCGCGAGAGGCGAAATGGCAACACCAGTGGCCGGAAAGGTGAATGGGCCTTACCTGTTGTGGCCTTGCTGGTTGCAGACCATTACGGCGGCTGCCGTCCGTGTTCAGAGCCGGCCCTAGATCAGCCAGTCGTCCCTACTGTTTGGCAGTCGGCAGCTTGACCGGGATGTGCGGTGAGGTGCTGACCACGCGCGGACTACCGTCCGGGTAGGTGCGGCTCTTGAGGGTTTCCAGCAGCAGAAAGAATTTCTCAGCAAGCATGGGCATGACCTCCCTTGGCGGCGTTGGTCTGGCAGGGCTCAGGAAGCCCGTGCGACTAGATCCAACGGTGCTGATACCTGGCGACCTCGGCCATATGTTTGCTGCAGGAGTGCCTGTAAATCAGATTGATGATGAGTGCCCACATGATCGAACCCCGTTGTTGATCAGTGACTTCAATACCAGGGCCATGTTTCGGGACCGCTTCGTATGATCATGGAAACGGTTTCGTCAGCGGGCAAAATGGTTTCGACGAAAGTGGGCGGGGCGATCGCCTCGGCGTGGCCCTCAAGGGCCGCCATAGCGAGAAGCCTAGTCTTTAAATGCAACGCCGATCCGGTTTTCCTTGCGCCACATCAACTGGCAACGGCGGCTGCTGCGCGTGCCTGAAATCAGCAGATTGAACTCGGAGGGAATGCCGACAGGGCTGGCGACTTCTAGCGCGGCTCCGGTCTCCGAGACGTTCCGTACGGTGCAGTCGATGGTGCCGCCGCTAAACTCGATGGTACCGGCCTTGAGCACACGCTGACGCAAGGCGATGCGCTTCTGCTCCATCGTCGGAACGGCTTGCTGGGCGCTCGGATTTTCCTCCGGTCCTGTGGCCGGTGATTGTTGCTCGGTGTGCTGCCGTGCGACCGCGATAGCCTGCTCGGTGAGCGTGGGCCTGATCCGGGTCCAGGCGAGATTAAATCGAACCTGGCAATCCTTGAAGTTGATGGCGGGCCCGCGGTCGTTGGCGACTGCCGGCTGCCCGTAAAGATTGCAGCTCCACCACCAATGCGGACTGTCGGGTTGCTTCAGGATCCGTCCGACGGGCAGCCCACGCCAAACGACCTCGTAGTCGTCCGTCTGGACCTGTCCACCGACGACCACGGGACGTAACGCAACAGTTTCCAAATCGTCGGCCATTAACGGATCAGCCTCACGCACCTCGGCCCTGCACGTTGCGCGCTGCCGAATCCGGTCATGTGCCGGACCGCCCCGCACATTGATCAAATTAACCGCCGTGCGCGAGTTAAAGCGTACCGGCAGGCTTATCCGAACGGGGATAATTGTTGATGAAAAATGGTTGCGGCGGAGCCGCCGCTAGCCTTGCTCCACCTGAAGCAAACCATACCAAAATGTAATCTGCCGGCCGTGAACAACGTCACCCTGATGGGCACCCCGATGCGCCAATGCGTGACGCATAACTAGAATGCGTGACGGATAATCAGGCGCCATAATCGGGTAGAGTGGGGCCTCCACCGCGCTGCCGGCCGCCCAGGGGATCCCGCGGATGGAACCAATCCGCCGGCTCGGCAGTTTGCGCGTGGGAGGCCGCATGGTTCGGGTCGCGGGTCTTATCGTTCTGACCGTCCTTATGGCTTCCTGCTCGCCTGAAGGCGACGTCACGGGGACCACCAACAAGTGCGCAACCAATCTCTTCCCGTCGTACAATCCAAAAGATTTCAAGCAGTGCGTAGAGGCGTGCATCAAGTGCGACAATGGCGTCACGACGACCTGCTCAACCTCCTGCACCCTGAAAGGGGCGCGCTGACCAAAAAGCCGGCCTGATCAGGAGCGGCTTCCGTATCGGCCAGTGCTGGATTTGGCTAATTCCCCAGCGCCGCGGCGACCTGCGCAACCAGTTCTTCCGCGAGCATATGATAGCCCTCCGGCGTGAGGTGTTGCCCGTCAGGTTGGTGCGGCAACCCGTGAAGCATCCCGTTTGGCAACATCACGACCTTGATGCCCATGGCACCCAACCGGCTTTGAATGGCGGGCGTGTTGTCCGCCGCCAGCTTTCTGCGGTCGTTACCGCCTGGCTGCAGGATCACGACATCAGTTCCTTTCGGAACCACCCGGTCCAGCCGGGCCAGCATTCCGCCTGTCGTGTCGCCATTGATGCCGGCGTTGATGACGCGAACGCTCAGCCCTCTGGCGCGAAGCAGCGCCTCAAGCTGGGCCGGGTAGGCCTGATTGCGCGAGACGCCCTTACCGAACGTATTGCTGGCTCCGAGCGCCACGACGGTCGCGGCATGGGCGACGCTCCCCAACAACAGCGCTGCGAGTCCGGCGACGAAAAAGACGAGATGTAACCTTGCTCTGAGGACCATTTTTCCACCCGCAGGCCGTAAGGGACGCCAACCATCCAACCGCAACCGGAAGGCGAGGGCAAGCCGAGGCGGACCAAGCAAACGATCTCATTCGGAAGCGCACATCCGGGGAATGACTAAAATTCGCCGCAGCGGATCAACCCGGGCGCAACCGTGCCGACAAGCGCCTGATGCTGTTAAACCCGGTTTTTAGCGCGAGCAGTGCACTCTTTTTGAAAAAAAGGGGGTAGCTCGGCCGTGCCGGTTCTCAGATATTTTGCGATCGCGGGATCCGCGTTGCTGGTGTTTCTGTTCGTCTCCGACGCCTACTTCGGTGATGAGGGCAATACGCGCTTCAACGGGGCGCTGTACGAAAGCGCCACCTACGTTCCTCGCGTGGAAGAACCCACATCGGTGGCGGAGCTCCGCTTTACGCGCGACGCATCTCCTGCCGACCACGTCAGGGAAGTCTTTGCACAATTCGCTGCCAATGAAGGTCGGCGCGCCAGACGTTAGTCCCCGAACGACGCGGCCACCTCAGTTTATCGCGCTGGTCAGATCGATGACCTCGCTATTCTCACGCGTTTCGTCGTGCTGCGATCTTCGCGCAGTGCAAGTTTGGCATGTGCAAGCTTGGTATGTGCAAGTTTGTTATGTGCGAGTTTGTTATGTGGCTTCGCTGCGGCTTCAGCCTGCCGCGCCTTCCCTCCGGGATGGTGAGAAGCATATTCCTTACCGTCGATCGGCGCCACGTGCGGCGGATCTCTGTCGAGATAAGGCCGGCCGATTCCAAATTCACTCCCGTGCGCATCGACCCATTTCCAGAGCGTTTCACTGGAGGTCAGCCGCTGCGCCCGTGTCGTGCCGTTGACACTGACGATGTCCGCCGCGAGTCCGTGGCCATAGCCGCCACGGAGGCTGCCGCCATGATAGGACCTGTTGTCGGCCGCCTTCAGGCCGCTTGCAATCGATTGGCGATAGTCATCGCGGAATGCGCTGGTAATGCCGGGTGACAGGCCTGCTTGCTCGGCGACCTGAAGCATATGAAACAGTTTTAGCTTGAAATCCCGATCCATGCCGCCGATCACGTAGTCCGCCAGGGGCATGCCGGTGTGGTTGGCGGCCTTGGGGTCCTTCCACGCAAAATCTTCATCGACGAGTATCGTAAAAGTCTTCGTGACCGTGACCAGTTTACCCCTTTTCTTGACCGTCACTTTTCGCTGTTCGGGCTCCTTCACACTGTCTTCCTTGGGCGTGCGTTGATAAAGCGCCCAAAGGTAACGGTCGACGCAGCGTTCTATGACCAAACACTCATCGAGAACTTCCGTGGAGCCGACCGCCTGATCGGGGGCGCCAGGCCCAGGCGTTGCCGTACTTGTTTCGGCTGCCTGCTCCGGCGGCGTTTCGTGCGGCAGTGTTTCCGATGGATCCGTCAAGGCCGCCGTGACGATCGGCTCCTGTTCGCGCGAAGCCGGCGTGGTGACGACGTCGGCTGTCTCCGTTACCGGTTCGCTGGCGGCCACTACAGCGGCGGTGCCGATCGCGATCGGCGGTATCTTGTCGGCGAAGTTGGCGTCGGCGGCGAGTGAGGGCGCCAGGCGGTCAACCATTGGCGCGGCGCCGGAACCAAGCATTGCGAGCCACACGAAAACCGAAGCCGGTATTGCGAGCTCCCGGGACAACGTGGTCAGTGCTTCCAATCGCGGGTTCATGATCACCGTCTCCAATCGGGTCGGATTACATAGCGAAGCATGTGACGCCACGGATTGTTGGAGCCACGATTGGGCCACGCAATGGCGGAAAGCGCCGGCTATTCGGTTTTCACGGGGAGTGTTGCCTAAAGGCAACGCGCGGTTTTTCTGCCCTCTGAAGCGAAAGAGGCCACCCAATGCGCGCCCCGTAACGCGCCGTGATCCACAGCACGATCTCCCGCCGGCTACGTCAGGGAAGCCTTCGCGCAATTCGTTGCCAACGAAAGTTGACGCGCAAACACATCGTGGTGCGCATCGGCATGATGCGTATCGGCGACCGCGCCAGGCAGGACCGGCAGCAAGCTATCGATGCCGGATTGCCCGAGCAGACGAAAATCAACCGCCTTGGTCTGCGCGGCTGCGTTTTCGGCAAGGCGCATGCGAGATCGGCTGTGCTCAGCCTGGACCAACCCCAGGCATCGCTGCAATTCTGCTCCGCAACGCTTCATTTCGTTGCGCAACTCGCGCCGTTCAAATGGCGTAAGTGAAGAACTTGAGAGGCTGCGCCAGGCATCGTTCAAATGCGCTTGGAACTCGCCGATCTTGTCCTCTAAAAGCTCCAGCTCGGTCATTGGCGCCCCTCACCAAATCAGATGCTTCATTGATCATTGCTGATTCGCCGCACTTGCGGGAGGCGGCCTTTCAGAAAGTGATACCGAAAAACTACGGATACTGGATACTGATCGGCGTCCTCGCGAAGTCCGTTTGGACGCGGGTGGTCCCACGCACGCCTAACCAGGACCGGCACAACGGGCAGGGCTCTGGGTTCGGTCAGGCCGCGAATGCGTGCCGGACCGCTTCCGAAAGCATCTGTTCTCCGCTGGCGGTCAACCGGGCGCCCCTGACAAGTCCAATGCGCCTCAACGTCAGGAGAGCCACCGGATCGCACAGCTCCGGCGAAACCCCGTCCGCCAGCATTGCCATCGCGCGTTGCTCACCCGTATCCAGATCAGTCCAGGAAAGTCCTTCCATCGCACACCTCGGCCGCAAATACCCCGGCGCTATGACAGGCTGCGAAGATTAAAGATTGATTAAAATTCCAATGGATGAGCGTTTCTGTCACGTCGTGTGCCGCTCCAAGAATTTCGACGCCGGACGTTATGCCTCCAGCCTGGTGGCGTCACGGATCGGCGTCACGGGAGCGGCACTCCCCTTGGGGCGAAAATCGTCGCGGTGTCCCGCGGTACGAGCATAGCTGGGGGGTAGGCCTGACAGCCGGGCGCGGATCGATCAGGAAGCGCAACCGGCGGCGGATGGGGATTCGCCGTCGCCGGTTGGCAGAGTTGGGCAGGACAAGCTATCCCCCAAAAAACAACGCCGTCGGGCTCGAAATGTCGTGTCCCGGCGGCGCGTATAACTGGGCCCCTGAAATCCCCAGCAAGGGCACGTTAGCAGGGGCCATGCCGCGGAAATGTGAACTGGTTCACACTCGTGCCGAATCTTCGGGACCCAAACCCTCGCGACTACGGGTGCTGGCCTGTCTTGCGCGCCGTCGGCGTTGGCCCCATTTGTGATTAGGTGTGATTTGTGTGTCGCGGGCAGAGTCGGCATATGACGGAGGGATGACAGGAGATTACAATGCATGTGCTGGCTGTGTGCGGCGCAATCTGTGTGGGCTTATATGTCGCAATCCGTTTAGGGGCGCGTTTTTACTTCCCGCCCGACACATGAGGAGGCGGCCGGTCGTCTAAATTAGGACATGCGTTCTCGCGAATTAGGACGCGAATCTTGAGCTTAATGGGAATAGGGGTCCCGATCTCCTCAGCCCCAGCCCTTGGTCGGGCGCCTTTTAGGGGAGACCTCAGATCTCAAGCCTGGGGGCGTTTTGCTTGCCATGTATTTGGACGGGCAGAGATGAAGGTGCCCGTTCGGCCGTTGGGTTCTGGAACGGAGGTTCCCGTTCCGGGTTAGGGAAGAGTAATCCGGGAGGATCATCTCATGGATCGAACAACGCGCTGCAAGAAATGCGGAAAGCGACTGGTCCCGGTTGTCACAATCTGCGGCAACACCGATCTCCAATGCATAAGTTGTGACGACCCCGCGGAGAAATTGGCCCACAGTCCGCCTACCGCCCCTGAAAGGCCGACCGAACTCGAGAGCACTTGAACGCTTCGCCGGCGCTGGGGTTCAGGCATACCGACGAAACCTCATCCGGACGAGGAGAGGGGCGCTGTGGTGCTGTTGGATTACGCGACTGATCACAGCGACGCCGGCTGACGCTGGCCTGCTCGGTTGAGCGAAATCAGAGAGGCCTCGACGAGTCCTGCACTCAATCTTTCGCATTGTCCCGCCATACTCATGTATGGGCGACGACGAGCGACTTCCGGCTTAGGAAGAATAGCCCGATCGCAGACCGGCTCTTGTCTGCGGCCCTTCCTCGAGGGCGTTTCCTCCCTAGACTTGAGCCCCGGCGTTCCCCGCAGAACGCCGGGCTTTTTCTGACCTGTTTCGAGCCTCAGTCGTCTGGCTGGATTTTGGGAGACGTCTCGTCACACTCCTCCTGACAGAGTCGTAAGCGCGCCAAGAAGCGAAGGCGAACCCAAGAAGGGAAGACCGTTATCATGAGTTAGCAACAGTCCGAAGTTGTCTCATCAATGGAGGAGTACCCAATTCGGACCTTGCATCACGGGGATTTCCTGTGAACCTCCGCGGTCACTCCTAGACCTACGCATGGGGGCTCAACGGAGGGATTAGGTCATGGCTATTGTACAATTTACGCGCTTCAAGAGCGACAAGCCTGACGAAATGATCAAGACCGCCAAGCAGGCGAAGGCAATCTTCGAAAAACATGGTGCCGAATTTCTTCGACTTTCCCGGTTTCACTCGGGTATGTGGGCCGGGGAGTTTCTTGTCTCTACGCGCTACTCCAGTTGGGAAGTGTACGGAAAGGTACAGGAGGCATTGGCAAAGGACGAAGCATTCACAAAGATGTACGCGCACACAACTACGTTTGCAGAGTTAAAGGGCCGTAGCATCGCGGTCAGCATCGATCTCTGAGGCTCCGCCGAGACTTGCAGGCGTAGCTTTCGAGTATTGAGGTTCTGTGAGCCGCATCGGCCGCGGCGGTCCTGGTCAGCCGCAATATGCGGACGCCGACAAGCGCCGTCGTTTTGAACGCGTCGGCATTACGGACAGAAGGTGCGACACAGACTGCTCAGCATCGACATGCTGAGCGTCTGTCGTACGGATCAAGGGCTGCATGATAATTCCGCCGATGCGGCCAGATCATATCGTTGGCTGCATCACAGCCAAAGCGCCAATTCGCGCCCCCTAGAAATGGCCGGCGTTGGCTGCTTCATCTTGGCATGAATTGCAGTCTTTGCGATCGGGGTTGAACTCCCGAATGACGTCGCGGTGGAGCGATTGTGAAGCCGGCACAGCTTGAGGCCGCGACCGGCCGTGCGCACATCACCAACTGATAGTCCTTTCAAGAGACGAACTGGAGCAATGCAGTGCGATACGTTTTGGCCTTGGGGCTCTCGATGACCTTGTGTGCTTCTGCCAACGGCGCGACCGCACGTCGCTTAAGATCGCCCGCATACGCGCAGCCGCATGTTACCGTCCGTCCCAGCCAACGCGTTACAGCACCGGCGGCGCGCTTCGCAATTCCTGGTTGGACCGACGAAGAGACGCGGGAGTGGCTGGACAACGCCAGCCGTGGCTCTCACGAAGGCTGAGTCAGGGCGGCCACTCGGGCATCAAAACTCAGGCGCTGCAAGCTGGCAAAGCAAACTGTCGGTTGAGATCGGAACCGGAGGGCCACTGCCTGTCCCAGTGTGCATCAGGCGGATTATTTTGGGTCGACCGTCTCTAAACAGCGAACCAGGAAGGCCGCGCGCTCGCGTGGCAGCAGCTGCTCGGCGGCGGCTTTGTGGGCGCAGTCTTGCTGCCTGATCTGTTCCGCTTTGCGTTTATCCGCTGCCGCACGATATTCGGGAGCGGCCGTTTTTGGATCGACGAGTTTTTGAGCGAGGCTCTGCGTGGCCAGGATTGGTCCGGCCGCGAACGCCAAACAAAATAAAAAAGTTTTCAAATTAAGCTCCACCGGCTGGCGGCTAATTCAATGCCGCCCACGATAGGGGAGCCACTCCGGACGTCAATCGATTTGCGAAGCGTGCCGGCTCCCGACTAGGTTCCGAATCACGGTTCGCACCGTCCCATGGCGCTGTCGAGCGTGCGGGGATCCGGTCGGCGGGCCACCTCATGAGCGCGGCAATTGGTTTGCCAACACACTGCCCACACAGGCATTTCGTCAGATTTGCCGATTTGGCCTAACTGTCTGTGGAAAGCGAGTTCGGTGAACCTGCGGGTCCGTTGAGTTGCTGCGCTTCAGTTGCTTCCCGGACTTTTCGTTTAGCGATGCCTGCGATAACCCGCGGGCACTTGTGCCCGCACAAAATATGGATTGATAACGCACTGTGCCGCGAGGCCCGATGCCGATGCGTTGCACTGAGGGAGCGACGTATAGCTGCAATCGATATTGTTGCCCCCCAGGCCGTAGCTCTGCAGGCAAACCGGATAAGCCGGATCGTACGTCTGGGCGGCTGCCGGGACGATTGAGGCCGCTCCGACCGCAAAAATCGCCAAAGCCTGAATGCGCACGGAACCTCCTCGGGATCTGGCTGTGACCTCGACCAGCGTCCACCGCGTAACCGGCCGCGGCTGGCGGCTCATGCTTCCCGGCGGTTGTGCCGTTAGTCTCTAAAAGATACGCCGCCGGGCTCGAAATACATCGTCCCGACGGCGCCCTGTATCAAACTGGGTCCTGCAATTCCCAGCATCTGAATAACTGCAATCGTTGTGCCACAGGCGGCGATCAGGTCGCGGCGTCCTTCAGCGTAATCAGTTTCTTGCCGTTCGGGAGCACGATGGGCTCGGAAAAGGGTGTAGACCAACTCAATGGCGCCAGCCGTCTTTGTCGACCTCGGTTTTAAAGCCGCCCGGCATCCGGGGCGCGTCGCCGTCATTAGTCGCGTTGCAGATCGGGGCAGGGAGCACCGGGAGTGCCGCACGGGCAGGCGTGAGGGCCTTCCCATGGCTTTTCCGTGTGGCGCTCGCAGACCCAGCCGCAGCCTTCGCACTGCGGGCAGGTGGTCAGCATCCCCGACAAACATTCTTTATCTTCGCGTTCAGTTTCGAACTCTCTTCGGCGAGCATGTCGGCGAGCGGTCGCTGGCTCGGAGTATTAGATCCCGAAGTAGCTTGGTCCGGTGTTCTGGACCCTGGCTGCCTTGAGTGCTCAGCCACCCAGGCCGGTGGGGCCTGGTCAAGACAAGCCTTACGTTCACTGGCCTTCAATATCGACTGACATTCGGAGGATTGCGCAATTGCAACGTTAGAAAGCGTGCTAAGCAAAAATAGAAGTCCGATGATCCTCATTTTACGATTCTCCGGTAAAAAATCATAAATGAACTCAAGCCAGCTTAGCACGCATTGGATCGTCTTCGTGGGCCAGACGGGAAGATAAAAAGTCGCAGGCATTTTCGCACTGCAGCCGCCGCGTCTGAAATAGTTTGATGCTCAAAAAGTCCGATCCGCCGCGGCGCGGCGCCGTCGCTGGATGCATTACAGGCCGGGCAAGGCGCACTAGCTCAGGAACGCCACACCCTCCGGATCGTGCTCGGCAAGCCGGGCGTTGGCGATCCGCGAGTCCGGCGCCCCCTATTTTGATTTTTTCGGCACACGCTTTTTTGGTTGAGATCGGCCTGACGGCGCGCCGTCGTCGCCTTGGCATGGCCAAGAATCTCGAAAAGCTTCAAAAGCAAGCGTGACGCCGGGGCTGTCCAATCGATCCGGATTCTGGTCGAGGTACCGCAACAGAACCTTGGCACTTTCCAAAATACTACCTGACCCCGGAGGGCATGCTCGCACATCAACGGGTAGGTTTGGTGAAATCAACATGGCAGTTTCGATCATTCCTTCGCATGCGCCGGCGGACCGCGCCTCGACGTAATCGTGGAATGTGCCATCAACCAGTAGCTCGCAATATCTCTGCGCATCCGCTCCTGTATCTACGACTGTACCGTTGGCCTTTCCAATGACCGAAAGTGCCAGGCTCGCAACAATGATATGAAGCCGCATTAGTTTTGTTCCCCGAATGGCAGATAGCGTTGCGCCGATGATTCCGCCGATCGACCCACAGTGCAAATTATCAATCCCTTGGGGTCCGGAACGATGTCGACCACCGGCAGTCGCGGGTCTCAGTATTCGAGCCATCTTGCCGCTCGAGCGGTTCGACTTCCGCTTCCCCATCGGCAATTGACCGGAGCGGCACAACAAGATTGACCCGATGCTCTTCCTTGATGGGGTTTTCTAAGGTGCCTATCGCGCCAACGAAGAAAAGGAATAGTCATGCGAAAGCGTGCGTTGCTGTTAGTTCTGCTCTGTCTTGGAGGGATACTGCCTTCCACCGAATCCTTTGCCCAGAGTGCGCTACGGGGGGCGGTCATTGGAGGTGCCATTGGCGGCCGTCGGGGCGCTGCCATAGGAGCTACCGCTGGGGCCGTTGCCGGTGTCCACCGGCGTCATCATCACCGGCATAGATATTATTGGAGGAACGGCAGTTGCTGGTACCGTTCGAGCAGCGGACGATCGCACCGCGTATCACACCGGTATTGTTGAGCGAAGGGGAGTTGAGACGGGCGAAACAAGGCCGGCCCACTCGGCGGCCTTATGTAGTCACCGCCGCGCCGCGCGCACGAGCGCGGTCGCCGCTAACAACACTCCCATCGTCATGAGACCCGCCGTCACAATCCCCGCCGGCGTCAGGCGTCCGCTGCCCTTCAGATTGATATTCTTACCGATCTGCAGGTCGAAGCCCGCGCGCATCTCCTCGGGATGTGTGATCGGCGCCTCTGCGGTGTCGGTCATGTCTTCCTCCATCAGGGTGTTTGATCCGTGTCGGCTCACGTTGCAGTCCGAAACTCACCGCAGCCGACCTCGTGAAATTTAATTTTACGGGAGTGCACCCAAAGCATCTTTGCAAGCGTTTTACTTCATCCTGATCCATCAGATCTGACAGTAAGGCCTTAGAAAATGAACTTCGCCAGGTTTTTGCTCGTGGCGTTTCTCGCGATCGCAGGAGTGCATGCAAGCAGCGCGGCAGTCCGGATCGCAGGTGACCGCGGCGGACGGATTGGGAAATATCTTGACCGATATGATGCCATCCGCACTTCAGGCGAGACTGTCATCATCGACGGGTTATGCCTGTCAGCTTGCACCATGGTTCTCGGCACCGTTTCGCACGACAAGATCTGCGTAACATCGCATGCCAATCTGGGCTTCCATGCGGCGTACGATCTCGGCACCAAGGGCCGCGCCGTCACCAACCTCGAAGCAACTCAGATACTTTATTCGCATTATTCGTCTGTGGTCCGGGACTGGATCGCCGCACGCGGCGGCTTGAAATCCCAGATGATTTTTCTACGCGGCAAGGAACTGATGAGCATGTACCGCCCTTGCTATCTCGACGCGCATGCGTCGTCGCCGCGCTGAATGCCGATCGGCCAGCACGCACGCGCGGCACGGATGCGGGCGGCTTCAAAACCGAGGTAGTCGCGACCATATTTTGTTGAACTAAACAGGCTTCGCCCGCCGCCATTGTATGTAGCCCGGCCGGTTTCTCTCCCGCCTGCTACCTTCGAGGCGTCCCATGTGCAAAAAGGGTGTCAAACACACGGAGCAGGGGCGGCGCCGCCGCTTTCAGTGGGCGACCCGTCCGAGGCGCCGGCGGGTTGTCATTCCACTGAGTCACCTGCATCTGGTTTCGAGAACAGCATGTTGAGCATTGTGCAGAACGCCTTCGCTCTTTCCTCTGGTAGCGACTGCAGATACCTCGTTCCGACTTCTGCGAAGTATTGCTCCTTCGTATCCCAAACCACCCAATTATTCATCGGATCAAGAAATGCTTCGAACCGCATCTGCACTTGTCGTTTCTTGTTATCGTTGGCGTGCAACGTAGCGATCAAGAAGGCGGTAATTTGGCGGAGTGCAATTTAAACGGGCTATTATTGATTTCGCTTCAGCTTTCGTTTGCCCCAATGAGTTCTTGTTGCGATCGGTGTTGAAGACCGTGCGCCATCGCCCGTAACGTTCCATCGGGACAAGGAGAGGTGAGGGCGGCGCGGAACCGAATGCCCGCGCGCCGGGTTGAGTGATCGACCTTACGGAACGATCTCACATGCGCCTTATACTCGCCGCGCTCTGCATCTCCGCTTAAGCCTCGACGGCATGTGCTCAGACTCAGCTCAACCTGGATCGGTTAAGCACATCTCAGCTTCACGGGAGTGTTAGCTCCCCTGATGAAGACAGAGGGCAACCTTCGCCGCAGGGTCCTACCGGCCCGCTCACCACCGGTAGCGGCGGTAGGACGGCCGCCAGTCCCCAGGGCGGTACTCCGCCAGACATGCAGCCCGTGCCCGAAGGTTCAAAGACCCGCGCTGATCAGAAGTAGGGCGTCGCGGGCCATGGACTCGAAGAGAAGTTCAGATCGAGAAAGACAGCCCGCCGGTTCACGCCGGCGGGTTTTTCTTTATTCAGCAACCGCGGCAAATTCCTTTGGTCATGCGGTCGAGCGCAGCGTTCTCGCGATTGATTGGATCGTTCGGATCACCCATCAGGTTCTTCTCCGAGGGCACTTGATCGGCCTGCGGTTGGCGGTGGCCGACCGGTGCTTCCGGCTGTAATTGCTTGTCCGGGTGCGTCGATGGAGGTGGTGCGGATGGATTTCGCGAACCAACCGTCTGCCCAATAGCCGCCGAAGTGTCGATCAGGGCCAGCAACGTCATCGTCGTGAGCAACTTTCGCATGACCGATCTCCCGAGTTGGCCCGTCTCATGATTTATGGTGGCGGGGAGACTGGACCGCAAGGTGCCCAAACCTCACGTTTCGATGTTCGAAGAGCGCCGGCTTCGGTCCCGCGCTAATGCCCTCACTGCGGGCAACCCGAAGAGTTCCCCTTTCTGTGTGTGAATTACGACACATAACGCTGCCGCGAATTGACTTACTGTGCTGGCGTTTCCTCCCTGACTGGGGCCCGTCGCCAATGGCGGGTCCTTTTTGCGACGTGGAGTTTTCTCGCCCCTGTGAATGGGTACGCAGCAAGCCAATGTGGCTGCTCACGGATCGCCGGAACCGGGCCTGTGGAGATGCTGTGAATTTGCTGCGGATAGCGCGGCCGCAGGCTTTTGGACGAAACTAGCGATATTGATGCGTTATAGGTGATCGCCGCGCAGCCCTTGGCCTTTATCGGCGATGAGAGCGCCCGGTAGCGCTCCGGTTGCTTCCCGCCAGTGACTTGAGGCGGGGGCTCGTCCCGGATCACAGATCAGCCAACCCTTGATGGGATCGAACATCTGGTTGAGCGGATGCAGGCTCAGAAGGTAGCGCTTCACCCGGAGCAAGCGGAGGAAGGCGCGCCTTCAGGACGGGCGGCCGCGAATTTTATGGCAGGATCGAATCCGGCTGTAGCCTCTCCCAACCTAAGGCCGCTCCTCACTGCGCGGAGGCAGTCTTAGAAAGGGCCGCATTGCGGTACGTTGGCGACCGGAACTTCGGTTGGGCACGTCGTCGAATAATGCCGCCCGTTCTTGGTCGGGTCTGTATTATCGCTGCTGGAGAAGACGATTCCCACGCCTTTCAAGTGGGTGTAACGGCCGCCGCCCTTGCGAGCAATATCCACAAGCAGGCTATGGGCCGGTCCCAGCGGCTTGCCGTCCTCGTAGAGCACGACTGGCGAATGCTGTTCGGCTTCGTTGTCTTCCTCGAGCGGAGCGAACACGTCGACGTGGGCGTGGAACGCGATGCCCCCCTGCGAATACGGGAAGATCGGCCCCAACGGCCACTCCCGGACGACGAGGCGCGGCGGCGGTGGCGACGGATGGGCGGGCGGCACATAGGAATATTGCAGCCAAAGCGCGATCGGCAGATAGACCGCGTAAACCAGCGCGGCGGCGCCGAGGATATTGAGGGTCGGGATGACGGAAATCTTCATCGATCGAACCTGGAACTTCGTGAAAGCGACTTGGTGTCCATGCTCCATCAAAGCGCAGGCGCCGCAGGCTGGCAATCACGCAACCGGTCGAGACCGGATCCGGTCATAGGCGCCGCCGGCGGCGGGTGTGGAAAAGTCGTCATTTCGAATCCCGCGGAAAAAGCCACCGCAGTCCAAAAAAGAGCGCCGCGTAAACGGCACCAATCAGCGCGATCAGTGCGAAGATCCATGTCAGCATTTCGCCCCCTCGATCGCCGAATGTGGTTGAGATCGACGACCGAGACTATTCGCTAGACTAGAAAATCTGTCTTGTGAATTGTCGGCCGCGCGCGCCGTGAGTTAAAATTGACTTGCCCGCGGCGGCAATTGATTTGTAGACACGGCGCAGACACGAGCCGTTTGCTCGCGTCCGCCAATCCGATCTAAATTGTTGAAATCATTGGTGAGCGCGGAGGGACTCGAACCCTCGACCCCATGATTAAAAGTCACGTGCTCTACCGCCTGAGCTACGCGCTCACTTGCCGCGCTGTGTAGGGGGCGGGGCGTCGTGGGTCAATAGCGCGACAATCGGCTTCCCGGGCAGTTGTCTGGTCTTCTTCAAGCCGATTACCCACAGAAAATCGGTCAAATCGTCAGTTGGTTTTACGTTGGATATCCGAGGTGACCACCGGCGGCGACGCGCCGATCGCGGTCGGCATCGCCACCGGGCGCAGGCCGATCAGTTCTGCCGTCCGCACCGCGCTGTCGCGCCAGAAGGCGAAGGAATTGATGCGCGATTGCTCGAGAATGGCGATCGCGACCGCCGACAGGAACGGCAGGCTTTCCAGCACCAGGACACCGGCGAAAATATAGATTTCGCGGACTTGCTTAGAGCTGTTGGTGGCGATGAGTACGACGGCCCCGAGCAAGAGCAGCACGCCGATCACGGCCTCCCAGAACGCCTGGAATTCGATCGACATCCGCGACAGCCCACCCTTGGAGGTCCGGGCGAACGGCAGATGCTCGGTGACCAGGCCCTGGGCGACCGCGCGCGACACCGTCCACTGCACCGACATCGCCGCGATCATGGCGCCCAGCATCTGTCCGGCCTTGACGTGGACGCGCAGGCGATACAGCGCGACGAAATGCACCAGCGAGACGATGAAGGAGGCGATGATCGGTAGCGTCAGGATCTTGTCGGGAATGGCGATGTCGGCGAATGCCACGATCGGCACCCAGATCAGGTTGAGGATCGCGACCACCACGCCGAGGCTTTCGGCGCCGAGCCAGTTCAGCCAACCCAGCGAGAATTCGCGGCGCTGATCGGGGCTCAGACGGCTGGCGCCGGGCAGAAAGCGGCGCCAGTGCTTCTTGACGATCTGGAAGCCGCCATAGGCCCAGCGATGGCGCTGCTTCTTGAACGCTTCATAGGTGTCCGGCAACAGGCCGTAGCCGTAGCGGGTGTTGGTGTAATGCGTCAGCCAACCGTGCTCGATGATGGCGAGGCCGAGGTCGGTATCCTCGCAGATGGTATCGCCGGCCCAGCCGCCCGCCATGTCCATCGCCGCGCGCCGCATCAGGCACATGGTGCCGTGGACGATGATGGAATTGTACTCGTTGCGCTGGACCATGCCGATGTCGAAGAACCCGGCATATTCCCCGTTCATGATGTAGTGCATCAACGAGCGGTCGCCGTCGCGATGCTCCTGCGGCGCCTGTACGATGCCGACGCGTGGGTCCGCGAATACCGGCACCAGGTCCTTCAGCCAGTCCGGCGTCACGACATAGTCGGCATCGATGATGCCGATGATCTCTGCATCCGCAGCCGTGCGTTCCATCGCGATCTTCAGGGCGCCTGCCTTGAAGCCCTGGACCTTCTCCGCATTGATGAACACGAAGCGTTCGCCGAGCGCTCGGCAATGGTCCTGGATCGGTTGCCAGAACTCCGGATCGGGTGTGTTGTTGACGATGACGACGCATTCGAAGTTCGGGTAATCGAGCCGGGCCACCGCGTCGAGCGTCTGCTTGAGCATCTCCGGCGGTTCGCGATAGGCCGGGACGTGGATCGAGACCTTGGGGAAGCTCACGCCTTCGCCGATCGTCGCCGGCACCAGTTCCGCGTTCTTGGTGATCAGGCGGCGAGGGCCGTGGCCAAAGGCAATGGCGGCAATTTCCTCGATCCGCGCCATCGCGATCAGCACCAGCGGCACCAGCAGGATCAGACCTAGCGTCAGGGCGAAGGCCGAGCCGAACACGAAATAATGCCCGGTCCAGTACTCGAACACGATCGCTACCCAGGCGCCGACGCCGTTCGCCGCCGCCGACAGCATCATCGATTGCATCACGGTGGGGCGATCAAGCCGCAGGATCGGCAGTGACAGCAGGATGCCGACCAGCAGGGCGATGCTTGCGAATTTCCAGTAGTTCTCGTTGACGACCGGGCCGGTCCAGGAAAATTTCGGTTCGCGGTCGGCGTTCAGGATGCCCCAATAGGGTCCGACGCCGCCTTCGAAGAACTTCCAGGGCTGATCGATCGCTTCGACGATGTTGTATTCCATGCCGATGGCTTCGGCGCGGGACACGAAGTTCCGCAGCACGATGGCCTGCTGGAATGGGCCCGGGTCGGCATTGCGCAGATTATAGCCGGCACTGGGCCAGCCGAACTCCGCGATCATGATCCGCTTGCCGGGGAACTGGTCGCGCAAGAGCTGGTACATCGCAACGGCCTGATCGACGGCCTGCGTGTCCGTGAAATTTTCCCAATAGGGCAGCACGTGAGCGGCGATGAAATCGACTGAGTTGGCGAGTTGAGGATGGTCACGCCAGATGTTCCAGATTTCGCCGGTTGTCACGGGAACATTGACCGACTTCTTGATCCGCTGAACCAGCTTGATGAGCCGATGAACGTTGTTTTCCGCAAGCGCCCATTTCAGCGCGTCGGCCTTCTTGTCATCAGGCTGGGCTTCCGCATCCCGAACCCGTTCACCTTCCTCGCGAAGTATTCCTGCGACCTCGCCGGGTTCGAGCCCGGTCTCGGGTCTCGGCCCAAGGTTCTCGATCGGCACTTGCTCGCCGCGATAGACCGTTTCGTTGCCGACCACGACCCCGATGACGTTGCTGTTACGCCGCGCGAGATTGATGGCAGCTTCGATCTCCCGATTGTTGCGATTGCTGTCCTTGTCGATCCATGCGCCGACCATGACCTTCATGCCGAATTCCGCGGCAATCGGCGGCACCAGTTCGTTGCCTTCGGTCGAAGAGTACAGGCGGACCGCGCGCGTCAGGGTCGAGAGTTTCTTCAGATCGGCGCGGACCTTCTCGGAGTTGGCGGTGCTATCGGCTACGGTATGACCCGGCTCGAATGGCGCGTAGGAAGCGCTCGGCAGAATGCCGCGGAAATCGGGCGCCGGTTGCTTCTGCTGGAACAGACCCCAAAGCGCAGCGTGAGCGGCGGTGACGAACAACAAAACGGCGACGACGGCGCGCATCGCAACTAAACCATACGGGGCCAATATGGCAGGGCAGCGGATCCGTCCCCAAGATCCGACCAACTCAGCGGCAAAGAGAACTTATCCCTGCCACGCGATTTAACAACTCTAATGACGCCATCTCATACGAAGGCATGTCGTTTTAAGGGCCGAATAAACCAGAGCCGTAAAATTTCCGTCTGTGCCTTTGGCAGGCCGGAATTATTTGGCGGGCGCTGGCGCCGGAGCGGGGGGCGGCGAAGCCGCTGCGGCGGGGGCCGCGGCTGGCGCTGTCGCGTTACCCGCGGTGGTGGGAGCCGCCGCTGGCGTCGCGGCTGCGGTCTGCGGTTGCGCGGCCGGATTGATCCAGCAGGCGTGCACGCGGCTGTTGAGCGTGTCTGCGACCTTGGGATCAATCTGGCCACCAAATCGCGTCAGACAACGGAACGTTGCCTGGACGTGGCCGCCAGGGCAACCGAAACGGTCATAGAGGTCGAGGTGACGGAACGCGGTGTCGAGGTCGTCGAGCCACATAAGGCGCACGACGCGGCGGCCCAACCAGACGCATTCGGGATTGCCGGCCGGGCCGTTGAGGGCCTGGGCGGCTTCGACGAATTCGTCGGTCTTGCGCTGATTGTCCTTGGTCGCATCGGTCGGCGGGGGATTGCCATTGGCGGGCTTGGCCTGCTGATCCTGGGGATGGGGCTCGCCGCTCTGGGCAAAAGCGCTTCCGGCGCCGATCGGCCATGCAAGTCCGGCAACAAGTCCGGCAACGGCAAGATGGCGCAAAACCGGATTTTGAAGCTGAAACACCCGTCGACGCATAAATTCCCCGATGTGTTGCCTGCCCGTGGCCCGCGCTGGCTGGTTGTGATGCCGTCCAAATGGGTCCCCAATGCGGCGGAGACGCCAAGGGATACCTGAGCAATTCCCATGAAGGACATTTCGGATTTTGTCCAGCAAACTCACAACTTTATCGCGGCAGCGAAAATTGGTCGCAGGACGAGCGCGGGATTACTGATTTCGACGCTCAACAAGCTCTTGGCAGATCGGCGACGACCGGCTAATCGACGGGCTTCGCCCGGAGGATGGAACCGATTTCTCTTCGTACGCCGCTGGCGCTTCTCCTGATATCCCTGTGCACGATTGTCGCAACGTGGTGGTGGCTGGCCACGCCGATCACCTTGGCGCGCGCGCCGATCGATCCCGACGCCAAACTGCAATGCGTATCCTACGCGCCGTTCCGCGGCGCGCAGACGCCGCTGCAGTTGACCACGCATATTTCGGCGGAACAGATCACCCAGGATCTGGCGCAACTGGCCAAGATATCCGACTGCGTGCGCACCTACTCAATCGAGAACGGCCTCGATCAGGTTCCCGGGCTCGCCGCCAAAGTCGGCCTCAAGGTGATCCAGGGCATCTGGCTCGGAAGCGACCGATTGAAAAATCTGGCGCAGGTGTCGACCGTGATCGGCCTGACCAAGCAATATCCTGATGTGATCAGTGCTGTCGTGGTCGGCAACGAGGTACTGCTGCGCGGCGAGATGACGGCCACGGACCTTGTCGCCATCATTCGCTCGGTAAAAGCACAGGTCGCGGTTCCCGTGACCTATGCCGACGTCTGGGAATACTGGCTGCGCAATCGGGAAATCTACGACGCAGTCGATTTCATCACGATCCATATCCTGCCGTATTGGGAAGATTTCCCGATCCGCGCCAAATACGCCGCCGCCCATGTCGATGCGATCCGCAAGCGCCTGGCGGTAACGTTTCCCGGCAAGGAAATCCTGATCGGCGAAACCGGCTGGCCGAGCGAGGGACGGATGCGCGCCGGTGCGTTGCCGTCGCGGACCAATCAGGCACGGGTGGTCTCCGAGATCCTGGCGATGGCCAAGCAGGAGCATTTTCGCGTCAACCTGATCGAGGCCTATGACCAGCCCTGGAAGCGCCAGCTCGAGGGCACGGTCGGCGGTTATTGGGGCCTGATCGATTCGGTGCATCGGGTGCTGAAATATCCGCCCGGCGAAGCCATCAGCAATTTTCCCTTGTGGAAGTGGCAGATGGGCGCTGGGCTGGCGCTGGCCGTGCTGGTGTTCGGCGTCGCCTGGCTGACCTTGCGCCGCCGGCCGTGGACGCCGCGGCTGTCGTCCTGGATCGCGGTCGCGCTCTCCGCGACGTCGGGCGGCATCCTGCTCGGTATCGCCGCCGACAAGATGTACTACGAGAGCTACGGTTTTGGCGGTTGGCTCGGCTGGGGCGCGTTGCTGGTGGCGGGCACGCTGTCGCCGTTGCTCTGCACCAACGCGCTGATGTCGGGACGAGCGTTGCCGACATTCCTGGAATTACTCGGGCCGCGCGACCTCAGGACGCGATCGGTGCTGCCGATCCTGCTCGCCTTGGTGCTCGCCGTGACCACCTTGATGGCGGCGGAAACGGCGCTCGGTTTCGTATTCGACCCCCGCTACAAGGATTTCCCGTTCGCGGCGCTGACCATGGCTGTGGTGCCGTTTTGGACCTTGATGTTGCTCAACCGCCCGAAGAAGGGCGTGCGGCCGATCGCGGAGGCGGTGTTTGCAGGCCTGCTCGCGGTATCGGCGTTTTACACCGGCTTCAACGAAGGCCCGGACAATTGGCAATCGCTGTGGACCTGCGCGATCTATCTGCTGTTTGCCGTTACGCTGTGGCAGGCGCGGGCCGTGCAAACCCCAGAATAAGCAGCCCGATCGCGAGGCCCGACAGGCCGATATTATAGAGCACGATGCCGAAGCCGGCCGCGATCAGCCCGCCGGTCAGCAGCACGATCGACGGCCGCAGAATGTGCAGCGCCGCGATGATCAGGGCGACTATTCCGAACACCGAGTTCTGGAACAAGGATGTCGCCAGCACCCGCGTCTTGCACAGCATGGTCTGCAATCCCGCGTCACAGGCCAGCGCCGTCGTGGAGAACTCGATCGCGAGGTAGCGCAGATACAGCGCATAACCGACGGTGACGAAACCGACGATGATGAGCCATTGGACCTGATAGGGCGTCAGCCGGAACGGAGCTTTTTTCATCGGGCGAATATGGTCGGGAAAGCGCTTTGGGACAACCCGCTACCAATGTCTGGTGAAGGAACGTGAGAAATCAGCCGCAAGACCTTGCAACGGTGAGCTTTATTGCGGGTGAATACGGCTGGCGAAGAACGAGGAAATGCCGGAAGAGGTTTCCGGCCTTTTAGGCGGCTCCTCGACCACGGCGGTCCGCTTCGGCGCGTAATAGCCGCGCCGGTGGAAGTATCTGTTCGAACCGGGTTTGGTCGCGGCTGGTTTTTCCGGCGCCGGCTTCGGCTCGGAAGCCGCGTCGGGGCCCGACTTGTCCGGCGAAGACTTTTCCGTTGCAGGCTTCTCAGGTTTGGCCGCAATGGATTCGGTCGTGGTGGGGACGTCATCAGCCCGCAGAGCGAGGCGTTGACCGTCAAATACGGTGGTCTCGCAAGGGTGTTCGTTCTCAGCCAAACGGGCGCAAATCCTGGCTGCGGCGGCAGCGTCGCCGAGCGGGCCGGCAACCAGCCGCAATTGCATACCGAGGCCGTTATCGCGCTCCTTCACCACGATGAGCGGTTGCAGCGCCGCCAGCGGCGCGTTCGACCGCGATTTCAGCAGCCCGCGCCACAGCGCCCGCAAGCCGCCGACCGAATTGGCGCCTCCGACGTCCACCGCGAACTCGGTACGTTTGACCGCAAGCGGAGCGGGCGGCGTGGTGGGCGCCGGCTCTGCAACCGCGACCTTTTTTTCAGCGGCAGGTTTGGACGCTGCCACATCGGGCGTAGGTACTGGAGGTGCAGGCGCTGGCGCGGAAGCCGTTGACCCAGGCTCCGGCGGCGAAGATGCCGGCGTGGCGGCGGCCTTCGCTGACGGTTCCGGCTCGGTCAGCTTTGCGGCTGCTGCATCCGGCGGCGCCATCAGCGATTTCGAGGCCATCAGCGGTGCCGCCGGCGAAGGTGCAGGCTGATTTGAAGGTGCGGCGGCGGCCGGCGTCGCGGCTGCGACGATGACTGGCGGCGCAGGCTTTTTGGCCTCAGCGTGCGGCTTCTCAGGTGCCGGCTTCTCGGCTGTCGGTGCGGTAGTTGCCGTCACCAGTGCGGCAGTTGTCGTCACCGGTGCGACGGTCGTCGTCACCGGTGCGACGGCCGGAGCCGGGTCGGGCGCGACCGTTTGGGCAACCGCTTGCGGGGCGGGTCCGGCAGAAGGCGGCGTAGCAGCTGGCGGCGTGGCCAGCGGCGCCGCCGCGACCGCGGTTTGCTTGGCAATCGCGCCGGTCACCGAATCCAGCCCCTGTTCGATGGTGGTCAAACGGGAATACAACCGGTCGCGGTCGCCATTGAGGGTATCGATCGCGGACGCCAATCGCCGCGTCTCGTTCTGGCTTTCTCGGGCGACCGACTGGATCTGCTGCGACTGCCGCGTCAGATCCAGCGCTGAGGCGTCGTCGCGCCGCGTCTTGATGGCGGATTGGTTGGCGAGCACCGCGATGATGACGGCGCCGACCGAGGCCACGCCCCAGGTGCCGAGCCTGAACATCGCCCGACGGTCCAGATGCTCTTCATCGGCCAACAAACCGGACAGCACGCCGCCGGTATTCTCAGTCTTGAAACCGCCAGCCAGCTGGTCGTTTTTTTTCGCCATACGACTTCTTCGGCCCCCCAAGGCCCTGCCGAATCACAAGCAAACATTAACAGGAAATGCGCCGTGTTCCCCGGGTCACGCTGTGATCCCCGATCACCTGTGATCCAGGGTTCGCCACGCGCTCCCCGGATCCCAGTGTGATCCCTGGAACACCGTGGTTTTCCGGGGTGGGATTCGGGTTTCCCCTGCGCGGCAAAACGCTTTATGACGGCGGCAGAATGATTGCCCCGCTACCAGGACCATAATGACCACTAGATCCAGTCTTACCGTCGTGCTCGCGGCCGGCGAAGGCACGCGCATGCGGTCTTCGATGCCAAAGGTTTTGCATCCGGTTGCCGGCCAGTCGCTGCTGGCGCATGTGCTGGCCGCAGCTCCCAAAGGGCCCGGTGCCGCGCTTGCTGTGGTGGTCGGACCTGATCATGCCGATGTCGCGCAGGAGGCCCGGCGGGCACGCTCGGATGCCGTGACCTTCGTGCAGGGCGAACGTCTCGGTACCGCGCATGCCGTGCTGGCGGCGCGCGAGGCGCTGGCGCGCGGCGCCGACGACCTGTTGATCGTGTTCGGCGATACGCCACTGATTTCGGCCGAGACTTTCGCGCGATTACGGGAGCCGTTGAAAAACGGTGCGTCACTCGCGGTGCTCGGTTTTCGCGCCGCCGACGCCAACGGCTATGGCCGTCTGCTGGTCGAGGACGGCCATCTGGTGGCGATCCGCGAACATGCCGACGCCAGTGCGGCCGAACGCAAGGTCGAGCTCTGCAATGCCGGCGTGATGGCGTTCGATGGCCGCCGGGCGCTCGGCATCATCGACAAGATCGGCAACACCAACGGCAAAAGCGAATATTATCTGACCGATGCGGTTGCCATCGTGCGAGACATGGGACTGGAGGCTGTCGTGATCGAAACCAGCGAGGATGAAGTGCGCGGTATCAACACAAAGGCTCAGTTGGCCGAGGCCGAACAGGTGATGCAGGCGCGTTTGCGCAAGGCCGCCCTCGAGGCCGGCGTTACGTTGATCGCGCCGGAGACGGTTTTTCTCGCGGCCGATACCACCTTTGGCAATGACGTCACCATCGAGCCGTTCGTGGTGATCGGCCCCGGCGTTTCGATCGCCGATGGTGCGGTGATCCATTCGTTTTCCCACATCGTGCAGTCAACGATCGGTAAAAACACCTCGGTCGGGCCGTATGCGCGAATGCGGCCAGGTACCTCGCTTGGCGACGGCGCGAAGATCGGCAATTTCGTCGAGACGAAGGCCGCGGTGCTGGATGCCGGCGTCAAGGTCAACCATCTGAGCTACATCGGCGATACCCATATCGGCGCCAGGAGCAACATCGGCGCGGGCACCATTACCTGCAATTACGACGGCTTCGCCAAGCACAAGACTGAGATCGGCGAGGGGGCTTTCGTAGGCACCAATTCGTCGCTGGTGGCTCCGGTGAAGATCGGCAAGGGCGCCTATATCGGATCGGGCTCGGTGATCACCCGCGACGTGCCCGACGATGCGATGGCAGTCGAGCGCAGCCAGCAGACCATCCGCGAAGGCGGCGCTGCGCGCTACCGGGAGATCAAGACCCGCGGCAAAAAGCCCAAAACGCCTTGATTGATGAGTGGTACAATTATGGGGCGGCCCCTTGAGCGGTCGCGTTAAGCTTTCCGCTTAACGCCGTCTCAATCCGCAACAATTATTGAGTATCTGGGCACGCGTTTCTCGTTAAGAGAGGTTTGCGCCGTTTCGGCCATTTTTGTTCGATTTGGGGATATCGATCCGCATGTGCGGCATTGTCGGCATTTTGGGACGCGCTCCGGTGGCGGAGCAATTGGTGGATTCGCTCAAACGCCTTGAATATCGCGGCTATGACTCCGCGGGCGTGGCCACGCTGGAAGGCGATCATCTCGATCGCCGCCGCGCCGAAGGCAAACTGAAAAACCTCGAAGCCAAGCTCAAGGCGGAGCCCCTGATGGGCTTGAGCGGCATCGGCCACACCCGCTGGGCCACTCATGGCAAGCCGACCGAGAACAATGCGCACCCGCATGCCGCCGACAACGTCACCGTCGTTCACAATGGTATCATCGAGAATTTTCGCGAACTGCGCCTGATGCTGGAAAAGCGGGGCGCCAAATTCTCCAGCGAGACCGACACCGAAGTGGTGGCGCATCTGGTCAATTCCTACATCCTGGAAGGCGCCTCGCCACAGGAGGCCGTGAAGGCAGCGCTGCCGCAGTTGCGCGGCGCGTTCGCGCTGGCGTTCCTGTTCAAGGGCCATGGCGACTTGCTGATCGGCGCCCGCAAGGGCTCGCCGTTGGCGATCGGTCACGGCGATGGCGAGATGTATCTGGGCTCGGATGCGATCGCGCTGGCGCCCTTCACCGACACCATCAGCTATCTCGAGGATGGCGACTGGGTGGTGCTGACGCGCGAAGTCGGCGTGATCTATGACGCGCAGAACAACGTAGTGAACCGCGACGTACTGAAATCCGGCGCGTCGTCGTTCCTGGTCGACAAGGCCAATTATCGCCACTTCATGGCCAAGGAGATTCACGAGCAGCCCGAAGTGGTAGGCCACACCCTGGCGCGTTATGTCGACATGGCGACCGAACGCGTCACGCTGCCGCTGAAGCTGCCGTTCGATTTCAAGGACATCCAGCGCATCTCGATCGTGGCCTGCGGTACCGCCAGCTACGCCGGCTACGTCTCCAAATACTGGTTTGAACGACTGGCCCGCGTACCCGTCGAACTCGATGTCGCCTCGGAATTCCGCTACCGCGAGGCGCCGTTGCGCAAGGGGGATCTTGCGATCTTCATCTCGCAATCCGGCGAGACCGCCGATACGCTGGCGGCGCTACGCTATGCCAAGTCGCAGGGCGTGCATACGCTCTCGGTCGTCAACGTGGCGACCTCCACCATCGCGCGCGAAAGTGAGACCGTGCTGCCGACGCTGGCGGGGCCGGAAATCGGCGTCGCCTCCACCAAAGCCTTCACCTGCCAGCTAATGGTGCTGGCCGCGATCGCGGTCGCCGCCGCCAAGGCTCGTGGCGAATTGTCCGATGCCGACGAAGCGAAACTGGCGCATGGACTCATTGAGATTCCGCGCCTGATGGCGGCGGCGCTGCGCTGCGAGCCGCAGATCGAAAAACTGGCGCGCGACATCGCCAAATGCCGCGACGTGCTCTATCTCGGCCGCGGCACCAGCTATCCGCTGGCGTTGGAAGGCGCGCTGAAGCTGAAGGAAATTTCCTATATCCACGCCGAGGGCTATGCCGCCGGGGAACTCAAGCATGGCCCGATCGCGCTGATCGACGAGAACATGCCAGTGGTGGTGATCGCGCCGTTCGACCGGGTGTTCGACAAAACCGTCTCTAACATGCAGGAGGTGGCGGCGCGCGGCGGCAACATCATCCTGATGACGGATGCCAGGGGGGCGGCGGAAGCCACCATCGAGTCCCTGGTGACGATCGTGCTGCCGGATATGGACGCGACCTTTACGCCGATGGTCTATGCTGTTCCGGTCCAGTTGCTGGCCTATCATACCGCAGTGGTAATGGGCACCGATGTCGACCAGCCCCGAAACCTGGCTAAATCGGTGACCGTCGAATAAGCCCGCGGCAGTTCGCTAGACACCGCGGGTCTTCAAAAGTCTGCTAGGATGGCTTAGCTGAGCTTTGGGCGATCGCCGCCCGATCGACCTCCGACGTATCTTTGGGAACCCGATGAACCGCGACAATCTGCCCCCGACCGTGCCGCCGGCGGAAGTTCCTCCGGCCGCGCCGCGAGGGTTTACAGCCCGGTTGCGGAATTACTTCCTGACCGGCCTGATTGTAGCGGGTCCGGTTGCGATCACGCTCTATCTGACCTGGTGGTTCGTGACCTGGGTCGATGGCTTGGTGCGGCCGTTTGTTCCCGTCGCCTACCGCCCCGAAACCTATCTGCCGTTTGGCCTGCCTGGATCCGGCCTGGTGGTCGCCGTGATCGCGCTGACCCTGCTCGGCTTCCTCACCCATAATCTGATCGGGAGGACGCTGGTCGATCTCGGCGAAAGGCTGCTCGGCCGCATGCCGGTGGTGCGCGCGATCTATCGCGGCCTGAAACAGGTCTTCGAGACCTTGTTCTCGGGCTCGGGATCGAGCTTCCGCCGGGTCGGGCTGGTCGAGTTTCCCTCGCCGGGCATGTGGTCGATCGTGCTGATCTCGCAGGCCCCGAGCGTGGAGATCGCTAACACCCTTCCCGGACAGGAGGAGCACATTTCCGTGTTCCTGCCGTGCGCGCCGAACCCGACCACCGGCTTTTTCTTCTATGTGCCCAAGAGCAAGATTATCGAAGTCGATATGAGCGCCGAAGATGCCGCGACCCTGATCATGTCGGCCGGCGTGGTGCAGCCTGGCTCCGATCCGCAGAAAAAGATCGCCGCCTTGGCCGGAATGGCGAATGCCGCACGTGTCGCGAATGCAGCGGCGCTGCAGCCGGTGACGGAAAAGGTGGATTGACGACGAGTGCTGTCATTCCGGGGCGCACGCGAAGCGGGCGAACCCGGAATCTCGAGATTCCGGGTTCGTGCTGCGCACGCCCCGGAATGACGTTTCGTGGTCAGCCGGCCCCGATCAGCGGTACAGCTTCATCGCGTTCGTACAGATAAAGCAGGCAGCGCAGCGCTTCGCCGCGCTCGCCTTTCAGCTTCGGATCATCCTTCAGGATGCGCAGCGCTTCGTCGCGCGCTTGCGTGATCAATTGGCCGTGCACCTCGGAGCGAGCGATGCGGTAGCCGGGCAGGCCGCTTTGCCGCACGCCCAGTACATCGCCTTCACCGCGCAGCTTCAAATCTTCCTCGGCGATCCGAAAGCCATCGGTGGTCTCGCGGATCACCTTCAGCCGGGCCTTCGACATTTCGCCAAGCGGGTCCCTGTAGAGCAGCAGGCAGGTCGAGGCTTCCGAGCCGCGGCCGATGCGGCCGCGAAGCTGATGCAATTGCGCCAGACCAAAGCGCTCGGCGTTCTCGATCACCATGATGGTGGCGGCGGGCACGTCGACGCCGACCTCGACGACGGTGGTTGCGACCAGCAGGCCGATCTCGTGGGCGGCGAACTGCGCCATCACACGGTCTTTCTCCGTGCCCTTCATCTGGCCATGAACGAGACCGACGCGGTTGCCGAAGCGCTTTTGCAGGGACTCGAAGCGCTCGGTGGCGTTGGTGAGGTGTTCGGTGCCCTCCGCCTCGGATTCCTCGACCAGCGGGCAGATCCAGTAGACCAGCTTGCCGGCTTCAAGCGCGCGGCCGACGCCTTCCGTGACTTCCTCAAGCCGGTTCATCGATATGGTGCGCGTTTCGATCGGCTGGCGGCCGGCCGGCTTTTCGCGCAACTCCGAGACGTCCATGTCACCGAAATAGGTCAGCACCAGCGTGCGCGGAATCGGCGTCGCGCTGAGCACCAGCACGTCGACGGCTTCGCCTTTCGACGTCAGCGCCAGGCGTTCGCGCACCCCAAAACGATGTTGTTCGTCGACAACCGCAAGCGCCAGCGCCTTGTACACCACGTCGTCCTGGATCAGCGCATGGGTGCCGACCAGGAAATCGATTTCGCCGGCTTCCAGCCGCGCCAGTAGCTCGCGCCGCTCCTTGCCTTTCTCGCGTCCCGTCAGAATGGCAACCTGCAGGCCGGCGCGTTCGGCGAGCGGTGTGATCGTCTTGATATGTTGGCGCGCCAAAATCTCCGTCGGCGCCATCAACGCGGCCTGCTTGCCGACTTCGGCGACGGCGGCTGCGGCCAGCAGTGCGACCACGGTCTTGCCGGAGCCGACATCGCCCTGCAGCAGCCGCAGCATGCGCAGCGGCTGGCGCAGATCCTCCACAATCGCGGCGGACGCCGCCTGCTGCGAGACGGTCAAGGCATAGGGCAACGCGTCGATGATCTTGCTGCGCAGATGGCCGTTGCCGGCATGGCGGTCGCCGGCCGGACGGCGCAGTTGGGCGCGGACCAGCGCCAGCGCCAGTTGGCCGGCCAATAATTCGTCGAAAGCGAGCCGCGACCAGAACGGGCCGTCGGGCAGGATGTCGGTCAATTCGACCGGCACATGCACGCGCGTCAGCGCTTCCCTGACAGCAGGAAATTTGCAGCGGCGGATCACCTCGGGGCTGATCCATTCGGGCAAATCGGGCAGCTTCACCAGCGCCTGCGCGATCGCGCGACGGAGCGAGCCCAGTGCAAGTCCTTGCGTCAGCGGGTAGACGGGATCGATACCGCTGAGCTTTGCAAAGCCGGCCTCGTCGACGACGCGGTCGGGATGCACGATCTGCGGGATGCCGTCATACATTTGCAAGGTGCCAGAGACGTAGCGTTTCTCGCCGACCGGCAGCAGCTTTTCCACATAGCCGGGCTGAGCCCGGAAAAAGGTCAACACCACGTCGCCGGTTTCGTCGCTGGCGTAGACGAGGTAGGGCGCGCGCGAGTTACGAGGCGGCGGCGGGCGATGGCGATCAACCGTGACTTCCAGCGTCACCATGGTTCCCTGCACGGCATCGCGGATCTTCGGCCGCGCCCGGCGATCGATCACGCTGGCGGGCAAATGCAGCAGCAGGTCGACCAGTCGCGGCGTCTCGTCGCGGCTGAGCAGATAGCGCAGCAGCTTGTCCTGCTTCGGACCGACGCGGGGAAGGCTCGTGACCGGAGCAAACAGGGGATTGAGCAGAGCAGGGCGCATCGCGAAAACCTAAAGCCGTTTCCGTCCGTCATGCCCGGCTTTAGGCCGGGCATCCACGGATTTTTTCGAGGCAACGCCTGATCAATCCGCTGCCGAGGTCAGTTGGGCCGGAGAGCGCAATATTCTCGCGCCGGCCGCACATCATCGCCACTTATCGACCGAAACGGTCGTGGCCCCCCACATCGCCCAACCCTGCATCATCGCATTCGCCTCGCCGCCGACAACGACGACGTGCACGTCGTCGCGGGGATAGACCTGCACACGGGCATCGTCAGGCAGTTCAAGATAGGACGCCGGCCATCGGTTCTTGAGGCCGTTCATCTCTTTGCCCTTCAGGATCGGGATGATGAAGCGCTGATAATAATGATCGTTGCGAAACTCGCCCATTGTGAGCGTCGCGTTCCGCCAGAGCTCTTCTTCCACCTGCGCCTTGGTCATTCCGCTCTTGGCCAGCGCACCCGCGGTGGCGGGCGCCAGCAACGCAACCATTCCACTGGGCCATTGGAAATAGGCGATGTCGCGTGCCAGGCGATGCAAATCCTGATGCAACATGTTGCCGGTGTGGCTCCAGCCGCCGGCGAAGACGGTGATGGTGCTTTCATCGCGCTTGAAACCGCGTGACACCTGAAAGGGTTCCCAGGGGCTGGCGGCCTCGTTTTCGGCAAAGCAGAACGCATATGATCCGACGTTGCCCTGCGTCCCCATCAGGTTGATGCCGTTTTCGCCGCCGCCGAGATTGTAGATGAACAGCCGCAGCGCCCGACCGATCGTGGCGTTGGATCTATTGCCGGGACCGAGCGCGTAGGTGCCCGAATTCATGCCGATCTCACGGGCGATAGGCCCATTGACCAATTGCATGAAGGAGAACGAATTAGTGGATCGGACGCTCGAGGCGAAGTGACCAGACCCGAACGCCTGGATGGTTGCCAGCAGAACCGGCATCTCGTTCGGTGTTGCGCCTGCCATCACAGCGTTGATCGCCACTTTCTCGACTGTGACCGGCCAGCCCTCGGGCAGCATCGCCTGTGTGACGATCTCGTCCGGTGGGTGGCTGGTGCCCTTCAACATGGCGGCGACGTTCTCCGCCGTCGGGGGAATGATCGGTAGGCCGTCCGTCCAATGCTGCGCGTAGAAGAAGTCCTGGATCTCGGAGAGCGAGCCGGTGAGGGCTATCCGGGGCGGCGGCTCTGAGCGCCGCATTCCGGTCGCCCGCTCGGTTTCAGACAAAGCGGATGTGAGAGCCGCGGCGACAGCCTCGGTGACATCTGGAGCATTGCCGTCTCCGGTCTCTGCACGGTTCGGTACCGCGACCAGCCGAAGCGGGGTCCCGAGTTTCGTACGTGTTACGTCAGCGTTTTGGGACAATGCAGCGAAATGCAGCACGACGCCCGGGACGCCCGCTTTCTCCAGGCCGGCCGCCCACGTCACGCTCCACATCGTCGTCGCGGCAGAATCCGCGGGAACATAGATGAACGCAGCGGCCTCGCGCTTCACCTGTGCCCACAGTTCCGGTTCGTCCTCGGAGTAGGCCGCGTCCTTGTAGCGCGTAACGACGTTGATCCGCGGGTACTTGGCCTTCAATCCCGCAACCAATCGCTCGACGACGGGTTCGAAACCGGACGGCACGTTGGCGGGCCAGGCGTGGATCACGAAAATCGTCTTTCCGTCCATATCCTGCAATCGGGAACTGAGCGGGACGAGCCGAACGTCGGGCGGATTCCCTCGTGGATTGAGCGCTTGAAACATCGGATCATCGGCCTTTGCAATTGTCGGGGCGCCTGCCGCAATAATCAGGCTCAGCAGCAACGCCAGTAGGCACCGGAATTTGGTTAGCGTGCTCCTGCCCGGATCTCGGAATTGTTTTCGCGTGCTCATCGCGCTTCCCGTTCTCTTTTTCTACAAGCAACAGATAAGCGAAAAATCCTCGCGACAGAACCGGACAGACACCAAATCGGGGCGCGGAGCAGGCCAGTCAGTCGATTTTGGTGGGCGAACAGGTGCTGACATCGACATCTTCCATCGCTATATCAAACGCGCCCGGCACCACGTCCGGGTTTTTGGCGTTGGATTGGAATAGCGGATGACAGGATCGACACGATCGAGCGACGGCCTGGATGACCGGCGCAAGCGGCTGTTGTTTCGCTGCTGGCATCGCGGCACCCGCGAGATGGACCTGATTCTGGGCCGGTTCGCGGACGCCGAAATCGCTGACCTGACCGACGCGGAATTGACCGACCTCGAACTCCTGATCGACGTGCCCGATCCCGATCTCTATGCCGCCTTGACCGGCAGCATCCCGCCGGCGGCGGAACATGCCGGCGCGCTGTTCGAACGGATCAAAGCGTTTCGCGCCGGGGATCAAGACATATGAAAGCACCCGTCCAATCGCCGGCGCAATTGCTTGCGCCCGGCCGTGCTCTGACTTTTGCCAACGTCGCCGAGGGCGCTGAAGGCCTTGTCGTATCGGATCTGGCGCGTGCGGTTGCTGCGCGGCCGAAACCATCAGCAATCAGTCTGGCGGTGGTGTGCCGCGACGGCGCCCGGATGCAGCAATTGGCGCGCTCGCTGGAGTTCTTCGCGCCGGACCTGCCGGTACTGCAGTTTCCAGCCTGGGATTGCCAACCCTATGACCGGGTGTCGCCGCATGGCGGCGTGCTGGCGCAGCGCCTGACCACGCTGGCGCGTTTGGCCCGGCTGCAAGGCAGCGACAAGCCGCTGATCGTGCTGACGACGGTCAATGCCATCGTGCAGCGGGTGCCGGCACGGGAAATCGTCGCGGCGCAGGCGCTGTCGGTGGCCCCCGGCCATGTCGTACCGATGGACTCGATCGTGTCGTGGCTGGAGCACAACGGCTATAACCGCTCCTCGACCGTGCGCGAGCCTGGCGAATATGCGGTCAGAGGCGGCATCCTCGATTTGTTTCCGGCCGGGCTCGATCAGCCGGTGCGGTTCGATTTCTTCGGCGACAGCCTGGAGTTCGATCCGCACCTTCGATGCGGAAACCCAGCGCACGCATCTGGACATGCGCGCGCTCGATCTGGTTCCGATCTCGGAATTTCAGCTTGTCACCGAAACCATCCGTCGCTTCCGGATGGGCTATGTCGCGACCTTCGGCGCGCCGCAGCGCGACGATCAGCTCTATGAGGCCGTCAGCGAAGGCCGCCGTTATCCCGGCATGGAGCATTGGCTGCCGCTGTTCCAGGAGCGGATGGACACGCTGTTCGACTATCTCGGCGCCGCCCCGATTGCGATCGAGCCGCAGAGCGAGGACGCCGCGCGTGAGCGCTTCAAGCAGATCGCGGACTATTACGAAGCCCGACGCGAGGCGATGAATTATCCGGGTGGCGGCGCGCTGTATCTGCCGTTGCCGCCGGACCGGCTGTATCTGACCGATGATGAATGGACCAAATGTCTGGAGCAGTCATCGTTGGCGCGGTTGACGCCGTTTGCGGTACCCGAAGGCAGCACCGGCGTTGTCGATGCTGGTGCACGGCTGGGACGCAACTTCGCGCCTGAAAGGGCCGACGGCACGGTCAACGTGTTCGAGTCCGTGGTCGCGCATGTGCAGGCGCTGCAGGCGCAGCGCAAGAAAGTGGTGATCGCGCTGTGGAGCGAAGGCTCGCGCGACCGCATGGGTAGCATGCTGCGGGACCACAAGCTGCTCAACCTGACCAGCGTCAACACCTGGCGCACGGTGCAGGCGACGCCGCGCAACGAGGCGATGCTGGCCGTGGTCGGCATGGAATCCGGCTTCGAGACCGATCAGGTCGCCGTCATCAGCGAGCAGGACATTCTCGGCGACCGGCTGGTGCGGCCCCGCAAGGCCAGCCGCAAGCTCGACAATTTCATCTCGGAGGTCACGAGCCTGGCTGCCGGCGATCTCGTGGTCCATGTCGAGCATGGCATCGGCCGGTTCGTCGGGCTGCAGACGCTGGAGGTCTCGGGCGCGCCGCATGATTGTCTTGAGCTTCGTTACGCCGCCGAGACAAAATTGTTCCTGCCGGTCGAGAATATCGAACTGCTGTCGCGTTACGGTTCCGATCACGCCAATGTCGAGCTCGACCGGTTGGGTGGCGGCGGATGGCAGGCGCGCAAGGCCAAGCTCAAAAACCGCATCCGCGAGATCGCGGGCGCACTGATCAAGATCGCGGCCGAACGGCATTTGCATGAGGCGCCGAAGATGCCGGTGCAGCCGCATGTTTATGACGAGTTCTGCGCGCGTTTCCCCTACGAAGAAACCGAGGACCAGCTCGGCGCGATCAACGCCTCGCTAAAGGATCTCGAAAGCGGCCGGCCGATGGACCGGCTGATCTGCGGTGACGTCGGCTTCGGCAAGACCGAAGTGGCGCTGCGCGCGGCGTTTGCCGTGGCGCTCGACGGCAAGCAGGTCGCCGTGGTGGTGCCGACGACATTGCTGGCGCGACAGCACAGCCGCACCTTTACCGAGCGCTTCAAGGGCTTTCCGGTCAATGTCGCGCAGGCCTCGCGCTTGATCGCGACAAAGGAATTGACCCAGGTCAAGAAGGGCCTCGCCGACGGTGGCGTCGACATCGTGGTCGGCACCCACGCGCTGCTCGGCAAATCAATCAAGTTCCGGGATCTCGGACTTCTGATCGTCGACGAGGAGCAGCATTTCGGCGTCAGCCATAAAGAGCGTCTGAAGCAGTTGCGTTCCCAGGTTCACGTGCTGACGCTGAGCGCCACGCCGATCCCGCGTACGCTGCAACTGGCGCTGACCGGCGTCCGCGACCTCTCGATCATTGCGTCGCCGCCGGTCGATCGCCTCGCGGTGCGCACCTTCGTCGCGCCGCACGATCCGCTGATGGTTCGCGAAGCGTTGCTGCGCGAGCGCTATCGTGGCGGACAGGCGTTCTACGTGGTGCCGCGGATCGAGGATCTCGCCAGCGTGAAGGATTTCCTCGACAAGACGGTTCCGGAGATGAAGGTCGCGGTTGCCCACGGCCAGATGCCGCCGACCGTGATCGAAGACATCATGTCGGCGTTCTATGACGGCAAATACGACATCCTGCTGTCGACCACGATCGTCGAGTCCGGGCTCGATATTCCCAACGCCAATACGCTGATCGTGCATCGCGCCGACATGTTCGGGCTGGCGCAACTCTATCAATTGCGCGGCCGGGTCGGCCGCTCGAAGCTGCGCGCCTACGCGCTGTTCACGTTGCCGGCGCAGGCCAAGATCACCGGGCAGGCGGAACGACGCCTGAAAGTGCTGCAATCGCTGGAGACGTTGGGCGCGGGCTTCCAGCTCGCATCGCACGACCTCGATATCCGGGGCGCCGGCAATCTGCTCGGCGACGAGCAGTCCGGGCACATCAAGGAAGTCGGCTTCGAATTGTATCAATCGATGCTGGAGGAGGCGATCCTCAACCTCAAGGCCGGCGTGGTCGAGCCGGTCGCCGACCGCTGGTCGCCGACCATCACGATCGGCATGCCGGTGCTAATCCCGGAAGATTACGTCAACGACCTCGCGGTGCGGCTGTCGCTGTACCGGCGGCTCGCCGATCTCGAGACCGACGAGGAGATCGACAATTTCGCCGCCGAACTGCGCGATCGGTTTGGCGTGTTGCCCGACGAGGTGCGCTATCTGTTCAAGGTTGCTGCGATCAAGGCCTATTGCCGCCGCGCCAATGTCGAGAAGGTCGATGCCGGACCGAAGGGCGCCGTCATCACCTTCCGCGACAACAAGTTCGCGCAGCCGGACCGCTTGGTTTATTTCATCCGCCAGCATGGCCAGGCCGCCAAGGTGCGGCCCGATATGAAGGTGGTGTTCCTGCAGGATTGGGAGACGCCGGAAGAGCGCCTGATGGGCACGACGGAAATTCTGCGGCAGCTGGCGAATTTGGCCGAGAACAAGAAGGCGGCGTAGTTTTTTAACTGCCATTCACGCGTAACCGATTATCGTCATCCCCGCGCAACGGCTTAGCCGTTGTCGCTGGAGGTGCGAGCCTCTTCGGCGAGCCTCGAAGGATGGCTACGGAACGCGGCCCATCCTTCGAGACGCCGCGCAGGAGCGCGGCTCCTCAGGATGACGTTGTGCTTGTTAATCGGAAAAATTCAGATTCAACGTTGAGAAAAAGCGGCCGCCGACATCGCTGTCGGCGGCGGGCTCTATTCAGTCCGATATTCGCAGGCTTACTTCGGATACTTGAACTCAGGTGCGGCCTTCAGCGCATCCTTGGTGGTGTTCATCGAGGCCAGCCATTTGTCGTTCTTGCTGTCGTAGCGAACGTTCACCGATGACGGCGACACCGCAACATAATGCTCGCCGACGCCGAGGAAACCGCCGACCGAGAGGATCAGCGCATCGACCTGATGGTTCTTGATCGCGAGATCGGTGATCTCGCCGATCGATTCATCCTTTTGGTTATAGACGTTCAAGCCCTTCAGCTTCGAGCTGAACATCTCGTCCTTCTGTACGGTCGAGAACTTGGCTTCGGCGGGCGCGGTGCCGGTTGTCCTGGCGTCTTCGGCCAGAACCGGCGTTGCCAGAATGGCGAGAGATGCGGCGATCAGTGCAATCTTCTTCATGTCAGCCTCCAGTGTAGAATTGATAATCTACAATGCGAGCTAAGAGGCGTTGTTCCGCCCGCCGTGGAAACATTCACGAAGCGGCGCGTTGTCCTTCGTCCGCAAGCCGCGCCAACAGCGATTTCGCCGAGTCCGACGGCAGCATGGTCGCGAGCGTTACGACCGGTTCGGAGCGCACATCGCGTTTGCCGTGGCTGGTGTGACGCATCACGCTGGACAGCCGGCGGGCGATGGTATGGGCGGTGCGCAAATCGGTCTCGGAGAAAACCACGATCACCGATCCGTCTTCCTGGGCAGTGCCAAAGTCCATCAGCCGCATCAGGCGGCTGATGATCCGCGCTCCGTCGAGCTGCGCGCGCGGATGGGTTGGATCGAACCCGAAGCGCGCTACCGACAGGCCGCCGCCGCGCGAGCGCGTCTGCTCGACCGCGGTGGTGAAATCGCGGCTGAACGCAATCGGCGTGAGCAGGCCGGTCCGGGGATCGAGCAGGCCGCCGGCATCGATCGCGCGCAGCGTACGGCTCAGATGCGCCTCCAGCGCCCGCTGGCGGATCAGCGGCAAGGCATTCGCCGCAACGAAAGCGGGCTCGCCGATGATGATTTCAAGGTTCGGCAAATCGTAGGCCGGCGCCAGTTCGTCCGAGGTCAGGATGACGGGCAGGTTGCGGAAGCGCGCATCTTCCGCCAGCACGGTGAGGAACGCGTCGATCACCCGCGCGCTAAATCCTTCGCCGAGCACGACGCCATCGATGTCGCGGGCGTTGAGATGCTTGGCCGCGGCCTCGATGCTGAGCGCGCCGACCACCGCCATGTGCTCGCCGAACGACACCGACAGCGAAGGATAGGCCGCACCGCGGCCGATCAGCAGCACGGTCGCATCGCGAACCGGATCGGTCTCCGACAAGGTCGTCGGCGCGTGCGGATCGTTGTCGAGCCGGCGCATCAGCGCCGAATGCGAGGTTCTGACGCGCAGCGCGGCCCGCAGCCGCGCCATCAACCGATCGAAATTGCCGCCGTGTTGCCCGAATGGAATGGCGTTGACCGGCAGCAGGCCGTGCGGATCGACTGCGATCAGCGGCAGATAGGGTCTTGCGGCGGCGATCTGGCTCGCCAGCGCCGCGAAGCCAGGCTCGATTGCGCCTGACATCGCGGTCAGAACTGCGGCCGGTTGCATCTGTTCGACAGCCTGCGAGGCGTCATGCCATGTCGCGTCGATGACGGGAAATATCCGCGCATCATCCAATGCGGCCGCGAAGGATGGCCGTTCGCCAGCCGACACGACGATAACAGGGCCTTGCTGGGACATCGGATAATCAGGACCAACGCAATTGAAGCAGCGCGGGAGCCTAATTTGCCGTCCTTAATGCCGCGTCAACGCCACCGGCCGATTTGCATCAGCCGAACGTGAATCAAACCTGGCTGTTCCGATCGCGAAACGCTTCCACCATAAGCGGGTTAAGCCCGAGCTGGGCCAACGCGTCGCGGGCGCGGGCGTTGTCCTGGGCACGGCCGGCGAGGCGATAGCCGCTCAACCGATCCGGCAACGCCGTCAGCAACGCGCCCTGGCCGAGCCGCTTGCTCCATTCCTGCAAATCTTGTGACAGGAAGCGATAGCCGCCGACCGCCATGGTGCCCGAGGGAGGCGCGGTAATCAGGATTCGGCCGGTCGTCCGATCGATCCGCGCGGCATAATCGGTGTCGACATAGTCGCGCGGCGGCGGCGCTATCAGCGGGTCGCTGGCAGGCGTAGGCGCCGCATAGGCCGCAAGCGTGACCATCGGTCCCCGCAGTCCCAGCGTGCCCTTGGGCGTGATCAGGGTTTCGCCGGCAATCGAGGATCCCTTGACGTCGCGCGGTGCGCCATGGGGGCCAGGCAGGATCGGCGCGGGTACGCCGTCGGTCCCGCGACGGGCACCAAACAAGCCGGCTTCGCCGAACAAATAGACGTCCGTCAGCGTGGCGTGCGGAACGGACCAGGGCGACGACGTCGCGATCTGTTCCGGCGCGCGCCAGAGTGCGATCACGTTGCGCAGGGTCCGAAGCCGCGATGGCATATCGGCTTCGCTCAGCCGCAATGCCAATGGCGCCGGCGCGATCAGCGTATCGCAGCCGTCCTCGTTGATCTGCTGTTCAAGGACATCGGCGTCGAACGGGTGATGCAGCGCCAACGTTCCGCCCGATAGCAGCCAGACCAGCAGCGATGAGGTGAGGCCTGCAAAGGACGACGGCGCAAAGGCCGACATCAGTTTGGCGCCCTGGGCCACATCGCCTTCTAGGAAGATGGCAAGGCCGCCGGCGATCAGGCTGAGATGCGTGCGCGGCACCGGGCGAAAGCCCTCCGCGGTGACGTCGAACGAGATCACGGCCGCCTTGCGGCCGTCCTGGATATAAGCGCGCGTGGTCTGGGACGGATTGGCCAGCGCATGGTCGAGCGAGGCCATGCCTTCGGGCAGGTCATCGCCGAAGCCGCAGACGTGGCGGATCGAAAATGCTTCCGCCGCGGCGTTCATGGCCAGATCCGCGTGACTGACGCCGTCGATCCGGCTCATGGTCACGATCGCCCGGGCGGCGGTGCGGTTGAGCGCCACCGTTAGTTCGGCCTGGCGCCAGAGCATCGGAAACAGCGCCACGATCAGTCCGGCGCGATGCGCGGCGAGCACCGTCAGCATGAACTCGACGGTGTTCGGCAGTTGAACCGCAATCACGGAATTGGCGGGTAGCCCGGCTTCGATGAAATGCGCGGCCAGCGCCGAGACGGCGCGGTCGGCCTGCGCGAAGGTCAGCCGTTGGGGTGATCGGCCGGTAACGCGGGCGGTATTGAGCGGATCGAGCAGGGCCAGCGCCTCCGGCTGACGTGCTACGTTCCGTCGAAACAATCCCTCAAGCGTCGGCGATGGCGCGGTCTGAATCACGAGCTCACTTTGCTAGGTTACTTCAACTTGGCAGCCGGTCGTTGCCACCACGTCTCCGGAAGGTACCCGGTCAACGCCGTGGTGCTGGGCCGTTCTATCCGATTCCAGCGCGCGATCCATTGCTCTCTGATGTTAAACAGGGGGATAGCGTAGAAACCCGACATCAGGCCGCGGTCGAGCGCCCGCACCGCCGAGACGAAAGCGGCGCGCTCGCGCGCCGTCAGCAGTGCCGCGATCATGGCATCGATGGCGGGGCTCCTGGCGCCCATGTAGTTGCGGGTGCCCTGACTGTCGGCGGCTTCGCTGCCCCAATAGAACCATTGCTCATTGCCCGGCGACAGCGATTGATCCCAGCGGTTCTCGATCATGTCGAAGTCGAACCCGAGCCGGCGTTGATCGAATTGAACCGCATCGACCGAACGCACCGTCGCCTCGATCCCGGCGCGCTTGAGGTCGCGCGTAAAGGCGAGCGCGATCCGCTCCTGGTCGCGCGTGGCCACCAGGATTTCGAAGGTGAAGGGCGTTTTGGTCGATCGTTGCCGCAGCACCGTGCCGTCGAGATCGTAACCGGCCTGGGAGAGCAGGCTCAGTGCGGCGCGTAGCGTGATGCGATCGCGGCCTGATCCATCGGTAACCGGCAGGCGATAGCTGCCGTCGAGAACATCGGATGCGATATCAGCTCCGAATGGCTTGAGCAGTTCGCGTTCGCGGTCATCGGCGGGTCTTTGATAGGCCGACAATTCGGATCCGGCGAAGAAGCCGCCGGATCGCGCATAGAGGTCGAAGAAGTAGTTGTGGTTGATCCATTCGAAATCGAACAGCAGGGTCAAGGCCCGCCGCACGCGGACATCGGAAAACAGCGGCCGTCGGGTGTTGAAGACGAAAAATTCCGACGGCTGCGGCAGCCCGGGCTTGATGATGTCGCGGATCACTTCGCCGTCGCGCGCCGCGGCAAAATTATATCCCTCGTGCCAGCGCAGCGGCTCGGTTTCACTGCGAAAATCATAGAGGCCACGTTTGAAGGCCTCGAACTGACTGTTGGACTCCCGATAGAAATCGAGCCTGATCTGATCGAAATTCCATAAGCCCCGATTAACCGGCAAATTGCGGCCCCAATAATCGGGATTGCGGGTGAAGGTGACGCTGGCTCCGGGCTTCACTTCGGTGACGCGGTAAGGACCGGAGCCAACAGGCGGTGCCATCGAGGTGTCCTCGAACGTCGCGACATCGACGGCATGCTTGGGCAGGATCGGCATCAGGCCGAGGATCAGCGGAAGCTCGCGGTCGGGAACACCGCCAAAATCGAATCGCACGGTGAGTGTATCCAGCGCTTCGGCTCGGGCGACCTTGGCGTAATATTGGCGGTGGTTGGGACGGCCGTGGTCGCGCAGCAAGGCCCAGGAAAACAGCACGTCGTCGGCGAGCACCGGTTTGCCGTCCGAGAAACGGGCCTGCGGATCCAGATGGAAGGTGACGTAGGTCCTGGCGTCGTCGGTCTCGACGCTCTTGGCCAACAGCCCGTACAACGTAAAGGCCTCGTCATTGCCGCGCGTCATCAGGCTTTCATAGACATAGCCTCGCTCGAACCCGTAGCCGCGGACCTGCTGCACCGGGATGCCGCGGACGATGAACGGATTGAGGCTGTCGAAGGTGCCGAGCAGGCCTTGCACCAGCCGGCCGCCTTTCGGGGCGTCGGGATTGGCATAGGGCATATGGTCGTAATTGGCCGGTAAGGCCGGCGCACCGTGCATCGCGATGGCGTAGGTCGGCTGCGCCGATCCGTGATTTGGTTCCGCCGAAATCCGGCCGGCATCGCCCGCGATCAGAAGGCCGAGGAGGAGGGCGCCAACGGCGAACGCCCGAACGCGCGAGGCCATCGAAACCCGCCGACCATCCCGCCGATTTGATTCGGTATCTCCCACTCCCGCAGATGTATCACAGAGGTCTGCATTCGGCGCCGACGTGCATCAAAGATGCTTGCCGGCATTGATCTTTCCGCGCGCCGCTGTATGAAGGCGTGCAATCGGCCAAGGCTCACGGCCTGTCACGTAACTGCCTTATTTGGCAAGGAGACAGCCGCCCCAACGGTCAGGTCTTCGGTGCCTGCGGCGGTTTTCAGGCGCTCCCGTTCAGAAAGGGTTTTCCGCAATGAATTTCCGTATCTTGGCCGCGTCGGCCGGGCCGCGTGGGCGGGTTTTCGCCCTGTTGGCGGCTACCGCACTGACCGCCTCGTTTACCCTCTCGGAGGCGCAGGCCCAAGCTCCGGCTCCGGCCGCCCCGGCTGCGGCCCCCAAGGCCAAGCCGAAGGCAGCCCCCAAGGCCGCCCCCGCAGCGCCGGCCGCCCAAGCGGCCCCTCCGGCTGCCGGAGCGCCTCCGGCGGCAGGCGCCCCCGCCGCAGCGGCAGGCGCTCAGCCGGACCAGCAGGTTCCTCAATTGATCTACGCGCCCTGGACCAAGTTCTGCCTGAAGGGCCAGGATGCCAACGCCAAGCAGGTTTGCTTCACCGGCAAGGACGGCCGCATCGAGTTTGGTCAGCCCGTGATCGCGGCCGTGATCATCGAACCCGAAGGCGAGCCGAAGAAGATCCTGCGCGTTACCCTGCCGCTCGGTATGCAGTTGATCCACGGCACCCGGGTGATCGTCGACAGCAACCCGCCGATGCAGAGCCCCTACGTGATCTGCTTCCAGAACGGCTGCATGTCGGATTACGAAGTGACGCCCGAACTGCTGGCAAACATGAAAAAGGGCCAGAACCTGGTGGTCCAGGCCATCAACTCCAACGGTGCGGCGCTGACGCTGCCGCTGCCGCTGCAGGAAACCGGGGGTAGCTTCGCCAAGGCCTATGACGGCCCCGCCACCGACCCGAAGGTGTTCGAGGAAAACCAGAAGAAGCTGCAGGAAGAGCTGCAGAAGCGCGCTGAAGAAGCCCGCGCCAAGCTGCAGGCGAACCAGCCCGCGGGCGCGGCTCCGGCCAATCCGGCCGCGAAGTAAGCAGCCAATATCTGAACAGCAAAAAGGCGCCGGATCCGGCGCCTTTTTCATGGGCTGAATTAACGTCAGGCCTCTTTGGCTAAGTCTACATTCAGCCAAAACTAGTTCAGCGAGGGATTCCGCGGCCGGTAGCCGCCGGCCTTATCCTTGACGAAAATCTCGGCGACCTGCGAATGTCGGATCGGCTCACCGGAATCGTCGGGCAGCAGGTTTTGCTCGGAAACGTAAGCGACGTATTCCGACTCCGAATTTTCGGCGAGCAGGTGGTAGAACGGCTGATCCTTGTGCGGCCGGACGTCCTCGGGGATCGACAGCCACCATTCCTCGGTATTGTTGAATTCCGGATCGATGTCGAAAATCACGCCCCGGAACGAAAAGATCCGGTGGCGGACGATCTGTCCGATCTGAAATTTGGCCGTACGCGTTTTTATCATATCTCGTCGAATAGACCATGATTGTGGCCGATGCTAGAGGCAAACGGCCGAATTAACCCTTGCTGTGGCTGGACCGTTCGAGGTGTCGACCGGGGCAATCATGACGAAAAAGACGCCCCCCGATGATCGACGTTCTCAATCTGGCGCTGCCCTATTTCAGCCTGATCTTCATCGGCTTTGCCTGCGGCAAGGCCAAGGGGCTGCCGGAAGCCGGGCTCGCCTGGATGAACTTCTTCCTGCTGTACGTGTCGCTGCCGGCGCTGCTGTACGGCATCATGTCCAAGACGCCGTTTTCGGAACTCAATAATCCACCCTTCCTGATCGCCACCACCTGCGGGACGGTAACCGCCTTCGTGCTCGCGATGCTGGTGGGCCGGCTGATCGGAGGGCTGTCGCTTCGCGAGGCGACGCTCGCAGGCCTGTCCGGCGGCTACGGCAATATCGGCTATATGGGTCCCGGCCTGGCGCTGGCGGTGCTGGGATCGAAGGCTGCGGCACCGACCGCGCTGATCTTCTGCTGCGACAGCATCTTCCTGTTTTCGATCGTGCCGCTGCTGATCGCACTGACGGATCGCAAGCACCCATCCTTGCTGCATACGTTTGGCGTTGTGGTGCGGCAGATTGTGCTCAATCCGCTGATCATGTCGGCCTGCGCCGGCACGCTGGCGGCGGCACTGCATATTCATCCGCCCGTCGCAATCGACAACACATTGCTGTTTCTGCAGAACGCCGCAGCGCCGACGGCGCTGTTTGTGCTCGGGGTGACGGTCGCGCTCCGTCCATTTGGGCGCGTGCCCTGGGAGGTTCCCGGCGTGATTGCGGTCAAGCTGGTGATCCATCCTTTGGGGGTGTTCGGCCTGATGCTGGTGGCAGGGCCGTTTGCGCAGCCATGGGCGGCGACCGCGGTGCTGATGGCATCGCTGCCGCCGGCGCTCAACGTGTTCGTGATCGCCCGCCAAAATGACACCTGGATCGAGCCCGCCTCCGTTGCCGTCCTGATCGGAACATTCGGCTCGGTCGTCACGCTGACCAGCGTGATGTGGCTGTTGCAGACCGGGCGGCTGGTGTTTCCCTAGAGCTGGGCGGCTGATTCAGCGCGACCGCCATGACGGCGCAAGGCCCTCGCGCATTGCCAGACGACGCAGCGGGCCGATCGCGCCGATCAGATGCAGCCCTGCCGCGCGCACCGATTGGGTTGGCAGGAAATCGCTGAGCAGGGAGCGGTTGGCGATATCGATCGCAACTATCCGGCTGGTGACGTCGGCGCGCCTGGCCGACTGATAGCGCGCCAGCACGGCCGGTGACCCCGGATCCTCGCCCAGCGAGATCGCCTGGCTTGCGATCTCAGCGATATCGGCGGCGTCGCGCAGGCCCATGTTCAGGCCCTGCGCACCGATCGGCGGCAGCACATGCGCAGCTTCGCCAATCAGCGCGATACGATGCCAGGCAAACCTGCCGGGCGTTTCGATCGCCAGTGGAAACAGATTGCGCTCTGGTTCGACACGAACGCGGCCGAGAATGGAATGCGATTGCGCCTCCGCCGCATCGGATAGTTCGTCATCGCTCATCGCCAATCTGCGCTCGGCCTCCTTCGGCGAGGCCACCCAAACCACGCTGCTGCGGTCGCCGGGCAGGGGTACGAAAACGCAAGGTCCCTGCGGGGTATGAAATTCGGTCGAGATATTCCGATGCGGCCGCGAATGAGCGATGTTGAACGTCAGCGCGGCCTGGTTGAGATCGCGGTGCCGCACCGTGATATCGGCGGCCTTGCGGGACAGCGATTGCCGGCCGTCGGCACCGACCACAAGGCGCGCCGACAGCGATTTGCCATCGCCGATGCCGATAGCAACGAAGGCATCTTCCGCCGTGATCGCATCGGCCTCGGCGTCGAACCGCATCAGGTTCGACAATTCGGCGGCGCGCGCTTCCATTGCGATCATCAATACGCGGTTCTGGATGTTGTAGCCGAACTGCTCGAGGCCGATCTCATGCGATGAAAACCGGACCTCCGGTGCCCGGATCAAACGGCCGGTGTCATCGACGAGACGCATCGTCTGCAACGGCGCAGCCTGATCCTCGCAGCGGGACCAAACCTCCAGCCGCTGCAGGAAATCGACCGAGTTGCCGAGCAGGGCAGTGGTGCGATTGTCGGCATAGGGCGCGCGACGGGCGATCAGGGCTGTCCTGGCTCCGCTCTCGGCCAGCGCGATCGCAGCCGCAAGGCCGGCCGGACCGCCGCCGATCACGGCGACATCGAAGAGGGTTAAAGCATCATTCATAGCGAAACAATTGACGTTCCCGAGGGCATTTTCAAGCCCATCCGGCGTGCTCAATTGTCACCGCTTTTACGCGGCGGAAGGCCGCAAGTGCCGGTGTGCAAAAGCGTACGATTCCTGATAGCACTCCGGTCAATGGAGCAGACAAATCAGCAGGATTCGTCTTTGGCGTCGTCGCGCATGCGAGCGGCGGCGTTTTCCGTACATATTTTCACGGCGCTGGGGGCGGGAGTAGCGCTGATTGCGCAGCTCGAGGCAGTGCGGGAGCATTGGGCGGCGATGTTTGCGTGGCTTGGGTTCGCCCTCGTCATCGATGGGCTCGACGGTCCGATCGCGCGGCGGCTCGATGTCATAAATGTGCAACCAAACTGGTCCGGCGAGGTGCTCGACCTCGTCGTCGATTTCGTCACCTATGTCTTCGTCCCGGCCTATGCGATCACGGCGAGCGGTCTGCTGTTGCCGCTGGCCGCCCCGTTGCTCGGCGTCGGCATTGTTGTCTCAAGCGCGCTCTATTTTGCCGATCGTCGGATGAAGGCGGAGGACAATCATTTCCGTGGGTTTCCGGCGCTGTGGAACGCCGCGGCGTTTTATCTGTTTCTGCTACATCTGCCGCCGATCATTTCAAGCCTCGGGATCGCGGCCTTGATCGTGCTGACCTTCGTTCCGTTCCATGTGCTGCATCCCTTGCGCGTGGTGCGGCTGCGCGGGTTGACGTTGTCGCTGCTTGTGCTCGGGTCCGCCCTGGCGATTTACGCGCTCGCCAGCGATTTCGACGTCAGCGCCCCAGTGACAATCGCGCTTTGCTTGATCGGCGCCTATGTCGTGGGCAGCGACGCGGCGATCCGGCTTTTGAGGTCGTGGCGCTCATGATGGAGCTATGGAGTACCCCGGAAGCATGGGCAGCATTGCTGACCCTGACTGCGCTCGAGATCGTACTCGGCATCGACAATGTCATTTTCCTGTCGGTGATCGTTTCGCGGATTCCGCCGAAGCAGGCCAAGCGCGCGCGGCAGATCGGGTTGGCGCTGGCGCTGGTGTTCCGAATCCTGTTGCTGAGCCTGTTGGTATGGTTGATCGGCCTGACGGAGGCCGTGTTCGCGGTAAGAGGCGTCGACTTTTCCTGGCGCGACATCATCCTGATCGGCGGCGGATTGTTCCTGATCGCCAAGGCCACCCATGAAATTCACGGCGAGGTCGAAGCGCGCGAGGCGGAAAGCGACGCGGCGCCGAAACCGGGAGCGTTCTTCTTGGTGATCATTCAGATCATCATCATCGATATGGTGTTCTCGCTGGATTCGATCATCACCGCGATCGGCATGGCGCAGGATCTGCAAATCATGATCGCCGCCGTCGTTATCGCCTGCGTCGTCATGTACGTGTCGTCGGGCCCGGTTGCGCGTTTCGTCGCGGAGCATCCGACCACCAAGATGCTGGCGCTGGCGTTTTTGGTGCTGATCGGGGTGGCGCTGGTTGCCGACGGATTTAAGTTTCACATTCCGCGCGGCTACATCTATTTCGCCATCGCGTTTTCGGCGGCGGTTGAGATGTTCAACGTGCTGGCCAAACGCAACCGAAAGCAAGCCGGTGGTTGAGCGCGAGGCCGGGCGCTTCTGCCGCGGAGATTTGCTGGCCCGGTTCCAATCCCGGTTGAGTTGACAAGGCGGCCTTGATGGCCTTCGATTCAAACGAAACCAAGGCGACGCCAAGGGGAGTATCCGAGATGACAAAAGCTGTGCGTGTGCACAAGGTGGGAGGCCCGGAGGCCCTGGTTTACGAGGCGGTGGATGTGCCAGCCCCCGGGCCCGGCGAGGTCCGTATCCGCCAGCATGCCGTCGGCCTCAATTTCATCGACGTCTACTACCGCACCGGCCTCTACAAGGCGCCGGGATTGCCGTTCATCGCCGGCAATGAAGCGGCGGGTGAAGTTCTGGCGGTCGGTCCCGGCGTGACCCATTTTCATCCCGGCGATCGCGTGGCCTATTATCACAACCTCGGCGCCTACGCCTCCGAGCGTAACATTCCCTGGGAGAAACTGGTCAAGCTGCCTGACCACATCACCTACGAGCAGGGCGCAGTGCTGATGCTCAAGGGACTGACCGTCTGGTATCTCCTGCACAAGACCTTCAAGGTCGAGCCGCATCATCGCGTGCTGATCCATGCCGCGGCAGGCGGCATAGGTCTGCTGGCCTGCCAGTGGGCGCGGGCGATGGGCGCCCATGTGATCGGCACGGTCGGATCGAAGGCCAAAGCCGACCTCGCACTCGCCAATGGCTGCGATCACGTCATCCTCTACAACGAGGAGGATTTTGCCGCGCGGGTGAAGCAGATCAGCCGCAACGAGCTGTGCGATGTGGTCTATGACGGCGTCGGCAAGACCACCTTTCCGGGCTCATTGTCGTGCCTGAAGCCGCGTGGGCTGTTCGTGAGCTTTGGCAACGCCTCCGGCCCGGTGCCGCCGTTCGCGCTGGCCGAACTGAACAATCACGGCTCACTGTTTGCGACCCGCCCAAAGCTCAACGATTACGTCGGCACCCGCAAGGATTTGCTGGAAGGCGCCGACACGCTGTTCGCTGCCGTCATCAACGGCAAGCTGCACGTGCCGATCAACCACGCGTATGCCCTGAAGGACGCCGCCAGGGCGCACATCGATCTCGAAGGACGCGCGACGACCGGCGCGGCGATCATGCGGCCGTAGCCTTCGAAACGTCATTCCGGGGCACGCGCAGCGTGAACTCCGATGTGCAGAAGCACATCGGAGAATCTCGAGATGCCGGGTTCGATGCTTCGCATCGCCTCGGAATGACGCTGGAGTGCCTACGCCACACACCGCGCGGCGCCGACATTGGTGAAGATGGTATCGAGGCAATCGACCATCGCGCCGATCTCCTCGCGGGTGACGTTAAGCGCAGGCATGAAGCGCAGCGCGTCCGGCTGCGGCGAGTTCAAGAGCACGCCGGCCTCGAACGCCTGCGCGACGATTGACGCGCCGATCGGTCGCTTCAGATCGAGCGCCAGCAACAGCCCCCGGCCGCGGACCTCGCCGAGACCGTGTCGTGCGGATAACCGTTGCAACTCGCTCTCCAGGAACAATCCGGCTTCGGCTGTCGCTTTCAGAAACGCGGGCGAGGCGACCTGTTCCAGCACCGCAAGTCCGACGGCGCACATCAAGGGATTGCCGTTGAACGTGCCGCCCTGGTCGCCATGCGCAAAGCATGACGCGTGTTCGGTCGCCAAGAGCGCCGCGAGCGGCACGCCGCCGCCGATGCCTTTGGCTAGCGTCATGATGTCGGGCTCAACGCCGGCATGTTCGTAGTGGAACAGCTTTCCGGTGCGGCCCATGCCGGTCTGGATCTCGTCGAAGATCAGCAGCAGGCCATGCTGTTTGGTCAAGGCCCGCAACTCCCGGAGGAATTGATCGGTCGCGGCCCATACTCCGGCTTCGCCCTGGATCGGCTCCAGCATCACGGCCACGGTCTTGTCGGAGATCAGGCGCTTGACCGACTCAAGATCGTTGGTGATCGCCTTGGGAAAGCCCGGTACTTTCGGTTCGAACAACGGCTCAAAGGCTTTCTTGCCCGACGCCGACATGGTCGCGAGCGTGCGGCCATGAAAACTGTTCACGAAGGTGATGATTTCATATGCGCCGCCTTTGTGCAGCGCGCCGTACCGGCGGGCGAGCTTGATGGCGCCTTCGTTGGCTTCGCCGCCGGAATTGGCAAAGAACACCTGATCGAAGCAGCTATGCTCGATCAGCATCTTCGCCAGTTTTAGGCTCGGCGCGTTGTACAACGCCGGACTCGGCGTCAGTAACAACTTCGCCTGTGCTGCCAGCGCCTCGGCGATAACGGGCGGCGAGTGGCCGAGGCAGTTGACGGCCCAGCCCTGCATGAAATCCAGATAGCGCTTGCCGCTGTCGTCCCACAGCCATGAGCCTTCGCCGCGCACGAACACGGCCGGCGGGCGGGCGGTGATATCCATCAGCGCGTCGAACGGATTGATGGCGGTGGTCATGTCGAACTCCTCTGCGGTTGGGATTGAAAAAGTCGGCCGAAACGCGAGAAGGCCGCACTTTTCAGGGTGCGGCCTTCTCGAGAACGTTGCTGAATTTAGTTATTCAGCGGTGTCGTCGGACATGGCGCAGCCCATCATCGTCGCTGGAGCGACGGCGGAAAGCAGCGCGGCGGTTGGTCCGGTTCAGGTTCATGTTGCGCGCCAATACAGCCGACGGGCAGGCGATGTCAAGAGAGACACGCTGGGCGATGTCAAGAGACACGCCGGCGATGTCGAGGGCGGGCGCTCAAAACCCGGCGACGCTGCCGTGCAGATCATACTCATCCGCACGCTCGATTTTGGCGGTGACGATCTCGCCGACCTTCAGCGGGCGACGGCTGGAAACATAGACCGCGCCGTCGATTTGCGGAGCGTCGGCCTTGGAGCGGCCCTTTGAGACGGTCGGGCCGACTTCGTCGATGATCACCTGCTGCCGTGAGCCGACCTTGCGCTTGAGCCGGCGCGCCGAGATCTTTTGCTGCCGCGCCATCAGTGCATTCCAGCGTTCCTGCTTGACCTCGTCGGGCACGGCATTGCCGATCGCATTCGAGGAGGCGCCGGCAACCGGCTCATATTTGAAGCAGCCGAGGCGATCGATCTCGGCTTCTTCCAGCCAGTCGAGCAGATAGGCGAAATCGGAATCGGTCTCGCCGGGGAAGCCGACGATGAAAGTCGAGCGCAGCGTCAGATCAGGACATTGCTCGCGCCACTGCTTGATCCGCCCCAGCGTCTTTTCCTGCGCCGCGGGGCGCTTCATCGCCTTGAGCACTTCGGGGCTGGCGTGCTGGAAGGGAATGTCGAGATAGGGCAGCACCTTGCCCTCGGTCATCAGGCCGATCACTTCATCGACATGCGGATAGGGGTAGACGTATTGCAGCCGCACCCAGGCGCCGAGATCGCCGAGCTCCCTGGCGAGGTCGAAGAACCTGGCACGGACCGCGCGGTCTTTCCACGGGCTTTCGGCGTATTTCAGATCGACGCCGTAGGCCGAAGTGTCCTGCGAGATGACAAGCAATTCCTTGACGCCGGCGGCGACCAGTTTCTCGGCTTCGCGCAGCACGTCATTGGCCGGGCGCGACACCAGATCGCCGCGCAGTTTCGGAATGATGCAGAAGCTGCAGCGGTTGTTGCAGCCCTCCGAAATCTTCAAATACGCATAGTGCCGCGGCGTCAGCTTGACGCCCTGTGGCGGCACCAGATCGAGATGCGGATTGTGCACCGGCGGCAGCGCGCGATGCACCGCTTCGAGCACGCTTTCATATTGCTGCGGGCCGGTAATCGACAGCACGCCGGGGTAGGCGGCCTCGATCTGCTCGGGCTCGGCGCCCATGCAGCCGGTGACGATCACCTTGCCGTTTTCGGCCATCGCCTCGCCGATCGCGCCGAGCGATTCCTGCTTGGCGCTGTCGAGGAACCCGCAGGTGTTGACGATGACGATATCGGCGCCATCGTGCTTGCGCGCCAGCTCATAGCCCTCGGCGCGCAGCCGGGTGATGATCCGCTCGGAATCCACCAGCGCTTTGGGGCATCCCAACGAAACAAAGCTCACTTTCGGCGCTGCGGCCTGCTGCATATCTTGATCTGCCTGATTGATGCGCAGGAACTAGTCTCAATTGCCTATAATTACAAGGCTTTGAGCTGGCTTCAGGCGTGCTATGCATGGGGGCCGGAATGCGAGTGATCGATGGGCGCCGACCAGTCTCCTAAAATCGTCATAGTCGATGAAAGCCCGATCCGTGCCGCGATCCTCGAGGAGGGGCTGCGCGAGGCCGGCTTCACCGCCGTCGAGCATATCCGCGAGATGCAGAGCCTGCTGGCCCGGATCTACGCGCTCGATCCGGACGTGATCCTGATCGACCTGGAGAATCCCAGCCGTGACGTGCTGGAACAAATGTTCCAGGTCAGCCGCGCCGTGCGCCGGCCGATCGCGATGTTCGTCGACCAGAGCGACGCCGCCTCGATCCAGGCCTCGGTCGATGCGGGCGTCTCCGCCTACATTGTCGACGGCCTGAAGAAGGAGCGCATCAAGCCGATCCTCGACCTCTGCATCTCCCGCTTTAACGCCTTCTCGAAGCTGCAGGACGAACTCGACCGCGCCAAGTCGGCGCTGGAAGACCGCAAGGTGATCGATCGCGCCAAGGGCATCCTGATGAAAGTGAAGGGCCTCACGGAAGAGGAGGCCTACGTGCTGCTGCGTTCCACCGCGATGCGTGAAAAAAAGAAGATCGGCGAGATCGCGCAGTCGATCCTGACCGCGTCGGAGTTGCTGAAATGAGTACACCGCTTCACATCGGTTTCATTCCGCTGGTCGACGCCGCCGCCCTGATCGTCGCTGTGGACAAGGGATTCACCGCTGCCGAAGGGCTCGACGTGACGCTGGTGCGCGAGGTGTCGTGGTCGAATGTCCGCGACAAGCTCAATATCGGCCTGTTCGACGCGGCCCATCTGCTGGCCCCGGTCGCGATCGCGTCGAGCCTTGGGCTTGGACACGTCAAGGTACCGATCACCGCGCCGTTCAATCTCGGCCTCAACGGCAACGCCATCAGCGTTTCGCCGGCGCTGCATGCCGCTTTGATGGCCGAGATCGACGGCGACCCGTTTGATCCCATGGCGACAGCGCTGGCGCTCGCGCGCGTGGTCGCTGCGCGGCGCAAAAGCGGCGCCGAACCCTTGACCTTCGGGATGACATTTCCGTTCTCGACCCATAATTATCAGCTGCGATTCTGGATGGCCGCCGGCGGGGTCGATCCCGACGAGGATATTCGCCTCGTGGTATTGCCGCCGCCCTACATGGTCGACAGCCTCCGCAACGGCCATGTCGATGGGTTCTGTGTCGGTGCGCCCTGGAATTCGATCGCCGTCGATCTCGGTATCGGCCGCATCCTGCATTTCGCCTCGGACATCCTGATCCGCGCGGTCGAGAAGGTGCTGGCGGTCCGCCAGGACTGGTCGGAAAGAAATCCGGATGTCGTGGCAGCCCTGGTTCGGGCCCATATCCGCGCGGCCGACTTCATCGAACAGCCGCAGAATCGCGCTGAGGCTGCGCGCATTCTGGCGCAACCGGAACGCATCGGGGTCGATGCCGATGTGATTCAGCGAACGCTTGATGGTCGCCTGAAGGTTGCTCCCGACGGCACGATCCGCACCAGCAGCCGCTATCTGCTGGTGGGGCGAGAGGGCGCTGCGCGGCCCGATCCGGCGCAGGCCGCCTGGCTGTACGCTCAGATGATCCGCTGGGGACAGACCTCCTTCAGCCCGGAGGCGTTGAAAGCGGCAAAGGCGGTGTTCAGGCCGGATCTTTACGATGCCGGGCTGGGGGCCGGCCGGAAGTCCGAGCCCACTTCGCAATCCGCAGTGGGGGCTTTCGCCGGTCCCGCCTTCGATCCCGACGACATCGCCGGCCATCTGGCCGCGTTCAAGATCGGGCGCCGGCACCTCTGACGCGGGAAGCCTGTGGAACGATATTGGGCATTTATGCCTTGCGGCTAATTTATAGGCGGCCTGCTCAAAATCGACGGCAGCGCTGATGGCCGAGTTCCATGCGGTTCGACCAACCTATTGATTTCAATAGATATTATATTTTCGAATCGGGCTGGCACACAACTTGAATGTTGCAGTGCGGCCGGCCGTCATCGATGGCGCCGGCTTAGTCCAAGATGGATTTCCGCAGCAACGAGGCTGATCGGACCGCTTCTTCGGAATCAGGTTGGCCATCCAAGCCGAATTGGTTCCTGCGCGGTCACATTCCCGTCCGTTGACGCCACCGGTTGTGGCTGCAGGAGCTTCGTCGCGCACCATGAAAATCGAACCGCTCACCGTCGACTTTACTGACGAGCAGAAACGCTACCTCGAAGGATTCACCACCGGCTTGCAGATCAGCCGGGTCGGGCGCGGCCTCGGCGGCGGCGGTGCGGGCAAAGTGAATACCGAGCCGAGCGGACCTGACGCGGCGCATTTCAAGGCGCAGGACAAGGTCATTGCGTCAGGCAAAAAACTCGTCGACCAGGAAAAATTCAAGCGCGAAGAGCATCCGTTCGATGCTTATCCGCGCTTGAAGCAGCAGGCCCTCGACAATGCGCCGCCCAGCCCTGCGGACAATTTCCGCTGGCGCTATTACGGCCTGTTTTATGTTGCCCCGGCGCAGGATTCCTACATGTGCCGGTTGCGGATTCCGAACGGCATCATGAAGCACTGGCAATTCGCCGGGATGGCCGATCTCGCCGAGCGGCTGTGCGGTCCGTTCAGTCATGTCACGACGCGCGCCAATCTGCAGGTCCGTGAAATTCCGCCGAAGCACGCCGTCGCCCTGATCGAAGGCATCCAGGATCTCGGCCTGTGCTCGCGCGGCTCCGGCGCCGACAATATCCGCAACGTCACGGGCACGCCGACCGCCGGAATCGATCCGCAGGAACTGCTCGACACCCGCGATTATGCCCGCGAGTGGCACTACCACATCCTCAACGACCGCTCGCTGACCGGCCTGCCGCGCAAGTTCAATGTCGCGTTTGACGGTGCGGGCAAGATTGCGGTGCTGGAAGACACCAACGATATCGCCTTCGCCGCGGTCGAGGTGAAGGACGGTTTCGGTGCCGATCCCGGCATCTGGTTCCGGCTTGGCATCGGCGGCATCACCGGCCACAAGGATTTCGCCAGGGAAACCGGCATCATCGTCAAGCCGGCCGATGCCACCAAAGTCGCCGACGCCATCGTTCGCGTCTTCATCGACCTCGGCGATCGCACCAACCGGCTCAAGGCGCGCCTGAAATACGTGATCGACGGCATGGGGATGGAGAAATTCCTCGTTCTCGTCGAGGAAAAACTCGGCCACGCCTTTACCCGCGTGCCGCCCGCAGCACTGGCGCCGCGACCGGCGTTCGACCGCATGGCGCATATCGGCGTGCACCGGCAGAAGCAGGCTGGCTTGAACTGGATCGGCGTATCGCTGCCACTCGGCAAGGTGACGTGCGAACAGATGCGGGGCCTCGCCAAAATCGCGCAGGACCTCGGCGACGGCGATATCCGCCTCACAGTCTGGCAAAACCTGCTGATCCCGGGCGTGCGCGACGAGAATGTGGAATTGGCGATCGCCGCGATCAAAACTATTGGGCTCGCGGTCGAAGCCTCGCAAATCCGCGCCGGCCTGATTGCCTGCACCGGCAATGCCGGTTGCAAATTCGCCGCCTCCGACACCAAACGTCACGCCGCCGAGATCGGCGACTGGTGCGAAGCGCGGGTCCCGATCGAGACCCCGCTCAATATTCATCTGACAGGCTGCCACCATTCCTGCGCGCAGCATTACATCAGCGATATCGGACTGATCGCGGCCAAGGTCGACGTCGGCGACGACGTCGATCCTGTCGAAGGCTACCATCTGTTCGCAGGTGGCGGCTTCGGGCCGAACGCCGATGTCGGGCAGGAGGTTTACCACGACCTCAAGGCTGTGGACGCGCCGAGGACTGTCGAGCGGCTTTTGAAAGCCTATCTCGCGCACCGCACTTCGTCAGATGAAACCTTCCTGACCTTTGCGCGCCGCCACGATGGCGAAACGCTGCGCAAGCTCGCCGACGCTGAGGCCTCCTCATGAACCAGATGACCCCTCCACCGAAACTGGAAATCATTCCATCCAACGCGCCGTTCTCGGAAGCGCAACGCTCCTGGTTGAACGGCTTCTTTGCCGGATTGCTCTCGACCGATATGCCGACCGCCTTGTCGGCCGAGCAGGGCGCCGCCGTCCTGCAAGGCGACGGCGATGACGGCGAAGCACCGTGGCACGATCAGACCATGCCGATCGCTGATCGCATGAAACTGGCCGAGGGCAGGCCGCTGCGGCGGCGGATGATGGCCGCGATGGCGCAGCAGGATTGCGGCCAGTGCGGCTACAACTGCAACGACTACTCCGAAGCGATCGCGAGCAAGGGCGAAGCGCGCTTAAATCTTTGCGTGCCCGGCGGCAAGGAAACCGCCCGCATGCTCAAGGCGCTGAACGAGGAATTGGAAAACGCGCCGCCGGCATCGCCTGGCAGCAACGCACCGCCTGCGGTTACGGCGCCGATCACGCTCGGCGAGCCCGGTCGCTCGCGCGATAATCCAGTGCCGGCAAAGTTCATCTCCCGGCGCCTGCTGAACAAGGGAAAATCTGAAAAGGAGACCTGGCATATCGAGTTCGATCTGTCGGGCTGCGGTCTCGATTACGTCGTCGGTGACTCCTTCGGCATTTTCGCACGCAACGATCTCGGGCTGGTCGATCAGATCATCGCCATGCTCGGCGCATCGCACACCACGGAAGTTCGAGGCAAGACGCTGCGCGAGGTGCTGCTGGACGACGTCTCGTTGGCTCCCGCGCCGGATTCGCTGTTCGAGTTGATCTCGTATCTGACCGGCGGTGCAGCGCGCGAGAAGGCGCGGGCGCTGGCGCAGGGCGAAGACCCCGATGGCGACGCCGCCACCCTCGACGTGATGGCGGTGCTGCAGAAATTCTCCAATGTCCGTCCGCACCCGGAGGCCTTCATCGAAGCCTTGGAGCCGCTGCAACCGCGGCTCTATTCGATCTCGTCGTCGCACAATGCAACGCCGGGAAAATTGTCGCTGACGGTCGACTGCGTGCGCTATGTGATCGGCAAGCGCAAGCGGCTGGGGCTGGCGTCCACCTTCCTCGCCGAGCGCATCAACCCCGGTGACGAGCTGAAGGTCTATGTGCAGAAGGCGCATGGCTTCGCGCTGCCGGATGATCCGAAGATTCCGATCATCATGATTGGCCCCGGCACCGGCGTGGCGCCCTTCCGCGCCTTCCTGATGGATCGCCGCGCGACCGGTGCGCCCGGCAAGAACTGGCTGTTCTTCGGTCATCAGCGCAGCGAATGCGATTTCTTCTATTCGGACGAACTCAACGCGTTAAAGACATCGGGCCTGCTCACGCGATTGTCGCTGGCGTGGTCGCGCGACGGCGACAAGAAGTTCTACGTGCAGGACCGCATGCGCGAAGTCGGCCGCGAAGTGTGGACGTGGCTCGCGGAAGGCGCCCATGTCTATGTCTGCGGCGACGCCAAACGCATGGCCAAGGACGTCGAGCGCGCGCTGGTCGATATCATCGCGCAGTTCGGCGCGCGGTCGACCGATGAGGCCATCAGCTTTGTCGGAGAACTCAAGAAAAAGGGCCGGTTCCAGCAGGACGTCTACTGAGCGGGTTCCAGGTCCGTCAAATCCGGCCGAATAAAATTCTCGGCGGAAAGGCCTTTGGAGAATTTTAGACTCTCGGAGCACTCCGGCGGAGCATCCGTATCGTTATTTCCGGGCTCGTCTTGCGTCCCGCCGCCAACGGCATTCCACTGTCCTCGATGCGGCGTTGGAGAACGACCATGCGCGAGCTATCGGCGGAAGCCCGCCTGCATTTGTATGCGCGTTCCCTTTCCGGTCGGACTGCGAGGGGATTGCACGCCGCCGCGTTCTATGGCGCGTTCGCGGTGATCGCGGCCGTAGTGTTCGGCACGCTGTCGCATCATCCGTTCTGACGTTCTGAACAAATATTCGTCACCCCCGCAACGGCTGCGCCGTTGTCGCTGGAGGTTCGAGCCTTCTCCGGCGCAGGCCCCATGAATCACATTCGGTGACGGCAGCGAATGCGCGGAATCCTAACCGCGCCAAAGGCGATCAAAAACCATGACCCTGGCCCAAGTTGCAAGGCGCGACGCGAGCCGGGCTCCTATCCTGGCATCTAAAGTCCGGGTGCGATCATCTCCGGGGCCATCCACGAATATCTTCCGAAGTTTCATGAATTCCCAAATGAGCGGATTTCGCGCCTGAAAAACCTTCTCAACTTCGCGATGCAAACATCCCGACAGAACATCGGGTGGGGAAGCAAAAGCCTCCGGCAATGTCGAGGACAAAGCGGTATCGGTTAGAATATTCCATCGTGAGTTACCGCCCATTAGCGGCGATCGCAGGCCGTATATCACTCTACCGATCCTGCTTTCCCGGATGGCGTAAGAACACATGGCGCAGGGCTCGATCGTTGAATAGATCGTGCACTCGTCAAGGCTCGTGGATCGCAACTTTTTCTGAGCTGATGAGATCGCGACCATCTCGGCGTGTCGCGTAATATCTTGGTCACGCCTGACCATATTGAGCGATTCGCAAATGAATTCGCCTCGTCGCCCGATGACAGCCGCAAACGGATATTCCCTCCTTGAACCCGCGGATTGCGCCAGAGCAATGCAGCGGCGCATCAATGCCATATCGGATGCCACTGTATCCTGCTGGGTCATGGCGCTGACTTTCGCGGCAAGACAGATCACTAAAAGGCAGATCACCAAAGAGACTTGAGAATCGTTGAGTTCAGAAATTTCGTAAGCACGTCAAGTTCGCGGCCGGCGGGGTCGCAAGCATTGGTGCAATGGTCCACCGTCCGCAGCGAACCGCAGTCCAAGCCGCAATGCAGCGTGCACCAACCTAGTTTAGGTCGACGAGGACGGCATATTGCCCTTTAGGGCAACCACCGCGATGTCGGTTTCGGGGCATTCGCGACCGGGCGAACCCAGCAGCAAGTCCGTAGGAGTGGCGGATTAGCGGAGCGCAATCCGCCACTCCGGAACAGAACGGACACGGCAAAAGTCTTGCGGTCGTGCACATAGCAATCTCGTGCAGGTGAACAGGTATTCGTCACCCCCGCGCAACGGCGCAGCCGTTTTCGGAGGGATGACGTCAGCAAGCGTGGCCCGACCAGTTTCACCGTGCGCGTGCAGCCTAATTTCTCTTGCCATTTCAAGCTGATTTGCCCTGTCCAGTCGCCGCGCGAAAAATAATCCGCTTCACATGCGACCCAAATCACCGGCTTATCTCTCGTATCCCGTCCCAAACGAGGGGCGTTTCGCGATCGTCACGGACGTGGGGCGGGATGCGGTGGACGCGGAGGCGCTTTTGACGAACGGCGCTCAAGCGGACGGCGAAGTCGTGTGGTCCTGACGCCCCGATGCTGGCGTCAAGTTGTGCAGAAGCTTTTCTGCGCAGCGATGGTGACAAGAAAGCCGGTCGCCAAGGAGAGCACGCTATAAGCCGTAAAACCATCGCGCAGGGAAGGCCGGACTGCTTCCGCTGAACCTGTATGCTCGTGTGCGCCTTTTTTTACTGCCTTTGCACGCGAGACCGCGGGTGCAGCGCGCACCCGGTCTTCCCTGCCTCCCTCTTGGGATGGCCCTGCGCCCTCTGACAGGAGAGGGCGGGATTTTTTCAAAGCTCGGGCGTGACGTGCCGCGAGATCGCGAAGCCGCGTTTGAAATGAGGGATGAGATTGACGTCATCACGAGGAGCCAGGGGTATGACGACATTCCCATCACGCCGGCATCATTTCGCCTGTTCGCTAGCCCGCCTTCTTGAACGGCGCGACGCCGATCCCCGCGTCTTTCAACGCCTGCCGGACACCGCGGGCGATGTCGACAGCGCCGTGGGTGTCGCCGTGAATGCAGACAGTATCGGTGCGCATCTTGATCACCTTGCCCGTGACCGACACGACAGCGCCATCCTGCACCATTCGCACCACGCGCTGCGCGATTTCCCCGGCATCATGCAACACCGCGCCGGGCTTGCGGCGCGACACCAGCGAGCCGTCATCCTCATAGGCGCGGTCGGCAAACACCTCGTGCACCATCGGCAGGTTAGCGGCTTCGCCCGCCTTCACCAGGCGCGAGTTTGCCAACACCACGAAGATGAGATTGGGATCGACGGCCTTGATGCCGTCGGCGATGGCCTTTGCGGTCATGGCGTCGTCGCACGCGACGTTCGACAATGCGCCATGGGCCTTCACATGGGTGACCTTGTGGCCGGCCGCGGTCGCAATCGCCTGCAACGCGCCGATCTGGTAGGCGATGAGGTTTTCGATCTCGGAGGCCTTCAGGCCGGGAATTGGGCGCCGGCCAAAACCGTGCAGATCGCGATAGCCGGGGTGGGCACCGACGCTGACGCCGCGGGCTTTCGCCAGTTCGACGGTGTGGCGCATGATATCGGCATCGCCGGCGTGAAAGCCGCAGGCGACGTTGACGGAGGTGGCGAGGTCGATCATGGCGGCGTCATTGCCCATCTCCCAGGCGCCAAATCCTTCACCGAGATCGCAATTGAGATCGATTGTTGTCATGGTCATGGTCCGCTTCCGTGAGGGATCTTCGAGTGTCAGTCCGGCGTCGCCGCATCCGCCGGCGAGGGTACTTGCCATGTCAGGACGTCGACCGCGCTGACGGCGGCGCCGGCGACGTTAGCATCTTGCAGCGCTTCGAGGTTGAGATCAAAATTCTCGATGTCGCGCAGGCGGTCGGGCAAACCGCGCAGCAATTTGGCGAAGTTTCGAACCTCGGCCTGCGCCTCGGCCATGCTGATCGCCTTGAAGCGAAAGCCGCGGCCCGCCGGGGTCTGTGCGAACCGGCCGAGATCAGCCGAAATCACGGTCGCGATCTTGGGATAGCCGCCGCTGGTGCCCCGATCCGGCATCAACACGATCGGTGCGCCATTGCCGGGCACCTGGATGCTGCCGTTCACGGTACCGTCAGAGACGATGTTGTGGCCGTGCAAATGCCGGATCACCGGGCCTTCCAGCCGGTAGCCCATGCGATCGCTGGTCGCCGATATCTTCCACTCGCTGTCCAGAAACAGCTTCTTCGCTTCGTCGCTGAACTCGTCGTCCTGCGGTCCCAGCACCACCCGGATCGGTCCGTCCGCGGTCGGCGGCAGTTCGATCCGGCGCTCGGCCGCGCCGCTGGGAGCGGCCGTCTGCAATTCGTCGCCGGCCTGCAGCGGTCGCGGATAGGGACTGCCGAGACCGGCGCGCGCGTTCACGGCCAGGCTGCCGAACATCGGTTCGCCCTGAACGCCGCCTTCGATCGCAAGGTAGCTGAACGAACCGCCGCGCGCGAAACCAAGGGTAAGAGTTTCGCCGTCGGCCAGCGTCACCGAAGCGTCGAAGGCGACCGGGCGCTTGGCGATGTCGGCATTGCGCGGCGAGCCTGCCAGTGCCACGCGAACCGCGCAATCGCGCGCGGTAAAGGAGGCGCCAAACGGCCCGATTTCGACTGCGGCTGCGAAGGTCGGGTTTCCGAGCAGCGTATTGGCGGCGGCGAGCGCGAGCCGATCCATCGCGCCGCTCGGCACCAGGCCGTAGCGCTGCGAGCCGGGACGGCCCCCGTCCTGAACCGAACTCGCCGGTCCGATGCTGGCAATCACGAGCTTGCTCATGACGCCATCAGCTCGGCAATGATTTCACCGGCTTCGGCGGCGCGATCCTGCTCGGCGAAGGTTTTGGCATCGACGACTGAAAACGTGATGCGGTCGCCGGGCTCCAGCAGGAAGGTCGGCTCGCGATGCAACTGATAGGTTCGCACCGGCGTCCGGCCCAGCAGGTGCCAGCCCGAGGGGCCGGCCAGGCACTGCACGCCGGTCTGCACGCCGCCGATGGAAATGGTGCCCGCCGGGGTCAGCAGCCGCGGGTTCTGCCGCCGCGGCATCTGCAGCGAAGCCTCGAGCCCGCTGAGATAGGACCAGCCGGGCGTAAATCCGATCATGGCAACCCGATAGTCGCCGGCGACGTGCCGGGCCACGATGTCATCGGGGGTCGATTTCAGCGTTTTCGCGACATCCTCGAGATCGACGCCATGCTCGCCGCCATAGGCCACGGGAATGCGCCAGCGTCGTGTGTTGGTGACGGGCGGCACGGGCCGCTCGGCCAGTGCCGCGAGCTTTTCGCTCAACGCCTCGAAACCGATCTGCAGCGGATCGTAGTGCACCAGCAGGGATCGGTAAGTCGGAACCGTCTCGGTGATGCCGCCGACCGGCTCTTCCGCCAGGGTCCGATCAAGCGCCAGCACGCGCCGGTTCGCCGCATCGTCGATATTGCGGCTGAATTCGACGGTGACGGCGCTGTCGCCACTGGGTAGCAGGCGGGGTGGTGAAAGTGGCGCGGCCATGATCTCGCTCGTCGGCCTCACAAACGCGTAGGCGGAGACCAAGCTCTAGCGTGTTTTACGCCGAAGTGGAATTCGAGTTCTTGGAAATGAGCGTGCAAGTTCAATAAATTAAACGATGTATCGGTGATAAGGCGCGGTTATGGCGCGGCTGTCATGCAGTCCGCACCGAACGCCGCAACGCCCTTGACGCGATGTCCGTGCCCCGCAAGATGCGCCCGCCGATCAAACCTTTACCGGAGCTTCCTGTTCGATGTCCCTGACCCCCGAAGCGATTGCGACCCTCTCCAAAGTGTCCACCGCCACCATCACCACGGTTCTCCTCAAAAAGGGCCTGCGAAACGTCTGGATGCGCGGCACGCGGCCGCTGCGGCCTGGACAGCCTCGGCTGGTCGGGCAGGCCTTCACGCTGCGTTTCGTCCCCGCCCGCGAAGATCTGGCCACCCCGGAATCCTGGTCGTCGCCGATTTCGACCCGAACCGCGATCGAAGCAATGCCGGAAGGCTGCATTGCCGTGGTCGACGCCATGGGCGTCACCGACGCCGGCATTTTCGGCGATATCCTGTGCGCGCGCATGGTCAAGCGTAAGGTCGCAGCGCTGATCACCGATGGCGTCGTGCGCGATCTCGAAGGCGTGCTCGGTACCGGCCTGCCGGTGTGGTGCGATGGTTACGCGGCTCCGCCCTCGGTCGCCGGCCTGACCTTTGTCGGCTGGGGCGAACCCATCGGGTGCGGCGGCGTAGCGATCTTCCCGGACGATGTCATCGTTGCGGATCAGGACGGCGCGGTTGTGATTCCGAAGGCGTTCGTCGATCTGATCCTGGCCGAAGGCGCCGAACAGGAGCGGATGGAAGCGTGGATCGTTGACGAAGTGAACAAGGGGGCCGCGCTGCCGGGCCTTTATCCGATGAATGCCGAGACCAAGGCACGTTACGCGGCAACCAAGAAATAACATCAAGAAGGAGAGGTAACCCCATGGATATCCATGTCGCAGGCTCGCGGCCGACACGCCGCGCGCCGAAGGAGAGTTTTACCGGAACCGTCTGGCAGGACCCGATCATCACCGCGCCGGCGCCGGCACGTGTCGTTGCCGCCAGGGTGGCGTTCGAACCGGGTGCGCGCACAGCGTGGCACACCCATCCGCTGGGGCAGACGCTCTATGTGATCGCAGGTGTCGGCCGCTGTCAGAGTAAGGGCGGTCCGGTGCGTGAGATCCGGGCCGGTGATGTCGTCTGGATTCCGCCGGGAGAGAAGCACTGGCATGGCGGCGCCCCGACCACGGGGATGGTCCATGTCGCGATGCAGGAATCGCTCGATGGCGATCACGTGACCTGGATGGAGCACGTGACCGACGCGGAATATTCCGAAAAGCTCGGGTAACAGCCGCGCCGCGATGTCGGGTTCGCGCGATGCTCCAAACAGCGTAGAAGCACCGCATGATTCCCTGGTTGCAGATCGATACGACGCGGGTGCCCGACGCTGACGTCGAACTTCGCTTGATGCGGAGAGGCACCGAGTTCTCGATGATGCTCGGCCAGAACGAGCTAATGAATAGTCGCCTCAGTGGATCGGAAGAGGCGCTGGCCACGCTGACGGCCAAGAAAATCGAGGCCGTCAAGCGCCCGCATTTGCTGGTGGGCGGGCTCGGCATGGGCTTTACGCTGCGCGCCGCGCTCGCCGTGCTCGGGCCTGACGCGCGGATCACCGTGGCCGAACTTGTGCCTGCGGTTATCGCCTGGGCGCGTGGTCCCATGGCCGACATCTTCGGCGACAGCGTAAACGATCCACGCGCTGACATTCGTGAAGCCGACGTGGTCGACATCATCAAGGCGTCGCAATCGGCGTTTGACGCCATTCTGCTCGATGTCGATAACGGCCCGGAAGCGTTGATCCGCGAGGCCAATAACGCGCTCTATGATCTCAAGGGATTGCAATCGATCCGCCGCGCGCTGCGGCCGGGCGGCATCCTCGCGGTCTGGTCGTCCGGACCCAACCTGGCGTTTTCGAAACGGCTGCGTGCCGCTGATTTCGAGGTCAACGAAGTCGGCGTGCGCGCGACCACGAAGCGCAGCGGGGCGCATCACGTCATCTGGTTCGCGACCAAGCCCCGCGCGGTTTCGCGCTAAATTAGCGAATATTAATTCACCCGGCTCCAGGTCTGGCCGCCGCAGAACATGCCGCCGAAGGCACAGCCCTGCACCCGCAGGGAGTCAGTGCCTTTCATCGCAATGGTCAACTCGTAAGTGCTGCCGGTGTTCGGATCGAAAATCCGGCCGCTCCATTTGGCGTCTGTGCCGGCCTTCATGTTGATCAGGACCTGCTCGCCATTCTGGTTCGACTTCTTGTCCACGGAATAGCCGCAGAGATTGGCGCCGCACTGCTCGATCCTGACCTTGCCTTCCTTTTCTTCCGTGAGCCACAGGCCGAGCGGAGAGTTCGACGGCTGAGCGGTTGATGTCGGGGCAGCGGCAGCCTGCTGTTGTACGGGTGCAGGTGGCGCGGTTGGGGAGGCCGTTGCGACCGCAGGCGCCGGCGGCGTTGAGCTGGGCGCGGCGTTCTGCTGAACCGGCGCTGATGCGTCGGCCAGTGGCGGCGAAGCCGTGGTACCGGCTGGTGTGATGTTCGCTGTGGTGCTCGATGGTTCGGGCGTCGTGCTTGATGGCGCCGCGGTTGTAGTGGGCGCCAGATCGGGTTGCACGGGCGCTGGCGGCTCGACCTTGGCCTGCTCGGATGTCTGCTTGCGCGGACGATCACTGTCGCGATCGCTATGCGCGCGCTTTCGCCGTCCGGTATTATCGTAGACGCCCGGAATGGAAACCGTCCCGCGATCAGGATCGATGCGGATCGTGCGTCCGCCATAATCGAAGGTGTATTGCGCTTGCGCAGCGCTGCTCGCGAGCAAAAACGCGGCGACCGCCAAAAGCCTTTTCATGATGACCTCCTGAGCAGGGGAATCCCGGTTCGACCCTACGCTTCGGGACATTTCACAACGTGATCTAGATCACTTTCAATGAATGAGTTGTACGCTAGCGGCTTTGGTTCAATACGTGCTGCCGCCAGTCTAATGTGGCCGCGCGCCGACGGTCAATTTCCGGCGACAACAAGCAGATCCGAACGGTTCCGCAGCACGGAGCTATTCAAACCAGGCGGCATAGATTTTCTTGTAGCCGCCATCCTCGGTCATGATGTGCAGCCATTGATCGACAAACGCCTTGAGAGCAAAGTCGCGCTGCAGCCAGTAGGCCTTCTCGGCGAAATCGAACGGCTTGTCCGGATGCACGGCGCAGAGCACGCCGGGATGCAGCTTCTGCTGGTAGCGCGTCTCCGAGGCATCGGTCATCATCAGGTCGGCGTCGCCCTTGGCAATTTCGTCGAAGATGGTGACGTTGTCGTTGTAGACTTTGATGTCGGCGTTCTTGATATTGGCCCTGGCAAAGCGTTCGTTGGTGCCGCCCGGGTTGACGATCACGTGCGTGCCGGGCTTGTCGATGTCGGCGATGGTCTCGTATTTGCCTTTATCGGCGCAGCTCGCGATCGGTGTCTTGCCCTCGCGCATGATTGGCGTCGAGAACATTCCCTTCTTCTGCCGGTCCAGCGTGATCGAGATGCCGCCCATCGCGATATCGAAATTATCGGCCTCGAAATCCTTCGTCAGTTGGGGCCAGGTAGTCTGGACATACTCGACCTTGACCCCGAGCGCCTTGCCCAGTGCCTCCGCCATGTCGACATCGAAGCCGCGGAATTTCTGCGTGGTCTTGTCGAGCGAGGTGAAGGGCAGATAGTCGCCGGTCATGCCGACCCGCAGCGTCCCGCGCTTGATGATGTCGTCGAGCCGCGAGGGCTGCTGGGCCTGCGCCGAAGCGGACAACAAGACGAATGCAGCGGCGAGGGCGGCGAACATGCGATTCATTAAACGTCTCCAAGGGCAGCATCCGGTGGCGGATTAAGTCCCGAACCGTGCCGCATCACTGCACCATATCGTGGCGGTCCAGGGATTCAAACACGCGGTCGGAAAGCAATGGCCCATGATGTGATTTGCGGGATAGGATCGTTGGTCAATTGGATTTTTGCTGCCGGCTCACGCACGCGGCACGAACAGGATCAGGCCTTTGGCTATCTCGATGTATGAATCGTCGGTCGGTGTTTTCAGCCTATATCTTGGCAACTTGTCCGACATTCTCGATCTTGCCGTTGATCACGCCGAGGCGCGGCGGATCGATCCGAAGGTCCTGCTGGGTGCGCGGCTTTCCCCCAGCATGTACGACCTCACGCGTCAGGTTGGCGAGGCCAATCGGCATGTGGTGCTGGCTTGTGCGCTGCTGTCGGGCGTGGAGCCACCTGGTTTCGCCGACCATGAGCCAGACTTTCCCGAACTCAAGGCGCGGATCGCGACCGTGATCGCGTTCATGCAAGGCCTAAAGCCTGCCGACATCAACGACAGCGCCGAGAAGGAAGTGATCTTCACGTTCCGGAACGGCTCGACGCGAACATTCACCGGCAAATCGCTGCTGCTGACATTCAGCGTGCCGCAGTTCTTCTTTCACGTCGCCACGGCCTACGACATCCTGCGCCACAACGGCGTCGGTCTCGTCAAAAAGAACTTTTTGGGACCACCGAAAATGGCCTGAGGTTACATCTCGCTGCCGTCGTTGCGCGCCAGGCTTGCGGCAGCAGCCCGTCCGGTCATTTCGCTTCGAAGCAGTTCGAACCGGCGCTGCGCCTCGCTTTCGCTATCGTCGACCAGTTTGACCGCTGCATCCCGCGACATCGGTCCGGTGATGATTGGTGCCGAATTCTCGCCGATCGTCTCGTCGACGTAATATTCGTCGTTGGCTTCCTGGCGCACGGTCCATTTGAAACGGATGGCGGCTATCGGGCCTGGTCCGACTTTGGAATAGCCGGCGGCTTCAACCATCTCAGGGGCGAGGGGCTTTTCTTCGACCGCAACGGCCGGGACTTCCCAGATGCCCGAGACTTCCAGCTCGGGACGAATTTCCAATTCGCCATGGATTTCGGGTTCTGGACGGGCTTGTGGCTGATCGAGGATGCTGGCGATCGCCGCCAGCGCGTGATCGGTCGGGTCATTATTGCTCAAAGTATGTCCTCCGGATAAGCGGCATCGGCAGGAGAGCGCTTTCCACAGCTAATGCCGATATCCATTGCTTTCTCGTGAATGCGGCCGAGTTTTGTCGGGCTATACGCAAACCGGCGGCATTTTGTCCCTCCAGGGGCGGGTTTGCTCGATCTGGGCGGCCAGGCGAAATAGCGTGGCCTCATCGCCAAAGCGGGCCGCAAACATCATGCCGAGCGGCAGCCCGGCCTTATTCCACGCCAGCGGCATCGACATCGCCGGCTGGCCGGACATGTTGAACATACTGGTGCCCGGCATGTAGCGGCGCAGGATCGGCGCGATGTGCGACAGGTCTTCCGACATCGAATTGATCTCGCCGATGCGGAGCGGCGGCGTGCACAGCGTTGGGCATAAAAATAGATCACAGGTCTCGAAAAACTCGGCCAGCCCGCGCGAAATCTGGAATGCCGAAAGCTGCGCGGCCACATAGTCGGTCGCGGTTTGCGATTGCGCGTTATGGGCGCTGGCGAGCGTCAATCTTTCGAAATCGTCGATGTTCATCTGGCGGCCGAAACGTTGTTCGATCAACCGCACGCTCAAGCCGGTATTGGCGCTGACAATGGTCCCCATGACCACGGCCGGATCGGCGGCGAGCGCCGGCGCACGCTCCTCGACATGATGGCCGAGCCCGGCCAGGTGCGTGGCGACATCTCGCACTGCTGCGCCGATCTCCGGATCGATCGCGTCGCCATACGGCGATTTGTCGGTAAAGGCGATGCGCAGGCGGCCGGGATCGCGGCTGACTTCCTGCGCGAATGGCCGCTCCGGCGGCGGCGCGACATAGGGGCTGGACACTTCAGGACCGCACACAGCGTCCATCATCACCGCGCTGTCGCGCACGCTGATACTGACGACGTGACCGCAGGAAAACCCGCCCCAGCCTTCGCCGCGATCCGGGCCCAGCGGATTGCGGCCGCGGCTCGGCTTCAATCCGAACACGCCGGATGCCGAAGCCGGAATACGGATCGAGCCGCCGCCGTCACTGGCATGTGCGACGGGAAGGATGCGGGCGGCGACCGCCGCCGCCGCGCCGCCGGACGAACCACCGGAGGAGTGAGCGAGATTCCAGGGATTGCGGGTCGGGCCGAACAGGCGGCATTCGCTGGTCGGCAACAGGCCGAATTCAGGGCTCGAGCTTTTGCCGAAGATGGTCAGGCCGGCGTTGAGGAAGCGCTGGGCGAGGGTGCCGGTATGGTCGGCCACGTTGTCCTTGAAGACGCTCGCGCCCATCGTAGTCCGCGTCCCCTGCAGGATTTCGAGATCCTTGAGCAGGAACGGCACGCCGGTGAAGGGGCCAGCCGGAAGCCCCTTGTCGATTTGCTGCCGTGCATAATCGTAGTGTTTGACGACAACGGCATTGATCTGCGGATCGACCTTGGCGGTGCGGGCGATCGCCTCATCCAGGAGCTCAGTGGCGCTGACCTGCTTTTTGCGGACGAGATCGGCGAGACCGACGCCGTCATAGTCGCCATATTCCTTGAACGCCATGTCGATCCCCCCGATGTCCAAGCACCCGATTTCCGAGCGAGCCGTCGCGTCGATCGGATATCAGGCGAAAGCGGTCGCGCGCCCGAGCCCTTAGCCCAGCGTGTCCTGATTGATCACGTTCTGGCGGATCGGTTCGCCGTCGAGCACGCTCAGAATGTTGAGCGCAGTCTGCTCGCTCATGCGGTCGACGGCTTCCCTGGTCACACCAGCCACATGCGGTGCGATGATGACATTGGGAAGCTCGAACAACGAATGGCCATGGGGCGGCGGCTCCTGCTCGAACACATCGAGGCCGGCGCCGGCGAGCTTGCCGGACTTCAGCGCGTCATAGAGTGCGGCTTCGTCGACAATGCCGCCGCGCGCGGTGTTGATGAGATAGGCGGTTGGCTTCATCCGCTTCAGCCGCGCGGCGTGGAACAGCCCGACGGTTTCTGGCGATTTCGGGCAATGGACGCTGACAAAGTCGGCGCGCGGCAAGGCGGCATCGAGATCGGCGACCGGATCGCAGCCGGCGGCCTTTATCTCCGCAGCCGGTTTGAAGGGATCATAGACCAGAACGGTCATTTCCATCGCCAGGCAGCGCTTGGCGGTGCGGGTGCCGATGCGCCCGAAGCCGACGATCAGGACGGTCTTGCCGAAGAGATCATAGGGCAGCCGGCCGAGCCGGGAGGCCCATTCGCCGTTCTTGACCAGCGAGTGCATTTCAGCGCCGCGTTTGGCAAGCGTCAGCATCATGAACAGGGCCTGTTCGGCCACCGACGGAGAATTGGCCGATCCCGCGACCATCAGCGGCACCTTGCGGCGGCTCAGGGCCGGCACATCGACGGCATCGAAGCCGACGCCGATCCGGGTTACCACTTTCATGTCCCGGGACGCCTCGAGTTCGGGCTCGCCGAACCGGGTGGCGCCGAGCGCCACGCCGTGGACAGGCGCCTGTTGCTTCAGCAGCGCCTCAAAATCCTTGGCCGAAATCAAATTGGGGAATTCGATCAGTTCGATGTCGTCCCGCTCCTGTAAAACGGCTCTTCCGCGCGGTGACATCGTTTCAGTGACGAGAATTTTCTTCTTGTTGGTCGCCATTCTGCTTTCCTTACCGGTTTCCCTGAACCGGCCGTTTTCTTGTTGTGCGGCCGTCAAATGACGGCGCCGGTCCCCTCGTTTAGCAGGTGCATATTATTGAGGTCTACTGCCAATCGAAGCGGGCTGCTGGCCCGCGCGCCGGCATTGGGATTGACTCGGCCGCAGATCTCCTGGGTTCCTTCGAGGGTGAAATAGACCAGCGTCTCCATTCCCATCGGTTCGATCACGTCGAGCACGGCATCGAACGCCTCGACGCCCGGCTCGGGATGCGCCTTGGCCTCGGCGATATGCTCGGGTCGCAGGCCAAGCAGCAGCTTGGCGTCGCGGGCCACGTTTTGATAGCGGGCCGCCCGCGCCGGCGGCAGCGGAAAGGCGATGCGGTCGGTCAGCCGGATATTCAAGTTTCCGGCGACGTCCTCGAGCCGGCACGGAATGAAATTCATCGCGGGCGAACCGATGAAGCCGGCGACAAAGCGCGTCGCTGGCCTGTGATAGAGATCATTGGGCGTGCCGATCTGTTCGATCCGGCCTTTGTTCATGACCACGACACGGTCGGCCAGCGTCATCGCCTCGACCTGATCATGGGTGACGTAGACGGTGGTGGTGCGGACCTTCTGGTGCACCTTCTTGATCTCGATCCGCATCTGCACCCGCAGCTTGGCATCGAGGTTGGACAATGGCTCGTCGAACAGGAACACTTTTGGGTTGCGCACGATGGCACGTCCCATCGCGACGCGCTGGCGCTGACCACCCGACAATTGCTTCGGCTTGCGGTCGACCAGTTCGACAATGTCGAGCATGCGGGCCGCTTCGTCGATCCGGGTCTTGATCTCGGCCTTGGGGTAATGCTTCAGGCGCAGTCCGAACGACATGTTTTCCGCGACCGTCATGTGCGGATACAGCGCGTAGTTCTGAAACACCATGGCGATGTCGCGATCCTTTGGCGGAACGTCATTGACGACGTCGCCGCCAATCATGATGTCGCCATCGGTGATGTCCTCAAGCCCCGCGATCATCCGCAGCGTTGTCGATTTCCCGCACCCCGATGGTCCCACCAGCACGACAAACTCATGGTCGGCGATATCGAGATCGATGCCGCGCACCGCTTCGACGTCCTCATAGCGCTTGATCACCTTACGCAGCGTCACGTCAGCCATTGATATCAACCCTTTGTCGCGCCGGCGGTCAGGCCGGCAATGTAATAGTCCATCAGGAACGCGTAGATGATCAGGGGAGGTGCTGCGCCGAGCAGGGCGCCGGTCATGATCTGCCCCCAGTTGAACACGTCACCCTTGACCAGGGTGGTGATGATGCCGACCGGCAGCACCAACTGGTCGGTCGAGGTCGTGAACACCAGCGGATAGAGATATTGCGCCCATGACACCGTGAACGCGAAAATCGTCGCTGCGATCAGGCCAGGCAGCGCAACCGGAATGAAGATCCGCGTCAAGGTCTGGAACCACGATGCGCCGTCGATAATGGCGGCCTCGTCGAGTTCCTTGGGGATCGAGGCGAAATAGCCGATCATGATCCAGGTGCAGAACGGCACGGTCAGCGTCGGATACACGATTACCAGCACATACCATTTGCCGATCAGATGAATGCCAGTGTAATCGCCGAACACCGCGAACATCTTGAACAGCGGCAGAAACAATAGCGAGTCGGGAATGAGGTAGGTCAGGAACACGCCGGTCGCGAGCGTGGCCGAGCCCCAGAACCGCATCCGCGCCAGCGCGAACGCCGCCGGTACGCTGATCAGCATGGTGATGGTCACCACCAGGATCGAGACCAGCGCCGAGTTGCGGAAGAAGGTCAGGAACTGGTTCGACGTCAGCAACGCGGTGTAATTTGCCAGTGTCGGGCTGAACACCCACCATGGATTGGCCGCCGCTGAAATCTCCGCGCTGCTTTTCAGCGAAGTGATCAGCATATAGAGCGGCGGCACCAGCGAGAAGATCGCAAACAACGTTAGGAAAAAATACGACCATCGTAGCGCCCAGGTTCGGTCGCGGCTCATGCTGCCATATTTAACCTTGCGGGTGGGCGCCGCCTTGTCGATTACCAGTGTGCTTGCCATCAGGCTTCGTTCCCGCGTTTGTTGATGTCGCGCAAAATGAAGACCGCCGCGATGGCGAGGATCGGCACCATGAACAGCGAGACGCTGGCGCCGAGCGGGAGATCGCTGCCTTCGATGCCAACCCGGAATGCCCAGGTCGCGAAGATATGGGTGTGGTCGAGTGGACCGCCGGCGGTGAGGATGCGTGTGATATCGAAATTGGCGAAGGTCACGATCAGCGAGAACAGCGTCGTGATCGCGATGATGTTGCGCATCATTGGCAGCGTCACGTACCAGATCCGCTGCCACCAATTGGCCCCGTCGATGGCGGCGGCTTCATAGAGCTGGTCCGGTACCGATTTCAGCGACGCCAGATACATGATCATGAAAAATGGCGCGCCGAACCAGACATTGACCAGGATGACTGAGAAACGTGCCCAGCCGGGCTCGCCAAGCCACGAGATCGGTCCGATGCCGAAGAACGACAGCGTATAGTTGAAGGCGCTGTAGGACGGATCGAACAGCCACAGCCAGGCCAGGGTGCTCATCGCCGGCGGGATCACCCACGGCACCAGCAGCATACCGCGCCATTTGCGCTGTCCCTTGGCAGGAACGTTGTGAACGAAATGCGCCACCACAAAACCGATCAGCGCTTTGAAGAACACGGCCGAGAGCGCAAAGATGCAGGACTGCTTGACCACCAGCCAGAAGGTGTCGCGCTTGAACAGGAATTCGAAATTGCCGAAGCCGACAAAGCGCTGCATCGACTTGTTCAGGGTCGCCAGATGCAGCGAATAGAACGCCGGATAGAGCACGAGAATGCCAACCAGGAGGATCAGCGGCAGCGTCATCAGAAATGCGGCCGTCGATTTTCGTTTCAGGGCGGTCCGCAGGCTCGAGCGTTTTCGCACCGATCGCGTTTCGGCGACGCGGTTTGGCTGAAATGCGACATCAACCATGTGCAGTTTCCTCGATAGGCTGTTCAGGAGCGTGATTTTTAGAAAATCGGGGGAGCCGGCGTTCGGTCGGCTCCCTCTCGCACTGACGGCAATGCTTTCAGCCGATCGGGCCGATCAGCTCCGCATATAGCCTTCGCACTCGCCCTCGGCCCAGGCCAATACCTCTTCCATCTTTGCGCCCTGGGCGTATTTCAGGCACATCTTGGTCTGCACCGCCTGGGTGTAGATCTGCTGCGCGATCTTCGGCGGCGCCGGAGAGGCGGAGATCGACAAGGTCTGATGATTGTAAGGGTTGGGATAATGGAACAGTGTTCCTTTCGGCGGCCCTTGTTCTTCCCAGACTTTTAATGTCGTCAGCTTGGAATAGGCCGGCAGATCGTAGCCGCCGCTGGCGACAACCATCTTCTCGATCGACTCTGGTTTTGACAGATGGACCAGCAGGCTCTTGGCCGCTTCCTTGTTCTTGGAGAAGCTCCAGATGTTCCAGAAGTAGGGCAGGAACGGTGCAAATCGGCCTTTCGGCCCGACCGGGAAGCCGTGGGTCCAGAGCTGCTCGGCGACTTGCGGTGCGTCGCGCTTGGCGACGGCCCAGGCGCTCGGCGGATTCATGATCATCGCGCCTTTGCCTGCGATCAGCCATTTGTTGTTGGAGGCATCGTCCCAGGCCGCCACGTCCGGCGGCAAGAATGAAATCAGCTTCTTGTAGAATTCCAGGACTTGCCGCACTTCGTCGGTCTTGACCGATAGGTCGCCCTTGGCGTTGACGAGCTGGGCGCCGAACGCAAGGAAGAAGGCGCCGGCGGTATCGACGTTGTCGGAAGTTTCACCAAGGCCGATGCCGAAGGGAAAGCCACCTTTGTGGCATGCTTCCGCGGCCTTCAAGAACGTATCGGTGGTCCAGTTATCGGCTTTGGGTTGCGCGCCCGCAGGATACATTTCCTGCACGTCGATATTGGCGAGCTTCTTCATCAGATCGATCCGGGAGCAGGGCCCCTTGATCTGACTGCCGACGCATGCGGGAACGCCAAGCCATTTGCCGTCGAGTTGGCCGAGATATTTGACGGTGTTGTTGACCTCGCCGTTCTGCTTGATGATCGGCTCCATGATGTCGTTGACGGGTTCCAGGAGGTCCGATTGCGCGTGAGACCACCAGGTCGGCATCGCCATAATGTCGTGACCGGATTTTGCCGCGGATTCGGCGGCTATCGTCACCAGGTTCTTGTTGCCCTGGCTCGTGATGTAGTCGATCGAAACCTCGACCTTCTCCTTGGCCGCCCATTCATTGACGAGATCGGTGGAGGCCTGGTTGGCTCCAGGCACCCAATGGTCCCAAAAGCCCATCGTCAACTTGCCGGCGGCGCGAGCCGATCGGATATACGGCCCCGATATCAGGGCCGCTGATGTGAGTGCAGTAGCAGCAACGAATTGTCGGCGAGACAGCTTCTTCCGTGACACGGCATTACCCTCCCAGGTGAACCAATGACCAGATAGAAATCTCGTTTTTCTTGTTTTTCTCGCCGCCGGGGCAACCCCGTAGAGGCGCACCAGGGCGCTGCGGAGATTTCGTTATCACGATCAGAGCAGAATTGCCGTCGCCTGTCGAGAAATCACACGAGGTGATTTCTAGAACTTAGGTTGTGGTTTGCCGCGCTCTCTTAGATGCGCCGGAATCATCGCATGCATTGTCTGGCTGATAAATTCGACAAAATACTGCGCTGCACACGCAGCCGACGTGATCGCGGGTGCGCGTTTGCGCCGCAGGTTGATCGACGACATCCCCATTCATTGTGGATCGGCGTCTTGGTCATCGCGATGACGCGGTGCGACGGTAGACTTGCGCAGCGCGTGAAAGATAATGTTGGTGCATCGGCAAAAGCGCATCGGCCGGATTCGTGATCGAGCATGATGGAGACCAAATGATGTTCCGCCCAACACCATCCGTGTCCACGCAGTTGCGATTGCGTTGCGCGATTGGGGCAGCTCTCCTGACACTTCTTGGCGCCACCTCTGCGGCAAATGCGCAAGGTCTGGTTCAGGGTGTCCAGCAGGGAGCCCAGGCCGGTAACAAAGCGGCCGGGCCGGTGGGCGGCGTCCTTGGTGGTGCGATCGGCGGCGTGGTGGGCGTCTTCACTGGCGTGCTCGGTACTGGGCAAAAACCTGCGCCAGCGGCGACACCGCCGGCGGCGGGCACCAAGCAAGCCGGCACGGGGAAGGCGGCGAAGGCAGCCAAGGCCGAGGCGGCCAAAGCCGACAAGGCATCCAAGCAGCCCGCCGTGTTGACGCAGCAGGGCGCGCCGCAACTGACCGCCGAGCAGATCGTATCCAACAGCGATGCCAACATCGAACGGATCAAGACCGAGCTCAATCTCACGCCCGAGCAGGAGAAGAACTGGACCGCGTTCAACAGCGCGATGCACTATCTCGGCCATAATGGCGCCGATCGTCTCAATCTCCGCATCGCGCGTGCGAAACGTGATCCGCCCGATGATATCATCGAGCAAATGCGCAACGAGGCGCAGTTCCTCGACGATCGCGCTGTCGATCAACGCAACGTCGCCGACGCCGCCGAACCACTATTCACAAGCCTCGATGACAAGCAAAAGGCGATCTTCGTCGAGGAAATGGTCCGTCTCAGCCACGAACGTGGGCTCGACTAACATTCCAGCTCCCAACCGCCGAATAGCCGGGCACGCACGCCCTGGGGTTGGGTTTAAAGGCGCGGCACCCGGCTATCCTGCCGCAGCGGCGCGGCCCGCCAACTCCGCATGCAAACTTGTGCAAACGCGGACTGCTTCGCGACGGAGAGATGGCCACGCCATGGCTTTACGAGGAACCGGAGGCCGGAAAGCAAGACGCCCCGGCCTCGCGGAAGCGGGCCGGGGCGCCGAATAGATCTATCGGGTCAGGCCTTATTCCTTCGGGAAGTTCAGTTCCACGCCGACGCCGTCCGGGTCATACATGAAGAACTGCGTGTCGCCGGTGCGCGGCACGATGGCTTCGCGAAATTTGATATTCCTGGATTGCAGCCGCTTGCGCACGCCGTGGACATCGGTGGCAGCGAAGGCAATATGATCGAGGCGGCCGGTATCTTCGTATTTCTTCTCGGTGCCGCGCACCACAATGCCTTCACGCGGCTTGCGGGTACCCATCAGGTGCACGGTGGCCTGACCGCCCGAATAGAGCCAGTAGCCGGGGAAATCGAGCGGCGGACGATCGCCGTTCTCGAGGCCGAGTACGTCGCAATAAAACTCCTTGGTCTTTTCCAGATCAGACGGCTCGATCGTGTAGTGCTGTAGTCCGCCGAGGGGCATGGTTTCTTCTCCTTGGATCAAGATAGCTTGGGATCAAGATGGCTTGGACGTGAGATCGATTAGACGCAGGGTTGATTAGACGCAGGGTTGATTAGACAAAGGTGAGGTCGGCTTCGGCACCCAGCATCCAGGCGCCGACGGTTTCAAAATGGCTGAGCCGGCCCTGTAACTGCTGGGTCACGGTGTGGATGTCGCGGAAGCGACGTTCGAGCGGATGATTCTCGAAGATCGCCGTGGCACCCGCGGCATTATAGGCGAAGTCGACGGCCTCACGCGCTTTGTGGATGGCGTGCGTAGCTGCCATGCGGATGGTAACGCGTTGCTCGACGGTGATCAGCGATCCTGCCGAGAGGGCTTTCCAGACATCGGCCATCGACTGCAGTACGAAGCCGCGCGCGGCACGCAGATTGACTTCAGCTTGAGCGAGATTTGATTGCACCACTGCGTTGTCGCGCAACAGGTTTTTCGAGCCGCGCGCCACCTTGTTGCGGGCGACGTCGACAAAGCTGTCGAGCGCCCCTCGGGCGATGCCACAAGCGACCCCGGCGAAGCCGACCTGATAGCAAGTGCCAGACCCCATCCGGTAGAGCGGGCCGCTCTCGCGACACTCCTGATCGAATTCACGGGTGATCGAATGATCGGCGCGGACAAAATAGTCGTTCAATGCGAACTGGTCGCTGGCGGTGCCACGCAGGCCGACCGTGTTCCAGATGTCGGTCCATTGCACATCCTCGGTGCGGACCAGCATGGTGCGTTCCTGTTGCAACCCGTTGGCATCCAGCCTGGGTGTGCCATCGGCTTTGGTAATCGGGCAATGGGCACCAAGCCAGGTCGCGTGACGGCCGCCCGACGCGAAGGCCCAGACGCCTGTAACCTTGTAACCTCCCTCGCATTCGATCGCCGTGACTTTGGGACCGGGACCCCAGGCCAGCACGGCGCGCGGATCTTTACCGAAGATCGCGTGCGCGACCGGCAGATCGAGATAGGCCGCCGACATCGCACAGCCGCCCGCCTGGCTCAGGCACCAGGCAGTCGAGGCGTCGGCGCGCGCGATGGTCTCGATGACGTGGAAGAAAGTCATAGGATCGGTCTCGATCCCGTTCGACGAGCGGGGCAACAGGAGGCGAAACAGCCCCGCTTCGTGGAGTTTGTCGAGCAGGGCCGGCGGCAGCCGGCGCGTGCTCTCGATTGTGCTCGCCGCCGCACCGACGGCGGGGCGGACGGCCTCGGCGCGTGAAATCACAGCCGGGTCGCCCGCAAGGTCGGCGGATGTCGCCATCATCGTATCCAAGGTTATGCCTGTCGTACCGCTGGTGTGGCCGTGGACGCTATACCAATCGATTCAGCCAGTTCCCGATCGATCTGCTCGATCGACTTGCCGCGGGTCTCGATGCCGAGGAAGTAGTAAACCGCCCCCGCCATCAGGAACCAGCAACCGAGATAGATGAACGCCAGCGGGATTTGCGGCAGCGGCACGTCCGGCTTGAGATAATTGCCAGACCCCACGATCAGCGCGAGACCGACAGGTCCGATGATCTTGCCGATGCCGCCGAAGCCATAGGCCGAACCCATACCCGAGGTTCGCAAATGCGAGGGCCAGATCTCGGCCGCATAGGGTCCGACGATGGCGAAACCGCCATCGGCGAAGAAGTAGCAGACCGCCAGGATCAGCCAGAACGCCGACACGCCCATGAACATGGTGTCGTAATTGTAGCCCGCCACGATGGTCAGGACACCGGCGCCGAAGCCGAGCAGCCCACCGGCGTTGCGCCGTCCCATCCATTCCGAGAAAAAGGAGAAGGAGACGCGGCCGACAAAACCGAAGATGGTCAGCAGGATCATCATCTTGGCGGCTTCCTGCGGCGTGACCTTGAGCAGCAGGACGAAGAGCGACGGTACCCACAGGGTAATGCCGTATACGCCGGTCTGTGCGCCGGCATTGCCGAACCACGACACGATCAGGCTGCGCGGATATTTGAACAGGTCGAGCCAACTCGACTTGATGATCGGCCCGGCATCCGCAGCCGTCGGCAATGGCAACGCCGAGGGCTCCATCTGCAATGCCCAGGCCAGCGACTCCCGCGCCTCTTCGTAGCGGCCTTGACGGCAGAGCCAACGCGGCGATTCCGGTACCCACAGGCGAACCAGCAGCACGAGGATCGCCGGAAGCACGCCGATCGCAAACAACAGCCGCCAGTCGCCGCTGCCTACGGAGGCGCCGAGCACGGCGCCGAGGCCGGTGCCGAGCGGGATGACGCAGGTGACGAGACCACCAACCCAGCCACGCTTGGAGGAGGGCATGAATTCCTGCACCAACGGCAGGTCGACACAATAGAGCCCGCCGACACCGACGCCGACGAAGAAGCGCATCACGGTGAGGTAGATCCAACCATTGTCAGGGGTGAAATACAGAAGGCCGGTGGCGGCGGAGAAATTCAGCACGGTGCAGATGAAGACCTTGCGGCGGCCGATACGGTCGGCCAGCCAGCCCCAGACATAGGCGCCGATGATGGCGCCGATGCCGGAACTCATCAGCACGGTCGCGGACTGACCGAAGGTCAGCTTCCACGGCCCGATCAGGAACGCGAGCACAAAGCCGATCAGAAAGTAGTCGAAGAATTCCAGTGCGTCGCCGATGATAGCTGCGGCGAGGATCTTGAGTTGATTGCCGGTCAGCCTCGTCTGTCGATCGAGTATCTCGAACATGGCGTTGGTTCCCTGGGCGCTTGTTCGTTTTTGAGCAGGGGCGTCGCGCCTACGCACCGGCAATGACTCAAAAGCTATCCTGTCAAAGCCGGGAACGGCAAGGGCGTGAGCGTGCGAAAGCGAGAAATATTATCGACCGATAAATAAGCGGCCCGGCGCCCATCAATGGGCTGTCCGGAAAAAAGTGCGGCGGGTGATGGCGGTCTTCGGACGCTGAACGGGCGCCGGTTCGCGGCGCACGCAAAGCGAGCGCCGCGGCTACGGGGAGCGACCAGCCTATTTGTTTAAGGTTTTCCGCTATCCTCGCTCGGATACCCGTCTCACCGGTGGTAATAGTCCGAAGTCGATGGAAGAGAAGCGCAAGCACCCACGGACCGAGATCAACGAGCCCGCCTACGTGTCGTCGGGTGGCTCGGTCATGAGCTGCGTGGTTCGCAATATCTCACCCCAAGGGGCCGCCATCGATATCGAGAATCCGGTTTTTGTGCCGCAGCGCTTTCGCCTGGTGCTCGCGAAGGACTCCTCGGTCTACGAATGCCAGATCGCCTGGATCCAGCAAAAACGGATCGGGGTCACCTTTGTTGCAGTGCCGCAAGAGCGGCCCGATCCAGTCGTCGGGGCCTAGGGCGCAAAATTCGTCATGCTTGAATAGCGTAGCAACAAACAGCGTAACAACGGCGGGCCCGTTACTTCTTCAGCAGTGGCTTGAGCTTTTCCTCAAACTCCTCGAACGAAATCGCGCCCTTGGTCATCGTGCCGTTGATGAAGAAGGTCGGAGTCGCGTCGACCTTGAGCTCCTCATTGGCAAATTTCTGATCCGCCGAGAGCTTGTCGAGCATGGCCTGGTTCTTGATACAAATTTCGGCGCCGTTGTCATCCATCCCGGCCTCTTTGCCGATCGCCTGCAGGGTTTCCTGCGTCTGTGTCATCAGGGGTTCCTGCCGCTTGAACATCGTGTCGAGGGTGGCGAAGAATTTCTCGGCATCGCCATTGGCGACGCAACGCGCCATCATCGAGGCGGCGGCAGCTTTGATGTCGAGCGGGAACTCGCGGAATATGTAACGCACCTTGCCGGTGTCGATATATTTCGAGCGGATCATCGGAAAAACATTCTGCTCGAACGCGGCGCAATGCGGACAGCTCATCGACGCGAACTCGTAGATGGTTACCGGGGCCTTTTCTTGCCCGAGCGCCATGTCGGGTAATTCAGCCGGCTTGGCCAGCAAGGCGACGGTGGCGTTTTGTGCGTTCGCCGCGTTGACCAGATGCAGGGAAGGGAACGCAGCGAGTGCTGCGAGCCCGTTAAGGACCAAGGCCGTAACAAAAGCGTGGCGGATGCGGGTCACCGGTTTGCTCCGAAATCAATGTTTGAGGCACGTTCAAACAGAGATCGTTCGCTAACTTGAAACGGCAACCCTGGCAATGCCGTGTGGCGGTACAGCGGCCTCGGTCAACCGACGGCTGCCTTGCAACCGCAGGCGGACAGAAACGGCAGAAAAACGGCCCCCATAAACGGGCTAGTTCTTGATTACCTTGGCATAGATCACGTTGCCGTTCGCGCCGCGAAACGTTTGTCGTGCGGCGACGTCGCAATCCGGGAGCTTCGACCAGAATTGTTCTAATTCAGTCTCGTCACGGAACCGCAACTGCCAGTCCATGAAGGTTTCCATGTAGCCGTCGTCCGGAATGTCCTTGGCGAAATTGGCAAACAGCAGGCTTCCTCCCGGCTTCAACATCGAAAACATCAGTTCGGTCAGGCGCGCGGCAATGCCGGGAGCGAGATAGTCGTACAGGCCCCCGGCATAAACGAGATCAAACGATCCGAGCCGATATTGATCGGAAAGCAGGCCCGGGATCGAGCCGCCGAAGGGTTCGATCGCAGTCGCGTTGAATTGTTTCCGGATGTGAGCGATGCTTTTGGCGTCCTGCTCCAGCGCGACCCATCGCTCGATCTTTGCTTCAGCGAGTGCCCTCGATTTTTCGGCCTCGCGCAGATGACCGCAGCCGATCGAAAGCACGGAAATAGTTTGCCGGCGATCATCCGCGATCTGATCGACCAGGTTGGCCAGGACGTCCCGCCGTTCGCGGACCGCCGCCGCTGCGGCGGTCTGGGTTGAGAAGGCATGGATCTCGCGCCCGACGACCGAGGCCCGTGCGACATCGTCCGCGACGCTGGCGGCGCCGAAGATGAAATCCAGCAGCCGGGCATCTCCCGGATAACCGCGAACTTTGCGATAGGACCAGCTGGTAAAGGGATCCTGATGCACGATCCGCGCAATCGGATGGTGCCTCCAGGCCATCTTGAACATCCCCCACTCGAACGAATCCAGCCTTCGTTTGAGTTGATGCAGTCCCGATCCGAGGCGGCCCATGGCGAAGGTCGCGGAATGGGATGCGAACAAATTCTGTACTTCGTCAAGGAAGAGAAGCCCGTGGTCGCAGGTGCCTCCGCGGTCGGCAGGTGAGGCGAGCGGCATATTCACAGCAAGTTCCCCAATCACGTGAAGCCCGCGTCACCGCAGGCAAGCGCACGTCGGTATGATGTTAGTGTCGAGAGCGCTTCTGCGGCGCAGGGCGACTCACTCAGTCTATCGGCGGCGTTCGGCTGACTCATGACCCATTTGGGATAAGCGAACGGCGCAACTGCTGAGCCTGCGGGTCGTTTTCGCTGCGGAGTTCGACAATCACAAATTGCCAGGTTCGGTCCGAGCAATTTTCGCTGCAAGCGATCGCCCGTTCGATCGTCCCCCTTGCGGCGCTCGTTCGCTTGACGCGTTTGCGTCATACCGGGAATACTGTCGGAACATGGGGTTTGGGCGAAGATCTGCCATCGATAACAGGAGACTGCGGGCCGTCGGCGGCCGGCTGGGCGATGCGGCGATCGATCCGTCGATCTGGCCTGAGATCATGGAGGAAATCAGCACCGCGGTTGGTTCAACCGGCGCCATGCTGCTGCAAAGCGACGTTCGCACCGCTGATGTGCCTCGCACCGCATCCATCGATGAGGCGTTGCGCGCTTATTTCGGCGGTGCCTTCCATCTTGCCGACATTCGGGCGGAGCGCGGCGTGCCGCTGTTGCTGAGCGGTTCGCCGGTTGTGATTGACCAGGACTTCGTGACGCCAGACGATATCCGCTCCGACGCGATGTACAATGAAGTGCTGATCCCGCAGGGCCTGCAATGGTTCGCAGGTATCGGATTTCGGGCCGAGACGGCGTTATGGGTCCTTTGCATCCAGCGGACGATCGCGGAGGGCCCGTTCGAAGACTCCGACAAACGCATCCTCGCCACGCTGTCCGACCGGCTGACGGAAGTCGCAACGCTTTCCACCATGGTCGGGCGGATCGCCCTGTCGAGCGCGACTGATGCCTTGGGAGCGGTCGGTGAGGCGGCGATGTCGATCGACCGTTTTGGCTTGCTGCTGCACTCCAACGAAGCCGCCACCGACTTGTTCGATAGCGAGCTTGGTATCCGGAACCGGCGGCTTTTTGCGGCCAATCCGCGATCGCAGAAATTGCTGCAATTAATGTTCGATCGCCTGCGAAACACGCCTGACACCCTTCCGTTCACGAGCGAGCCGGTGTTCGTTCCACGGCAAAACAGGGCGCCGGTCCTCATTCGTACGCTGCAGATCCCCGGTGCGGCGCGCGCGCCGTTTCTCGGTGCGCGGGCGATCCTGACGTTTTCCCGGATTGAGCCGAAGGTGGTGTCGGGGGCACTGCTTGCAAAGACCTTTGCCTTGACACCCGCCGAAGGCCGGGTCGCGGCACTTATTGCGCAAGGGATTGCACCCGAGCGCGCCGCCGAGCGGCTCGGCGTCTCCAGGGAAACCATCAGGAATCAGCTTCGGGCAGTTTTTGCCAAGACCGGTACACATCGGCAAAGTGAACTCGTCGCGCTGCTCGCCCGCTTTTAGCCAGACGCCGTTGAGCGCGTGCGACCAGAACACCAAAACTAAAAGGGTTAAAACCGGTCAGGCTGGTTTTCCGGCACTCCGTTTCGCGGCAGGTTTGGATTTTGCGGATCTGGTAGCGGACGATCTGGATTTGAAGGATTCGATCACCTTTTCGGCGGTCCGTATGAAGTTCGAACTCGGGCCCTTGCTCCCAGCAGATTGCCGGCTGACGCGGGCGCCTTCCAGCAGCAGCGTGAGGGTATCAGCCAGCACTTCGGGCTGGGAAATGCCGGCGCGGCGGCACAATGCGGCGAGGCGATTGCGGTGTTCGGTCTTCAACTCCTCGATGATACGGCGTCCGGGATGACCGTCTTCGGTAAGTTCGACCGCGGCATTGGCAAGGTCGCAGCCCCGCTCGTCCGATGTCACGCACTCTTCTGCGCAAACAAGCCAGGCTTTCAATTGGCCCTGCATGTCGCCGGGATGATCGCGTTCGATATCACGCCACATTTCGTCGACTTCGACGGCGATGCCGCGCAGATAAGCGAGGATAAGATCGTCCTTCGAATCGAAGTGCCGATAGAGCGTCATTTTATTGGTGCCGGCAGCCTCGGCGATGGTTTCGACCCCGACGCCTCGGATGCCATGACGATGGAACAGGTCGCGGGCCGCTAACAGGATCCGCTCACGTGGCCGCAAAGTGTCCGCGGCTGCTGCATCGGAACGGACTCCGTCAGAAGGGGCTCCGTTGGCAAGGACGTGGGGCATCTCGCTTCCTCAAAAGACAATCACCTGTGCCGCCCCGCTTGACCGCGATGTTACCGGTCGGTAATCTCCACCGTTACCGAGTGGTAACACCAGCCGGCAGTTCAGGTCAAGATCGGGCCCATTCCTATGGTTAGCTTCTTCATCCACCGTCCGATCTTCGCGTCGTCGATCGCCGTTATTATGGTGCTGGCGGGCGCTATTTGCTATTTTCTGTTGCCGGTCTCGCAATTTCCGGACATCACGCCGCCCCAGGTCGTCGTCAGCGCCGCCTATCCCGGCGCCAGTGCGCAGGTCGTGGCCGATACCGTGACGACGCCGCTGGAGCAGCAGATCAACGGCGTGCAGGGGATGACCTATATGTCGTCCTCCAGTTCCAATGACGGCTCCTCGACCATCACGGTGACCTTCGACGTCGGCTATCCCCTCAGCATCGCGGCGGTCGACGTGCAGAACCGCGTGGCGCAGGCCGCAGCTTCGCTGCCGCCGATCGTCAATCAGGGCGGCGTCATCATCAAGAAGCAGAATCCGAATTTCGTGCTGATCGTGAACCTGATCTCGCCGGACCGCTCGGTCGATCCGGTGGCGCTCAGCAACTACGCCTATCTGCAGGTGGTTGATCCCCTGAAGCGCGTGCCAGGTGTGGGTGACGTCCAGATTTTTGGCGAGCGGCGTTATTCGATGCGGATCTGGCTCGATCCGGACAAGCTCGCCAAGCTCGGTATCACTGCGGTCGACGTCCAGCAGGCCGTCGCGGAGCAGAACGTCCAGGTCGCCGCCGGCAAGATCGGGCAATCCCCGGCACCTGAAGGCACCCCATTCGAAATGCAGGTCAACGCCACCGGGCGATTGAGTGACCCCGAGCAATTCGGTGACATCGTCGTGCGTTCCGACCCCGCTAGCGGGGCGATTGTGCGAATGCGTGACATCGCTCGTATCGAGCTTGGCGCCCTGCAATATTCTTCGACCGCGGTGTTCGGCAAGGATCCGACCGTGGTGCTGGCGGTGTTCCAGATGCCGGGCTCCAACGCCCTCGACCTGCAGCAGCAGGTCAAGGACAAGATGGAAGAGCTTTCGAAGCGCTTCCCGAAGGGAATTGCTTACGGGCTGCATTACGACACCACACGGTTCGTCAGGGCGGCCAAGCGCGACGTGATCATCACCCTGAGCGAGGCTCTCGGCCTGGTGGTCCTGGTCGTGTTCATTTTCCTGCAGAACTGGCGCACCACCCTGATACCCACCATCGCCATTCCGGTGTCGCTGATCGCGACGCTGGCCGTGATGGAGGTCATGGGCTTCTCGCTGAACATGTTGAGCTTGCTGGGCATGGTGCTGGCCATTGGGCTCGTCGTCGACGATGCCATCGTGGTGGTCGAGAACGTCGAGCGACAGCTTGAAAACGGCCTGCCGCCATTGCGAGCCGCCCGGGCGGCGATGGCGGAGGTGACAGGTCCGATCATCGCGACCACGGCGGTGTTGATGGCGGTATTCGTGCCGGTGGCCTTTATTCCGGGCGTGACCGGGCGGCTCTACAATCAGTTCGCGCTGACGGTCGCGATATCCGTCGGTATTTCGGCCTTCAACTCGCTGACGCTCAGTCCGGCGTTGAGCGCGGCCTTCCTGCGTCATCGTCCCGCGAGCAATTTCGCACCGTTCCGCTGGTTCAATGCCGGCTTCGAGCGGCTTTCCCATGGCTATGCGCATCTGGTCAGGATACTGATCGGGTGGCGTTGGGCCGTGCTGACGCTGTTTGTGGTCGTGCTCGGCAGCACCTTTCTGCTCTCGCAGCGAATTCCCTCTAGCTTCCTGCCGGTCGAAGACCAGGGCTACTTCTTCGTCGTGATCCAGCTGCCGGACGGCGCGTCCTTGCAGCGTACCGATGCGGTCGCCGAAAAGGTGCGGGGAGTGCTGGAGGGCACGCCGGGCGTCGACATCGTCGGCTCGATCAGCGGATTGAACTTCCTGACCAACGCGGCGCAGTCAAATTCGGCGGTGGAGTTCGGGATCCTCAAACCATGGGACGAACGTCCGGCGTCACAGAACGCCTCCAAAATCGTCGCCGATGTCCGGATGAAGCTGTTGGCAATTCCCGAAGCATTCGTCCTGAGCTTCGATCCGCCGTCGATCCCGGGTCTCGGTACCACCGGTGGCTTCGAGTTTCAGGTCGAGGATCTGACGGGCCGCGGACCTTACGCGTTGAACGATGCGACGCAGGCCTTGATCGCGGAGGCGCGCAAGCAGCCCGAGCTCAATCCGATGCAGCTGTTCAGCTCATTCTCAACTTCGACGCCGCAGTTCAAATACGACCTCGATCGCACCAAGGCGAAGCTGCTCGGGCTTAATGTTCCCGACGTCTTCAACACGTTGCAGATCTACCTTGGATCTCTGTACGTAAATGACTTCAACCTGTTTGGCCGAACCTTTCGTGTAACACTTCAGGCCGACAAGGACGCGCGCGCCTCCGCCACGGACCTGTCTCGGCTCTATGTCCGCAACTCCGGCGGCAACATGGTTCCGCTGAGTACGCTCGGCCTGTTGAAACCGATCGTGGGTCCGGAGACGGTGCCGCATTACAACAACTACGCTTCCGCCCTGATCAACGGTGGCGCGGCGCCAGGCTTCAGTTCCGGACAGGCGGTGACGGCGATGGAACGCGCCGCCGCGACCGCACTGCCACGTGACTTCGCCTTCGAATGGACCGGCATCACCTTTCAGGAGCTGAAGGCGGGATCGATCGCAACTGTCGTGTTCGCACTCGCGATCGTGTTCGTGTTCCTGATCTTGGCCGCGCAATATGAGAGCTGGACCATGCCGTTCATGGTGCTGTTCGCAGTGCCGCTGGCTCTATTCGGCGCTTTCCTGGCGCTGTTCGTGCGTGGCCTGCAGACCGATGTCTACTCGCAGATCGGCTTCGTGATGCTGATCGGCCTCTCCGCCAAAAACGCCATTTTGATCGTCGAATTCGCCAAACGACGCCGTCAGGAGGGCCTCAGCATTGTAGATGCGGCAATGGAAGCAGCCCGGCTCAGGTTGCGGCCGATCCTGATGACGGCGTTCGCCTTCATCCTTGGCGTGGTACCGCTGATGATCGCGAGCGGGGCGGGGGCAGCCAGCCGTCAGTCGATCGGAACCACCGTGTTCGGCGGCATGCTCGCCGCCACGCTTTTGACTCTGCTGTTTGTTCCCGTGTTCTACGCCGTCATCGAAGGCCTGCGCGAGCGCGGCCATTCACCCGAGCAACCGTCTGACATCTCCGAGCCGCACCGGATTGCGGCCGAGTAAAATCAGGAATCCCCCATGCGACACTGGAAAATCTTGCTCGGCAGCGCTGCCGTGGTCTGCGTCGGCGCCGGCATTGGCTACTCTTCGCTCCGGACTGGACCGGTTGCGGCTGCCGCGCCGTCGGGGCCGCCCGCCATGCCGGTTCCCGTCACATCCGTGATCAAGAAAACCATCCCGGTCTATCTCGAATATTCGGCACGCACGGAATCGATTCGTGAGGTCTCGCTGCAGGCCAAGGTGGCCGGCTATATCCAGGCGCAACCGGCGTCCGATGGTGCCGACGTTAAGGAAGGCGAGCTTCTCTACAAGATCGACGACCGTGACTATCGCGCTGCGCTCGACCAAGCCAAAGCGCAGGCGCAGCGCAACGTGGCCGCGTTGAGCTACGCCAAGTCGAACTTCAACCGCGGCGATGAGCTGGTCAAAACCGGCTTCTTGGCCAAGGACAATTACGATCAGCGCGCCAGCACGCTCGGCCAGAGCGAAGCGTCGGTGGCGATGGACAACGCTTCGGTCCACTCGGCGGAAATCAATCTCGCTTATACCGATATCAGGGCGCCGTTTGCGGGACGTCTCGGCCGCAATCGTGCGCCGGTCGGCACGCTCGTCGGCGGATCCGGATTCACGCTCAACACGCTGGTGCAGCTCGATCCGCTCTATGTGACCTTCAATCCCAGCGAGCGCGACCTCGGTGTCATCCAGACCGCGCGAGGGGTTGGCAAGGTCGTTGCCAACGTCGCGCTGCCCGACGATCCCTCGATGAACTATTCGGGCGAGCTGACCTTCATCGACAACGGCGTTGACCGCACCACGGGCACGATCACGGCGCGGGCCACGGTGCCCAACCCGAAATTCACGCTGCTTCCAGGCCAGTATGTACGGGTGCGCCTGCATGTCCGCGACGAGCCCAACGCGCTCCTTGTGCCGCAGACCGCGCTGGGGTCGAGCCAGCTCGGCAAGTACGTTTATGTCGTCGGCGCCGACAACAAGGCCGAGCAGAAGATCGTGCAGTTGGGACCGACGGACGGCGAGGCCATCAGCGTGACCGGCCTGGCCGAGACCGACAAGGTGATAACCGGCAATCTGCAGAAGATTGGCCCCGGTTCGCCCGTCGCGCCGATCGTGCCAAAGGAGGTTTCGGCTCCGGCGGCTAAATGAAGCCATTGCGGGTCATCTGGCGTCTGATGCGCCAGCATGCCCACCGCTGGCTGAAGCCTGCGCCGCCGGCACATTCGATCGCCGTGTTCGATCCGAACGAATTTTCGGAGCTGATCAGCAGCGGTCAAAAAAAGGACATGGACACGCTGGCGAGGCGACTAAGTGAGCACCACGGGCGTTCACCGGCAAATATGACGTCGCGAAGTGGGCGCTCGAAATCGAATTCGCCGCGACAAACCAGGCGGACCAAATGACCGCGCCTTCCCCAACCCAGCGCAGGTCGCGGTATCATAGTAGGGAATCTTCTTCGATTGATCGGGCCAAGGCCCTATCCGAGCGTCACAAGCAGCAGGCTGCAGCAGAGCAGGGCGACGCCTGCAAACAAGACCGCCAGGAAGCTTCCAGAGATCCGGTCAATGGTACGCATCACACTCCTCCGTTCGGGAGACGGCGGGATGGTGCTGACCAATTGATTAAAAATATCGGAATCCCGGAAAAAGAGGTCGGGTTGGGCCGCCGGAGGCACCGGAATTCTGGCTTATGTCTCGAATATGCCGCAGTTCAGTTTCCTGATATCATTTAATTTCGGCGAGTCCGTGGGGGAGCGCCGAACGCGGGGGACGGATGGCTTACGTGGCGGCGACCAATGACGAGGTTTCGTCAGGTCCAGGCAGTTCGTTGCCGGGCAAGGTCGTGGCCGTTATGGCGTTCGCCTTTGCTGCCTCGGCGGCGGCCTGGATTGCCGGGTTCAGTCCAAGCGATTTACTCGTTGCCGATGTTTCACCCGCAGCCAAAGAAGCTTTGACGTTCAACGACCGCTTCGCGCAGGGCCCCGCGACGCCTTCTGTCGACATCTCCGCGCGCCTGCTGGTGCAGTCCTGGTCTTCCGAACTTGAACTCAAATTGCAGCAAGCCAAAAGCCGGCTGGCAAACAAGCTTCAATCCCAGAAGCTGGCGCTGGAAGAACCGCAGCCGCCGCCCAGCGCGATCATCGATGAACTGAAGCCGTCGATCAGCAGCAAGATTCCGCTGCCGAGGTCGCGGCCGCAGGTCGAGACCAAAGTGGCCGACGCCCAGAACGTCACCACGACCGCGTCGGCCTATGCCCGGCCCGACGATCGTACCCTGCTGCAGAAACTGTCCGACCTGCTCCCGTCAGGCGGCGTCACAATGGCCTCGCTGGGGCCGGACACCGGCGTGTATCATGACGGACCGAATCTTGCGGCGTTGGGCTACGACAAACTCACGGCCGTTTACGACATTTCGGCGCATGCCGTTTACATGCCGAATGGCACGAGGTTCGAAGCCCATTCAGGAATGGGCAATTTGATGGACGATCCGGAGCATGTGAAGGAGCGGATGGTCGGCGCAACCCCGCCGACGGTCTACGACCTGAAACCGCGAGAGAAGCTGTTCCACGGCGTTCCTGCGCTCCGCATGATTCCGCAAGACAGCAATGCAACGCTCGGGCGGACCGGACTGCTCGCGCACCCCTACATGCTTGGACCGAGGGGCGACTCCAACGGCTGCGTGTCGTTCAAGAACTACGACGCGTTCCTCAAATCGTATAAAGACGGCGAGGTCACCCGTCTGGTGGTGGTGCCAAGTCTTAATAAAGCCGTAACGACATCGCAGCGTGCGGACTCCCAGTCCTGAACCCGCTCCGCCGAACCGTCCATTTCCTCGGAAGCATCCAGGACTAGCAAGCGTGGCGATTGACTTTGGCCGCACGCGATGAACAACCGCGGCATGAACAACACATCCAAGTCCGAAACGCCGCTAACGGCCACGTTCAAGATCAAACTGAACGGTGAAACGATCTCGATCACGACCGTTGGCCAGGCCTATGATTTCATCACCAATCTCAGTTCGGTCGAATGGATGGAGTTCCGTTCGCTGCATGACGATGCGGTAACCGCGCTCGAGAATGCCGCCGACAATGCGATATTGAGGATACCGGCGACCCATGCGCTACGCGCGTTGTTCGTTCGTGCCAGGCTCCTGTAACGGGTGGGCGATCGAGATACTCGCCGCTACTCCCGGCACGCTGTGCATAGTTTAAGCTTCCCTAATGCGATCGTTCAATTGCGGCGTCCGCCAGGACCTCAACTTTAAAATTTTAGGTTTATTCAAGTCTCTGTCTAACAGCGGGCGGGGGCTCAAATGATCATCGAAACAATCGCACTTGTGGGTTTTGTATTCGCGGTAACAGCGCTTGCCGCGGTCGTTTTCGAACGTCGCATGGACGTCTTGCACGGGCCTTACATCGAGGGCCGCAACGTCTCGCATCCGGCAATCGCACTGAATTGGTTCTGGACGCCGGTCCGTGAAGCGGCCGAAGGCTTTCGCTGGAAGGCGCGGAACGTCGCTTATTTTGCGTCCGTCATCGCCTAACGTGATCGTCATTGCCATGACCGGCATCGAAGATACGGCGACACGGCAGCGATCACGGTTCAAGGTCGTCTGCGAAGACTGCGGCGGTCTCTCGATCAAAGTCGAGGATCCCGCACATTCGCCCGCAACGGTCCTCGTGCGATGCGGCCGCTGTAACGCGATCCGCGGGACGTTGGCCGAATTGCACGAGATGGCCCGACGAAGCACCGATCCGTTCGAGTTCTGACCGGACTTCTCGATCGTGGCCGCCATGCACAGCAGCGGATAGTTCTGGAGTATCGCCATACCGCATCCATGGCTCGTGAGATCGAGGACGTCCGCTAAAGACGTCAGAGGTTTACGGTGTCGAAAGAAGATTGTGGGATACAGCTGCATAATCCCAGCTATTTTGAAACCACATGCTCGAATTTGAACCAAATACCCTTGCCTTCATGACTGCCTCGCTTGAGCAGTGCTGCAAGAAGCTGAAGAATGACACGCCCGAGGCCCGAAAGTTTATCGCGGATAAACTGAAGGAATGCGCCAGGCGTGGACGCGTTGGCCAGATTGCCCTGACAGAAGCCGGCGAAGAGGCGGTGGCCGAACTCAATGGCAGCGCCGGTCCAGGAACCGGCGGGTGGCGATCACTGTTCCGCTGGGCAACCTGATAGGCCGCCAGAAGGTTACGGCCAGAACGCTTGACGCTTTGACCTGGAGCGGATGAGAAATCACCATCAAGAGAGAGCTCAGGGATTTTGGTGACGATAGCCCTGTGCAGAGGGCGTAGAACTTGCGGCCGAGAAATCGAATACGATCCTGACCGATTAGCGAAAACGATTGGTTTAGCTAATCCGACCGCTGTTCGCGTTCTCGCGTTTGGTAAAATGCCGCAGGCGCTGCAATTCATCGATACGACGAGCAATCTTCTCAGTTCAATCCAGGCGCGCTTGTGAACGCAGCTGACGCTGCCGCAGAGAACACCCAAACCTAGTTACGAAAATCCATGCTCCGCAGGATGATCCCGGGTGGGGTGCCTTCAAACTCGCGGGCTTCGAATTTTTTCGATGCGCATTGTTCGATCCGGCCGCGCAAGCGCAGGAATTGTTCTTCGCGTTGCTCCGGCCTGGCCCGCGGGCCGCGTTCCAGGTCGTCCATCGCCGAACTGCTGACAGCGCAAGCGACTTCCCTCGCGCCGTCCATCATGGAAAACAGCATGACACCACGGTCTTGCTCGAAACCTCTGACACAGCCAGGTTGAAGGGTCATCTGACGGGCCTCCTTACTCATTTTCGTTTGCTCACCTGTGGATTGATCTCGGCGATCTTACGAAGGCAGTCGGCTTCGAACTCATGCGGGCCCGAGACAAAGGTCCCGCTGACTTTGGTCGAGTACCAGCCGGATACCACGCCAAGGCGAAGCGACTCTTCCGTTTTGACGTGGCGCGGTGAAAGATTTTGCATGGAATACTTTCAGTTGGTGTTCGAGACGACTCGAACGAAGGTGAGGCTTTCAGCTCTCAAAAAGTAGTAGTTTGGTCAGCCTTCACCCGAGAGCCGGGCAAAGTCCGCAAGTACTGCCGCAACGAGATCGCGATGATGCGTGTCGGCAGGCGCGAGTTCAGCTACGTAGAGATTCAAGACATAACGCGCCTTCGCCGCCGCCTCGGGCCACGAGGTGGCCGGCACCGCAAGGAGCTGGATTTCAACAGCGCCCTGGCGGTCGCGTAGCAGCTTGGCGTTGGCCTCGACGTCGGCGAGCACGCGGCGGATGTCGGTCGCCTTTTGCGCCGCCATGCCGCGATGCTTGTCGAGATCGACAGGGGTGTCAGTCATTTGGCGCGCTCGCATCGATACGCTGTGCATCGGCCAGATCGATCGAACCGATCGAGATCATTTCCATCGAGGCATGACGCGGCGCAGCGCCCGGAATCATGATCATGGTGGCGACACGCCGAAAGGACGGGAACGACAGGCCTTCGATCATCTCTTCGTCAGTGATGACCTCGTAGGCGCCGGGCAGCAGCAGGCGATCGATACCCTTGATCCGGAAAGGATGCCTGAAATGAACCGTCTCCCGGCGCGAACGCGTAATCATATCGATCGACCGGCATTGCGGCGCGACCGAGCATTCTGATGTTGGGACATACCTGTACCGTGCGCGCTTTCACGACAATTAGCTATCGCTTTCTCGCTTCGTGCGCGCATTTGACCGAATAAGGCAGTTAGCCTTGTATTCCACGGTTTTCGTAGCCATCTGCTGGACATAACCGGGAGCGTGTTCGAATGAAGATTCGTGTCGGATTCGAAATGCTGTACGACTTCCCGCAACCGACACCGATGATCATGGTGTTGGGGACGCATTTTACGCGTGCCTCCGACATTGTTATCCCAGATCATTTGACCACCAGCCCTTCAGTACCGATTGAGCCTTACCGCGATTTGTTCGGCAACTGGTGCAGCCAACTCGTCGCGCCGGCCGGTCGAATGCGGTTGGCCGCCAACGGCGTGGTTCGCGATAGCGGTCTGCCCGATCCGGTCGTTGCGTCAGCCAGTCAGCATGCAGTGGAAGACCTGCCCGCGGACACTCTCGTCTATCTGCTTGGCAGCCGCTATTGCGAGACCGATCGGCTGTCCGACATCGCATGGAAGCTGTTCGAGAATGCGCAGCCGGGCTGGCCGCGCGTGCAAGCCATCTGTGATTTTGTTCATCGCCACATTGCGTTCGGCTATGAGCACGCCCGCGCAACCATGACAGCGTGGGAGGTCTACAACGAGGGCAGGGGCGTCTGCCGCGACTATGCCCATCTTGCGATCGCATTCTGCCGCTGCATGAATATTCCGGCCCGCTACTGTACCGGATATCTCAGCGATATTGGCACACCGCAGCCCTGGGCCGTGGGGGATTTCGCCGGCTGGTTCGAGGCCTATATCGGCGGTCGTTGGCAGATGTTCGATCCGCGAAATAATGTTCCACGGATCGGCCGCGTATTGATCGCGCAGGGGCGTGATGCTTCCGATGTCCCGATCACGCAGACGTTCGGCCCGAATACACTGGTCAGCTTTAAGGTATGGACCGACGAGGTCGCTCGATAACCGTGGCTGCCCGGACCAGATCCTCATCGTCGCGAACGGCGTTCATCGATCGGCGCAGCTTGACTCAAAGTCCAACCTGGCCCGACGGGAGCTGCTTTTGATCGGAAGTAGGGGCGCCAAGTGTTCGCGAAGGAACTTGTGGTTTTGTCTCTGGCATGAAAGCCAGGACGATCGCAACGGCCATGAGGCCCACGCCTGTTACACTCAACAAGCCAGCCGTGTAGCCGAATCTCTGCGTGACAATTCCAATTATTGACGTGCTAAGCGAAGCGCCGACCCCGGAAAACGTACCAGCGAGCCCTTGGGCCAAGTTAAACCGGCCGGTCCCGTTCGTAATGTCGGCAATGATGAGCGTCGTCAGCACCCCCAGCGTCGCGCCGGTGAACCCGTCCATCAGCTGAAAAATGACGAGCAGGATCGGGTCCGTCGTCAACGCAGAAAGCGCCGAGCGAATCGGTACTACGGCAAGTCCAAGCAACAGGAGCGGTCGACGTCCCCATGTCGTGGTCGTGCGTCCCACCCAAGGCGATAACACCGCAACAATGATCTGCGGGAACACGATCAAGGCGGACACCGCGAGTGAGGACGAATGTCCTTCGGAATGCGCCAGTGCCTCACTCACCTGGGGCAGGATAGAGGCATTCGCGAACTGGAATAGAAAGAGGCATGCCACAAAGGCAAGAAAGCGGACGTCTTTAAAGAGCGTCCGACGGCTGGCCCTATTGGGTTTGGTCGCATGATGGTCAGGAGCGCCACAGGATCGGCCGAAGTGAATATCGCCGCCGCGTATCCGAAGGAGCACCAATAGGAGTGGGACCGCCAACGCGGAGGCGACCAGAAATATGTATCGAGTGGATAGGAGATACCCAATGGCACCCATTAGCGCAGCACCTGACAGCGCTCCGACGGATGCGAAACGCTGATTCCGACCCAGCCGCTCAGCGAGCGCGTCGTGCCCAACCAGGCCCAGGCTGATAGCGGCGATGCTTGGACCAAGAACGCTGCCGACGGCGCCCTGTATGATGGCTGCGCCCGAGATCGATGGGAAGTCCGACCGGAGTCCAAAGATCACCAGTGCCAAGGCGGCGGCACCCGCTGCGGCTCCAAACAGTGCGCGCTTTGATCCGATCACGTCAATGAGTTCGCCGGCCGGTACTTGTGTGGTCAGGCCAGCCAGCCCGCTGATGGTCAGGATGGCTCCGATGCTTGCAGGTGCCCATCCGCTTTCCGCCAGATGGACTGCAACAAAGGGACCAAACCCCACGAGGAGAGCAGCAAGGAAGAAATTCAGCCAGTCAAGCGCTTTCAAGCTATCGGCAGGCTGTGCGTCATCTCGGCTGGTGAGTGGTTTCGCAAGCATTGTCCCGCCTGCCGTCCCCGGACTTTAAACGAATTGGGTACCGAAGCGACTTCTCACGACCGCCTTAGGGTTACCGTTCTGTACCTCGAACTGAGTCTCGTCGCCGTCGCGCCAGAATCGGATATCAAATCTTTGGCGGCCGAGATGAAGATCGAGCAGCGTTAGGTCCGGGAGCCACTGCGGCAACTGCGGGTCGATATATAATTTTCCGCGCGGCGCATCCGGCACGATCCCCAAGATCGCTTGCATGAGCGTGAAGACCGACCCTGCGGCCCAGGCCTGGGGCACATTCGCCCCAAGATACTGCACTGGAAAGCTATCTTCGGTGCGTTCGATCGTTGTGTAGAGTTCGGGTAGCTGGTTTGAGAGGAAGTGACTTCCCGCCTCACTGATATCGCGCGCGATCCGCGCGGCCTCGACTCCGAAGCCATACCGCTTGAACCCCAACGCAATGATCGCATTGTCGTGCGGCCAGACCGATCCGGTCTGGTAGTTGTATGGATTGAACGAGGGGTGCAGGGCGGAAAGCGTACGGATGCCCCAGCCGCTCCACATGTCGGGTGCCATCAGGCGTTGCACGACCTTGGTCGCTCGCTCCGGCGGTACGATGCCGGACCACAAGCAGTGACCCGGATTGGAGGCAACCGTCAGCACCTTCTTCTTTTCGCCGTCTAGCGCAAAGGCGTAGAAGCCCAACCCCTCGTCCCAGAAAGCGTCATTGAATCGTTTGAACAGCACTTCCGCCTTCCGTCGCAGCTCTTTGGCGCGGCTGGGCTTGCCGAGCTCATCGAATATCTCGGCCATTCGTCGCCAAGCGTCATAAACATAGCCCTGCAATTCGCACAGCGCTTTTGGCCCCTTCACGAGCGATCCGTCGGGGTAGACGACGCTGTCGCCGGAGTCCTTCCAACCCATGTTCTCGTAACCCACGGAGGACTTGGTCTGATACTCCTGAAATCCGTCGCCATCTCGATCGCCATAGTGGTCGATCCAGGACAGACAATTTTCGGCGGTCGCAAGATGCCGCTCGAGCAGATTCTTGTCACCGGTTGCCCGCCAGGCGGCGTGCAGGGTGATGAGGTAAAGAGGGGTCGCGTCGGCCGTACCGTAATAGGGCGTGTGTGGGATCAGCTTGAAGTGCGCGAGCTCTCCATAGCGCATCTCGTGCAGGATCTTGCCCGGCTCGGCATCACGGTAGTCGTCCTCGGCTTTCGCCTGCAGTGAACCCAGGATGTCGAGGCTGCCACGGGCGAAGTCCGGATAGATCAAAAGGTTTTGCAGCGAAACGATCAGGCTGTCCCGACCAAACGGAGCGACAAACCAGGGCAGACCCGCGGCTGGCAGGAACACCTTGTGATCCGTGCCAAAGATCGGCAATCGGAGCGCCGCCATGTCTTCGAGCGCTTGGCGATAAAGGCGGTAGAATTCCTCGTTACTGCAGCGAATTTTCAGCACTGTCTGCAGCCAGTCCGACAGGGTTTCGCTGTGCTTCTTGTGGTGTTGGCCGGAGCATTCATGCGGAGGCCGATGGATTCGCTCACCGTCCTCCAGAGTGTAGAGCAAGCAGCAGTGCCAGGCTTCTCCGGGATCCAGGGCGATTCCGAAGTTGAGCCGACCGTTGGAATAGCTTGCTTTGGGCTGACCGTGCGATGGAGCCACCATTACGACGCGAACGAAGCCAGCGTTGCTATAACTGGTCCGCAGTTGCTGCCTTGTCTGCGACCACGTCGTGGCGATGTGCCCACGGCGTACGATATTCTTCGACTTTACTTCGAAAATGTCTGCGAAGTCACAACGCAATGCGATCTCAAGCTGAAAGTCTACCCTCCGCGTGCTGTTGTTGGTGATGTCGAGGTCCTCGTGCATTCCTTCGCTGATAAGTCGGCTGATGACGAGACCAAGTGTGCGGGGCGAGATGATGCCATCCGGCGTCGGAATTGCTCGATTTGTAAGGTAAATTCTCGAGGCGTAGGGCGTTATCGCACCTCCATTGAGGAGCTCCCACGGCTCGCCGTTCGCGTAGATAGTCCAACTGCTGATGACGCGCGTGTCAAAGAAATAGAGCCCCTGTTCGCTGGGCCAGTTAATTTGTCCATCCGGTTCACCGACCAGGACTGTCTGGCCGTGATGGATTGAAATTTGGTGCGGACCAACCTGAACCTTCAAGGGCATCACGGATTTCCATGGTACCGGTCGTCTGAGCCGATTCTCTACTGCGCCGCCTCAATGACGGGATTTGCAGCAATGGCGCGGCAAGGCTCTCACCGTGTGCGTGATATTATGGCCGGTTTTGATGAGCGCAATACCGGAAATCGCCGAGGGGCGGCATCTTAGAGGAAAAGCAAGGCTCAAAATGCACATAGTCTTTGCTGCCGGTGTCGGCATTAAGCTCACTTAGTTGACGCTCCTCATCCGCCCAGGGCGCAGAGCCGAATAGACCGTTTGGCATCTCGCTGCGTCAAAATTCTGCTTCATGAACTACTGCGTCAATTTACGCGAGGCAGCTTGATGCGTCGGAAACGAACGACATCGTGATCGGAGCGCACAAGGTCCCCAGCTGCAACTCTACTCGAAGCACCGGCGAGAATTCGCAGTCGCCCGAAGGGACAATCAGAGATGAGGAACGAGCGGCGGCCCGTCAATCTGCGGGGTGAAAGACAAGCAAGCTGTTGATTGACCGAGGTCCAATCCAGATTGAGTGACAACCAGTCAATGGAATCTAAGCAGATCCAAGCTCGGTTTGCAGCCGACCGCCTGACTCTGTGCAGACGGTAGCGGTCGACTACCGGCGGATCGTCCAAATCCTGTCACTGCGTCAGAGGTTGGTGGCAGGTGCCACGACGTAGCTCCGCTTGGATATCTGAAAGAGCTCCCAAAACATTAAAAACGCGACGCTTTTGGCGTTATGTGTCGCTGTCTGGTTCAAAACTGGTGCGTCATGACTCATTGCGTCAATTGATCTTGGCGCAGTTGACGCACTGATCGGGCAAATGGATTCCTGGGTCCGCATCCTTGATAGGAGTTGATTGATACCCTAATACCGTCATCGGCAGGGGTGATGCATGTGTAGACTTTTGAGGACGATCATTGCCGACGATCACGCCGTCGTTCGGGAAGGTCTGAAACAGCTTCTGTCGACCGTGGACGGGCTTACAGTCAGTGGAGAGGTGGCGGACGGTGAAGCCGTTCACCGCCTGCTGAATGAAAGCTCCGCCGATCTTCTCATACTCGATCTCGGCATGCCGGGTGTGAGCGGGTTTCAGTTCATAGCCAACCTGAGAGTGGAATGGCCGGAGCTGCGAGTTCTTGTCCTCACCGCCAATGTTGAGCCGCGTTCCGTTCGGGCAGCGTTTTCCGCCGGCGCGAATGGCTATTTGACCAAGGGCGGCGATCCATCCGAACTCATCGCTGCAATCGATGCCATCAGAAAAGGCAACGCCTATGTGGCCGAGGAGGTTCGCTTTGCGGTGGACCAGTATGATGGCCCGAACGAAACCCCGGAGCCCACGGCCGCGATATTATCACCGGTCACGCTTACAAGGCGTGAGCGGCAAATCCTGGGGATGATCCCTCACGGGGCCACTAGCCGTGACATCGCCAACCGTCTCGGCATTAGCCCGCTTACCGCCCGGAAACATCGCGAGAATCTTATGCGGAAGCTTGATCTGCACAGTGGTGCTGAATTGACAGCCTACGCAATTCGTCTCGGTCTTCCAGCGGGCTAGCGCAACGCCAACTCGCGAACGAAGCCGCCGCACCTACCGGCGCGCGGAGAGGTTTCGATGCAAGAAGACAAGATACGCGAAGCGCTCGTCGAGCTCTTGTATCGCAATTCCTATGGGGTGGTGGTTGCCAACATCCTTATCTCCCTGGCAGCAGCGTACGTACTGAGGAGCACCGTATCGACGAGCTGGTTGATCGGATGGCTCGGCGCCTTGTATCTGCTCACTGCCATACGCGTCCTGGCGGCGCGCCGGTTCTTCAACCGAGATCGAGAGCCGACGTCCGCGTTGCGATGGGCCTGGCTTGCGGCGGCGTTTTCCTGCGTGTCAGGCCTGCTGTGGGGAATGCTCGGCTGGGTTGGGTTCCTTCCTGAGCAACCCATTATTTTTTCATTCACCGTCATTGTCTTGACTGGGCTGATCTGCGGCACGGTTCCGTCGCTCTCGGCCTTTCCACCTGCTCTCGTCGGCTCGATCATCGCGACGGTGCTGCCGATCACGGTACGCTCCATTACCAATGGAGGTGATATCTCCGGCGCATATCTCTCTTTGCTTGCGGGGCTCGTGACCATCAATCTCTATTACTGCCGCACAACGTACCAAATGCTGCGTGAGACCATCAGGTTGCGCCTGGAGAATGTCGAGCTGGTCAGCCACTTGGAGGAAGAACGCGACCGTGCGCAAGCCGCCGATCGTGCTAAAACGCGTTTCCTTGCGGCCGCCAGTCATGACCTGCGGCAGCCGATCCATGCCTTGAGTCTACTGATCGCCACGCTTTCGGTGCTGGGTCACCGCGGCGCGGTCCAATCCGGCGATGCTCGCGATCTGGCCGGCAAGGCAAAATCCATCGTCGGCAACCTCAGCGCCCTTCTGAATGGACTGCTCGACATCTCCCGGCTTGATGCCGGCGTCGTTACGGTTGCGAAGGAGAGGGTGAATTTGTCCCAGCTTTTCCTCCATCTCAGCAACGAATTCGCCGCGGCGGCGAAGGATCGCGGCCTTGATTGGCGTGTCGTTGAAAGCCGTCTGCAGGTGGACAGCGATCCCATGATGCTGAAACGGGTCCTGGGCAATCTGCTCTCGAACGCCTTTCGATACACGATATCCGGCGGCGTTCTGCTCGGCTGCCGCAGGCGCGGCGCTTCGGTGGAAATCCAGGTATGGGATACCGGCCCAGGCATCCCCGCACACCAGCAAGCAATGGTCTTCGAGGAATTCGTGCAGTTGCAGAACCCGGCGAGAGATCGCACGCAAGGCCTTGGCCTCGGCCTCGCCATCGTTCGCCGCGTGGCCGTACTGCTACAACATCCGCTGAAGCTGGTCTCCGTCACCGGGCGCGGCTCGATGTTTTCCGTTACGGTTCCGAAAGCCAATGCGGTCGAAACTCCGTTGCCCGATAACAGGACATCACCAGCGGACATCGCCGTCAGCATCATGGTCGTGGAAGACGAGGGGGATGTTCTCGATATCATGGTGCAGTTGCTCACACTGCAGGGGCATCGCGTCTATGCCGGCCGATCTGCCGCAGAGGTGCAACAGGTTCATGCAAAGGCGATCGCGGCCGGCGCTGCACCGGTCGATCTGATCGTCGCCGACTACCGCCTCGGTGACGGTGCCACCGGCCTCGAGGCAATCGAGGCTCTTTGCGTCTATATCGGCCGCTCCCTCCCTGCCATTATCGTGACCGGCGATACCTCGCCGTCGCGCATTAAGGAAGCCGCCGCCAGCGGTTACCGTATTCTGCACAAGCCGATCACCGGTGAGGAATTGCACGAAGCGATCGTTGCAGCCTGTGTTGACGATATGCAATCAAATAGCGGTTCCCAAAAAGATCTGTAGCTGCCCCGAGATTGGCGATCACCGGGCCACGGTAGAGATTGTGTCTCGGCGCTGATCTCCCACGGCGCGACCACCCTGCGACGGCGCGGGGCGTTTCGACATCAGCCTCCTTGCCGACGACGAAATACGACATCTGCCGTATCGCTCGTGAATCAACCCAGCGATATCCATCACCCCAACTGGACTCGCTTGGACGGCAGCCGATCTTGAAGTCGGCAGTTGGGAGCAGGGGTGTGCCATGGGAGCTATCAAGACGCGCAGCTTGGCTTCGGGAAGTCTCGCACGACGGCGGTGAAGCTGAGGGGTTTTGATACAGCGATGAATCGGCTGATACGCGCGCCCCGCTTGCGGCACCATGCCTCAAGGCAAAGCTGGCACGTTTTTTCGATCAGGGCAGCGTTGGCGCGTACGGTCATCGTGCAGATCGCGGTGGCGGGGCTGATCCTCGCCGGCACGTTCGTCGCGGCCCATCTGGCAACAACGCCTGCGCTTGCCGATGGCGGCCAAGGCGGCGCTCCAGCGTTCGGTGGTTCCGGCGGCGCCGGCGGCACCTCGACAGCTCCAACCGGCGGTCATGGGAGCGACGAGGACCTTATAACCGTATTTGGCGGCGGCGGTGGCGGCGGCGGCGGCGTTAGCCTCAGCACGGGCGCCGGTGGCGCCGGAGGCACCGGCGGCACCGTCCAGCCTGGTAGCGGCGATACGCCTGGCGGCGATGGTGGCAACGGCGGCAATTTCGGCCTGGTGATATCATCCGCGCCGAACGGGACTCCAGTGTCCGGAGCGGTCGGCGGCACTGGCGGGAGCGGTGCCATTGGTGGCGGCGGCGGTGGCGGCGGCGAAGGCGGTGGCGGCACCCTGTTTACCGGACTCGCCTCAAGCTCGAACGCCTCGACCATTGCCGGGGGCAATGGCGGCGCTGGCGGCGATTCCAGCAACAGTTTGTTTATCTCGGCTTCAGGCGGCAGCGGCGGCGCCGGCGGCGTGGGCGTGGCGCTAACCGGCGGCGCGAACTTCACCAATAATGCGGCTGCAACGGTTCAGGGCGGCGACGGCGGTGCCGGCGGCGCCGCCGGCTTCTCCGTAAACGACGTTGGCGGCAACGGGGGCGATGGCGGCAACGGCGGTACGGGCGTGCTGCTGGTCAATGGCGGCACCCTGACTAACGCCGGCACGATCATCGGCGGTGCGGCCGCCGCGGGCGGACTTGGCGGAATGGGGCTCGTCAATGGTGCCAATGGCGTCAGTGGTGTCGGCGGCACCGCTGTGGTGGGCGCGAACATTACTGTCATCAACAGCGGAACCATCTCCGGCGGGCTTTCCGCTGACGGCATCACCCGTACCAACGCCATTACCTTCACCGGCGGCACCAATACGCTGGTGCTGCAGTCGGGATCGACCATCACCGGCAACGTTGTAGCGTTCAGCACTGCCGATACGTTGCGGCTCGGCGGCACCACGAATGCGACGTTTGATGCATCCACAATAGGGGCGGCAGCCCAGTATCGCGGTTTTGGCACGCTCGAGAAAACCGGCACCAGTACCTGGACGCTGACCGGCACGAACACTTTCAGCGGCGCGACGTTGGTCAGTGGCGGCACGCTGCTGGCCGGCAATGCCGGCGCGTTCAGCGCCGCCAGCGCGACGACGATCAACACCGGCGGCACGGTTGATCTCGGTGGCTTTGCGCAGACCATCAACACGGTAACGCTGGCGGGCGGGTCGCTGAACAACGGTTCCTTGACCGGCGCGGTCACCTCGACCGGCGGCACGCTCGGCAGTCTCGGCGGTAGCATGAGCCTGGTCGCGAATGGCGGCACCACCATCGTGAGCGGCTTCAGTAACGGCTATACCGGTGCGACCACGGTCAACAACGGCGCAATCCTGCTTGGCGGCGTCGCCAACGGGTTCAGTGCCGCCAGCGCGACGACGATCAACACCGGCGGCACCGTCGACCTCGGTGGCTTTGCGCAAACCATCAACTCGGTGGCGCTGGCGGGCGGTGCGCTGAATCACGGTTCCTTGACCGGAGCGGTCACCTCGACCGGAGGCGCGATCGGCAGTCTCAGCGGCGGTATGAGCCTGGTCGCGAATGGCGGCGACACAATTTTCTTCGCCAACAACACCTATAACGGCGCAACCACGGTCAACAACGGCGCCATCCTGTTCTCTCCCAGCGACAATGCGTTTAGCGCGACCAGTGCGATGACGATCAACAGCGGCGGCAGCGTCTTGCTGGCCGGCACCCAGCAGACCATCAACTCGGTGGCATTGGCAGGCGGAACGCTGGAGCAGGGCGCTCTGACCGGCGCGGTCACCTCGACCGGCGGCGCACTCAACAGTATGTTCGGCAGCATGAGCCTGACCGCGAACGGCGGTATCACAAGCGTCACCGGTGGCGGCTATACCGGTGTGACCACGGTCAATAACGGCGCAATCCTGCTCGGTGGCGCCGCCAACGGGTTCAGTGCCGCCAGCACGACGACGATCAACGGCGGCGGCACGGTTGATCTCGGTGGCTTCGCACAAACCATCAACAATATCGCGCTGGCGGGCGGCCTGCTGAGCAACGGCTCGTTGACCGGCTCGGTGACCTCGACCGGCGGCACGATCGCCGGCATCGGCGGCGCCATGCACCTGACCGCGAATGGCGGCAGCACCACGATAACCGGGACCAATACCTACGCCGGTCCCACCATCGTGAACGGCGGCTTGTTGTCGGTTAACGGTTCGATTGTCAGCGACACGACCGTGAATGCCGGTGGCACGCTCGGTGGCAACGGTACTGTCGGCAACACCACTATCAATGGCGGCGCGTTGGCGCCCGGCAATTCGATCGGCTTGCTCACCGTGCAAGGCAGCCTCATCTTCACCGCGGCTGCGAACTACATGGTGCAAGTTTCACCTGTCAGCGCCGACCGCACCAACGTCACGGGTGTGGCTACGCTTGGCGGCGCGACGGTGAATGCGAGCTTTGCGCCGGGTACTTATGTGGCGAAGCAATACACCATCCTCAATGCGGGCAGTGGGGTGCAGGGCAGATTTTCGTCGCTGGTCAACACCGATCTGCCGTCGGGCTTCAACGCAAGTCTCAGCTACGACACTAAAGACGCGTATCTCGATCTCGCGCTAAACTTGGTTCCACTGCCGGGTATGGGTCTTAATGCCAACCAGCGGAACGTCGCCAATGCCATCGTCAACTCCTTCAACTCCACCGGCGGCATTCCGATCGTGTTCGGCGGCTTGACGCCGGCCGGGCTGACGCAACTCTCCGGTGAGAGTGCAAGCGGATCGCAGCAGACCACCTTCAATGCGATGAACCAGTTCATGGGTGTGATGACCGACCCGTTCGTCGCTGGACGCGGCTACACGGTCTCGGCTGGCGGCACGGCTGCCGGTTACGCCGATGAAAAAGCGTTGGCCTATGCGCAAAAGCGCCCGCCGAGCGATGCGTTGGCTGCGATCCATACCAAGGCGTCGCCGATCGTGCCAGATTTCCAACAGCGCTGGAGCGTGTGGGCGGCGGGCTTTGGCGGGTCGCAGGCCACCGACGGCAATGCGGCTCTCGGCTCGAACAACACCACCAGCAGCATCTATGGCACGGCGGTCGGGGCCGACTATCGTTTCTCGCCCAACACGATTGCGGGCTTTGCGATCGCCGGCGGCGGCACCAGCTTCTCGGTTGCGAACAACCTCGGCGGCGGACGCTCCGACCTGTTCCAGGCCGGCGTGTTTATCCGTCATGACGTCGGCCCGGTCTACCTGACTGGTGCGCTGGCTTACGGCTGGCAGGACATCACCACCGACCGCACGGTCACCGTCGCGGGCATTGACCGACTGCGCGCCGAGTTCAAGGCCAATGCCTGGTCAGGGCGGCTCGAAGGCGGCTACCGTTTCGTGGCGCAGGGTTTTGGGCTGACGCCTTATGCCGCCGGACAAGTTACGACTTTCGAGCTGCCGAACTATGCGGAAACCGCGATCGTCGGCGCTGACCTGTTTGCGCTCGCTTACAATGCAAAGAGCGTCACCGATAGCCGCAGCGAGCTCGGCCTGCGCACCGACAAATCGTTCGCGATGCAGGATTCGATCCTGACCTTGCGCGGCCGCTTTGCCTGGGCGCATGACTTCAACCCCGACCGCAGCATTGGTGCGACCTTCCAAACGCTTCCGGGCGCAAGCTTCGTCGTCAACGGCGCCGCGCAGGCGGGCGACTCCGCGCTGTCCACCGCCTCCGCCGAGGTGAACTGGCGTAACGGTTGGTCAGCCGCAGCAACCTTCGAGGGCGAGTTCTCCAACGTCACTCGCTCCTACGCCGGCAAGGGTGTGGTCCGATACACCTGGTGAACGCATGTGTGCGACCGCAGCGACCTTAGCCTTTGAACGACATCTGCCGTAGCAATCCTTGGGATCTCAGCAAGAGCCTTATATCGATGCTGGTCCTCACGATGCTGCTTGCCACTCCGGCGAGCGCAGGCGAATTGAAGTTTCCCTACTTCTACGCCTTCATGATAATGAGTGGCTGCATGCAGCCATGCTTGAATGCGACTACACGTCAAAGACCTGTCTTCGAGGATTCAGGATCGGCGGCGGCGGCGACGTTCTCGATGGCGGAGAGCCGCCGACATTTGCGGATGACATCCGAGTGGCGATCGGATGCGCAAGATCATCGGCAAGGTCGGCGTCCCCAAGGCGATGACCGCCCCGCATCCGGCCATCGCGCTGATTGCTCAGGATGACGTCCGCCGACAGGAGCAGGCATCCAGCAGCTTACCCATGTTGCTGCGTGCAGGCGATTGTCGCCAACGAGACTTCGTCAATTTCGGCGAACAAAATGCAGCGATGGTTGGAAGGGGCGCTCGCTCAAGCCGACCGCATCGATCCCGTGAGAAGTGCCCGTTTTATGGATACTTTTGACGAAAAAGACGACACGAGTCAAATGTGCGGCGCGAGACACGATAAATATAGCATCGTAACATCAACAACTTATGCCAATAAGTGGCGGAAGGGGTGGGATTCGAACCCACGGTACCCTTGCAGGCACGCCGGTTTTCAAGACCGGTGCCTTAAACCACTCGGCCACCCTTCCGTTGCAGCGACATCAAGCACTTAGCGGGCGAGAGATCAAGAACGGCCTGTGAACAAGCGATTTTGGGCCAATCTTTGGGCCAATCTCAGGTACGGTCGAGGAATCCGGCCGCGAATTTTCCGATAGCGTCGGCCAGATTGGCGTCGGCGACCTCGGTCCGCTTCCGTTTGGCGTAGTTCCGCAAAACGACTGCCGGATCGTCACCAAGCCGTTGGGCCACGGTATGGACCGGGATGCCAGCGTCGAGGAAGGCGGTAGCGTGGATGCCCCGTAGGTCGTGGAATTGGGTCTTGGCGATCTGAGGCATGTCGAGCGACTTGGACTACTGTGGCCCGGCACAGGCTTTCAACGCTTACCACTTACCAAAAGAGAGATCGGATCACATTTAACATCGTTCTTAAGTCTCTCGCGTTGGCGCACTGCCCGCACTCGGCTTGAGCTTCTTCGAGCTGCCGATTGATTTCGGTCATGAGGTCTTCGCGCATGAAACGCCTTTCCGTCACGTTTCATCATGTTTGTGCCGATAGCATACACGCATCCGACGACGTGACCATCGTCAAGGCGATCGAACCGATTCTGTAACGGCCCCGTTAACCCGGAGCAGGCCCCGCTAATGGTTCGCGTTTGATAAAGCTGTTTCCTCCGCTCCAGAGTGGACCCAATTCTAGATTTCCAAAACCGAATTGAGAACCCTCTGCACAGTTGAATACCCATCTGGATAGTTTTGGATTAAGAGACGCTATTCCCGAGCACCAAAAAAAGTTTTGCAGGTTAGGCGCCGGCCGGTTGTCTTTTAACCGAGGCTTAATGGTTGCGGAATTTCCGCAGCGATAGCGATTGGTTTCTGGAAGGCGAGCGGGGCGTTCGTGCGAAGTCGAAGAGGGTATGGGGATCGCGGGCCTGCGTCCGCGTGCGGGGCGGTGCTTTGCCTGACGACAGCGGCGGCCGTGGTGACGGGCAGCCTTGTAGCGTCGGGCACTGCGCTGGCGGCTGAGCCGGCGAACGCGGACAAGGCGGTTGCGACAGGCGCTGCCGCGCCATCGCCGTCGGTCGCGCCGGGTGCGGCCGCCGCACCGGCGCAAAAACCTGCGCCGGCCGAGCGATTCGACATTGACGATTTTGCGGTACGGGGCGCCGACAAGCTGCCGGAGATCGACCTTGATGAGGCGATCTATCCGTTCCTTGGTCCAAACAAGAGCGCCGACGACGTCGAAAAGGCGCGCGCAGCACTGGAGAAAGCCTATCACGACAAGGGCTATCAGACCGTCAGCGTTTCGGTGCCGGCCCAAAATACGCAAGGCAAGGTCATCACGCTGCAAGTGACCGAGTTGAAGGTCGGCCGGCTCCGGGTGAAGAATTCGCGCTACTTCGACCTTGACAGGATCAAGGCCGGGGCGCCCTCGCTGAAGGAAGGCACGGTGCCAAACTTCAACGACGTCACCAAGGACATCGTTGCGCTGAATCAATGGCCGGACCGTCGGGTCACGCCAGCATTGCGCGCGGGCGTCACGCCGGGCACCGTCGACGTCGATTTGAACGTCGATGACAAGGCGCCACTGCATGCGAGCGTCGAGGTCAACAACCGGCAATCTCCGAACACCAGCGGCCTGCGCGTCACCAGCACGGTGCACTACGATGATCTCTGGCAGCTCGGGCACTCCTTGAGCTTCAGCTATCAAGTGGCGCCGCAGCGCCGCCAGGACGCCGAGGTGTTTTCCGGCTCCTACCTCGCGCGGATTCCCGAGGTCGATTGGCTGAGCGTGCTGTTCTACGCGGTGAACTCCAAGAGCGATGTCGCCACCGTCGGCGGCACCAATGTGGTCGGCCCCGGGCAAATATACGGTGGCCGTGCTGTGATCACGCTGCCGGCGCGAGACAATTTCTTCCACACGCTGTCAGCCGGGCTTGATTACAAGCATTTCGATCAGACTGTGAATCTCGGCACCAACGGCTTCTCGTCGCCGGTCACCTATTATCCGCTGGTTGCAAGCTACAGCGCCACGTTCCAGGGCGACAAGTTCACGACGCAGTTGAACGCGTCGGTCACCTATAACACACGGCCGGTGAGCAGCAGCCCGACCGACTTCGACAACAAGCGATTCGATGCGTCGCCGAGCTTCGCGCATCTCAACGCCGATCTCTCCCATACCCAGGAACTGCCGCAAGGGTTCCAGCTTTACGGCAAGGTGCAAGGCCAGGTCGCCGACGGTCCGTTGGTGTCAAGCGAACAGCTCAGCGTCGGTGGTCTCGATACCGTACGAGGCTATTTGGAATCCGAGGTGCTCGGCGATAACGGCGTGGTCGGCAATCTCGAGGTGCGAAGCCCGGATGTCGGCAGCATGCTGCAGAAGCAGGTCAAGGGCGAGGCCGGACAAGGCGCGCCGCATTTCACCACCTTCAACGAGTGGCGCTTCTTTGCCTTCACCGATGCCGGCAAAGCCACAGTGCTGAATCCGTTGCCCGAGCAGCAATCGCAATTCGATCTGTGGAGCTACGGCATCGGCGCGCGCTTCAAGGTGTTCGACGGTTTCAACGGCATGATCGCCTATTCGGTGCCGATGATCAGTCAAGCCTACACACCGGCGCGAGATCCGCGCGTGAATTTCCGCATTTGGGGTGAGTTCTGATGACAACAGGGTTGGATGTTATGCGCGCGCGCAAATCGATGTTTCGGCGGGCAACTGCAAAGGTCTTGATGGCAGCACTGTTCGGGACAGTTGCTGCGCTGACGTTGGCGCCGACGCCGGCGAAGGCGTGGTGGAACGACGACTGGCAGCTGCGCAAAAAGATCACGATAGACGCCAGCGCCTCGGGCGCCAACATCACCGATCCGATCGGTACTACGCCGGTCTTGATCCGGCTGCATGTCGGCAACAAGGTCAGCAGGCGATTGAGTTGATTTCCGGCGAAGTTCTCGTCAGTTCGCGGCGTTCTCCGTCGGGTTCGCTCATCATGCGGGTTGCGGGTGGGCAGATCTCTGCAACCGAAGCACGTTTCGATGCACAATGCCTCGATGGCTCGGTGTCCGTGACTTGTCTCGACGGTGCGGTCGATGTTCAGCACTCAGGCCAAACCGCCCGCATAGGCAAAGGCCAACAGGTCTCGTACTCGCGCGCGGGGATCGGGACATCGGTGAGCGTCGATTCCGCTGAGGTGACGGCGTGGCAATCCGGATTGTTGATATTTCGCGATCGACCGTTGGTCAGTGTCGTCGATGAGGTCAATCGCTACCGACCGGGCAAGATCGTCATTGTCAGCGCGGCGCTCAGGCAGCGGGCGGTCAGCGGCGACTTCGAGATCGGAAAACTCGATAGCTTCGTGACCCAGGTTGAGCAGCTTTTCGGAGCTCACTCAACGTCTTTGCCAGGCGGCCTTGTCATACTGAGCTGAGCTCGGTCGATCTCGCGACCAGATCACGCTCCCCTCGACTAGCCTAATAGTTCGGAACGTCTCGTTCGATGTTGATCGGAACTTGCGTCGCCATGGGGTTAGCGTGGCCGAGCCGCTCGCTGATCGTCGCGATATCGACGCCGGCGTCGATCGGCTGGGAGGTATGGGTGTGCCTCAAGGCCCGGAACGCCACGTCCGGCATCTCAATCGACGTCGCGCAATCCGCCCATTCCGCGCTGAAGGCCCGCGGTCCCCTGGGGGGCCCGTCGATCTCGGCAAACACGAAGTCAGATAGCGGCAGCGCATCGCCAAAGCTCGCCACGGCGGGCGCCGGTGACGGGCTCAGCTACTTGATCTTGGCCAGGCACTCCTTCAGGCGATCAAGCTCGGCGCGAACTTGCGAAACCATGACGCTTTGTAGTGCGGCCAAGCCCCTGCTGGAAAATTCTGAAGAGGTCTTTTTGTCCAGATTTTGCTGCCAATCCCGGGTTGCAATTTTAGTGGCCCTTTGGGCCTCCGACGCGGCCTTGAGGTACGTCTGTATGCAGGCGTCAGCCTCCGAGCACGACTTGCACTCTTGAGCAGCAGCAGCGCTTGAAACAAGCAAGATAAGTGTCGCGGCAAGGACCTTCATTGCTTTTCTCCCGGTGTTGCCCCCGGACGGATGTTCTACTTGGTGGGGGGTGTTTGCAACGGCGGCCCGCGATTCACGCCCGTGGGTTTCCTTGCGGAGGCCGCCGCCGTCGCGCATGCCGGCGATAACCCGCGGGCACTTGTGCCCGCACAAAACATGGATTGATAACGCACTGCCGAGAGTCCCGATGCCGTTGCGCTGCACTGAGGGGGCGGACGTGTAGCTGCAATCGATATTATTGCCCCCCTGGCCGTAGGCCTGCAGGCAAACCGGATAAGCCGGATCGTACGTCTGGGCCGCGGCCGTGACTATTGAGGCCTTGCCGATTGCAAAAATCGCCAAAGCCTGAACGCGCACGGAACCTCCTCGGGATTTAGCTGTGGCCCCGACCGGCGTCCACCGCGTAATCGGCAACGGATGATATCGTACCCCCACCGGATGCAAGCCGGATCAGTACCATTCGTTCCGGCTATCCGAACAGATCCGGGTAAGGGCCTATTCGCCCCCTTGGCCTAGTTCGATCGGCCGTGACCTAGTTTGGAAAATGCGCCCCCGAGCTTGCAGCGCAGGCCAAGTGCGAACGGCCAGCATGGGAAGAGGCGAAGCGATGATCAGCCAGAATACTTTTGGTCTCTCGTCCGTCCGTACCACCCCACCGCCTCGCATTTTAATCTCCATGGTGCGGAGAGCTTCAATCAGTTGCCACCCAATCAGAGCGATTCCGAACCCACCAAACATGATAAAGAAAAGCGGCAATTTGTATCCCAGGGTTCCGGGAGAACTAGCCCGAATCCGGTTGTGATCTCGCCCAACCTAAGGCGGCTTCTTACGTAATCCGGATTGTTGATATTTCGCGATCGACCGTTGGTCAGTGTCGTGGATGAGGTCAACCGTTACCGACCGGGTAAGATCGTCATTGTCCGCGCGGCGCTCAGGCAGCGGGCGGTCAGCGGCGAGATCGGAAAACTCGATAGCTTCGTGACCCAGGTTGAGCAGCTTTTCGCAGCTCTCGACGTCTTTGCCGGGCGCGGCCTTGTCATACTGAGCTGAGCTCGGTCGATCTCGCGACCAGATTACGCTCCCCTCGACTAAAATAGTTGGGAACGTCTCGTTCGACGTTGATCGGAACTTGTGCCGCATACAACTCGAAGACGCTGTTGAGCGAAAGCTCACGTCATCGCGGTCGAGAGGCCGGCGCCAATCGCCATATGAGTTTATCTGACGCCAGCAACAAATCGTTCAATCCATCACCCATCCCGAACGTGAACGCACATCGATCGCCAGCGTGACGAGCCGGGCGGATGTATATCAGCGGATATAACGTAACCGATGAACAGGGGCGGGTATCCCTCTGAATCTAGATACGAAAAAGGACTCGATGTGACGAGATGACATGAGCCCCTTTCGTATTTCAGGGCCGGTGCCTTAAACCACTCGGCCCCCCCTTCCGCTGAAGCGACATCAAGCACTTAGTCGGCGGGAGATCGAAGAACGGCCTGCGTCGGCTGCGGAACGCGCAATCCGGGAGCCGGACGAGCCACTCCAGTTTCAAAATCCCGTAATTTTACGGTCATGAACCTTTTCCGGTTCAGGGGATTTGAGTACGATCGAGCGGGGCCAACCAACATTAGGGACTGTGATGGGACACACGCAGATTGCGGTAACGGCGCGCGAGCGTTTTATGCAGGCGGTGAACGAAGAGCTGACCCGGTTCGAGCAGAAAGAAACCGAATTCCGCAGGCACGAACGTAGAGACCGGGCGGCGGAACTCAATATGCCGACGGAAAACGAGGCGGGCGTGGTCTGCGGTTGAGCGGCGCTTCACGTCCTTCAAAATGGATTCTCATCACGCCAGATAAGGCATCAGGGGTAACCCCGCCGCAGCCGCAATCGACTTTTTGGCTTTTCTGAAGCCAGGTTTTGAGGATCGCCGCGATCGAGAGGTTACTTGCCGGCGGGCAGCTTGATTGGCACGTGCTGCGAGGTGCTGACCACGCGCGGGCCACCGTCTTGATCGGTGTGGCTTCGAATCGTCTCGAGCAAAAGAATGAACTTCTCGGCAAGCATGGGAGTTCTCCGGGCAGGGCCGCGTCTCCAATAGTCATCGGCGGTTGTACGCCGCATGACAGTGGACGCTTGTGATCCGGATCACATTTGAATCCCGGTACGCTTTTGGGTGGTTAAGAAAGAATGACCACGGCCATCGCATCGCCGAGAAGCCAGCCATCTGACGGGCCGGGGAGGGAACGTGCCGCTATCGCGAGGTCCGTGACAGTCGGCATCATCGGTTTCCCTTGCGTGACGTCGCGACGACGATTTAGTCTTGTGGAAACAAAAGCCGGGCAAAGGCTGAGAGCGCGGAGGGTACCGTGGAGTGGTTTAAATCATCCAAGCCGCGTGCTGCCAGCAGGTCCGTGGCCCCGGAGTCTGCGATCGAAGCGCCTGCCGTCGAAATCTCGCCGATCCCGGACGCGGTCACGGCGCCTGAGCCCGCAGGGCCGGCGCAGCCGCCAGCTCTGTTGCAAATTCCTGCGGCAAGGCCAGCGTCCATTCCAGCCAAAAGCCCAAAGGCCACTTTCGACAGATTTGCCGACGAACCCAAGGTTATCCGCCCCGTCCCGAAGCCGAAGAGCGGCTTCACGATCTCCTCGTCAAAGAACGGCGAGACCAGCGAGATCCAACTGACCAGCCCGACACTCACGGTGGCCAAGGCTCGCATGCTGTTCAAGTCAGGATGGCGGGTCCAGATTACCAACGCCGCCGGTCGTCAATTTGCGCCTTCGGAATTCGACGACGTTCTGAAGTTCGACTGAGGAGTGGCCGAGCAGGCCGTACGGCAACGCTCGGTCAGCGGTTACCCGGCTGGATGGTCCTTCCCGAGATCGAATTTGTTGAAGAGATCGGCGAGATCGTCAGCATCGTCGAACAGGACGCTGCGTTCAGCCTTAACCTCCGCGGACCTGGCAGACGCAATTCCTGGCCGAGTCTCGCTAGCCGTGACTTTGGGTTCCGCGGTGACCGGTGGTGTAACCGCGATCGGAGGCGGCACGCCGGCTTCGGCTGATACGGAGCGCGCCGGCAAGGGCGGCGGTTCTCGCGGCTCGACCGGCGCTACAAAATCCCGAAACTCAGGCTCGCTTCGCGCGGAATTACGCTCGGTTCGCCAGGCGCGGATACGATCAAACTCCGAACTCCGCGTGGTTGTCGGGGGCGGCTGAGCCCTGCGATCCCTGACATTCACCATCCGCGAGAGCGCAACCGCGCCGTCAATCGGCGGGCTCCGGTCTTCTTCGGGTACGAGCGGATCGCCGATATCGCGCTGAGAGCTGAAATCTGCCCCCGATGACGCGGCGGCGAAAGTCGGTTCTAAAAATACGGCAGGCCCTTGCCGCGCGACGATTTCATCCGGCCTCGGAGCAGCGTCGATAGGCGGGACGGACAAAGGATTCGAAACGTTGGGGTTCTGGGCGCGCTTCCGGTTGCGCTCGGCAATCAGCAGGCAGATCAGGCCAAAGCCCATCATCAGAAAACCGAGGGCGGCCCAGACAATCGAAACGCACAGCAGGAACCCGGCGATGAGCAATACGAAACCCGACAGACGCATCGCTCAATCCTGCCCACGAAATCGATGGCGATAGGCTTTTAGCGAGCGGCCCCCCGTGGGTAAAGCCAACGGACCATGATCCAAAGGACCGACTGAAGATCCGCTTGCGAATACCGTCGTAACGTTGATGCCTTGCCGGCACTGCGCGGCGACAAGGCTCAAATCGCCATGGCTGTTTCAACTAGTTGTCGCAACTTCACGACGTAAGCCATTGGAATATGTGTGATTTATTGGTCACATTGCGCTGCAATCTGCCACGCTAGAGCGCGGATTTGTTGACTCGATACGTGGCCTCGATTTGGATTGCGACAGGTAGGTCAAGCCAATGTTTGAACTAGTCATTTTAAGCGTGATTTTCTTTGCCGCCGCCTATGCTGCTTTCCTGTGGAAAGAAGGGCGGCGCGACGACGTTCTGTTCGGCGCCTTCGTTGAGAAGTCTACAGCCGATCGGGTGAAAGAAATCCGCTAACGCCCTCAAGGGGCTTTGCCCGAACAGCGCCGCGGGTTGCGTCTGCAGACGATGCTTTTCCGATGATGTTTCGTGGCAGCCTCATGCATCGGCACAGGCCGGTGCATGAAAACTACGGTTCAAGACGCGATGCAGGATAAGCAGCAAGATGCGCTGAACGCGCGGTAGGGGCGTCCGTTACGAACGCGACCGATAGCCGTCCACAGCGTGGGCGATGAAGATGCCGGCGCTCATGACGCCGAAGAATGCGGTAACTGCTTCAAACATGGTGTCGATCCCGTACCCAGCGATCGAACCAAACGCCTTGCAAGCCTACACAGTCAAAAGAATTCCTCGCGCGGTCAGACTTTCAAAAGTTAATGATGATTTTAAGCAACAGGCACAGCAGGGCTGTCCCGTAAAAAGACGGAAGCCGCCGCGGAACGAATGATTTACCAAGGTCACGCTCTCCCCATTTCCGCCGCGTTCGGGCTGCGTTATGTTCACGACTTGGTGCGGAAGTAGGCTGCATAGGGGACGTGCAACCGCCAAACGCTTTTGGTCAGGCGTTCGACGAGTAGGCGTGCGGCCGACGGAATGGTATTTGGGGCAATGGGGATTCGACGGTCAGATCAGATCACTCTGATGGTTCGCAGCGCGGCGGCCGTCGGAATGTGCCTCGCTCTCGCCAATTGTGCTTCATCGGGCAAGTTTGCCCGGATCGATCCCAAATACGGCGTTTCCTCCAGCCCCCGGGTGGTCGCGTTCGGTGACCCCGTGCCGAAGGGTGGCGGCACCTATCGCGTGGGCAAACCCTACACCGTAGGCGGCCGCGTTTACGTCCCGGAAGAAGACGTCAATTATCGCGAAGAGGGTACAGCCTCCTGGTATGGGGATGATTTTCATGGCCGGCTGACCGCGAACGGCGAAGTGTTCGATATGGGTTCGCTGACCGCGGCCCATCCGACTCTCCCGATGCCGTGCTACGCGCGGGTGACCAATCTCGGGAACGGCAAATCGCTGATCGTCCGCGTCAATGACCGTGGACCTTATCACGGTAATCGCCTCATCGACGTTTCGAACAAAGCCGCCGAACTACTTGAATTCAAAGGAAATGGTGTCGCGCGTGTACGGGTGGAATATGTCGGGCGCGCGCCGCTTGAAGGCTCCGACGATCGTCAACTGATGGCGACGCTGCGCAGCGGCACGCCGGCGCCATCGCCGTCGCTGGTTCGGGTCGCTTCCGCCCGTCCGTTCGTGTCGGAAATGGTTTCATCCGGCCGCGCGATCCGCGGCGAGATTCCGATGCCGGAGGGCCGACCTTACAGCCTCGGCAACACGTCGGCGGACCAGGCATCGATCAATGCCACGTCTGAAATCTCGGCATCGGCCCGCTCGCGTTCGGCGGGCAGGGTCATCGAGAATCCGCGTTCGGTGTCGTATCAGAACGATCCCCGATACGCGCCGGATGAACGGCCGACCGCTGCCTATGCCCCGGTCGATCCGCGGGGACCGAGCGAGATACTGGCCGGCCGCGGCCTCTATTGAGCCGCTAGCACCTGCTTTGCTCAAGAAAGGCGATCAGGGCGGCGTTGACCTCCTTGGCGCGCTCTTGCTGCACCCAATGGCCGGCGCCATCGATGATCAGCTTTCCCTTCAGGTTAGGCAGCACCCGGTCCAACTCGTTGACGCGCTTGGCTCCGATCAGTCCGGTAATGACGGAATCGTCCGATCCGGCGATGAACAGCGACGGCTGATGGATCTGGGCGTCCTGCCATGGCGCGGTCAGTTCCCAATTGCGGTCGATGTTACGGTACCAGTTGAGCCCGCCGCGAAAGCCGGACTTCCGGTAGGCTGCGGTGAACTGGGCAAGGTCGGCTTCGCTGAGCCAGGCCGGCAGCGGCCGGCTCGTGCTGGTATCGCCGAGAAATCCCTTGCCGTCCTCGACGAACAGCGAGGCCGCCGGATCGGAAAATCCGCGCCCTAGCAATCTGCGCATGGTCACAGCGACATCGCGCTCGAACTCGCGCTCGGCGGCGCCGGGAGTCTGGAAATACTGCCAATAGAAATTGGTAATACCGCTCTCACGCAAACTGTCGAGCGGGCGGCCGCGGCCTCGGAACGGCGGGGGAACGCTAAGGCCGGCGACGGCGGTGAATATATCGGGTCGGAACAACGCCGCATGCCAGGCGACCGGCGCTCCCCAATCGTGACCGACAATGACCGCTTGTTTTTCACCAAGTGCCGCCACCAGCGCAACCATATCCCCGACGAGGTCGAAGATGCTGTAGGCGGCGATATCGGCCGGCGCGGTGGTTTGGCCATAGCCCCGCATATCCGGGGCGACCACATGATAGCCGGCATCTGCGGGGATCTGATGCCGCCAGGAATAGGATAATTCCGGCCAGCCATGGCAGAGCAGCACCGGCGGACCCGTGCCCTGTTCGAGTGCGAACATCTCGATCCCGTTGACGGAAATGGTGCGTGAGGATGGCATCGCTTTTCCGCCTTGTTTCCGGGATTTCGTCAGAACTGTCCGCGACGCGAAAGGGTAAGGTCGTTTAGATAATACGGCAATTGCACCGGCGCGGTGCGTGCCGCAAAACCCGAGTTGTTTCCGCTACTTCCAACTGTTAGAGCTTGGTCCGGAAAACTTATGCTCAAACTCAAGAAAGCCGGGCTCAGGGCATCGCCGATGACACTCGAAATACCAGGCTCCCGCACCTCGAAATCCGCTCCCGCACGTGGCTGGCGTTATGTGCTTGCTGCGGTCGTGGCGATGGCGGTCGGTTGCGGCGGCGTGGTATATGCGGCCAACCAAAGCGTGCAGGGTTTCAAGAAGGAGGAGGGTGGCTTCGACGGCGACGCGCCGACCGCGATCCTGATCGAAGCCACCAGCGGCAGCGTGCTGTTCGAGAAGAACGCCGATGAATTGCGCGCGCCATCCAGCATGATGAAGCTGATGACGGCCGAGGTGGTTTTTCACGCCATCAAGCAGGGCGACATCAAGCTATCAGACGAATACCGCATCAGTGAGAACGCCTGGCGCAGAGGCGGCGCTCCCTCGGGCACCTCGACGATGTTTGCGGCGCTCAACAGCAAGGTTTCCGTCGACGACCTTCTGCATGGCGCGCTGATCCAGAGCGGCAACGACGCCTGCATCGCGTTGGCGGAAGGCATCGCCGGCAACGAGCACACCTTCGCCGCCGACAACATGACCAAGCGTGCGCGCGAACTCGGCATGACCAGGTCGACTTTCGCCAATTCCAATGGCTTGCCGGATCCCGGCAACAAGATGACGGTGCGGGAGTTGGCGACACTGGCGCGCTACATCATCCAGACCTATCCCGACTTCTACAAGCTGTTCGGCGAGAAGGAGTTTACCTGGAACAAAATCAAGCAGCCGAACCGCAACCCGCTGTTGAACTCGCTCGAAGGCGCCGACGGGCTCAAGACCGGATACACCAAGGAGGGCGGTTACGGCATGGTCGGCTCCGCGGTCCAAAACGGCATCCGGCTGATCGCTGTCGTCAACGGGCTTGAGGATTCGGAAGACCGCGCAACCGAAGCCAAGAAGATGCTGGAATGGGGCTATCGGAATTTCGAAGTCCGAACCCTGTTCGCAGCGCAGCAGCCCGTGGGCTATGCCAAGGTATTCGGCGGCGATAGCGGCTCGGTACAGCTCGCCAGTCCCGATCCAATCAAGGTGATGGTGCAAAAGAACGGAACCGACAAGCTGATCGCGCGCATCATCTATAGTGGCCCGGTCCGGGCACCGATCACACCGGGTCAGCAAGTCGGCGTCGTCAGGGTGTGGCGCGGTGCCAACGTCGCGATGGAGGCACCGATTTTTGCGAACCAGGCGATCGGCAAGGGATCGACGATGCGGCGAGCGGTCGATGGCGTGAGCGAGCTCGTGATCGGAATGTTTCGCGCGGGCGCCGAGAAGCTCTGAGCATGGCCGAAGCAGCGGTCAAACGATCTCCCGGACGCGGCCGATTCATCACGTTTGAGGGAGGCGAGGGGTCGGGTAAATCGACCCAGATCAAGACGCTCGCCGAACGTCTCGGCGCAGCAAAATTGCGCGCCATCGTCACGCGCGAGCCGGGGGGATCGCCCGGCGCCGAGATCATCCGGCATCTCGTGTTGTCGGGCATGGGCAAATTACTGGGACCCGACGCGGAAACGCTATTGTTCGCGGCCGCGCGCGACGATCATGTTCGCACCGTGATCCAGCCGGCGCTCAATCAAGGCGTATGGGTCCTGTGCGACCGGTTTTCGGATTCGACGCGGGTGTATCAGGGCAGGCTGGGGCATGTCGCGCCCGGTGTTCTCAACGCGATGGAGCGGGTCACCATCGGCAATCTCAAGCCCGACCTCACCATTATCCTCGATGTGCCGGTCGAAATCGGCATGCAGCGCGCGGCAGCACGCAGGGGGACCGGAACGCCCGACCGGTTCGAGGCTGAAGACGTCAAGTTTCACCAGGAATTGCGCGAAGGATACAAGCAGATCGCCGCGGCCGAACCGCAGCGCTGCGTACTGATTGATACCACCGCCGATCCCGCCACCGTGGCCGCGAATATATGGGCCGCCTTGCGCGACCGCCTGTTCGCATCGGCTGCCGGCAACGCGGTCAATTCAGCATGAGCACCCGCAAAGCCGAGCCGCAAATCACTGTCGCGCATCCGCGCGAAACCGCAACGCTATCGGGTCATAGCGAGGCCGAGATAGCGTTGCTGAATGCCTATCGCAGCGGACGCATTCCGCATGCGTGGCTGATCGGTGGCGCACAGGGGATCGGCAAGGCGACGCTAGCCTATCGGATGGCCCGGTTCGTGCTCGCGCACCGCAATCCGCATGCCGTCGATGTGCAGACTGCCGAGACGCTGGCTGTCGATCCCTCCCATCCAGTGGCGCGTCAGATCGCCGCCGGCGCCCATGGCGGGCTGCTGACGCTGGAGCGGTCGCTGAATGACAAGGGCGTGCTGCGGACGGTGATCACCGTGGACGAGACCCGCGAGACGATTTCGTTCTTCGGATCAACCGCGGCCGTCGACGGCTGGCGGGTGTGTATCGTCGACACCGTCGATGAGCTCAATCCGAACGCGGCCAACGCCTTATTGAAGGTGCTCGAGGAGCCGCCGCAGCAGTCGCTGTTCCTGCTGGTCAGTCACGCGCCGGCACGGGCGCTGCCGACCATCCTGTCGCGTTGCCGAAAGCTGATGCTGCGTCCGCTGGCCGCCAAGGACGTGATCCGCGCCGCTGCCGGCGCCACCGACATCGCGGCCGACGATCCCGCACTAGCCGAGGCCGCGGAAGCCTCGGAGGGTAGCGTCTCCCGCGCGCTGACGCTGTTGGGCGGCGACGCACTGAAATTGCACCAGCGTACCGCGGCGCTGTTGTCGACATTGCCGCGGGTCGATCCGCGCGAACTGCATGCGTTGGGAGAAGCGCTCGGCGGCAGCGACCGGGTGGCGCTGGCCACGTTCATCGACAGCGTCGATCGATGGGTCAGCGAGATCCTCCGTAAGGATGACGCCAACGCCAATGCGAACCTGCCCCGCCTTGCACGACTGGCGGAGGTATGGGAAAAGATCAACCGCGCCGCGCGCGACACCGAAGCCTATAATCTTGAACGAAAACCGCTGGTTTTCTCGGTGTTTGGCCTACTTGCGGAAGCCATGCAGTAGAACGCGCCGCCAGGTTATTTCCGGGCAATCCCGTTTCAACGATGAAGGAATTTGTGGTGGCAACGCCGGCTAAGAAAACATCCAGGAAAAAAACTGCCAAGAAAACAGCCAAGAACGCCCGGAAGAATGCGCGTAAATCCGTCACGGCGGGGGCGAAGAAGCGCGCTAAAAAAAGCAAGCGCATTGTGAAGAAGGCGAAAAAAGCAGCCAAAAAAGCCGCAAAGAAAACTTCCAAGAAGACTGTCAAGAAAACCGCCAAGAAGACGGTTGCCAAGAAGGCTTCTAAAAAAACTGCGAAGAAATCGCCGAAAAAGCCGGCCAAGAGCGATGCATCCGATAAGCGCACGCCGGCCCCCGCGAAGACGGCGCCGAAAGCTTCGGCCGCGGCTGCCAAGCCTGCAGCAGCAATCGCGCGCGCACAGGCTTCGCCGGCGGCAAAGCCTGTGGCTGCGGCCGAACGCAACACCTATTTCATCACCACTGCGATCGCATATCCGAACGGAATTCCGCATATCGGTCATGCCTATGAGGCGATCGCAACCGATGCGCTAGCACGCTTTCAGCGGCTCGACGGCAAGGACGTGTTTTTCCTCACGGGTACTGATGAGCACGGCCTGAAAATGGTTCAGACCGCGCAGAGCGAGGGCATGACGCCTAGCGAACTCGCCGCCCGTAATGCCGGCCGGTTCAAGGAAATGGATGAGCGCTTGAACGTATCGTTCGACCGCTTCATCCGCACCTCCGAACCGGCACATCATCGTTCGGTTCAGGTGGTCTGGAACCGGATGCAGCAGAACGGCGATATCTACATCGACGCCTATGCCGGCTGGTATTCGGTGCGCGACGAGGCCTATTACGCGGAAGACGAAACCGTCGTCGGCGAGGATAATGTGCGCCGCGGACCGCAGGGCACTCCGGTCGAGTGGGTTGAGGAGAAGAGTTATTTCTTCAAGCTATCGGCCTATCAGGACAAACTGCTCGCGCTGTACAACGACCAACCCGATTTCGTCGGCCCGGACTCGCGCCGCAACGAAGTCATGAGTTTTGTGAAGGGTGGGCTGAAAGATCTGTCGATCTCGCGCACCACCTTCGATTGGGGCATCAAGGTACCCAACGACCCCGATCACGTGATGTATGTCTGGGTCGACGCGCTGACCAACTACATCACCGGCGTCGGGTTTCCCGACGAAAACAGCGACAACTGGCGCTACTGGCCGGCCGACGTGCATATCATCGGCAAGGACATCATCCGCTTTCACGCGGTTTACTGGCCGGCCTTCCTGATGTCGGCGGGCATTCCGGTGCAGAAACGCGTCTATGCCCATGGCTTCCTGTTCAACAGGGGCGAGAAGATGTCGAAATCAATCGGCAACGTGGTCGATCCGTTCAATCTCGCCGATCAATATGGCGTCGATCAGATGCGCTATTTCTTCCTGCGCGAGGTGCCGTTCGGCCAGGACGGCAGCTACAATCACGAAGCTATCGTCGCGCGGATCAATGCCGACCTTGCCAACGATCTCGGCAATCTCGCGCAACGGTCGCTGTCGATGATCGCCAAGCAACACGCCGGCGTACTGCCCGAACCGGGCGAGTTCAGCGACAACGACAAGGCAATCCTGGCGCAGGCCGATGGCATGCTGGTGCTGGCGCGGACAGCGATGAGCACGCAGCAGATCCATCAATGGCTGAATGCAGTCTGGGCCGTGGTCGCAGAGGCCAACCGTTATTTCGCAGGCGAGGCGCCGTGGGCGCTGGCGAAAACCGATCCGCCGCGCCAGCGTACCGTGTTGTATGTGACCGCCGAAGTGGTCCGGCAGATCGCCATTCTGGCGCAACCGGCGATGCCGGTCTCATCGGCGAAATTCCTGGATAGCCTCGGTATCCCGGAGGGCAGTGCCCGTAACTTCGCGGCGCTGGGCGAGGCGGGCCGCATCAAGCCCGGCACAACACTGCCGGCTCCATCAGCGGTATTCCCACGTTACGTTGAACCGAAATCAGATTGACCGGTTCGCCAATGTTGATCGATAGCCACTGCCATCTCGATTTTCCCGATTTCGCCGACGATCTCGACGCCATCGTCGCGCGCGCCAGGGAGGCCGGGATCGGGCGCATCGTGACCATATCGACACGGGTGAAGCGGCTCGGCGCACTGCTCGATATCACCGCGCGGTTTCCCGACGTCTATTGCTCGGTCGGCACCCATCCGCATCAGGCCGACGAGGAAGACGGTATTGCGGCCGAAGAACTGATCGAACTGACCAGGCATCCCAAGGTCGTCGCCTTGGGCGAGGCGGGGCTGGATTATTTCTATGAGCACGGCTCGCGGCAGGCGCAAGAGCGCGGCTTCCGGGCTCATATCGCAGCAGCACGTGCGACCGGGCTACCACTGGTGATTCATACCCGCGAAGCGGATGAGGACTGCGGCAACATCCTGCAGGACGAGATGACCAGGGGATCGTTTCACGCTGTGCTGCATTGCTATACCGGCGGACGCAATCTCGCGATGAAAGCGATCGACATGGGCCTTTCGATTTCGTTCACTGGGATTTTGACCTTCAAGAAATCGCAGGCGTTGCGCGATCTCGCCGCTGAACTGCCGGCCGATCGCATCATGGTCGAGACGGACTCACCATATCTGGCGCCCGGCAAGTTCCGCGGCAAGCGCAACGAACCTTCCTACGTGGTGGAAACCGCCAAGGTGCTGGCGGAAACCCGCGGCGTTTCACTGGAAGAGATTTCGCGGCAGACCACCGAAAACTTCTTTCGCCTGTTCAGCAAGGTTCCGCCGGTGGAAGCCTCTCTAGTGGAAGTCCCGGCATGACGCTGACGCTGACTATCCTCGGCTCCGGATCTTCCGCCGGCGTTCCGCGCCCGGCGCTGGGCTGGGGCGCCTGCGATCCGACTAATCCGAAAAACCGCCGCCGCCGCTGTTCGCTGATGGTGGAGCGGACGTCGGACGCCGGCGTGACGCGGGTCGTCATCGACACCTCGCCCGATCTGCGCGAGCAGTTGCTCGACGCTAACGTCGATCACATCGACGCGGTGTTCCTGACGCATGAGCATGCCGATCAAACCCACGGCATCGATGATCTGCGCTCGGTCGTGTTGCACCAGCGCCGCCGGATTCCGGTTTATCTCAATCAATCGACGGCCAAGGATGTGGTCTCGCGCTTCTCCTACTGCTTTGTCTCGCCGCCAGGCAGCGACTATCCGCCAATCCTCGACCACATGTCCATCGAAGCCGGCGAGAGCCGGACAATTGAAGGCAAAGGTGGTCCGGTGACGCTGTCAGCGTTCATCCTGAAGCATGGCCAGATTCCAGCGCTCGGTTACCGGATCGGCGGCGCCGCCTATACGCCAGATGTCAACGACATCCCGCCCGAGAGCTGGCCGCATTTGGAAAATCTCGAACTCTGGATCGTCGACGGCTTGCGCTACACCTCGCATCCCAGCCATTTCAGCGTCAGCGAAGCGTTGTCGTGGATTGATCGCTTCAAGCCGCGTCGCGCCGTCATCACCAACCTGCATTCCGATCTGGATTACGAGGTGCTGCGTCAAAAGCTGCCGCCAGGGGTGATCCCGGGATTTGACCGCATGCGGCTGACGCTGGAGCGAGTGGGGTAGGCGACGCCTCGGGATGACGGTTAGGCTGAACTCGCTTTTTACGCCGAAATCGCCTTGGCCGACTTCACCTTATCTCGCAACATGAATTTCTGGATCTTCCCGGTCGAGGTCTTCGGGATGGTGCCAAAAACCACGGCCTTTGGCGTCTTGAACCCCGGCATCTGACCGCGGCAAAACGCGATGATCTCGGCTTCCGAAGTGCGCGCATTATCCTTCAACTCGATGAACGCGCAGGGCACTTCGCCCCATTTTGAATCGGGTTTTGCCACCACCGCCGCGAACAGCACCGCGGGGTGCTTGTACAGCACGTCCTCGACCTCGACCGAGCTGATGTTCTCGCCTCCGGAGATGATGATGTCCTTGGAGCGATCCTTGATGATGACATAGCCGTGTTCGTCGAGCACGCCGAGATCGCCGGTATGAAACCAGCCGCCTTCAAAAGCGTCGCGCGTGGCCTTTTCGTTCTTGAGGTACCCCTTCATCACTATATTGCCGCGGAACATCACTTCGCCGATGGTCTCGCCGTCGCGCGGCACCTCGCGCATGGTGTCGGGATCGAGCACCGTGACGCCTTCCTGCAGCGGATAGGAGACACCCTGGCGACGCTTGAGCTGCGCCCGCGCTTCGGCTGAGAGCTCATCCCAACCGGGCTGCTCCGCGCAAACTGAGGCAGGGCCATAGACTTCGGTCAGGCCGTAGACATGCGTCAGCTTGATGCCGATGCGCTCAGCGCCTTCGAGCACCGCAACCGGCGGCGCCGCGCCCGCGATCAAGCCGACGACTGGGCGAACGCCCTCGGTTTTCGGCGCTTCCGGCGCGTTGATCAGCGTGTTGTAGACGATCGGCGCGCCGCACATGTGGGTCACGCCGTGCTGCGAGATCAGCTCGAAGATCTTCGCGGGATCAACCTTTCGCAGGCAGACGTTGATGCCCGCGGCCGCAGCGATGGTCCAGGGAAAACACCAGCCGTTGCAGTGGAACATCGGCAGCGTCCAGAGATAGACCGGATGCTGACCGAGATTGCCGGCCAGGATGTTGCTGACGGCATTGAGATAGGCGCCACGGTGATGGGTCACCACCCCCTTGGGGTTGCCCGTAGTGCCCGAGGTGTAACTCAGCGCAATCGCATCCCATTCGTCGTGCGGGAGTAGCGCCTCGAAGCCGGCATCGCCCTGCGCTACGGCTTCTTCATATTCGATGGCGCCGATGCGGCTTCCGCCGGAAAAAGCCTTGTCATCGACATCGATCACGAACGGCTTCGGCCCGGTCATCAGGTCGAGCGCCTCGGCGATGACGCCTGAAAATTCCGGATCGACCAGAATGATTTTTGCGCCGCCATGATCGAGCTGAAAGGCGATCGAGGCGGCATCGAGCCGGATATTGAGCGCGTTGAGTACCGCGCCCGCCATCGGCACGGCAAAGTGCGCCTCGTTCATCGCGGGAATATTCGGCAGCATCGCCGCCACAGTATCGCCGCGGCCGATGTCGCGGCCGGCGAGATATGACGCAAAGCGCCGGCAGCGCGCGTAGGTCTCCGACCATTTGAAAACCCGCCCCTCATAAACGGCGCTGACGTGGTTCGGATAGATCGCGGCGGTGCGCGCCAGAAAACTCAGCGGCGTCAGCGGGACAAAATTGGCTGGCGTCTTGTCTAGTCCGACGCTGTATTGATTTTGGTTGCCACTCATCGGCCACCTCGTTGCTTCTGAAAAATGGGGTTACAGGAACCCGATCGATATCCATGGAAATATGGCGACGATAATCAGCCCCGCCAGCAGCGCCAGCATGTAGCCCAGGATCGGCCGGATGCCCTCGGCCGGATCGACGCGGCCGATCGCGCAGGCGGCATAATAGCCGACCCCGAATGGCGGCGCGAACAGGCCTACGCCCATCGCCAGGATGATGATCATCGCGTAGTGGACCTCGTGGACACCGACGGCGCGCGCGATCGGAAACAGCAACGGTCCGAACAGCACGATCGCTGGAATGCCCTCGAGCACGCTGCCGAGCACCATGAAGGCTACAATCGATACCGCAATGAAGCTCGCCGCGCCCCCGGGCAGGCCGGTCATCGCGGCCGCCAGCCCGCGCGAGAAGCCCGACTGGGTCAATCCCCAGGCCATGCCGGTCGCGGTGCCGATGATCATCAGGATCGCGCCCGACAGGCAGGCGGTGTCGATCAGCATCGGCATCAGCCGTCGCCAGTCGAACTGACGATAGATCACAAGGCCGACCACAATGCCGTAGACAATGCCGATGGTAGACACTTCGGTCGCGGTGGCGATGCCCTCGACCACGGCGGCGCGGATCACGAACGGCAACGCCAGCGCGGGCAGGGCGATCACAAAGGTCTTCGCAATCTCGCCGCCACCGGCTTTCTTGACGTGACTGAGGTCCTCGCCGCGATAGCGCCACCACACCAGCGCCGCCAGCGTGATCGCACACACCAGGCCCGGCAGCAGACCGCCGGTGAACAATGCCGAGATCGATACGCCCGTCACCGAGCCGATGGTGATCAGCACGAGGCTCGGCGGAATGGTTTCGGTCTGCGCACCGGTAGCCGCGAGCAGGGCGACGAGATCGCCGGGCTTGGCGCCGCGTTGCTTCATTTCGGGAAATAGCACGGGTGCGACCGCCGCCATGTCGGCGGCCTTTGAGCCTGAAATACCCGACACCAGGTACATCGCGCCGAGCAGCACGTAGTGCAAGCCGCCGCGGACGTGGCCGAGCAGGCTGGCCAGGAACGCCACCATCGCGCGCGCCATTCCGGTCATTTCGATCAGCAAGCCGAGAAACACGAACAGCGGCACCGCCAGCAGGATAAGATGGCTCATGCCCTCGTCCATACGGCCGACCAGCACCATCAGCGGCGTATGGGTCGTCAGTGCCAGATAACCGAACACAGCAAGGCCAAACCCAAACGCGATGGGCACACCGGCGAAGACGCAGAATCCGGCCACGCCGACAAAGAAGATGATCAGATTGAGATTGCCAAGCGGCCGCAGCCAGGGCTGCGCCAAATAGAAAACCCCGATGATGGCTGCGACCGAGACAATCGCGGCCAGCGTGGTCCGCAGATCGGCCGAACGAAACAGCCGCAACAGCGCAAACACCGCCATCAGGCAAGTGCCTACCGGGAGTGCCGCGGCGCGCCAGGTGTTGGGGATCTGGAGCGCCGGGGTGGTGATAAAGCTTTCTTCATAGGCGTATTCGTAGGCCGGCCACACGATCATCAGCAGGAACGCCAGCGCCGCGCAGGTCGCCACCACATCAAGATAGGCCCACATCTTCGGACCTGCGCTCGCGACTACTGCCGTCATGCGCATGTGTTCGGCGCGGCGGAACGCCACTACGGCGCCCAGCATTGCCAGCCACAGGAACAGGATCGACGCCAACTCATCCGACCAGATCAATGGCTGGTGCATGACGTAACGCGAGATCACGCCGGCGAACAGGATCACGATCTCGGCGACGACCAGCAGCGCTGCCGGGATCTCGACCATCCTGCCCAGCACAGTTTCGATCGAACCGGCGATCGAACGGCGGCGAGGGGGCCTCGCCTCGCCGGCCGCCGTTGACGTAAATTCGAGCTGAACCATCCCGGGTTCCCCTTAGGCGATCCTGGTTAGGGCAACGCGTTAAGACAGCTTGCCGACGGATTTTTCCAACAGCTCCCAGGCGTGGTCGCCGTATTTGCCCTTCCACTCGGCATAGAAGCCCGCGGCACGGAGCTTTTCGCGGAACGGCGCCACCTCGGGCTGGTTGAAGGTGAGCCCTTTGCCCGCGAGTTCCTGCTTCACGCTGGCATTCAGCTTTTCGGTGTCCTCACGCTCCTTGACCGCTGCCGCGTTGACGTTCTTGGTCACGATCGCCTTGACGTCGTCAGGCAGTGCCGCCCAAGCGCGACGGTTCATCAGGAACCAGAAGCCGTCCCACATGTGATTGGTCATCGAGCAATATTTCTGCACCTCGTACAGCTTCGCCGCCGAGATCAGCGCCAGCGGATTTTCCTGGCCCTCGACGATCTTGGTCTGCAGCGCCGAATAGACTTCGCTGAAATTGATCGAGGCGGGCGAGGCGTCGAATGCCTTGAACATCGACGTCCACAACGGCGACACCGGCACGCGTATCTTGAACCCTTTATAATCGTCCGGCCCGTTGATCGGCTTGGTCGATGACGTGGTCTGGCGAAAACCGTTGTCCCAGATCTTGTCCATCACCTCGAGGCCAGCCTTGTTGATCTCACCGCGCACGAAAGCGCCGAGATCCCCGTCCATGGCTTTCCATACGGTCGGGTAATCCGGGAACGCGAAGCCGATGCCGTTGATCGAGGCCGCCGGCACCAGGGTCGCCAGGATCAGGCCGGACAGCGTGAAAAACTCGACGCCGCCGGAACGAACCTGGCTCAGCATATCGGTGTCCGAACCGAGCTGGCTGTTCGGGAAAACCTGCAGGTCGAACCGGCCATTGGTTTCGGTCTTGATCGCCGCGGCCATTTCACGGGCGCGCGCCACGAACGGGTGCGATTCCGGGAGATTGTTGGCGAATTTGTAGGTCCATTCGGCCTGCTGCGCGCGTGCAATGTAGGGCGCGCCGACGCCGCCAATGACCGCCGATGCCGCGGTCGCCTTGAGCAGCGTGCGTCGTGAAAAGCTCATCTCGTTCTCCCTTGCCGTGTTCTTGTTGGCATCATACGGGCCCGGATTCGCCGGGTCACCCATCGTCCTTGTCTGGCTTATTGCCTGCTTTCTTCGAAAATACCAAGCGTTCCGCCATCAGCTTTTATGCCGATTGATTTCGTGCCACGCTACCGCATGAGGCCGGCGCAAGATCGGCCAAATGGGGCGAGGGAGGGCAGGCCATCATGACCGATCGCGGGGTTGCAATCGTGACCGGAGGCGCTTCCGGTATCGGGCTGGCGATTGCAAAGGCCCTGCTCGGCGATGGCTGGAAGCTCGTGATTGCCGATCTGGCGCCCGGCCCGCTCGAGGCTGCGCGCGCCCAGTTGGACCTGGTGCGCGCCGAGGCCACCAAATGCGTGGTCATGGACGTCGCCAACGAGGCCAGCGTCATTGCAGGTCTGGACGGCTGCGAGGCCGGTTTCGGGCCGGTCCGCGGCCTGATCAATTCGGCCGGTATTGGCTGCGATATCCCGTTCTTCGACACCAGCGTCGAACAGTTCCGCAAGGTGCTCGATATCAACCTGACGGGAACCTTCACGGTGGCCCGCGAGGCCGGCAAACTGATGTGCGCCCATGGTGGTGGCGCCATCGTCAACATCGCCTCGATTTCGGGCCAGCGCGGCAATCTCGGCCGGTCGTGCCGCAGCGGCGCTACGCGTCGCCGGACGAGCTTTCCGGTGCTGCGCTGTTTCTGCTCGACGACTCCAAGGCCAGCTTCGTCACCGGGCACATTCTCAACGTCGATGGCGGCTTCGCGGCCGGTGGATATTTGCCAGTCCGGGCGTAGCGGCAACCAGCAAGCGCTGCAGCTCATTTGCTCTGATGTCGCAAGATTTATCGACAAGTATCTGCAATTCCTACGGATATAAATATTCCATAATATACCTTATGCGAATCGAGGATACTCGGATGAAAACCCTAGCGTCGACACTTCCCGGCTTGCCGATACGGCGGCCCGAGCGGATTGGCTGACCAGATCAGAGCAGAAAGCTCAGTGCGGTCTCGCAGCTCTCTTCCACTTTCAGAGCCAGCATCTCGTCGGCGCGCGTGCGCCCGAGATTGACTGCGGCGATGGGTATCCCGGCGCGGGCCGCCATCTGGACGAAGCGAAAGCCCGAATAGACCATGAGCGACGAGCCGACGATCAGCATACCGTCGGCTTGGCCCAGATGCCCGGCGGCGGCATCCACAAAAGTCCGGGGAACATTCTCGCCGAAGAACACAACGTCGGGCTTGAGGACGCCGTCGCAGGCTTGGCAAGCCGGCACGGTGAAGGCGGAAAAGTCGCAAGCTTCGAGGTCGGCATCGCCGTCGGGCGCGTCGGCGGCATCCAAATGGAGCCAGGCTGGGTTCATGCGCGTCAGTCGGTTCTGAAGCTCGGCCCGCGTGGTCTTCTGTCCGCACCCCATGCAGCGAACAAGATCCAGCCGGCCATGCAGGTCGATTACACCCTCGTTGCCGGCAGCCTGATGCAGCCGATCGACATTTTGGGTGAGCACGAGTTCGGATCTGCCCATCGCCTCAAGCCGCGCGAGGGCCCGATGCGCCGCGTTCGGGCGCGCGCGGCCGAACCGTTGCCATCCGATCAGGCTGCGCGCCCAATAGCGCTGGCGCGTCGCCTCCTCGCCCATGAAAGCCTGGTAGGTCACCGGCGGCTGACGTTTCCACTTGCCATCGACATCCCGATAATCGGGAATGCCCGAATTCGTGCTGCAGCCTGCACCGGTCAGAACGAAAAGGCGCTGATGACGGTCGACGAAATCCCGTAGCGATGTAAATCCGGTCATGTGAGGTTGATATCGCGTCGATGCAGAAGATCGGCAAGATGCAGCAATCCAGAAAACGACATCAGCGATTTTTGATCTGATAGCGAAGCCACACGGCGCCGCCATCCAGAACCTGGCTGCTTTCCAGCGTCATCGCGGTGACCGGGGCAGTGGGCCCCTGCTCCACGTCCTTTGAGTCAAAGACGCTGGGAGCGCCCTTGGTGCCATCCACCGTTGGACACAGGACGAGACTGAGTTCGTCGACGAGTCCGGCGCGCAGAAAGGCGCCGTTCGCGCCGCCGCCGCCCTCGAGCAGTAGGCGTTTGATGCCGAGTTCGCGATTTAGAATCTCCAATGTCAAGGCAAGGTCCAACTCCATCTCACCCGCGAAAATATAAGAGACGCCGTCGCCGCGAAGGCCCGCCAGATGCGCATCGGAAACCTGCTCAGAAAGCACCGCAACGATCGGATCGCCACCGATGTCGGAACGTCCCCAGGCGATCTTGCCGTGGGCATCGAGCGCTACGCCATAGGCCTTGGCGTCGCGTCGGGCGAACCAGGCTTTCCGCGGGAAAACCTGATCTGCGGTCGCCGGATAGGCATTGCCCTTGGCGAACTCCTGCCCGGTTACACGTCCGATAAGCCAGGCGTCGCCGCCCAGTTCGTCGTGCAGCCGTTCGAACAGGGCACTGGCTATTTTGCCGTCCGGGCGCCATCGACTGTTAAGCGTGCGACCGTCCACGCTGGAGACCATGTGACAGATGACATGGGGCTTCATGAATTCTCCAAATATGTTTGCGCCATCCTACTGGATCCTTGAGTGCGACGGAATCGACGATACCCCGCGTGCGATGTACAACAACCGACATAAGCAGGCCGGATCACGTCCGGCCGGGAGGGCAACAACGCCCCGACCTTGGGAGAACGAACCATGCGCGCCGTGCTGCTCGCCGCCAGCCTTTGCTCCATCGCATTTACCGCCTCCGCCCAGACCGCACGCCCCGACCCCGGCCCGCTAACCATTGCCCGTCAAGGCAGCTTCTTCGTCGGCGGACGCGACGTGAAGTCCGACACGTTATCGACACTACCGGCCTACGCCTCGTCCGGCACCATCACGGTCGATCAGATGTATGTGCGCTACCAGGTTCCGGTTGGAACGTTGGGAATTCCCATCACCCTGATCCACGGCTGCTGCCTCACCGGCAAGACCTGGGAGACGACGCCCGACGGCCGCATGGGTTGGGACGAGTATTTTGTCCGCCATAACCATCCGACCTACGTCATCGATCAGGTCTGGCGCGGCCGGTCGGCGGCTGATCCGTCGGCGATCAACGCGGTACGCAACGGCAAGGCGGGCGTCGATCAATTGCCGACGGTGTTTTCAGCGGGGCACGAAAGCGCCTGGGCGATCTTCCGGTTCGGCAAGGAATATCCGCAGACGATGCCCGGGATGCGCTATCCGATCGCAGCCCAGGCCGAATTCTGGAAACAGATGGTACCGGACAGCCTCAACAGCCTGCCGACGCCCAATCCGACCGTTCCGGCGCTGTCCGAACTGGCGCAGAAGATCGGCGGCACCGTGCTGATGAGCCATTCGCAGTCCGGCATCTATCCGTTCCAAACCGCTGCGCTGAGCCGCAAAGGCATCGCTGGCATTGTTTCGATCGAGCCGGGCGCCTGCCCCACTCCATCGGATGACATGAAGCCTTACGCCGGCCTGCCGATCCTGGTGCTGTTCGGCGACTACGTCGATCAGTTTCCGCGCTGGGCGCCGCGGTTGGCGAACTGCCGCGCCTTCATCGCTGCCGCCAACGCGGCCGGCGGCAAAGCGGAGCTGTTGGTGCTGCCTGACATCGGGATCAAGGGCAACACGCACATGCTGATGCAGGACGACAACAGCCTCGACATTGCCGACATCCTGATCGATTGGATCGGCAAGCACGTCACAACGGTGGAGTGAGACCCGGCGCCATCCCATTCGCGCGGAAGCTGATCTTTACGGCTTGGAGATGCCGGCAATCAGCGCCTTGTCGAACCCTTCGGGGTCCGTCATCTGCGGCGCGTGGCCAAACTCCGGAAACTCGACCAGCTTGGCGCCGGGAATGGCTTTGGCGGCCGCCTTGCCCAATTCCGGATAATTGCCGAGTTTCGGCCGAAGCTCCGGCGGTGCGAAATCCTTCGCAATCGCCGTGGTGTCTTTCTGACCGATCATCAGCAAGGTCGGCACCGAGATCTGACCGAACCGGTACACCACGGGTTCGGTGACGATCATGTCGTAGATCAGCGCGGAGTCCCAGGCGACCGCTTCCTTGCCCGGACCGTTATTGAGGCCGGCGAGCATGTCGACCGCGCGCTCGTAGCGATCCTCCCACTTGCCCGCGTAGTAGGTCGATTTCTCATAGGCGCGGATGCCATCGGCATTGGTCTTCAGCTCGCGCGCATACCATTGGTCGACCGAGATCGGTGGCACGCCCTTCGCCGACCAATCCTCGAGCCCAACGGGATTGACCAGCACGAGGTGGCTGACGTCGTTCGGATAGATCAGCGCGTAATGCGCCGCCAGCATGCCGCCAGTCGAATGTCCCACCACAACAGGCTTTTCGATACCGAGCTTGGCCAGCAATTCATGGGTGTTGCCGGCCAGCTGCTTGAATGTGAACTGGTAAGCGGCGGGTTTGCTCGACTTGCAGAAGCCGATCTGATCCGGCGCAATGACGCGATAGCCGGCCGAGACCAGGTCCTTGATGGTCGGCTCCCAGGTGGCGGAACAGAAGTTCTTGCCATGCAGCAGCACTGCCGTCTGTCCGTTCGGGTGATCCGGCTTGACGTCGAGATAGGCCATCTGCAGCGACTGCCGCTGCGAGCTGAAAGCGAAGCGCTGCACCGGGAACGGATAGTCGAATCCCTCCAGTTCCGGCCCATAGGACGGCGCCTTCTCCGTCGGCTGCTGGGCCGCCACGGGTCCCATAAGCGCAGCCGTCGATAGCGCGGCGCCGGCGAAGATCGTCCATATCCTGAATGTCATGATTTTCCCGCAAAGGGTTGGGAGATTTCGAATTCTTTCCCGTGCTGACTATCTGCAAGCGCGCTGTGCCGATAGTCAAAATCCCTTGATGCATCCGATGCGTCGGCGCCATGTGCGCACCGCAACACCACCAACAAGTCGATTCTGCAGATAATTATTGACAGATTAGTCCGTAATTACTAAGCCCCCGACCATGGCGAGACCGAAAGAGTTCGAGCGCGAAGATGCTTTGGAACAAGCGGTCGGAATCTTTTCCGATCACGGCTATGAGGGCACATCGACCGAGGCGCTGCTCAGCGCCATGGGTATCAGCCGACAAAGTCTGTACGACACGTTTGGCGACAAATGGCGGCTGTATCTCGAGTGCCTACAGCATTACACCGCAGAGAGCATAGGGGAACAGATCAGAGCGCTCAATGCCACATCTTCGCCACTTAAGGGGCTTGAAGCACACCTCAACCAGGCCGTTGCGGCCGCGATTGCCGACCCAATACCCAGGTGCCTGGGCATCAGCGCGATCTGCGAGTTTGGGCGATCGAACCCGGAAGTCACTGCGATAGGCGCGATGGCATCTCGGGCCATCACCTCCGCTCTCGAGCGCCGCATTTCGGAGGCACAAGCAGCCCACGAAATGCCGTCGGATTTGAAGTGCTCGGAGGCGGCGAGCTTCATCATGGCCACCCTGACGGGAATAAAGGTCGCCGCCCGCGCGGGGGCCTCGGTCGACAATTTGCGCGGTATCGCCCGGATGGCGGTGCGGAGTTTGCGATAACGACCGCCTGTAAGCTTTGCGTTATTTTGGACTGTTTGTTCTAAAAAGAAAGGTAATCCAATGTCAAACCCACTCGCAGGTAAGGTCGCTCTCGTTACCGGAGGGTCCCGGGGCATCGGTGCAGCGGTCGTACGCCGATTGGCTAGCGACGGCGCCTCGGTGGCCTTCACCTATGCGGCCTCGGAGAAACAGGCGGAGACCCTTGCCGACGCCATCAATGACACCGGTGGCAATGCCCTGCCGATCAAGGCAGACAGCGCAAACGCGGAAGCTGTTCGGGATGCCGTAACGCAGACGGCCGATCGGTTCGAGCGCCTCGATATCCTGGTCAACAACGCAGGTATCCTGGTTCGCGGTGTACTGGACGATTACGGTCTTGCCGACTTTGACAGGATGGTCGCCGTCAACATCCGCGCCGTTTTTGTCGCCACTCAGGCGGCGTTGCCCTATCTGAGACAAGGTAGCCGCATCATTACGATGGGCAGTGTTACCGCGGATCGTTCAGGCTTTCAGGGAGCCTCCGTCTACAGCATGACCAAGGGAGCCGTCGCCGCCATGACTCGCGGTCTCGCGCGTGATCTCGGCCCACGCGGCATCACAGTCAATACGATTCAGCCTGGCCCGACCGAGACCGACATCAACGCCGACGAAACCCAAAGGGCAATGGTGCGCCCGCTGATGGCCATCGGTCGAATGGGCAAGGACGCCGAGGTCGCAAGCCTTGTCGCTTATCTCGCCGGTCCCGAGTCCAGCTTCGTGACCGGTGCAGCATTAACCATCGATGGCGGCTATCTCGCCTAGTTCTCCGAAGTAGGATCGGATATCGACCCTACCGTCCTTTGAACCGCGGCTTGCGCCGGCCCAGGAACGCCGCGACGCCTTCGGTATGATCCTCGGTCAGGCTCGCGAGCGCGAACTGATCGACGTCCATGTGGCTGGCGAGATCGTCGAGCGCGTGCGCCAGCCGGTTGACGGTCAGCTTGGTCATGGCAACCGACAGCGGCGGCTGGGCCGCGACCTTGGCGGCCATTGCCATCGCCGCGTCGAACGTATTGCCGGGATCGACCACCTCCTCCACCAGGCCCCATTGATAGGCCTCGCCGGCACTGATGCGCTGATCGGCCAGGATCACTGCCTGCTTGGTCCGGGCAGGACCGATCAAATGCAGCATTCGCGGGATGCTCTGCCAGCTCATGTTCATGCCCAGACCGATTTCAGGCACCCGCATGTGCGCGTCGCGGCTCATTACCCGAAAATCGAGGGCCACCGCCAACGCGACGCCGCCGCCGATACAAAACCCCTCGATGGCGCCGATGGTAATCTGCTCCATCTCCTGCCAGGCGCGGCTCAGTCTTGGTCCGAGCTTCAGGTGCCGGCGCAGCGTCCCGATATCCATGGTCTTGCGCGCCCGGCCCTCGGAATCCTTGAGATCGAATCCGGCGCTGAAGACAGCCTTGCCGCCTGTCAGCACCACCACCGAGGTGTCGCCGTCATCCTCAAAACTGCGTGCCGCATCGGTGAGCTGGCGTAGCGCCTCCGGCGATAGCGCGTTGATGCCATCGCCACGATCAAAACGAACCACCGCAATGCGGCCTTCAGGGCCGAGGCCCTTCTCAATGGTCACAAACCCCGTCAAGACGCGTTCTCCCTGCCCGTTATTTTGGGCGATGATAGCGGACAAAGCATCGCGGCGCCCATGCCGGTTTGTAGGCAGCGGCAACCTCGACAGCGCTGGGCCATGGGATTATTCTCAACAACATGAGCAACCACGACCACGATCATCATCACGACCACGACCATTCGGAACTATCGGAGATGGAGTTGCGCGTCCGCGCGCTCGAAACCATCCTGAGCGAAAAGGGCTATATCGACCCGGCCGCGCTCGATGCCATCGTCCAGGCCTATGAGACCAAGATCGGCCCTCACAACGGCGCACAGGTGGTCGCCAAGGCCTGGTCCGATCCAGCGTTCAAGCAGGCCCTGCTCGAAGATGCCAGCAAGGCGGTGAGCACGCTCGGCCATTTCAGCCGGGTTGGCGATCACCTCGTCGCGGTCGAGAACACACCGCAGCGGCACAACATGGTCGTGTGCACGCTGTGCTCCTGTTACCCTTGGGAAATGCTGGGGCTGCCTCCGATCTGGTACAAGGCGGCACCCTACCGCTCTCGCGCCGTCAAGGATCCGCGCGGTGTACTCGCCGATTTCGGCGTCAGTGTGCCGAAGGAAACCGAAATCCGGGTCTGGGATTTCGACCGCCGAGACGCGCTTCCTGGTGTTGCCGATGCGGCCTGAGGGTACCGAGGGTTGGAGCGAGGCGCAGCTTGCCGAGATCGTGACGCGCGACTCCATGATCGGCACCGGATTTCCAAAGACGCCGGGCGCGCCGTCATGAATGGCGTGCACGACATGGGCGGCATGGACGGTTACGGCAAGGTCGAGCCCGAGCCGAACGAGCCGATGTTCCATACCGAATGGGAAGGCCGTGTGCTGGCGATGGTACGGGCGATGGGCGCGGCCGGCGCCTTCAACATCGACACATCGCGATTCTATCGCGAGTCATTGCCGCCCGAGGTCTACATCACCTCCTCCTACTACCGGAAATGGTTCCTCGGTCTGGAAGAAAATTTGATCGCCAAGGGCTACATCACGGCAGAGGAAGTCGCCGCAGCCCATGCGGTCACGCCGCCGAAGCCGCTCAAGCACGGCAAGTTCACCGTCGACCAGGTCGAGCGCGTGATGGTGCGCGGCAAATTCGGGCGTACGCCGCCCGCAGCTGCCAAATTCAAGCCGGGCGATCGCGTGCGCGCCCGGAACATCAACCCGACGACGCATACCCGGCTGCCGCGTTACGTGCGCGGCCATGTCGGCGTGGTCGAGCTCAATCTGGGCTGCAGTGTCTATCCCGACACGGCTTCCATGGAGGCGGGCGAAAATCCGCAATGGCTCTACACCGTCGTATTCGACGGCGCCGAACTCTGGGGACCCGACGCCGACCCGACCGTCAAAGTCTCCGTCGATGCGTTTGAGCCGTATCTGGAGCTCGCGTGATGGACGCTGCCGCGGCGCGCGCGACCCGCGACGTCCCCAGCATCCCTTGCGACACCGAGGGACCGGTGTTTCGAGAGCCTTGGGAAGCGCAGGTATTCGCGATGGCGCTGGCGCTGCATGAGCGCGGGCTGTTCACCTGGAACGAATGGGCGGCCACGCTTTCCGAGGAGATCAAACGCGCGCAGGCTGCCGGCGATCCCGACACCGGCGAGACCTATTACCGGCACTGGATGGCGGCGCTGGAACGGCTGATCGCTGCGAAGGGCGTGGCGACGTCGGAAACGCTGCACCGCTACCGCGACGCGTGGGACCACGCCGCCGACCGCACGCCGCACGGCGCGCCGATCGAGTTGCGGCCGGAAGATTTTAGGCAGGCACCCTAAGCGCGATTACGAAGCGACCCTGTCCGTCGCGTATTCGCGCCAGCCCTTGGCGCGCAACGCGCAGGCCGGGCATTCACCGCAGCCGTAGCCCCAGTCATGACGCGCGCCGCGCTCGCCGAGATAGCAGGTGTGGGACTGCTCGCAGATCAGATTGACCAGCCCTGCCCCACCCAGTTCATCGGCGAGTTTCCAGGTCGCAGCCTTGTCAAGCCACATCAGCGGCGTGTGCAATTCGAACGATTTGGCCATCCCGAGATTGAGCGCGGTCTGCAACGCCTTGATGGTTTCGTCGCGGCAATCCGGATAACCTGAATAATCCGTCTCGCACATGCCACCGACGATATGCGTGATGCCGCGCCGATAGGCCAGCGCCGCGGCAAACGTGAGGAACACCAGATTGCGGCCGGGCACGAAGGTGTTGGGCAGGCCGTCCGCGCCCATCTCGATCGCAACATTGCGCGTCAGCGCGGTATCGGAAATCTCGGCTAGCGTCGGAATCTCCAGCGTGTGATTGTCACCGAGTTTTGCGGCCCAATCCGCGCGTAACAACTTCATGCCGTCAAGCAGACCGGCGCGGCAGTCGAGTTCGATCGCGTGGCGCTGGCCGTAGCGAAAGCCGAGCGTCTCGACCCGCGCAAAGCGCGCCAGCGCCCAGGCCAGGCAGGTCGCGGAATCCTGCCCGCCGGAGAACAGCACCAGCGCGGTCTCGTTTCGGAACTTGTCGTTCAATTCGTCAGCCATGGCCGTGCCCATAGCACTCATCGACGCCCGCGCCAATCGGTGGAAACCACACTCTTCCCGGTTGGTTTTGCTGGGATGACCTGATGTCTTGCGGCATACAGGCATGATCAACTTCTGACCGGTGCCTCATGCTCCCTTCCCGCGACATCAAAGGCTTGATCGACATCATGGCGGCGCTGCGAACGCCCGGCACCGGCTGCCCCTGGGATATTGAGCAGAATTTTGCCAGCATCGCGCCATACACCATCGAGGAGGCCTATGAGGTCACGGACGCGATTGCGCGTGGAGATCTGCCAGATCTATGCGACGAACTCGGTGATCTCCTGTTGCAGGTGGTGTTCCACGCCCGCATGGCGGAAGAGCAAGGCGCCTTCAGCTTCGCCGACGTCGTCGAGGCCATCACGCGGAAAATGATCCGGCGGCATCCGCATGTCTTTGCCGACGAAAATGGGATGATCACGCCTGAGCATGTGAAGGGCGCGTGGGAACGCATCAAGGCCGAGGAGAAAGCCGAGCGCGCGGCGCGGCGGCCACCCGAACAAAATACGCAGGCCAAATCGCTATTGTCCGGCGTCAAGACAGGCCAACCGGCGCTGAGCCGCGCGATGGAATTGCAGCGCAAGGCATCCAGCGTCGGCTTCGATTGGAACGATCCGCGCGAGGTACTGCGCAAGATCCGCGAAGAGGCCGATGAAATCGAAGCAGCGCTCGATCACGGCAATGCTGACGAACTCTCCGACGAGACTGGCGATCTCTTGTTCGTGCTGGTCAATCTGGCGCGACATGTCGGCGTCGATCCCGATCTGGCGTTGCGTGGTACCAACGCCAAATTCGAACGACGTTTTGGCTATGTGGAACAGACGCTGGCGGCGCAGGGGCGATCGCTCGAGCAGGCGTCGCTGCAGGAGATGGACGCGCTGTGGGATGAAGCAAAAAGCAAGGAGCGGTCCTCCAAGGCCGCGACATAGCGACGCTGCGCGATATCAATGAAAAAGCGAACGCACCAAAGCGTGCTCCCGTCATCCTCGTCGCATGGCGCGTCACACGACGGCTGCGCCGACTGCGATAATGGCTCTCAACGCGTTCAAGCCGGGTGCGGCACCGCGTCGAACCGGTTGACGACGATGTCACGCTTGGTTTCGTCGACGCGCACGGTCATATCGAACCGGCCGTCGTGAAGCTCCTTGTTGAGCACCTCGGCATTGCGGTGCAGCCAGCTGATGCCGGCGCCGTCGGAGGCATCGATCGACAAATCCAGCGTCATCCGCGACGCCGCCAGCCGGTCCTCGATCGCGGTGAGAAGAGTATCGACGCCCTCCCCGGTTTCGGCGGAGACGAGGAAGCATGGACGCTCTGGCGGTCGGCGCGCGGCGATGTTGCGGAGGTTGTCGCGTTCGTCGGGGTCGAAGCGATCGATCTTGTTCCAGACTTCGAGAATGCGCTGGCCCGCGTCCGCATTCGGATCGATGCCGAGTTGGCGCAGCACGGTGTCGACGTCGCGCTCCTGTGCTTCGGCGTCTTCATGCGAGATGTCGCGCACATGGAGGATGATATCGGCCTCCAGCACCTCTTCCAGCGTGGCGCGGAACGCCGCGACCAGTTGAGTTGGCAAATTGGAAATGAATCCGACGGTGTCCGACAGCATCGCCTTGCCGCCATGCGGCAGAGCGAGCGCACGCAAGGTCGGATCCAGCGTTGCGAACAGCATGTCGGCCGCCTGCACGTCGGCGCGGGTCAGTCGATTGAACAGCGTCGATTTGCCGGCATTGGTATAGCCGACCAGCGCCACGACGCGATAAGGCACCCGCTGCCGTCCGGCGCGGTGCAGCCGCCGTGTCGCCTGCACCTTCTTGATCTCGTTCTCCAGCCGCGAGATGCGGTCGCCGATCAGGCGGCGGTCGGCCTCGATCTGGGTTTCGCCGGGGCCACCCATGAAGCCGAAGCCGCCGCGTTGGCGCTCCAGATGAGTCCAGGAACGAACCAGTCGGCTGCGCTGATAGTTCAGATGCGCCAGTTCGACCTGCAGGGTGCCTTCCCTCGTCTTCGCGCGGCGGCCGAAGATTTCGAGAATGAGGCCGGTGCGATCGAGAACCTTGGTGTTCCAGGCCTTCTCGAGATTGCGCTGCTGGATCGGCGACAACGCGCAATCCATCACCACGAGTTCGATGTCGTGCCCGGTGACAAGACCGACGATCTCCTCAACCTTGCCCTTGCCGAGATAGGTCGCGGGACGGATCTGACTGACCGGCGCGATCAACGCCTCCGCGATCACGAGGTCGATCGCGCGTGCAAGGCCGACGGCCTCTTCCAGCCGCGCCTCCGAGTCGCGCACGACATGCGTATCCGTTTGCGCCTCGGGATCACCGCGGCGCATGCGCAAGTAAGGGCCGATGACGATCACCCGCCCGGTCGCTTTACCCCCCGCCGACCGCGGACGGTCGGCATCCCCCTCAAGATTTCGGGGTTCCAATCAGATCACTTTCAAGCCGGAGCATCCTCGCCGCCTTCGAACAACTGGATCGGAGCGCCCGGCATGATGGTCGAGATCGCGTGCTTGTAGACAAGCTGCGAATGACCGTCGCGTCGAAGCAGCAGGCAGAAATTGTCGAACCATGTGACAATCCCCTGCAGTTTTACGCCATTGACCAGAAAAATCGTCAGCGGTGTTTTGGTTTTGCGAACGTGATTTAGGAAGGTGTCTTGTAGATTTTGTGCGCGGTCTGCCGCCATTTGTTTTTGTCCCGCAATATTGATTGCTTGTTTTTATTGAACCGATTGCAGCTCTCTAAGCGGAGCGTCCTCCGGTTGCCGGCTTCCCCTGAGATCCCCCTCCGAGGGAGCGCGGCAGGGTGATTAGAAGGCAGGCGCGGTTTTTAGGCAAGCCGCTTCACACGCCAGTCACACCGGACAGAGGAGCAATTTGCGGGAAAAGTCCGGAAAACCCGGATTTCCCAAGCAAATGCATGAATGCCGGCGTGATCGCCCGGGATTAGCCGACGCCCAGCGCCTTGAGCTTGCGGTGGAGCGCCGACCGCTCCATGCCGACAAATTCCGCTGTGCGAGAGATATTGCCGGAAAAGCGGCTGATCTGGGCGATCAGATAGTCCCGCTCGAATACCTCCCGGGCCTCACGCAGCGGCAGCCCCATGATGTGTTCGCCATTATTGCTGGTGGGCATCGCCGGCACCATGGAGCCGACATCCTGCGGTAGCATATCAGCGGTGATGATTACCTCCGGGCCACCGCCCGCCAGAATCATGACACGCTCGACATTGTTGCGGAGCTGGCGAACGTTTCCGGGCCAGACGTGGGACTGCAATACCGCCATGGCGTCCTGTCCGATCTGGCGCTTCGGCAGACCGGTCGAGACCGAGATCTGGTCCATGAAATAGTCGATCAGTTCCGGAATATCCTCGCGGCGCTCCGACAGCGGCGGTACCCGGATCGGCACCACCGAGAGACGATGGTAGAGGTCCTCGCGGAAGCGGCCCTCGGCGATCTCCTCCTCCAGATTGCGCGCGGTGGAGGAAATGATGCGCACGTCGACATTGACCTTGGTGGTGCCCCCCGAGCGCTGGAAGGTCTGATCGACCAGCACCCTCAGGATCTTGTTCTGGGTTTCGCGCGGCATGTCGCCGATCTCATCGATGAACAGCGTGCCGCCATGAGCTTCTTCCAGCGCGCCTGCCTTGCGCTGATGTTCGCCGTTGGACTGCTCGATGCCGAACAGCTCGACCTCCATGCGCTCAGGCGTAATCGCAGCGGCGTTGATGACGACAAAGGGGCCCTCGGCGCGGCTGGACGCATTGTGTAGCGTACGCGCCGCCAGCTCCTTGCCGGCGCCCGAAGGGCCGACGATCAGGATGCGGCTATTGGCCTTGGCGGCGCGATCGATGGTCTGGCGCAGCTGGTTCATGCAGGCGGAACGCCCGGTCAACACGCTGGCCGCCGGCGCGAGCTGCTTGAGTTCCTTTACCTCGCGCTTGAGCCGCGATGTCTCCAGCGCCCGCGTCGCCACCAGAATGAGCCGATCGGACTTGAACGGCTTCTCAATGAAGTCATAGGCGCCGCGCTTGATTGCCGCGACCGCAGTTTCGATATTGCCGTGGCCCGAGATCATCACGACCGGCACTTCGGCGTGATCGCGCTTGATCTGCTCCAGGAGCTGCAGCCCGTCGAGCTTGCTGCCCTGCAGCCAGATGTCGAGAAACACCAGATGCGGGCGGCGATTGGTGATTTCGGCCAGCGCCGAATCACTATCGCGCGCGGTCCGGGTAGAGAACCCCTCGTCGTCGAGGATGCCTGCGACCAGATCTCGGATATCTGCTTCGTCGTCGACAATGAGAATGTCATTCGCCATGGATCACGCCTGTGTTGTCATTCGCCTGTCGCGGCTTCGATTTTCGTTTCGTTATTGGTCGTATTAACCGGTTCAATGGTTCCGGATTCCCGTGCTTTTGTTGCAATGGCCGGCTCTTTGGTTGTTGCGTCGGCCGGTTCTTTTACCTCGGCTTTGGCTGCCTCTTTGGCCGCCTGCCCCGAGACCGCAAATCGCAACCGCATCCAGGCGCCGCGTTGACCGGGCCGGAAGTCGGAGGCGTCCTTGAGTTCGATTCGGCCGCCATGGTCCTCCAGGACGCGACCGACAATGGCGAGACCAAGGCCGGTGCCTTTCTCGCGCGTCGTGACATAGGGTTCGAGCAAACGGGCACGGCTGACCTTGGGCAGGCCAATACCGTTGTCGATCACGTCGATCAGAATGTCCTCGTTTTCGCGCGCAGCGATGACATCAATACGACCTTTGCCCAATTCCTCCACGGGCACCGCTTCGATCGCCTCGGTCGCGTTCTTGATGATGTTGGTCAGAGCCTGCGAAATCAGCCGCCGGTCGAACTGCGCCCGCATCGGGTCCTGCTTGATTTCGGCTTCGATATCGATGTCGGGATGTCCCACCCGCATCAGGAATACCGCCTGCCGCACGGTGTCGGCGACGTCTTCGCCTTCCATGACCGGCTTCGGCATCCGCGCAAAGCGGGAGAACTCATCGACCATCCGCCTGATATCGTCGACCTGGCGCACGATGGTATCGGTGCATTGCTCGAAGATGGCCTTGTCTTCGGTAATGGCCTTGCCGAATTTGCGGCGAATACGCTCGGCCGAAAGCTGGATCGGCGTCAGCGGGTTCTTGATTTCGTGGGCGATGCGGCGAGCCACGTCGCCCCAGGCGGAGGTCCGCTGCGCCGAGACCAGTTCGGTGATGTCATCGAGCGTAATGATGAAGCTGTCGCGCGACTGGCTGGTCGGCTCGGCGCTGACGCGGACCGAAAGGTTGCGCTCATGCCCTTCGCGGTTGATCGTGATCTGGCCCTGAACCAGCCGCTGGGTGCCCTCTCGCGCGGACTTCATCATGTCGTCGAGTTCGGGCAGCACGTCCGACAACGGATGATCCAGCGTCTCGGATTCGGCGTGCCCGATCAGCTTTTCGGCGGAACGGTTCATGATGCCCACGCTACCGGAGGCATCGACGCCGATGATGCCGGCGCTGGCCGATGACAACACCGCCTCGATGAAGCGGCGGCGGCTATCGATCAGGTCGCTGGCGCTGACCAGCTCGTCTCGCTGACTACGCAACTCCTGCGTCATCTTGTTGAAGGTCTCGCCGAGCTGGGCGAGATCGCCTTCCGATTTGTGCACGGGCACCTGGACATTGAGATTGCCGGTCGAGACCATGCTGGCGGCGCTCATCAGCCGCTTGATCGGCGCCACCAGCCAATTGGAGAAGTTCAAGCCGATCAGCACCGAGGCCATCAGAATGGTCAGCGCGATCACCGCGAAGATCAGCGCGAAGTTCACCTGCAAGCCGAGCCGGCGCGATTCCATCTCGCCATATTCGGCGACGCTGACTTCGGTTTGCCTGAGTTGCGACACCACGCGTGGATCGAGCAAACGCGCGACGTAGAGGAAAGTATTATCGAAGGCACGCAGCCGGATCACCGCCGCGACGTAGTTCTCTCGGGGAACACCGAGATTTCCGGTTCGGCTTCGGTGACTTTGCTCGAGGAAATCGGCGGGCGGCGGCGGAAAGCTCAGTTGAACGTCGGTCTGCGCCTTCTCCAGCAGATTGGCATCCTTGTCGATCAGCATCGCGACCGGCAGATCGCGCGAGGCCGCGCTTGCCGTCAGCAATTCGCGGAAAGTGCCGCGATCCTGGTCGTAGAGCGGCCGGGCATGGGCGATATCGTTGGCCATCCCCAGAATGTCGCCTCGGATGAGCTGGGCGTGTTCGTTGGTATAGGCTCGCGCGATGCTCAGCGAGTTCTGGATCACCTCTTTTGTCGGCCCCGAAAACAGCCGGTCCAGGGCGCGATCGATGGTCAGGTTGGCGACGATCGCCACCAGCACGGCCGGCAACACCGCAATGACCGAAAACAAGCCGACGATCTGGACATGCAGCCGCGCCGCTGCCCGGCCACGACGGCGGGCCTGCATCATCTGCCAGATCTCGCGAATGATAATCCCGATCAGCACCAGGATGGTGGCGCCGTTGATCAGCATGAAGGAGACGGCGACGTCGCGGGTCGGCTCGATCCGGGTCAGGCCGGTCAGCACCACGAAGGTCAGGAAGGCCGATAGCAGCGCCAGCCCGACCGCAAACGGCGCCAGCCACCTCCGCAAGGGACCGCCTCTTGGATTCGGCAAACGACGGATCGAACGGTGGGGCCGAGGTGTCTGCGCTGGTCATTCCGGCAAAGGGTGAGATGAAGGCCTGCGCGTCCGCCGGCTATGCTCGGCGGCGACTGATGCATTCATATCACAATGTTGCCAAATTGCGACAATTCCGCGGCGCGTTTCACCGCGAAAACACGCCGTCCCCAGCGGCATTTCGGCTCATCGCGCAAGGCGCGCGACCCGCGCTAGCCGCCGCTCCGGTACACTTGGATGTCCAGATCCCGGATTTTCTTGCGCAGCGTATTGCGGTTCAGACCCAACAGATCGGCCGCGCGGATCTGATTGCCGCGGGTCGCTGCCAGCGCCGCGGTCAGCAGCGGGACCTCGATCTCCTTGAGGATCCGGTGATAGAGGCCCGGCGGCGGCACGCCGTTGGGAAAGCCCGAGAAGTGCGAGGACAGATAGGCCTCGACGGCGCCGCCGAGATTGTCGACGCCGAGCGAAACATTGCCGCCGGAAGTCACGGCCGGCGGCGCCAGTTCGCCGTCGATCACCGAGCCGGTGATGACGTCCTGCGGATACAGCGCCGCCAGCCGGCGCGCGAGGTTTTCCAGTTCGCGCACATTGCCGGGCCAGCGGTGCTGCTTCATCCGCTCCAGCGCCAGCGTATCGAGCTTCTTCGGCGGCAAGCCGTCCTTCTCGGCGAGCGCGAAGAAATGCCGGATCAAATCGGGCAAATCCTCGATCCGCTCGCGCAACGGCGGCAGCCGCAGCGGCACCACGTTGAGGCGGAAGAACAGGTCCTCGCGGAACAGTCCCTGCTGGATCAGGATGCGCAGATCCTTGTTGCTGGCCGCAACGATGCGCACGTCGGTCTTGATCGGCGTGCGGCCGCCGACGGTGGTGTATTCGCCCTGCTGCAGCACGCGCAGCAGCCGGGTCTGCGCCTCCATCGGCATGTCGCCGATTTCGTCGAGAAACAGCGTGCCGCCTTCGGCCTGTTCGAACCGGCCGGACGCGCGGGTATTGGCGCCGGTGAACGCGCCGCGTTCGTGGCCGAACAATTCGGATTCGATCAGGTCGCGCGGGATCGCCGCCATGTTGACGGCGACGAACGGACCGTTGCGCCGCTTGCCGTAATCATGCAGCGCGCGCGCCACCAGTTCCTTGCCGGTGCCGGACTCGCCGGAAATCATCACGGTGAGGTCGGTCTGCATCAGACGCGCCAGCACGCGGTAGATTTCCTGCATCGCCGGCGAGCGGCCGACCAGCGGAATCGAGTCGAACTCGGCCTCGTCGGCAGCATTGGCGACCCGCTCCTTCGGCTCGGCCAACGCGCGGCCGACGATGGCGATCAGTTCCTTCAGATCGAACGGCTTCGGCAGATATTCGTAGGCGCCCCGCTCGGAGGCGCGGATCGCGGTCATGAAGGTGTTCTGCGCGCTCATCACGATCACGGGAAGATTGGGCCGCATCTTCTTGATCCGCGGCAGCAGATCGAACGCATTCTCGTCGGGCATCACCACGTCGGTGATGACCAGATCGCCCTCGCCCTGGCTGACCCAGCGCCACAACGTCGCGGCGTTCCCGGTCAACCTCACCTCGTATCCGGCGCGTGACAGCGCCTGATTGAGAACGGTGCGGATGGCGGTGTCGTCATCGGCTACGAGAATGCTACCTGCGGGCATCGCTATTATTCCTCATCTTGAGTCCTGTGAGGCAGGCGACGACGTCCCGGAACGTCGTCGCGGTCGCTTTGATCGAAAGTTGTTTGGCAGTGTTGAACATCGGCAACAGCACACGGAAAATGGTTTTTCTTGGCTGCGACTCGCATTCGATGATGCCGCCATGATCGCCGACGATCTTGGCGACCAGCGCCAGGCCAAGGCCGCTGCCGGTCGGCTTGGTCGTGACAAAGGGATCGAACAGGTTCGGCAGCAGATCTTCCGGCACGCCCGGCCCGTTGTCCTTGACGCAGAATTCAAGCGGCAGCGACACCCGCGACTTCTTTCCCGGCACCGACAGCCGAACGCCCGGGCGGAATGCGGTGGTGAGCTGGATTTCCGCTTCGCTGCCGAGATCGGCGACGGCCTCGGCGGCGTTCTTCACCAGATTGAGAAACACCTGAATCAGTTGGTCCTGGTTGGCGAGCACCGGCGGCAACGACGGATCGTATTCCTCGACAAAGCGGACATTGCGGGCGAAGCCGGATTGCGCGAGCCGCTTGACGTGATCGAGCACCGAATGAATGTTGACCGGACCGCGCGCCACCGGACGGTCGTCGCCGAACACTTCCATGCGATCGACCAGCGTGACGATGCGGTCGGCCTCGTCGCAGATCAGCCGGGTCAGCATGCGGTCTTCGGATGACGCCGCCTGCTCGAGCAATTGCGCCGCGCCGCGAATGCCCGACAGCGGATTCTTGATTTCATGCGCCAGCATCGCGGCCAGCGCGATCACCGAGCGCGCCGCGCTTCGATGCGTCAATTGCCGGTCCATCTTGTCGGCAATGCTGCGCTCCTGCAGCATCACGACGATATGGCCGGGCCGCTCGGCGACCGGCGCGACATGAAGATCGACCTGGCGATCGCCGCCCATGCGGGGCGTGCCGAGATCGACCTTGTACTCGTTGACCGGCGAGCCGCTGGAGCGGACCTGATCGATCAACGCCAGTAACGGACTGCCGAACGGCACCAGCTCTTTCAGCGACTGCCGTTGCAGGAACTGCGTCGAGATTTCGAAAAACGATTCGGCCGCCATGTTGGCATCCACGATCCGGCCATCGGGCGCGACCAGCAGCACCGGATTGGGAAGCGCGTTGAGGATGATCTCGCCATCGGTCGGCACGGGCCGGCGATGTTCTGCGGTGGACGTCATGCCGCCGCGCTCCACGCAAAATCGTCGAACGCATCCTCAAGCGAGCGATGGACGCCCGCCGGATCTTCCGATGTCAGAATTTGTTGCCGCCAGTTCTTCAATATCGTCTGCCGGCGCGCGGCTGATTGCGGCCGCGACGTCGAGCGCCCAGCCGAGATGCTTGCGCGCATGGCGAAGGCCGATGCGCAAGCCGTAATGACGGCAATTTCGTCGTAGAGCGTGCGGATATATCGGAACTGCTGCCGCAGCGGCGGTGCGGCTTCGGCAACGCCGCTCTTAAGCCGCCGGCCGATCTGGCCGGGCAACCAGGGCTGGCCCTGCGCACCGCGGCCGACCATGACCGCATCGGCGCCCGACGCCTCGAGCGCGGTCACGGCTTTGTCGAACGAGGTGATGTCGCCATTGACGACCAGCGGAATATGGATCGCGTCCTTGACCGCGCGCACCGCGCGCCAATCGGCCTCGCCCTTGTAGAACTGGCAGCGGGTACGGCCATGCACCGAAATCATCTGCACGCCGGCGGCCTCTGCGCGGCGCGCCAGCTCCGGCGCATTCAGCGAGCGCTCGTCCCAGCCGAGCCGCATCTTCAACGTCACCGGCACCTTGACCGCGCAACGTCGCTTCGATCAACCGCAACGCATGATCGAGATCGCGCATCAAGGCGGAGCCGGATTGTCCGCCGGTCACGTGACGCGCCGGGCAGCCCATATTGATGTCGATGATATCGGCGCCGGCGGCTTCCGCGATCCGCGCGCCCTCCGCCATCCATTTCGCCTCGCAGCCGGCGAGCTGAACGACATGGGGGCCGATGCCGGTCGCCTCACAACGCAGCCGCGACATCGGCTTGCCGTTGACGAGATCATCGCTCGCGGTCATTTCGGACACGACCAGCCCGGCCCCGAGCTGCAGCCAGACGTCGAAACGGCGCATCCGTGACGCCCGACATGGGCGCCAGAAAACCCGGTTAGCGACCTCAATTTCACCTATTTTCAATGGGTTAAGGCAAAGATTCCGAACCGGTCACGGATTTCTCGTTGCTTTGACGGGTGCCATTACGGCCGTTGAGCAATTTCGCGCACAAATCTTGTGCAGTCAAGCTTCATGCCTACACTTTAGCCAGTTCTAAAATCTGCAAGTGCACTGCAACAAAATTGATTTTCCCACAGCTATTGGAATTGTCTGTCTTCGCCGCCGGCTGATAGAGGCGTGCGCCGGCCGACAATGCCCCCGATTACAACCCTGAATCGCCTTTCATTGAGCCACGATGTCGAGACCGCCGCACCGCCGCCATCCTTGTCGCCGCGGGACGCGGCCTTCGCGCAGGCGTAGGCGGACCGAAGCAATATCGATCGATCGGCGGCCAGCCGGTGATCTATCGGGCGATGGAGCCATTCTGCCAGCCATCCGCAACTGTTCGCGGTACAGCCGGTCGTGAATCCGGACGATACCGCGGTGTTCAATGACGCAGTGCGCGGGCTGCGCCATGCTCCCCGACAAAGGCGGCGCGACGCGACAGGCATCGGTACGTCGCCGGACTCGAAGCGCTTGCGACGAGAAGCCCGACATCGTGCTCATCCATGACGCCGCGCGCCCTTTCGTTTCGGCAGCCTTGATTTCGCGCGCGATCGACGCGGCATCCGCACCGGCGCTGCCGTTCCCGCGATCCCGGTCGCCGATACGATCAAGCTGGTCGGCGCGACCGGCGATTCGAAGCCACGCCGGAGCGCGCGCACCTGCGAATTGCGCAGACACCGCAGTCGTTCCGCTTCGATGCCATTCTCGAGGCGCACCGCCGCGCCGCGCACGAAGGACGCAACGATTTCACCGACGACGCCGCGCTCGCGGAATGGGCGGGATTGACGGTGGCGACCTTTGAAGGCGATGCTGGGAACATGAAACTGACGACACCGGAAGATTTTGCGCGCGAAGAAGCCCGTCTCGCCGCCTGCTCGGCGACGTCAGGACCGGCACCGGTTACGACGTTCATGCCTTTGGCGAGGGCGATCATCTGATGATCTGCGGCATTCGCGTGCCGCACACCCGCGGATTTCTCGCCCATTCCGACGGCGATGTCGGCCTGCATGCGCTGGTCGATGCCATTCTCGGCGCGTTGGCCGATGGCGATATCGGCTCGCATTTTCCGCCCAGCGACATGAAGTGGAAAGGCGCGGCCTCCGACCTTCCTGAAATACGCGGTCGATCGCGTCACCGCGCGCGGCGGCCGCATCGCCAATCTCGAAGTAACGCTGATCTGCGAGCGGCCGAAAATCGGCCCATTGCGCGACATCATGCGGGCACGGATCGCCGAGATCACCGGCCTCAACATCTCCCGTGTCGCGGTGAAAGCGACCACCAGCGAACGGCTCGGCTTTACCGGCCGCGAGGAAGGCATCGCCGCAACCGCAAGCGCCACCATCCGTCTCCCGAGCTGGAGCGACTGACATGAGCGGCAGCGACGCCCGTGCCCTCTCCCGCGCGCTGCTCGATTTGTGCCGGATGCGCAAGCTGACGATCGCAACGGCGGAATCCTGCACGGGCGGATTGGTCGCCGGCGCGTTGACCGATGTCCCCGGTTCCTCCGACGTGATCGACCGCGGTTTCGTGACCTATTCCAACGACGCCAAGCGCGCGATGCTCGGCGTCAAGACGACGACCCTTGCAACCTTCGGCGCGGTCAGCAAGGAAACCGCGACCGCGATGGCGATCGGCGCGCTGGAAAAAGCCGGCGTCGATCTGGCGGTATCCATCACCGGCATCGCAGGCCCCGGCGGCGCGACCCCGGGCAAACCTGTCGGCCTCGTGCACTTCGCCGTCGCCGCTCGCGACGGACGAATCCTGCATCGCGAGTGCCGTTTCGGCGCGATCGGTCGTACCACCGTGCGCCAACGCTCCGTCGTGGAAGCGTTGCGGATGCTGATGGAGCTGGCGCGCGGTCCCCAACCACCCGCAAAACCTCGCCGCGAAGCCACCACCCGCTTGCGGCCGCGCGTCGCCCGTTCGTCGCGCGGCACCACGGTCAAACGGCGGCGCCCGACGCGGGCATAAACCGCTACGACGAACCGATAACACCCGGCTTGCCGTAGACCACATCGGCGCGCTTTTCGAACGCCGCCGCAAAGCGCTGGAACGCGGCATCGAACATCGTGCCCATCACCATCGCGAGCATCCGGCTCTTGAATTCGTACTCAGGAAAAACCGACATCGCAGTCGGTCTCGGATTTCGCTCGAAGGTCCAGCGATTTTCGAGATTGGAAAACGGCCCCCGCAAATACTCCACCAGGATTTTCAGATTGGGACGGTCCAGCGTCACCCGGCTGGTGAAGGATTCCCGGATCAGCTTGAACGACACCGTCATGTCGGCGACGACGACCTCTGTGCCGTCCTCCTTCAGCGTGCGTTGCCGAACCTTCAACGAATGGCACAACGGCACGAATTCGGGATAGCGCTCGACGTCGGCCACCAGATCGAACATCTGGGACGCGGTGTGACGAACCCGGCGCTTGCTGGAAAATCTTGGCATTAACAAACGCTCAGCGGGAGATCGCCGCCCGCGCTGCTTTCAGTTTCGCGAAATCTTCGCCGGCGTGGTGCGACGAGCGGGTCAGCGGGCTCGCCGACACCATCAGGAAACCCTTGGTATAGGCGACCTTCTCGTAGCCGGCGAATTCGTCCGGCGGCACATAGCGCATGACGGCGTGATGCTTGCGGGTGGGCTGCAGATATTGCCCGATGGTGAGGAAATCGACCTCGGCGGTGCGCAGATCATCCATCACCTGCAGCACTTCATGACGTTCCTCGCCAAGCCCGACCATGATGCCGGACTTGGTGAAAATGGTGGGATCGATCTCCTTGACCCGTTGCAACAGCCGGTAATGGAAGTAACGCGCGCCCGGCCGCACCGTCAGATAGCCCGACGGCACTGTCTCCAGATTGTGGTTAAACACATCGGGCTTGGCCGCCACCACGACTTCGAGTGCGCCGGGCTTGCGCAGGAAATCCAGCATCAGGATCTCGATCGTCGTGGTCGGGCACCGCGCCGGATCGCGCGGATGGTTTGCGCGAAATGCTCGGCGCCGCCGTCGGCGAGATCGTCGCGGTCCACCGAGGTGATCACGATATGGGCGAGCCCAAGCTTGGAGGTCGCTTCCGC
>CAVTWC010000028.1:0-66529 GCA_963738105.1 uncultured Alphaproteobacteria bacterium | reverse complement strand
GCGCTTCCGTGATGGCTGCATCCAGCATTTGCAAGCCGGATGCCAGATCGCCCTTGAGGTGGACGCGGAGCGCGCGCCGGCCGCGTTCGGTCAGCACGCCGAAATCGCCGCGGGCCTGGGCCGCCTTGATCACGCCAAAGCTGGCCTTCTGGCCGGGCACGGCGAGATCTCTGGCGTCGTCGGCGGTGATCTGCAGGAAGACGCCGCTGTCCGGTCCGCCCTTGTAGGCCTGCCCGGTCGAATGCAGGAAGCGCGGGCCGAATTCGGCGCAGGTCGCGACATGACGGCTGTCGCGGACCGCGAGCCGCATGTGCTGCAGATTGCCGATATGGGCCGCGTTGCGCTCGATATAGGCGAGCAGCGCGACATAATCGTGGGTGCCGGAGCGCGCCAGATGCGCCTTCAGCCAGGAGCCGAGATCGCCGTTGGCGCCCGCCTTGCGCAGCGCCGCGGCGTTGTTGTCGTCGGTGTAGATGTCGACATGATCGGTGGAGACCACCGGATGCTCGGAGGGCAAGGATCCGGTTTTCTCGAATGCCGCGGTCAATTCGCGGGTCTTGATCTTGGCGGCTTCGACATCGGGCTGGTTGAACGGATTGATGCCGAGCACCGAGCCAGCCACCGCGACCGCCATTTCGAAGCGGAAGAACTCCTGGCCGATATGCTCGATCGATTTCATCACGATGCGCACCACCGGATGACCGGCCTTTTCCAGCGCGCTCAGTTTGGCATCATGTGAGGAATCGCTTTCGCCTTCGGTGCGGATGTCGATGAAGAAGCGATCGTTGCCGTATTGAGACACGTCGCCCAGCGTCTCGCCGTCGATCGGGATCAAGCCCTTGCCATCCTTGCCGGTGGACTCCGCAATCAGCTGTTCGGCCCAGGCGCCGAAATCGGCGATCTTCTCCGACGACAGGATCGTCACCTTGTCGCGGCCTTCGAGGCCGGCGAGGCCCATCGCAAGACCGAGCTGCACGCCCGGATTTTCATGCGGCGGCACGTCCGGTCCGCAAGAGCGCACCATCGCCATCGTATGCGTGATCAGCGTGCGCAGGTCGATGCCCGCCGCCGCCGCCGGCACCAGTCCGAACGGTGACAACACCGAATAACGTCCGCCGATGGTGGGATCGCCATAGAAGGTGCGGGCAAAACCCTGCTTTGCCGCCACCTTCTGCAAGGACGAGCCCGGATCGGTGACCGCGATAAACCGATGGCCAGCCTTGTCGGCGCCGATCGTCTCGGAGACCCGTTCGAAGAAGTAATCCTTCATCACGTTCGGTTCGGTGGTGCCGCCGGACTTGCTCGACACGATGAACAACGTGTCGGCGAGGTTGATCGAGGCTTGCATCGCGCGCACCTGCGCCGGGTCGGTAGAATCGAGCACATGCAGCTTCGGATAGCCCGGCTGCTTGTCGAAGGTTTGCGCCAGCACTTCCGGCCCGAGGCTCGATCCGCCCATGCCAAGCACGACCGCGTCGGTGAAATTCTGTCCCTTCACCCGATGCTGGAAATCTTCGTAGTCGTTGATATCGGCCGATGCCGGGCTGATCAGCCAGCCCAGCCATTTGTTCTCGTCGTCGCCGGTCCAGACCGATTTGTCGTGGTGCCAGAGCGCGCGTATCTTGGCCGAGGCACGCCAATCCTCGGTGCTTTTCTCGACCGCTTTGCTCAAGCTGCCGCCGAGCGCGAAGGCCTGCCGGTCGATGCTCCCGCCCAGCACGGTAACGCGCTTGTGCGCGACCGCGCCGTAGAGCTTGTCGGCGGCGTCGGCAAATTGCTTGACGCCATCCTTGACCAGTTCGGCGGTGATCGCATCGAGCGAGATGCCGGACTTCTCGAGTTCGGCGAGCACGTGCCGGGCGTCCTCGACATTCTCTTCGAGGCTGTTGCGCAACTTGCCGTGATCGCGGAAGGCGTCGAGCGTCGCGGGCGGAACGGTGTTGACCGTGTTGGGGCCGATCAATTCCTCGACATAGAGCACATCGCTGTAGTCCTTGTTCTTGGTGCCGGTCGAAGCCCACAACAGCCGCTGCGGTTTTGCTCCTTTGGCGGCCAGCTTGTCCCAGCGCGCGCCCGAAAACAGCCGCTTGTATTCCACATAAGCGAGTTTGGCGTTGGCGATCGCGACCTTGCCTTTCAGCGCGGCCAGCCGTTCCTTCTCGGTCGGGTCGTTGGCCTTGGCGATCTTCTCGTCGAGCTGCTTGTCGACCGCGCTATCGATGCGGCTGACGAAGAAGCTGGCGACACTTGCGATATGAGAGGGATCGCCGCCCTTGGCGACGTATTTTTCGAGCCCGGCAAGATAGGCCTCGGCCACCTGCACATAGACCTTCTGCGAAAACAGCAGTGTGATGTTGATGCTGATGCCTTCGCCGATCAGATGCTGGATCGCCGGCAGGCCCGGCGCGGTCGCGGGCACCTTGACCATCAGATTCCTGCGATCGACTTCCTTCCAGAGCCGCTCGGCCTCGACAATGGTGCCTTTGGTATCCATCGCGAGATAGGGCGACACTTCCAGGCTGACGAAACCGTCATGGCCCGCGAGGTGATCATAGACCGGGCGCAGCACATCGGCGGCATGCTGGATATCCTCGACCGCGAGATGTTCGAACAATTCGGACACCGGCCGGTCGCCCTTTTTCAGCGCCTGGCCGATCGGCGCGTCATATTCGTCCGAGCTGCCGATCGCCTTCTCGAAGATCGATGGGTTCGACGTGACGCCTTTGACGCCGTCGGTGTCGATCAGCTTTTTCAGGTCGCCCTTGGCGATGAAGCCGCGGGCGAGGAAATCCAGCCAGACCGCCTGGCCGTGGCTTTCGAGTGCTTTGACGGGATTCATGGTGCCTGCTTCTGTCCGGGTTGGTCGATGTTTCGGCTTTTGGGGCAGTTCTGGCGGGAGCCAATGTCTGTTGTGATGTCTGTTTGCGGCGAGAGCCGATCTGGGTAATGACCAATAGAATATGCGGGTGCCCAGAGCATAACGCCATACGCAACATATCGATCCCGGAAATTGGCTGTTTAGCGGCGCTGCCACCGTCATTTTTTGATCACGGCAGGGCAGGGATGACATATCCGCATGTTAAGCTGGCGGGCTGCGCAACGGGGGTGGCGGGGTCGATGGTTTCTACCAAAGGCTTTGGATTTGCTGGATTTATGCTGGCGTACTCAACGCTGCTGGCAGCCGCGCTGTCGTTTGGACAGGTGCGCGCCGAGGGCGTCCGGTTGGACGCGTTACAAATCCCGGCAGAAATCATGGGGGTGAGCGGCCGTGGCCCACTCCAATTGGAGGCCATTGTGGTCCGGCCGGACGACGGCCAGCCGCATCCGCTCGCCGTGATCAACCACGGCTCGCCCCGCGACGCCGAGGACCGCCCCAAAATGTCGCCCTATGGCCGATGGGCGGAGGCGGTCGAGTTCGCGCGGCGAGGTTGGGTCGCGGTGGCTTTCCTGCGCCGCGGCTATGGCCGTTCGCAGGGCGAATGGGCCGAGACCTATAGCGGCTGTTCCGATCCGGATTACGCCAAAGCGGGATTGGCCGGGGCGAGCGATATCGCCGCGGTCGCAAAATTCATGAGCAGCCAGGCCTATGTCAGCAAAGGCAAATGGATCAGCGTCGGTGTTTCCGCCGGCGGTTTCGCAACGGTGGCGTTGACCGCGATGGCGCCGCAGGATCTTGCCGCGGCCATTGCGTTTGCGCCGGGGCGGGGATCGTCGGGGCCCGATACGGTGTGCAGCGAAAATCGCCTGGTTGCAGCGTTCGCCCAATACGGCAATACCTCGCGGGTGCCGCTGTTGTGGGTTTCTGCCGAGAACGATCATTTTTTCGGTCCGCCATTAACGGCGCGGTTGACCGGTGCGTTCTCGAATGCGGGTGGCCACGTCACTTATGTCAAGACAGCAGCATTCGGTGATGACGGTCACACGCTGTTCAGCGCGGGTGGGATTCCGATCTGGTCGCCGATCGTCGACCGTTATCTCGCGTCGGACAATCTCGTGCTGCGGGACCGGCCGATCGACATATCGACGCCGAACGTGCCGTCGCCATCGAGCCTCAACAAACGCGGCCGCGACACCTTCAAGACCTATCTCGACAGCGGACCGAACAAGGCCTTCGTGATCGGCGGCGGTTCGCATTTTGGTTGGGCGACCGGCCGCCGAAGCGTCGATGAAGCCGTCAAGGATGCACTCGGCTTCTGCACGCCAGCCGCTGCCGCCAAATGCACCGTCGTCAACATCAACAACAAGCCTGTCGAGTAGCACACAATCGCGTGCGTGCGATGGTCACCTTGCAGTGAATTACCGGCTCGCGGAATTCGCCCGCGTGATTTGCGTTGCCTGCGTCAAGTAAATAGGGTGCGCCGCGTTAAAGAACAAAAAAAGGACCAAGAACTTGCCAACTCGAATCCGACTTCTCGCTGTCTCACTGGCCGGCGTTGCGCTCTCGATACTTCCTGTCACGGCATCCTCCGCAGCCGATACCACCATCAAGCTCGGAAATACCGCGCCCTATAGCGGGCCAGCGTCGGCCTATGGCACGATCGCGCGCGCGGAAGCTGCCTACTTCCAGATGATCAACGATCAAGGCGGCATCAACGGCCGCAAGATCGACTTCGAGACCTTGGATGACGCGTATTCCGCGCCCAAGACGGTCGAACAGACGCGCAAGCTTGTGGAGCAGGATGAAGTGCTGGCGATGTTCAGCTCGGTTGGCACTGCGCCCAACATCTCCGTGCAGAAATATCTCAACGGCAAGCATGTACCGCAGATCTTTGTTTCCTCCGGCGCGACGCGCTGGAATGACCCGAAGCAGTTCCCGTGGACGGTCGGCTTCAATCCGACCTACGAACTGGAAGGCAAGCTCTACGCCCAATATGTGCTGAAAACGAAACCGGATGCAAAGATCGCTATCATCACGCCCAATGAGGATGCCGGCAAGGATTATTTGCGCGGCTTCAAGGCGGGGCTGGGCGATCACATCAAGCAACTGGTCTCGGAGACGACTTACCAGACCACCGATCCGACGATCGATTCCCAGATGGTCACAATGCGCGAATCCGGCGCTGATGTTTTCTTCGCGGAAGCGACACCTAAATTCGCCGCGCAAGCGATCAGGAAGGCCGGCGAGATGGGCTGGAAGCCGTTGATCGTCCTGCCGACGGTTTCCAACTCGGTCTCCGCGGTGCTGCAGCCCGCCGGCCTGGAAAATACCATCGGCGTGGTGACCGGGCTTTACCTCAAGGACCCGAACGATGCGCGTTGGGCGGACGATCCGGCGGTGAAGGATTTCACGGCCTGGATGAAGAAGTACCAGCCGAGCGCGAGCACTGGCGATCTCTTCAACGTGCAGGGCTACACCGTGGCGCAAATCATGGTGGAAGTGCTGAAGAACTGCAAGGACGACCTCAGCCGCGAGAATATCATCAAGCAGTCCACCAGTTTAAGCGGTCTCGCGATGCCGATGCTGCTGCCCGGCATCAAGGTCCAGAACGACCCGAGCGATGTCACACCGATCCGGCAAGTCCAGATGGCGCGCTTCGACGGCAAGACCTGGGTGTTGTTCGGCGATATCCTCGGCGACAAATAAGGCACAGACGAGGGTCCGGTGCTCAGGAGCGCCGGACCAGCGCAATTTCCGAGGTGTGCGGTTGCGCCCGAGGCGAGTACTCACGTTTGATTACATTCCGCGCACCTAAACGTTACCTCAAACGCTGATGCGGCCCAGTGACGCGGCTTGCCTCAGGCGGCAATATGGTAACTTACTGATCCAGCTTTGATCTCGGGGGACGGTTTGCGCTCGGTTGCAGGAGACCCACGCCATGGGTGAAATCCGCGACTTCAAATCGAACAGACAGGGCGAGCCGCCGAGCGGCGCGTCGCCACGACGCCTTGCTGCGATCGTCGCCGGCGATATCGCGGGCTACAGCCGTCTGATGCAACTGGACGAAGAAGGAACGCACACTCGCGTCAAGCGGATCGAGCGCGACCTCATCGAGCCCAGCATTACAGAGCACAACGGCAAACTCGTCAAAACGACTGGCGACGGCTTTATTGCGATTTTCGACAGCCCTGTTGAAGCTGTCCGGTGCAGCATCGTCATTCAGCAGAATTTGGTTGGCCGCAACGCCTCGCTTCCGACGCATTATCGGATCGAGTATCGGATCGGCGTCAATTTGGGCGACGTTATCATCGAGCCGGACGACGTTTATGGTGACGGCGTCAATATTGCCTCGCGCCTCGAGGGCATTGCCGATCCCGGCCAAGTTTACATCTCAGGCGGCATTTACGAACAGATAAAGCACAAACTGGTCTGTGGCTATGAATTGCTCGGGGACCGCAAAGTCAAGAACATCACCGATCCGGTGCGAGTTTACCGCGTGCTTCCGGATGTCGCTGCCTTCAACAAGACCCGAAAACGGCGCGAGAACATTCTGATTTTCCTGCTGAGCACGGCTCTATTGATCATCGCAGGCGGCGTTCTCTGGTACATGCTTCTGCAGCCGCACCGTAAAGTCGCGGATCAGGGCGCCGCTCCGGTCGCGCCTTCCGCACAATCGCCTGCCTTGCCGCCGCCCGCTGCGAAGCAGCCGCAGCCGGCCGCGCCTCCGCCTCCATCTCCCACGCAACAGGCTTCGCCCCAGCCTCAACCGGCTCCTTCAGGGGTTCCTGCAGTGAAACAGGGAGCGCTGCTGCCGCAGCCAGCGCCTCCGGCGCCGCAGGCGGCTGCGTCGGTCCAGGAGCCTGAAATGAAGGCGCTCCAGGGCGGCAGTTTTGCGATGGGCAGCAATGACGACATTTCCGAACGGCCGATCCATCAGGTAACGATCAAGCCGTTCTCGATTAGCATATACCCGATTACTGTCCGGCAGTGGAATGAATGCGCGGCCGCAAAAGCATGCGGGTTCGTGGCGACCGGGAAAGATGATGCGCCCATCTCAAATGTAAGTTGGAGCGATGCCAAGCAATATGTCGCCTGGCTCGCGGATGCCACGCGAAAGCCTTACCGGCTTCCGAGCGAAGCCGAATGGGAATATGCCGCGCGCGGAGGAACGCAGACGAAATATTGGTGGGGTGATCAGCTGCAATCCGGCATGACGAATTGCAAGGACTGCGCCGACGTCTCAGCCGCCGACCAGCCGGTCAAGGTTGGCAATTTTAAACCCAATCCATTTGGGCTCTATGACATGGGCGGCGGTGTCGATCAGTGGGTAGAGGATTGTTGGCACAAGAGCTACCAGGGCGCCCCGACAGACGGTTCGCCGTGGGTCAGCGGTGATTGTACCTCTCACGTTATCCGGTCCGGCTCTTGGAAGAACGATGCGCGCTATGTGCGGCCGGCCAATCGCGACAATTACGATACCAACGTTCGATATCCGACCCATGGATTCCGGGTCGCTCTATCGCCCTAGGGCCTAATCCCGACACGAAGGAACGCGTTCCATGAAGATCGCCCGCCTTGTCATGCTAGCCGCGGCGCTTGTGTTGTTGCCGAGCGTTGCCGACGCCCAGGGAAAGCCCGCGCCGCCGGATGCGTCGCTGTATTTTATCTGGCCGCAGAACGGCGCAACGATCAAGGGCGGGTTCTGGGCCCGTTTCGGCCTGCGCAACATGGGCGTGACGCATGCCGGCGACAATTACCAAAACAGCGGCCATCACCATTTGCTTATCGATGTGAACGAACCGATCGACCCCAAGGAGCCGATCCCGCAAGACAAGTCACACCTTCATTTTGGCGCGGGGCAAACCGAGGCCCGGATCGAGCTTCCACCCGGCAAGCATACGCTTCAGCTGGTGTTGGGCGATGCCAGTCATTATCCGTTCAATCCTCCGGTCGTATCGGAAAAGATTACGGTCAGGATCAAGTAAAGTCGGTTCGATCGCGCTTGCGACCCTGCGCCATGGCGCAGCGCACGGACTTTAGTTTCCTAGTCACTTTTATCTTTTTCTCCTTCCACCTCCCCCCCCCCCACCCACACCCCACCCCCCCCACCTCCCCTCCCCCACTCCCCCCCCCCCCCCCCCCCCCCGCAGTACCGCGAGTTCCCGCTGGCATTGGGCCGCGCCCCCCCCCCCCCCCCCCCCCCCCCCCCCCCCCCCCCCCCCCCCCCCCCCCCCCCCCCCCCCCCCCCCCCCCCCCCCCCCCCCCCTCCTCCTCTCGCATGGCGCGGCTGCTCCCCCGCTTGCGCCAGACCTAGCGCAGGCTGGCGTTGATCTTGTCCAGCGCGGTGTTGCCCGGGCACAGGGTCTTTTCGCCGAGCTGGTTCAGCGGCGTGTCCACCGTGTTGAGGTGGGTGTGCAGATCTTCCGAGTCCGGATCGACGTAGAGCAGTCCGGTGACGATCTGGCCCTTGGCGGCGTGCTTCTGCAGGAACGTCATCGCGCCCAGCCGATCATGCGGATCGTAATCGGCGTCGAGCTTGCGCAGCGCCAGCTTGGTGCCGTCGTGCTGCTCGACCACGGTGACCGATCCCGGCGCGTAATCGACCGTGATCGGATCGCGGCCGGTGATGACGTCGAGCCGGTTCACCGCATCGTTGTGCTCACGGACATAATCAAAGCTCTTGGTCGAACCCGCATGGTTGTTGAAAGCAATGCAGGGGCTGACCACGTCGATAAAGGCTGCGCCCTTGTGCTGGATCGCGGCCGCGATCAGCGGCACCAATTGGGTCTTGTCGCCGGAGAAGCTGCGCGCCACGAAGCTAGCGCCCAACTGCAGGGCAATGGCGACCAGGTCGATCGCGCTGTCGGTGTTGGTGACGCCCTTCTTGGATTTCGAACCTCGGTCGGCGGTGGCCGAGAACTGTCCCTTGGTAAGGCCGTAGACGCCGTTGTTCTCGACGATATAGGTCATGTTGACGCCGCGCCGGATCGAATGCGCGAACTGGCCGAAGCCGATCGAGGCGCTGTCGCCGTCGCCGGACACCCCGAGATAGATCAGATCGCGGTTGGCGAGATTGGCGCCGGTCAAGACCGACGGCATACGGCCGTGCACCGAATTGAAGCCGTGGGAATTGCCGAGGAAATAATCCGGCGTTTTCGACGAGCAGCCGATGCCGGAGATCTTGGCGACGCGATGCGGCTCGATCGAGAGCTCGTAACAGGCTTCGATGATCGAGGCCGTGATCGAGTTGTGGCCGCAGCCGGCGCACAGCGTCGAGATCTTGCCCTCGTAATCGCGGTGGGTGTAGCCGAGATCGTTTTTCGGCAGGCCTGGATGCTGGAATTTCGGCTTGGCGATGTAGGTCATGACTTCACCTTGCGAAGCGGGGTCACCTTGAGCTGGTCCTGATGGTCGCCGATCGCGCCCGCGATGAAGCGCGCGGTGATCGGTGTGCCGTCATAGTGCAGGATCGGCACCAGCCGTACCGGATCGATGCCATTTTCGTTGACGATCAGCTGACGAAGCTGCGCATCGCGGTTCTGTTCGACCACGTAGACAAAATCGTGGTCGGCGATGAAGCTCGCAACGCTGGAATGGAACGGGAAGGCGCGGATACGAAGCCGGTCGAGCTGATGGCCGCGTGCTTCCAGGATGCCGATTGCCTCGTCCATCGCCGGCGCAGTCGAGCCGAAATAGATCACACCGTATTTGGTGGGCTTGGCGGCGTTAGCCTGCAGCGGCCGCGGCACCATGTCCTGGGCGGTCTCGAACTTGCGCAGCAGCCGCTGCATGTTGTCGGCGTAAACCGAACCTTCCTCGGAATATCGCGCGTAGCGGTCGCGCGAGGTACCGCGGGTGAAGATACGAGCCCTTGGTGGGGTGGGTGCCGGGATAGGTGCGGAACGGGATGCCGTCGCCATCGACGTCGAGGTAGCGGCCGAAGTCACGGCCCTCGTCGAGCATCTCAGCGGTCATCACCTTGCCGCGGTCATATTGCCGGGCGTCGTCCCATTTCAGCGGGCGGCACAGCCGGTGGTTCATGCCGATGTCGAGGTCGAGCATCAGGAAGATCGTGGTCTGTAGCCGTTCGGCCAGATCAAATGCCTGCGCGGCGAACTCGAACGCTTCCGCCGGATCTTCCGGGAACAGCAGCACATGCTTGGTATCGCCATGCGAAGCGTAGGCGCAGGCGATGATGTCGCACTGCTGGGTCCGCGTCGGCATGCCGGTCGAGGGGCCGGCGCGCTGCACGTTCATGATCACGGCGGGAATTTCGGCGAAGTAGGACAGGCCGATAAACTCCGTCATCAGCGAGATGCCGGGACCGGAGGTCGCGGTGAAGGCGCGGGCGCCGTTCCAGGATGCGCCGATCACGATGCCGATCGAGGCGAGTTCGTCCTCGCCCTGAACGATGGCGTAATTGGCCTTGCCGGTTTCGGGGTCGTGCCGCAGTTTCTTGCAGTGGCTGGTGAAGGCATCGGCCAGCGACGACGACGGCGTGATCGGGTACCACGCGCAGACCGTGGCGCCGCCATAGACCGCGCCGAGGGCGGCGGCGCTGTTGCCTTCCAGGAAGATGCGGTCGCCGACTTTGTCTGACTTCTTGACCCGCAGACCGATCGGGCATTTCAGGTTTTGCAGCGCAAAGTCGCGGCCGAGATGCAGCGCGTGAATGTTGGAGGACAGGAGCTTTTCCTTGCCCTTGTACTGCTCGCCGATCAACTGCTCGACCAGCTTCGCATCCATGTCGAGCAGCGCGCACATCGCGCCGAGATAGATGATGTTCTTGAACAATTGGCGCTGGCGCGGATCGGTATAGGTCGAATTCGTGATCGCGGTCAGCGGCACGCCGATCACGGTAATGTCGGGGCGAAATTTCGACGTCGGCATCGGCTTGGTCGAATTGTAGAACAGATAGCCGCCGGGCTCGATCGAGGCGACGTCCTTGTCCCAGGTCTGCGGGTTCATCGCCACCATCATGTCGATGCCGCCGCGGGCGCCGAGATGGTTATCTTCCGTGACCCGCACTTCATACCAGGTCGGCAGACCCTGGATGTTGGACGGGAACACGTTGCGCGGCGATACTGGCACGCCATGGCGCAGGATCGAGCGGGCGAACAGCTCGTTGGCGCTTGCCGAACCGGAACCGTTGACGTTGGCGAAGCGGACGACGAAGTCGTTTACGCTGCTGATCGGGCTTTGGACGGACATGATGATCCCGCTTGTGTCATATCGATGAGATATTTCTGCATGTCCCACGCGCCGGTGGGACAACGTTCGGCGCACAGGCCGCAATGGAGGCAGACGTCTTCGTCTTTGACCATCACGCGGCCGGTCTTGAGGCCGTCGGCGACATAGAGTGCCTGTTCCGGATGCGGTGAAGGGGCCTTCAGATGCTGCCGCAGATCGGCTTCATCTTCGTTGGCTGTGAAGGTGATGCAGTCCATCGGGCAGATGTCGACGCAGGCGTCGCATTCGATGCACAACGGCGCCGTGAACACCGTCTGGATGTCGCAGTTCAGGCAGCGCTGGGCTTCGCCAAGCGCGAGCTTGACGTCATAGCCGAGCTCGACCTCGGTGCGGATGTCCTTGAGCGCGATAACTTTGTCGCGATGCGGCACCTTGTAGCGCTTGTCGCTGGAGATATCGTTATCGTAGCTCCATTCGTGGATGCCCATCTTCTGCGAGGAGATGTGCACCTCGGGCAACGGCCGCTCGTTGACGTCCTCGCCGGACAGCAGTTTGTGGATCGATAGCGCAGCGTCATGGCCGTGCGCAACCGCCCAGATGATGTTCTTCGGGCCGAACGCGGCGTCGCCGCCAAAGAACACCTTCGGATTGGTCGAGCCCATGGTGTTCTGGTCGACCTTGGGCATGTTCCATTTGTCGAACTCGACGCCGCAGTCGCGCTCGATCCAGGGGAATGCGTTCTCCTGGCCGACCGCCACCAGCACGTCGTCGCAGGGAATTGTCTGGTCCGGCTCGCCCGACAGGACCAGGTTGCGCCGGCCCTTGTCGTCATATTCGGCCTTCACCTTCTGGAAGGTGACGCCGGTGAGCTTGCCGTTGTCGTGCACGAACGCGACCGGGACCATGAAGTTGAGGATCGGAATATCCTCATGGATGGCGTCTTCCTTTTCCCAGGGGCTCGCCTTCATTTCCTCGAAGCCGGAACGCACGATCACCTTCACGTCCTCGCCGCCGAGGCGGCGGGCGGTGCGGCAGCAATCCATCGCGGTGTTGCCGCCGCCCAGCACGATCACGCGCTTGCCGATCTTGTCAGTGTGGCCGAACGAAACGCTGGAGAGCCAGTCGATGCCGATGTGAATGTTTTTCGCCGCTTCCTTGCGGCCCGGCAGCTCGAGCTCGCGGCCACGCGGCGCACCGGAGCCGACGAAGATCGCATCGTAATTTTCAGTCAGCAGCTTCTTCAGGCTGTCGATGCGATGGCCACCTTTGAACTCGATCCCGAGATCGAGGATGTAATTGGTTTCCTCGTCGATCACCGAATCCGGCAGGCGGAATTTCGGAATCTGGGACCGCATCATGCCGCCGGCCTTGGGGTCGGAATCGAACACGGTGCAGTGATAACCGAGTGGTGCGAGGTCACGGGCGACCGCGAGCGAGGCGGGGCCGCCGCCGACGATCGCAACCCTCTTACCGTTTTTTGCCGCGAGCTTCGGCATCCGTCCCTTGACGTCATCTTTGAAGTCGGCGGCGACGCGCTTCAAGCGGCAGATCGCGACCGGCGTTTCCTCGACGCGGCCACGGCGGCACGCCGGCTCGCATGGTCGGTCGCAGGTGCGCCCGAGGATTCCCGGAAACACGTTGGATTTCCAATTGATCATGTAGGCGTCGCTGTAGCGACCCTCAGCAATCAATCGGATGTATTCGGGAACGGGGGTGTGTGCGGGGCAGGCCCATTGGCAATCCACGACCTTATGAAAGTAGTCGGGCGCCGAGATATCAGTCGGTTTCATTCCTACCATGTCCGCGCCAATACAAGAGCGCAGCCTTATTTTTTCCGTCGGACGCTCAACCGGCGTCCTTATGGTTTTCGAATGGGATCATAGGCTTATCTTATTAGAGCCATTCCAGATGATGCACAAAGGCAATTTTGCGCGATCCGCTGTTTTCATGGCTGACAATACATGAGAGTGAATGTCGCACCGCGATTTTGCGGCGGTGCAACATGCGCACGAACGACGTTGTGCCGCGTTCAGGCCGCTGAAATGTCGCTCTTCGCCAAATCCCACATCAGGCGGTAAATACCTTTCGAAATTACCGCCAATTTGGGTGCGGCAATTAGCGCCGCTACCGCTGTCTCGATCGCGGCAACGTTTGTACCGTCGATCAACACAAACCAGTCACCCGCGCCGGGATCGGAATCGGATGCGTTGTCGGTGAGTGGTTTGGACAAGGCGGGATCGTTCTCCATCAGATGCATGGAGATGATGCCGTCGCGATCGCTCGGATCGAGCTGATCATGTAACGCCGCGCGCAATGCATCCTTACCGGTAGCATCAGGACGCAGCCGGATGATGCCGAGCACAGCGCCACGTCCGGTGCCGCGGCTGATCGTGATGTGTGCGACGGCGCGGATCATGTTTTTGAAGCGGTTGATATTGGCCTTCGACCATTCGGTCTGGTTGGCCAGTGCCGTGCGATAGGCCGGACTGTCCAGTACCTCGAATTCCGCGGTGGAATAAAGGCTGAGATATTTCGGGCTGGCCTGATGCGCGACGTAGCGCCGCGCTTCAAGAAAGCCTGGGATCGCGACCCGTTCTTCGAGATGTTCGCGATCGTACCAGCGGTTGAATTCGGCTTCGTCGGCGGCATCCACATCCATCGACGTCAGCAGCATGCCTTTTCCGGCTATCGGCATTTTGCGCGGTCCTTTTATATTATACGGCAATCCTGGAAGCGAGATCGGCGATCGCTTTCATCACGGCATCGCGGATGCCGGGATCGTACAGCGAATGGCCGGCGCCGCCGACAATGCGAACTTCGGAACGCGGCCACTTCGCCGCCAGCGCGTAGGATGTCGCCGGCGGGCATAGCAGATCATAGCGGCCCTGCACGATAATGCCGGGAATTTCGGCGAGCTGGCCGGCCTCGGTCATCAATTGATCGGGCTTCATGAAGCAGTCGTTCTGGAAATAGTGCGCTTCCATGAACGGCGTTGAGGGCAACGCGCCGGATGAATTCAGCGCGGCGGAGTCGAGCCGGTCCCGTGACGGCGCATGTTCGGAGAGAATCCGTTCGGTCTCGCCCCAGGCGCGCGCGGCGGGACTGTGAATTGCCGCATCGGAATCGAGGATGCGCCGATAATATGCTTCGATCGGATGAGCGCGCTCGTCCGGCGGCAGCACGTTGAGGAAATCCTCGTAGAGCTCGGGATAGAAGCGCGGCAGCGCGCGATAGAACGCGCCTTCAAGTTCGGCGCGGGTGCCGAGAAACGTGGCACGCAACACGATGCCGGTGACGCGCTTCGGATGCGCCTGCGCATAGGCCAACGCCAGTGTCGCGCCCCAGGAGCCGCCGACCACCATCCAGCGCTCGAAGCCGAATTTCTCGCGGATTTTTTCCATGTCCGCGATCAGATGCGGCGTCGTGTTATGCTCGCGGCCGCCCTTGGGGCGGCTGCGCCCGGCGCCGCGCTGGTCGAACAGCACTGCGTGAAAGCGCTCCGGATCGAACAATCGCCGGTGATCCGGCTGGCAGCCGCTGCCGGGGCCGCCATGCAGGTACACGGCTGCCATGCCGCCAACACGGCCGACGCTTTCGACATAGATCTCGTGGCCGTCGCCGACGGGCAACTGCTCCGAGGTCAGCGGTGCAAACGGATCGGAGCGATGGCGTGACGATTTCCCCGCATCGGCGTCAGGCGCCATGATCGCCTTCTGTCTCCAGCGTGCCGCCGGCGAAGTTGCGATAGATGAAACGCTTGTTGTCGGCGGCGGCCTCAGATTCCGCGAGTTTGAAGATCTGCTCATGCAGAGGCGAAAGCGTGCAGGCTGGATCGGTATTGCCGGCATCGCCGGTCAGCGCGAAGGCCTGGCAGCGGCAGCCGCCGAAATCGACTTCCTTGAACTCGCAGCTCCGGCACGGCTCCGGCATCCAGCCGGTGCCGCGATAGCGATTGAAGGCTTCCGAATTCTGCCAGATCCAGGCGATCGAATGATTGGAGCGTACCGACTCGAATTCGAGCCCGGTGATGCTCTCGGCGGCGTGGCAGGGCAGGATCTTGCCGGCGGGCGAGATGTTGAAGAATTGCCGGCCCCAGCCGCCCATGCATTTCTTCGGCCGCAGCGCGTAATAATCCGGCACGACATAGTCGATCGCCAAAATGCCTTTCAGCCGCGTTTCGGCTTCCTCGACGATGCGACTGGTCTCCTCGATCTGCTCGATCGTCGGCATCAGTGCCGCGCGGTTCTTCAGCGCCCAGCCATAATATTGCACATTGGCGACCTCGAGCCGGTCGGCGTCGAGATCGACCGCCATCTGGATGATGTCGGACAATTGATGCAGGTTCTGGCGATGCATCACCGCGTTGACCGTCAGCGGCAGATCGAGCTCGCGGGTCCATTTCGCTACTTCGAGCTTCTTCTCATGCGCCTGCTTGAGACCGGCGACGCGGTTGGCCACGACAGGCTCGTTGCCCTGGAAACTGATCTGCACATGGCACAGCCCGGCATCGGCCAGCGCGGTGAGCCGCTCCTTGGTCAACAGCACGGCCGACGTAATCAGGTTGGAATAGAGCCCGACATCGCTGGCGTGCTGCACCAGTTCGACCAGATCTTTGCGCGCGGTGGGTTCGCCGCCGGAGAAATGGATCTGCAGCACGCCGATTTCGGCGAGCTCGGTCAGCACTTTCTTCCATTCTTCGGTGGTCAATTCGCTGTTGCCGCGATCGAGCTCCACGGGATTGGAGCAATACGGGCATTGCAGCGGACAGCGATGGGTGATCTCGGCCAGCACCGCGAGCGGAATGCCGTGGGTCTCCGCGATCGAGCCGCGTGATTCCAGCACTGCGAGCCCGTCGCTGGGGTCACTCACGGCTATTTTGGGTTCTGCGATGACCGTGCTCATGATGTCTTCTCGCGGGCTTCCGTCACAAAGCCTTTGTCGGCCAAATCCTGCAGCATGGCGATGACGTCGGTGGCGATAGCGCTGCGCTCGGCGGCGTATTTCGCAGCGAGCAGGTCGACCACGTCGGCGACGCTGCGCACGCCGTCGCATAGTTGCAGCACTTCGACCGCAATCTCATCGGGCGCCAGCACGCGCTCCGGCGCCAGGATCACCCAGACCTGTCGCGTCTCATCGAATTTCAGTTTGGCATGCCGCGGCAACACCGGCCGGCTGGCTTCGCTGACACTGATGTTGCGGCTGCGCCCGGCTGCCATTGGGTTTGCCTTCTTTTGGCTTTAGCTTGCTTCAGCTTACTTCGAGTTACTTTAGCTTTCCTGGGGCACGAACGCCCCCGGCGGAATATGGCCGTTGACATAAGCATGGTACAGCGCATCGAGCTGAACCCATAGCACGTTGGTCTTGAAGATCAGGGCATTGCAGACCGCCTCGCGCTCGGCTGGCGTGTTGGCGTTAGCCTTGACGTAGTCGAGCGCAAAGCCGGCATCGCGCGGCGCCTGCTGTAACCGCCGGCTGAAATAGCTCATGATATCAGGATTGACGAAATTATAATGCGCTAGCATGCCCGAGATGCGCTCTTCATGCAGGTTCGGCGCGAATAATTCCGTCAGTGAGGAGGCAATGGCTTCCAGCGGCGTCCGGTCGCGCACGAAATGCACATAGGCTTCCACGGCAAAGCGGGTCGCGGGCAGGATGCCTTCGGTGGATTCCACATAGACGCTGTCGAGCCCGAGCCCTTCGGTGAGCTTCAGCCAGCGCTCGATGCCGCCTTCGGTGCCGAGGTCGCCATCATGATCTTCGATCCGGTGCCGCCATTCGAGCCGGATGCCACGGTCGCGGAAGCGCGAGATCACCACGGCGTCCTTTAGCGGGATGGTGCTCTGGTAGTAATAGCGGTTCAGCGCCCAGGCCTGCACCTGGCCCTTGTTGAGCTTGCCGCCATGCAGCAGGCCGTGGAACGGGTGCAGACTGTGATAGCGCGTCGCCCCGATGTGGCGAAGGGCGGCTTCCAGATCCGCGGCGCTGTTGAGCGGAATGTTCTTGCCGACGGAGTAGGCGGTGATTCCATCCGCGGTTTTGGCGGTCGAGGTCTGGACGTTCACAGCGTAATCTCCGTTCCATCAGCGGGAATCTGCCACCCGGCGCGCTCGGCGGTTTTACGCTCAGCGGAGCCGTGCAGCAGCACCGGGTTGGAGTTGTTGATATGCAAGAATATCTTCCTGTCGATATCGAGGCCGGCGAGGCTTTCGATCGCGCCGCGATGCCCCGACATCGCGATATGGCCCATGCCCTGGCCCGTCTTGGCGCCGAGGCCCGCCACGATCAATTCGTCGTCGCGCCACACCGTACCGTCGAAGAAAATCGCCGAGGCGCCGTTAAGTCGCGATTTGAGATCGTCGGTAACGTCAGCGCAAGCGGCGAGGAAGTAGAAATGCTTGCCGCTTGTCTTGTCCAGAATCCGCAGTCCGAGCGTATCGCCGTCGCCGGTTTCTCCAGCCGGATGCGCCTTGCCTTCGAGATACCACGCGCCCTTGCCGGGAACCGCAAATGGCAAGACCTCGATGCCGGATGGCGAACCATCGGGTAACGTCGGTTCGAACGCGGCGTTCACCTCGATCGGCTGTCGCTGCACGTTTTTCTCGCTCAGCACGTTGAAGATGCTGTTGGTCCGCAGGATCGAAAGCACGCGCGGATGGGCGTAGATCGTGAACGGCCAGCCCTCGCGCATCGACAGCAGGCCTGCGACCGCGTCGATCTCTCCGTTGGTCAAAATAACGCCTGCGATCGGGCTGTGACGAAGCTTTCCGGCAGCCGGATGCAGTTGAGGCGTCGCAATCAATTGCTGGCGTAAATCAGGCGAGGCGTTGATCAGAAACCAGTGTTCGCCATCGGCGCTGATTGCAATCGAGGCCTGTGTGCTCTGAAGCTCGGGGCGTTCAGACCGCGCCATCCGGCACACCGGACATCCGCAATTCCACTGTGGAACCCCACCGCCCGCCGCGGCGCCCAGAACGACGACGCGAAGCATGATCCGTCTCCTGGCACCTAAACGTTTCGAAGTACCCAAACGTTTCGCGGTACCCAAACGTTTCGCGGTACCCAAACGTTTCGAAGGCGGACACCAACTCAAGCACGCCCCGATCGGGACGAGCTAGAGCCGGAGATCCACCTGCGAAAAACGTGAACTAGCGCAGCCGATTACTTGCGAGCGGCGCAAGCATACATATTGATTTCCATGCCAACCGGCACTTCGACGATCTTCGGGGTTTTCCAGGCCATTTGGCTCTCCTTCTCGAAAAAGGGCGAATTGCCACCCTCGCGAGATAAGGTAATGCAGAAAGAAAAGTTCGCCAGCGAAATCTTCGTCTGCCTGAGAGGGCTGATTTATGTTGCAGCGCAAAATGATCTTCACATATTTGTGCGGCGGGATGTCAAACCAATGACGGATCAAAAGGTTCAGGGTTAGGGACCGCGGCCGGTGCGTAGTGCCGGTTTGAACGTCGCTTCGAATATCTCGGGAATTTCCGATAAACACCTTGTGATTGTGAGCGACGCCGGCGTCCCAACTCGAGCCTCCAAACAGAAAGTGGGCCTCAACCCATGCCACGCTATTTTTTCAATACCCGGATTGGAGACGAATTGGTCGCCGACCCCGAAGGCGAAGAGCTGCGCAATCCCGACCGTGCATGGGAGGTCGCGCGGGCGATGATCCGGGAAATATTGAAGACCGAAGGCGTCCAGAACGGACTCCTGAGCGCGACCCTCGAAGTCACGGATGACGAAGGCGAGATCGTGCTGGAGTTTCCGTTTGCCGAGGCGATCCTCGACGCACCAGGCCAGCACCAGACCAAGCATTGACGATTCGGCCCGCCCCATGCGCGCGCAAATCGAGGTCGGACCCTTCAGCGCTCTCCGAACGAGGCCATTTTCAAATTTGATTGATCGCGCGCAGCACCGATTGCCCGTCTCTATTCCGGCGCAGGTGGCACATACGTCACCGTCCCTTCGCTATTGCGCAACCGCGGAGAAATATCGGAGAGTGAGATCAGGAAGGCCATCCGCGCAGCAGGGGTGCTCGCTTGCGTTGGGACAAGGCTTCCACAGAGGGAGAATATGATGACGATAAGCCTTTCCGGGCCGCGCAGCCTGTTGCTCGCGGGCGCCTTTTTTGGTGCGTTTACGTTTGGTGCTGCAGCGCAGCAGCCGGCCGCTCCGGCCGCCGGCGCTGCACCATCAGCCGCGCCCGCACTTCCGCCGGGATCACCCTTGATCGGTCGCCCGACGGCGAAGCCGCCGCCAAGCTTGCGCCGGTCGCAGGTCCGCCGCTCGCCACCGCTGCCGACAAATTGCCGACGGCCAAACTCAAGGTGCCGCCGGGCTTCAACGTCGAGGTCTATGCCGCCGGCATGGCGAACGCGCGCTCGCTGGCGCAGAGCGACAAGGGCACAGTGTTCGTCGGCAGCCGCCTGGTCGACAAGGTCTATGCAATCACCAACAAGGACGGCAAGCGCGAGGTCAAGGTGCTGGCGTCCGGCCTGTATCGGCCGAACGGCGTGGCGTTCCACAACGGCACGCTGTTCATCGCGGAGCTCTCCAAGATCGACAAGATCGACAAGGTTGACGATGTCATCGACAACCCGCCGAAGCCGACCACGATCTATGACAATTTGCCAAAGGACGAAGCCCACGGCTGGAAGTTCATCGCCGTCGGTCCCGACAACAAGCTCTATGTCCCGGTCGGTCAGCCCGGCAATAACGTGCTGCACGACGACGCGCATGGCCAGATTCGCCGCATGAATCTCGACGGTACCGGTGCTGAAGTCGTCGCTTACGGCGTTCGTAACAGCGTCGGTTTCGACTGGAATCCGGAAACCAAGCAAATGTATTTCACCGACAATGGCCGCGACTGGTTGTCGGAAAGCGTGCCGGAGGACGAACTCAATCGGGTCACCAAGGTTGGCGAGGACTTCGGTGCGCCATATTGCTATCAGGGCAATATTGTCGATGTTGAATTCGGTTGGGGCCATTCCTGCAAGGACTACACCCCACCGGTCGGCCTGATGGGACCGCACACCGCCTCGCTCGGCTTGCGCTTCTACACGGGCAGCATGTTCCCGAAGGCCTACAAGGACGCGATCTTCGTGGCGCGTCATGGCTCCTGGAATAAGTCGCAAAAGACCGGCGGCGATATCGCCCTGGTCAAGCTCAACAAGGATGGCACGGTGAAATCCGTCGAGCCGTTCCTGACCGGCTTCATCGAGGACAACAAATATCTCGGCCGGCCGGTCGACGTGATGCAGATGAAAGACGGTTCGCTGCTGGTTTCCGACGACTGGAATGGCGCCGTCTATCGCATCACCTACGGCAAGCCGAACAAGGTGGCTGCACAATAATATCTGAGCCAAGCCGGGGGCGGCGCGCTGCCCCCGGCTTTTTCGTTGCTGTTTTCCACGATGACCCGCCAGGACTATCTCCCGATGCGTAAAATGTTTGGCTTCCTGGCGTTCGCGCTTCTGGCGTCCTCGCCGCTTCGTGCCGAGACTGTCCAGGAACGCGCCGTGACCTGCTTTGCCTGCCACGGCGAACACGGTCAGTCCGAAACGGAGAACACGCCGTCGCTCGGCGGGCAGCAGGCGCCTTATGCGCTGATCCAGCTGTTCATGTTTCGCGAAAAGCTGCGTACCTTCGAGCCGATGAACGACATGACGAAAGCGTTCACCGATGACGACCTTCGCGGGTTTTCCGATTTCATCGCGACCCTGCCGAAGCCTGCGCCGCCGGCCGATGCCGGCGATCCGGCGCGGATAGCGCGGGCCCAGGCGCTGGTGACGCAGAACCACTGCAATTCATGCCACAAACCGGATTTCTCGGGCGGCGACAACGTTCCGCGCATCGCCAATCAGCGCGAGGATTACCTCGCCAAGACCATGCGGGAATACAAGGACAACTCCCGCCATGGCTATGACGGCACCATGGCCGAGGTGCTGAACTCGGTCACATCAGACCAGATCGCCGACCTCGCTTACTATATCGCCAGGGTGCGCTGATCTTCGGACTGGAGCCCGCCTTCCGGGGCCTGTCTAATCTGGTATCGCGATAGCGCGGTGGCTGCAGCGGCGCTAAGCTCTCGTTTTGACGCGTTTTCTTTACGCGAACCGGTGTCCACTTCGATTGAAAACGCTATAGAAGACGAGCGATCAAACGGAGCAGTTCATGGAAGATCTCTGGCGTCTGTCGGCTACGGATGTCGCCGCCGCGGTAAAGTCGAAAAAAGTCTCGGCCAAAGAAGTCGCGACGGCAGCGCTGGCGAGGCTCGACGCGGTCAACCCAGCCATCAATGCGGTGGTCGACCATCGTCCGGAAGATGTGCTGGCACAGGCCGCCGCCATTGACGCTGCGATCGCGCGAAGCGAAGCGGTGGGGCCGATGGCCGGCGTGACGGTGACCGTCAAGGTCAATATCGATCAGGAAGGCTACGCCAACACCAACGGACTCAAGCTGCAGCGCGACAACATCGCGCGCGACAACAGCCCGGTGATCGACAATTTGCGAAAATCCGGCGCCGTGATTCTCGGACGCACCAATTGCCCGGCGTTTTCCTATCGCTGGTTCACCACCAACCTCATTCACGGCGATACCAAAAATCCGCGCGATCCCTCGATTACGCCGGGTGGCTCGTCCGGCGGCGCGGGCGCTGCGGTTGCGGCCGGCATCGGGCATATCGCGCATGGCACCGATATCGCGGGCTCGATCCGCTATCCGGCCTATGCCTGCGGCGTCCACGGCCTGCGGCCGACGGCGGGCCGGGTCCCGGCCCGTAACGCTTCGGTGGCGGAATGGCGCTTTGCGCCGCAAAGCAGCGCGGTATCGGGTCCGCTGGCGCGCACCATCGGCGATCTCCGGATTGCGCTGGCGGCGATGTCCGGTCCCGATGTGCGCGACACCTGGTGGGTGCCGGCGCCGCTCGAAGGGCCGCCGATGCCGAAGCGGGTGGCGATGTGCCTGCAGCCCGATGGTCTTGAGACCGTCCCGGAGGTGAAAGCCGCGGTCAGGGATGCGGCCAAGCGTCTGGAACGCGCCGGATGGACGGTGGACGAAGTCGAGGTGCCGCGGCTTGCGCGAGGCCGCGGACCTGCAGACCAAGCTATGGCTCGGCGATAGCTATGAAACCCAGCTCGAAATGGCCGAGCGCGAAGGCGACCCCGGCGCGCTGGCCTGCCTGCGCGGCAACCGCTCAAAAGTGTTCCCGTTCGATGCCGCGGCCTTCTCCAGGGCGCTGGTGCGGCGGGCCACGATCACGCGCGAATGGCTGCAATTCCTGGAGAAATATCCGGTCGTGCTGATGCCGGTTTGCGCCGAATTGCCGTTCCCCGACCAGCTCGACCGCAAGGACGACGCCTCCTTTGCCCGGGTATGGCAGGCGCAATTGCCGCAGATTGCTATTCCCTTCATGCAGCTCCCTGCGCTAACCGTCACCACGGGATTGGTGGGGCGCGTCCCCGTCGGCGTCCAGCTGGTTTCCGGCCGGTTCCGCGAGGATTTGTGCCTGCTGGCGGGCGAGGCGATCGAAGCCGGTGGGACGCCGTCGGCGCCGGTCGATCCCGTGCACTGAGTGAGCTCCGGCTCGGACTGAAAGAACGAGATGGCTGGCGTTTACGATTTCACGGCGACGTCGCTCGCCGGCGATGAGATTCCCTTGAAGCGGTTCGAGGGCCAGGTGCTGCTGATCGTCAACACCGCGAGCGCCTGCGGCTTCACCCCGCAATACAAGGGCCTCGAGGCGCTGCATGAGACGCTGGCCCCGCGCGGCTTTTCGGTGCTGGGATTTCCGTGCAATCAGTTCGGCAGCCAGGAGCCCGGCGACGCCAGGCAGATCGAGCAATTCTGCACCAGCAACTATGCCATCACCTTTCCGATGTTTGCCAAGATCGATGTCAACGGCAACGACGCCCATCCGCTGTATCAATATCTGAAGAACGCGAAGTCCGGACTGCTCGGATCGTCGATCAAATGGAATTTCACCAAATTCCTGGTCGATCGTGCCGGCCAGGTGGTGGCGCGGCATGCACCGACGACCAAGCCCGAAGGGCTTACGAAAGAAATCGAGGCGTACTGTGAACGAGAAGAGCGAAGTCGATGAGCGAACAACTCCCCGACCGTCTGTCGACCGATCCGAAGAGCCCGTATTACGACGCCGACGTGCTCGCGCGCGACGTCGGTATCCGTTTCAAGGGCGTCGAGAAAACCAATGTCGAGGAATATTGCGTCAGCGAGGGCTGGGTGCGCGTCACCGCCGGCAACGCCAAGGATCGCTACGGCAATCCGTTGACGCTGAAAGTCCATGGTCCGGTCGAGCCGTATTTCCGGGATAAGCCGGCGTCGTAGAGCCAAAACAGAGTTCGTCATTGCGAGGAGCGTTAGCGACGAAGCAATCCAGTGCTGCGGCTGTTGCCCCTGGATTGCTTCGCAAGCGCTCGCAATGACGGGTTAAGCCAGGCCACGACGTAATAACAGAAAGCCAAACACCATGGTCCGTATCGTCGACGTCCGCGAAATCACCAAACCGATCTCGTCGCCCATCCGCAACGCCTATATCGATTTCACCAAGATGACGACGAGCCTTGTCGCCGTCGTCACCGATGTCGTGCGCGACGGCAAGACGGTGGTTGGTTACGGCTTCAATTCGAATGGCCGTTACGGGCAGGGCGGCTTGATCCGCGAGCGCTTTGCGTCGCGGATCACGGAAGCCGATCCGAACACGTTGCTCGACAAATCAGGCGATAATCTCGATCCGGACAAGGTCTGGGCGGCGATGATGTCGAACGAGAAGCCGGGCGGCCATGGCGAGCGCTCGGTCGCGGTCGGCACCATCGACATGGCGGTGTGGGACGCGGTGGCCAAGATCGCCGGCAAGCCGCTGTTCCGCTTGCTGGCTGAACGTCACGGCCGCACCGCCGATCCGCGCGTGTTCGTCTATGCCGCCGGCGGCTATTATTATCCCGGCAAGGATCTGTCGGCGCTGCGCGGCGAAATGCGCGGCTATCTCGACCGCGGCTACAACGTCGTGAAGATGAAGATCGGCGGCGCGCCGATCGCGGAGGACCGCGAGCGCATCGAAGCCGTGCTGAAGGAGATCGGCAGCACCGCGCAACTCGCGGTCGATGCCAACGGCCGTTTCGACCTGGAGACCGCGGTGGCCTACGCCAAGATGCTGCGCGATTATCCGTTGTTCTGGTACGAGGAAGCCGGCGATCCGCTCGACTTCCAGCTTCAGGCCGCACTGGCGGAATTCTATCCGGGGCCGATGGCAACCGGCGAAAACCTGTTCAGCCACCAGGATGCGCGCAACCTGCTTCGTTACGGCGGGATGCGGCCCGACCGCGACTGGCTGCAATTCGATTGCGCGCTGTCCTACGGCCTTTGCGAATACCAGCGCACGCTGGGTGTGCTGCAGACGCTCGGCTGGTCGCCGAGCCGCTGCATCCCGCATGGCGGGCATCAGATGTCGCTCAACATCGCGGCCGGCCTCGGGCTCGGCGGCAATGAGAGCTATCCCGATCTGTTCCAGCCCTATGGCGGTTTCCCGGATGGCGTTCGCGTCGAGAACGGACACATCACCATGCCGGACCTGCCGGGCATCGGCTTTGAGGGAAAATCCGATCTCTACAAGGAGATGAAGGCCTTGGCGTCGTAAGCGCTTGGCGTCGTAAGGCCTTGGCGCCGTAACCGGTCAGTGAAGTGCGGGATCGACCGGTACGAAGAACACGAACAAATAGCCCTCGTATTCCTTGCGGGCCAATTCGCCCGTCAGCGCGATTTGAATTTCGGCAGCTTCAGATGGGCTCGCGCGCCGAATCTTGAGTTCGGTCGAGCCATCCCAAACGGGTTGGCCGCCCGACCGATAGGAAGCGAGTTCCTCGGCGAACCATTCCTCGGCGCACAGGTGTCTCGCTTGCTCGATGCCACCGGCCATGAAAGCCAGCACGGCGCGCCCGCCTGTCTCCAGGACAAAGCCTTTTTCCTTGATGTTCTGCCGCCTGCTCATCAAACGATCTGCCCCGGTCGCGTTCGAGAACGAACTGTGTCAAGTTGAACAAGGACGGCACGGTCAAGTCCGTGGAGCCCTTCATCACCGGCTTTCTCGAAGACAACAAATACAACGGCCGGCCGGTCGACGTGATGCAGATGAAGGACGGCTCGCTCCTGGTTTCCGACGACTGGAACGGCGCCGTCTATCGCGTCACCTACGGCAAGCCGAACAAGGTGGCTGCGCAATAACATTTGCGTCAAGTCGGGGGCGGCACGCTGCCCCCGGCTTTTTCGTTTTTATTTTCCTTCGATGATTTGTCAGGACGATCTCCGATGCGTAAAATGTTTGGCTTCCTGGCGTTCGCGCTTCTTGCGTCCTCGCCGCTTAGTGCCGAAACCATCCAGGAGCGCGCCGCGACCTGCTTTGCCTGCCATGGCGAGCACGGTCAGTCCGAAACCGAAAACACGCCGTCGCTCGGCGGGCAGCAGGCGCCTTACGCGCTGATCCAGCTGTTCATGTTTCGCGAAAAGCTGCGTATCTTCGAGCCGATGAACGAGATGGCGAAGGCGTTCACCGATGACGACCTTCGCGGCTTTTCCGATTTCATCGCGACCCTGCCGAAGCCTGCGCCGCCGGCCGATGCCGGCGATCCGGCGCGGATAGCGCGGGCGCAGGCGCTGGTGACGCAGAACCACTGCAATTCCTGCCACAAACCGGATTTCTCGGGCGGGGATAACGTTCCGCGCATCGCCAATCAGCGCGAGGATTATCTCGCCAAGACCATGCGGGAATACAAGGACAACAGCCGCCACGGCTATGACGGCACCATGGCCGAGGTGCTGCACCCGGTCACGGCGGACCAGATCGCCGACCTCGCTTATTATATCGCCAGGGTGCGCTGATCTTCGGACTGGCGCCCGCCTTCCGGGGCCTGTCTAATCTGGTATCGCGATAGCGCGGTGGCTGCAGCGGCGCTAAGCTCTCGTTTTGACGCGTTTTCTTTACGCGAACCGGTGTCCACTTCGATTGAAAAAGCTATAAAAGACGAGCGATCAAACGGAGTAGTTCATGGAAGATCTCTGGCGTCTGTCGGCTACGGATGTCGCCGCCGCGGTAAAGTCGAAAAAAGTCTCGGCCAAAGAAGTCGCGACGGCGGCGCTGGCGCGGCTCGACGCGGTCAACCCAGCCATCAATGCGGTGGTCGACCATCGTCCGGAAGACGTGCTGGCGCAGGCCGCCGCTATTGACGCCGCGATCGCGCGAAGCGAAGCCGGTGGGGCCGCTGGCCGGCGTGACGGTGACCGTCAAGGTCAATATCGATCAGGCAGGTTACGCCAACACCAACGGGCTGAAGCTGCAGCGCGACAACATCGCGCGCGACAACAGTCCGGTGATCGACAATTTGCGAAAATCCGGCGCCGTGATTCTCGGGCGCACCAATTGCCCGGCGTTTTCCTATCGCTGGTTCACCACCAACCTCATTCACGGCGATACCAAAAATCCGCGCGATCCCTCGCATTACGCCGGGCGGCTCGTCCGGCGGCGCGGGCGCTGCGGTTGCGGCCGGCATCGGGCATATCGCGCATGGCACCGATATCGCGGGCTCGATCCGCTTTCCGGCCTATGCCTGCGGCGTCCACGGCCTGCGGCCGACGGCGGGCCGGGTCCCGGCTCGTAACGCTTCGGTGGCTGAATGGCGCTTTGCGCCGCAAAGCAGTGCGGTATCGGGTCCGCTGGCGCGTACTATCGGCGATCTCAGGATTGCGCTGGCGGCGATGTCCGGTCCCGATGTGCGCGACACCTGGTGGGTGCCGGCGCCGCTCGAAGGGCCGCCGATGCCGAAGCGGGTGGCGATGTGCCTGCAGCCCGATGGTCTTGAGACCGTCCCGGAGGTGAAAGCCGCGGTCCGGGATGCGGCCAAGCGTCTGGAACGCGCCGGATGGATTGTGGACGAGGTCGAGGTGCCGGGCTTGCGCGAGGCCGCGGACTTGCAGACCAAGCTGTGGCTCGGCGATAGCTATGAAACCCAGCTCGAAATGGCCGAGCGCGAAGGCGACCCCGGCGCGCTGGCCTGCCTGCGCGGCAACCGCTCAAAAGTGTTCCCGTTCGATGCCGCGGCCTTCTCCAAGGCGCTGGTGCGGCGGGCCACGATCACGCGCGAATGGCTGCAGTTCCTGGAGAAATATCCGGTCGTGCTGATGCCGGTTTGCGCCGAATTGCCGTTCCCCGACCAGCTCGACCGCAAGGACGACGCCTCTTTTGCCCGGGTCTGGCAGGCGCAATTGCCGCAGATTGCTATTCCCTTCATGCAGCTCCCTGCGCTAACCGTCACCACGGGATTGGTGGGGCGCGTCCCCGTCGGCGTCCAGCTGGTTTCCGGCCGGTTCCGCGAGGATTTGTGCCTGCTGGCGGGCGAGGCGATCGAGGCCGGTGGGACGCCGTCGGCGCCGATCGATCCCGTGCACTGAGCGAGCTCCGGCTCGGACTGAAAGAACGAGATGGCTGGCGTTTACGATTTCACGGCGACGTCGCTCGCCGGCGACGAGATTCCCTTGAAGCGGTTCGAGGGGAAGGTGCTGCTGATCGTCAACACCGCCAGCGCCTGCGGCTTCACCCCGCAATACAAGGGCCTTGAGGCGCTGCATCGAAACGCTGGCCCCGCGCGGCTTCTCGGTGCTGGGATTTCCGTGCAATCAGTTCGGCGGCCAGGAGCCCGGCGATGCCAGGCAGATCGAGCAATTCTGCACCAGCAACTACGCCATCACCTTTCCGATGTTTGCCAAGATCGATGTCAACGGCAACGACGCCCATCCGCTGTATCAATATCTGAAGAACGCGAAGTCCGGACTGCTCGGATCGTCGATCAAATGGAATTTCACCAAATTCCTGGTCGATCGCACCGGCCAGGTGGTGGCGCGGCATGCACCGACGACCAAGCCCGAAGGGCTCGCGAAAGAAATCGAGGCGTTACTATGAACGAGAAAAGCGAAGCGATGAGCGAACAACTCCCCGACCGTCTGTCGACTGATCCGAAGAGTCCGTATTACGACGCCGACGTGCTAGCGCGCGACGTCGGCATCCGGTTCAAGGGCGTCGAGAAAACCAATGTCGAGGAATATTGCGTCAGCGAGGGCTGGGTGCGCGTCACCGCCGGCAACGCCAAGGATCGCTACGGCAATCCGTTGACGCTGAAGGTCCATGGTCCGGTCGAGCCGTATTTCCGGGACAAGCCGGCGTCGTAGAAAAAAAGAGTTCGTCATTGCGAGGAGCGTTAGCGACGAAGCAATCCAGTGCTGCGGCTGTTGCCCCTGGATTGCTTCGCTAGCGCTCGCAATGACGGTTAAGAGGCCCGTTTAATACAGAAAGCCAAACCCCATGGTCCGTATCGTCGACGTCCGCGAAATCACCAAACCGATCTCCTCGCCGATCCGCAACGCCTATATCGACTTCACCAAGATGACGACGAGCCTCGTCGCCGTCGTCACCGATGTCGTGCGTGACGGCAAGACGGTGGTTGGTTACGGCTTCAATTCGAATGGCCGTTACGGGCAGGGCGGACTGATCCGCGAGCGCTTTGCGTCGCGGATCACGGAAGCCGATCCGAAGACGCTGCTCGACACATCAGGCGATAATCTCGATCCGGACAAGGTTTGGGCGGCGATGATGTCGAATGAAAAGCCGGGCGGCCATGGCGAGCGCTCGGTCGCGGTCGGCACCATCGATATGGCGGTGTGGGACGCGGTGGCCAAGATCGCCGGCAAGCCGCTGTTCCGCCTGCTGGCCGAACGCCACGGCCGCACCGCCGATCCGCGCGTGTTCGTCTATGCCGCCGGCGGCTATTATTATCCCGGCAAGGATTTGTCGGCGCTGCGTGGCGAGATGCGCGGCTATCTCGATCGCGGCTACAGCGTCGTGAAGATGAAGATCGGCGGCGCGCCGATCGCGGAGGATCGCGAGCGCATCGAAGCGGTACTGAAGGAGATCGGCAGTACCGCGCAGCTCGCGGTCGATGCCAATGGCCGCTTCGACCTGGAGACAGCGGTGGCTTACGCCAAGATGCTGCGCGATTATCCGTTGTTCTGGTACGAGGAAGCCGGCGATCCCCTCGACTTCCAGCTTCAGGCGGCACTGGCGGAATTCTATCCGGGCCCGATGGCAACCGGCGAAAACCTGTTCAGCCACCAGGATGCGCGCAACCTTATTCGCTACGGCGGGATGCGGCCCGACCGCGACTGGCTGCAATTCGATTGCGCGCTGTCCTACGGGCTGTGCGAATATCAGCGCACGCTGGGTGTGTTGCAAACACTCGGCTGGTCGCCGAGCCGTTGCATCCCGCATGGCGGCCATCAGATGTCGCTCAACATCGCGGCCGGCCTCGGGCTCGGCGGCAATGAGAGCTATCCCGATCTGTTCCAGCCCTATGGCGGTTTCCCGGACGGCGTTCGCGTCGAGAACGGTCACATCACCATGCCGGATCTGCCGGGCATCGGCTTTGAGGGAAAATCCGATCTCTACAAGGAAATGAAGGCCTTGGCGTCGTAAGCGCCTAGCATCGTAAGGCGTCGGCGCCGTAACCGGTCAGTGAAGTGCGGGATCGACCGGTACGAGGAACACGAACAAATAGCCCTCGTGTTCCCTGCGGGCCAATTCGCTCGTCAGCGCGATTTGAATTTCGGCAGCTTCAGATGAACTCGCGCGGCGTATCTTGAGTTCGGTTGAGCCGTCCCAAACGGGTTGGCCGCCCGATCGATAGGAAGCGAGTTCCTCGGCGAACCATTCCTCGGCGCACAACTGTCTCGCTTGCCAGCACGGCGCGCCCGCCTGTCTCCAGGACAAAGCCTTTTTCCTTGCTGTTCTGCCGCCTGCTCAAACAATCTGCCCCGGTCGCGTTCGAAGCGAACTGTCGGCAGATTGATCTCCACTACGTTTGATTTATTCCGGACCTCCGATGGTGACTGATTGGCCCAGCTTCGCTGGCGATTTTTAGCCTCAGACCTCTACGACAGCCGCATGTCCAGCAGCCGCCGGCCTTCGGTCTTCAGCAGCTTCTTCACCGCGCTGGAGGCCACCACCTCATCCTGGTTGGCGTAGGCTTCGTGGTTCTTCTCGATATCGTCGAGGCGATAGAGATAGTTGACCATGATCCCGGCGGATTCGCGCAAACCTTTCGGCGAGAGATCGCCGAGCCAGTCGATCCGCTCCAGACGGGCGCCATTGCCGAGATGGAAGCGCGCCACCGGATCGATCAGGCGTCCCTTCGGCGTGCGTGCCTTGAGGAAATAGTGCGCTGCCAATGGCTCGATGATCGACCGCAACTGGGTCGAGAGTTCGGCGTTCTCGGTCCAGCCCGGCGTGTCGAGCTGGCCGAGCAGAGCGCGACCTTCATCGGACACCGGCACATCGGGCGCCTGCTTCAGCCATTGCATGAAGCCCGGCACCGGCGACAGCGTGACGAAATTTTCCAGCTTCGGTAATTCGCGCTGCAGCTCCTCGACCACCTGTTTGATCAGGAAGTTGCCGAAGGAAATGCCGCCGAGGCCGCGCTGGGTATTCGAGATCGAATAGAACACGGCGGTACGGGCGCGCTCGATCGCGACCGGCTGGCGGTCTTCGGCCAACAGCGGCGCAATGGCGCCCGGGATGGACTCGGTCAAGGCCACCTCGACGAAGATCAGCGGTTCGTCGAGCAGCGCGGGATGAAAGAACGCATAGCAGCGGCGGTCGACGGGATCGATGCGGCGACGCAGATCGTTCCAGTCGCGAATTTCGTGGACCGCTTCATAGCGGATGATCTTTTCGAGGATGTTGGCGGGGCTCGACCAGTCAATCCTGCGCAGCACGAGAAATCCCCTGTTGAACCATGATGACAGCAAATGGACGATGTCGCGGTCGAGCGCGGCCAAGTCCTTTTTGTCTTTGTCCTTTTTGTCCTTGACGGCGCTGAGCAAATCGGCGCGCATCGCCACCAGCTCGCTGGTGCCGCCGGGCGCCCGGTTCAGCCGGCGAATCAGTTCCTGCCGCCGTGGCTCGGAGGCGAAATGCAGATCGCTGGCGTCGTCGTCGCTGGGCTGCGAGCGCCAGGTCTCGATAGCATGGGACAGCTTCTCGCGGTCCGGGCCGTAATCGCGCGCCAAGGTGTGGAAGAAGGCGACGCGGCCGGCCTGATCGAGGTGGTGATACCGATCGAGCACCTCGCGCGCCATCGCCGTGCCGGAAGCTTCGCCCCGGCCGGATAGCAGGGCCTCGCAGAGCTCGATCAGCTCGGAGGCGTCCTGTTTGGCGTCGGCGGGACTTCCGCGCCGCAGCAGGGTGCGGCCCCGCTCGGAGATCGTGGAAAGCAGGTCGGAGAAAAAGGCGTTGGCCATGGGGCGGGTCAAATCCGAAAGGGCGATGCCTAACCTTACACCGGATTTAGGGTAAAGTCGGGCACATTCAAGCGTTGCGGATTATCGGTGGGTACCTCGGCATCACAATAGTCCGTCATGCCGCAGTCTTATTCCTTGGTCGAAAATGCCGTCGGCGTCTTGCCGGTGACCTGGCGGAATGCGTGCGAGAATGCCGGCACGCTGGCATAGCCGAGGTCGGATGCGAGTTGCTTGACGGAGACATTGGTCTCGGTCGACAGCTTCTGGATCGCCGCGGCAATCCGCGCTCGCTGGCACCAGCTCTTGAAGCTCAATTGCGTCTCCGAGGCGAACAGCCGCGACAGCGTCCGCGCCGATGTCCCGACCGTCCGCGCCAGGGTTTCGATCTCATGCGTGCCGGTAGGATCACCGAGCACGATATCGGCCGCGCGGCGGCAGCGCGGCTCGTGTGGCAGGGGAATGAAGGTCGCGGAGTCCTCCGCCTCGTGCAGTTCGAGCAACGCCAGCCGGACCAGTACCTCGGTGCGCTCAGCGTCGTTGCGGCCGTCGAACAGCGCCAGAATCGTCTCATGCAGCAACCGCGACACCCGTACCACATATTCCGCGTCGAAGTCTCGGCTGCGATCTTGCCGGGCCAGCCACGCCAGATCGAAATACAGCGTGCGCATCTCGATATCGGCGAGCACATCGATCGAATGTTCGAGCAAAGCGGGCACCCACACCGCGCGGTCCGGCGGCACCAGCCAGCGTCCCTTCGGCGTCGTCACCTGCATTGTGCCCTCGGCGGCATAGACCAGCTGCGCCTCGCGGTGCAAATGGGTGTCGAGCCGGACGCCCTTGCGGTAGCGGTTGGCGATCATATGGATGCCGTCGCCGGTTGAAATCCGGCGTCCGATGATCGCGCTAATTGGCTTTTCGGCGACACTCATTGGCGACATCCCGTCAGGGTAACATCCTATAACCTGTCGCAGAAGCAGGACCAGAGCGTTTTCCGGCGAAGTGGACGCCGGTTCGCGTGAAGAAAAACGCGTCAAAACAAGAGTCTAAACACGAGGATTCGCCCCATGAACAGCCCGACCCGGGTGATCGGTTTCGTCAACGCCGCCCATTTTATCGACCATTATTCGATGCTGATTTTCGCCGCCGCGGTCATCGTGATGGGGCCGGCGCTGGGCATGGCCTATTCGGAGTTGCTGCCTTATGCGACCCCTGGCTTCATCGCGTTCGGCGCGGGATCGCTGATCACCGGATGGCTCGGCGACCGCTGGAGCCGCCGCCACATGATGGTGATCTTCTTTGTCGGCATCGGCTTGTCGATGATCTCGGTCGGGCTGGTGCAGACGCCGCTGCAACTCGGCGCGGCACTGCTCTCGATCGGCATCTTTGCCTCGATCTATCATCCCGTCGGCACCGCGATGATCGTGTCCTATGCGGAAAAACTTGGCCACGAGATGGGACTCAACGGCGTCTGGGGCAATCTCGGCGTGGCGTCCTCCGCGCTCGTCACCGGCGTGGTCGGCCAATATCTCGGCTGGCGTTATGCCTTCATCGTCCCCGGAATCGTCACCATCCTGATCGGCATTGCCTTTGCCATGATGGTCGCGCACGAGGATCGCAAGGGCTCGAAGCAGGCCGCGGCGCAGGCGCGCGTCGCCAAGCAGGATATGTGGCGGGTGATCCTGTCTCTGTTCATCGTGGTGATCGCGATCTCGACCACCTTCAACGCGATCACCGTGGCGCTGCCAAAGCTGTTCGCCGAGCGGCTGGCGGATCTGACCAAAAGCCCGGCGCTGCTCGGCGTGATCGCGGCCTGCGTCTATGTGTTCGGCGCGATGACGCAATACACCATCGGCAAGCTGCTCGATAAGCATTCCCTGAAGACGGTGTCGCTGCCGCTGTCGTTCGTGCTGGCGCCGTTTCTGTATTTCGCCGCGACGCTGTCGAACCTGCCGCTGATTGTGGTGTCGATCGGGATCGTGATGGGCGCGTTCGGGCAGGTCACCGTCAACGATGCGATGGTCGGCAAATACACCAGCGAGGAATGGCGCTCGCGGGCCTATGCGGTGCGCTATTTCATCGGCTTCACCGCGGCCGGGACCTCGGTCGGCCTGGTGGCCTGGCTGTACCAGCAGGGCGGTTTCGTAACCATGCTGCACGCCTTCGCAGGGCTCTGCCTGCTGGTGATCGCGGCCGCAATCATCCTTCCCAATGAAATCAAGGTGCCGGCCACGCAGGCGAACTGAAGGGGCAATCTCGTTAGAGAAACGCCGACGCCAGCGCCGGGGATTCGGTCAGCGCGTGCGTCATGTATTCCAGGCCCGCCGCCAATCGCGGGCGGCCGATCGGGCCGCCAAGGCAAACCCGAACTGCCTCCGGCGGCGTGCCGCTGGCGGTGAATGCGTCGCTGGCGACCACGCCGATCGCGGTCGAGCGCATGTGCCCGACAAAGGCGGCGCGATTCCACGCCGCTGGTAGTTCGAGCCAGATGTTGAAGCTCAGCGGATCGCTTTTGTAGATGCCCTTCGGCAGGATTTCCGAGACCAGCTTTTGCCGCGCCGTCGTCTCGCTGCGGATGAAGCGCAACAGCGTGTCGGCGGTACCGTCCTCGATCCAGCGTGTCACCAGTGCGACCGTGAACGGCGACGCCATCACGGTGGCGGCGCGAAGCGCTGCCGCGAAAGGCCAGGTCGAGCGGGTGTCGGGCACCACGACATAGGCCGCGCGTAAACCGGCGCCGATGCATTTGGCGAGGCCCGCGACGTGCCAGGTCAGGTCCGGTGCAATCGCGGCAAACGGGGCATGGCCATGCGTTGGAATAAATCCGTACGCGTCATCCTCGACGATCGGCAGCTTGAAGCGGCGGGCGACGGCGGCGATGTCGCGGCGTCGTTGATCGCTGATCGTCAGCGTGGTCGGATTCTGCAGGGTCGGGTTCAGATACAGCGCCTTGGGCTTTGCCTTCCTGCACGCGTCGGTGAGCGCGTCGACGTCGATACCCTCGTCATCCATCGGCAGCCCGATCAGCTTTAGCCCCAGTTGCGCCGCGATCGAGCGGATGCCGGGATAGGTGATGGCCTCACACACGATGGCATCGCCCGGCTTGGCGAGGATGGTGAGAATGCCGAGCAGCGCCGGATGCGCGCCGGGCGAGACGAAGATGCGTTCCTGCGCCGGCACCAGCGCGCGGCGGCCGAGCCAACTCGACGCCGCATCCTTGTCGGCCTGGGTGCCGCCAAAACCCTGGTAGCGCAACAGCGAAACAATATCGCGCGAAACATATTCGACGCCGGCCTGCATCCGCTCGATCAATTCGGGATCATCAGGTTCCGGCGGCAGGTTCATCGACAGATCGACCGGACGCGGCGCAGGTGCTGGTTGATTGCGCCGCGGCTTTGGTCTGTCGCGCACGAAGGTCCCTTGTCCGACCTTGGATTCGATCAGGCCGCGCCTTTGCGCCTCGACATAGCCGCGCGCCACCGTGGTGAAATCCACATTGAGACGCTTGGCGAGTTTTCGTTGCGGCGGCAACCGGTCACCGGCGGCCAAGCGTCCGGCGCCGATATCGTCGGCGATGGCATCGGCGATCGCGAGGTAGCGCGGCTTGTCGCTGGTGGCGAGATCAGGGGTCCAATCGGCCATGACTTATCAATATCCCGAAAGCGGCAATTATTGACTGCATTATTGTTGCACCGGTTTATCCTAATGCAACGTCTCGGCAGCGATGTAAAGATCTGTCAGCAATGCTGCCAGATTGGTTCCATCAAGTGTAATCTGCTCAGTGCAAAAGCAGGCCGCACAAGATTTCTACGCATTTTTTTGCGGCAGCACTTTCGATCCCGTCAGAAATCCATTCAAGATTGAATGTATAATTGATAGCAAATTGACTGTTTTGATGATCGGTTGTGCAAAACGTCAATTGGCACGTCCGTTGCAATATTCCCCGTTGCGCCCGGCCACCGGGTCCAACGCAAGGAGTGCAACATGCCAGCCGTCACAAAGCCCGCCAACCAGAAGGGCGACTATCTCGTCGACTACGAGCAGAAGGTTTTCGAAGACGTCAAAGCCAAACCCGGCGAAAAGGCGCTCGTCACATTTCATACTGTCGCGTTCGAAGGCTCGATCGGTTTCGTCAACATGCTGCAGGCCACGCGCCTGATGCGCAAAGGTTTTGAAACCTCGGTCCTGCTGTACGGCCCCGGCGTCACGCTCGGCGTGCAGCGCGGTTTCCCGAAACTCGGCGACGAAGCGTTTCCGGGCCACCAGAACTTCAACAACACGCTGGTGAAGTTCATGGCCGAGGGCGGCAAGGTCTATGCATGCCGTTTCGCGCTGCAGGCGCTGTACGGCCACGGCGAGGGGGCGCTGATCCCCGGCATCATTCCGATCAGCCCGCTCGATGTGCTCGACATCACGCTGCTTCATCGCAACGAAAACGCCTTCATGCTCCACACGTGGACTCTCTGAGCCGCGGCATCTGTAACGAGCGAGGCGGATATGGCCGAGAAGCAGATCATCAGGGTGGCCGCGGTGCAAATCGCGCCCGATCTCGATACGCCGACGGGGACGCTTGACCGCGTCCTCGCCGCGACGGCGGAAGCAGCGGCAAAGGGAGCGCGCCTTGTGGTGTTCCCCGAGACGTTCGTGCCCTGGTATCCCTATTTCTCGTTCATCCGCCCGCCGATGCTTTCTGGCGCCGAGCACATTCATCTCTACGACAATGCGGTCGTCGTTCCCGGCCCGGTGACCGAAGCGATGGCGGCGGCGGCGCGCAAGCACAACATCGTGGTCGTGCTCGGCGTCAACGAGCGCGACCACGGCACGCTCTATAATGCGCAACTGGTGTTCAACGCCGACGGCACGTTGGTGCTGAAGCGCCGCAAGATCACACCGACCTTCCACGAGCGCATGATCTGGGGGCAGGGCGACGGCGCGGGGCTCAAGGTGGTGGATACATCCGTCGGCCGGATCGGCGCGCTGGCTTGCTGGGAGCATTACAATCCGCTCGCTCGCTACGCGCTGATGGCGCAGCACGAGGAAATTCACGTCGCCCAGTTTCCGGGTTCGCTGGTCGGGCAGATCTTCGCCGATCAGATCGAGGTCACGATCCGCCACCACGCGCTGGAAAGCGGATGCTTCGTCGTCAACGCCACCGGCTGGCTGACCGAAGAGCAGATCGCCAAGATTTCACCCGAGGAAGGCCTGCGCCGCGGCCTGCACGGCGGTTGCATGACCGCGATCATCTCGCCGGAAGGCAACCACATCGTGCCGCCGCTGACCTCAGGCGAAGGCATCCTGACCGCCGATCTCGACATGGCACTGATCGTCAAGCGCAAGCGGATGATGGATTCGGTGGGCCATTACGCGCGGCCCGAACTGTTGTCGCTGCTGTGGGACGATCGCCCAACCGCCCCGACGCGCAAACCCCACCCCGCATCGTCTTTCTCCACCGGAGGATTAACAGATGAAATCGATTCTGGCTTCCGAAACGCCGAGGCCGATCCCGACCGAGCAGCTGATCAACGAGTTGCAATCCTTCGGGGTTCGTCTCGTTGATCCCAAGGCCGGCGGCGACAGCCGCCGCGGCGGTGCGGGTCCGTCCGACCATATGCCGATGACGATCGACGGCGCGACCGTGATGATCCCGGTGCACAACGCGCCGGCATTCGAGAGCCCGTACATTGTCGCAAAGCCCGACAGCCTCGGCCGCAGCCAGGTCAGCCGCGACGGCGCTGTGATCGGCGAAGTCAAATTCCAGTTGCGGCCGCGCTTCTATGAACGCTCGACCGCCGATGGCATTCCCTATTCCAAGATCGCGACCCTGCACGGCCGCGACGTGCTGGCGACCACGATCCTGCAGACCTGCATACGCTACCAGAGCCGCACCAAGACCTGCCAGTTCTGCGCCATCGGCCAATCGCTTGCCGCCGGTCGCACCATCGAACGCAAGACCCCTGAACAACTCGGCGAAGTGGCGAGAGCTGCGATCGAGCTCGATGGCGTCACGCATATGGTGATGACCACGGGCACGCCGCCTGGCAGCGACCGTGGCGCAAAAATCCTGTGCGAGAGCGCGATCGGGGTCAAAGCCGCGGTCGATCTGCCGATCCAGGGCCAGTGTGAACCGCCGGATGACGCCGTCTGGTTCCAGCGCATGCGCGACGCTGGTATCGACTCGCTCGGCATGCATCTTGAAGCCGTCACCGAAAGCGTCCGTGCCCGCATCATGCCCGGCAAGGCGCAGGTGTCGGTGGAGCGTTACTTCAAGGCGTTCGAAGCCGCGGTGCCGGTGTTCGGCCGCGGTCAGGTCTCGACCTACATCCTCGCCGGCCTCGGCGACAGCAAGGAAGAGATCCTTGCGATCTGTGAGCGTCTCGTCGGCGTCGGCGTCTATCCCTTTGTGGTGCCGTTCGTACCGATCGCGGGTACGCCGCTGGAGAGCCATCCGACGCCGCCGCCGTTGTTCATGCACGACATCCTCTCGCCGCTCGCGGATATGCTGGTCGATGCCGGGATGAAATCCAGCAGCATCAAGGCCGGCTGCGGCAAATGCGGCGCGTGCTCGGCGCTCTCGACTTATGAGAAAAGGATGCGGGCATGATGTTCGAACCATTCAAGCCGTTTCTGGCCAGCGCCTATCAGATCAAGTTTGCCACCGAAGCCTGGGAGAAAAACGGCGCGGCGGCGCTGCGCCGGCAGGTGTTTTGCGTTGAACAGGGATTGTTCGACGGCGACGATCGCGATGCGACCGACGATGTCGCTATACCCATTGTGGCGATTTCGCTGTTCGGCGTCGCCGCTGACACCGTGGTCGGAACGGTTCGCATTCACCAGCATCCGGAAGATCCAGGCGTGTGGTGGGGATCGCGGCTCGCGGTGACAGGGCAATATCGCCGCCTCGGTGCCGTCGGTACCGGGCTCGATCCGCCTCGCGGTTGCCTCGGCGCATGCGCGCGGTTGCCATACGTTCCTTGGCAACATCCAGAGCCAGAACGCCGAGCTGTTTCACCGCATGCATTGGCGCACGCTGGAGGAGGTCGAGCTCCACGGCAAGCCGCATCACATGATGCAGGCCGATCTCGATTTCTATCCGCCGTTCCGGGAGCCCGAGATCGGCTTCCTCTCGCTGCCGAAGCTCGCCGCATGATGACGGGATCGCTCACCATATCCGCGCTGGCGCAGCGTTTGCGTCGGAGCAGTGGCATCGCGGCCAAAAGCGATATCGCCTCGGTGGCAAAATCGTTGGGGCTGTCCGGCGACGACGTCATCCCGGTCGGTGACGACTGCGCCGCGATCCCCGACGGCGACGGCTATCTGCTGTTCGCGATCGAAGGTTTTATGAATGAATTCGTCGCGGGCGATCCCTGGTTCGCAGGCTGGTGCGGCGCCATGGTCAATATCTCCGACATCGCGGCGATGGGCGGGCGGCCGATGGCCGTGGTCAACGCGATCTGGGCCGACGGCGAAGCCAAGGCAGCACCAGTGCTGGCCGGGCTGAAGGACGCCGCCAAGGCCTATGCGGTGCCGATCGTCGGCGGCCATACCAACGTCCGCACCGATCGCGGCCAGTTGTCAGTTGCGATTCTCGGCCGCGCCAACAAGCTTCTGACCAGCTTTGATGCCGAGCCCGGCGACACTTTGGTCGCCGCGATCGATCTGCGCGGCCGCTACCGCGAGCCGTTTTCGAACTGGGAGGCCGCGACCGACGCGCCGCACCAGCGGCTGCGCGGCGATATCGAGCTGTTGCCGCTGATCGCGGAGGCCGGCCTGTCGCGCGCGGCCAAGGACATCAGCCAGGGCGGCATCGTCGGCACCGCTGTCATGCTGGCCGAATGCTCCGGCGTCGCCGTCGATATCGATATCAATGCCATTCCGAAACCTGCCGGGGTCGCGTTGGAGCGCTGGCTGCTGACGTTCCCGAGCTTTGGCTATTTGCTCTCGGTAAAACCCTGGAATGTCGCCGAGACGATCGCGCGTTTTGCGGCGCGCGGCGTCGCGGCAGCCGCGATCGGCACCGTCATGCCTGGCAGCCGTGTCAGCATCAATGACGGCACTGCGTCGGAGACGATCTGGGACTTTGCCGACAAGCCGCTGATCGGCGCCGGTAGCCGAACAGGTCTGTCGATGGGGGCGGTCGCATGAGCGCGAATGCCCGGCCGCTGCGGATCGCCATCCTCGCACATTCCACCAACCCGCGCGGCGGCGTGGTGCATGCGATCGAGCTCGCCGATAGCCTGACACGGCTTGGGCATGAAGCGGTGGTGCATGCGCCGGATGCCCGCGGCAAAGGATTCTTCCGGGCGCCGATATCGCCTGCGGTAGCCGTGATGGCATCACCGGTCGGCAAGGACGTTGTCGAGATGGTGCGCGTTCGCATCGCCGATTATCTCAGGCATTTTGAGAACCCGGAGAACCGCCAATTCGATGTCTTTCATGCCCAGGATGCCATCTCCGGCAACGCGCTGGCGACGCTGAAGCAGCGCGGCACGATCAGCTGTTTCGCGCGCACGGTTCATCATACCGACCATTTCAGCGACCCGCGCCTTGCCGAATGGCAGACCCGCTCGATCGTAGAGGCCGATGAACTGTTTACCGTCAGCATGCTCTGGCAGCAGCAGATCCTGTCAGAGTTCGGCCGGTCTTCCACGGCGATCGGCAATGGCGTCGACACGCTGCGCTTCAGCGGCGCGTCGCGCACCATCGATCAGGAGGTGCGCGCCAAATACGGCATCAATGGCAGCCACATTCTGCTGGCGGTCGGCGGTATCGAGGAGCGCAAGAACACTATCCGGATTCTCGAAGCGTTCCAGCAGGTGCTGACCATCCACCGCGATGCGCAGCTCGTGATTGCCGGCGGCGCTTCGCTGCTGGACCACAGCTCGTACCGGCGTCAGTTCGAGGCTTTGCTCGCGGCCAACGGCGTGCTCGACCGTGCGGTGCGCTGCCTCGGCCCGATCCCGGATGCGGAAATGCCGTCGCTGTATCGGCTAGCGGATGCGCTGGTGTTTCCGTCCGTGAAGGAGGGCTTTGGGCTGGTCGTTCTCGAAGCGATGGCGAGCGGCACGCCGGTGGTCACGTCGCGGATCGCGCCGTTCACCGAATATCTCCACGAGCACGATGTGGTCTGGTGCGATCCCCACAATGTCGGCTCGATCGCCAATGCGATGGCGATGGTGCTGACCGAGCCGCTGCGCTCCAGGCTGGCGCAGCGCGGCGCGCTGATCGCGCGCCAGTATGACTGGAGCAACACCGCACGCGCGCATTTGCCGGTGTATGCGCGGATGACGGAGCTGCAGCATGCCTGAGATGCTGTTCCACATTCGCTGGCCGGATGGCGCGACCGAGCAATGCTATTCGCCGTCGCTGGTGATCAAGGATCATCTCGCGGTCGGCGCCAGCTATGCCGTCGGCGAATTCATGCAGCGCAGCCGTACGGCGCTGACAACAGCCAGCGATCGGGTGCGGGAGAAATACGGCTTTGCCTGTTCGCGCGCGATGGGCCAGCTCGCACGCCTGGAGGCCGCCGCCGAACGTTTCCATGCAACGCCCGATGGCGTTGTGACCGTCACGTCGTTTCAAGAATAACAAAAGGAGAGTGCCATGACCTCGTCCTCGATTTCCCACCAGACCTTGCCCCCGCATGTCAGCGTCGTCGTGATCGGCGGCGGCCAGGCCGGTCTTGCCATGAGCTATCAGCTCAAGCAGACCGGCATCGATCATGTCATCCTGGAGAAGAACCAGATCGCGCATTCCTGGAAGACGCAGCGCTGGGATGCGTTCTGCCTGGTGACTCCGAACTGGCAATGCCAGCTTCCCGGATATCCCTATCAGGGCAGCGATCCCAAAGGTTTTATGCTGCGCGACGAAATCGTCAGCTATGTCGAAGGCTACGCCAGGCATATCGCCGCGCCGATCAAGGAGGGCGTCGCGGTGACCCGCCTCAGCCAAAGCGCGGGCGGCGGCTTTGCGCTCGAGACCAGCGCCGGCGAGATGACGGCGGATGCGGTAGTGCTAGCGGTCAGCGGCTATCATGTCCCCAACGTGCCGCTTATGTCGGACCGTCTCGATGGCTCGGTCACGCAATTGCATTCCTCGGCCTATCGGAATCCGCAAGCATTGCCGCCAGGTGAAGTGCTTGTGATCGGCAGCGGCCAGTCCGGCTGCCAGATCGCCGAGGATTTGCATCTCGCCGGGCGCAAGGTGCATCTGGCCGTCGGCAGCGCGCCACGCTGTCCGCGGGTTTATCGCGGCCGGGAGGCGGTGGAATGGCTGGATGATCTCGGCCAGTACGATCTGCCGGTCGATCAGCACAGACTGAAAGAGAAGGTGCGCAAAAATGCGAACCATTATCTGACCGGGCGCGATGGCGGCCGGGATATCGACCTGCGCAAATTCGCGCTGGAAGGGATGTCGCTGTACGGGCGCCTGAAGGATATCCAGGATGGCCGGCTCGAATTCGCCGACGACCTCACCAGAAATCTCGACAATGCCGACAAGGTCTATAACGGCATCTGCGGCCTGATCGACGAACACATCGCGCGCAACGCGATCGAGGCGCCGTTACAGCCGCATTTTGAGCCGCTCTGGCAACCCGGAACCCCGGTCGCAACGCTCGATCCGGCCGCGGCCGGCATCAGCGCCATCATCTGGACCACCGGGTTCCGCTCGGACTGGTCATGGGTCGAGTTGCCGATCTTCGATGGTGCGGGCTACCCAACCCACAGACGCGGCGTGACTTCGATGGACGGCATCTATGTGCTGGGTCTGCCCTGGCTTTATACCTGGGGCTCGGGCCGCTTCGTCGGCGTCGGCCGCGACGCGGACTTTGTCGGGAAGCATCTCGCCGAGCGTCTGAATACGGCAAAGGCAGTGGCGGCGTAGGAGGCAAGCGATTTTTCAAGCGGCAGGCACCGCGTCCGGGACACGGACGTGAACATGACGTCGTGAATATTTTAGTGGCTTGAGTCAGGATTTTGGGCTTCAACGTCTCCTCCGTTCGACCACAATGGCCGATGAAGGCTCGATACGAATAACGAGCCAATGGATGGGAGAATCCGATGACTGTTCAACTCATGCCGTGCATCGCCGGCGTTGCCCTGATGGCTGCGATGATGGTGGCCGGTCCTGCCAGCGCCGATGGGCTCAAGGATGAAATCACCCCCACCGGCAAGCTGCGGGTGGCGATCGCGATCAGCCCGGCCGGCGGTGCATTCTGGTCGACCAAGACCGCGTCGGGCGATTACGCCGGGGTGCCGGTCGATCTCGGCAAGGAAATGGCGGCGCAGCTTGGCGTGCCCGTCGAATATGTCGCCTACCAGAACTCCGGACAGATCACCGACTCCGCCGGCAAGGGCAATTGGGACGTGACCTTCCTGCCAAAGGACCCGGAGCGCGAGACCAAGATGTCGTTCGGACCGATCTATGAGGTCGCCGACGCTACCTACATCGTCAAGGCGGGATCTTCGGTGACCGATTTCCTGGCGCTTGATCAACCCGGCGTGAAAATCGCCGCGGTCAACAACACCACCACCATGCGCGGCGCCATCGCGCATCTGAAGAACGCCAAAGTCACAGGCTATCAGACCTATGACGAGATCTTCGGCTTGCTGAAGAGCGGCGAGGTCGATGCGTTCGCATTGTCGCGCGACCAGCTCAATGCGATGGCCAAGAAGCTGCCGGGCACGCATGTGCTGGCCGAAACCTTCAAGCAGACCGTCACCGCGGTGGCGGTGCCGTTGAACCATCCGCAGTCGCTGACCTTCGCGACCAAGTTCATGACCGATGCGACCGGCAACGGCACGCTGCGCAAGGCCTATGACAATAACGGCCTGAAGGATACGCCGATCCGGACGGCGACGAGCAATTAGCTATCTGAACTGAGATTGCCATTCCGGGCCCACGCAAGCGCGCGTTCCGGAATGGCGAACTCAAAGCCATCGTCGATCTAGTGCGTCGCGCTCGCCACGATCGGGTCCATGCCGCTGTTGACGATCTCCGCGCGCGCCGCAGGTGAGGCGAGGAATTTGATCAGCGCCTTGCCGGCGTCAGGCTCTTTCGACACGCTGGCGATCCCCGCCGAGAACACCGTGATCTTCTGCAGATCATTCGGCAGCGGCCCGATGATATCGATGCCGGATACCGGCTTTAACTCACTGATCTGCTGCAGGCCGATCTCGGCCTCGCCCTTGGCGACGATCTCGCCGACCGGCGTCGCCGGGATCTGCCTGGCTTTGCCTTTCATGGCGTCCTTGATTCCGAGTTTGTCGAACATCTCGGTCGAGACATAGACGCCGCTGGCGCTGTCGGAATAGGCGATGGTCTTGGCCGCAAGCAGCGCGCGCTTGACCGCATCGGCCGAACTGATGTCCGGCTTTGGCGTGCCCGATTTGACCGCGATGCCGATCGGCGATTTCACCAGGTCGACCTTGCTGTCGGCGATGACCTTGCCCTGCTTGACGAGGTCTTCCAGCGCATACCCCACCATGATCAGGACATCGGCGGGTTCGCCGCGTTCAAGCCGCACCGGAATGGCGTTGACCGTGGTGCCCATCGACGGGCCATAGGCGATCAGCACCTTGTTGCCGGTGGTGCGCTCGAATTCCGGCACCAGCGCCTTGAACGCCGCGGTCAGTCCGCCCGAGATCATGACCCGAACCTCGGCAGCACTGGCCGCGCCCGAAAGCAGCAGGGCGCAAGCGAAACCAAGCGCCAGTGTACGGAAAACAGCGAATTTTGCAGTCATGACATTCCTCCCGGCGACGACTCTTGATCGGTCGTGCTTGATGACGGCAGATGTTATCGCGTGAATGAGGATTAGCCTAGGGCAATTGGGGCCAAACTTCTCCCCCTCGTCATTGCGAGCGAAGCGAAGCAATCCAGAGCTTCAAAGCAAGGCTGGATTGCTTCGTCGCTTCGCTCCTCGCAATGACGATGAGAGGTTCGTGCTCAACTCACGAATTAACGTGCACGAAATCCCGTAACAACGGATAGATCTCGTTGTTCCAGCGCTTGCCGGAGAATACGCCGTAATGGCCGACGCCGGCCTGCATGTGGTGCACCTTGCGGTAGGCGCGCACGCCGGTGCAGAGATCCTGCGCGGCCAGCGTCTGGCCGATCGAGCAGATGTCGTCCTTTTCGCCTTCGACCGTCATCAGGCCCATGCGTTTGATCGAGGCCGGGTTCACCGGGCGGCCGCGCCAGGTCAGCTTGCCCAGCGGCAACAGATGCTCTTGAAACACGTCACGAATGGTCTCGATGTAAAACTCCGCCGGCAGATCCATCACCGCAAAATATTCGTCGTAGAAGGTCTTGATGGTGTCGGCCTTTTGCGTTTCGCCCTTGGCCAGATGATCGGCGAGGTCGACATGCTGCTTGATGTGGCGCTCGAGGTTCATCGACACGAAGGCGGTGAGCTGGATGAACCCGGGATAAACCTTCCGGAACGCGCCCTTGCATTGAAAAGGGACAAAGTTGATCAGGTTCTTCTCGAACCATTCGATCGGCTTGCTCTTGGCGAATTCGTTGACCTTGGTCGGCTGGATGCGGGTATCGATCGGACCGGCCATCAAGGTCAGCGTTGCCGGCCGCGCCGGGTGATTGTCCTCCGACATGATCGCGGCGGCCGAAAGCGCCGACACCGACGGCTGGCAGATCGCCACCATATGCGCGCGCGGGCCCAATTGATCGAGGAAGGTGATGAGGTGCTCGGTGTATTCGTCGAGACCGAACTTGCCCTGATCGAGCGGAATGTCGCGCGGATTGTGCCAGTCGGTGATGTAGACGTCGTGATCCTGCAGCAGCGTCTTGACCGTGCCGCGCAGCAGCGTCGCGAAGTGGCCGGACATCGGCGCCACCAGCAGCATGCGCGGCTGCTCCGGCGCGCCTTCCTTCCTGAAGTGCAGCAATGAGCCGAACGGCGTCGCGTAGGTGACTTCCTCGGTGACCTCCAACTCGCGGTTGCCGACCATCACGCTGTCGATGCCGTAGGCGGGGCGCGTATAGGTCAGCGACGTCCGTGAGATCAATTCAAGGGCGGCGGCAAGCCGTCCGAACAGTTTGTCGGAGACCCCTTGCGGCACGAGGTTGAGATATTTGAGTGCCGATGCGGCCCCGGTCCGCCATGGCGCAGTCATGTCCATGTGGTTCTGATAGGCCTGATACAACATCGACATCATCCAGACTCGCCCCGCGCTCCTTTGTTGCCATGCAATATTGAAGCCAGCCGCGAGTCAATCAGCCTCGCAAACTGGCAGGTGTTCGCAAACTGGCACGTCGCTTGCTGCTTAAAATGCGCGAAGCATAAACATTGGGCAGTTTGGCCCGACGGGCGTTCAGGTGTGAGGGAAAGCCATATGGCGAAAGCGACACTAACCATCAGCAGCAAGAACTACTCGTCCTGGTCGCTGCGTGGCTGGCTGCTGACTAAATTCTCCGGGCTGGAATTCGACGAGGTCGTGACCGCCCCCGATGATGCGTCGGCGCGGGCCGAGATACTGCTGCTGTCATCGTCGATTCTGGTGCCGTGCCTGCGGCACGACGGTGCTACCGTGTGGGATACGCTGGCGATCGCCGAATATCTCAACGAGGTGATGCCGGATGCCAAATTGCTGCCGGCCGACCGCATTTTGCGGGCGCATTGCCGCTCGATTTGCGGGGAAATCCATTCCGGCTTTACGACGCTGCGCGCCTCGCTGCCGGTCAATCTCAAGGGCCATTTTCCGAATTTCAAGATCTGGTCGCGGGCGCAGGCCGATATCGATCGAGTCTGCACTATCTGGCGCGAGTGCCTGGCTAAATCCGGCGGCCCGTTCCTGTTCGGCGAGCGCACCATGGCCGATGCGATGTACGCGCCGGTCGTGACCCGCTTCATGACCTATGATGTCAAACTGGAGCCGAAGCTTGCGGCCTATGCCGGCATGATCATGGCGCTGCCGGAAATGCAGCAGTGGATAGAAGCCGCGAAGGCTGAGCCGGCAGATATCGAAGAGCTTGAGGTGGAATATTAGGCAGCGCGCGCCATCGGCTGCCTGTTTGTCGGGCTCAAGCCCGAGGCATGTCTTGCTTAAACGGGTGCCATGCGCAGCGTTGCCGGACGTAAATGGCGACGCCGGCGACACCGCGCGAAAAAAATAGCTCGAACTAAATTTCGAATGAGGTCCAGCGGCTTCGCGGACTTTTCCGACAGCATCGGATGAAACTGTCGCGCTGCAGCGCGGCTGGCGTGATTTTCGCATAGCCCGATCAAGTTGCGAACGTGGCGTTGCGGCTGCCGAAGAATTGGTCGCTGAGCGACGCTGCGGTTCGCATGCATGAGAACAGTGGAGGCCACGATGAACCAGCACGCTGTCGTCACTCAATTTTCCCATAACAAACCCGGCGATACCGAATTCACGGGAGGAGGCCTGCGCGACTTTTTCCTGTATCGCGATCTCGGCATCGCGGCCGCGACCGGCGGCCAGGTGATCTGCCATCTGGTGAAGGCCAATCCCGACATGCCGCCGGAAGACGGCACCGGCTGGCATCGCCATGACTGCGATTTCCAGATCGTGATCATGACCAAGGGCTGGGCCCGCTTCATGTACGAAGACAAGCCGACGCTGGTTCAGGCCGGCGACGTCGTGCATCAGCGGCCGGGCATCGTGCACTATCTCTACGATTACTCGCCCGACATGGAATATCTCGAGATCGTCAGCCCGGCGGATTTCAAGACGGTCGATATGCCGCCCGCGACCGACGAGGTGCCTCCCGTCACCCCCTGGAAGTAGGCCCCGCGATGTCATCGCCGGAAGAATTAACCTTTGTGCTTGGACGCTGGCTGCGGCCGGTGGTGGCCGTGCTGGGTATAGTGCGCCGCCTGCGAACGGCGCCGATATCTAGCCGTGAACATCCGGGTACAGAGGGAATCCGCTGATTCGGGCGCGGTTCGTTCCACCGCCGTTCCGAATCCTAATCGGAGTGTAAAACTCCGGCCGCTGCCGTTGCATTATGGCACAGCGGCCGAGCCCAAGGCGGTGCGCGGGCGCTAGCCTCGCGGCAGGCGCCAGCCGACCACGGTCGCTTCCACCGCGCCACCGGATTCGCTATTGCGCCATCCACCATCGACGAAACGGCAGGCGAACGGCAGTTGATAGGTGCCGCTGTGATCCTCGCACAGCACCTGTACCGGTTGGTCCGGCGGTGGTTCACCCTGGCCATTGAATTCGGCCAGACGCCGTTCGCGCGTTGCCATTTCGCTTCTCCAAGTCGCCCCTGATCCAAGACGCCACTGGTTGACGCCGCCGGTTCCCCGACGGCCATTGCACACCTCAATGCGCGAATGAGGTTTCGGTATGATATCCTGATCCTCCTGCTTCCGCTTCGCGATAAATTCTGGCTCGCGACAAATTGACGAGTGCTGCCCACATGAGGATTTCAATGATTGGCCGGACCATGTTCGCCCTGGCCGCGCCAGGGCTCTGCCTGCTGATGTCAGGCCATGCCCGCGCCCAAGACGTTCCTGGCATCGAGATATGCACCGTCGAAAAGACCATGGAACGGCGCACTAGCTGCCTGCAGAGCAATATCGATTTCTTACAGAAGACCATCACCAAGCTCACGATCGACCATCAGCAGAAGCTCGATGCCGCGAACCGCCAGATCGAAGCCCTCAAGACCAGCGTGGTAGGCCTGCAGAAGCTGGTCGAGGATGTGCAGGCCGCGCAAAAGAAAGCCGCGGAGGATTTGAAAAAGAAAGCTGACGCGCCGGTTGCGAAGGATGGCGCGAAATAACGACCCTCGGCAACGAAGAGTCCGTCAGGACACCCGATAGCGTTCCATGACCTCGTTGTCCGGCTCGTAACCAAGTCCGGGCCCCTGCGGAACCTCGATGTTCCCGTTACCGTCGGCATCGATCTGGCCGCGCCACAGGCATGCGGCGCGCTTCATGTAATAGACTTCGATATAGCCTTCATTCCGGACTGACATCAGCTGCAGCGTCGCGAGGAAGCCGGGTCCGAAATACGGCGAATGCGGAACGATCCCGACGCCCAGTTCGTCGGCGAGTGCTGCGACTTTCATGAACTCGGTAATGCCGCCGACCTTGATCACAGATGGCTGGGCGTGGCTGACGGCGCCTGATGTCATCATTTGCCGGAATTGATACATCGTGCAGGCGTTCTCTCCGGCCGCGATATCAAGGCCACCCTTGGCGCGCACCTCGGCCAAGGTCTCAAAATCTTCCGGCGGCCAGACCGGTTCTTCCAGGAACATCGGTGTCGCCGCTTGGCAGGCATGCGCGAAGGCGATCGCATCGGTGCCGTCGAGCGGGCAGTTCATGTCGACCATCAGCGGAACGCCATTGCCGATCGCCTGGCGCGCGGCGAATACCGCCGGTGTGGTGGTCTCGTGCAGTTTGATCGCGGAATAGCCGAGCCGCCGCGCCGCCTCGCATTCGCCGGCGACGAGTTCCGGCGTTCCGATCCGCAGCAGGCTCGCATACGCGGGAATCTGCGCGCGTTGCGTCTCGCCCAGCAACCGATGTAGCGGCACGCCCTGGACTTTGCCGGCAAGGTCCCACAGCGCGATATCGAGCCCCGAGATTGCGAACATCGTGATGCCGTAGCGGCCGAACAGATGCAACTTGCGCTGGATCTCTTCCATGAAAGCGGCAATGCCGGCGGCGTCGGGAACGGTCAGCCCGCGAACCTGCGGCGCGATCATCTCGTCGATGGCGGTGCAGGTGGTTCGCGGGCAGACATAGGCGAACGCGTCGCCCCAGCCGGTGATGCCGGCGTCGGTCGAGACTTCGACCAGCACGATATCGACCGCCGCGCTGGCGGTAACGCCGTGCCTGAAGCTCGCCACGCCGGAATCATAGGGAATGCGGATATGGTGCGCCCGGACGTCCGTGATCAGCATGCTGTCTCTCCCTTTTCGAATGCCGGCACGATCCCGGCATGGGCTGGGTGATTGTTGTTTTTTGAACGAGCGGCTTTGTAGCATGAAGACGGCGCCCCGTCCGATCAGGAGGGGGCGCCGGTTCGCATCAGCGTAGCGCGGTTTACGAGCTTTTCTCGCCCGACATCATGGGTCCGAACAATTCCCAGCTCTCGCCCTTGAAGCGCATCATCTGTAGTTGCTCGAGCGGGGCGAAATCGGTCGGGCTGGTCTTGATCTTGGTGCCCGGCAGATAGACGCCGAGTTCGAAGTTCAGATTGGCAGCCTGCTTCATGATGTTGGCACGGGTCAGGTCGTCACCGCACTGCTTCAGCACCTGCGTGATGCCCTCCGCTACGCCGTAGCCGAAGGTGGTGGAAGCGTCTTCCTGATCGCCTTCCGGATACCATTTGGTCATGAACGCGCGCCATTCATTCATGGCGGGATCGTTTTTCCATTTCGGATCCTTGGGGTCCTTCAGATACGCCGCGCTCAGGACGTCCTGACTGGCCTCGTAACCGGCGGGCTTCATCACCCCGCCGACCGAAGCCGACACGTTGGTGACAAACTGGATCGGATGCCAGCCGATCTCGGCGACTTTCTTGATCGCCTGGGCGGCGAATTTCGGCGTGGCGATATTGATGAAGATGTCCGGGTTGGCGCCCCTGATCTGCACCACCTGGGAATCGACCGTGGGCGAACTCGTCTCATACGAACTCTCGACCACGATCAGCTTGCTGGCCTGATCGCCGAGGCCTTCGTGCAGTCCGATGATATAGTCCTTGCCGAAATCGTCATTCTGATAAAGCACCCCGATGGTCTTGCCGGGATAGTTCTGCAGGATGTATTTGGCGTAGATCCGCGCCTCGACCTGGTAGCTTGGCTGCCAGCCCATGGTCCACGGAAAATCCTTCGGATCGTTCCATTTGGCGGCGCCCGTCGAGACGAACAGCTGCGGCACCTTCTTGGCGTTCATGTATTTGTGGATCGCGCTGTTGCCGGGCGTGCCCAGCGGATTGAAGATCAGCAAAACCTCGTCGGCCTCAACCAGCTTGCGCGCCTGCTCGACCGTTTTCGGCGGGCTGTAGCCGTCATCGTAGGAGATGAAATTGATCTTGCGGCCGTTGATGCCGCCCTGGGAATTGATCATCTTGAAATAGGCGTCTTCGGTCTTGCCGATCACGGCATAGGCCGACGCCGGCCCCGAATAGGGCATGATATTGCCGATCTTGATTTCGGTGTCGGTCGCGCCCGGATCGTATTTCTTCTGCGCGTTGGCAGCGCTCGCGACTGCTGCGGCAATCAGGCCTGCAAGCGCGATAGACTTAACGTGGCTCAAGACACGGTAGTGCATTATCGTCGTCCTCCCTGAACGTGCTGGCCGAAGGCTCATGCAGTCTTTTTGGGCAGCTTGTTGAGCCGTCGGATCGAATGCAGCCGCAGTATGCACGATTGGGTTGCGGTTGCCAGTAATGCCTTTGGCGACAATTTCCGCAGAGCGGAAGGAGCTCGCTCCGGTCGCGGCGTGTGCAGGCAAAAGGCAACCGAGAGCAAGGACTGTCAAATGCGGCACCTGCGAAGCGATCATGATGGGGCTGCTTCGAATGAAAGCCGGGATATCGAGAACGCGGGCCCAGAAATCCTGTCAGGAACTCCGTCATGAACCCCGCCCAGAAGGCGCTCTGGTTTATCGAAAGCCATCTCGCCGAGGCGTTGACCCTCGACGAGATTGCCGGCGTTGCCGGGATCTCGCGCTTTCACATGGTGCGGGCGTTCGCCGCCGCGACAGGGTTGCCGGTCATGCGTTACGTGCGCGCCCGGCGGCTCACCGCCGCGGCGCGGGCGCTGGCGGGCGGTGCACCGGACATTCTCAACGTGGCGCTCGATGCCGATTACGGCTCTCACGAAGCATTCACCCGCGCGTTCCGTGATCATTTCGGGGTGACGCCTGAAGCGGTCCGTGCCGGAGCGTGCCTCGATCAACTCAGACTTCAGGAGCCCATCATGATGGATTCGACCGCCCTCGATCACCTCGAGCCGCCGCGTTTCGTCACCGCCAAGCCGTTGCTCGTTGCGGGTCTCGGCGAGCGCATCACGCACGAGAACAGCGGCGCCGGCATTCCCAACCAGTGGCAGCGGTTTCATCAAGAGGTCGCCGGCTTTCCCGGCCGGATCGGCCAGGTCGCTTATGGCGTCTGCTGCAATGGCGACGATGCCGGCAATTTCGATTACATCGCCGGCGTCGAAGTGATCGACTTCTCGGACCTGCCGCGCGAATTCAGCCGGGTGCGGATTCCCGAACAGAAATACGCTGTCTTCACTCACGGCGATCATGTCTCGGCCATTCGCCGCACCGTCAACACGATCTGGAATCACTGGCTGCCGGCGTCCGGACTGAAAGCCGCCGACGCGCCGAGTTTCGAGCGCTATGACGAGAAGTTCGATCCGGCTACCGGCAACGGCGGACTCGAAATTTGGATACCGGTGAGGGAATAGAAGCGGCGCATGATGTGCAGGATCGGTTTGCACAGCGATCCCCCCGCAATCCTTAACACCGCTTCCTGTTAACGTTTACGCCGCTCCCAGTCCGGCCTGAAAACAAGGCTGTTGTGGGAGGGAACTTGCGTGCTAGAGCGGTTTCCACTTGATATGGGTCACTACTCGTATCCGGCATGTCGAAAGTAGTTCGCGCATTGCTCGGGTGCAAATGTCTTGATGAGCTTGCCGATCAGCTTCATCAGCGTTGTCACGGTGCGAGCGGCACCCTTGCGAAGCGCCGTCTTCAGCTTCGAGAATGCCATTTCGATCGGATTGAGATCCGGCGAGTAGGCCGGCAAATAGCGCACTTTGGCGCCGACCGCTTCGACCGCATGGCGAACGCCGTCGATCTTGTGGGTGCGCAGGTTATCCATGAAGACGATATCGCCTTTGCGCAGCGTCGGCGCGAGGATCTGCTCAACATAAGCGAGGAACGATGGCCCATCCATGGCGCCGTCAATGACATAAGGCGCTGTCAGGCCATTAATGCGTAGCGCGGCAACGAGCGTCAGCGTCTTCCAGTGGCCGTGCGGCACGCTCGCAACGAGACGCTCACCACGTGGTGAGCGGCCGCGGTGCCGGACCATCTTGGTCGTAACCGCCGTCTCGTCGATGAAGACGAGGCGCGGCGCGTCAAGCCTGGATTGCTCGAGCTTCAGTTCGGCACGCGCTGCAGCGACATCAGGACGATCCTGTTCGGCGGCGTGCAGAGTTTTTTTTGAACGTGATGTCATGGCGTTCGTAGAAACGCCAGACCGAGGTCGTACCGGTTTTCAGCCGCCTCTCGGACTTGAGCCGAGCGCAAATCTCTTCGAGCGTCAAATCCGGCTCCGCTGCGACCAGATCAAGCAGCCACTGGCGATGCGCCTCGAGCGGCGAGCGACTGTGGCCCGTGCCGGGCAATGCCGCTACACTGCCCGTTGTCGCCCAGCGCTCGATCCAGCGGATTGCGGTCGAGGCGCCGAGACCGAGCACCCGCGCCGCCTCCCGTCTGCTCTCGCCGTCTTCGACAAGTGCGACCGCCCGCGCCCTGAGGTCCTTCGAGTATCCCTTCGCCATCGCGCGACCTCGCTGTTGCTGTCAAAGCAACCCGAATCTGATTTGCGCGCTTTTGGGAACCCCCTTACTGTTCCAATTCACATCAACCGAAAACCGCTCTAGCGTCTCCCGCAGGCGTTGATCCCGAGATGGGGACACGCTGTCGATGCATGTTGCCTCCGCGCAGCACGCGACGGTCCGGGGGAGACGACATGACGACTGCCATCACTCCGATTGACGGCGATCAACCGTCGATCGTTCTCAATCAGGTTGTCGTCGATAGCGGTTTTTTCCATTGCGTGATGGCGGTGGCGGTTCCGGTGGAATTCCACTGGGGGCGATCCGCACCTTCGCGGATACGGCGGCGCAAAGCGGCACCGCGGGTAAGGAGCAGCCTGCTACCGGCGAGCTTCTGCCGCTCGCGCAGCAGACGGCGCTGTTCTCGATACTCGGCACCAACTATGGCGGCAACGGCATCAACAATTTCGGATTACCGAATTTGGCCGGCACCACCATGGTCGGCACAGGTGCCGGCGGTCCGTTTAACCAGATCTTTGACGGTGAAACTTACGGCCAGCATTCGGTGACGCTGACAAGCGCCAACCTGCCGACCACAATCGGCGGGGGCGGGCAGTCCATCAGCAACGACCAACCGTCGCTGGGGGTGACCTACCTGATCAATGTCGACGGTGGCGGCAGCGGCCTCGATGTCCCCGGCATGATCGTGCCGTTTCTCGGCACTTTCGCGCCCAGTGGCTACCTGGTCGCCGCCGGCCAGGTGCTCTCCATTGCCGATCATCCTGCACTCTTCGCCCAGCTCGGCAACACCCTATGGCGGCAATGCAAGCCAGAGGACCTTTGCGCTGCCCAATCTGCAGGGCCACACTGTTATCGGTGCTGGCAATTCCAGCCTTGGCATCTCGGGCGCCCCGCTCGGCCAAGTCACCGGGTCCGACACCGCTGCTATCACCAAGCCCGATCTGCCGCCATCGCTTGGCTTCGATGTGCCGATCGACAACCATCAACCGTCGGTGGCGCTGACCTATCTGATCTGCACCAATGGCCTGTTCTTTCAAGCGGGCAGCGCCTTAGCGCCCGCGCGCTATCGGAAACCTTCCTCGACGATGACAGCCGCGGCATGTTTCACAACGCGCACGAATATGACGGGCTTTATCCCGATGATGTCAGGCAGGCGGCACGTTATTGCGCGCCGCGGCGCGATGACGGCTACGAAGTCGAAGCCGTACGGCGACGCCTGGCGCAACGTGCAGGACTTGCCGAGGCGGACGACGGACCGCGTATCAGCGAATTGCGCGGCACGATCGATCATGTCGGGAAGACCGGCATCGCCGGCTGGGCGCAGCACACAGACCATCCCGAAGCGCCGGTCTGTCTGGATATTTATGCGGATAGCATCCTGATCGGACGCACCTTGGCCAATCGCTATCGCGAAGACCTCGAGCATGCTGGGTTCGGCAGCGGTTGCCATGGCTTTGAATTTATACCGCCGGCGGGTTTGGCCTTCGCCGCCCGGTCGATCGAAGTCCGGCGTTCGCTGGACGGGACCAGGCTTGGGGTTGCAGCGATCGTTGAGACCAGGAGAGCAACGGCCCGCTAAGAGAATAACGGCGCCGGCAACCGGCGCCGCTCGCCCGCGACCAGCATTGGCCAGCCCACAAGGAGCTGATCAGAAAAAAGGTAGGTTTAGCCTCGTCGAGAGGTTAGGATTTAGCCGTGGCCCGCTCACCCTATCTCAGGAGGTTCGAATATGGCACGGCACCTTTTCTTCGCGATCACCCTAATGGGCATCGGAATGCTGCTCAACTCACCGGCAAAAGCAGTGCAAGACGCCGCGCAATGTGAGGATCAAGCCGCAAATTGCGTGGGCAGATGTGCCAACCCCGGTGGTGGGACCAATAACAACAAATGCATGATATACTGCGACCGGCAGGTGACCAAATGTTTGATCCGCGCGTATAGCGTGGGCCCGCGGTAACCGGATCGAACCTAGGCTGACATGCTGCGCGACGCGCGCAGCATCGCCAGCTTGTCGTCGCTCCCGGCTATTTCTTGCACATCTGTTTGGACCATGCGTCGAGCCTGGCCACAGGCCGATCCATCTGCCAAAGCTCGACGTCGTGGCTGTCGACCAGCCGCCTAGCGGATTTGATGGCGGACTCATCATCAATACAATCGAGCTGAACCACGCCAATGGATCGGCCGTGTAGTCCAACGATATGCGCACGATAGACCGTCATTTTAGCCTCCAAATGGCGAGAAATGTCTCATCGGCGCCGCGGCGGGTGAGTCCTTGTCCCAAAAGATGAACAAGAGAGCATATGAATTCGAGGGTAATCGGCCGGTCGTTTTCTAAAGACGGCATAGTGCCGCCCAACCGCGGATATCCCTCCGAAGCAGGGTGCAGCTTGTGGCGAAGGCTGTGCGCATAACCGCCTTACGCGGCTTATATAAAATATACCGCCCATATAAAATCGCGGTTGCAGCGCTCTCGAAATTAAATCCCGACCTGAAGATATTAGCGGTGTGAGTCAAACAATCTCGCATGACCCGCCGTCTGCAGAGCAGCAAACGGAGTGATCGACAGAAGCCTTGCGGCTTCGCAAACGGCCTATCTCCATGAGGCCCCGGTCTACTCCTGACGGGCGAGAACGAACGAAAACAGGTGATGTGATGTCTTCCCTTCAAATTACCACCGGCGACAGAATTATCGATCCGATGATCGCGCTCGCGGGCTGCTCGACGCGCCAGCGAATCCTGGTAGCCGGCGCGAAGAGCATGGAATTGATGATGGAGTTGCAGCGGCGCGGATACTTGCTGGCGGCGGCGGCGGGCAATTGCGGCCGTCCAACCGGCCAGTATGAGGTTGCGCTGGTGGATTGGCGACGACGTACGCTTCACGCGCTTGAGCCGACAATGGACTGGCTGATGAATTTCCTCAGCGCTGGCGCTGTGGTGGTGGTTTGGGTTGACGCCCAGAAACCGGCAGCAAATGAAAGCCTTCGCGCCGCGGTGGCAAAACGCGGCTTCGTTATCGAGCGTGACACCGTGCATGAATGCGGCTGCGCGCTTTTGGCGCGACGATCGCAGACCTATCCGATCCAAAAGGCGGCGTAGCGCGGCCGGCTGATCGGAATAGCTGCAGAAGGAAATCAGATGGCCAAGAAGGTGCGGCGCGCCGTCATTCGCGAGTGGATGGCGCTTGCGCGCGAGAAACGACAATCCGGCCGGCAGGCACGGGCTTTTGCAAGTGCCGCGGTTGAGCGGCACAGCCTGCCGCGCAGCCGCCGAACGCCGGACCACGTGATCATGGGATGGCTGCGGCCACGCACGGGGCGACCCTGATCTGGGACAAGAGGGTACCCGGCGGCGCGGAGGTCGCGGCTGAACTGCTGGCGAAACAATCGGGTTCGTCGTCGTCGATGACGAGAGTAAGAACTCAGGTTGCCGCTGCCGGGCCCGTGGTTGCCGAGCGCGGAATAATGACCCTGAATTCGGTGAACTCACCGGGCTGGGTATCCACCTCGATCGATCCGGCATGCTGCTTGACGATAATGTCGTAACTCAATGAAAGCCCAGGACCTGTTCCTTCGCCTGGCGCATGAATCCTTCGTAGAGGTCCAGCCTTCAGTCGGCCGCATAGTAACTCTGCGATACCCCTTCATTGCGTCAACCAAATGACGGGTATTGGTATCCAGAGGCTCGATTTTGAGTTGTGTTAACTATAGGGCGTAGTTATCGTGCCCCTCGTCATCGATCGGTCTTGGGTATCTGTCGATGACTGGGGGTGCTTCACGCCTCCGCCTTATCCGGCTTCTTGCCAAGTCCCGGAACGCTCTCGATGATGTTGGCGACTTCGGCAAAGTGCGGGCCGGCCTTGATCAGTGCTGCGATCGCAGCCTCAAGCTTGGCAACTTCGAGAGTGATCGCGTTCAAGAGGCGCTCATGCATTTTCCGCACCGGTATCGGTACGGCGTGCCCGGACCTGTTTTGCATCTGGGTCTGCTGCTCCAGCAAAGCCTGACGTGCATTGACGATCTGGACAAGCTCCTCGCGCGCCGCGTCACAGGCTTGGCCCCGAGCTTCGTCAAACGTCTCGGCAAACGGGGCAATCATCTCGGCATCGATCGTGTCATTCTTGGCGAACTGTCCGGCCGATTGGGCAAAGTTGCGAACCCGCTTCGGATCAACGATCCGAACCTCGATCCCAGCGTTACGCAGCACCTTGGCCCACTCGCGCTCGTAGCCGCCGCTGGCCTCCATTACCGCCTTACCGACCTTTTGCCGGCGAAACCACGTAGTCAGCTCGCGCCGACCTTCCGCCGTGCTTGCGAACGTGCGCCTCAATGACGGCGCGCGAAGGCAAACATCGACCTTGTCCTTGGCGACATCGATTCCCGCGACAACAAGATCATTTTGTGCCATCATCCAACTCCCTTCCTTGCTCGTTCGGGCTCCAGGCCCATGCAACTGTTCGGGTTGAGGAAGACACCGGACCTGTCCCACGCTCCCCGACAGGCTCTTGCGGCCTTCGAGCACGAACGGGCTCAGATCCAGCGACGGGCGTTGATCAGAACCGCCCGTCCGCACATTCTGGCACATCCGCCAGACACAAGAGCTCGAAGGAAACCGTAAAACCATTGCGCAGGGAAGGCCGGACTGCTTCCGCTGAACCTGTATGCTCGTGTGCGTCTCTTTCTACACCTTGCACGCGAGACCGCGGGTGCAGCGCGCACCCGGTCTTCCCTGCGCCCTCTACTTTTTGGCGCGAATATCCTTGCATCATTCGGGCGCATCGCGCCGCGAAGCTGTGAAACCGTGTTCGTGGCACAAACCTTCGTCGTTGCTGCCCATTCCGGTAATACCCGTTGCGCAATGCAGCAGCCCGCGATTGCTTGGCAAGCGTGAGCCACTTTGCCATAACATCGGGCAACGAAATGTTGCGCGTGCGGGATCGGGCCTGAATCCCCTGTGCTCCAAGAAAAGCGGGAGGATTTTGATGTCCAATATTCGCGTGCTCGCCACCGGTCTCGAATTTCCCGAAGGTCCGGTGGTGATGCCGGACGGATCGGTCGTTCTGGTGGAAATTCGCGGCAAGCGGCTCACGCGGGTCTATCCGGACGGACGGAAAGAGGTGGTTGCGGAGATTCCGGGTGGCCCCAACGGCGCGGCGCTCGGGCCCGACGGCAAGATGTACATCTGCAACAATGGCGGCTTTAGCTGGATTCCCACCGGCAAGATGATCATGCCGGGGCCGCAGCCCGATGATTATCTCGGCGGCTCGATCCAGCGGGTGGATCTGCAAAGCGGCAAAATCGAAACCGTAGTCGACAAATGCGGCGAACATCCGCTGCGCGGACCGAACGATCTGGTATTCGATCGGCACGGCGGCCTCTGGTTCTCCGATCTCGGCAAGCGGCGCGCTCGCGACATGGACGTCGGCGGGTTCTACTATCTGAAGTCCGGCATGAAGGAGATCGTCGAAGGCATGCACGGCGTGCTGCCCGCCAACGGTATCGGGCTGTCGCCGGACGAGAACATTGTTTACATCGCCGAGACGCCGACGGCGCGGCTGTGGGCCTACGATCTCTCCGCGCCCGGCACCGTCAAGCCGCGCGATGTGATCTATCGCGGAGAGCGCGGCAAGCCGATCGCGGGTCTCGGCGGCTACCAGATGTTCGATTCGCTCGCGGTGGAAGCTTCCGGCAATGTCTGCGTCGCCACCCTGATTTCCGGCTGCATTTCCGTGATCGCGCCCGATGGTACCGTGGTCGAGCAGGTCCCGACCGGCGACCGCGTCACCACCAACATCGCCTTCGGCGGCCCCGAGCTGAAGACCGCCTACATCACGCTATCCGGCAAGGGCGAACTGATCGCGATGGACTGGGCGCGGCCTGGCCTGGCGCTGAATTTTTTGAATAAGTGATTGCGAAAAGTGCAGTCGTCTTTCCGGGGCGATGCGAAGCATCGAACCCGGAATCTCGAGATTCCGGGTCTGGTCCTTCGGACCATCCCGGAATGACAAGGAATGGAGATTCTCCAATGCCCTGGCTTCAACCTGTCTCCCTCAGCGGCGCGCACGCCCGGCTTGAGCCGTTGTCGCAGCAGCATTGCGAGGGTTTGACCCTTGCTGCCAAGGACGGCGATCTCTGGAAGCTCTGGTATACGGCGATCCCGCGCGCCGAGGATATGGCCAAGGAAATCGATCGCCGGCTCGGTTTGCAGGCCGCGGGTTCGATGCTGCCATGGACGGTGTTTGACGCCGACGGTCAGATCGCGGGCATGACGACCTACATGAATGTCGATGCGGCGAACCGGCGCGTCGAGATCGGCTCCACCTGGTATGCCAAGCGGGTGCAGCGCAGCGCGCTCAACACCCAGTGCAAATTACTGGCGCTGCGGCACGCGTTCGAAACGCTCGATTGCATCGCGGTCGAATTCCGTACCCATTTTTTCAACCATCAGAGCCGCCGCGCCATCGAGCGGCTGGGCGCCAAGCAGGACGGCATCCTGCGCAACCATCAGATCGCGCCCAACGGCACGCTGCGCGACACCGTGGTGTTCAGCATCATCGCCAGCGAATGGCCGACGGTGAAGGCGCACCTCAATTATCAACTGAACGAGAAAACGCGGTAATCAGCCGCACGAAAGCGAGACGATGGAAACGTTCGATTATGTGATCGTGGGCGCCGGCTCCGCCGGCAGCGTGCTCACCAATCGCCTGAGCGAGGATGCCGGCACCAGCATCTGCGTGCTCGAAGCGGGACCTAGCGACTGGCACCCCTACATCCATTTGCCGGCCGGCTTCATCAAAACGTTTCACATGAAGAGCATCAACTGGGCCTACCAGCAGGAGCCGGGGCCGTGGACCGGCGGCCGCAGCATCTATGCGCCGCGCGGCAAGACGCTCGGCGGCTCGTCTTCGATCAACGGCCACATCTATAATCGCGGCCAGCGGCAGGATTTCGACACCTGGGCCCAATACGGCAATCGCGGCTGGGGCTATCAGGACGTGCTGCCCTATTTCAAGCGGCTGGAAAAACGGGTCGGCGAGGGCGACGACGCCTATCGCGGGCGCGATGGCAACCTCACCGTGACCACGATGGATTGGCAGGACCCGCTGTGCGAGGCCTTCATGGCAGGCGCGATCAGTCTCGGCATCCCGCGCAACCCCGATTACAACGGTGCGATTCAGGAGGGCGTGTCCTACGCCCAGCGCACCATCAAGAACGGCCTGCGCGTCAGTGCTGCGACCGCGTTTCTACACCCGGCGCGAAAGCGCCCCAACGTGCATGTGCGCACCCACGCCCATGCCACTAGCATCATCTTCGAAGGCAAGCGCGCGGTCGGCGTGCGCTACGTCAAAGGCGGCAAGGGCGGCACGCCGGTCGAAGTGCGCGCCAACAAGGAAGTGATCCTGGCCGGCGGCACCTACAACTCGCCGCAATTGCTGCAGCTATCGGGCGTCGGCTCGCCGGAATTGCTGGGTTCGCTCGGCATCGAGGTGCGTCACGCGCTGCCGGGTGTCGGTGAGGGATTGCAGGACCATTACGCTCCGCGCACGGTCGCGCGCGTCAAGAACATCAAGACCATCAACGAACGGCGCCAGGGCCTCGGCCTGATGCTGGAGGCGCTGAAATGGGCGACGACGCGGCGCGGCCTGCTGTCGCTGTCGCCGACCATGGTCTATTGCTTCTGGCATTCCGGCGAGAGCACCGAAAGCTCCGACCTGCAACTGACGTTTACGCCGGCAAGCTACAAGGAAGGCGTGCAGGGGCAACTTGAAGACCAGCCCGGCATGACGATCGCGTCCTGGCAACAACGCCCCGAGAGCCGCGGCTATGTCCACGCCCGTTCGTCAAATCCGTTCGACCCGCCGATCATTCAAACCAATTATCTCGCCGAAGAGCTCGACCGCCGTACCATCGTCGCCGGGATGAAGCTGGCACGCCGGCTGATGTCATCTCAGCCGCTCTCGCCCTATTACGAATATGAAGATTTTCCGGGACCGAGCGTGCAGACCGACGATGAGTTTTTGGCGGCGGCGACGCAGCGCGGTACCACAACCTTCCACCCCGGCTGCACCTGCCGGATGGGGCCGGCCGACAGCAAATGGGCCGTCGTCGACGACCAGTTGCGCGTGCATGGACTGCAGGGGCTTCGCGTGATCGATGCGTCGATCATGCCGCGGATGATCTCGGCCAATCTCAATGCCTCCACCATGATGATCGCCGACAAGGCCTCGGACCTGATCCGCGGCCGCAGCGCATCGATGAACTGAGGTTGGGAGCCGAGTGGTGCTCCTGTCTGCGAACGTGGATACGGCTACTCATCCGGTAGGGAGGGGACGCCAGTGAACACCAGGAAACTTGATCGCCGGCAAATCTTGTTGAGCGGAGCCGCTGCCATCATGACTATTAAATCTCCGCCGCTATCCGCGGCGACCGATCCGTGGTTGCCGATCGCGCCTTCGGAAGCGGGCTTTGCGCCTGATATCGAAGCACGACTCGACAAGGCCATTGCCGACAAGCGCATCTGGAATCTGCACGGGCTCGTCGTGCTCCGTAACGACCGCATGGTGCTGGAACGCTATTTCGAGGGGGACGACCGGGCGCGCGGTGTCGGCGACATCGGCCATGTCGCGTTCAAGTCCGATACATTGCACGATCTGCGCTCTTGCTCGAAAAGCATCGTCGGCTTGCTGTACGGCATTGCCCTGGAGCAGGGGAAAGTGCCACCGCCGGAGGCGCCGCTGTTCTCGGCGTTCCCCGAATACGCCGATCTCGCCAGCAAGGAAGGTCGCGACCGGCTCGCGATCCAGCATGTGCTGACCATGAGCATGGGTACCGATTGGGACGAGAGCAGCCTGGTCTATTCGGATCCGTGCAACAGCGAGACTGCGATGGACAACGCGTCGGACCGCTATCGCTATATCCTGGAGCGGCGTGTGATCGATACACCCGGCGCGCACTGGACCTATTGCGGCGGCGCCACCGCGTTGTTGGCGCGCCTGATTGCCAAAGGCTCGGGCCAAATGTGCATGAATTCGCGCGCAAGAACCTGTTCGATCCGCTGGGCATGGGGCCAACCGAATGGGCGGCCGGGCCAGATGGTGAGCCATTCGCGGCCTCCGGCGCGCGGATGTCGGTTCGCGATCTCTGCCGCATAGGCGCTTTGATACTGCACGAAGGCAAGGCGGGCGACCGTACCATCGTTCCTGCCGGCTGGTTAAAGCGTTGCACCACACAGCTTGTCAGCGCCGATGAACTTCGCCGCTACGGTTATCAGTGGTTCATCCTTGACATCGCCTTCGGCAAACCAAAGGGCTGGGCCGTCGGACGGCTGGAACGGATGTGGATGGCGCAGGGCGAGGGTGGTCAGCGGCTCTTCATCATCCCGGCGCTGCAGCTTGTGATCGCGATCACGTCCGGAAACTATGGCAAGGAAGATCAATCGGTGCCGCCGACGCGCGTTCTGCGCGAGGTCGTTCTTGGAAGTCTTGTATAGCTCAAGGCTCCTTCACAAGGTTAAGCAAATCAGCACCCTATTCGTAGACGAAGGCGCTGTCCTTCAAATCGATCGCGGGGAATTCATCCTTCTCGGCCCAGTAGTCCTGGTTGTGCCGCCACTCCGGCTTGTCGCCGCGCTTCGGCAGCAGATGCATGCCGCGCATCATGTAGCCGGGGTTGAAGTTTTCCGGATCAATCCACGGCAACAGCGGCATGTTGTGGTCTTCGGCGCGCAAGGCGGGCGTGACCTTTTTAACGCCGGTTTGCTTCATGTGGGTGAGCAGGCGGCAGACGAAATCGGCGACCAGATCGACGCGCAAGGTCCAGCTGGCGCGGAAATAGCCGAACACCCAGACCAGATTGGGCACGCCCGTGAACATCATGCCTCGATAGGTCACGGTGTCGGCGAAATCGAGCGGCTTGCCGTCGACTTCGAAGGCGATGTCGCCATTGGCGCTGAGATGGAAACCGGTCGCGGTGATGATGATATCGGCCTCCAGCTCCTTGCCGGATTTCAGTAGGATGCCTTTGGCGGTGAAGCGATCGATCTCGTCGGTGACAACAGAGGCCTTGCCGGACTTGATGCCCTGGAACAGATCGCCGTCGGGAATGAAGGCGATGCGCTGACGCCACGGCCGGTATTTCGGCGTGAAGTGGGTGGCGATGTCGTAGTCGGGACCGAGATAGGCTTCGACGGCCGAGAGCAAATCCTTCTTGGCGGCTTCGGGCTGCTCGAAGGTCTTGCGGGTGAATGCATCCTGATCGAACAGGATCTTGCGGCGGGTGATTTCGTGGATCCAGGTCTCGTCGACATTAAGCTGGCGCAGCGTTTCAGCGATCTCGATCGCATTGCGGCCGGTGCGGAAATAGGTCGGCGAGCGCTGCAGCATGGTGACATGCGCGGCATCCTTGGCCATCGCCGGGATCAGCGTCGCCGCGGTAGCGCCCGAACCGATCACGACGACGCGCTTGTTTTTGTAGTCGAGATCGTCGGGCCATTTCTGCGGATGGATGATCGGGCCTTTAAAGAGCGCCATATCCTGCCACTCCGGCGTATAGCCTTCGGTGTGGCGGTAATAGCCCTGGCACATCCAGAAGAAATTGGCGGTGAAGCGCCGCGTTTCGCCGGTGTCGGCCCTGACGGCGTCGATGGTCCAGAGATTGTCCTGGCTCGACCATTTGGCCGAAGTAATGGTGTGCTGATAGCGGATATGGCGGCCGAGATCGTTCTCCTCGATCACCTCGCCCATATATTTGAGAATTTCTGCCGCGGTCGCGATCGGCGCGCTGGTCCAGGGCTTGAACCGATAGCCGAAGGTGTGGAGATCGCTGTCGGAGCGGATGCCGGGATAGCGATGCGTGCTCCAGGTGCCGCCAAACGTCTTCTGCGCTTCCAGCGCGACAAAGCTTGTGCCCGGGCACTGCCGGGTCAAATGATAGGCCGCGCCGACGCCGGAGATGCCGGCGCCCGCGATCAGGACGTCGAAATGCTCGGTTGCCGCGGGCTCGGCCGCGCGGATCTGGCTTTGAACGTTCATCTTCCCTGGTCTTTTTTTGTGGTTTCAAAACCGAAACGCCGGAACCGAAGTGCCGGTGCCTCGGGCAATCATCAGACTTCGCGGCGGCTGAGGAACGCCAGCCGTTCGAACAGATGCACGTCCTGCTCGTTCTTCAGGAGCGCGCCATGCAGCGGCGGGATCAGCTTGCGCGGATCGCGCTCCCGCAGCATTTCCGGCGTGATGTCCTCGTTGAGCAGCAGCTTGAGCCAGTCCAGAAGCTCCGACGTCGAGGGCTTCTTCTTCAGGCCGGGCACTTCGCGCACCTCGAAGAAGATCCGCAGCGCCTCTTCCACCAGGCGCTTCTTGATGCCGGGGAAATGCACGTCGACGATCCGGTTCATGGTGTCGATGTCGGGGAACTTGATGTAGTGGAAGAAACAGCGGCGCAGGAACGCATCCGGCAGTTCCTTTTCGTTGTTCGAGGTGATCATCACGATCGGACGCAGCTTCGCCTTGATGTTCTCGCCGGTCTCGTAGACGAAGAACTCCATGCGATCGAGTTCGAGCAGGAGATCGTTGGGAAACTCGATATCGGCCTTGTCGATCTCGTCGATCAGCAGCACCGGGCGCTTCTCGTGGGTGAAGGCTTCCCAGAGCTTGCCGCGCTTGATGTAGTTCGAAATGTCGGAAACTCTGGAATCGCCGAGCTGGCTGTCGCGCAGCCGCGACACCGCGTCGTATTCGTAGAGGCCCTGTTGCGCCTTGGTGGTGGATTTGATGTGCCAGGTCAGGAGCGGTGCACCGATCGCCTTGGCGACTTCCTCGGCCAGCACGGTCTTGCCGGTGCCGGGCTCGCCCTTTACCAGCAGCGGGCGTTCGAGCACGATCGAGGCGTTGACGGCGATCTTGAGGTCATCGGTAGCGACGTAGTCCTTGGTGCCGGTAAATTTCATCGAGCCTTTGCCTTGTTGTTTGTTCTTGAGCGCAGGAGTGCGCCTTGATCCGAACAGCCGACGACCACGAGAGAGCCGATCGCCGGGAAAATGAAGCTTACGGTCAGGCGCGCCTGACCAGCGAGAGGATCACGAGCACGATGACCGCGCCGACGGTGGCGTCGATGATCGAGCCGAGCGTGCCGGAGGCGAGCACGACGCCGAGTTGCGGTAACAGCCAGCCTGCCACCAGCGCACCGATAATACCGACAACGATGTTTCCGATCAGCCCGAAACCGGCGCCGCGAACGATTAGCCCAGCCAGCCAGCCGGCGATCGCGCCGATGACGAGTGCCGCTAAAATACCCATTGAGAATGCCCCGCTCAAACCGCCTGATCCCGCAATTCTAGTTGAAAAAGCGGACAGGTCTAGGCCTCCCCGCATGGCAGAGGGCCTTGACGTGCGGGTGAGGGCGGGCAATCTGTAGTCTATGTTTTTGCAATTCTTCACATCGCTGCGCGATGCCCAGGTCCCGGTGACCTTGCGCGAATATCTGACGCTGATGGAGGCGCTCGACGCCGACCTCGCCGAGCAGACGGTGGAGAATTTTTATTACCTGTCGCGCGCGGCGCTGGTGAAGGACGAGCGCAACCTCGACAAGTTCGATCGCGTGTTCGGCACCGTGTTCAAGGGACTGGAGAGCCTGCTAGACGCCATGGACAAGGCGGACATTCCCGCCGAATGGCTGAAGAAGCTTGCCGAAAAATACCTCACCGAGGAAGAAAAGAAACAGATCGAGGCGATGGGCTGGGACAAGCTCATGGAGACCTTGCGCCAGCGGCTGAAGGAACAGAAGGGCCGGCATCAGGGCGGCAACAAGTGGATCGGCACCGCCGGCACCTCGCCGTTCGGTGCGGAAGGCTACAATCCCGAAGGCATCCGCATCGGCCAGGAGAAGAACCGCAACAATCGTGCGGTGAAGGTGTGGGACAAGCGCGAGTTCAAGGACCTCGACGGCAATGTCGAACTCGGCATCCGCAACATCAAGATCGCGCTGCGACGGTTGCGCAAATTTGCCCGCACCGGTGCGCCCGACGAACTCGATCTCGACACCACGATCAAGGAAACCGCCAACCACGGCTATCTCGATGTGCATATGCGTCCCGAGCGGCGCAACGCGGTCAAGGTGTTGGTTTTCTTCGATATCGGCGGCTCGATGGATTCGCATATCGAACAGGTCGAGGAATTGTTCTCCGCGGCCAAGACCGAATTCAAGCACATGGAATATTTCTACTTCCACAATTGCCTCTATGAAGGCGTCTGGAAGCAGAACAAGCGGCGCTTCACCGATCGCACCCCGACCTGGGACGTGCTGCATAAATACCCGCACGACTACAAGGTGGTGTTCGTCGGCGACGCCTCGATGTCGCCTTACGAGATCATGGTGCCCGGCGGCTCGGTCGAACACGTCAATGAGGAAGCCGGATCGGTCTGGCTCGATCGCATCACACGCACCTATCCGCATGCGGTATGGCTCAATCCGGTGGCGCAGAAGCATTGGGATTATTCGGAATCCACCACCATCATTCGACGCCTGTTCTCCGAGCGGATGTTTCCGATCACGATCGAGGGCCTCGAAGGCGCGATGAAGGAATTGGTGA
>CAVTWC010000027.1:0-394127 GCA_963738105.1 uncultured Alphaproteobacteria bacterium | reverse complement strand
TTGCCCCAGCTCGCCGGATTCTTGGGATCGCGGTCGGGCGTGACGGCAGGCACCAGCGAGGCGCGGGCGAACGCCATTTCGTCCTCGCCGGTATTCGGATCGAATTTGTGCGCTTCCATCGCCGGCAATACCGGCTGCTGCTCTTCCGGCGGCACGATTTCGACCCGCATCAATTGCGCGGTCACGGCCTCGCGCAGATGCGCGATCATCGCCTCGAACAGGCCGAACGCTTCCGACTTGTATTCCTGCAGCGGATCGCGCTGGCCGTAGCCGCGCAGGCCGATCACCTGACGCAGATGATCGAGCATGATCAGGTGCTCGCGCCAGAGATGATCCAGCGTCTGCAGCAGGATCGTCTTCTCGACGTAGCGCATCACGTCGGGACCCCATTGCCCCACCTTGGCGGCCATGTGCTCGTCGACGCGCTGTTCGATCCGCGCCAGCAATTCCTCGTCGGCGATGCCCTCCTCCTTGGCCCATGCGTCGACAGGCAGGTCGATGTCGAGCACGCGCTTCAGTTCTTCCTTCAGCCCGGCAACATCCCACTGCTCGGCATAGGCATGCTCGGGCACGTGCTTGGTCACGACGTCCTCGACAAAGGCGCGACGCATGTCGGTAACGGTTTCGGCGACGCTTTCGTCCTTCATCAGGTCGACGCGCTGGTCGAAGATCACCTTGCGCTGATCGTTCTGGACGTTGTCGAACTTGAGCAGATTCTTGCGGATATCGAAGTTGCGGGCCTCGACCTTCTGCTGCGCCTTCTCCAGCGCCTTGTTGATCCAGGGATGGATAATGGCTTCGCCCTCCTTGAGGCCGAGCCGTGTCAGCATGGTATCGAGCCGGTCGGAGCCGAAGATCCGCATCAGATCGTCTTCCAGCGACAGGAAGAATTTCGAGCGCCCGGGGTCGCCCTGGCGGCCGGACCGGCCGCGCAGCTGGTTGTCGATGCGCCGCGATTTATGGCGCTCGGAGCCCATGATGTAGAGCCCGCCCGGCCGAGTGACGGTCTTGGCCGGCTTTGAGCCCTTCGCAGGCTCGATCTCGACGACGTCTTCCGCCTTCAGCACGATGTTGCGGAAGTGCTCGATGTCGGCCTTGATCTGCTCGATCTTGGCGGCCTTCTCGGCCTCGTCGGTAATGTCGGCGGTTTCCTGCTGGATCCGCATGTCGAGCGAGCCGCCGAGTTTGATGTCGGTGCCGCGGCCGGCCATGTTGGTCGCGATCGTGATCGCGCCGGGCACGCCGGCTTCAGCGACGATATAGGCTTCCTGCTCGTGGAAGCGCGCGTTCAACACCGCGAACAGTTTGGCCGGCTTGCCGGCGCGCGCCGCGGCGTAAAGCTTCTGCATCGAATTTTCGTTGCCGAAATCGATCTGCCGGTAGCCGTGCTTCTTGAGGTATTCGGCGATCACCTCGGATTTTTCGATCGAGGCGGTGCCGACCAGCACCGGCTGCAGCCGCGCGTTGGCGCGCTCGATCTCGGCCAGGATCGCGGCGTATTTTTCGTTCTGGGTGCGATAGACCTCGTCGTCCTCGTCGAGACGCGCCACCGGAACGTTGGTCGGGATTTCGACGACCTCGAGCTTGTAGATGTCGAACAGTTCGTCGGCTTCGGTCAGCGCCGTGCCGGTCATGCCGGCGAGCTTCTCGTACATCCGGAAATAGTTCTGGAAGGTGATCGAGGCCAGCGTCTGGTTTTCCGGCTGAACCTGGACGTGCTCCTTGGCTTCCAGCGCCTGGTGCAGGCCCTCGGAATAGCGCCGGCCCTGCATCATGCGGCCGGTGAACTCGTCGATGATGATGACCTCGTCGTCGCGGACGATGTAGTCCTTGTCGCGCGTGAACAGCGAATGGGCGCGCAGCGCCTGATTGATGTGGTGGACCACCGAGACGTTCTCGACGTCGTAAAGCGATTCACCCTTGAGCTGGCCGGCGTCACGCAGCAGCGTCTCGATCTTCTCCATGCCGGCTTCGGTCAGCGTCACCGTGCGCTGCTTCTCGTCGACGTCGTAATCGGTCTTGTCGAGCTTCGGCAGGAAGGTATCGATGGTGTTGTAGAATTCGGAGCGGTCGTCGAGCGGCCCGGAGATGATCAGCGGCGTGCGCGCCTCGTCGATCAGGATCGAGTTGACTTCGTCGACGATGGCGTAGAAGTGGCTGCGCTGGACCATGTCTTCCAGGCGATACTTCATGTTGTCGCGCAGATAGTCGAAGCCGTATTCGTTGTTGGTGCCGTAGGTGATGTCGCAGGCATAGGCCGTCTTGCGCTCATTGTCGTCGAGGCCGTGGACGATCACACCGGTGGTGAGGCCGAGGAAGCCGTAGATCTGCCCCATCCAGCCGGAGTTGCGGGTGGCGAGGTAATCGTTGACGGTAACGACGTGGACGCCCTTGCCGGCGAGCGCATTGAGGTAGACCGCAAGCGTCGCCACCAGCGTCTTGCCTTCGCCGGTCTTCATCTCGGCGATGTCGCCTTCATGCAGCACCATGCCGCCGATCAACTGGACGTCGAAATGCCGCTGGCCGAGGGTGCGCTTGGCCGCCTCGCGCACGGTGGCGAAGGCGGGAACCAGGATGTCGTCGAGCGTCTTGCCGTTGGCAAGCTGCTGCTTGAACTCGGCGGTGCGCGCTTTCAGCGCCTCGTCCGACAGCGCCGCGACCTCGGGCTCCAGGGCGTTGATGGCATCGACACGGGACTGATATCCCTTGATCCGCCGGTCGTTGGGGGAGCCGAAAAGCTTGCGGGCGAGCGCGCCGATCATACCAAATTCCTGTCTTTGCGGTTCGGCGTTGCAGCCATGACGTGGTCTACCAGTCTACCTATCAACTCATCGTGACGCGTCGCGGATCCGGCCCCGATCCGGGAGCATCCGCCAAATGAGTGGGAATTCGGCTATCCGAGGTTCAAGGGCCAAAACGCAGCTAAATAAGCGCCATCGCCATTGGCCCGGTTTCGCAGAGATATGGCTGGGTCCGAGCCTTGTCAACGGCACGAAACTGTCACGTTTGGCTGGCAAAGCTGTCAAGGATTTCATCATTTTGACAGACTTTTCGCGTTGCCAACGCTACGTGATTGGGCGAGTGTCCCGCCGCCTCAAACAGCCCCATAAGGATTTTCCATGACCTCCTCGTTCCCGGCAACGAAAACCGGCCTGCGCCTCGCCTCTGCGGCCGTCGCCGGCTGTCTCGCGATGGCCTTGATGGCAGCAACTCCGGTGCGCGCCGAAGACGCGAACCCAGTGCTGGCCAAGGTTAATGGTTCCGAGATCCGCCAAAGCGACATGGCGCTCGCCGAAGAGGAACTGGGACCGAGCCTCGACAAGATGGACCCCGCGACCAAGCAGGAAAACCTGCTGGCGTTCCTGATCGACATGAAGATCGTCTCCAAGGCCGCCGAGGACAAGAAGGTCGAGGACAACGAAGAGTTCAAGAAGCGGCTCGCTTTCGCCCGCAACCGGCTTTTGATGGACAGCCTGCTGGCCACCGAAGGCAAGGCTGCGACCACCGACGATGCGATGAAGAAGGTCTATGAGGACGCCGCCAAGCAGATCACCGGCGAGCAGGAAGTTCATGCCCGGCATATCCTGGTCGAGACCGAGGACGAGGCCAAGGCGGTCAAGGCCGAGTTGGACAAGGGCGCCGATTTCGCCGAACTCGCCAAGAAGAAGTCCAAGGATCCCGGCGCGTCTGACGGCGGCGATCTCGGCTTCTTCACCAAGGACCAGATGGTGCCGGAATTCTCCGCCGTCGCGTTCGCGCTGGAGCCGGGCAAGATCTCCGATCCCGTGAAGTCGCAATTCGGCTGGCACATCATCAAGGTCGAGGAAAAGCGCAACCGCAAGGCCCCCGACTTCGAACAGGTCAAGGGCCAGATCGAGACCTATGTGACCCGCAAGGCGCAGGCCGATTACGTGGCCAAGCTACGTGAAGGGGCCAAGATCGAACGGCTGGACCAGGCCGCCAATACGCCCGCCCCGGCGGCAGCAGCACCCGACGCAGCCAAGGCGCCGGACGCCGCCAAGGACGCCAAGCCGGCCGACGCCGCAAAAGACACCAAGATGGCGCCGGCGAAGAAGAAGTAAAAAATTCGCTGTCACTTCTTCGAAGCCAATAGTATTTACGATCGAGATGGCCGGGCCAAAGCGCGAAGCGCGTCTTCGCACTTGATGTCCCGGCCTTCTACGTCTTGGGCTCCGGCGTCTTTGGCTCCAGAGTCCTGGGCTCCGGACGTAGCGGCCTATTTCATTTCGTCGTTTTTGGAATTTGCTCATGTCATCAGCCGTCTCCCCGCTCGCCCCGACCGACGTTCCCGATATGCCCGTCATATCCGGCGTGAAGCTCGCGACCGCAGCGGCCGGCATCCGCTACAAGGGCCGAACCGACGTGCTGCTCGCGGTGATGGACAAGGGCACGGCTGTGGCCGGCGTCTTCACCAAATCGAAATGCCCGTCGGCACCAGTGGAATGGTGCCGCGCCAAGCTCGGCAAAGGCAAAGCCCGCGCGCTGGTGGTGAATTCCGGCAACGCCAACGCCTTCACCGGCAAGACCGGAAAGCAGGCGACGACGCTGACCGCCGCGATCGCGGCCAAGGCCGTCGGCTGCAGCCCCAATGAGGTGTTTCTTGCCTCCACCGGCGTGATCGGCGAACCGCTCGACGCCACCAAATTCGACGGCGTACTCGGCACCTTGGCCGAACAAACCGTTTCCGGCGAATGGATGGGCGCCGCGAAAGCGATCATGACCACCGACACCTTCCCGAAAGTCGCGACCGCGACCGTCAAACTCGGCAAGGCCAAGGTCACGATCAACGGCATGGCCAAGGGCGCTGGCATGATCGCGCCCGATATGGCGACTATGCTGTCCTTTATCTTCACGGACGCCCCGATCGCGGCGGGCGCATTGCAGGCGCTGCTCAAGAACGGCGTCGAGGATACCTTCAATGCCGTCACCATCGACGGCGACACCTCGACCTCCGACACGCTATTGGCGTTCGCGACCGGCACTGCGGCTGCCAACGGCGCACCGAAAATCAGCCGCGCCAGCGATCCGCGCCTGAAAGCCTTCACCAAGGCATTCAATGCCGTGCTCGCCGATCTCGCTGAACAAGTCGCCCGCGACGGCGAAGGTGCCCGCAAGCTGGTTGAAATCATCGTCGAGGGCGCCAAGACCAAGGCGTCGGCGCGCAAGATCGCGATGTCGATCGCAAATTCGCCGCTGGTGAAGACCGCCATCGCCGGCGAGGACGCCAATTGGGGCCGCGTGGTGATGGCGGTCGGCAAGGCCGGCGAGCCGGCCGATCGCGACAAGCTCTCGATCTCCTTCAACGGCATCCGCGTCGCCAGCCGCGGCGCACGCGATCCATCCTATGACGAGACCGAAGTCTCGAACGCGATGAAGAACCCGAAAGTCCAGATCAAGGTCGCGCTCGGCCTCGGCAAGGGCCGCGACCGCGTGCTGACCTGCGACCTCACCAAGGAATATGTTGCGATCAACGGCGACTACCGGTCCTGACCTCGAACGCATCGACTCCGCATGGCTGATTTCAAACTCACCCTGGTAGTCGCCTGCGCACTGGTCGATGCCGACAAGCGCGTGCTGATCGCGCAGCGCCCGCAAGGCAAGGCGATGGCGGGGCTATGGGAATTTCCCGGCGGCAAGGTCGAACCCGGCGAGCGGCCCGAGCAGACCTTGATCCGCGAATTGCATGAAGAGATCGGCATCACCGTAAGTGAGGCGTGCCTGGCGCCGCTCACCTTTGCGAGCCACGCCTATGAAACCTTTCACCTGCTGATGCCGCTATACATCTGCCGGCGCTGGGAGGGCGAGGTAATCGCGCGCGAAGGTCAGACCCTGGCCTGGGTCCGCGCCAACAAGCTGCGCGACTACCCGATGCCGGCAGCCGACATCCCGCTGATCCCGCATCTGATCGATTTACTGATGTGAGCAACGTTGAGGAACGCCGTCACCCTGAGGTGCCGGAGCGTAGCGGAGGCCTCGAAGGGCGACGGCGCCGCGATGTGCCCCGTGGCCATCCTTCGAGGCGCGCAAGAGCGCGCACCTCAGGATGACGTCCGTTCCGCTCGCTTACTTCGTCTTTCTCCTCACGGCCTCTTCCAAACTCGCTTTCGCCGATCCCGGTTTCAGCGGCTTCTGCTGGCTCTCATGTGGCGCCCAGCCGGACAGCCAGATCACATCATAGGTGGCACGGATGCGGCCGTCGGGGTCGGCGAAGCGTTCGCTGTAAATCTGGGCCATCCGCAGCAACGTGGCCCGGCGGGTCGGCGTCCGTCGCCGCTCGAACAGGATATTGGTCGCACCCATGCGCCTTAGATCCTGCATCAATGCGAAGGCACTGTCGTAACGCACCACGACGCGGTCGACGTCGGTCACCGGCAAGGCAAAACCGGCCCGTTGCAGCAAGCCGCCGATATCGCGCAGATCGGCAAACGGCGCGACGCGCGGTGAAACCCCGCCTTCACACTCGGCTTCCGCCGCGGCAAAGGATTGCCTGAGTTCAGTCAGCGTATCGCCGCCGATCATCGCCGCCAGCAACAGTCCGTCGGGCTTGAGCGCGCGGCGGATTTGCGCCAGCACGCCGGGCAGATCGTTGACGAACTGCAAGGCAAGCGCGGAGATCACGAGATCGAGCGATCCCGGCGCCAGCGCGAGGCCGTCGCTTTCGATATCCGGCAGATCGACATGGGCGAGCGCGCCAACGCGGCCGGTCAAGGCGTTGCGCACCGTTTCACCCACCGTGCCGATATCGGCCCCATGGTCGAATTTCCTGACAACCGCCTGCAGCCGTTCCGCCATATCGTCGGCGACCCGATCGAGCAGGAACATCGCCGGATCCAGCTTTGACGCGCGCGATTGCCGCACGCGCAGCAATGCGCGGTCGAACAGCATGGGCGCGGCATTCGGGTTCAGGGCCATGCCCGGTTGGTACGCCGGCTCGTCTACGTCTGGCAATCCGGCACCGCGCGCAGCGGTTGCGGGAATTGAGACGAAAATCCTAACCGCGGACGAATCCAAATAGACTCTAAAAAGATACTTTTCAGTACGCCGTTTACGGGTTAGCTTTTTGGCATGGCCACAGAAAAAGCCGAAACCGACCGTGTTCCGATTACGTTAGCGGTGTCGACCATCGCCTATCTCGAAAAACTGGTGAGACAGGGCACCCACGGCACCAGCGTCCCCGGCGTCGCAAAGACCTTGATCGAGGAAGGCATCAGGCTCGCCATCAAGGACGGGCTGCTTTCGATCCGCGACAACGGCAAGACGCCCTAAGGGAGCCTTCGGTGCGTGCGGCGGTTCGGACGCCAATGGGGCCGGCCGTGTGTTCAGCGTGATGACTCGCAGCCTGGGACCATCAACATGCCCGCCAACGCACCCACCTGGACCACCGAACGCCTCGAACGTCTGAAAATCTGCTTTGAAGCCGGGCTGTCCTGCCGGGAAATCGCTGCCGATATCGGCGTGAGCCGCAACGCCATCATCGGCAAACTCTCCCGTCTCAATCTGACGCGCGAAAAAACTGGCGATCCACGACCTCCGACGCGAAGGGATGCGAAGGGACCCCGCCGGGAATCCAGACCGCGGCAGCAATATCGGTTGCTCCAGGCGCTTTGCACCGGGCCGCAACCTGCGATCGACGACGTGCCCATCCCTAATGCGCAATGCTGCTCTCTATTGGAATTGAACGAGGCGAGATGCCGCTGGCCGATCAGCACCCCGGGTGCGGAGGATTTCTGCTTCTGCGGCAACACGCCGGTCGAAGGCCTGCCCTATTGCCCGGGCCACAGCCGGCTCGCCTACCAGCCGGGCTCGCGTCAGCGCGTCGCACGGGGATGAGAGAGCCGCCTTCCGTCCGGGAGCGCCTACTTGTTTGCTGCTTGAGCAGCACATGTGGCCGCGTTACCGTCCACAAATGGACGCCGAAGCTTCTCCCTCCCGTTCGATCTCCGGCCATCTGCGCGGCGCGCTTCGGCTGGCGAGGGGCGCGTGGTGGCATGCGGCACGGCTTGCGCTCGACATTGCGTTGCCGACGCTGTGCGTTTCCTGCCGCGAACCCGTCGATGGCGAAGGGGTCTGCGCCAAATGCTGGGCCGAGCTGTCGTTCATCGCGCCGCCCTATTGCCCGCGGCTCGGCATTCCCTTCGTCTATGATCCCGGCCCCGAACTGCTGTCGATGGAAGCGATCGCCAATCCGCCGGCCTATCAGCGCGCCCGGGCCGCGGTGCGCTATGACGATGTCGCGCGCACGCTGGTGCATGCGCTGAAATACCAGGACCGAACCGATCTCGCGCCCGCGATGGGCCGCTGGATGGCGCGGGCCGGTCGTGAACTGCTCGAGGGGGCCGATGCGCTGGTGCCGGTACCGCTGCACTGGCGGCGCGGCTGGAGCCGTCGCTATAATCAGTCCGGGGCACTGGCGCGGGTGATCGAGCGACAAAGCGGCGTCAAACTAGCGTCCGAGGCGCTGCGGCGGGTACGGCCGACCCAGCAGCAGATTGGCCTGTCGCGGTCGGAGCGGGCCAGCAATGTGCAGGGCGCATTCAAAGTCGCGCCCGAGCGGAAGGCTGATATTGCAGGACGCCGGGTGATTCTGGTCGACGATGTCCTGACTTCGGGCGCCACCGTGGACGCCTGCGCGCGAGCGCTGCTGCGCGCCAAAGCGGCGCAGGTCGATGTGCTGGTATTCGCGCGGGTTGTAGACACCCACAAAGCTCCCATATAATTCAGATACTTCGACCGTCTATCTTAGCAAAGCCGAGCACCATGACTGCTGCCGTTGAAATCTACACTCGTCCGGGCTGCGGCTATTGCAGCGCCGCCAAGTCGCTGCTGACACGCAAAAAAGCCGCGTTCACCGAATATGATGTCGCTAAGGATCAAACACTGCGTCAGCAGATGTTTGATCGCGCCGGCGCGGGCTCAACATTCCCGCAGATTTTCATAGGCCAAACCCATGTCGGCGGCTGCGATGAACTTTATGCGCTGGACCGCGAGGGCAAGCTCGACGGAATGCTCGCAGCCAAAAAGGCCGTCTCATGAGCGCTGACCTCTCCTTTACCGCCGCGATGGTGCAGATGCGCACCGGCCTGCTGCCCGAGCCGAGCCTCGAACAGGGCGTCAAGCTGATCCGCGAAGCCGCCGCCCAAGGTGCCGATTATGTGCTTACCCCCGAGGTGAGCAACATGATGCAACTGAACCGCAAGGCGCTGTTCGAGCATCTGGCCGCGGAAGAAGACGATGTCTCGCTGAAGGCGTATCGCGCGCTGGCGGCGGAACTGAAGATCCATCTGCATGTCGGCTCGCTGGCCTTGCGCGCTACGCCGGAGCGGGCGGTCAACCGTTCGTTCCTGATCGGACCCGATGGCGGCGTGATCGCCAGCTACGACAAGATCCATATGTTCGATATCGACCTGCCCGGCGGCGAGAGCTATCGCGAATCCGCCAATTACCAGCCCGGCGAAACCGCCGTAATCGCGGACCTGCCGTGGGGCCGCATGGGTCTGACGATCTGTTACGACGTGCGCTTCCCGGCGCTGTATCGGGCGCTCGCGGAAAGCGGCGCGTCGTTCCTAGCCGTGCCTTCCGCCTTCACCCGCAAGACTGGCGAAGCGCATTGGCACACGCTGCTGCGTGCCCGCGCCATCGAGAACGGCTGCTTCGTGTTCGCCGCCGCCCAGGCCGGCCTGCACGAGAACAAGCGCGAGACCTATGGCCATTCGCTGATTATCGCACCGTGGGGCGAGATCCTCGCCGAAGGCGGCATCGAGCCTGGCGTATTCCTGGCGAAGATCGATCCCGCGAAGGTCGAGACCGCGCGTAGATCCGTGCCATCACTGCAGCATGGACGGCGTTTCGGCATCGCCGATCCCAAGGCAGGCCCCGAACATCTGCATCTAGTTCGGGGATCGGCATGATCCACTACAATCTGCGCTGCGAACGAGGCCATGCGTTCGAGAGCTGGTTTCAGAGTTCGGCGGCCTATGAGTCTCAGGAAAAGCGCAAGCTGGTGAATTGCCCGGTCTGCGGTTCGGCCAAGGTCGAACGCGCCATCATGGCACCGCGGATCATCGGCAAGAAAGGCCGCGACAAAGCCGAGCCCGCGCCCGTGGCGGCCGCACCGGCGGATGCCGCTACACCTGCATCTGCTCCGACGCCGCTGTTGATGGCGCAGGAGCGCGAGTTGCGTGCCAAGCTCAAGGAATTGCGCGACCATATCGTCAAGAATGCCGACAATGTCGGCGCGCGCTTCCCCAATGAAGCTCGCAAGATGCACTACGGCGATATCGAGCATCGTCCGATTTACGGCGAGGCTTCCCCGACGAAGCGCGCGCGCTGATCGACGAAGGCGTCGAGGTCTCGCCGCTGCCGGTGCTGCCGGACGACCGAAACTGACGCCATCAAAACTGACATCATCAAAACCTGGGTCTTGGCGTCATGCTTCCCCTGCCTGAGGACCGCCGATGAGCCCGGACACTTATCCTTCCTGGTTAGGCTGGGCCTTGCTTTCGGCTGCGTTCGCGGCGCTGACCGCGATTTTCGCCAAAGTCGGTGTCGAGGACATCAATTCCGATCTCGCCACCTTGATCCGCACCGTGATCGTGCTGATCAGCCTGTCACTGATTTTATTTGCCACCGGTCAGTTCAATCAAATAGGGCCGGTCTCGACCAAGAGCTGGGTGTTCCTGCTGCTGTCGGGGCTCGGCACCGGCGCTTCCTGGATCTGCTATTTCCGCGCGCTCAAGCTTGGCCCTGCGACGCTGGTCGCGCCGATCGACAAATTGAGCGTCGTGCTGGTGGCGCTGTTCGGCGTAATCTTTCTCGGCGAACGGCCATCGTTTCAGGGCTGGCTCGGCATCGCGCTGATCGCAGCGGGCGCGGTGCTGATCGCTTTCAAGCGTTAAACATAGCGCTTTCGAGCGAAGCGGCGTGAAGAAAACGCGTCAGAATAAAAAGCTAAACTGCAACCAATAGCCCAACGCCGACCACGATCAGCGCTATCCCTGAAAGCTCGCGTACCGAGAGCGGCTGCTTGAAGGAATAATACGCCACGCCTTGCGCGAACAGCACCTCGACCAGCGCCAGCGTGCGCACATTGGCAGCGGCCGTGAGCGCGAAGGCCAGAAACCAGAATTGCGAGGCGAACGCGCCCATGAAGCCGGCGAAGATCGAAGGCTTCCAGAGGCCGATAATTTTCTTCAGCACGTCAGGCGCGCGTACCAGCAGATAAATCGTCAGCACCAGCGTCTGCACGAACAGCCCGAACACCAGCGTGTAAGACGCAGCCGTCACGAACGAGACGCCGGGGACGGTGATGATGGCGCCGCGAAAGCCGATCGCCGACAAGGCGAAGGCCGCGGCGGCGACCAGGCCGATGATGGTCGGCTTCAACTCGGCAAAGCTTTTCTCGGAATTCGGCCGCAGCGCGGTAATAACCACGCCGATGGTCGCGATCAGGATCGCGATCACCTTCAGCGCCGTCAGATGATCGCCGAGGAACACGAAGCCGAAGATCGCGGTCTGGATCGCCTCGGTTTTCAGATACGCCGTCGTCACCACGAACGAGCGATCGTTCATGGCGAGCAGCATCAGCCCGGTGGCGACGATCTGGCTCAGCGCACCCAGCATCAGCCACGGCCAGAACGCCGCAGTCGGCCACGGCATGGCATCGCCGGTTGCCGCTATCACAACGCCGAAGAAAATCAGCGAGAACGGAAAGCCGAACAGAAAACGGATATTGGTCGCACCCCAGGTTCCAAGCGGTCCCGTCAGGCTGCGCTGCATCGCATTGCGCGCGACCTGCCCGAGCGCGGCAATGACGGTGAAGGGAATCCAGAGCGAGGCGGTGCTGAACATTGGGAGAGATTCGGTTGGAGCTAAAGCGGGCGGCCACCGTGCCGGTCGCGGCCAGCGCGGTCAACCGGAACGGCGCATGACAGGATTGCGCCTAACTAAACCGCGCCCTCGGCGATCACCATGTAGTTCACGTCGGTGTCGGAGGAGAGACTCCAACGGTCGGCAAACGGGCTGTAGACCACACCGGTTTCCTCGGTAATGACCAGCCGGTTGTCGAGCAGATGCTTCGCCAGTTCGTCGGGAGTGACGAACTTGTCCCATTGATGGGTGCCGCGCGGCAGCCAGCGCAGCACATATTCGGCACCGACGATCGCCAGCGCAAAGCTCTTCCAGTTACGGTTCAAGGTCGAAACCACCATCATGCCGCCGGGCTTGAGCATCGCCGCGCAGCGGTTGAGGAACATGCCGACGTCGGCGACATGCTCGACCACCTCCATCGCCAACACGACGTCGAAGCGCTCGCGCACATCCATCTGCTCGACCGTGGTGCAACGGTAGTCGATCGACAGATGCCCCTTGTCGGCATGCAGTCTGGCCGCCGCGATGTTGGTGGCGGACGGATCGACCCCTATCACCTGCGCGCCGAGCCGGGTGAACGGCTCGCACAACAGCCCGGCGCCGCAGCCGATATCGAGGATGCGCAGCCCGGACAGGCAGCTCAGGCTTTTGACGTTGCGTTCGAACTTGCGGCAGGCGGCGTCGCGGATGTAGCCCAGCCGCAGCGGATTGATCTTGTGCAACGGCGCCATCTTGCCGTTGGGATCCCACCACTCGTCCGACAGTTTTGAAAACTTCGCGATCTCGGCAGGATCGACCGTGCCGCCGGATGGACCGGCGGCATTCGCATAGGGGTTTGGCTTCGAATTTTGCTGCATGGCCATGGATGGACGCGCCGCTCCCTATCGCGCGGTGATGTGATTGCGGAAGTCGAGCGGCGAGGCAATGGTCTTGATGGTCTCGGCGCCCTCGCCGACCCCGCGCACCGTGACGTCGCCATAGTTCATCAGGCGGCCGAGGATGCTCTGATTAACATCGACGCTCTCGACCTTGTCGAGGCTCATCTCGAAGGTGCGGCGCTTGATGAACCCGGCCTTGTGGACAACCCGCAGATTGGTGACGTCGGTTTCGGTGGTCCAGCGGTGGAACCAGGCGGTCAGCATCTGGTACAGTGCGAGAATGGCTGCGATCGCCGCCAGCGCCAGGCAGACCAGCGTCAGCGAGCCGTCGAAAGCCCGCGACACCACAAGGAAGAAGATCGCCACAATCCCGGCGCCGATCGCCGGCAGATAGAATATCCAGTGCGCGTTGGTCGAATACAGCACTCTCTCACCGGGCTGCAGGATATCATCGATATAACGCCCCATCGCTTCAGCCTCAATTATCCCTATTTTCCAGCTTCTTGCAGGCGCCCTGCAGCGTTACACAGATCGCCTGCGGGGCGGCCGGAGCCCGGTTGCTTGTCCCCAACTGCGCCGCTATGTATACGCGCCTTTTGGCTGGCGCGCGCGGTTTCCGTGGGCGCCAAACCAATTACCTTGTCAGGGAATAAACCAGCCGTCATGGGTCGCCTCGTCATGAAATTCGGCGGCACGTCCGTCGCCAACCTCGACCGCATCCGCAATGTCGCGCGGCATGTGAAACGCGAGGTCGACGCCGGTCATGACGTCGCCGTCGTGGTGTCGGCAATGGCCGGCAAGACCAATGAGCTGGTGGAATGGTGCCGCGACGCCTCGCCGATGCATGACGCGCGCGAATACGACGCCGTGGTAGCGTCCGGCGAACAGGTCACCGCGGGGCTCTTGGCGATTGCGTTGCAGGCGATCGGCATCCAGGCGCGCTCCTGGCAGGGCTGGCAGCTCCCGATCAAGACCAGCGACGCCCACGCCTCGGCGCGGATTCTCGATATCGACGGCGCCGAGCTGATCAACCGCTTCAAGGACCGCCAGGAAGTCGCCGTGATCGCCGGTTTCCAGGGCATCAATCCGGCGACCGGGCAAATCACCACGCTCGGACGCGGCGGCTCCGATACCTCGGCGGTCGCGATCGCGGCCGCCGTGAAGGCCGACCGCTGCGACATCTATACTGACGTCGACGGCGTCTACACCACCGACCCGCGCGTGGTTCCGAAGGCGCGCCGGCTCGACAAGATCGCGTTCGAAGACATGCTGGAACTGGCCTCGCAGGGCGCCAAGGTACTGCAGGTTCGCTCGGTGGAACTCGGCATGGTGCATAACATGCCGATTTTCGTCCGCTCCAGTTTCGACAAGCCAGAAGATATCGACCCGCACGGCACGCCGCCGGGCACGCTGATCTGCAGCGAGGAGGAAATCATGGAAAGTCACGTCGTTACCGGTATCGCCTTCTCCAAGGACGAGGCCCAGATTTCCGTCCGCCAGATCGAGGACAAGCCTGGTGTTGCCGCTTCGATCTTCGGGCCGCTCGCGGACGCCAACGTCAATGTCGACATGATCGTGCAGAACGTCTCCGAGGACGGCAAGACCACCGATTTGACCTTCACCGTCCCGGCTTCGGATTATAACCGTGCCCGCGACACCATCACCTCGGCCAAGACCGCGATCGGCTATGCCCGCCTCGACAGCGCCACCGACGTCGCCAAGGTCTCGGTGATCGGCAGCGGCATGCGCAGCCATGCCGGCGTCGCCGCCAAGGCGTTCGCGGCGTTGTCCGCGCGCAATATCAACATCCGCGCCATCACCACCTCCGAGATCAAGTTTTCGGTACTGATCGATGCCGCCTACACCGAACTCGCGGTGCGCACGCTGCACACGCTGTACGGGTTGGACCAGGTTTAGAAGAATTTTCCCTTAGCACCCGCAGCATTGTACCCATACAGGCGCCATTGCCGCTGGCAGGCGTTTTGCTTGGCAAAACAAGCCTCAATTCGCTATACGGCCTGAAGGGCGGGCCGCCGCGAACTGCGACACAGTTTCGGCACTCCAATTCGGCCGGTTTGCCTGGCTTGTGCCGGTGCCGAATGAATAAAATTGTTGATTTGTTTGATCTTAACGCCAGTTCCCGGCCACCCGGCGGGCTGGCTTTGCGAGGGGAGATTTTAGCGAATGCGGAGCGCGTCGGGAGGCCCCCGCGTCTTGTTGAGACGGCTCCGCGAAACTATGGCGGAGCAGGTCTCAGCCCAGGAACGGCTGGACAAGATCGTGGTGCTGATCGCGGCCAATATGGTGGCCGAGGTCTGCTCGACCTATGTGCTGCGCGTCGATAACACGCTGGAGCTCTACGCCACCGAAGGCCTTAACCGCGACGCCGTGCATCGCACCGTGCTGAGCGCGCATGAAGGCCTCGTCGGCCTCGTCGCAAGCGAAGCCAATCCGCTCAATCTGAGTGACGCGCAAAGCCACCCGGCATTCTCGTTCCGCCCGGAGACCGGCGAAGAAATCTATCACTCCTTCCTCGGCGTTCCGATCCTGCGCGCCGGCAATACGCTCGGCGTGCTGGTGGTGCAGAATCGCGCCAAGCGCACCTATGTCGAGGAGGAAGTCGAGGCGCTGCAGACCACCGCGATGGTGCTGGCGGAGATGATTGCCTCGGGCGAGTTGTCCGCGCTGGCGCAGCCCGGCGCCGAACCCGCCGCCCGGCATTCGCTGCACAAGAGCGGCGCGATCCTGTCCGACGGCATCGCGCTCGGCCATGTCGTGCTGCACGAGCCGCGCGTCGTCATCACCAATTACATCGCCGAGGACCTGCCGAAGGAAATCAAGCGGCTCGATACGGCCCTGACCAAGCTGCGGGGCGATCTCGACCGCATGCTGGAGCGCGGCGACGTCGCCGACGGCGGCGAACACCGCGACGTGCTGGAAGCCTATCGCATGTTCGCCAACGACCACGGCTGGTCGCACAAACTGCATGAAGCGGTCGCCACCGGCCTGACCGCGGAAGCCGCGGTCGAACGCGTGCAGTCCGACACCCGCGCCCGGATGTTGCGCTCGACCGATCCTTATTTGCGCGATCGTCTGCATGACTTGGAAGATCTCGGCCATCGCCTGATGCGACAACTGGTCGGACAGGATCACGCGCCGTCGCGCGAACAACTCCCCGACAACGCTATCCTGATTGCCCGTGCGATGGGCCCTGCCGCGCTACTCGACTATGATCGCAAGCGCCTGCGCGGCCTGGTGCTGGAGGAAGGCACCGCCAACTCGCACGTCTCGATCGTGGCGCGTGCGCTCGGCATCCCCGCGGTCGGCGAAGTGCCGAACGCACCGGGCATTGCCGATCCCGGCGACGCCATCATCGTCGACGGCACTTCGGGCGAGATTTACATACGTCCGTCGGCGGAGATCGAGTCGGCTTATGCCGAGCGGGTACGCTTTCGCGCCCGGCGGCAGGCGCAATACGCCACGTTGCGCGAAAAGCCCTGCGTGACCAAAGACGGCCAGCCGGTCGAACTGATGATCAACGCAGGCCTTGCGATCGACCTGCCGCATATCGACGACACCGGCAGCGCCGGCATCGGGCTGTTTCGCACCGAGCTTCAGTTTATGGTCGGGCAAAGCCTGCCGCGCACCTCCGACCAGCTCGCCTTGTATCGCACGGTGCTGGATGCCGCCGGTTCGAAACCGGTGACGTTCCGGACGCTCGACATCGGCGGCGACAAGGCGCTGCCCTATATGGAAACCGTGATCGAGGAAAATCCCGCGCTGGGTTGGCGCGCGATCCGGCTCGGCCTCGACCGTCCTGGCCTGCTGCGCGGCCAGATCCGCGCCTTGCTGCGCGCCGGCGGCGGTCGTGCGCTGCGCATCATGTTTCCGATGATCTCCGAGGTCGCCGAGTTCGATCTCGCCAAGGGCATTGTTGAGCGCGAACTCACCTATCTGCGCCAGCACGGCCATGCGCTGCCGGAACGGGTCGACGTCGGCACCATGGTCGAAGTCCCGGCGCTGCTCTACCAGCTCGACGAACTCCTGAAGAAAGTCGACTTTGTCTCGGTGGGCTCCAACGATCTGTTCCAGTTTTTGTTCGCGGTCGATCGCGGCAACGCCAAGGTCTCCGAGCGCTTCGACACCATGTCGGCGCCGATCCTGCGCGCGCTGCGCGATATCGTGCAAAAAGCACAAGCCGCGAAAAAATCCGCCTCGCTATGCGGCGAGATGGCGTCGAAGCCGATCGGCGCGCTGGCGCTGATCGCGTTGGGTTACCGTTCGCTGTCGCTGTCGGCCACCGGCCACGGCCCGGTCAAGGCGTTGATTCTCGACCTCGACGCTAAAAAGGCCGAAGCGATGATGATGCCATTGCTCGATGCGCCATCCGGCAGCGTATCGATACGCCAGAAGCTGATCGAATTCGCCGAGGCTGAGGGACTTTCGTTGTAGCGGCGCTCCTGATCCCGTTGCCGCGCCCTTTTCGCCATTCGAGACCACACCATGTCGATGCTCCCTGAAGCCAAACTTGATATCCTGCTGGCGCACCATGCCTCACTCGAGAACGAGTTGCTCGGCCAGCTCAGTTCCGAGAATTATGTGCGGATCACGCGCGAACTCGCCGAGCTCAATCCACTGATCGACGCCGTAAAGGCCTACCGCGCTGCCAATGCCGAGATTGCAGGCATCAATTCACTGATTGCCGATCCCACCACCGATCCCGAGATGCGCGCGATGGCGGAAGCCGAGCGCGAGACGCTCGCGGCGCGAAGCCTGGAGCGAGCCCAGGAGATTCGCGTCGCACTGCTGCCCAAGGATGCGATGGATGATCGCAACGTGATGCTGGAAATCCGCGCCGGCACCGGCGGTGACGAGGCCGCCTTGTTCGCGGGCGATCTATTCCGGATGTATGAGCGTTTCGCGGCCCTGCAGGGCTGGAAGGTCGAGGTGATCTCGGCCAGCGAAGGCACCATGGGCGGATACAAGGAAATCATCGCAGAGGTCCGTGGCCGCGGTGCGTTCGCCAAACTGAAATTCGAATCCGGCGCGCACCGGGTGCAGCGCGTGCCCGACACCGAGACGCAAGGCCGCGTCCATACCTCGGCGGCGACGGTTGCGGTATTGCCCGAGGTCGAAGAGGTCGACGTCGATATCAAGAGCGATGATCTCAAGATCGAAACCATGCGCGCGCAGGGCGCCGGCGGCCAGCACGTCAACAAGACCGAATCGGCGATCCGCATCACCCATCTTCCGACCGGCATCGTGGTGATGATGCAGGACAGCCGTTCGCAGCATAAGAACCGTGCGTCGGCGATGAACATCCTGCGCTCGCGCATCTACGACGCCGAGCAACAACGCATCGACGCGGCGCGTTCGGCCGATCGCCGCGAGAAGGTCGGGTCCGGCGATCGTTCGGAACGCATCCGCACCTATAATTTTCCGCAGGGACGCGTGACCGACCATCGCATCAACCTCACGCTCTACAAGCTGCCGCAGGTCATCGCAGGCGAGGCGCTGGGCGAACTGATCGATGCGCTGACGACAGAACATCAGGCCGCCCAACTCGCGGCCCAGGGCGCGGCGGCGTGAGTGTTGGCAACACCGCCGGTCAAACCATTGAGGCTGCGCGACGCGCGCTGACGGCCCGCTTCAAAGCTGGCGCCATCGATTCGGCCGAGCTTGACGCGCGGCTGCTCGCGGGGGCGGTGCTCGGCCTTGATCTGACCGGGATGATGACGGCGGCGAGCCGGCTACTGACGACGGACGAATCAACGCGCCTCGAACAATTCGCCGAGCGCCGTTTGAGAGGCGAGCCCGTCGCGCGGATCCTCGGTCACAAGGAGTTTTGGGGCCTGTCGTTGCAGCTGACGCCAGCGACATTGGTGCCGCGGCCCGATACCGAAACGATCGTCGAACTGGCTCTGGAAATTTTGTGCGCCGATGGCGACACGAATCATCCGCTTCGCATCGCCGATCTCGGCACCGGGTCAGGCGCGATCCTGCTGGCGCTGCTGTCGGAGTTGCCTGGCGCGCAGGGATTCGGCACCGACATCTCGGAAGCAGCATTGCAAACCGCGCGCGCCAATGCCGCGCGCGCAGGATTGGCCGATCGCGCGATCTTCATCGCCTGCGATTACGCAGCCGGACTCACCGGTCCGTTCGATCTCATCGTGTCCAATCCGCCGTATATTCGCTCGGCCGATATCGCAAGTCTCGCCACCGAAGTGCGGGATTACGACCCGATGGCCGCACTCGACGGCGGCGCCGACGGGCTCGATGCCTACCGCGCGCTAATCCCGCAGGCCGCTTGTCTTCTGGCGCCGGGCGCCGTCCTGGTTGTGGAGGTTGGCGAAGGCCAGAGCCGCGACATTGAAGCTTTGATGACGGCCGAAGGGTTAACCCATGAGCGGCCTCCCAAAGCCGATCTGGCAGGGATCCCGCGGGCGGTCGCGGGCCGAAAATTGCCCCCATAAAGCCTGATTAAGGTGCAAAAAAACCTCTTGGAATATCCAGCGGGAGCGACTACCTTTCGCTCACAACGTCGGCCCAGGGTTTGCTGGCCCCGTAGGTACCCTCTGAGGGATATTGCGGGTGAAGGTCAGAGTTCTCAAAGCGAGAGCCCGCCCCGATTGAAAGGTTCCAAAACGCAGGTCCAATTGAGCGCGATGGCTTTAGAGAGCTGCGCTGCTGCCGACCGCAAAGCGAACGAAAGCCTGATATTGCGCTTGATACTTCACGTGAAAGACCAGGGCTTGTAAAAACTTGGGCTTGTTTTGGCAGGCTGAATGATTTGGCGCAGCCAGCGGCGAGCGCTGGATTGCTGGGGAACGGCGTCTTTGTTGACTGCGGCATATTGCAAAATCCGGGTGAAATCGAACGGCACCGCGCTTGTGCCGGTGACGCGCGCCGCATCCGGCGCGGCGACAGCGATACCGACAATTCAAGGCGTTTAACGCAAGGCTTCATCCTCACGATTTCGACCTCTAGGCTTCGATCTCAAGGTTGGTAACTTCAGGGCTGGAATAAAGGCAAGACATGAGAAACGGTCAGAATAACAACAAGCGGATGCGTAACCGGAACAACAACAACAATAATAATAACAACAATAACAACCGGCGCGGTCAGAACCCGATGACCCGGGTGTTCGAAGTCCAACGGACCCGACATCAAGATTCGCGGCACCGCTTCGCACGTCGCTGAGAAATACGTGCAGCTGGCGCGCGACGCCCGCTCTTCCGGTGATCCGGTGGCCGCCGAGAACTACTACCAGCACGCCGAGCATTACTTCCGCCTGATCGCCGCGGCGCAGGAACAGTTCCGTCAGAATCAGCCGCAGCCGCGCACCGAAAACGAAATGGCCGCGGAGGACAGCGACGACGAAAGCGAGAATTTCTCGAACTTCGGACAGGAGCCCGGCTTCGTTCCGGCGCAACCGCAGCCGTTCGTGCCGCGCGACAATCAGCCTCGCGATCACCAGCGCGACAACGGCCAACAATATCAGCCCCGCGAGCAGCATCAGCCGCGCGAGCACAACCGCGAACACAACCGCGATCGTGATCGCGATCATCGCCCGCAGCCGCAATTCCAACCGCAGCCGGCGTCTCAGCCGCAGCCGGTGATTCCCGATACCGTCGATCGGCTACCCTCGTTCATCACGGGACCGCAGCCGCAGATCAATAGCGGCTCGGGTGGCTTCGAAGGCAATAATGGCGGTGAGCGTTTCCCGCCGCGCCGGCGCCGCCGGCCGCACGGTCCGCGCCCCGACGGCATGGCCCCCGCGCCGGTAACACCGGGTGACGATTTCAACCCGGGCAATGAGTGAGCTTAGTCCACGCACGAAGACATGATCTGGGAAACGTCATCATCCGCCATCGGGTCTCGCCTTCGGCGGGCCCGATGACAGGCTCCGGCGGATGATCGACTATTCCGCAAATCTGGACCTTAGCTCGACGCCTCGTATTACTGGATGCCCGCCTGCGCGGGCATGATGCGTCATCCCTTTAGCGAGGACGGCACCAGCACCGGCCGCAAGGCGGGAATCAGCCGAGTGCGTTCGCGGTGCGCCGGGATCGCGCGATAGACCTGCTTGGTGGCTTCGACGATATGAACGCCGGCGAATGGCAGCGACAGCGCCGCACCGACGCGCTCCCATGCCGTCGCCGAACGCAGGAACCAGCCCCCGGCCACCGGCGGCACGAACAGCGCCTCGCCCCAGCCGGTCGGCGTGAACCAGGTCTGCCGCAGCAATTCCGTGATTTGCGAGCGTGAGTAGGGCCGGCCGTGGCCGAACGGCGTGTTGTCGGTGCGCGTCCATACGCCGCGCCGGTTTGGAATAACCGCCATCATCCGCCCCGACGGCGCCAGTACCCGCCACACCTCGCGCAGCAGGCCTTCGGGATCGTCGGAGATTTCCAGCGCATGAACCAGAAGGATGCGATCGACGGCAGCATCCGGCAATGGCAGCGAGAACTCGTCGACCAGAGTTGCGAGCGTCGGCCGCGCAGTCGGCCACTTCAGCACCCCCTGGGCGGCCGGCATGAAGGCGATGCAGCGCTCGCTGTTTTCGCGAAACAATCCGAGATAGGGCGTGGGATAGCCGAGGCCGAGCACCCGCTGGCCCTGCGCATCCGGCCAGCGCGCCTGAATGCCGCGATTGATCAGCCGCCGCGCCACAATGCCGAGGCGCTGCGAATAGAAATCGCGAAGATCGATGACGTCGATGGTCATGAGCCCAATCTACCATGCCGCCGGGCCCTTGGGCGCGCCCAATATCGCCTTGCGCATTTGGCGTTAACGCCATAATTCCGGACTATATGTGACTGGCTAGATTGCCGCCTTATCCGGACGATGGAGATATCATGGCCGCCGAAATCCGCTTATTCCCCTGCCTTACCGACAATTTCGGTTACCTGATCCACGACCCCGCCACCAAGGCGACGGCCTCGATCGACGCCCCGGAGGCCGCCCCGATCCTCAAGGCGCTGGAGCGCGAAGGCTGGACGCTGACGGATATTCTGATCACCCATCACCACCATGACCACGTCGGCGGTGTCGCCGAGCTGAAGCAGAAGTACGGCTGCCGGGTGATCGCACCGCACGACAAATCCACCAAAATCGCCGATGTCGATCTGCGCGTCGCCCAGGGCGACGTGATCAAGGTCGGCAGCCTGTTGGCGCGCGTGCTGGAAACGCCGGGCCATACGCTCGACCATGTCAGCTACGTCTTCGACAATGAAAAGGCGCTGTTTGCCGCCGACACGCTGTTCTCGATCGGCTGCGGCCGGGTGTTTGAAGGCAACTATCCGATGATGTGGGAATCGCTGTTGAAGCTGCGGGCGCTGCCCGACGATTTCAATCTCTATTGCGGCCATGAATATACCGCTTCGAATATCAAATTCGCGCTGACCATTGAGCCTGATAATGCCGCCCTCAAGGCCCGCGCCGAGCAAGTGACAAAACTGCGCGCGGCCAATCAGCCGACCATTCCGGTGACGCTCGGCAACGAAAAACAGGCCAACGTGTTCCTGCGCGCCGACGACCCGGCGGTCGCCGCCAGCGTGCGCATGAAGGGCGCCAGCGGCGCGGAAATATTCGGCGAATTGCGCGAGCGCAAGAACAAGTCCTGAGCGGCACATCCCGATGGACCCGCAACCAACAGCGGCCGACATCATCGCGCGGCTGGGCCTGCAGCCGCATCCCGAAGGCGGCCATTATCGCGAGACCTTTCGCGACGTCAGATGCGATACCAGCGGCCGGGCGTTTTCAACCGCGATCTATTTCCTGCTGGCGCGCGGCGAACGCTCGCACTGGCATCGCATCGATGCGGTCGAGGTCTGGCACTATTACGCCGGCAGCGCGCTGACGCTGCGGATTGCCGATGGCGACGGCCAGCGCAGTGTCAGGCTGGGCGCCGATTTATCTGCGGGCGAACAACCGCAGGCCATCGTGCCGCCGCACGCGTGGCAGGCGGCCGAAAGCACCGGCGACTGGACGCTGGTCGGATGCACCGTCGCGCCGGGATTCGATTTTGCGAAATTCGAGATGGCGCCGATCGATTGGGAGCCGCGAGAATAGTCACACGCGTCATTCCGGGGCGCGCGAAGCGCGAACCCGGAATCTCGAGATTCCGGGTCCACGCGAAGACGCGTGTCCCGGAATGACCGTAGGACTCACCGCTTCCAGATCATATCCTTCGCCGCGATCAAGCCGCCGCCGGCGATCAGCACCGCGGCGACGGCAATCGCAGCGCTCGGCTTGGCGAACCCTGCGAGAATCAAAAACGTCGTCGAGAGCAGCGGCGTGGCGTAGGATGCAGCACCGAGCACGCGGATGTCGCCGCGCTTCATGCCGATATCCCAGGCAAAGAACGCCGCTCCCACCGGGCCGACGCCCAGCGCGACGATGGCAAGCCATTGCAGCGCGGTTTCCGGCCACAGCGTGGTCTCGACCATACCGTGGACGAGTGCGGCCAGTATTGCGGTCGCCAGGCAAAAGCCGGCCACCGCGTCGGTCGGCACCGCCTTGAGCTTGCGCGACATCACCGAATAAGCGGCCCACACAAAGGCGGCGACGAACGCTGCGGCCAGGCCGGGAATCTGGCCCGGCGCGAAACCGCCGCTGCTATTGCCGGCGAACAGCAGCACGGTGCCGGCGAGGCCCAGCACGGCGCCGATGATGTGATGCGCGGCCAGCCGCTCGCCGGGCAACAACGATGAAAACAGCACGATCAGCAGCGGCCACAGATAATTCAACAGGCCCGCTTCGGCCGGCGGCGCGAAGCGCAGCGCGAGGAAATACAGCGCGTGATATCCGAACAATCCGCCGACGCCGACGATCCAGGCGAGAGGCGGCTGCTTCAACGCGCTGAAAGCCTCTGGGCGCCAGATGAAGCTTGCAAACGCCACCGCAGCCCCGATCGCGAACGTCATGGCGGCAAGCTGAAACGCCGGAATCCTGCCGGTCGCCACCGTCATCACCGACAATAGCGACCACATCAGGATTGCGGTCAATCCGATCAGCGTGGCGGTGCGGGGGGTCATTGAGTTTCGCAATTGCAACTGAATAAGAGCTCTCCGTCATGGCCGGGCTCGTCCCGGCCATCCACGTCTTCCTTTTCTTCGCGTGGTCAAAGACGTGGATGCCCGGGACAAGCCCGGGCATGACGACTCATTGAGACAAGTCGCTCAGAACAGCAACAAGTCCATCACGCGTGGTACTGCCCGCCGTTCACCGTGAGCGTCGAGCCGGTGATAAAACCCGCTTCATCGGCGGCGAGGAAGACCACGGCGCGGGCGATTTCTTCCGGCTCGCCCAGGCGATTGACCGGGATCTGCGGAATGACGTTTTTCTCCAGAACGTCCTTTGGCACCGCCTGCACCATTTCGGTGTTGATGTAGCCGGGACAGATCACGTTGACGGTGATGCCGCCCTTGGCGTTCTCCAGCGCCAGCGCCTTGGTGAAGCCGATGTCACCGGCCTTGGCGGCCGAATAATTGACCTGGCCGAACTGGCCCTTCTGGCCGTTGATCGAGGAGATCGAGATGACCCGGCCGAATTTGCGGGCGCGCATGCCCTCGATCACCTGACGCGTCATGTTGAACAGCGAACCGAGATTGGTGTTGATGACGGAATTCCACTGCTCCAGCGTCATCTTGTGGAAGGCGGTATCCTTGGTGATGCCGGCATTGTTGATGAGAACATCGACCGGACCGAGATCCGCTTCGACTTGTCTGACACCGGCGGCGCAGGCGTCAAACGAGCTGACATCCCATTTGTAGACGGGAATGCCGGTATCGGCCCTGAACTTTTCTGCGGCGGCATCATTACCGGCATAGCTTGCCGCGACCTTGTAGCCGGCGTCCTTCAGCGCCTTGCTGATCGCAGCCCCGATGCCTCGCGTACCCCCGGTCACCAATGCAACACGTGCCATTTCGATTCCCTCCTTGGATAACCTTTTTTATACGCCGGAAATTGCCCGGGTCGTGACGTGCCTTCCAGACGAAAATGCCCGGTGCGAGACCGGGCATTTCAGTTCTATCAGCGCGAGCCTGAGATGACAGATGATCTTTTCATCGTTTAGCTCATCCCGCTGCCTATTGTTCAGTCGCGTGCAATGCACATCGCGATGCCCATGCCGCCGCCGATGCACAGCGTGGCCAGACCTTTTTTCGCGTCGCGCTTCTGCATTTCGTGCAGCAGCGTCACCAGCACGCGGGCGCCGGAAGCGCCGACCGGATGGCCGATCGCGATTGCGCCGCCATTGACGTTAACCTTTGACGGATCCCAGCCGAGGTCCTTGTTGACGGCACAGGCCTGCGCCGCGAACGCCTCGTTGGCCTCGATCAGGTCGAGATCGCCGATATTCCAGCCGGCCTTTTTAAGGGCGGCGCGGGAGGCCGGGATCGGTCCGGTGCCCATGATCTTGGGATCGACGCCGGCCTGACCCCACGACACGATGCGGCCGAGAACCTGCTTGCCTTCCTTGGCCGCCTGCTTGGCGGTCATCAGCACCACGGCGGCGGCGCCGTCATTGATGCCCGAGGCTGAGCCCGCGGTCACGGTGCCGTCCTTCTCGAACGCCGGCTTGAGCTTGGCCATGGCTTCGAGGGTGGCGCCATGGCGCGGATATTCGTCGTCGCTGACGATGATGTCGCCCTTGCGGGACTTGATGGTCACCGGGACGATCTCGTCCTTGAACTTGCCGGCCTTCTGCGCCGCCTCGGCCTTGTTCTGGGAGTGGACCGCAAACTCGTCCTGCTGGGCCCGCGTGATCTGATATTGCCGGGCGACGTTCTCGGCGGTGTTACCCATGTGATAGCCGTTGAAGGCATCCCACAGGCCGTCCTTGATCATGGTGTCGATGAACTCGAGCCCGCCCATCTTGACGCCGCCGCGCAGATATTGCGCGTGCGGGGCCATGCTCATGGATTCCTGGCCGCCGGCGACCACGATGTCGGAATCGCCGTTCAGCAGTGCCTGATAGCCCAGCGCGACGGTGCGCAGGCCGGAGCCACAGAGCTGGTTGACGCCCCAGGCCGGGCTTTCCACCGGAATGCCGGCTGATATCGAGGCCTGACGGGCCGGGTTCTGGCCCTGGGCGGCGGTCAGGATCTGACCCATGATGACTTCGGAGACGCGGCCCGGCTCGATGCCGGCGCGCTCGAGCGCGGCCTTGATCGCGACGGCGCCGAGATCGTGGGCGGGGGTGGTGGCGAACGCGCCGTTGAAACTGCCGACCGGGGTGCGGGCGGCGCTGACGATGACGACATCGTCTGACATGGGCATCTCCTTTGAAGGGCTTGGGCTTCTTGACGGCGGGCGGCCGGATGGCGGGCCTGTCTCTCGGAGCTATCCTGTTAACCTAGTGATCAAGTGTCAATCGGCCAGAGCACGAAATCTCGCCGCAGCGCATTCAAATTGGACCGGTTGGGGGTTTCCTGAGCAGCGCCGGTGCTTTGGAATTAACCGTGCCGCACAAAACGGTAGCCGAACCCCATTGAAAATGCTTACTTTGCTGCGTTGCGTTGCTCGTCTACCCTTCGGCAATGCCGTCGGGTTCCCGTCCTCGGTGTGCATGTGTGAGCCAATGGCGAAAACAGACCAACCTACCACGATCAAGAAATACGCGAACCGGCGGCTCTATAATACCGGTACCAGCACCTATGTAACGCTCGAGGATCTCGCGGCGATGGTGAAGGACGGCGAGGATTTCCTCGTCTATGACGCCAAGACCGGCGACGATATCACCCGCTCGGTGCTGGCGCAGATCATCTTCGAACAGGAAAACAAGGCCGGGCAAAATCTGCTGCCGACCACCTTCCTGCGCCAGCTGATCCGCTTCTACGGCGACAGCATGCAGATGGTGGTGCCGAAATATCTCGAACAATCCATCGACACGCTGACGCGCGAACAGGAAAAATTTCGCAAGCAGCTGACGACAACCTTCAGTGGAACGCCGTTCGCGCCGCTGGAAGAACATGTTCGTCGCAACATGGAATTGTTTCAGCAGACCTTCTCGATGTTCAAGCCGTTCGTGCCGCCGCGCGGTGGCGTGCCGGCCGCCGGCGAGTTTGAGAAGACGCCGGAGCCGGCCCCGGAAGGCGACAACATGGACGAACTGCGCCGTCAGATGAAAGAGATGCAGGATCGTCTCGATCGGATGTCGAAAGAACCGAAGAGCGAGTAGGCTTTCTGTTGTCCCGGCCTTGAGCCGGGACCCATAACCCTTGGTGGTTATGTAGCGGAAGGCGTCTAGCCCAGGCCCAGCTGTGATACCCGCGCACGCGGGTGTCGAGTACGCGCAGCCCGTAGCCCGCATGAGCGAAGCGACATGCGGGACTGCAGCAGGCTGTCGCCTTGCTCATGCGGGCTACGATCACCAAACACACCTCCGCATTCTCGCGACACGCTGCGCCCGAGTTTTGCAAATTCGTTCGCCCTAGGAAACAAGGGCGCAGGGAAGACCGGGTGCGCGCTGCACCCGCGGTCTCGCGTGCAAAGTTTAGAACAAGTAACGCACACGAGCATACAGGTTCAGCGGAAGCAGTCCGGCCTTCCCTGCGCAATGGTTTTACGGCTTCTTCGCGCTCTCCCCGGTGACCGGCTTTCTTGCCACCGTCGCAGACAGATAACTCCGCCAACTTGACGCCAGCACCGGGGCGTCAGGACCACACGACTTCGCCGTCCGCAGCGCTGTTCGTCAAGAGCGCCTCCGCGTCCACCGCATCCCGCCCCACGTTCGTGACGATCGCGAAACGCCCCTCGTTTGGGACGGGATGGCGAGTATAAGCCGGTGATTTGGGTCGGAAGGGAAACAGGAATATTTTTCGAGATCCATCTGGACGACCCAAATCACGTTGAAAGAATTCAGAAATTCTTCTCAGGAATGCATCCGAAATCCGGCAGTTCAGACCCCGTCTTGTGCAGCTGTAGGAGGGGTACTGTTGCAAAAGTCGAAATCGAATAGCCAAAAACTCTCGCGAAGGTTGTCTGGACTTCTCTGCTTCTGCGTAGCTTTTGATTGCTACTACGCACCTCCGTGACCGATTTTGGATGAAACGTCCTTCGCGTCGACGCGCGTGAAATGCATCAGCGATCTCTAAGAAGAGATCCTAAAAATGCGCCGCGATGTAACCTGGGTAGTTTGACATCGTGACCTGGACCGCAGGCTCAGCCGAATGAAAACGATCGCGGGAGGGAACTTTCGGTTTCGCTCCGAGTCATATTTGTGACGCGATGCGGCCTGGCGGCGGAGGAGGAAAGCCAAGGTCATGTCAAAGCCCCGCATTGCAATGGCTGTGACCGCCGTTGCCCTGATCGTGGTGGGCGCGCTGCCGAGTGCGGCCGAGGCAGGCATTCGCCTGCGCGTTGGCGGCCCCGTCGGTGTCGCGCGCTTTGCGATGGCCAGCATGCTGTCGGTCGCAGGCCTCCGCCACGCACGCATGGCGGCGCGCCACCGCCGCGCCCAAATGGCTGCCTTAGGACCGCAAGATCTTCGGCCCGCCGCCGAGTCGATCCGCCCGAGCGGGCGCGCGCAGCTCACAGCCGTCGCGGCGCTGGCCGGCTGGCAGGGCGGCCGGGCTGCGCAAGGCTGGTGGCAGCACGCCGACGGTTCATACGGCTGGGTCGGTCCCCTGTTCTGGCCGTTCGCCTATAGCGATCTCTATGACTACGCGCTTCTCAGTGATGGCAGCGGCTTCTGGGCCTATGGCTACGGCGATATCTACGCTGCGATCTTCTCACCTTACGCTGCGAGCGATCTCTTGACGTTTGCGGCCGAACGCCCCGCCGGGAGACGGCATCGCAGAGCGCCCTCCGTGCAGCAGCTCTGTGGCGGCGACACCGCCGAGACGACCGGCCTTCCCCTTGAACGGATCGGCCAGGTGGTACTGGCGAACGAGGCGCAGCGCGCAGCCTTCGACGATCTCGCGAGCGCCTGGACTTCCGCCGGCGACACCATCCGCGCCTCCTGTCCAGCACAGGTTGCGACCACCGCGCTGGAGCGGTTCGCGGCCATGCAGAGCCGCGTCAACGCGATGCTGAGCGCGATTGCGGCCATTCAGCCGCCATTCGAAAAATTCTACGACCTCCTGAATGATGAGCAGAAGGCGCGCCTCAACGCGCCCCAACGCGACCGCCGCGCTAACGCTGCGGCCGCGAGGCTGAGGGGCATGCAGGACGCCGCCTGCCAGGCGAGCCGCCAACCGCCGGACGAGCAACAGGCCGAAAAGCAATACCGCCAGCTCGTCGCCCGGCAATGGCCTCTCGACGACATCGCCGCCGGCCTGACACTGAACGATACCCAACGCGCCGCGCTCGAAGTGGTGCAGGACACCACTATCGGCACCATGGAAGTATTAAGCGCATGCCCACCAAAGGACGCCCTCACCCCGCCGACCCGCCTTAAGGCCGCAAAGGCGCGGTTGGAAGCGATGCGAGAGGCGATCGGAAGCGTGAACGACGCGGTCGACGATTTCCTTTGGAACCTGAATGATGAGCAGCAGACGCAGTTCGAAAACCTCGGGCCGAACAAGCGGGCGATGTGATTTTTCCATCCCTAGGCGGCGCTGATCGGCGAAGGCAACACTTCGCATCTCCTGTTTGAGGCATGCCAGTGGCCGCTCGGCATGTCTGTTTACGAGGGACCGGAAGCGAACGGCTGCAGGTCAAAACGCCGCGAACGACCCATCTTGGAAGTAGGCCCTAGTCCAGCAGTAGCCCGATATGCTTTGATGCGTGGGGCTGAACTGAGACCCAAGGGTGGCCCGATGTACATGTTCATTCGAAAGTACACGAAGGTTCGTTCGGTTGCGGATGCTGCCCGCCGTGCCAAAAGCGGCGTCGGTCAGATCCTGAGGGAATCACACGGATTCAGATCTTATTATGTACTGGATGGAGGCGACGGCGTCGGTGTCGGTGTGATGATCTTCGAGGACCGTGAAAGCGCCAATGCGGCGAACGCGAAAGTGCGCGAGTTTGTTCAAGCAAGCCTGCTTGACCTTAATCTTGGAGACCCAGAAATCATCGCCGGGGAAGTTTTGGTGAATATTGAATCTGATGCGTAATTGCTTACGCGTGAAACACCAAGCTCTTCACTCAGAAAATTGGCCGGAGAGTGCGCGCGCGACGTCGCCTATTGGCAGCAAAGCGGTCGTTGGTAGGACGGGTGCTGCCGTTGTCGCCCGCCTTTGACCATCGCGTTGTGACGGGCGTCGAGGCCGCTCGCTTATAGTGGCGCCAAAGCAGGAAGCAGCTCTTGCAAACGTCCCGGGCCAGGATGCAGACTGTACGAGCTGGATAGGTGTCAACGTCTACGGTTCCGCTGCCCGACTGGAGTTCACGGTCGCGCAGAACGAGAGGAGCATGACGCCATGCGCGAAATCGAAATCCATGACTATGCGCGGCAGTTGCTGGAAGCACACGGCGCCAAGGCCATTGCGGAAGCCGCCCAGAATGCCATCGACCTTGAAGCAAAGGGCGAGGTGGAATTGGCTAGAACCTGGCGGCATATCGAAGGCGCCATGAAGCTCATGCGCGGGCCGCACCAAAGCTGAAGCCGCCGGCTCGCGCATGACAGGCGTACCTGAATGTGGGCGCCGCCATGCCGAATCGAGGCCGCGGCGGCGCGGAAGGTGGAACGTGGACCAAAATCCGTTCCCGGCCGCTCGGCGGCGGCTGAACGGCAACACGCTTTTGAAGGCGCCCCTCTTGGTTACAGGAGTGAAGCCATGGTTCCGAATTGTGCCACAACCGAAGATCTTCTGAAGGCGATCAAGGACGAGAAAGTCCAGATGATCGATTTGCGGTTCACCGACTTGCCGGGGGTCTGGCAGCATTTTTCTGTCCCGCCGAGCGCGGTGAATGCCAACGCCCTCGACGAAGGCATTGGATTCGACGGCTCATCGATCCGCGGCTTCCAGGAGATCCAGGAGAGCGACATGCTGGTCGTCCCGGATCCGACGACGGCCTTCCTCGACCCGTTTACCCCCGCAACGACGCTGGTCCTGACCTGCAACATCAGGGACCCGATGACCGGTCAATCCTATAGCCGCGACCCTCGCTACATCGCCCAGAAGGCCGAGACTTATCTGAAGGGTACCGGCCGCGCCGATACGAGCTATTTCGGCCCGGAGGCGGAGTTCTTCGTATTCAACGACGTGCGCTACGGACAGGGCATCAATTACGCCTTCCACGAAATCGATTCTAGCGAGGGCAGTTGGAACACCGACAAGAAGGAAGCGCCAAATTTGGGCCACAAGCCGCGCCCGAAAGAGGGATACTTTCCCGTTCCCCCGACCGACAGCATGCAGGATCTCCGCACCGAGATGGTGCTGACGATGGAGTTGCTTGGGATCCAGATCGAAGCCCATCACCATGAAGTCGCGACCGGGGGCCAAAACGAGATCGACATGCGCTTCACCACGCTCACCCGCATGGCCGACAATTTGATGATTTACAAATACGTGGTGAAGAATACCGCCCGCCAAAACGGCATGACCGCGACGTTCATGCCCAAACCGTTGTTCGAAGACAACGCCTCGGGGATGCACGTTCATCAGAGTCTGTGGAAGGGCGAGACCAACCTGTTCTACAGCGAGGCGGACTATGCCGGCCTGAGTGAGCTTGGCCGCTACTATATCGGTGGGCTGCTGACCCACGCCTGGGCGTTATGCGGGCTTTGCGCTCCGACCACGAACTCCTATCGCCGTCTGGTGCCGGGTTACGAAGCTCCGATCAACCTGGTCTATTCCCAGCGCAATCGCTCCGCCTGCTGCCGGATTCCGATGTATTCGCCGAACCCTCGAGCGAAACGTGTCGAGTTCCGTTCACCGGATCCGTCGTGCAATCCTTACCTGGCCTTCGCCGCGATGCTGATGGCCGGCCTCGACGGCATCACCAACCGCATCGATCCGGGCAGCCCGATCGACAAGAATCTTTATGACCTGCCGCCCGCCGAGGCGAAGGAGGTGAAATCGACGCCCGGCTCGTTGGACCAGGCGCTTGACGCGCTCGAACGTGATCACGCGTTCCTGCTGCGCGGCGACGTGTTCACCAGCGACGTCATCGAAACCTGGCTCGACTACAAGCGAAAAAGGGAGGTCGATGCCGTCCGGCTGCGCCCTCATCCTCACGAGTTCCATCTTTACTACGACATCTAGTAGCGACGGTTCCGGCGAAGGCACGAAACGGAGCTGCCAAGTCTTACCGGCTCCTAATTTTGTGAACGCGTAAAGGGCACAAAGCGCACCGGGGCGACGGCGCGCGTTGTCGTCTTGCCCGGGGCAATTTTTTCCACGACCGTGAGGTGTTGAATGGTGTAAGCGGGCCCCATCGGCATGACGAGCCGGCCACCCACTTTAAGCTGCTCAATCAGCGGCGGCGGCAGCTGCCCGAGCGCGGCGGTTACGACGATGGCGTCAAAAGGACCGCATTCAGGCCAGCCATCATAGCCGTCGCCGAGCCTGACGCTCACGTTGTCATACCCAAGGTCTTTGAGTGTTTTCGCTGCGGCCTCGGCCAATGGTGGGATAATCTCGATGGTGCAGACCTTTCGCGCCAGGCGCGCAAGGATGGCGGCCTGATATCCCGAACCCGTACCGACTTCGAGCGCAACATGATCGGGCGCGACCTCGGCCAGCTGGGTCATCAAGGCCACGATGTACGGCTGCGATATGGTCTGGCCGTGGCCGATCGGAATCGGCCTGTCCGCGTATGCGGTGGAGCAGGATCGCTCAGGCTCAGGGATGAACAGATGGCGTTTCGTTTGCCCGATGGCCTCAAGGACGCGCTCCGACAGGCCCTGCTGTCCCAAAACACCGGCGTCGGACCGGGCGTAGGCCCGGATGGTTTCGACCATGGCAGCGCGTTCGCGGACGCATTGTGCGTCCTCCTGCGCGGTCGCTTCCCGCGCGGCGGCAACCATGGAAAGCACGAGCAGCAGCACGGCCTTCATGATCGTGCGGCCTCCAATCGGCTCAAGATTTTGCGTCGACCGCTTGAGGGCAACGAGTGGATTCGACCGATACGCCGTTAAGCGAAACACCGCGTCCGGCGAATGACCGCAATGCGTCAGGCCATCCTCCAGCAAGTCTTGATACCATGACTGCATCTGGCCGGTAAGTTGACCTCTCCGCGCATATTGCCGCGGAAATGGCGGGACCGGACATAGCTTTTTGGCATGCGCTTGCTGGAGGGTCGGCTTCGCCATACCTGTCCTGGAAGGGAGCAAGCCCGAGCCATTGGACGCAGAGCCTGCAGCGCGGTTGCTCGCCTGCGCCGAAGCTGGCCGATGCGGGATGGAGCGATCCGGGAATCTGGCGAGCGACGCGAAACAGGGCGCCCTGACATCGATGCCAGGCTCATCTTCCGACGCGGAGTTGGGGCCTCGTGGCGAAATCATCAGGAGGTCAGGCCATGGAGATCGAACGCACCACATTCGGCACGATCACGATTGACGGAAAGACCTATGAACACGACGTGATCATTCGCCTGTCCGGCGAAGTGGCAAAGCGGAAGAAAAAGCTGTCGAAGAAATACTACGGCACTTCGCATGTCCTCTCGAAGGACGAAGCGAAGTTCGTCTTTGAGAACGGATGCGAGCAGCTAATTCTTGGCTCGGGCCAGATGGGCAATGTGCAACTATCGCCGGAAGCCGAGGCGTATTTTGCGAAAAAGGGCTGCACGGTCCTGTTGCAGCCGACCCCCAGGGCAATTCGTACGTTCAACAGCTCGCATGCGAAGAAGATAGGCCTTTTTCACGTTACCTGCTGAACCGGGCCGGCCGCGAAAGGGATCATCTCGTAAAGACAAACCGGATCACGGCTGTTCTTGAAGGATGGGTGCACCGAGTTCATCGAAACGAAAGAGCCGAAAGACCCGCTGGCCGTTGAAGTCGAGCACTCTCAAATCATCAGTCTCATGCAGATTGCTTTCGACCGCATGAAAATGCCCGCCGTAGCGTTCCCTGGCGAGCGACAATGGAACCTCGAACGCGACGAACTTGCCGATCCCTTTGTCCTTGAGTACCTCAAGGAGCTTCTGATCGTGCAAGGACTCGTGCGACGTGAGAATGAGCAGCGGACCGCTCGCCGTGAGCAGCAAAAGCGATTTCATCGGATACTCCTTCGCGGTTGGACTGAACTCACGCGTCATATCCAGTTTAGTTGGACGGGCGCTCAAACGTTCCGCCAGGCCCGATCAGGTGCCCTGATTCTTCATCAACGGCGAGGCCAAAACCTGGCCTATTGCGGGACGAAGCCGGAAGCTTTCACAATGCCTTCCCATCGCTCCAGATCCGCTTTGAGAAAACTGGCGAGTTCGGACGGCGCGCGATAGTCCGGCGAGATTCCATTCTTGGCCAGGAGCGCGATCACATCCGGCATCTGCACTGCTTTGGCTACCGCGCCGCTCAGCACCTGGACGTCGCTCGCCGCGATGCCTTTCGGACCCATTATCGCGAACCAGGTTGAAATATCCAATGACGGATATCCGGATTCAGTGAACGTCGGGACGTCGGGCATCAGGGGGGCCCGTTCCGAGCCGGAAACCCCGATCACCCTTGCCTCGCCGGAGGTGTAGTACGGAAAAACGGTCGTAATCGGCGCGAACAGCAATTGGATCCGCCCGGCCAACAGATCAACCACTGCTTCCGTCGTGCCTTTGTAGGCGATGGTCTCAACGCCGACGCCCATTCCCCTGTTCAGGACCGACAGAAGGAAATAACCGGTGCCGCTACCCTGCCCTCCATTGAATTTGCGTGGATCCTTTTTGAGCAGGTCGACCAGTTCACGAACGTTTTTCGACGGGACTGACTTGCTCACCATCAGCGAGTAAGGCTGTGTTGCGACCATCGCGATTGCCGTAAAATCGTCGAGCGAGTATGCCGCACTCAACATCGTCCATCGATTGACGGAAAAACTCGAACTCGCCAGCGCTACGGTATATCCGTCGGGTCTCGCATGTCTCGTCGTCTCCATCGCGATGTTGCCGAACGCGCCCGACCTGTTGTCGACGACAACGGGCTGCCCCAGAGCATCCGACACCTTTTGTCCGACGACGCGTCCGACCACATCGTTGCCCGTGCCTGGGGGAAAAGGAATCAGCATGTTGATGAGCTGGGAGGGATAGGCACGCTGAGCCTTTGCCAGCCCACCTGCACACGCCAGCGCGGAAACAACGAAAGTCCGTCGCGTAAGGGTCGGAGACGGCACGAAGCCAACAGGAAAGCTCATACTCGACCCCTTCGATCCTGGCTCGCTTTTCGCGATGCGTTTCCCGGGGCAGACGACCTAACTCGCATGCGCCAATTATTGTTATTGTTGGTGACTGACTGGAGCCAGTCACATCACTTTGGGCTCATTATTGTCTGCAATTCAGAAGTCACACTAGCCTTCAAGGCAGCGCTGTCAAGAATACATGCTCATGGCAGGATTCTCCTCTCCGCCACCGCCGGGAATTTTCGAAAGCTGGCAAAATTGATCCCGCGCATGCGCCAATACCGGTGGCCGAAAGTCGCGGTGAGCTTAATCTGAACTATTGAAATCTCGCCTGCTCGTCTTATGTCGCGATTGGGCGGACGACCGCTCCTGTGAGCTAGTTTCGGGACGACCCGTGGGAGGTATCTATGCCTTGGGTCTATCTCGTAGTCGCCGGAGTTCTTGAAATCGTCTGGGCCGTGGCAATGAAGCAATCGAATGGCTTCACACGCTTAATTCCCTCGGTGATCACACTGGCTGGAATGATCGGCAGCGTTGGCCTGCTTGCTTTGGCGATGCGCAGTCTCCCGCTCGGTACAGCTTACATGGTTTGGACCGGCATTGGCGCTGTAGGCACATTTGCGTTCGGCAGCTTCTTCCTGGGTGAACAAATCAGCGCAGCAAAGGTTGTTGCGGCGACAATGATTGTCGCCGGACTACTCACGATGAGGCTGGCAGAGGGCTAACCGCGCGGGCCATATCCGTAGTTGGGGCGCTGCCGGTCATCTCTGGTGCCGAATGTCACACATTCATCGGAGGGCGGATCGGACGCCTCGCGGATCGATAGAGCGGTTCGAGGCGACGTAGTCGATCTCGCCGCGCGTGGTACCGATATCCATTAGCTCCCTGTCACCAAGGTCGCACAAGGCGGCTCGTAACCTCCGGCGTTTGCGCCACTCCTGAAATGCATTCCAATATGCTTCGAGAGGACTGTAGACCTGCCGCTTTGCGCTTGCCGGTCCCAACTCGGTGGTCCCGTGGATCGTACTCATTGTGGCGTGTCCCGTCTGGACTGTTTCGCCAGGCCAAGTTGCCGCAAGGTGCGCCGGCGCGCTTAACTGGCGGCTTACATTTCCCTTACCGGCAGCTTATTCTTCGCGCTCCAGGGCTTCAGAGATGACCCCCAGAAGGAATGGCAACTTGCGCTATCTCTTCGAGGATTACACGCTGGACACCGAAAGGCGTGAACTGCATCGCGGGGCGGATGCGGTGTCGATCGCACCGCAGGTTTTTGACCTGCTCGACTACTTGATTCGAAACAGGGAACGCGTCGTCAGCAAAGACGACCTCATCGGCGCCGTCTGGAACGGACGCATTGTCTCCGAGGCCGCGTTGACGACCCGCTTGAACGCCGTCCGGAATGCGATCGGCGATTCCGGTGAGGAACAGCGCCTCATCAAAACACTGCCACGCAAGGGCTTTCGTTTCGTCGGGACGGTGCGGGAGGCGCAAAGGCCTGCAAGCGGGTCGGTCACCGATGCCCCGGCGCAACCGCCGAAACCCACCCTCCCGCTTCCCGATAGACCCTCAGTCGCCGTTCTCCCCTTCACCAACCTGAGCTCCGATCCGGAGCAGGACTACTTCGCCCATGGCATGGTCGAAGACATCATTACGGCGCTGTCTCGTTTCAAGGCGCTGTTCGTCATCGCGAGCAACTCCAGCTTCACGTACAAGGGGCGCGCCGTCGACGTGAAGCAGGTCGGGCGGGAGCTTGGGGTGCGCTATGTGCTGGAAGGAAGCGTTCGCAAAGCGGCAGACCGAGTGCGTATCACGGGACAGCTCGTCGATACCGCCACCGGGGCACATCTTTGGGCAGACCGGTTTGATGGTGGGCTTGCAGACCTCTTTGATCTGCAGGACCAGGTGACTGAAAGCGTCGTAGGTGCGATAGCGCCGGAGTTGCAGCAAGCCGAGATCAAACGCGCGAGGCGCAAACCCACCGAAAGTCTCGATGCCTATGACTTCTTCCTTCGTGGCATGGCACGAGAAGTGGCTGATCTCGCGGGAGGCCTTGAGCAGCCGACCAGCGATGGGACGAGCGAGGCGCTGAGGCTGTTCAACAGCGCTATCAAACTCGATCCTGAATTCGCCTCGGCCCACGGCATGGCGGCGTTATGCTATGCGCAACGCAAAGCCTTCGGCTGGATGAGCGACCGGGAGCGAGAGATCGCCGATGCTGCACGGCTCGCCCGGCGGGCTATGCAGGTAGGTAAAGACGACGCGGTGGCCCTCGCCGCTGGCGGCTATGTGCTTGCGTTTGTCGTCCATGAACTCGACACGGGCGTTGCTGGCATTGAGCGGGCGCTCAAGCTCAACCCGAATTTTGCCGCGGCATGGCTTTTCCTGGGGTGGACGAAAGTTTGGCTCGGCCAGCCTGACGCGGCTATCGAGCACCTTGAGCGGGCTATGCGCCTGAGCCCTCTCGGTCGCGGTATCGCTGGAATGCAAGCCGCAGCTGCAAGCGCTCATTTCTTCGCCGGCCGATATGACGTGGCTTCGGCTTGGGCCGAAAGACTGCTTCGGGAATATCCGGCCTCTCATCCAGGGCTACGCATCGCCGCCGCAAGCAATGCAATGGCCGGGCAGCCGGAGCAGGCACGTAAAGCAGTGGCTCGGCTGCGGCAAATAGATCCCACGCTGCGTGTTTCCAATCTTAAGGACTTCCTGGGCCCCTATCGGCATGCCGGAGACCCCTCGCGATACGAGGAAGGAATGCGGAAAGCCGGGCTGCCCGAATGACCATCGCAGCCGGGTGCCCCGCCCTAACCCGCCGCCGGCAGCACCACGCCCCCGCCGGAGCCCGTGCTCCACGGGCGCTCCGGGGACGCCAGCCCGATCAGGCGACCCTGAATGTAATCGCAGCCCCAATCGCGCAGCATCGCGGCTGATTCCTCATCCTGAACCCATTCCGCGACGGTCTTGATTTGCAGCCGCCGGGCAAGGTCGATCAGGGTTTGCACGAACGCGCGGTCGTCGGCGGAGCGCGCGATGTTCTGCACGAAGGCGCCGTCGATTTTCACGATGTCGACGCCGAGCTTGCGCAGATTGCGGAACGAGGTGTAGCCGGCGCCGAAATCGTCGATCGCGATCCGGCTGCCGAAATTTTTCAACCGGGTGACGAAACCCCTGATGTCATCGAGATCCTGGATCGCGACGGTTTCGGTGATTTCGACCACCAGCCGTTCGCCGACCCCGGGACTGGCGCGCATCAGCGACTCGATCGTGCGCCACCAGTCCGGATCCATGGTCGTTTCGGGCGAGATGTTGAGACTGAGCTGCACGTTCGGCGACGCCGCGAGCTCGGCGACCACCAGTTCCAGCACGCGATGATCGACCAGCCGGATCAGGCCGAGGCGCTCGGCGACCGGCACGATGTCCGGCGCCAGCAACATCCGGCCATCGCCCTGCCCCATGCGAACAAGGCATTCATAGAAGGCGGTATCGCGCGAACGCGCTTCCACCACTGGCTCGAACGCCATCACGATGCGCCGCTCATTGAGCGCGGTGACGATCTCGTCGGTAACACGGATATTGACCCGGCGCTGGGCGTCGCGCTCGACATTCGGGCGCCACAGCGCAAACGACCCGGCGCGGCGCCGCTTCGCGGTATCAAGCGTTTCCTGGGCGCGATTGATCGCCTCGTCGGTGTTGCGCGCGTGGCGGGGGATTGCGACCGCGCCGATCGATGCGGTCACCGACACCGGCCCGGATCTGGTCGGCACCACATCGTCGCGAATGCCGGCCAGGAAACGCTCGGCCGCGACATTCATGTCGTCGACGGTGCAGTTTTTCAGGATCAGTCCGAACTTGTTGCCGGAGAAGCGACCGAGCACGTCGCCGGCGCGCAGCCGGGTGCGGATGCGCTGAGCCACTTCGGCAATGACGGCATCGGCGACATCGAAGCCGAACGCGTCGTTGATCCGCGCCAGGTGGTCGATGCCGATCAGCATGAAGGCGCAGGTGGAACGGAAGCGCGTCACTTCCTCGATGGTCTCGGCCAGCGCCGCGATCAGATGCGTGCGGTTGAGTTCGCCGGTCAGAGGATCGTGGCGCGACAGCTTCAGGAGCTGTTCGTCGCGAGCGTGGCGCTCGTTGTTGAGGCGGACAATGCCTTGCGCGCGCGCCGGCTTGCCGTCAGGCCCTGCGAACCAGGTACCGGATTCCTCGATCCACAGCACCGGCAACGATGTGCTGGCCCGTACGCCGTATTCGATCCGATAGGGCGCGCCGTCGCCGCTGCGCGCGAGCGGCGACGGGCTCAGCGCGTCGGTCCGGATCGAGCGGACCGGCTCGATCAGCTTGGCAAGCTCGGCACCGCTGGCGAACGCTTCCGGCGGGATATCGCCAAAAACGGAAGCGGCGTGATCGCTCCAAATGATCTGATCGGTTGCGATATCCCAGACGAAGGCGGCCTGGCCGAGCAAAGCGAGGATGGTGGAAGCTTGCGGAGCAGATGTCACAGTCGCCTCGTTTCGGGACACTGCCGGAATGATTCTCGGCCCACAGGATAGGGCTTATTGTGCCGCCGACCCATTAATAATCCGGAAACCATTACAATCGATGGCGTGGAACGATATTGCTGGCACCGGCATGTCCTTTGCCGGCCTCGGCCCCGCCGCCTGTGCATCTTGGCGCAGCCCTTGCGAAGAAAGGATGACGAGGGGACGAACGTCCCGGAACGAGACAGATATTTAGAATCGAGCTTACGATGCTGGATGACGATCAGGTGGCTCAGATGGCGGACGACAGCGTCGCCGAGGACGCCGGCCCCGCCTGCACGGCACTGGTACCGGTGGTCCCGACAGCGCAGTGGTCGCGCAGCCGTCCGCTGCCCCGCCCCAGCTCTATTTTCGTTACCCATCTGATTGCGACCGTCGAACAGGTGCCGCAGACGTGCAGCCTGCGGCGCGCCTCGGCTTCCGACGCCAACGCCGCCTATACCGCAAACCGGCATCCCATCGTCGGGACCGGTCTCCGCGAACGGCAAATCGTCTGATTAAAATCGCAGATTAACGCGGCGCGTCCGGCGACGGCGGCGCGCCGGTGCCCGGCTGCAGACCGGGAGACGGTACTTCCGGCGAGCTGGTGCTGGCGGCGGACGCGGCGCTCGAAGCCGACGCCGAACTCGCGGCGCCTGGTGCGGGGTGATCCAGCAATACAGATTCGGCGACTGAGGCTGCCGGCGGCACCGGAGTCGTGGCTGCGGGTGCAGCTACGGGAGCCGGTGCAGGAGTTGGCGTAAGAGTTGGCGCAGGCGTTGGTGCAGGAATCGGCGCAGGTGTCGGCTCGAATTGCGGCTCGGCCACCGGCGTCTCAGACTTCCTGGCGTTCTTGCGGGAAACGGCGGGCGCCGATGCAGCCAAAGCGCTGCGCCTTGTGCGCAAGGCGACGCCCGACAGGAAGTCCACCAACGCCAGCAACGTCAGCAGGAAATAGGTCGAGGTGCCGAATCGCGGCCACATCACGAATTCCGCGGCTGCGGCGCCGAACACGATCAGCGACAGCAGATGATCCATCAGATATTTGGCGCCGGGACGGGCGCCCTTGATGACCTCGAACATCAGCATCAGGATGCCAAGCGCGAGCAGCATGTCGCGCAAGGTCACCGGCCATTCGACACCGGATACCAGCATCACCTTGAAAAGCGGCTCGGCCTGCTCTGTCAAAGGCACGCCGGGCATCAGGAAGGCGATGATGTTATAGATCGCGACCGGAATCAGGAGCAGCGGAAAACCGACCATGGACATCGGCGAGGCCTTTTTTTCGAGCGGAAGAATTCAGCCGTTCTCGGGCCAACCCTGGATACCCCAAGGGATATCCCAGGATTCGCCACCGGAACCGTCTTATCTCATCCGTTGGCCGAATTCAGGCAGGCGTTGAGCGTAAAGGCCGCACCGGGCGTTACGCCACGGAGCCGGCGCCCGGGCCGGTAGCCCGGGCATCCCGCGCTGCAATCAGGATTCTTTCTTCTTCAGGACCTGGCGGCCCTTGTACATGCCGGTTTTCAAATCGAGGTGATGCGGACGGCGCAATTCGCCGGAATCCTTGTCCTCGGCATAGGTCGGCTTCTTCAGGGCATCGGCCGAACGGCGCATGCCACGCCGCGACGGCGATGTTTTTCTACGGGGAACGGCCATATCGGTATCCTCTAGGGGTGTTGTCGGGGCATCGTCCGTAACCGGACGGCTCAGCGCTTTCGCACGCGAGCTAAAATGCGGATAAGGCCGCGCTTATAGAGGATGAGGGTCCGCAAAGCTAGAGCGTCGTCAGGCCAAAATGGCCCGAATCCGGCTTAAAATGCCCGATTTTCGCGCCAGCAGCGCTGCAATTCGGCCGACTGCGCCCGCACCGTATAGGTCCCGGCCAGACGGCGCACGCCGGGTCCTGGATTACGGGCACTGCGCTTGACCGGATTGGGCAGAATCGCGGCCATCAGTGCCGCCTCCCGCGGCGACAGGCTGGAGGCCGGATGGCCAAAAGCGTACATCGCGCCGGATTCCGCGCCGAACTGGCCCGACGGCCCCCATTCGGCGATGTTGAGATAGATTTCCAGGATCCGCTGCTTCCGCAGCACGAAGTCGAGCCACAGCGCCAGCGGCAGTTCCAGCGCCTTGCGGACCACGCTGCGGCCCGGCCACAGGAACAGGTTTTTCGCGACCTGCTGGGTGATGGACGAACCGCCGCGGCTCACCTCCCCTTCCTCTGCGTCGTCGATCACGTCCTGCAGCGCATCCCAGTCGATGCCGTGGTGGCGGCAGAACTTGGAGTCCTCGGAGCCGACCACCGAGCGCGGCAGATAGGGTGAGATGGCGTTAAAATCGATCCATTGCCGCGACATCGGCGCACCGGTCAGCCGCCGCCAGGCCATCAGTGTCGAAACCGGGTGACCGGTGCGATACAGCGGCGCCAGCAGATACGGCAGCAACACAACGACCAGCAAAATCAGCAACAACGTTCGAGCAATGCGCAAAATTTGACGTTTCTGGTTCAGCCCGAGATCCAATAGAGACGGGCCTGAGTGACAACTCCATGATAATTCGAAGTTTTTCCAGCGCTTTTAAGGCGCGCCCGCCGCCCGGACTGGAATTGACGAAGCCGATCCCATAACCGATTGTCCGGCCAAATTGACTCTGGAGCTATTCTTGATGACCACCGCGACTGCCGACTTTTCCAAGCGCCTGGACCAGACCGCCGAGGACACCGAGGCCCTGTTAGCGAAATTACTGTCCGATACGGTGTTGCCCGACGAGATCGCGCGGCCGAAGCGGCTGATGGACGCCATGCGTTATTCGTCGCTCGGCGGCGGCAAGCGGTTGCGGCCGTTTCTGGTGGTCGAAAGCTCGGCCGTGTTCGGCGTCGCGCGCGAGGCCGCGCTGCTGGCGGGTGCTGCGCTCGAATGCATTCACTGCTATTCGCTGATTCACGACGACCTGCCGGCGATGGACAACAGCGATCTGCGTCGCGGCCGTCCTACGCTGCACAAGAAGACCGACGACGCCACCGCGATCCTCGCCGGCGACGGGCTATTGACCCTGGCGTTCGACATCATCAGCCGGGACGAGATCCACAGGGAACCCATGGTGCGGCTGTTGCTGACCCGCGCGCTGGCGCGGGCGTCGGGCATCGGCGGCATGGTCGGTGGTCAGATGCTCGACCTCGCCGGTGAAGGCCGGTTCGGCGACCGGGAACCGGTCGACGTGGCACGCCTGCAGCAGATGAAGACCGGCGCGCTGTTGCGCTACGGCTGCATCGCCGGCGCGATCCTCGGCCAGTCCTCGCCCAAAGAATATCAGGCGCTCGACGATTACGGCCGCGCGCTCGGCGAAGCGTTCCAGATCGCCGACGATCTGCTCGACGTCGAAGGCGATGCCGCAGCCCTCGGCAAGCCGGCCGGCGCCGATGCAGCCCTCGGCAAGACCACGTTCGTCACCCAGCTCGGGATCGAGGGCGCCAAGCAACGCGTACGCGATCTGCTGGCGCGCGCCGATTCCGCGCTCTCGATCTTCGGCGCCAAGGGCGACGTGCTGCGCGCCGCCGCGCGCTTCGTCGCCGAACGCAAGAATTGAAACCATCGATGACGGGCAAGGAAGCCGACGACGCGCTTGCCCGTTTCCGGAAGATGTCCAAGCCGGTCCGCCTGATCTATGGTCGGCCGCGCACGTTCTTTGCCATCGCGGTCGGAATCCTCGCCTATGCGCTGTTACCGGCCTCATTGCGCCAGGTCACGCGCGCGTTGCTCGGCTGGGACATCTGCATCGCGGTGTATTTGCTGCTGGTACTCATCATGGTGGTGCGCAGCGGGCTCGCGCACATCAAGCGCAACGCGGCGCTGCAGGATGACGGCCGGTTCGTCATCCTGATGGTCGCAGCGCTCGGCGCATTCGCCAGCATTGCCGCGATCGTGCTGGAACTCGGCGCCTCACACCACAGCGCGCCGGCGCTGACGCTGGCGACGGTGACCATCGCGCTGTCCTGGGCCGCGGTGCACACCATCTTCGCGCTGCACTACGCGCATGAATTCTATCGCGGCCCCAAGCCCGGCGGCTTGCAATTTCCGAGCGGCGACCAGCATGAGAACGCCGACTACTGGGACTTCGTGTATTTCTCGTTCGTGATCGGGATGACCGCGCAGGTCTCCGACGTCGGCATCACCGACAAGACCATCCGCCGCACCGCGACCGCGCACGGCATCGTTTCGTTCATCTACAACACCGCGCTGGTGGCGTTGATGGTCAACATCGCGGCGAGCGCGATCTAGCCATACGCGCGAAATAGCGGCCGTGGTTAGGGGCACCTGCCCGACATGATGGCCTCGTTCGAGTTGCAACCCAACGCACGCTCAGTACCGGTAAGCGGCCGTGCCTGTTGTCGCGGCCCGGTGAATTCCGGCGCGACCCGTTGCGGCAGGTCCCGGTCATATCGGTCGACGCGGTTGAAGCGCTCGCGGCGGTCTGCACGCCGGTCATTGCGTTCACGCGATGCGGTCGGGGTCTTGGCGCGCCGCTTCTCGCATTCATTGTCGTCATTCAGGAACGATCCTTCCGCGCAGACGATCCTGCTGCAGTGTTCGCCGTCGGCCCTGAAGCCGTGCTCGCAGACCACCGGGCAGACCCGCGACGGTTTCTGCTTGATCGCATCGAGCGTATCGAGGCTCGCGGTTTTAACATCAAGCCTGGTTCCGGCGTTGCGGTTGAACAGCGTCAGCGAACGCTGCGACGCCGCGTTCCACTCGCCATCCGCCGCACCGGTCAGACAGCCAACCCGGCGCAACTCGATCTGCACCGACTTGTTGACGTCGGCTTGCGGTGTCGGCCCCGGCGTCAGCGCGGCGACATTGGTCTGCGGGGGATTGGCCGGGGCGTTGGCGACGGCGCCATTGGCCGCCGGGATATTATTGTTCGCGGCCCGGTTGCCGGAAGCCGTCGAGGCCGCCGCGGCTTCAGCGGCGACCCGCTTGCGTTCGGCATCGGCGGCCTGGTCGAGCGCGACCTGCTTGGCCTGTTCGGCGACCAGCCGCGCCTGCTCCGCGGCCTTGACGTCCGCTTCCGCCGCTTTCAGTTGTTGCGACGTTTGCGTGCTTTGGGCAGCCAACCGCGCCCGTTCCTGTTCAGCGAGCTTAGCTTTTTCGGTCGCCGCGACCTGGGCTTCTTCGGCCGCAATCTTGGCCAGCTGAATCCTGGCGAGGTTGGCGTAGAACCCGTCGGGATATTGCGCCACGAAAGCGTTCAACGCGTCCTTGTTGCCAACCTGAAGCGCGAGTTCGTAATCGCGGCGCGCCTCGGCCTGCGGATTTGGAGCTGATACGGCCGGCGCCGCCACGGGAGCCGGCACCAGCGGCAGGTCTTCACCGCCGAGCGACCCATAGACAAACGGCTCCTGCCGGTTGCTGGTGGTCTTCAGCACGTCATCGCGAACAAATCCGAAGGCGCGGCGCACATCGAGCCCCGGCGTCGTCAGATGTTTCGACAATGCAATGGTGAACGGGCTGTTCTTGCTGTCCCCATCCAGCGCGGTGGAGCCCGCCTTGGCGGAATAGGCGATCAGCGTATTCGGGCTCGCCGGCTCAACCTGGGCGAGACCGCGTCCGATCGCACGCGAGGCCAGTGTTCGCTTCGTCGATTTGGCGAACGGATTGTCGCGGCAGGCGTCGAGGATGACCAGCCGCAACTGTTTGGCCGGTTCGATCGACACCAGCACGCGATCCAGCGAAAGCGCCTCGTCATAGACGTCGGTGTCGCGCTCCAGCTTCGCATCGACCGGGATCAGATAGTTGTTGCCGTCGACCTCCATGCCGTGGCCGGCGTAATAGATCACCGCAATATCGGCGTCGCGGGCGCGGTCGGCAAAATCACGCAGCGCACGGCGCATCTCGTTCGCCGGCAGGTCGTGGCGGGAATCGACGACGTCGAAACCCGCATTCTTCAACGTGGACGCGATCACCGCGCCATCGTTGGTGGGATTCGGCAGCAGCGCCACGTTTTGATAGGCCGAGTTGCCGATCACCAGCGCCACGCGCTTGGTGGCCCAGGTCGGCTGACACATCAGCAACAGCGCTGCGGCGAGAAAAAACCGGTGCAATTTTGGCAATCCAGGCAACTTGATCATGACGCCTTCACCAGGTGCGGCCGTACTAACAGCGGCCAATCTATCAGAAGCTCTGCGCGGGCCTTTGTGAGTTAAGTCACCCATTTGACCCGGGTGGATCACAACGTCGCAGGCCACGGCAATCAGAGCAGCTCTGAGCATTGGTCGCACCAGTCGCCATCCGGTTCGTGTTTTGCCAATCGCGTTTTTTGCGTTCAAGATCGGCCGATAAACAAGAGCAAGCGGAGGAAGCGATGCGTGGCGTAGTGTTTACGGGCGACCGCGGGCTGGAACTGATGCCCTTCCCCGATCCCACACCGGATGCGCATGACGTTGTGATCGAGATGAAGGCATCCGGGATGTGCGGCAGCGATCTGCACCAGTATCGCCGCCCGAAAGGACAGGCCCAGGCGAGCGGCGTTCCGATGCGAGAGGGCCCGGTCATCGCGGGACACGAACCCTGCGGCGTGGTGGTCGCGGTCGGCCAATCGGTGGATGCCAGGGAGGCGCGGATCGGCCAGCGCGTGATGGTGCATCATTATCAGGGCTGCACGCAGTGCAACCACTGCCGCTCCGGGTGGCAGCAGCTCTGCCAGGAGGTCCCGGTCAAGGTCTATGGCAACAATGCCCATGGCGGCCACGCGCGATATCTGAAAGTGCCGGCCAACACGCTGGTGCCGCTGCCCGACGAATTGTCGTTCAGCGCAGGGGCGGCGATCGCCTGCGGGTCCGGCACGGCCTACAGCGCGCTACGGCGGATGAATCTGTCAGGCAACGACACCATCGCGATCTTCGGCCAGGGACCGGTCGGGTTGGCGGCGACGCAATACGCCAAGGCGATGGGCGCCAGGGTGATCGCGCTCGACATCAGCCAGCAGCGGCTGGATCGCGCCAAGGCATTCGGCGCCGACGATGTGGTCAATCCCGGCTCGAACGATCCGGTGGAAGCGATCAAGCAACTCACGCATGGGCGCTACGCCGACCTGACGCTGGACACCTCAAGCAATCCGGACGCGCGGCTCAATGCGATCCGCAGCACCAAGGTGTGGGGCACGATGTGCTTTGTCGGCGAAGGCGGCGATGTCCATATCGACGTCAGCCCACATCTGCTGCGGCGGCAATTGACCCTGGTGGCGTCATGGACGTTTTCCAATATTATCCAGGCGGATTGCGCGCGGTTTTCGGTCGAGCGCGGTATCGACGTCGACAAGCTGTTCACCCATCGCTGGAACATCGATCAGGCCGGCGAGGCCTATCAATTGTTCGACAAGCAGGTCGATGGCAAAGGCGTGTTCTTGATGTAGGGGTAAGCTGTAAGCCGTCATTCCGGGGCGGCCGCGAAGCGGGCGAACCCGGAATCTCGCAGTAATCATCTCTGGATTCCCAGATGCGCAATTGCGCATCTTGGTTCGCGCTATGCGCGCCCCGGAATGACGCCGCAACGGATAACGCAAACAGGGAGCATGCCCATGAGTCACGATCGTTCCACCGTCGAAGCCGTGGTCGCCAACTATTTCGACGGCCTATATGAAGGCAATGCCGACAAGCTCGGCGCGATCTTCCATCCCTCGGCCGATTTGCGCTGGGTGGAAAAGGGCGAGCTGCAGGTCCTCAGCGTGCCCGATTGGCTCGATCGGATACGAAAGCGTCCCTCCGCCAAAGCCGAAGGCAAGCCGCGCGAGGATTTCATCGTCACCATCGATCGGTCCGATAACAACACCGCCTTCATCAAGGTGCGCTGCCAATTGCCGCCGCGCTATTTCACCGACTATCTGGTGGCGATGAAGCTGTCCGATGGCTGGCAGATCGTCTCGAAATCCTATCGCTACGATTTGCGTGAATGAGCCATCGAATCTGAATCCTTTGCGGTCCGCCATAATCTTGGCGCGGAAGGCTGGCGAAGCTTTTCGCCAGTCGTTACGGATTCTGCCTGAAGGATTTTACTCGTGATACTCAATCGACGTACCCTGTTGGCCGCCGCATCGGGTCTGGCTGTTTGGCCGGCGCTTGCCCAGGAAGCATTACCGTCGCTCTCGGCATATGAGCGCGAGACCGGCGGAAGGGTCGGGCTTTATGCCGAGAACGTCGTCACTGGCGCGAAAATCGCCTGGCGCGCGGAGGAGCGCTTCGTGATGTGCAGCACCTTCAAGGCCTCGCTGGCTTCGTTCGTGCTGGCGCGAATCGACCAGGGCAAGGATCATCTTGAATCGATGATTGTCTATGGACCTGAGGATCTCCTCGAATACGCACCCGTGGCAAAGCAGAACATCACCAACAGCGCCAAAGCATCGATGTCGGTTGCTGACATGTGTGCGGCGACCGTGGAGCTCAGCGACAACACCTGCGCCAATCTGTTGCTGGCGCGGATCGGCGGCCCGTCCGCGCTGACCGCCTTCTGGCGCTCGACAGGCGATACGGTCACGCGTCTCGATCACAACGAGCCCGAACTTAACCGCTCGCCGCCGGGCGATCCGAACGACACCACCACGCCCGTCGCCATGGTCGGCAACCTGCGCCGCTTCCTGCTGGGCGAGGTATTGTCGCTGGATTCGCGCCAACGCCTCACCGGTTGGATGCTGAACTGCAAGACCGGCGACAACCGATTGCGCGCCGGCCTGCCGAAGGATTGGAAGGTGGCCGACAAGACCGGCAACAGCGGCAGGGATGCGGCAGGCGACATCGCCGTGGTTTGGTCCAAGCCGGACCGGCCGGTGCTGATATCAGCTTATGTCCAGGGCGGATCTCCGTCAGAGCCGCAGTTTACGGCTTTGTTTAGCGAAATCGGCCGAATGGTGGGCGAGAGGCTCGCTTGAATTCGGTTTAGCTGGCCGCGGTTCCGGCAGGCAACTCGTCGACTCCTGCTTCAAGGCATTGACCACGCTCGTCTTCCGGGTGAATTGAAGGGCGAGGGGTAACCAGAGCCGTGGAAGCCAAGTTCCAGATCTTTCTGATTTTGCTGGCGGTGCTTGCGGGCACCGCCCTGCTGGCGCGGCGCATCAGCGTTGCGCCGGCGATCCTGTTGCTGTTGGCCGGCATCGCACTGGCTTTCGTGCCCGACATGCCGTCGCTCGAACTGCCCCCGGAACTGGTGCTGCTGGTGGTGCTGCCGCCGCTGATCTATTCCGCCAGCGTGGCGATGAGCTGGCGCGAATTCAAATATAATTTGCGCCCGATCATCCTGTTGTCCGTCGGCGGCGTGATCTTCACGGCGTTCGCGGTCGCCGCCGCGACCCATTATCTGATCGGATTACCGTGGGATGTCGGCTTCCTGCTCGGCGCCATCGTGGCGCCGCCGGACGTCGTGGCGCCGCTCGCGATCGCCCGCAAACTCGCTCTGCCGCGCCGGATTCTCATCATACTGGAAGGCGAAGGGCTTGCCAACGACGCCACCGCGTTGATCCTGTATCGCTTCGCGGTGGTGGCGATCTCGATTGGGACATTCTCGCCATCGAAAGCCGGCGGCACGTTCGCGGGCATTGTTGTCTGCGAAATGCTGTTCGGCGCGGCCGTCGGCTGGCTCAGCCTGCGGGCGCGTCACCACGCGCGCGATCCGCAGATCGAGATCACGCTGTCGCTGATCACCCCCTATATCGCCTATTGGCTGCCCGAGCATTTCGGCGGCTCCGGCGTGATCTCAACCGTCGCCTGCGGGCTCTATATGAGCTGGAACGGCCCGTTGCTGATTTCCGCGGCGACCCGCCTGCAGGGCATCTTCTTCTGGGACCTGGTCATTTACATGGTCGAGGGCCTGTTGTTCCTGCTGACCGGCTTCCAGATGCGAGCGTTGTACGAGAAATCGAAAGCGTTTCCGCTGGATGACATCCTGTCCGCGACCGCTCTGGTCGCGGTCATCATCATCATTGCGCGATTTGTCTGGGTGTTTCCGGCAATTTATTTGCCGCGGATACTGAGCAAACGCTTGCGCGAACGCGATCCGTCGCCGCCATGGCAGTGGACGTTCATCATCTCCTTTACCGGCGTGCGCGGTGCCGTCTCGCTGGCGGCCGCGCTGGCGCTGCCGCTCGCGCTGCCCGGCGGCGAGGCCTTTCCTTATCGCGATCTCATCCTGTTCGTCGCGTTCGGCGTCATCCTCGTCACGCTGATCGGACTGGGACTTGGGCTGCCGCCGGTGGTGCGGTGGCTCGGCGTCGCCCAGGCCGGACGCAGCGAACATATCGCGGAGATCGAATCGGAAATCGCGGCGCGGCGCGAGGCGCTCGGCGCTGCGTTGACCTCGCTCGACGCCATCACCGACGACCGCGAATTGTCCGACGAGGTGGTCAAGCTGCTGCGCGCCCGTCACGAGACCCGCGTCAATCAGCTACCGGACTCGCTCAATCCACAGGTCGATGACGTGACGGCAGCGGGAATAGATCTGACGCGGGAATTGATCGGCCAGGAACGGAAATTCATCCACGCGCTGCTGCGCGACGGCAAGATCACCGACGAAATCAGGCGACATATCGAGCGCGATCTCGACCTCGAGGAAGCCAGTCTCGCCAACCGCGAATATCGCCAGTGACGCGGCTTTAAACAAAAACTCCATGTTGTCGTCCCGGCGAGCGCCGCGCCCCACCGGAACCGTCATCCTGAGGAGCGGCCACTTGGCCGCGTCTCGAAGGATGGCTGCACGCACTGCGCGGAACAACATCCTTCGAGGCTCGCAAGAGCTCACACCTCAGGATGACGTTTGAGATAGCTTCACAGGCTCGTTCACCGGGACGACGCGGTGAAGTGGCCGCCCCTACTCCGCCGCCGCGTTCTGCCGAGGGCGTCCGGCGTAGCCGGCCACATCGCCAAACCGCTCGATCATGACAGCGGCCAGGTCCTTTGCCTTGTTGGTGACGCAAGCGCCGGAGCGCACGGTGTAACGATCCTGATGGGCGAGATGCGAGGGCGGCTGGCCCTGCTGCAGCGCTCGCGCTGCGTCCATCACCAGCTTGCGGAAATGCAGGATGCCCAGATCGGTCGGTCCGAGATGTTCGCGGGTGCGGTCGGCGATCGGGCCCTGGCTGTCCTGGACGGCGGCGTCCTGCTCGGAGACGCCCTTGATGCCGGTGTAGCTGGAGGTCTTCTGCAGTTTGCGGTCGATCAGATAATCGTTCGCCTTGTTGCGCAACGGCACGTAATTCTCGTCGACCACCGACATCACACCATTGCCGCGGTCGTAGCCATCGCGCTCGGCCTGCGTCAGCGGACGGTCCGGATTCCAAGCATAGGTGTAGATCCAGCAATCGGTATCGGTCACCGGGACAAAACTCTGGCCGAAAATATTCTCGCCGGGCATCGAACTCGGTGCATAGGCATGAATCGGCATCAGGAACTGGGCGATGCGCCAGTAGATGTTGTCGCTGCCGGTGAGCCGTCCGCCGGCGACCGTCAGGCCGGCTTCGTGCGGATTGATCTTGATCACGGGCCGTGGGTCTTCCGCGATCCATCGCATGTGGTCGGTCGCAACCCGCGTCAGCGGATTGACAAAGTGCTTCTTGATATCGAGGATTTCGTTCTCTTCCTTCTCGAAGGAGAGATGCGCGAAGGTGAAATGTGCGGTGTCGATCGAGCCCTCCAGCGCCTGCACCCAGTTGCAGTCCTGCCATTTCTTGGTGACGTAGCGGTGCGAGGCGGGTACCAGCGCCATTTCCAGCGCCGGCAGTTCGGGCACAGCATCCGCCGGGCCCATATAGGCCCAGATCATGTCGCCCCATTCGCGCACCGGATACGACTTGATCCGCATCAGGTCCTTGGCATTGAGATCGGGATAGGACGTCGGCATATCGACGCAGGCGCCTGACGTATCGAACTTCCAGCCATGATAGACGCAGCGGATGCCGCATTCCTCGTTGCGGCCGAGCCAGAGATTGGCGCCGCGGTGCGGACAATATTGATCGATCACGCCAACCACGCCGCGTGAATCACGGAACGCCAGCAACTCCTCGCCCATCACCACGATCTTCCTGGGCGGCCCGTCGGCTTCCGGCAATTCCCTGGACAACAGCACCGGCATCCAGAAACGACGCAATAATTCGCCCATCCCGGTGCCTGCATTACTCTCGGTCAGGAATCGATTGTCTTCGGCGCGGAGCATAGGCTGTCCTCCGGGGGTATTATTTTGCTTTTGCCCAAGATTGACGCAGGCCACAGCGTCCGTCAACGCGTGTTCGGCTTCGAGGGCGCCGCCTCGATCACGACCGGGTTGTGGGAAATCCAACAGGTGCTAGTGTTCCCAAAAATAAGACGACCCAGGGGAGGCAACATTGAAGAAGAATATGATTTCGCGCCGTAGCGTTCTCGCCGGCACCGCTGCAGCCGGCCTGTACGGGCTGACAGGACCGCTAAGCTACGCGGCCGAGGTGAACTGGAAAAAATACGCCGGTACCACGCTCGAAGCGAACCTGGTCAAGGGACCGCGCGGCGAATTATTGCAGAAATATGCCGCCGAATTCACCGAGCTGACCGGCATCAAGGTCGAATCGGAAATCATCCCGGAACAGCAGCAGCGGCAGAAGGCCGTCATCGAACTCACCTCGGGCAAGCCGAGCTTCGACGTCATCCATCTCAGCTACCACGTGCAGAAGCGGCAATTCGACAAGGCCGGCTGGCTCGCCGACCTCACCGGCTTCATGAACGATCCGACCATGACCACGCCCGATCTCAAGGTCGACGATTTCTCGGCCGGCGGTTTGAAATTCGCCCAGAACGACAAGGGCGAAATGCATTCGCTGCCGTGGTCGGTCGACTATTTCATCCTGTACTACAACAAGGAAATGTTCGCCAAGAAGGGCGTCGCCCTGCCGAAGACGCTCGACGAGATGGCCGTTGCCGCGGAAAAACTGACGGATCCCGCGGCCGGCATCTACGGATTTACGGGACGTGGCCTGCGCAACGCCAACATGGCGATGTGGACCAATTTCTTCCTCAACTATGGCGGCGAGTTCCTCGACGCCAAGGGCAACATCCTGACCGATGGTCCGGAAGCCATCGAATCCACTAAACTTTACCAGCGGCTGATGAAGTTTGCGCCTCCGGGCGCCGCCGGATTCAACTGGATGGAATCGATGGCCTCGCTGACGCAGGGCCGTGCCGCGATGTGGATCGACGCCAGCGGCTGGGCGCCGCCGATCGAAGACCCCAATGCCTCGCGCGTGGTCGGCAAGATCGGTTATACGGTGGTGCCTGCCGGTCCGAAGGGACAATACTCATCGACCTATGGCGACGGCATCGGCATCGCCCAGACCAGCACGAAGAAAGAAGCCGCCTATCTCTATTGCCAATGGGCGGTGTCGAAGACCATGGGCGCACGCCTGCTGCAAGCCGGTGGCGGCGTGCCGTTCCGCAACTCAATCCTCAACGACGAGACGGTGCGCAAGGGCGTCAAGACCCAGGAGTGGCTGGATTCGGTGGTGGCGTCCGCCAAGATCAGCAAGCTCGGCCTGCCCATCATCGTGCCGGTCGCGGAATTCCGCGACATCGTCGGCGCGGCGCTGACAGCGACCTTGTCGGGTGCTGACCCGGCGACCGAGTTGAAGAAGGCCAACGATCAGTTCCGGCCGATCCTGGAGCGCAGCGAAAAGGCGTGAGCGAGGCAGCAGCGACAGCACGGCAGCCGGCTCGAACAGAGCCTGCAGCGCAGGATATTCGCGGGTGGGAACGGCCGTCTTATTGGCCGTTCATCGCGCCAGCGCTGACGGTGGTGCTCGCCGTCATCGTCTTTCCCTGGGCCTATACGATCTGGATGAGCCTGCACGAATGGAAGGTCGGCTCACCGCCGACCTTCGTCGGCCTCGCCAATTATATCCGGTTGCCGAGCGATGCGCGCTTCGTCGAATCGATCGGGCATACGCTGCTCTATACCGCGCTGTCAGTGGTGCTGCCGGTGGCGCTGGGCACTCTGGCGGCGGTGGTGTTTCACAACAAATTCCCGATGCGCGGTTTCCTGCGTGGCCTATTCATCATGCCGATGATGGCGACCCCGGTCGCGATCGCACTGGTGTGGACCATGATGTTCCATCCGCAATTGGGCGTACTGAATTATCTGCTGTCGCTGGTCGGCATACCCGCGCAGCTCTGGGTGTTTCACCCTGATACCGTGATTCCCTCGCTGGTGCTGGTCGAGACCTGGCAATGGACCCCGCTGGTGATGCTGATCGTGCTTGGCGGCCTCGCAGCGATCCCGACTGAGCCTTACGAGAGCGCGCAGATCGATGGCGCCACCCGCTGGCAGACGTTTCGGTACATCTCGCTGCCGCTGATCATGCCGTTTCTGTTCATCGCCGGTATGATCCGGATGATCGACGCGGTGAAGAGTTTCGACATTATTTTTGCTATCACGCAGGGCGGCCCCGGCACAGCATCGGAGACTATCAACCTCTATCTCTACAGCGTCGCCTTCGTTTATTACGACGTCGGCTATGCTTCGGCGATCGTGGTGGTGTTCTTCGCGTTGATCGTCGCGCTTGCGGGCGCACTGCTGCGACTGCGCCAGACCGTGCACTGGAACGATGGCGGAGGCAGCGCATGAGCCGCTTCCGGGAGTTGCTCGGGCGGGCCGGGCTTGCCTTCGCATTGCTGGTGATCGTGTCGCCGGCGGTATTGTTCTTCCTCTGGATGCTGTCGCTGTCGGTCAAGTTCGAGATCGATAACGCGTCCTATCCGCCGGTGTTCATCCCCGAGCATTTCAACTGGGGCAACTACGCCGCGGTGCTGTCGTCGAACCGGTTCACGACCTACTTCATGAACAGCCTGATCGTCACAGGCGCTGCAACCGCGTTCGCGCTGTTGGTCGGCGTGCCCGCGGGCTACGGCCTTGCCCGGATGCGGGCGCACAAGGCCGCGATCGTGATCCTGATCGCCCGCATCACGCCCGGCCTGTCCTATCTGATTCCGCTGTTTCTATTATTCCAGTGGCTCGGCCTGCTCGGCACGCTATGGCCGCAGATCATCATCCACCTCGTGGTCACGGTGCCGATCGTGATCTGGATCATGATCGGCTATTTCGAGACCACGCCGATGGAGCTGGAGGAATTGGCGCTGATCGACGGCGCCAATCGCTGGCAGATCTTCCGCTATGTCGCGCTGCCGATCGCGCGGCCCGGCATCGCGGTGGCCTTCATTCTCGCGGTGATCTTCTCCTGGAACAATTTCGTGTTCGGCATCGTGCTGGCCGGACGCGAGACGCGGACGCTGCCGGTTGCGGTCTACAACATGATCTCGTTCGATCAGTTAAGCTGGGGTCCGCTCGCTGCTGCCGCCTTGATCGTCACCCTGCCCGTGCTGCTGCTGACGATTTTCGCGCAGCGCCAGATCGTCGCCGGACTGACCGCAGGCGCGGTCAAGGGCGGCTGAGGATGATGGCTTTGAGTTGAAACGGCAAACGTGCAAGCTCATCACCTCGCCCCGCTTGCGGGGAGAGGTCGAAATTCGCAAAGCGAATTTCGGGGCCTGTCCGCGAGTCAGAACTTGTTGCAAGAGCCCCTCACCCCAACCCTCTCCCCGCAAGAGCGGGGCGAGGGAGAAGAGTCGACCCTACACCGGCCGCTCGCCCTTCACCGTGACGCGGGTGCCGGCGCGGGTGTGCGGCCAGTAATCCCACATCGCGCGGTGCTGGGCGCAGCGATTGTCCCAGAACGCGATGGCATTTTCGCTCCAGCGGAAGCGGCACTGGAACAACGGATTTTCCGAATGCTGATAGAGATAGGCCAGCATGGCGTCACTCTCGTCGCGGGGCACGCCGTTGATGTGGCGGGTAAAGCCGCGGTTGACGTACAGCGCCTTCTTGCCCGTCACCGGATGGGTGCGCACCACCGGATGCTCGGCGCGCGGATATTCCGGCCGGTCGGTAACGCCATAATTGGCGTAGAGCCCGCGATAGGTCGATTCGCCGTCATGCAGCGCGGTGAGCCCATCGAGATAGGCCTTCATCCGGTCCGACAGCGCCTCGTAGGCCGCATACATGTTGGCAAACAGCGTGTCGCCACCGCGCGGCGGGCATTGCTTGATGTAGAGGATCGAGCCCATCGGCGGCTCGACGTCGCAGGACACGTCGGTGTGCCAGCCCTCGCCATTGGCGCGCGGTGAATCCTTATCGGCGTAGATCTTCATCAGCGCCGGATCGTCGCCCTCATGAGGCGCGGCGGGATGAATATGCAGATCGCCGAACTTGCGGCCGAAGGCGAGGTGCTGCTGCGGCGTGATGTGCTGATCTCTGAAGAAGATCACGAGGTTTTCGGCCAGCGCGCGATGGATTTCGTCCATCTGCCGATTGGAGCGCGCTTCGTCGGACACCAGTTTGCCGATGTCGACGCCGGAAATCTCCGCACCGATGATCGGCGTGAGCTTTTCGACCGCGATGGTCTCGTAGGGTTCGGCTTCGTCGGCGACATGCCGATAGCGCGGTCCCTGCTTGCCGGACAGCGAGCTCATGCGCGTTCCCCTCTTCGTTCGAACACGATCCTTCTTTTGCGGGATCGTGGCTGGTCTGTTATTCGGCCGCCGTCACCGCTTCCGGCTTCTTCGCGCCGGCGCCGTAACGCTGATCGATATAGTCGATCACCAGCGCCTTGAAGTCGGCGGCAATGGTCGGGCCGCGCAAGGTGCGGAATTTCTGACCGTCGACGAACACCGGCGCGGCCGGAGTTTCGCCGGTGCCGGGCAGCGAGATGCCGATATTGGCATGCTTGGATTCGCCGGGGCCGTTGACGATGCAGCCCATGACTGCGACGTTGAGCGCCTCGACGCCGGGATATTGCGTCTTCCAGCCCGGCATTTCCTCGCGGATGAAATCCTGGATCGAGCGCGCCAGTTCCTGGAACGTGGTCGAGGTGGTGCGGCCGCAACCGGGGCATGCCGCCACCAGCGGTACGAAGGTGCGGAAACCCATGGTCTGCAGCAATTCCTGCGCGACCTGAACTTCCAGGGTGCGATCGCCGCCGGGCTCCGGCGTCAGCGAGATCCGGATGGTGTCGCCGATGCCGTCCTGCAGCAAAATGCCGAGCGCCGCCGACGAGGCGACGATGCCCTTCGATCCCATGCCGGCCTCGGTGAGGCCGAGATGAATGGCGTAATCCGAGCGCTCCGCCAGCGTCTGATAGACCGCGATCAGGTCCTGCACCGCGGAAACCTTGGCCGACAGGATCATCTTGTTCTTGGGCATGCCGAGTTCTTGCGCCCGCGCCGCCGACAGCAGCGCCGACTGCACCATGGCCTCGCGGGTCACCGCGCGGACGTCCTTTGGCGCCGGAAGCAGCGCGTTCTCGTCCATCAGCTTGGTCAGCAGTTCCTGATCGAGCGAACCCCAATTGGCGCCGATGCGCACCGGCTTGTTGTTCTTGTTGGCGATCTCGATGATGTCGGCGAACTGGGTGTCGCGCTTGTTCTTGAAGCCGACATTGCCGGGGTTGATGCGGTATTTGTCGAGCGCCTCGGCGCAAGCCGGATAGTCCGTCAGCAGCTTGTGGCCGATATAATGAAAGTCGCCGATTAGCGGGGTGGTGATGCCACGCTTCCGCAGGCCGTCGCGAATGTGCGGGACGGCGGCGGCAGCCTCGTCGCGATCCACCGTGATCCGCACCATTTCGGACCCGGCGCGCGACAGAGCGGCGACCTGGGCGATGGTGCCGTCGATATCGGCGGTGTCGGTGTTGGTCATCGATTGCACGACGATCGGGGCGCCGCCGCCGACGGCGACATTGCCGACCATGACTTGGGTGGTTGTACGCCGCGCCCGGGGGCCGGCGACGTCGTCTTGCGGGAGTTTTTCGAGCTTGTTCATGGGCTCACAATTATCAGGTTTTGATGACATTCACCAAGGGAACGGCGGAAGCTCCGCCATATCTCACGGAAACGTTAGTTTTTCTCTTATGTTTCAGTGGCTTATCTAGAACACCGCGGTCGGACGCAGGGCCCGGGGCCAAGCGATCTGCAACCGCTATATTGGACAGGAATCGCTGGATTGAAAGGGCAAGTACCAGATCGAGGGCTGCCATTTGATCAGGGTATCGCTTCGTTTGCGCATGATCTCCGAACAAACGCTTCGCGTTTGCCCCCCGGAAAACCCATATCCACCTTCCTCGATCATGCCCTAACATCAGGCAAACAGGAGGGATGCGAGGATGCAGCAGCACAATGAGCTGATCACCACAGCGGAACTCGCAGGCTGTCTGGAACGGCCGGATCTGCGCCTGTTCGATTGCACCACCTTTCTCGAACCCGCCCCCGCGGGCAGCGACGCTCCCTACATCGCCGTGCCGGGAAATCACACCTTCGAGGCCGGGCATATTCCGGGCGCCGATTTTCTGGATCTGCAGGGCGAATTCTCCGACCAGAAGACGGAGCTCCACTTCATGATGCCTAAGGTGGCCAAGCTCAAAGCCGCATTCGGACATCACGGCATCGATGCCGACAGCCGCGTGGTGCTCTATTCGATCGGCACACCGATGTGGGCGACCCGGTTCTGGTGGATGCTCAAATCGCTCGGCTTCGAGCACGCCGCGGTGCTCGACGGCGGCTTCGACAAGTGGAAGGCGGAGGGCCGCACCGTCGAGACCGGGCCGGCGAGGAGTTATCCGGAGGCGATCTTCACCGCGAAATCGAAGCGCGGCTTTTTCGTCGGCAAACAGGACGTGCTCGCGGCCAAGGACGATCACGGCACCGTCATCGTCAACGCGCTCAGCCCACAATTCCACCAGGGCCTCGAACCCAGCCGTTATGGCCGGCCCGGACGCATCCCTCGAAGCTGCAATGTGTCGGCGGCAACGCTGCTTGATCCCGCGACAAGAACCTTCGTGCCGCTCGCCGATGCCGAAGCGAAATTTGCCGCGCAAGGCATCCGCAAGGACAAGCGCGTGGTCGCCTATTGCGGCGGCGGCATCTCCGCCACCATCGATTTGTTCCTGCTGCATCGGCTCGGTTACCGCAATCTCACGCTCTATGACGGCTCGATGGGCGAGTGGGCCAAGGACGCCTCGCTGCCGATCGAGACGGGCTAGAAGTCGTGGACGCTTGTCGTCCCTGCGAACGCAGGGACCCATAACCCCTGGCGCTGCTTGGCACAAAAGGTAGCTGCTCCACGGCCCAAACGAGAAGACACGGCGTATGGGTCCTTGCGTTCGCAGGGACGACGTTAGTTATTGTTGTGCTTCATTTGCGAAACACACGCCCCGGCGTTCTCGCGACACCAAGCGTCCGAGTCTTGCAAGCAAGCCAATTTCATCAGATTCCAGTTCACAAGGAAGCGACACTTCATCAATCACGACCGGCCTATAGATTGCACCTTGGCGAGAGGTCCAATGATCTTAAAAGGCTGCCCATGGCGTCCTGCCGGCAATGCCAGACCTCGGTCCTTGTGCTCGGAGATTTGCCGGCGCTTTGCTGCGATTCCTTTTTCTCAGCATGCCGGTGAGACGGTGCGGTGGGGATCAGGCGGGCGTTGGCATTTCGCCAATGCCGGTCCGGGACCTTGTTGACTGGCTCCGGACTGGTCGATGGTGCTTCTTCAGGTGGCGGCTTCGCCACGAGCTCAATTGTCGGAGGCTCCGCGCGAATGATAGCAGGCAGCTCCAGCCTGTCGGACTTCGCCGATTCGTTCACGGCAAACACCGGTTCTGTTGTGGTTTGATCCTGCGCCGGCTCAACGACCAAAGAAGCTGGTCGCACGGCAACCCCGATCGCAATCGCCGGAGCCAGGCCGATCAAGCCAAAAAAGGCGAGCCATATCGTCTTGGACAAGCAACGCTCCTGCAAAGTGAGGAGCATGTGAGCTAATCTTCAAGACTGAATTCGGGCGGACCGGTGGCGAGCGGACGGACAAAAAATGATCCAAAAGCCCGGCACAAACGACGTCTATCATTTCACGCGCTGCCGCCTGTGAGAATTATTGCAATTGACGTCAGGCCTTTTTTGCAGAGTATTTAATTCTCTGTCGGGCCCGCGCCGAATATTTGAGGAGCTTATGCGTAAGAGCACGAAGGACCGTCCAGGGCTGAGGCCATGGTCGCTACAGGCGTTTCTGGTGGCTTTGACGACCGTGGCTGTTGCTGCCGCCGTGCAGGAAATATTGGTGGCTTTGGGAACAACGCTGCAGTTCGCCAGCTTCGTTCCGGCAATTTTGTTGGCCAGCTTTCTGGCGGGTGTCCAGGCGGCTATCTTTGCCGCCGTGCTTTCCATTCCGATCGTTTGGTGGGAATTCCTGCCGCCGCGCTTCGAATTCAACTCTTTTACCGCGGCCGACTACCTCAGCTTTTCTCACTTTCTGCTGTTGAGCTCACTGGCCATCTGGTTTGCCCACCTCTATTGGCAGGCTCGCGCGCTATCAAGCAAATGATCGCGAGTCGCAACGCGTCATCAGCCGATAACCCGATTACGATCCGGTGCTCACAGCCATCGCCTTGACCTTTTCCCATGTCGTCGCCTTTAGCGACGGACGCGCTTCGGCGCGCGCAAGCCAATCGACCAGGTTTGAACAGTCCGCCGTGAGTTCTTGCCACTCCGGCGTCTTGGCGAGGAAATCCAGTTGCGGCGCGACCATCAGATCGGCAAGGCTGAGGGCAGCGCCGCCGAACCATGGCTGATTGCCAAGCAGGCGGGACAATTCGGCAAACACGACGTGCCCGCGCGGCATCGCTTCGCGAACGGCATCCTCGTCGGTGGGCTGGCCGAGCAGGATCGGACGAACGATGCGCTGAAACGCAATCACGTTGCCGCAGCCCTGGAATAGATACCAGTCGTTGATATTCATCACCTGGTCCATCCGGGCCGCCGCCCTCGGATCCGCAGGGGTCAATGCGGGTTCGGGAAGAATACGATCTAGGTAGCGCAGGATCGCCTGGGTTTCGTAGACCGTGAATCCATCATGCTCGACCACCGGTATCCGGCCGAACGGATGGCGCGACAGATGCGGCTCCTGTTTGGAGGTGCCGGGTCTTAGTGCGGCGAGCCGCCAAGGCGCGCCCTTTTCCTCAAGCGCTGCCATGACAGATCGCGAAAACGGGCTACCGGGGGTGGCGTGGACGACGAATTCCGACACAGCGCGATTCTCCTCAGAAGGGACGATCCTTTCTTAGGAGCATTGCTTGCCGCTGGACAAGGAGTCGAAGCGCTTTTCCGACTGATCATTTTCGCTGTTCGCGCTCATGCCGTCGCGGCTCGCTCGCAGCCATCCGAGCCGCGATAGCACGGCAGCGGTCAGCACGCAGAATGCGCCCGCAGCGCCAAATTTGCTGCGGCGCGATGAAGCCCCACGCACTCAATCCCCACAGAATAACCAGCGGCACCACCGCGAGTAGCGCGTGCCGCGCGAACGTGAGCGACGCGACGGCGAGCCCGGCAAATGCCAGCGCCATCGAGCGGCAGGCTCGGTTGTCCTGCAATGCCGGTATAGATGTGCTAGACTGATATCGCACCGACGGGGAATACGACATGCCCGCTCGAATGTTGCGAACCATCACGATCGCGGTTGTGACTATCGGCTTCTGCGACGGCGCATTTGCCGCCGACCGTGGACGGCCGCGCCACGCGCCGGCGCCACTTCACGGATCAGCTTGGTCGCGATCCCAAGACACGCTCAAGACACCTTGGCATGCGACGAGGTGGAAACCAAAAGCCGCGCGGACGCTCGCAGCCGACCGCGATCCCTATGCCGATCCGGTAGCGCCTTATAAAGCCGATCGTCTTTCGTCGCGGGGAAGCCAACCGATCCTCGATATCCCCGGACAAGTCACCGTCCTCACGCGGGAAATTCTTGACGACAAGAACGCCACGAGCCTCAGGGACGCCTTGAGTACGACCGCAGGCGTGACGGTCGGAAGATAAAGCGCGCCTCGCCCGGTACGAGTTACGACGCCGCCGTGTTGCCGCCTCGGACAGCCTCAACCGTCTCAAAACCTTCGAACTGAGGGTGCCCCAGGTAAAGCGGCTTGTTGTCGCCGGCTCGGGCATGCGCGGCGCGAAACGCTTCCGATTTGGTCCACGCCTCAAAGGTGGCGCGGTTCTTCCAAACCGTGTGCGACGCATACAGCGTGTGATCTTCAGTTTGCGGGCCTCTCAGAAGATGGAACTCGACGAAGCCCGGCACCTTGTCGAGATGGCTGTCGCGTGACAGCCAGACATTCTCGAATGCGGCTTCAGAACCCCTGATCACCTGGAAGCGGTTCATGGCGATAAACATCTGAAGTCTCCTGATGCCGTTTGCGATCCCATCTGGCGGCCTAGTTTAGCGGCAATCAAGCTGCCGATAAATCCGCCCCGGCAGATCGAAGTCGCTTTCGCGAGCTATTGCTTTCCGGCGCTGCCGGCTGGTTCCACGACCTGCTGATCGACGACGCTCAAACGGCCGGGCAGCGTTCCGGACCGCAACAGCATGGCGACGGTGTTGGCGTCTTCCAGCGTGAAGTTGCCCGATATCTGGCCTGAGCCGCCCAGGATCGGCTCCCGGATGACGGCCGCCGACAGCACACGGTCGTCGACAACGACCGCGAATGCCCGCCCGATATTGGCCGCGGTGATCTCCGCGAAGCGCCGGGCACCATGCGCATTGAACCGGAACGACGCCATCGGCTGGTCGCTCTGAGGCAAGAACCCGGGAGCGGCATCGATGATGTCGTCGCCTTCAATGGCAATTTCCTTCAGCAGCAGATAGGGCGCCTTGGTCTTGAAGTCGTAGAGGACTTCGGATCCCGCCGGTGGGGCGGCTTTAATCGCCTCCTCTGAAGTCATCGACGCATCCACCAGACGAAAGGCGACATGCGCTTTCTTACCGAACATCGCGGCCACGCGCTCGGGATCGGTGACACCGGGCAGCAGCACGCGAATGCGGTCGGCTCCGTCGGGCTGCAGGCCCGCCGGCGTATGGCTGTTGCGCAGGCCTTGTTCGATCATCTCCAGCGACTGCCCAACCAGTTCGTGCAGGCGCTCGGCGAACCCGGACTCCGTCGGCATCAGCCGCATCAGACCATCGCCGCCATCAGTGACGCTGATCGCGGGCGGCGCGCGGCGGCGTGCCTTCCGATGACGGCATCAGCTTGCTCACGACCAGTTGCCGATTCTTCGGGTCTGCGATCCGGACATCGACGCCACCGTCATGCATCGTCAGGCCCGAAAACGGGATGCGCCCCTCACGCACGATCCGATACAGATCATCTCGCAGACCCGTCGCCATCACGTCACGCAAGGCATCGGAATCGACCTTGAACAGAACGCGGGACCCGCCCTGCTTCTCGATCGCCGTTTCGGCACGGGCCACGATCGCCGCGCGCATCTTGTCGACTTTCTGCGCATCGTCAGACGCTGGCGCAGCTATCGCCGGCCATGCGGCGGACCCGAAGATGAAGGCGACGAGAAGCGCTGTCATCCTGGCCCGCGTGTTCATGGTGGTGGCGTCCTTTCTTGCGGCAGCATGGAAACGCCTTATTCAGCCGCGGGCGTGCCGGTCCGTTGGTCTTGCCAACCCGGAGCAAGGTTCAACCGCGCGAGACCTGTTCGCTCGCGGCGCGAACATGAATCACGCCGGAACGTTGGGATCGGGCACCAGCTTCGGATCCGGCTTGTTGACGAAATAAAGCCCCGCGATCACCAGCAGCGCCGCCGCGCCGAACGCCAATGTCAGCGTGTCATGCATGATGAAATAGCTCGCCGCGACGCCGAACAGCGGCGTAATGAAGGTGAAGGCCGACAATTTGCTGGCGGAATAGGTCTTCACCAGCGCGAACCACAGCACGAAGGTCAGCCCCACCACCCAGACCGCCTGATAGGCCAGCAGCGAGATCGCCAGCGGACCCGGAGCATGCGTGATGGCCTCGCCCGAGATCCAGGCGGCAAAGCCCAATATCGGAATCGATAACGCCACTTGATAGCCGAGCACCTTTTCCGGCGCCGCGTTGCGCAAGGTCGTGCCCTTGGCCACCAGCGTGGTGGCAGCCCACAGCGCGCCACCTCCGACCACCATGAGATCGCCGAGCAAGACGCTGGCGTCGACATCCGGCTGCGGGACGCCGATCGCGAGCGCGACGCCAGCAAAACTCAGGCCCAGCCCGCCCCATTGCAGAGGGGAAAGTCGCTCGCCAAGGAACTGGTAGGAGCCGAGCGCCACGAAGAACGGCGCGGTATAGAGAAACACCACCGCGCGCGACGCCGAGGTCAGCAACAGCCCGCGAAAGATCAACACGAACTCAACGCCGAACATCAGACCCGCCAACAGCCCGGGCCAGAGCGTGCCGTCACGCCTAAAAAACTTGACGCCGCGGAGCCAGCCGATGGCGAGGATCACCGGCAACGCACCGGCGGAGCGGATCATCGCCTGCAGCATCGGCGGCACATCCGGCAATGCCAGTTTCACCGCGATCTGATTGAAACCCCAGCTCAGGCACAACATCAGCATCAGCGCGACGGCACCCGCGCTGAGCGGCCGCTCAGCTGATAAAACCCCTTGATTTGACGGCATTGAACCTCGTGGCCGGCTTGGCGCCGCGTTGTTGTTATCGCGTTATGCTGGCTATTTTCGTTATTCCTGGCAGTGCGCGCAGGTGCCGGTGATCTCGACCACGGACAGTTTCGGCGTGAAGCCGGTGGAACGCGCCGCGGCATTGAGGCTTTGCGCCACCGGGGCGGCCGGGATCTCGCCGACCGAACCGCAATGCTCGCAGATCAGGAACGCCACCATGGCCGCCGCATCATGATCATGCGCGCAGGCGAGGTAGGCGTTGCGGCTTTCGATGCGGTGGACGAGGCCGTTGTCCATCAGGAAATCCAGCGCGCGGTACACCGTGATCGGCGCCGGCCGCGGCATCGATTTGGCGAGTTCGTCGATCACTTCATAGGCGCCGAGCGGCCGGTGACTGGACGACAACGCCTGCAGCACCTGACGCCGGATCGGCGTGAATTTCTGCGCCCGCTTCTGGCAGACCCGTTCCGCATGCAGCATCGCGTCCGCGGTGCAGCGGTCGTGATCGTGGCCCGGGGCCGGAAAGGTCGGTTTGGCGGCTGTCATGCCGCCATGATGTAGCATCTCGCCGCGCAATCCCAAATCCGGTCTTGCAATCTCCGGCGCCTTTTTCCGCCGGCCGCTGCGGCCCGAGCCATGTTCCTTGGGCGGGTCAGCTCTCCATTAAGCCGCCATGATTAATTCATAAGCTAGCTTATTATATGGAAGCTTACGGAGAAAGGTTCCCAATGGCCCGCGGTCCCGTGGACATGAACTTCCTGTTTACCCTCGGTGAACTGCAGCGGCTGGTGCGACTTTATGCCGATAAACAGGCTTCTCGGTATGGCATTACCCGTGCGCAATGGGCGGTTTTGGCCAAGGTGGAACGCGCCGAGGGCATGACGCAATCGGAACTCGCCGAACAGATGGAAATGCAGCCGATCACCCTGACCCGGCTGATCGACAAGCTGTGCGAGAACGACTGGATCGAGCGTCGCGGCGACGAAAACGACCGCCGCGTCAACCGGCTCTATCTGCGCAAGGCGGCACGGCCGCTGCTGGGAAAATTGAGCGGCCTCCGCTCCGAACTGACCGCCACCGCGCTCGACGGCATCAACCCGTCCGACGCGCATCGCCTCCTGGCCCAACTGGAATCGATCAAGGAAAATATCCGCAACGCGATCCAGACTCCGGCCGACGAACCTACCAAGAAAGAACCGCGTTATGGCTGATCCCGTCCTTAAATTCCCGCCCGAACAGAAGGGCAGTCCCGCCGATCCGGCCAAGAAGATTGCCGCGCAACCGAAGCGCCGGCTGATGGCCGGCCTGCGGCGCTACCGCCGCACGCTGTTGCTGGTGGTGCTGCCGATCGTCGCCGTGGTCGCCGGGCTGGTGTTCTATCTCAGCGGCGGCCGCTACGTGACCACCGACGATGCCTATGTCGGCGCGCAGAAAGTGCTGATCACGCCGGATATCTCCGGCAAGATCGAAAAGGTCGTGGTTCGCGAGGGACAGCTCGTCAACAAGGGCGACGAATTGTTCGAGATCGACCCGATACCGTTCCGGCTCGCGGTCGATCAGGCCAAGGCGACGCTCGAACAGGCCAAGACCACCTACAACAATCTCGGCGCCAATCTCAAAATCTACGATCAGATGGTCAATCTGATGCAGCAGTCGATCGACCTCAAACAGAAGGACGTCGACCGCAAATCGACCTTGGCCAAGAGCAGTTTTGGTTCCCAGCTCGACCTCGACAATGCCTCGACCGCGCTGGTCACCACGCGCGCCGAAGCGGCGTTCGTGCAGCAGCAGCTTTCCAACGCCAAGACCCAATTGCTCGGCGACGCCAATCTGCCGCTCGAGCAGTTTCCGCCCTATTATCAGGCCAAGGCGGCGCTGGCCCAGGCCGAGCGCAACCTCGATCACACCGTGATGCGCGCGCCGATGACCGGCATCGCCACCCAGGTCGACCAGATCCAGCTGGGCCGCTTCGTGATGGCGGGCGCGCCGGTGTTCTCCGTGATCGACATTGCGCAGCCCTGGGTCGACGCCAACTTGAAGGAATCGGACTTCACCCATGTCGCGGTCGGGCAGCAGGTCGACATCGAAGTCGACGCCTTCCCCGATCACGCCTTCAAGGGCACCATCGGTTCGCTGAGCCCCGGCACCGGCGCGCAATTCGCGATCCTGCCGCCGCAGAACGCCACCGGCAACTTCGTCAAGGTGGTGCAGCGCGTGCCGGTGCGAATCTATTTCGACAGCAATGACAAACACGTCCAGAAGCTGAAAGCCGGCATGAGCGCCTACACCACGATCGATACCGGCCATCGGCGTTCGCTCGCCGCCCTGCTCGGCCTGTCGCACGCCGCGGCCAGCCAGGACTGATCTATCATGAGCCCGACGTCGGTCCCGGTTCCATCTGCCGTCCCAGGCTTGCGCCGGAACATGGTGACGATCTGCGCCATGACGGCGACGATCATGCAGGCGCTGGACACCACCATCGCCAACGTCGCGCTGCCCTACATGCAGGGCAGCCTGTCGGCGTCGCAGGACCAGATCAACTGGGTGCTGACCTCCTATATCGTCGCCGCCGCAATCATGACCGCGCCGGTGGGCTGGATCGCCAACCGCTTCGGCCGCAAGCGTATCTTCATTATCTGTTCGGGCGGCTTCACCGTCGCCTCGGTGATGTGCGGCGTGGCGCAGGACATCAACCAGATGGTGTTGTTCCGGTTGCTGCAGGGCGTATTCGGCGCCGCGCTGGTGCCGCTGTCGCAGGCGGTGATGCTCGATTCCTACGCGCTGCATGAGCGTGCCAAGGCGATGGCGATCTGGGGCATGGGCGTGATGATGGGCCCGATCATGGGACCGTCATTGGGCGCCTGGCTGACCGAAACCTATTCCTGGCACTGGGTGTTCTTCGTCAACATTCCCTTTGGCATCGTCACAGTGGTCGGTCTCATCGTCTTCATGGACGAGACCGCGCAGAATAACGAACTCCGCTTCGACTGGTTCGGATTCCTGGCTCTGGCGATCGGCATCGGCTCCCTGCAAGTCGCGCTCGACCGCGGCGAACAGCTCGGTTGGCTCGAGTCCAACGAAATCATCATCGAGCTCATTATCGCGGCAGCCGGCTTCTATTATTTCTTCGCGCATTCCCTTACGACCGCGAAGCCCTTCATCCAGTTTGCGATCTTCAAGGACAAGAACTTCGTCGGCGGCTGCGTCTTCATGTCGGTGATGGGGCTCGTGCTGTATTCGACCATGGCGTTGTCGTCGCCCTATCTGCAGAACGTGATCGGCTATCCCATCATCACCGCGGGGGTGCTGCTGGCGAGCCGCGGCTGCGGCACATTTGTGGCGATGATGCTGGTCGGCCGGCTGATGCGATATATCGAGGCGCGCACGCTGATCATCTCGGGCCTCAGCCTGACCGGCTTATCGCTATTCTATATGACCGGCTGGACCGACCAGACCGGCGCCTCCGAAATCGTCACGATCAGCATCATCCAGGGCTTTGGCTTCGGGCTGGTGTTCGTACCGCTGAGCACGGTGGCGTTCCTGACGCTGCCCAACCATCTGCGCACCGACGGCACCTCGATGCTGACCCTGCTGCGCAATGTCGCCAGCTCGATCGGCATTTCGATCGTGATCGCGCAGCTCACCGAAGGCGGCCGCCGCGACTACGCCATCCTGTCCGAGCACATCAATCCGTTCAACCACGCCATGCAGATGCCGAATGTTCGCGGCATGATCGATCTCGGCACCAATGGCGGCCGCGCGCTGGCGGATGCCATGGTCGCGATCCAGGCGCAGATCATCGCGTTCTCGCAGGATTATCAGCTGGTGATGTTCTTCATTCTGGGTTCGATCCCGCTCGCGATCATGATCGGCTCGACCAAGGCGGTATTACGCAGCCAGCAGGCCGCGGCGGAACACGCGGTGATCGACTAGACCGACGTTCGGTCAGCCGCGATCGCAATCCCGTCTCAACAAACAGTGATCCGTTGCCGTCGCGGCGGCGCTCGCCGATCGGCAGTTGGTTCCTATCTGCCTTGCATCAGGCATTGGGAGATATCGGAATATGGCAGGTTCGGCACTCGTGGTCGGCGCCAGTGGGATCGTCGGCAACAATCTCGCCCGCCGCCTCCGCGAACAGGGATGGCAAGTTTACGGACTGGCCCGGCGACCGCCGACGGAAATCGATGGCGTTATGCCCGTCGCAGCCGATCTGCTGGACCCGGCGTCGCTTCGCGCGGCCTTGCAAGGACTAAAACCCACCGCGGTCTTCATCAGCACATGGCTGCGGCAGAAAACCGAGGCCGAGAATATCCGGGTCAATTCGGCGATGGTGCGCAACCTGCTTGATGCGGTTTCGAACGCCGGTTCGGTCAAACATGTCGCACTGGTGACTGGGCTCAAACATTACCTCGGACCGTTCGAGGCCTACGGCAAGGGCAAGCTGCCCGCGACGCCGTTTCGCGAGGATCAGCCGCGACTCGATATCGAGAATTTTTACTACGCGCAGGAAGATGAAGTGTTCGCCGCCGCAAAGCGGGACGGCTTCGGCTGGAGCGTCCACCGGCCGCACACGATCATCGGCTATGCCGTCGGCAACGCCATGAACATGGGCGTGACATTGGCGGTCTATGCCACGATCTGCCGGGAAACCGGCCGGCCGTTTTCGTTTCCAGGCTCCGCGACGCAGTGGAACGGCCTCACCGACATGACCGATGCTGAGTTGCTGGCCCGTCATCTCGAATGGGCCGCCACGACCGAGGCAGCGCGCGACCAGGCATTCAACGTCGTGAACGGCGATGTGTTTCGCTGGAGCTGGATGTGGAGCCGGCTGGCCGATTGGTTCGGCCTGCAACCGGCGACATATTCCGGCGAAGGGATACCGCTGGAGCGCCAGTTGGCCGACGCGGGTCCGGTCTGGACCGACATCGCGGCCAAGCATCGGCTGGCGGAGAGCGATCTTGGCGTGCTCGCCTCAGCCTGGCACACCGATGCCGACCTTGGCCGCCCGATCGAAGTGGTGACCGACATGAGCAAGAGCCGCAAGCTCGGATTTCTGGATTACCAGGCGACCGACGACAGCTTCTTCAAGCTGTTTGCGCGGCTGCGCGAGGCGCGGATCATCCCTTGAATGGAAGCAAGTCCGTTTGCGGCTCTTGCTATCCTCGTTCGTCGCGCGTCTATTTGATACCAACCAATCGCGCTGGAGATCGGGAGGACCGCCATGCCCGCAAAAATCCTCGGGATGATCGGCACCCAGATGGAGGGTGTCGCGGTCCATCTCATCAAGGGACAGATCTCGCGCGACTGGGTGATCGATTTCACGCGGCTGCATGAGCAGTGGGATTATGATTCCGTGCTGGTCGGCTATTACGCCTCCGCGGCCGAAGGCTTTGGCATCGCGCAGTATGCGGCGACCCATACCGAACGAATAAAGTTCCTGATTGCGCATCGGCCGGGTTCCGTCGCGCCCGCGCTGGCGGCGCGGCAGGTCGCGACCTTCGACCAGCTCACCCAGGGCCGGATGTCACTGCACATCGTCGCCGGCACCACCGAACAGGATCAGGCCAGCGAAGGCGACTTCCTGCCCAAGGCCGATCGTTACCGGCGCGCCGGCGAATATCTCGATGTCATGCGCCGGATGTGGACCAGCGAGGTTCCGTTCAACCACCACGGCGAGTTCTATCGGGTCGAAGGCGCCTATTCCGACATCAAGCCCTATCAGTCGCCGTACCCGACATTGTTTTTCGGCGGCTCATCGGATGGCGCACTGCAGATGGGCGCCGAATATTGCGACGTGTTCGCGATCTTCGGCGAGCCGCTGGCCGCGACACGGGAGCGGGTCGATGATTTCCGCCGCCGCGCTGCCAAGTTCGGGCGACGCGTGGGGTTCAACATGTCGCTTCGCCCGATCATGGCGGAGAGCGAAGGCGCGGCATGGGACAAGGCGCATCGATTACTGGCGGATATCGAACGCAAGACCGGCCCGGCGCCGAAGCCGGGCAACCATTCCAGCGAACGCCTGGTCGCCTTCGCCGCGCGCGGCGATGTGCATGACGAGCGGCTGTGGATGGGAATAGCCCGCGCCACCGGCGCGCCCGGCAACACCTCGTGCCTGGTCGGAACGCCGGAACAGATCGCGGCGGCCGTGCTGCAATATTACCGGCTCGGCATTCATTCGTTCCTGCTGCGCGGCTTCGAAAACCCGCACGACACCGTCGCGATCGGCCGCGACTTGATCCCGCTGATCCGGGCCGGCGCGATCGAGATCGATCGGCAGATGCAGGCCGCCGAATAGCGGCTTGTCGCTCGCGCCGCGCTAAGCGCCGCCACGAGCACACGCTTCTAAAGACATTAATCTATGACCGCCGGCGAGCGTCCGTTCCGACGGTCGGCGGCGCTTGCCGGCTCGCGGGGGCAACCCAGTGATCCGGTAATAACACCATACAAAATGTAAAATACCAGTTGATTTAATAATTGACCGGTGATTTATGCCTTCCGGATAACGCGAAAAACGAGATTTGGGAGGCTGGTATGGCCGATACGGTGTTGGTCCTGAACGGACCGAATCTGAATCTGCTGGGGGTTCGGGAGCCCGAGATCTACGGCAAGGAAACCCTCGCCGACATCAAGCAGCGCTGCGTCGAGCGCGCCAAAGGCCACGGCCTCGAAGTCGACTTTCGCCAATCCAATTCTGAAGCGACCTTGATCGACTGGCTGCATGAGGCCCGCAACACCATGATCGGTGTCGTCATCAATCCGGCCGGGCTCTCATTTCACTCAATCCCGCTGCTCGACGCGCTGAAGATGTTCGACGGACCGAAGGTCGAGGTCCACATCACCAACATTCACAAGCGCGAGCCGATGTACCAGAAATCGCTGATGTCCCACGGCGTGACCGGCGTCATCGCCGGTCTTGGCGGCCTCGGTTACGCGCTCGCGGTCGACGCCATCGCCGAGCAGGCCAAGAAGTAAGCCGGAACGAAACGCTGGTCTCGCGGCAGTCGGCATCGCCGCGTCGGCGCGACCCATCAACAACAAAACATCCTCAGGGAGAACGTCATGCAGATCACGCGACGACAATTGGGAACTGCCGCAATCGGCGCGGCGCTGCTGGCGCGCGGCACGGCGGCGCGAGCCCAGGGCGCCAAGGTCAGCCTCAAGGTCGGCGGACAATTTCAGGCGACCCATCCGGCCTCGATGGCGATGGAGGAAGCCTGCGCGAATATCCGCAAGCAATCCGGCGGACGGATCGACATCCAGTTCTTCCCCAACGCCCAATTGGGCTCGGATGCCGCGATGCTGACCCAGGTGCGTTCCGGCGTGCTCGACATGATGACGGCGTCGGGCATTTCGATGCAGGTCGTAGCACCGGTCGCCGGCATCAGCGGCATGGCTTTCGCGTTCGCCGATTACGACCACGTCTGGCAGGCGATGGATGGCGATCTCGGCGGCATTATCCGCGAAGGTCTCGACAAGGCCGGGCTCTACGCGTACCCGAAAATTCTCGACAGCGGCTATCGTAACGTCACCACCAGCACGCGCCCGATCGCAGCGGTCGACGACTTCAAGGGCCTCAAGATGCGGGTGCCGCCGAGCCCGGTCTGGGTGTCGTTGTTCACGGCGCTGGGCTCCTCGCCGACCTCCATCACCATCAACGAACTCTATTCGGCGCTGCAGACCAGGATCGTCGATGGCCAGGAGAATCCGCTGACGGTGATCGAGGCCGGAAAATATTACGAGGTGCAGAAATATTGCTCGGTGACCGAGCACATGTGGGACGGCCTCTGGATCATCGCCAATGGCAAGCGCATCAGGGCGCTGGCGCCGGACGATCAGGCCATGATCACCAAGGCGTTCGAGGCGTCAACGTTGAAGCAGCGGGCGGAAACCGCGCGGCTCAATGTTGAACTGGAAGCCACGCTGAAGGGCAAGGGCCTCGAATTCAATCACCCCGACAAGAAGCTGTTTCGCGACGCGCTGTCCAAAAGTGGCTTCTATGCGGAGTGGAAGGGCAAATACGGCGCAGAGCCCTGGAAGATCCTGGAAAAATATTCCGGCCCGCTCGCCTGAAGATGCGACGATGCTGTCTCTCGGGAGCGATTAGATGAAGATCGAACAGCCCGGAGACGGCGCCTCGCCACGCGCACGGACGGCATGGGTGGGCCGCCTCGATCATGCGCTGGGGCTGCTGGTCGAGATCCCAACCGCGCTGCTGGTGCTGCTGGAAATTATCGTCCTGCTGGCCGGTGTAATCTCACGTTACGTGTTCCATCATCCGATCATCTGGTCGGATGAACTGGCCTCGTCGCTGTTTCTCTGGCTCGCGATGCTGGGGTCGGTGGTGGCCTTGCGCCGCAGCGAACACATGCGGATGACCGCCTTTGTCGGGCTGTTATCGCCCGCGACCCGGGCGTTGCTCGACGTCGTGGCGATCGTGGCCGCGCTGACCTTCTTTTTCCTGATCATCGATTCGGCTTACGATTTTGCCGTCGACGAAATTCCGGTGACGACGCCCGCGATGGAAATCTCCAGCGCGTGGCGCGCCACCGCGTTGCCGGTCGGGTTCGCCTTGATGATCGTGGTTGCGCTGTTGCGGCTGATCGAGGTCGGCAATTGGCGTCACGTGGCGGGTTCGGTGCTGGCGAGCGGGATCATCGTCGGCGCGCTGGTGCTGCTGCAGCCGTTTCTCGAAAATCTCGGCAATCTGAATCTGCTGATTTTCTTTGTCGGGCTGGTGGCCTTTCTGGTGTTCACCGGGGTGCCGATCGCCTTCGCGTTCGGACTGGCGACGTTCGGTTATCAGGCGCTGACGACGGCAACGCCGATCGTCGTGGTAGTCGGCAGGATCGAGGAGGGAATGTCCAATCTGATCCTGCTGTCGGTACCGCTGTTTGTCTTTCTGGGGCTGCTGATCGAAATGACCGGAATGGCGCGGGCGATGGTGAATTTCCTCGCCAGCCTGCTGGCGCATGTGCGGGGCGGCCTGTCCTATGTGCTGATCGCTGCGATGTACCTGGTGTCGGGCATCTCCGGCTCCAAGGCCGCCGACATGGCCGCGATCGCGCCGGCGCTGTTCCCCGAAATGAAGGCGCGCGGCGCCGAGCCCGGCGAACTGGTCGCGCTATTGTCCGCCACCGGCGCGCAGACCGAAACCATTCCGCCAAGCCTGGTGCTGATCACCGTCGGCTCGGTGACTGGCGTATCAATCGCCGCTTTGTTTACCGGCGGATTGCTTCCGGGCGTGGTCGTGGGCGCGATCCTGTGCCTCGTGGTGTGGTGGCGCAATCGCGGTGAGGACCTGTCGCACGTCAAGCGTTCCTCCGCACGCGAGATCGGCCGGACTTTTCTGGTCGCGCTGCCGGCGATCGTGCTGCCGTTCGTGATCCGCGCCGCCGTGATCGAAGGCGTCGCGACCGCGACCGAAGTGTCGACCATCGGCATCGCCTATTCGGCGCTGGCTGGCCTGATCATCTATCGCAAATTCGACTGGCGGCGGATCTATCCGATGCTGGTCGAAACCGCCGCCCTTTCCGGCTCGATCCTGCTGATCATCGGCGCCGCCACGAGCATGGCCTGGTCGCTGACGCAATCCGGCTTCTCCAAGCAATTGGCCACCGCCATGACCGGGCTGCCTGGCGGCATTCCCACCTTCCTGCTGGTCTCGATGGCCGCCTTCATCGTGCTCGGCAGCGTGCTCGAGGGCATTCCCGCGATCGTGCTGTTCGGTCCATTGCTGTTTCCGATCGCCAAGCAGGTCGGTGTGCACGAGGTGCACTATGCGATGGTCATCATTCTGGCGATGGGCATCGGGTTATTCGCGCCGCCCTTTGGCGTCGGCTATTATGCCGCCTGCGCCATCAGCCGCGTGCATCCCGACGCCGGGCTGAAACCCATCATCGGCTATATGATCGCGTTGGTGATCGGCCTGCTGCTGGTGGCCTTCATACCCTGGATATCGATTGGATTTTTGACTTGAGACCATCCCTGCCCGGCCCGTTGCCGGGACAGCAAGATCCCGCCATGTCGGACGAGCCATCATCGATGACGGATGAAGAGGTCGACCTCCTGGTGATCGGCGCAGGCGCGGCAGGCATGACCGCGGCGCTGGTCGGCGCGATCGAGGGATTGCGCACGGTGCTGTGCGAAAAGACGGGCATGGTCGGCGGCACGACCTCGACCTCCGCCGGCACGGTCTGGATTCCCGGCAGCCACCAAAGCGAGAAAGCCGGCATCCCCGACTCCATCGAACACGCCAGGACCTATTTGAACGCCGTGGTCGGCCCATCCGGCGGCAATGCCGGGCGCGCGGCCTTCCTGGATACGGGTCCTGCCGTGCTCGATTATCTGGAAGCCCACACCGATGTGCGGTTCATCCCGGCGCCGGCGCATCCGGACTATCAGGATCGTCCCGGTGCAGCCTTCGGCGGCCGCGCACTGGGCGCGGCGTCTTTCGACGGCCGGAAATTGGGTGATGACTTCGCGCGCGTTCGCCCGCCACGCCCCGAATTCCTTGTGCTCGGCGGCATGATGGTCGGCAAATCCGATATTCCGTTTCTGCTGGCGCCGTTCGGCTCGCTCGCTGCGCTCAAGCATGTGATCGGCCTGATCGGACGCCACGCCGTCGATCGCTTGCGCCACAAGCGTGGCACGCGTCTGATCATGGGCAACGCGCTGGTTGCGCGCCTGCTTTACAGCCTGCGCCGCCATAACGTTCCGGTGCTGTTCGAAACCCGACTGGAGCAATTGACCCTCAGGGATGGTCGGGTCGCCGGCGCAATGCTGCGCGATGCGCAAGGGACGCGCGCCATCCGCGTGCGCAAGGGCGTCGTGCTGGCGACCGGCGGTATCGCCTGGAACGAGCAGCTGCGTACATTACTATTTCCGGAACCGGCCCGGCGCTTCTCGCTGGCGCCCGAGAACAATAGCGGCGACGGGATTGCAGCGGCGCTGCAGGCCGGCGCGGGCCTTGATGACACCATGCAAAGCCCGGCGCTGTGGATGCCAAGCTCGGTGATGCGGCGCCCTGACGGCACGACGTCAGTGTACCCACACATCATCCTCGACCGCGCCAAGCCGGGGCTGATCGCGGTCAACAGCGAGGGCCGGCGCTTTGTCAACGAGGCCGACTCGTACCACGACTTCGTCGCCGCGATGTTGCATGCGCATCAGATCGTGCCGAGCATTCCCGCGTTTCTGATTTGTGACGGCAGTTTTGTTAGGGATTACGGCATCGGCCTCATCCGTCCCGGCACGCGCAACCTCAGCCGCTTCCTGGAGAGCGGCTATCTCACGCGCGCCGGTAGTCTTGCCGCGCTCGCACAAGCCATCGGCATCGATGCAGAAGGCCTGCAGGAAACCGTCACGCGCCACAACGCCTTTGCACATTCCGGCGTCGACGAGGACTTCGGGCGTGGAGCGAGCCCGCTCAACCGCTTCAACGGCGATGCCGACCACAAACCCAATCCCTGCATGCGCCCGATCGGTCCCGGTCCGTTTTTTGCGGTTGCGGTCTGGCCCGCCGACCTAGCCGGCAGCGCCGGGCTGCATACCGACGAGAACGCCCGGGTGCTCGACGTGCAGCAGCGGCCGATCGACGGGCTTTACGCCGCCGGCGCCGACGCGGCATCGATCTTTCGAGGAACCTATCCCGGACCGGGGACCATGATCGGACCCGCTTTGGTGTTCGGCTGGCGCGCTGCCATGCATGCGGCCGGAAAGCTCGGACAGTGACGGTGCGTCCGATCCAATCGTTCGTTGAAGCGGGGCATCGAGCATGCGATTATGATCCGAGGACACCAGGAGACGTCCGTTGCTGACCAATACACCATCCGCTGAAACAGTCGGGGAATCGGCCTATCGCCGAATCCGGGCGGATATCATTTTTGGCGTCCTGCTGCCCGGGCAGAAACTCAAGCTTGAAAAAATCAGCGAGAGCTACGGCACCAGCATCACCACGCTACGCGAGTTGTTGAACCGAATGTCCTCGGAAGGCCTGATCGTGGCCGAAGGTCAACGCGGCTTCGAGGTCGCGCCGGTTTCGGCCGATGAGTTCAAGCAGGTAGCCGCGCTGCGGCTTTTGCTTGAAAATCATGCCATCGCGCAATCCTTTGCCGCCGGCGATCTCGATTGGGAAGGCCGCGTTGTCTCAGCTCATCACAAGCTCGCCGTGATGGAACGCCGCATGCTGGCGAGCGGCAATCGCGATCAGGAACTGTGGAAGCGTTGCGATTGGGATTTTCACCACGCGCTGATTTCGGCTTGCGGGTCGGACGTGCTGCTCGACACCCATGCCTCGATCTACGATCGCTATCTGCGCTACCAGATGATCGCGGTGGTGTTCCGTGGCGAGATCGCCGCGCGGGAACACCAGCTATTGCTGGAATGCGCGCTGGCGCGTGACGCCAAGCGCGCGCAGGACATCATGGTTTCCCATATTCAGGGATGCGTCGAGCATGCCCTGAAAGAAGACGCCGCCGGCATTTTCAGCAAATCGCCGCGCGGCGCGCCGCTGGTTCGGGCGCTGAAGGTGGTCGCCCCCGAAACGCCGGCACCCGCGCCTTCGACAACGAAGAAGCCGCGCTCAAAAGCCCCGCGCGAAACCTGACTTCAGACGTCGAAGAACGCCGTCTCGTTATCGCCCTGCAGGCGAATGTCGAACCGATAGACGGAATTGCCGCCGCTTTTCTCGCGGGTCGCGATCAAGGTGGCGCGGCGATCGGCCGGCACCAGCGCCATCACGGGATCGGCGGCGTTGGCGGCCTCGCCGTCGAAATAAATCCGCGTGTAGAGATGCAGCAACATGCCGCGCGCGAAGATCGCGAGCAGCAGATGCGGCGCCTGCGGCTTGCCGTCGGGATCCGGCACCTGGCCGGGCTTGATGGTGTCGAACGCGTAATCGCCATTGGCATCGGTGCCGCAGCGGCCGAATCCCTTGAACGATGAATTCGGCAGCGCGCGCTTGTCCTGCGGATCCGAGAAGCGGCCCTGCGCATCGGCCTGCCAGATCTCCAGCATGCAATCCGGCACCGGCGCGCCGTCACCGTCGAACACCCGGCCCTCGACGCGAATCCGCTCGCCCGAAGTATCCGGCGTGACCAGATTATTGGTGAAGGCGTCGTTCCAGTCATACTGGCCGTTCGGCGTCAGCCCGTATTTGAAGAACGGGCCGACGGTCTGCGATGGAGTCAATCCCTTCAAGTTTCCCTGCATGCTTGCCACTTACTTGGTCTCCATCGGCGTGGCGTTGTGGCCGCGCAGCACAATGTTGAAGCGATAGCAAAGCGCCCAATTCGGCTGGGTGTTCTCCAGGTCGAACGACGACACCATCCGCATCCGCGCCTTCTCATCCGGCACCGAATTGAAGATCGGGTCGAACTCGAACAGGGGATCGCCGGGGAAATACATCTGCGTCACCAGACGCGAAATGAAGGAATGGCCGAACACCGAGAAGTGGATATGCGCCGGCCGCCAGGCGTTGTGATGATTGCCCCAGGGATAGGCGCCGGGCTTCACCGTGATGAACTTGTAATAGCCCTGCGCATCCGATTGCGCCCGGCCCGCGCCGGTGAAGTTGGGATCGAGCGGCGCCGGGTGCTGGTCGACGACATGGACGTAGCGGCCGCAGGCATTGGCCTGCCACAGCTCGACCAGCACGTTCGGCACGCCGCGACCGTCTTCGTCGAGCACATGGCCGTGCACGATGATGCGCTCGCCGAGCGGCTCGCCGGTATGCTGGATGGTGAGATCGTGATCGTTCTCGCGCACTGTCTCATGACCGTAGACCGGTCCGGTCAGCTCGGTCAGCGTGTGCCGCATCGGGATCAGCGGCTTTTTCGGCGAGCGCTTGATCGCGCTGCGATAGTCTGGCGACAACCGCGGCGGATGCGCTGAGAGACTGGATACGGGGTAGGAAAGGGTCATAACAGGATCTCCGGTGGCTATCCGTCATTGCGAGCGCAGCGAAGCAATCCAGGGAAACAAGCAAGACTGGATTGCTTCGTCGCTGCGCTCCTCGCAATGACGGATTGGACGGTCAGTTCAACTTCTCGATCGCCATGGCGACGCCCTGGCCGACACCGACGCACATGGTGGCGAGGGCGCGCTTGCCGCCGCGCTTCTCCATGCCGTGCACCGCGGTCATCGCCAGCCGCGCGCCGCTCATGCCGAGCGGATGGCCGAGTGCGATCGCGCCGCCATGCGGGTTGACGAAATCGGCATCGTCCTTGACGCCGAGCTGGCGCAGGCAGGCGATGCCTTGCGAGGCAAAGGCTTCGTTGAGTTCGATCAAATCGAAATCGCTGATCTTGAGGCCGAGCCGCTCCATCAGCTTGCGGGTCGCCGGCACCGGGCCGATGCCCATGATGCGCGGCGGCACCGCTGCCGAAGCGAGACCGAGAATGCGCGCGCGCGGCGTCAGGCCATGTTTCTTCACCGCGGCCTCAGAGGCGAGGATCATCGCGGCCGCGCCGTCATTGACGCCGGAGGCGTTGCCGGCGGTGACCGTGCCGGGGTTGCGCACGATCGGCTTGAGTTTGGTCAGGCCTTCCAGCGTGGTTTCAGGGCGCGGATGCTCATCCTTGTCGACCGTGACAGGACCAGCCTTGCCACCGGGAATCGTGATCGGCGTGATTTCTTCGGCGAAATAGCCCGAGGCGATCGCCGCACCCGCGCGCTGCTGCGAGCGGATCGCGAACGCGTCCTGATCGGCGCGCGACACCTGGAATTCCTCGGCGACATTCTCGCCGGTCTCGGGCATCGCATCGACACCATATTGCGCCTTCATCAACGGATTGATGAAGCGCCAGCCGATGGTGGTGTCGAAAATATCGGCCGAGCGTGAAAACGCTTCCGATGCCTTGCCCATCACGAACGGCGCGCGGGTCATCGATTCGACGCCACCGGCAATCGCGAAATCGATCTCGCCGGCGCGGATCGCGCGGGCTCCGGCACCGACCGCATCGAGGCCCGAAGCGCAAAGGCGATTGAGAGTCTGGCCGGGAACCGATTCCGGCATGCCCGCCAGCAGCAGCGCCATCCGCGCCACGTTGCGGTTGTCCTCGCCGGCCTGGTTGGCACAGCCGAAATAGACTTCATCGACCTGGGACCAGTCGAGATTGGGGTGCCGGGCCATCAGGGCCTTGATCGGGGCTGCACCCAAATCGTCGGCGCGCACCTTGGCGAGCGAACCGCCGAAGCGGCCGATCGGCGTCCGGACGGCATCGCAAATATAGACATCACCCATCGAATCTCTCCCTGAATGCCGCGTTTCCACGCTGAACGGCTGGATTGATGGCGAGTTTTAGGAGCGCCTTGGCGGCAGGTCAATTGTATCAGGCGCGCCAGCGGCGCTTTCGCGGGAGGCCCGTCATGCTGGCATGGCGGAGGTCATCCACATGACGCGCCCCGGCTGCACATCCTGGGGAGCGGCCTCTTGGCCGCGTCTCGAAGGATGTTGTTCCGCGCTGGCCTCGCGGCCGTCCACAGGGCGTGGAAAACCCCTGACCGAGATAGGATCGGGCGGTGAAATTTTGTAGTTTGCGCCCCGATGACGATCCAGCAATCCATCCCCATGCCCGCCGATTCCACGCCGGCCACGGAGGCCTCCGCACCGGAAGCGCCCGCGCGCGTCACGCCGATGATGGAACAATACCTTGAAATAAAGGCCGCCCATCCCGGACTGCTGTTGTTCTACCGGATGGGCGATTTCTACGAATTGTTCTTCGAGGACGCCGAAATCGCCTCCAAAACGCTCGGCATTGTGCTGACCAAGCGCGGCAAGCATCAGGGGCTGGATATCCCGATGTGCGGCGTGCCGGTCGAGCGCTCCGAGGATTATCTGCATCGGCTGATTTCGGCGGGCCATCGCGTCGCGGTGTGCGAGCAGACGGAAAACCCTGCCGAGGCGCGTGCCCGCGGCAACAAGAGCGTGGTTCGTCGCGGCGTGGTCCGGCTGGTGACGCCGGGCACGCTGACGGAAGACACGCTGCTCGACGCCAAAGCCAATAATTATCTGCTGGCGATCGCACGCACGCGGGCATCCTCCGGCGGCGACCGCGTTGGATTGGCCTGGATCGATATTTCGACATCCGAATTCTCGGTCACGGAATGTTCGGTCAGCGAACTTTCCGCGACCCTGGCGCGGATCAACCCGAACGAGGTGATCGTTACCGACGCGCTCTATGGCGACGCGGAGTTGGGGCCGCTGTTGCGCGAATTACCGGCGGTGACGCCGCTGACCCGGGACTATTTCGATAGCGCCACTGCCGAGCGGCGGCTGTGCGATTATTTCGCGGTCGCCACCATGGACGGCCTTAGCGCGATGTCGCGGCTGGAAGCGACCGCCGCGGCCGCTGCCGTCACCTATATCGACCGTACCCAGGTCGGAAAACGCCCGCCGCTGTCGCCGCCGACGCGCGAGGCCGCCGGTACCACGATGGCGATCGATCCCGCCACCCGCGCCAATCTCGAATTGACGCGAACGCTCGCGGGTGAACGCCGCGGCTCGCTGCTCGACGCCATCGACTGCACGATGACCCCGGCCGGTTCGCGCCTGCTGGCGCAACGGCTGGCGGCGCCCTTGACCGACAGCGCCGCTATCGCGCGGCGGCTCGATGCCATCGCCATCTTCGTGGCCGACTCTGCTGTGCGCGACGACATCAGAGCCGTGCTGCGCACCGCGCCCGATATGTCGCGGGCGCTGGCGCGGCTGTCGGTCGGCCGCGGTGGTCCGCGCGATCTCGCCGGCCTGCGCGACGGCATCCTGGCTGCGGATCAGGCGCTGGCGCATCTGGCGCGGCTCGACGCACCGCCGCCCGATGTGGTGGCGATCATGCAAGCGTTGCGGCAGCCGTCGCGGGAACTGGCGCGCGAATTCGAGCGGGCACTGGCCGAGCAATTGCCGCTGATCAAGCGCGACGGCGGTTTTGTTCGCGAAGGCTATGAGAGCGCACTCGACGAGACCCGCAATCTGCGCGACGCCTCGCGCCTCGTCGTTGCCGCGATGCAGGCGCGCTACGCCGAGGACACCGGCGTCAAGGGTCTCAAGATCCGTCACAACAATGTGCTCGGCTATTTCGTCGAGGTCACGGCGCAGCACGGCGACAGGCTGATGACCGCGCCGCTGAACGCGACCTTCATTCATCGCCAGACTCTAGCCGGCCAGGTCCGTTTCACGACGTCCGAACTCGGCGAGATCGAAGCCCGGATCGCCAATGCCGGCGACCGCGCGCTCGGGCTGGAACTGGAAATCTTCGATCGGCTTAATGACAGGGTGACGGCGGCGAGCGACGATCTGCGCGCCGCGGCGCATGGCTTCGCGCTGCTCGATGTCGCGACCTCGCTGGCAAAGCTTGCAATCGACGACAATTATGTGCGGCCCGAGGTCGATGGCTCGCTCGGATTTGCCATCGAGGGCGGCCGGCATCCGGTGGTCGAGCAGGCACTGAAGCGCGACGGCCAGCCGTTCATCGCCAACGCCTGCGATTTGTCACCGGGACCGGCGCAGAAGTCAGGCCAGATCTGGCTGATCACCGGTCCGAACATGGCGGGTAAATCGACTTTCCTGCGCCAGAACGCGTTGATCGCACTGCTGGCGCAAATCGGCAGCTTCGTGCCGGCGACACGCGCGCGCATCGGCATCGTCGACCGGCTGTTCTCCCGGGTCGGCGCGGCCGATGATCTGGCGCGCGGCCGCTCCACCTTCATGGTGGAGATGGTGGAGACTGCGGTGATTCTCAATCAGGCCAGTGAACGTTCGCTTGTCATTCTCGACGAGATCGGCCGCGGCACCGCCACTTTCGACGGCCTCTCGATCGCGTGGGCATCGATCGAACATCTGCACGAAAGCAATCGCTGCCGCGCGCTGTTCGCGACGCATTATCATGAACTCACCGCGCTCTCGGCCAAACTGCCACGGCTGTTCAATGCCACCGTGCGGGTCAAAGAATGGCAGGGCGATGTCGTGTTCCTGCACGAAGTGCTGCCGGGCTCGGCCGACCGCTCCTACGGCATCCAGGTCGCAAAACTCGCCGGCCTGCCGCCCGCAGTGATCGCCCGCGCCAAATCGGTGCTCGCCAAACTCGAGGCGCAGGATCGCGGCCAGACCGCGAAAGCCCTCGCCGACGATCTGCCGCTGTTCGCCGTCCCGTCGCGTGCCGCGGCCGAGCCGGCGCCTCCGAGCGAAGCGGAAATGCTGATCGAGGCAGTGAAGGCTCTGCACCCCGACGAAATGTCGCCGCGCGATGCGCTTGATGCGTTGTATGCGCTGAAGGCGAAACTTCCGAAGAAATAATTGAACGTCATTCCGGGGCGATGCGCAGCATCGAACCCGGAATCTCGAGATTCCGGGTCTGGTCCTTCGGACCATCCCGGAATGATGGCCCAACACTTACCGCGCCACCTTCCTTCGCCCGCCCCACCACAGCGCCAGATTCCAGCCTACGCAGGTCATCAGTGCGAGGCTGAGGCCGATGGCCGAGCCGAACTGCAGCACGGCAACGTGCATCACCGCTATCCCAGCCCCAAAGCCGAGCAAACCCCAGCCTGAGTTTGCAACGACCGCCGCGGTCGCGGGGCCGCCGATGCGTGGATGCAGGATCAGCATCATGCTGGAGAACACCACCGGAAACAGCGCGAGCATGCCGCTGATGGTGGGGCCGACCCAGCCAGACAGCGTGACCACCGTCGCCACCAATGTTGCGACCAAAGACGCTCGCAACGGAATGTCGTACCAGCGCCGCGTGATCAGGGGCATCTTGACGTGACGGTATTGCGCCAGCAGCGGGATGCAAATTCCGAACGCGATCGCATTCACCGCCAGTCCACCAATGAGCGACCAGTGGATCATGCGTACCAAAGCAGCCAGCGCGATCCAGACCGCGGCCGCGCACGCCCAACTGACCAGCGCGCTGTGACGCTGCGCCAGCACGACATAAACCAGGCCCAGACAGATCGTCGCGGCATTGATCGGCAGGCTCGCCAATGCGCCCTGGGCGACGAACGCCGCATCATGATCCAGCGCCAGGAAAACGTAAGACGGCCCCGCTGAAATTGGCAGCGTCGCCACCAGCGCGCCGATCACCGGCCCCGAGCGCTCGGTGATGACCGAAGCCGACACCACGAACGCTGCGGTGATCGCCATACGCAGCGCGAGTGTCAGGAGGAAAAGGAGCTCGGGGGACATGACGTCTCGGGTGGCGGCGGTCGTGTGAACTATCAGCTCCGTGCCTGCGGACCCCCACCCCCAACCCCTCCCCGCAAGGGGGAGGGGAGTAGGCGAGCGCCTGGAGCGTCGGTAACAAATTAGACCGCCGAAATGAGCAACACGGCTTTCTTTCGTTTAGACCTATTACGGAGCGGGGAGCCTTACTGAAGTGGGGAAACTTTTGCTCCCCTCCCCCTTGCGGGGAGGGGTCGGGGGTGGGGGTCTCCAGCCACTGAGTTCAGTATGATTGGCTCGCGCAAGAGCTTGGCCGGGACGACGGCTGCCGCCTCAGACCCTCTGCATCGACACCGAAACCTTCGGGCCGTTCTTGATGGTCTGGTAGACCACGCAATAGCGCTCAGTGAGTTTCAGCAGGAGATCGAGCTTGTCCTGCGGCGCGTCGGTGCCGACGTCGAAGCGGAGCCGGATTTCGGCGAAACCGACCGGCGCTTCCTTGTCGACGCCGAGCGTGCCGCGAAAATCGAGATCGCCTTCGGCAGTGACATCGCCGGTCTTCAGCGGAATTTCGATCGCGGTTGCGACCGATTTCAAGGTCACGCCGGCGCACGCGACCAGCGCCTCGAGCAGCATGTCGCCGGAGCACAGTTCAAGCCCGGATCCTCCGGTTGCGGGATGCAGGCCGGCGACCGCCAGCGCGCGGCCGGTCTCAACCTTGCAGGCGATGCCCTCGTTCTCGATCGAGCCCTTGGCTTTCAGGGTAATCATCGCGGATTTCGGATCGGTCTTGTAGCGATCCTTGATCGGGGCCTGCGTGGCGCGGAGTTCGGCGGCGTCCATTTTTGTCTCTCCCGGAGTGTCTAGGTAACGGATGTAATGGGTCGCAACGTCCCTGTCACCCTCCGATCTAACGACCTCAGGTCACCACCACATCGCCTCGCCGGCGGGCGATTTCTCTTCGCGATCGGGCACGTTGCGATCGAGTGACCGGTCGAGCGCGGTCAGCACGCGGCGCTTGAAATTGTCGAACAATGGCGAGTTGCGGTCGCGCGGCCGCGCCAGATTAATGGTGATCTCCTCGAACAGCCGGCCGGGCCGTGGCCGCATCACGAACACACGATCGGCCAGCACCACGGCTTCATCGACGTCATGCGTGACCAGCACCAAAGTCGGCCGGGTGTCGGCCCACAGATCAAGCAGATGATCCTGCAGGTCACGCCGGGTGAACGCATCGAGCGCGGAGAACGGCTCGTCCAGCAGCAGCACTTCCGGCTGCGGCACAAGCGCGCGAGCGATCGCGACGCGCTGGGCCTGCCCGCCGGACAATTCGCGCGGCCACGCATTGGCCTTGTCGGCAAGGCCGACCCGCGCCAGCGCGCGGGCGACTTTCTCGCGCCGGATATTTGCAGGTAAGTCCTGCAGGCCGAAGCCGATATTGTCGGCAACGCTGAGCCAGGGCAGCAGCCGCGGCTCCTGAAAGATGATGCCGATTTTCGCGTGCGGCGCCGAGATCGCGATATCGTCGAGTGTCACGCTGCCCGATGTGGCGCGATCGAGGCCGGCGACGGCGCGCAGCAAGGTCGACTTGCCGCAGCCGGAACCGCCGATGATGGCGGCGATTTCGCCAAGCTTGATTTCGGCGGAGAAGCGCTCCAGCGCGTTGACGCCGTTAGGATAGACCTTGCCGACCCGATCAAGCCTCAGCATCACGCTGCTCCGCTTTGGCGGCCGAACGCATCCTGCCAGCGCAACAGCGGCGCAAAGCCGATCTCGATCAGCCAGTCCGTGGTCTTGCCCAGCACCGCAAAGATCACGATCGCGGCCAGGATCTGCGCCGGCTTGCCGAGTTGCTGGCCGTCGATCAGCAAATAACCGAGGCCTTCGGATGCGCCCATGAATTCGGCGGCGACCACGAACATCCAACCAAGTCCAAGACCGACCCGCAACGCGACGACATAGGCTGGCAATACCGCGGGCAGCAGGATGCGGCGGATCATCGCCGGCCCGCTGAGACGAAAGATGCGGCCGACTTCGACGACCTTGCGATCGACCGAGAGAATCGCGCCCATCACGCCGAGATAGACCGGGAAGAACACCCCGACCGCGATCAGCGCGACTTTCGAGGTTTCGAAAATGCCGAGCCACAAGATGAACAGCGGCACCCAGGCGATCGACGGAATCGCGCGCAGCGCCTGCACGGTGGGATCGAGCAACCGCCGCGCCAGTCCCCAATAGCCGGAGATGGCGCCGAGCAACGTACCGGCGACCACGCCAAGGCCAAAGCCCGCCAACACGCGCGTCAACGTCGCCATGATATGCCGCACGAGTTCACCGCTGCGCGCCAGTTCGGCGATCGTTGCGAAAATCTTGGTCGGCGGCGGCACCAGCCGTCCGTTGGACAGACCGAGCCAGACCATCACCTCCCAGATCAGCGCGAACCCGATCGGCAACAGCAGTCCGAGCGCCGGCCGCAACCAACGCCGCACCCGGCCGGGCGCAGCAGGCGCCGCCGCGGTCTCGGCTTGTGCAGGTGCGGACAATTCAACCGTCATGGCCATAGCAAGAACGCTTCTCGCGGGGGATTGCAAGGCGGTGAACATATCCACTGCGTCGTCCCCGCGGAGGCGGGGACCCATAACCCCTGGCGTTTCTGTTTCAAGAAGGCCTCGACCGCGGAGCATAAACACGGGCGCTACGGCGTATGGGTCCCCGCCTTCGCGGGGACGACGCGGGTGTTCCCTCTCAATTCGTCGGCAGCGGAACCTGATCGTCGATCAAGGCATCCAGCGTCGCCTTGACGTCAACCTTGGGGTCGATCACCCCCGCTTGCTGCAGCGCAATGCCTGCAGCGAGGATGGACTCGCGCTGCGGCGCGCCGATCCGGTTATGGGTCAGTTCGGTGCGCTCCTTGAGCTGCTTGTCGACCACGGCGTCCGGCAGTTTAGTGACGGCGACGAACGTCTTCTTGAGGTCGTCGTAATTCGCCACCGAATATTTGCGCGCCTCTTCATAGGTCGCCAGCACGCGGCGCACCACGTCGGGATAATCCTTCAAAAACTGCTCGCGAACATTGAGGATGCCCCAGGTGTTGGCGGCGGGATTGCGGAAGAACAGTTTGGCGCCGTCCTCGATCTCGGCCTGCGCCATCATCGGGTCGAGTCCCGCCCAGGCATCGACATCGCCGCGGATCAGCGCGGTCTTGCCGTCGGCGTGCTGCAGCAGCACCGGTGTGATGTCCTTTTCACTGAGGCCCGCGCCGAGCAGCGCGCGCACCAGGAAGATGTGCGGATCGGTGCCGCGCGTCACCGCGACTCGCTTACCCCTGAGGTCGGCGACAGTTGCGATCTTGGAGTCCTTGGTGGTGACCAAGGCAGTCCACTCGGGCCGCGAAAACACATAGATCGACTTGATGGGATTGCCATTGATCCTGGCCACCAGCGCCGCGGAGCCCGCGGTCGAGCCGAAATCGATCGAACCGGCGTTGAGGAATTCGAGGGCCTTGTTGGAACCGGCGGATTGCACCCAGACGATGCTGATGCCGTCCTTGGCGAATTCCTTTTCCAGTAAACCCTTCTGCTTGAGGACCATCGACACCGGATTGTAGGTCGCCCAGTCGATGTGAATCTCCTTGAGCGCGTCGGCGGCCATGGCGCCGCCGGGTATCAGCGTCCAGACTGCGATCAGTGCCGCCAAAGCGCGCCGTGAAATCCTGGCCATGGTTTCAGCTCCCCTCAAAAACCGCTGCAAAAACAGATTTTATTTCAATTAGTTAGGCGAGCAAATCAACAGGAAAATACATACGCCGCGGGCCCTGCCGCGAGAACAGCTTTGCTTAAAATGCAGAGAATGCAGCATGGAGCCACTGTTATCCCACAATGACCCGTGACAGCACCGGCCGCGTCCGATATCGGGATAGATCATGGACAGCGTTGTCATGGAAACCACCCAGGGTGCGGACGATCGTTTCGATACCGCGCGGATTACCGCCGCGGTCGATGCGCTCGCGGAAAAGCATGCCGGCCGCGAGGACGTTTTTCGTGCCGCGATGGCGCAATTGCTCAAGGCCGAAATGATCGAGGCCCGCGCGGTGGCGCAGAAGGTGCTGCTGAAGGATCGCCACGGCCGCCGCTGCGCCGAACGGCTGTGCTTCGTTCAGGACGAAATCATCCGCATTCTCTACGCCGCCGCCACCCGTCATCTCTATCGTTCGCCGATCCCTTCCGGTGCCGAACGCATGGCCGTCGTCGCCACCGGCGGCTATGGCCGCGGGCTGATGGCACCGGAATCCGACATCGATCTGTTGTTCATCCTGCCCTACAAGCAAACCGCCTGGGGCGAGCAGGTCGCTGAAGCTATTCTGTATTGCCTGTGGGACATGGGCCTGAAGGTCGGCCACGCCACGCGCTCGGTCGATGAATCGATCCGGCAGGCGCGCGGCGACATGACGATCCGCACCGCGATCCTCGAGACCCGGTTCCTGACCGGCGACCAACCGCTCTATGACGAACTGGTGGGACGGTTCGACAAAGAGGTGGTGCAGGGCACCGCGGCCGAATTCGTCACCGCCAAGCTTGCCGAACGGGAGGAACGTCATCGCCGCGCCGGGCAATCGCGCTATCTGGTCGAACCCAACGTCAAGGACGGCAAGGGCGGATTGCGCGATCTGCATACGCTGTTCTGGATCGCGAAATATGTCTACCGCGTGCGAGAGACCGATGAGCTTTTGGAACGCGGCGTATTCGACGCGCAGGAATACCGCACCTTCCGCCGCTGCTCGGACTTCCTGTGGTCGGTCCGCTGCAACATTCATTTCTTCTCGGGCCGCGCCGAGGAACGGCTGTCGTTCGATCTGCAGCGCGAAATCGCGGTTAGGCTAGGTTACACCTCGCATCCCGGCATGCAGGATGTCGAACGCTTCATGAAGCACTACTTCCTGATTGCCAAGGATGTCGGCGATCTCACCGCGATCCTGTGCGCGAAACTGGAAGACCAGCAAGCCAAGCCAGCGCCGGTGTTGAGCCGGGTGATGGCGCGATTGCGGCCGAGCACGAAGCGGCGGCGCGTGCCCGAAAGCGACGATTTCATTATCGACAACAACCGCATCAATCTCGCCGCGCCCGACATCTTCAAGCACGACCCGGTCAATCTGATCCGGATCTTCCGGCTGGCGCAGAAGAACAATCTGGCCTTTCACCCTGACGCGATGCGCACGGTGACGCGGTCGCTGAGGCTGATCAACACCCCACTCCGCGAAAATCCGGAAGCCAACCGGCTGTTCATGGAGATCCTGACCTCGAACGATGCGGAAACCGTGCTGCGCCGCATGAACGAGACCGGCGTGCTCGGCCACTTCATTCGCGCCTTCGGCAAGATCGTGTCGATGATGCAGTTCAACATGTACCACCATTACACGGTGGACGAGCATCTGATCCGTTGCGTCGGCTTCCTGCAGGACATCGAGCGCGGCGGCAACGAGGAATTCACCGTCGCCAGCGATCTGATGCGCAAGATCCGCCCCGAGCATCGCGCGGTGATCTACATCACCACATTGCTGCACGACATCGCCAAGGGCCGCCCCGAGGATCATTCGATCGCCGGCGCCAAGGTGGCGCGGCGGCTGTGCCCGCGGCTCGGCTTCAGCGCCGCCGACACTGAAACCATCGCCTGGCTGATCGAGCAGCATCTGACCATGTCCACGGTGGCGCAATCGCGCGACCTGTCGGACCGCAAGACCATCGAGAATTTTGCCGCCGTGGTGCAATCGGTCGAGCAGATGAAGCTGCTGACCATCCTGACCACCGCCGATATTCGCGGCGTCGGCCCCGGCGTGTGGAACGGCTGGAAGGCGCAGCTCTTGCGCACGCTGTATTACGAGACCGAGCCGGTGCTGACCGGCGGCTTCTCGGAAGTCAATCGCGCGCAACGCATCGCGGTGGCGCAGTCGGAATTTCGCACCGCCTTCACCGAATGGCCGGAGGAGGAACTCAACGCCTACATCTCGCGGCACTATCCGGCGTACTGGCTCAAGGTCGAATTGCCGCGAAAGCTGCGCCACGCTCGCTTCATCAAGGCCAATGAACAGGCCGGCCACAAGCTGGCGATCAATGTCGGTTTCGACGAGGCGCGCGGCGTCACTGAATTGACCATCCTGGCGGTCGATCACCCCTGGCTGTTGTCGATCATCGCCGGCGCCTGCGCTTCCGCCGGCGCCAACATCGTCGACGCGCAGATCTACACCACCACCGACGGGCGCGCGCTCGATACCATCGCGATATCGAGGGAGTACGACCGCGACGAGGACGAGGGCCGGCGCGCAACCCGGATCGGCGAAATGATCGAGGACGTGCTGGAAGGCAAATTGCGCCTGCCCGAAGTGGTGGCGCGCCGCGCCAACGGACGCGGCAAGACACGGCCGTTCGTGGTCGAACCGGAAGTCACCATCAACAACCAATGGTCGGATCGCTACACGGTGATCGAGGTGTCCGGCCTCGATCGCCCGGGCCTGCTGTATCAATTGACCACGGCGATCTCGAAGTTGAACCTCAACATCGCCTCCGCCCATGTCGCAACCTTCGGCGAGCGCGCCCGTGACGTGTTCTATGTCACCGACCTGCTCGGCGCGCAGATCAATGCGCCGACGCGGCAGGCTGCGATCAAGAGCGCCTTGATTCATCTGCTGGTGCATGACGAAGTGGCCGCGCAACCCGCGGCGTGACCTCAGCCAAATCGTATCCGCGTCGGGTTCCAATCACGATCGGCGCGACACTCACCGTGTTGTGTCGCAGTGCCTTGGCTGGCATCGGCTTTGCATAATCCAAACCTGGATATGACAATTGCCGGAGCCAGGAGGCCTGATGTTCGTTACGCTCGTTGCCGTTCTCTGCCATGGGTTGTCGGGAGCACCCAGCGCTTGTGTCGAAGAAATCATCACCGACAGCTCAAAAAGCGACATCACTTTGCAAAGCTGCATGATCCAGGGGCAGATCGGCATTTCAAAATGGATGTCCGAGCATCCGATCTATCACTCTGACTGGACGCTGCAGCGCTATAAATGCGCCGCCGGTCATTACGAACTGCACGTCAAGGCGTGATCTGAAAGCGCGGTAAGGGTAACCGGGCGATCCCGGCGACGCGGATTCCGAGCCCCTCATTTTTGCCTGAAATGCCAAACCGTCCATCACCCCTATCCGATGGAGCATGCTAGCGTGCGGCCCCAAAGGCAGGGGGAGCAACATGATCTGGATCGCCAATTTGATGGTGGCGTTGGTCGCCGCGCTGCATGGCTACTTCCTGGTGCTGGAGATGTTTCTCTGGACCAAACCGCTGGGCCTGAAGACATTTCGCAATTCGCCGGAAAAGGCAGCCGAGTCGGCCGTGCTTGCCGCCAATCAGGGCCTTTATAACGGCTTCCTGGCCGCCGGCCTGATCTGGGGGCTGGTTCATGCCGTCCCGGCCTTCGCGTTTGAGATCAAAACGTTCTTTTTGCTCTGCGTGATCGTGGCCGGCGTTTACGGCGCCGCGACCGTCAGCCGCAGGATCCTTTTTGTGCAGGCGGCGCCCGCCGCAATCGCACTGATCCTGCTCTGGTTGGCGTAAGTCGTTCGACGTAAGTGCCGCGGCCTTTCCTGCCGCATCTTCTTGCATTGCCACATCCCTTCATCCACTATCCCCGGTAGCGATGGCGACCGGCCGGGACCGAATGAGGTCCCCCGGACAAGACTGTCGGCACAATCCCAAGAGATGAGGAACGCAGAGACATGAGGAACGGTATTTTTCACCTGCTCGCCGGAACGGCGGTCGCGATTGCACTGTCGGCATCGTCGGCCTACGCGCAGAAGAAATACGACAGCGGCGCGACCGACACCGAGATCAAGATCGGCCAGACCAATCCGTTCAGCGGCCCGGCCTCCGCCTACGCCACCATCGGCAAGACCCAGGCGGCTTATTTCAAGATGATCAACGATCAGGGCGGCGTGAACGGCCGCAAGATCAATCTGATCCAGTATGACGACGCGTACTCGCCGCCGAAGGCCGTCGAGCAGATCCGCAAGCTGGTCGAGAGCGACGAGGTGCTGCTGACCTTCCAGATCATCGGCACGCCGTCGAACGCCGCGGTTCAGAAATATCTCAACGCCAAGAAGGTGCCGCAACTATTCGCCGCAACCGGCGCGTCGAAATTCACCGATCCGAAGAATTTTCCATGGACGATGGGCTTCAATCCGAACTACTTCGTCGAAGGCCGCATCTACGGCCAGTACATCATCAAGACCTATCCGAACGCCAAGATTGGTGTGCTCTACCAGAATGACGATCTCGGCAAGGACTACCTCAACGGCATCAAGGCCGGTCTCGGCGACAAGGCCGCCAACATGATCGTGTCGGAAGCCTCCTACGAGGTCTCCGACCCGACCATCGATTCGCAGATCCTCAAGATCAAGGACGCCGGCGCCGACCTGTTCTTCAGCGCGACCACGCCGAAGCAGGCGGCGCAGGCCATCAAGAAGATCGCCGAGATCGGCTGGCATCCGGTGCAGATCGTCGACATCAACGCCACCTCGGTTGGCGCTGTGATGAAGCCGGCGGGACTGGAGGCCTCTAAGGGCGTGATCAGCGTCAACTACGGCAAGGATCCGCTCGATCCAACCTGGAAGGACGATGCCGGCATGAAGCGCTATTTCGACTTCATGGCGAAGTATTATCCCGACGGCGACAAGGACTCCAACTTCAACACCTACGGCTATGCAACCGCGCAGCTCATGGTTCACGTGCTGAAACAGTGCGGCGACGATTTGACGCGCGAGAACGTCATGAAGCAGGCGACCTCACTGAACGGCGTCACGACCGACATCGCACTGCCGGGCATCAAGGCCACCACCACGCCGACCGACTATCGCGTCAACAAGCAGTTGCAGATGATGAAGTTCAATGGCGAGCGCTGGGAATTGTTCGGCCCGATCCTGGAGGATACCGCCGCGGCCGGCTGACTTCAGGCTCGCGGTTCGTTCGAAACGATTGATCGGCGGTCCTTCGGGGCCGCCGATTTTGCTTTGTGGCCCGCTACTTCGGGATTTCTCCGAAGGTCTTGCCGACCGGAAGCACCGCGTGCCGGATCAGGCGAGAATCCTCGACGCCGGCCTGGCGATGCTTCACCGCTTCCCGGTAGACCGGATCGCGGATCATTTCCGCGAACGCCGCCACGCTCGGATATTCGGCGATGAAGCAGTGATCCCAGCGTTCTTCGGAAGGCCCGATCAGCATCAACTCGAAGCGGCCCTGCCAGACGATCCGGCCACCCAGGCGCTCAAACACCGGGCCGCTTTCCCTGCCATAGGCCGCATAAGCCTCCGCACCGGTCGCTTGGCGGCCGTCCGGATACGCCGCCTGCTGGCGCAGCCGGACCAGGTTCAGCATGTGGATCGGGCCGGCGCGATCGTTGGCCTTGAACTGCGCGAATACTTCCTTGGTCGGGTCGATATAGCCCATGCCGTGCCTCGTTTCCAAAGTTCGCAAAAACCCCAGATCCGCTTTCTGGCATGCGCTTCGACGCGCCGCAAACTGCGAGAGGTTGTCGCACGCCTGGAACTCCGGGCGCCTTTGGTGCGAATTTGGCTGCGATTCTCGCCAGTTCGGCTGGGCCGGGACCCGCGCCGCCGCACCTCCTAATCACACGTTAATCTCTCAGTAACCGGCCCTTAAACTCCGAACGTTAGCGTGCGCCATGTCGGCGTGAGCGTAGTTGCGGATGGCGTTGGGGCGGAAAAAAAGCAGCGGACGCAAGGAGCCGCTATTCGGGCTGGCCGCCTCGCTGAGCGAATTGCGGCTGGGGCCGCAGGACCGCGTTCCGAACAGCGACAGCAAACCGAAAAAATCACCCGCCAAAAGCAAGCCCGATGACGACGGCGATGAACCTGCGCCCGAGCGCAAACCGCGCGCCAGCCGCAGCGGCGCCAAGCGCAGGTCCAAGGGGCGCGGCCGCCTGAGGATCGCCCGTCTGTTTTATTGGGGCGCCGTGCTCGGCCTGTGGGGCATGATCGCTATCGTCGGCGTCGTGATCTATGTCGGCGCGCATCTGCCGCCGATCCAATCGCTGGAAATTCCGAAGCGGCCGCCGACCATCCAGATCGTCGGCCTCGACGGCAGCGTGCTGGCGTCGCGCGGCGAAATGGCCGGCGCCAATGTCGCATTGAAGGATCTGCCGCCCTATCTGCCGAAGGCCTTCATCGCCATCGAAGACCGGCGGTTCTATTCGCATTACGGCGTCGACCCCTGGGGCATTTTGCGCGCGGCGGTGACCAACCTCCTGCATCGCGGCGTCTCGCAGGGCGGCTCGACCTTGACCCAGCAGCTCGCCAAGAACCTGTTCCTGACGCAGGAGCGCACCATGCAGCGCAAGCTGCAGGAAGCCGAACTGGCGCTGTGGCTGGAGCGCAAGCATTCCAAGGCCGAGATTCTCGAGCTCTATCTCAACCGGGTCTATTTCGGCTCCGGCGCCTACGGCGTCGAAGCCGCCGCGCAGCGCTATTTCGGCAAATCGGCCAAGAACGTGACCGTCGCGGAAGCGGCGATGCTCGCCGGCCTCGTCAAATCACCGTCGCGGCTGGCGCCGAACCGCAATCCGGAAGGCGCGGAGAAGCGCGCGCAGATCGTGCTCGCGGCGATGGCGGATGCCGGCTTCATTACGGACGCGCAGGCCAAGGCCTCGATCGGGCACCCATCCTATAGCGTGAAGCCGGCCGGTGCCGGCACCGTCAATTATGTTGCCGACTGGATCGGCGAAGTGCTCGACGATCTCGTCGGCCAGATCGATCAGGACATCACGGTCGAAACCTCGATCGATCCCAAACTCCAGAACATCGCCGAAGCTGCCGTGATCGACGAACTCGCGGCGAAGAGCGTCAAGTTCAATGTCAGCCAGGGCGCGCTGGTGGCGATGACACCTGACGGTGCCGTGCGCGCCATGGTCGGCGGCCGCAATTATGCCGAGAGCCAGTACAACCGCGCGGTGACCGCCAAGCGGCAGCCGGGTTCATCGTTCAAGCCGTTCGTCTATCTGACCGCGATCGAGGCTGGCCTGACTCCGGACACGATCCGGCAGGATGCGCCGTTGAATATCAAGGGCTGGAAGCCCGAAAACTTTGAACATCAATATCTCGGCGCGGTGACGCTGACACAGGCGCTTTCGATGTCGCTGAATACGGTCGCGGTGCGACTCGGCCTCGAAGTCGGGCCAGCCAACGTGGTGCGTACCGCGCATCGGCTCGGCATCGCCTCGAAGCTCGAGCCCAATGCCTCGATCGCACTCGGAACTTCCGAAGTCTCGCTCACCGAACTGGTCGGCGCCTATGTGCCGTTTGCCAATGGCGGCCAGGGCATCACGCCGCATGTCGTGCTCAAGATCCGCACCGCGGCGGGCAAGATCCTCTACGCGCATTCACCCGATCAATTGGGCCAGGTGATCGAACCGCGCAATGTCGCGGCCATGGACACCATGATGCAGGAAACCCTGATCAGCGGCACCGCGCACAAGGCGGAGCTGCCGGGATGGATGGCGGCCGGCAAGACCGGCACCAGTCAGGATTTCCGCGACGCCTGGTTCATCGGCTACACCAGCCATCTCGTGACCGGCGTCTGGCTCGGCAATGACGACAACTCGCCGACCAAGAAAGCCACCGGCGGCGGGCTACCGGTCGAGATCTGGTCCCGTTTCATGCGCGCGGCCCATCAGGGCGTACCGATCGCGGCCCTGCCGAACTCGCAGCCCCCGGGCTTCTTCTCCGGCGTCGCGCAGGCTGCAACTCCATCCGGCGGTCTCCAGCCGGCTCCTCAGGTCACGGCGTCGCAGATCACCGCACCCAACCCGTCACCGGCCTCGGCGTCGCTCGCGCCATTGCCGCCGGCCGGTGGGTATCGGCCGCCGCCGGCGCGAGCCTCGAGCTCGGCACGGCCGGAAGCGGCGGCGGGGTTGGATGGTTGGCTGGTCCAGCGGCTGTTCGGCGGGCAGTGAGCGAGATCGCTCAGACGGAGCGCACGACGTTCCATCAACGCCCTTGAATACTGGATCGCCCGCTTTCGCGGGCGATGACGGTGGTGATGATTGCCACGGAGACCGAGTGGACCGAGCTTTCGGCTAGTCCTGAATCCCATAACGATGCAGATCGTTGCCGTAGGTGTCGAGCCAGGTCTTGGCGCGTTCGACCGACGGGCAAACCTTGGCAACCACACGCCAGAACCGCGCCGAATGGTTCATCTCGACGAGGTGGGCGACTTCATGGGCGGCGAGATAGTCGAGCACGAAGGGCGGCGCGAGCACCAGCCGCCACGAGAATGATACCGAACCCGCCGAAGTGCACGAACCCCAGCGACTTGATTGGTCGCGGATCGACACCCGCTTGACCCGAACGCCGAGTTCCTCCGCGTAAGCCAGCGATGCCTTCTGCAAATCCTTGCGCGCTTCACGCTTGAGGTAATCAAGCACGCGCCGTTCCATGTGCTCGGCGCCGCCGGCGACGCACAGGACCTTCTCGCCGCTATCGCGGGTTTCGGTCCACACCGTGCCGCGCTCGCCGGCGCGATGTACGATACGATGCGGAACACCGCGCAATGGCACCACAGTACCCGACAGAAATGGCGCCGCCTTCGGAAGACGGCCGAGGCGCGCGGCGATCCAGCCACCATGCAGCCGCGCAAAGTCCTTTGCCTCGGCGATGGTGCCGCGCGGCGGCATCGTCAGGATCGCTTCGCGGTCGGTTGGATGAATACGCAAGGTGTATCGCCGCGCGCGGCGATGCCGACGCACCCTGATTGAGTAGATTTGGGAGCCGTGTTTGACCAAAAAAGTCGAAGGTTCGGCAGGCCGCCGATAGAGAAGCGCGCGAGTAGCCATGTCTGAGAGTCCGGGGGGCAGGAGTTCGCCCGGATTCTGCCACATCCTCAGCCATTGAAATCGGCCGGCGCAAAAACAAATCATTTGCCCAATATACAGGGGCTGACCGGTTAAGGGACCTCTACAGGAAGGGCCTGGAACAAAAAATTAGAGGCCGAAAACAGCCCTTCCGAGCCCACAAAGGAATGAAATATTACTCATTCCTTCAGCAGGTAATGAATCCGGATTTCCTTGGCTAATTCAGGGGCTTATCCGGCCGATCGAATCAGAGCCCTACGACCGTGATCTCGCGCCAAAGCGCGCGAGATCACGTCAAATAGCGGATTTATTCCGCCGCGGCGGCCAAACGGGGCTTCACACTCGCCGACGACACCATGAAATCGGAAATGCGCGGCACGATTTCCGATTTGAAGCGCGATCCGTTGAAGACGCCGTAATGTCCGACGCCCTTCTGCACGTAATGCACCCGGCGATCGTCGGGAATTGCGCTGCATAGTCCGTGCGTTGCTTCGGTTTGACCGAGGCCGGAGATATCGTCTTTCTCGCCTTCCACCGTCATCAGCGCGACGCGAGTGATCTTTGACGGATCAACCGGCTTGCCGCGATGAGTCATCTCGCCCTTCGGCAGCGCATGCTTGACGAAAACGAGATCGACGGTCTGCAGATAATACTCGGCGGTGAGATCCATCACCGCGAGATACTCGTCGTAGAAGTCGCGATGCTTGTCGACCAGGTCGCCGTCGCCCTTCACCAGATTCTTGAACAGGTTCTTGTGGGCGTCCATGTGGCGGTCGAGATTCATGCTGATGAAGCCGTTCAGCTGCAGGAAGCCCGGATAAACATCGCGCATCACGCCCGGATGCGGGAACGGCACCTTGCTGATCACATTGCTGCGGAACCAGTCGATACCGCGCTCGGCCGCGAGATTGTTGACCGCGGTCGGGTTGCGGCGGGTATCGATCGGGCCGCCCATCAAGGTCATCGAAACCGGCACATAGGGATCGCGCTCGGCTTCCATGATCGAAACCGCCGCCACCACCGGCACCGACGGCTGGCACACCGCGATGATATGCATGTTGCCGCCGAGGACGTGCAGCATCTCGATCAGGTAGTCGACATAGTCTTCGAGGTCGAAGCGGCCCGCGGTCAACGGCACCATCCGGGCATCGGACCAGTCGGTGATGTAGACTTCATGGCTCGGCAGGAAAGCTTCGACCGTACCGCGCAGCAAGGTCGCGTAGTGACCGGACATCGGCGCCACGATCAGCACGCGCGGCTGCGGGCTGCGCAAGGGCCGCGCCAGCTTGCGATCGAAATGCAACAACCGGCAGAACGGCTTTTCCCATACGACACGGACTTCGACCGGGGTGCGAACACCGCTGACTTCGGTGCTGTCGAGGCCCCATTCCGGCTTGCCGTAGCGGCGTGTGGTGCGCTCGAACACTTCGCAGCCGGCGGCGATCGATTTTCCGAATTCGGTTTGCGACCAGGGGTTCAGCGGATTCTGAAACAGGATCTTCGTCGCATCCGTCACGGCACGCGCCGGATTGAGCGACGCCTGCATCATTTCGTACATCCAGTACATCGGCGTGGTCAGCGCCGGACTGCCTTCGGCCACCAGCGGCGGTGCACCGCCGAACTCACCAATCGCCATCTAATTTGGTCCCTTTTGCATCGCAGCATAGTGCCGAATGCGTAATAATGCGTCAATGCATAGATCGGTATATCTACGGGCGTTAAAAGCCCGAGATACCGTAAAGATGCTCAATTCCTTGGGATAAGTGGCGTTATTCGCCACTCTGGATCAGCGAGCCGTGCCGGCGGGCGCTGCGCAGAAGCGCAAGAAATATCGCAAATGACGCGATAAGCAGCACCACGTTGATGGCGAAGGCCTGGATCATCAGGTCGGCGCGAAACACCTGGTCGGTCAACAGCGCCCGCATGCCCTCGAACACATAGGTCGGCGGCAAACACCAGGCGACATATTGCAGCCAATGCGGCAGCACCGTCACCGGATAATAGATGCAAGCCAGCGGCATGACGCCGAACATCAGCGTCCAGACAATGCTCTCGGCGCCGAGGCCATTACGCAGCACCAGGCCCGAGACGAAGATCCCGATCGACCAGCTGGTGAAAATCAGATTGCAGAAGAACACGATCAGCGGCAGCCCGATGCTGTAAAAATTGAAGTTGAAGAAAAACAGCGCCAGCAGCGTCATCGGGATCACGCCGATCGCCAGCCGGATCAGGCTCATGATCATCAGCGAGATCAGGAATTCGATCGGCTTCAGCGGACTCATCATCAGATTGCCGAGGTTGCGCGCCCACATCTCCTCCAGAAACGAGATCGAAAAACCGAGCTGGCCGCGGAACAGGATGTCCCACAGGATCACGGCGCCGATCAGCGTGCCGCCGGCACGGGCGAAAAACCCGGCATTCTGCGAGATGAAGCTTTGCAGGAAGCCCCAGGTGATGATCTGCAGCGCCGGCCAGTAGATCAGCTCCAGGAGCCGCGGCCAGGACGACATCAAAAGATACCAGTAACGCTGAACCATCGCGCCGATGCGGTGCGGCGCGATGCCGCCATGCGTCACACGCCTGCCTAGCGCTCGCCCGCTCACGAAGTAGCCTCCTGCGTGCGGCCGCGCGCGACGTCGAGAAACACGTCCTCCAGCGTCGTGCGGTTGTAACGGGCCATGATGCCGTCGGGGCTGTCGTCATCCTCGATGCGGCCGCGCTTCATGATGATGACGCGGTCGCACAGGCGCTCCACCTCCAGCATGTTGTGCGAGGCCAGCAGGATGGTCGCGCCATGGGTCTTTCGGTAGGTCTCCAGATGCCGCCGGATCCAGTCGGCCGTATCAGGGTCGAGCGACGCCGTCGGCTCGTCCAGCAACAACAGCTCCGGTTGATTGATCAGTGCTTTCGCCAACGCGACGCGGGTTTTCTGCCCGGCGGAGAGCTTGCCATTGGCGCGATCGAGGAAATCGCCGAGATCGAGATCGGCGGCCAATTGCGCGATGCGCTCGCGCAGATTGGTCACGGCATAGAGCCGCCCGAAGATCGTAAGATTCTGCCGCACCGTCAGCCGCATCGGCATGTCGACATAGGGGCTTTCGAAATTCATCCGGCCAAGCACCTCGGCGCTTTGCTCAGGCATCGCCGCGCCCAGCACCTGGATCCGCCCCGAGGTCGGCAGCACCAGCCCCATGATCATCGCGATGGTCGTGGTCTTGCCGGCGCCGTTGCCTCCGAGCAGCCCTGTAATGCTGCCGCGCGCAATGCGGAACGAGATATCGTCGACGGCGCGGGTGGCCTTGTAAAGCTTGACCAGATGATCAACCTCGATCACCGCGGATCCGGCCGGATCGGCGGCAGGCAAGGAGAGCGATGTTGTATCGTTCGTGGTCATCCCGGCCGTTCATTGGGCTATCAGGGCGGCGAGTGCAAGGTTTCGAGTTCGTCAGGGCAACAAGACCAGGCCGATTTGTGATCGGAACCATGCGCGGCTAAACTCCCGATATGACCGACGTTGCTGCCTCCGATTTCCGTCATCCGCGCCGCTATGTCCGTCTGGATACGATCCTGCGGCTGCGCTGGCTCGCCGTGCTCGGCCAGTTGGCGACGATTTTCATCGTGGCGCAGGGGCTCGAATTCGACGTCGAGGTCATCCCTTGCCTGACCATCATCGGCCTGTCGGCTTTGCTCAATCTTGCGCTGCAGATCGCCTTCAATCCGATGCAGCGGCTGGAACCGGCCTATGCGGCGGCGCTGCTTGCGCTCAACATCATCGAACTGGCCGGGCTGCTGTTTTTTACCGGCGGGCTGGAGAATCCGTTTTCGTTCCTGTTTCTGGCGCCGGTGCTGATTTCCGCGACCGCGCTGCCGATTCGGCTGACCATTGCGCTCGGCGTTCTCGCCATCGTTTGCGCGTCAGTGCTGGTCTATTTCCATCTGCCACTGCCATGGGACGGTGACGATCCCCTGACGCTGCCGCCGATCTATCTCGTCGGCGTCTGGCTTTCGATCGCGGTCGCGATCGGCGTCACCAGCCTCTATGCATTCCAGGTGACCGAGGAATCCCGCCAGCTCTCGGACGCGCTGGCCGCCACCGAACTGGTGCTGACGCGCGAGCAGCATCTGACGCAAATCGACGGCCTTGCCGCCGCCGCTGCCCACGAACTCGGAACGCCGCTATCGACCATCTTCCTGATTTCGCGCGAACTGGAACGAACCATCGCGGACGGCAGCCCGATGGCGGGCGATCTCAAAACCCTGCGCGAACAGGCGCAGCGCTGCCGGGATATTCTGGCCAAGATCACCCAGCTATCGTCCAGCGGCGCGCCATTCGACCGCATGCCCTTGTCCACGCTGATCGAGGAAGCCGTCGCACCGCATCGCGATTTCGACATCGCGATCAAGGTGCGGATTGCGATCGGGGTGACGCGCGAGCCGGTGGGCATGCGCAATCCCGCGATCCTCTATGGCGTCGGCAACATCCTGGAAAACGCCGTCGATTTCGCGCGGACCGCGGTGGAGGTGAACGCTTCGTGGAACAACGAAGCGGTCGAGATCATCATTTCCGACGACGGGCCGGGGATCGCGCCCGACATGCTGAAGCGTATCGGCGAGCCTTATTTGTCGCGGCGACGCAGCGCGGACGAAGCCCAAAGCGGCCATGGCGGCCTCGGTCTTGGGGTGTTTATTGCCCGCACGCTGCTGGAGCGCACCGGTGCCAGGGTATCGTTTACGAACCGTATTTTCCCGGATCATGGCGCGGTGGTACACATCATCTGGCCGCGCGACCGTTTCGAAGCCGAAGAAACGTCTGTCGAACCAGCATCTTAGAACACTTCTTAATACTCAACCAAAAGCTTAATCGACTATTGGCGGCCTTGGCAGCGCCAGATTGTGCGCCATATGATGAGGATGTGATTAGGGTATCCGACAGGAAGGTAACCAGCCGTGAACGCTATCGCCGAACTAAATGACGAAGTCGATCGCTCACTCCTGATTGTGGAGGACGACAAACCGTTTCTGGAACGCCTGTCGCGCGCGATGGAGACGCGCGGCTTCAACGTGACCTCCTGCGACACTGTGTCCGATGGCCTGGCGCAGATCGGCAAGGCGGCACCAGCCTTCGCCGTGGTGGATTTGCGATTCGGCGATGGCAACGGTCTCGATGTGGTGTCGGCATTGAAGCGCAAACGCCCCGAAGCGCGCGCGATCGTGCTCACCGGCTATGGCAATATCGCCACCGCGGTGACCGCGGTGAAGATGGGCGCGGTGGATTATCTTTCAAAACCCGCCGATGCCGACGATGTCGTCGCAGCACTGCTCGCGAGCGGCACCGAAAAATCCGAACTGCCGCACAATCCGATGTCGGCCGATCGAGTGCGTTGGGAACACATCCAGCGCATCTATGAAATGTGCAACCGCAACGTCTCGGAAACCGCGCGGCGGCTCAACATGCATCGCCGTACCCTGCAGCGCATTCTGGCCAAGCGCGCGCCGCGCTGAAGCTGCCTGCTAAAACTCGCCATGTCCCTGCGGATCGACCAGCCGGTTGATCCGCTGCGCGGCGGCCATCGCAAAACGCATCGTCATCTGCTTGCGGGTCGGCGCCGGCAAGCGATGCTCCGGTGCTTCGCAATGCATGTGCGCGCCATAGGCGTCGGCGACGATCAGACCGGTTTGTTCGGGAAATATCTCGCACGGCATATCCTGCGTGAACGCAAAGAACAGCCGGTCGCAATGCGCGCGATACTCATGCCATTTCTGGTCGGCGCGCAGATCCTCGATCGATGATTTGATCTCGACGATCCAGATCTCGCCGCGCTCGTTCAGCGCCACCAGATCGGCGCGCCGTCCCGACGGCAACGGCAATTCGCTGATGCAGGAAAAGCCGAGCGACCGTAACAGCCGCGCGGTGCCGCGCGCGATCGCCAGCGCCGTCTCCGACTGACGGCCATCCGGCGGCGGTACGAGATTGATCTGGCGGGCGAGCGATTCCATGGCGCAAAGCATAGAACGCAACCGGCCAAAGGGAAACGCGGTTTTCGCTGAAGCGACAGACGGCCGGGAACCGGCGGAACCGCCGTGGCTTATCAATTGGCCGCTGACACCTTGGGCGGACCGAAGAGGGCTGCCCGGCATGATCGACGACCTCTGGTACAAAAATGGCGTGTTCTACTGTCTCTCCGTCGGCACCTATATGGACGCCAATGGCGACGGCATCGGCGATTTCAAGGGCCTGATGCGGCGGCTGGATTATCTGCAGGGACTCGGCATCACCACGATCTGGCTGATGCCGTTCCAGCCGTCTCCGGGCAAGGACGACGGCTACGATATCTCCGATTATTACGGCGTCGATCCGCGCTACGGCACGCTCGGCGACTTTGTCGAATTCACCCATGGCTGCCGGCAACGCGGCATCCGCGTCATCATCGATCTCGTCGTCAACCACACTTCCGATGCGCATCCCTGGTTTCGCGACGCGCGAAGCTCAAAGGATTCGCCCTATCGCGACTGGTATGTCTGGGCCGACAAGAAGCCCGCCAATGCCGACAAGGGCGTGGTGTTTCCCGGCGTGCAAAAATCCACATGGACCCGCGATAAGGAAGCCAAGGCCTGGTACTTCCATCGCTTTTACGATTTCCAGCCCGATCTCAACACCTCGAACCCGCACGTGCAGGCCGAGATCCTCAAGATCATGGGGTTCTGGATTCAGCTCGGTGTGTCCGGCTTTCGCATGGATGCGGTGCCGTTCGTGATCGCCACCAAGGGCGCCAAGGTCAAAACGCCGGTCGAACAATACGACATGCTGCGATCGTTTCGCGAGTTCCTGCAATGGCGGCAGGGCGACGCGATCATCCTGGCCGAGGCCAACGTGCTGCCGAAAACCGATATGGAGTATTTCGGCGACGACGGCGACCGCATGCAGATGATGTTCAACTTCCACGTCAACCAGCATCTGTTCTATGCGCTGGCAGCGGCCGACTGCGCGACCGCTCGCCGAGGCGCTCAAATCCACCAAGCCGCGCCCAGCCACCGCGCAATGGGGATTATTCCTGCGCAACCATGACGAACTCGATCTGGGGCGGCTGACCAAGGCGCAACGCGAAAAGGTGTTCAAGAGCTTCGGTCCCGACAAGAACATGCAGCTTTACGATCGCGGCATTCGCCGCCGGCTGGCGCCGATGCTGGGCGGCAACCGACGGCGCCTCGAGCTTGCCTACAGCCTGATGTGCACCCTGCCAGGCACCCCGGTGATCCGCTATGGCGACGAAATCGGCATGGGCGACAACCTCGATCTGCCCGAGCGCAATTGTGCCCGTACGCCGATGCAATGGTCGACCGAACCGCATGCCGGATTCACGGAAAGCGACCGGCCGTGCTCCCCCGTCATCGACGACGGCCCTTACGGCTTCCAGCATGTCAATGTCGCGAAACAGCGCCGCGATGCCGATTCGCTGCTGAACTGGACCGAACGCATCATCCGGATGCGCAAGGAAGTGCCGGAGATCGGCTGGGGCGATTTCAAAGTGATCTCCGCGCGGGATCCGGCCGTCTTGATCATCCGCTACGACTGGCGCAACAATTCCGTGCTGTTCGTGCACAATCTCGAAGAAAAGCCGCGTGAAATCTCGTTTGCGTCAGGCGTTCCGGGCGACGCCGGCAAGCTGTTGGTCAACCTGCTGTCCGAGGACCACAGCCGGGCAAGCGACAACGGCCGGCACAAACTGATGCTCGAAGGCTATGGATACCGATGGTACCGCGTCGGCGGCCTGGATTATCTCTTGAAGCGCAGCGACATCGATACCGATGCGGCGGGTAACGCAGGTCACCCGGCCTGATCGGTCGACTTGCCGATGATTACGCCCTCATTGCCGCGCAGATCCAGCACGCCCTCGATACTTTCGCCCTTGCGGTCGAGGAACGTCGACATCAGAATTTCGTTGCCGAATCCAATCGCGCTTGAGGTAACCGAGGCAGGCTCGGCGCCGAGGTTCAAGGCGATGATGAGCGCCTCGCCCTCCGCCCGGCGGCGGTAGAGCAGCAGGTCGCCTTGCGCGGCAACCGGCTCATAACTGCCGCTCGCCAGTTGCGGCAATTGTTTCCTGAGCTGGATCAGCGCACGATAGAGCGTGAGGATCGAGCCGGTATCCGCATCGAGATTGACCACGTTCTCGTGCGCAAAGTCGCTTGCCAGCGGCAACCATGGCGTCGCCACCGAAAAACCGGCATTGCGCGTCGCATTCCATTGCATCGGCGTGCGGCAACCGTCGCGTCCGACGCCGATGCCCGGGACGTTCTTCTCGAAGGGATCGTGTACCTCGATCCGGCGCGATCGCGACCTGATGCATGCCGATCTCGTCGCCATAATACAGCGTCGGCGTGCCGCGCAGGGTCAACAGCAGCATTGCCGCAACGCGCGCCTGCTCGGCGCCGACCCGGCTTGCGACCCGCGGCCGGTCGTGATTGCCCAGCACCCAGTTCGGCCACGCCCCCGGCGGCAACGCCTTTTCGTAATCGCCGATGATCTTTTCGATCGAGCGCGCACTCCACAAGGTCGAGATCAATGCGAAGTTGAACGGCATCTGCGCGCCGCGCAAATCGTTGCCGTAATAGGCGACCAGGCGCTGCAGCGGCAGATAGATCTCGCCGATCAGCACGCGGGCATCGAATTCCTCGGTGACGCGGCGCATCTCCGCTACCACGTCATGCACTTCCGGCTGGTCCGTGGAGTACTGCGTCAGCACCGTTTCATGCGGCGGACGGCCGTCGTGATAATGCGGATTGGGTGGATTGTCGCGGAATTCCTCGTCCTTGATCAGATGCCAGATCACGTCGACGCGGAAGCCGTCGACGCCCTTGCGCAGCCAGAACCGCATCACGTCGTAAATCGCCTCGCGCACTTCCGGGTTGCGCCAGTTCAGGTCGGGCTGCTGGGCGAGGAAGGCGTGATAATAATATTGTCCGGTGGTCTCATCCAACGTCCAGGCGCTGCCGCCGAATTCCGACAGCCAGTTGTTCGGCGCACTGCCATCGGGCTTCGGATCGCGCCACAGGTACCAGTCGCGCTTCGGATTATCGCGCGACTCTCTCGCTTCGATGAACCAGGGGTGCTGGTCGGACGTGTGGTTCGGTACCAGATCGAGAATGATCTTCAGGCCCGCTTCGTGGGCCGCCATCACCAGCGCGTCGAAATCCTCCATAGTGCCGAACAGCGGATCGATCCCGGTATAATCGGAGATGTCGTAGCCGAAATCGGCCATCGGCGACGGGAACATCGGCGACAGCCAGATCGCGTCAATCCCGAGTTCACGGAGATAAGGCAGCCGATTCGACGATACCGGCGAGGTCGCCGACTCCGTCGGCATTGGAATCCTGAAATGAGCGCGGGTAAATCTGATAAAAAATGCCGTTCTGCCACCAGGAATTGCTGATCTGATCCATCTCGCCAATCGCCCCCCATATCGCGCCAAAGCGCGATAACGCCCGAGACCGCAGACTGGTTCAGATTCCGCGGCGGGAAGATGACGGCGCCGGGGCAGGTCAGCGGCTTTTCACCTAATTTTTGCTTGGCGGGACGTCAAAAATCGGCATTGTGCGGCGATGGCAAATGAAACCGAGACCAAGTCGAAGGCTGGCGCCATCATCATTCCGGTGACGCTGTTCGAGCAGAACTGCACCCTGATCTGGTGCGAAGCCACCAAAAAAGCCGTGGTAATCGACCCCGGCGGCGACGTGCCGAAGATTTTGCGCGCGATCAAGCAGTCCAATGTGACGGTCGAGCAGATCTGGTTGACCCACGGCCACATCGATCACGTCGGCGGCGCCGCCGAATTGCGCGACGAACTGAAGGTGCCGATCGAGGGCCCCCATATCGACGACAAATACCTGCTCGACAATGTGGTCTCGAGCGGCGCCCGGTTCGGCATGACAGGCGTGCGCGATTTCGCGCCGGACCGCTGGCTCAATGAAGGCGATCAGGTTTCCATTGGAGAACTGACCTTCGACATCCTGCATTGCCCCGGCCATTCGCCAGGCAGTGTGGTGTTCTACAACAAGGAATTACACTTCGCGCATGTCGGCGACGTGCTGTTCAACGGTTCGGTCGGGCGCACCGATCTGCCCGGCGGCAGCCACGAAACCCTGATCAAGTCGATCACCGAGAAGCTGCTCCCGCTCGGCGACGATGTCAGCTTTGTCTGCGGCCATGGCGCCGGCTCCAGCATCGGCCAGGAGCGGCTGACCAATCCGTTCCTTACCGGCGAGATGTAACCGCAAGCTTGCGATACGGCGTGGAACGACGCCAGCGCATGCGAGCAGCTAATCGCTATTCCGCCGCGATCATCTCCGCCGTGCCGGCCAAATGCCGCGTTCCCCAGTTCCTGATCGCGGCAATGACCGGAACGAAGCTCTTGCCCTTGCGGGTCAGGCGATACTCGACCTTGGGCGGTACCACACCAAAATCCTTGCGGTCGAGCAATCCCGCTTCGGTGAGCGCCTTCAATTCGCGGCTCAGCACGCGGGGCGCGATTTCGGTGCTGCCGTCAGAACCGCGCAACAGGCCTGTTCTGATCTCGCCATAACGCCGCGGACCGTCCTTCAGATCCCAAACGATCCGCAACTTGTATTTGCCGCTGATCAACTTCTGGAATGCCGCGACCGGGCATCCGCATCCCGCCGTTGATTTCACATTCGCCATGGCACCGTCTCCACAATGCGTCGTTGGCCGCAGGCCACCTGCCAGCACAACAAAGTCCATACTATCATTTTTGTCCATACTTGCGAATTTGATGCTGGCGGCGCCAGATAGAGGCGAACGCAGATAGCCGCGAGCCGAATCCACCGCCACGCGCGGCTCAAGGAGGCATCAATGAAGCATTTCATGATCAAATATCAGTTCGCCAATGGCACTATGGAAGACTGGCATCGGGAGATCGGCCGGTTCATTGCCGCGCTGGACAACGATCCCGAGTTGAAGGGCAAGATCATCTACCGCTGCATGAAGAACCGCGACGATTCGAATTATTTCCACCTCGCGACAGCCGCCGACGAGCAGGCGGTCAAAACCCTGCAGCAGCGGGACTTCTTCAAGCATTACACGGAAAAGACCCGGCAGGTCGCCGGCGGCGAGGTCGTGGTCACGCCGATCGAATGGATCAACGCAACAAGCGAATAGATCGTTACTGGAGCACGATCTCGGAGCAAACGCTTCGCGTTTGTCCCGAGAAAAACCGGTGCTCTACCCCGACACCATGGTGCGAACGCGCCGCGACAGGTTGCCGAGATCGAACGGCTTGGTGATCATCTCCATGCCCGGCTGCAGAAAGCCGTCCGCGATCGCCGCGCTCTCGGCGTAGCCGGTGATGAAAAGAATTTTCAGTTCGGGTCGCATTTCGCGGGCCTGATCGGCGAGCTGGCGGCCGTTCATGCCGGGCAGGCCGACGTCGGTCACCAGCAGATCGATCCGCGCATCGGTGCGCAGGATTTGCAGGCCCGCTGGTCCATCGACCGCCTCCAGCGTCCGGTAGCCCTGCTCCTCAAGCATCTCGAGGATTACCCCGCGCACGACGGGTTCGTCTTCCACCACCATTACGGTCTCGCCGGTGGCGGCTTGCTGTGCCTTGGCGACCGCCGTGGCATGCTCGGCCACGTGGTCACTGCTGTGACGGGGCAGATAAATCTTGACCGATGTCCCTCTCCCGATCTTGCTGTCGATGGTGGCGTGGCCATTCGATTGCCGGGCAAAGCCATAGATCATCGATAGTCCAAGCCCGGTGCCCTGCCCGATCGGCTTGGTGGTGAAGAACGGATCGAAGGCGCGCGCCGCCACCTCTGGACTCATACCGGTCCCGGTGTCGGTGACATCGATACATATATACTCGCCGGGCGAAAGCGCCGGCGCGTCGGCGTTAATGCCGTCGATCCGCACGTTCGCGGTCGAAATGGTGAGCTTGCCGCCACGCGGCATCGCGTCACGGGCGTTGATGGCGAGGTTGAGCAGCGCACTTTCGAGCTGATTGGGATCGCACAGCGTGGTCCACAGACCATCCGAGGCCACGACCGCGAGATCGATGGTCTCGCCGATGGTCCGGCGCAGCAGATCCTCCAGCGACACCACGAGTTGGTTGGCATCGACGTTTTTCGGAATCAGCGGCTGCCGGCGCGCGAACGCCAGCAACCGATGCGTCAGCGCCGCGGCGCGGTTTGCCGACGTCATGGCGGCATCGATGTAGCGCCCGACATTTTCGGTGCGCCCCTGATGGAGACGGGTCTGCATCAGGTCCAGCGATCCGACGATTCCCGTCAGCAGGTTGTTGAAATCGTGCGCGATGCCGCCTGTGAGCTGTCCGACGGCTTCCATCTTCTGCGATTGCAGCAAGGCCTCTTCGGTCGCCTTCAACCGCTCGGCCGCGGCTTTCTCCGCGGTTACATCGCGTGCGACCGCATAGATGTGATCCTGGTCGGGGACACCGGTCCAGGACAGCCAGCGATAAGAGCCGTCCTTGTGACGGAAACGGCTTTCGAATTTGACGGTGGCGTCGCTGGTGCCGAGTTCTTTAATACGAGCCCGCATGGTCCCGTCGTCGGGATGCTCCAGCCATTCCGATGTGCGGTTCAGCAGCTCGGCCTCGCTCCAGCCGAGTGTTCGGGTCCAGGCCGGGTTGATGGTTTTCCAGATGCCCTTGCGATCCGCGACCAGCAGCAGATCCTGCGAGACATTCCAGATCCGGTCGCGCTCGCGGGTTTTCTCTTCGACGCGCTCCGCCAGCGTCGCGTTGAGTTCGGCGAGTTGGTCCGCCAGGTTGCGGAAACGCTCTTCGCTCTGCCGCAAGGCCTGCTCCGCCATCACCTGTTCGGTGACGTCGGTGTGCGCACCGACCAGACGGATGGCTTTGCCGTTGGCATCGCGTTCGATGGTGGAGCGGACCGAGATCCAGCGTGTCTCACCGTCAGCGGGACGAATGATCCGGTACCGCACCGTGTATTCGCGGGCCTTGCTTGCGACGGCGTCGCGGAATTTCTTCTCGGTGGCTTCGCGATCCTCGGGATGGATGCGGCGGACCCAGCCTTCGTGGGATTCATGGGCGGCGTCAGGCGGCAATCCGTGAATCAGCAGATATTCCGGCGAGCGGCGGTTGCGGAAGCCGGTCCTCAGATCGACCTCGAGGCCGCCGATCCGGCCAACCTGCTGCACGCGCGCGAGTTCAGCCTCGCGTTCGCGCAACGCGCTCGCGGCGAGATAATCCTTGGTGACGTCGCGGCACACGACAAGCACGCCGCCGACGCCATCGTCTTCGTCGATCGGGCTGAAGCCGTAGGTCCAGTAGACCTGCTCCAGCCTGCCGTGACGCGTCACCGGAACGAGCTGGTTTTCGTGCCAGGTCGCACCGCCGCCGCTCATCACCTGCTCGATCTGCGGACCGATGATATCCCAGATCTCAGCCCAACATTCCCGACCGTTCTGACCCAGCGCCGACGGGTGGCGCTCGGGGCCCATGGTCTGGCGATAGCCATCATTGTAAAATTGAGTGAGATGCGGACCCCACCAGATGAACATCGGATGGTTGGTGTTCAGCAACAGCCGCACGGCAGTCCGCAGACTTTGCGGCCAGGTCGCAGGCCGCCCCAACGGAGTGAGCGACCAGTCATGCTGCCGCATCAATGCGCCCATTTCCCCGCCGCCGGCGAGGAAATCCGCAGAACTCGGTACATTGATTTTCAGCATCAGGAGCTATCGGAGGCCAATTCAGCCCAAATTAGCAGCCGGAACTTAACCGCCTGTCACAATCCCAACAAACGCGCGGCCGGGGATTTAGTTCAAGTTTATTGGCAGAATAGAACAAAATCATCGGCCAGCGCCGGCGGCGTTAACCACAACACCCCGTCGCGATGCCGTAAATCGGCCGCGGGCGGCATAAACCGGATGCCGCCGCGCGCCTTCATTTCATGGGGCTTGTTATTTTATCAGGCCCGCAGCCGTCAGCGCACGGGTAATGACGCCGCCGACATCGATCGCCCGGCGTTGCTGAGGCGGCGTCTCGGAAGCACGATGCAGCTTCGCAAGCGGCTGGAGCACGGCGGCAATATCCGCCGCTCGCGGGGCCGCCGGAGCAGGTTGGGGAATGGGCTTGGCGGCCTGTTTCGGAGATTCCTCGACGCGGGGCCGCTTGATCCGCTCGGTCAATCCAAAGAAGCTGGCGATGTGATGCGAGGACGAGATTCCGGTTTCGATCAGGAACGCACCTTCCGCGCCGTATCGCTCGTCGTTTTCTGCGACACCAAGCGGCGTGCCATGTGCCATGTCGGTGATGGTGTAGGATTCGATGATGGTCTCGCCATCCGCGTTCCACCACACCTGGTGCGGATAGCCATCGACCATGCCACTGGACATCGGCGTCGCCGGCAACTGATGCAGATCAAGCCATTGCTTGACGATCTCATTCGCGTTCGCGGGATTGACGGTGCGGTCGGCACTACCGTGCCACACCGACAGCTTCGGCCACGGTCCCTTGTGTTCTGATGCGCTTCGCACCAGCTCCCCCAACTCGCCCGCCGGTCGTGCCGATGATTGCAGCATGCCGCTCAGCGCTTCCCGCACATTGGTGGCAACACCGTACGGCAGGCCCGCGATCACGGCACCAGCCGCGAACATTTCAGGATAGGTTGCGAGCATGACCGAGGTCATCGCGCCGCCGGCGGAAAGCCCGGTGACGAAGATGCGGTGGCTATCGACGCCATGATTGCTCACCATGCGCGCGATCATCTGCCGGATCGAACAAGCTTCGCCGTGATCACGGGTGATGTCTTCCGGATGGAACCAGTTGAAGCAGCCCTGGCCATTGTTCGAGCGTTGTTGCTCCGGCATCAGCAATGCAAAGCCATAATGCTCCGCGAGCGCCGACCAGCCAGCGCCGAGATCGTAGCCAGTCGCGGTCTGACCACAGCCATGCAAAACCACGACAAGCGCCGGCGGCTGTTGAAGCTCGTCGGGAACGAACGAAAACATCCGGAGATCGCCCGGATTGGCGCCAAAATCGGTAACTTCCGTCAGCGGACTGCCAGCACCGGGCGTCAAACTTCGCGCGAAATCTCCCAGACCGTTGATTTGATGCAGCTTTGGCAGATTTCGCAGAAACTCAACATTTTTGGCAAGAGACACCGGCAGCTCCTTGGCGAGAGACTTCTATTATGTATTACGCCCACCAAGACCAGATAGTTGCTGCACTGCAAAATAAAAAGGATGTGTACTGTCTTTCCCTGATAGGTTGTGGCGAAAGCGACCCGATGTGCCTGATTGCGTTTCAGGCGACGACGCGGCGCATCCAGCTCAGGAATGCCGCACAAGTGGCAATTGACAGCGCGAACAGCGCCAACGCGGCAAACAGAGCCGGGACCACCGACCTGATAGCTTCGACTGAAAAAAATACCGCGCCGATCGCCGCCACGCCCGCGGCGTTGGCTATTTGTGACGTCGTGCCATACATCCCCGCACCCGAGCCAGCGCTGGCCGGCTTCACCGTGGAAAGCACGACACCGGATAAAGGCGCCATCACCAGCCCCTGGCCGTAACCGAAGACGGCTAATACCAGCGCCAGCAAAACCGGGCTCGGCTTTTCAATGCTCGCGACCGTCAGCGCCAACATCGCAAGGCCCGCGATCTGCACCACGCAGCCTTCGATCAGCACCAGCGTGCCGCGATGTTTGGCGCGCGCAGCGCTGTGCCGCGAGGCGACCACAAATGTCAGCGCCAGCGGCACGAACATCAGACCCGCCTGCAGTGGCGGAACCTGCAAGCCCTTCTGCATGAACATGGTCACGACCAGATAGAACGACAAATTGGCGAAGAAGAAAAAGAAAGCGGCGTACAAGCCACGCATGAAGGCCTTGTCGGACAACAGCGCGAGGTCGACCAGCGGCAAGCCACCGCGATGTGCGACCGCGCGCTCGAGCCGCAGGAACGCGGCAATGATGACGACGCCCAACGCCATCACCAGCCAGAGCCACGGCGCCCAATCGAGATCGTGACCGAACAACAATGGCCCGATCAGGCACACCAGCCCGCAAAACAGCACAACCGCACCCGGTACGTCGAGCCGGGTGCCGGGACGGCACGGCACCGACGGCATGATCCGCCAGGCCGCGGCCGCGATGAGAAGCCCGAACGGCACATTGACAAAGAACACCACGCGCCAGCCGAGACCTGCGAGATCGGATGTCACGAGCACACCACCGAGCGAAAAACCCGCGGCGCCCGCGAGGCCCAGCACGATGCCATAGATGCCGAAGGCGCGGCCACGCGATCCATCTGAAAACAACAAATGAAGCGTCGCCAGCACTTGCGGCACCATCATCGCGGCTGTGGCGCCCTGCGCCAGCCGGGCCACGATCAATTCGGGACCGGATTGCGCCAGGCCACACCACAGCGACGTCAGCGTGAATCCGAGCACGCCCGCGATGAATATGTTTTTAGTGCCATGGATATCGCCGAGCCGGCCGCCGGTGACCACCAGCGTCGCATAGGCGATCAGATAGATCGCGATCACGGCCTCGATCTGCGCCGAGCTGGTGTGCAATTCGATCGCGATGGTCGGGATCGCAACGTTGACGATGAAGGCATCGACGCCGAACATGAATTGGGCGGCGACGACGATCGCAAGCACCCACCAGCGGCGCGAGGTCTCGATGGGAGTTGAAACCATCTGATGCATGCGAAGCGGCCCCAATCGTGTGGATCTGATGCATCGGATCATCCCAGCTTGCGGTCATGGCTGCGATTACCTCGGAGGTAAGGATCCGCAGGGAAATCGAATGACGCGATAGCTGTCTTCGCTCCCGCTCCCATAATGATATGAACGCGGTGGGTTCCGCACGCGACCAAACCACACAGGTTTTGCGCAAGGATCCCTTATGTCTGTCACATCAAGACTGCTGGCCGCCCTGGCGGCGACGCTCGCCATTTCATTTGCCAGCGGCGTATCCGCCAAAATCAGGCATGTCCGGGCGAAGCCGCCCGAACAAGCGCAGCCGCAACCACCGCTTCCGCTGCCCAGACAGATCATCCCGGATAAAGGCGTGCAGCCTCTGACGCCGGAATTGGAGCAGGCGCTAAAGCCGAAAGACAGTTTCAAGGAGTGCGAATTCTGCCCGGAAATGGTGGTGATCCCGAAGGGTTCGTTCGTCATGGGCACGCCGGCCGACGAGCCCTATCGCCTCAAGGGCGAAGACCCGCAGCATACCGTCAACATTCCAAAGCCGCTCGCCGTCGGGCGCTTCAGCATCACGTTTGACGAGTGGGACGCCTGCCTGGCGGATGGCGGTTGCGGCGGCAACAAGGGCGACGACGGCGGATATGGCCGTGGCCGCATGCCGGCGGCCGGCATCGATTTCGAGGCCGCCAAATCCTACCTTGCCTGGCTCTCGCGCAAGGTCGGCCGCACCTATCGTTTGCCCAGCGAATCGGAGCGCGAATACTTCACCCGCGCCGGCACCACGACGCCATTCTGGTTTGGCAAGACCATTTCCAGCCAGAACGCCAATTATAATGCCAGCAACAACTATCCCGGCGGCCCCTATGGTGAGGCCAGCAAGGGACCAAAGCCGGTCGACTCCTATCTGCCGAACAAGTTCGGGCTGTACCAGGTCACCGGCAATGTCGAGGAATGGACCGAAGATTGCTACAACAAACGCTACAACGAGGACACGCCGAGCGACGGTTCGCCATGGCTCGAAGGAGACTGTACGCGGCGCATGCTGCGCGGCGGCGGATGGATGGGCATGGCGCTCGTGCAGCGGTCCGGCAGTCGCAACGCTTTCCCGGTCGGCACCCTTAACAGTTTTCGCGTGGTCAGAGCGCTGGCCGTGCAGCCATAACAGCGATGGCGAGCGCGTGGATGTAGCGATGGTCAGCCGCATGCGACCGTCGCTCACAGGAAGATGGAGGAAATTCCGGGCGACGGCATACTCCCGCTTGGCTCGCACGGCATCCATGTCCCGCCGTGCGCTTTCCGCGATTGCCTTGGCTGTTTCCAGCCCGTAGTTTGCAGGCAAGCACACAACAAAAACAAAGCCCCGGAGAGAAAAACCCATGGCGCGCCTCAAGTTCGGAGCCTTCCTCGCCCCGCATCACCCGATCGGCGAGCATCCGCTGCTGCAATTCCGCCGCGACCTCGATTTCGTCGAGCAGATCGACGCGCTCGGTTTCGACGAGTTCTGGTGCGGCGAGCATCACTCCTCGGGCTGGGAAATGATCGCATCGCCGGAGATGTTCCTGGCGGCAGCCGGCGAGCGCACCAAACGCATCAAGCTCGGCACCGGCGTGATTTCGCTGCCCTATCACCACCCCTTCAACGTCGCGCAGCGCATGGTGCAGCTCGACTATATGACCGGAGGCCGCGCTATCTTCGGCTCCGGCCCGGGCGCGCTGGCTTCCGACGCGCATACGCTCGGGATCGATCCGATGACGCAGCGCGACCGTCAGGACGAGGCGATCGCGATCATCCGCCGGCTGTTCAAGGGCGAGCGCGTGACCGCCAAGAGCGACTGGTTCACCATGAACGACGCGGCGCTGCAGCTGCTGCCGCTGCAGGAGGACATGCCGTTCGTGGTGGCGTCACAGATCTCGCCCTCGGGCATGACGCTGGCCGGCAAATACGGCATCGGCATCATCTCGCTGGGTTCGATGTCGACGCAGGGCCTGATGGCGCTGCCGACGCAATGGGGGTTTGCCGAGGACGCCGCCAAGAAGCACGGTACCACGGTCAGCCGCGCCGACTGGCGTGTGCTGTTGAGCTGGCACATCGCCGAAACCCGCGAACAGGCGCGGCGCGAAGCCGGCGCCGGACTGCTGCGCTGGCACAATGAATATACCGTCGGCACGCTGCAGCGGCCGGGCGTGCAGCCGTTCACCTCGCCCGAGGACGCCATCGAAAAGACCGCCGGCGGCGAAAATGCCGCCTCCACCATCGGCACGCCGGATGATCTGGTCAAAACCATCAAAAACCTGATCGACGTCTCGGGCGGCGTCGGCACCATCATCGGCTTCGTGCACGACTGGGCCAATCCGGAAAACACCCGCCGCAGCTGGGATATGGTGGCGCGCTATGTGGTGCCGGAAATCAACGGCTATGTCTCAGGCCTGCGCAAGTCGCGGCAATATCTGGTCGAAAATCGCGAAGTGTTCGAGCGCGCGGGGCAAGCCGTGATGGCCAAGATCATGGAAAACGACAAGGCCGCCGCCGCACTTCCCTTGACCGGCCCCGGCCGCGTCGCCATCCCGACCGTCAACGCGCCGGACCTGCAAAAGGAAGCCGCCAAGCGCAAGGCGTGAGGGCGCCGGGTTTGAACAACGAAATAGCGTCGTCCCTGCGAATGCGAGGACGACGCTGATGTTGCCGTTACTCGGCAAACAACCTACTTGCCGTAATAATCCTGCACGGTTTCCCACGCCACCGTTTGCAGGAAATGTGCGGTCGGCTCGTCAATCCCGGCGAGATAGCTGTTGCCGACCGGCGAGCGGCCGGTCAGCGCCGCAAATGTCGTACAGGTGGCAAGATAGGTGCCGGCTAAGCTCGGATGCCGCTTGTCGGCGGCATAGAGATTGAGTTCTGGCTGCTTGCTCAGCGCGCGTGCAAAGGCGAGACCTGCCGGGATCACCAGCGCGTTGTTGGCGTTGCCCGCGACCGTATAAGCCTCAGCCAATTGAGCGGTCATCTCCGGTTTGTCGGCATAGGCCCAGGACATGAAGAATACCGGCGTCACGCCGTGGGAGCGTACGATGTCGGTGTCCTTTTTGACGAATTCGGTGAATACCGACTTCAGCGTCGGATGGATCGGGCACTGGCTGCAATCCATCATGACCGCGGCATCGTAGAGCTTGCCGGACTTGCTGAAGATGACATTGTTGTGGTCATCGAACGAATAGCGGCCGATGGCGTCGGGCCGGAAATAGCTCTCGACGTCATGCCAGTCGAAGCCGGAACCACCGATCGTCACCATGGTGGTGCGATAGTCCTGCTTGTGCTCGGGGTCGGCGGCCTTTTCCAGCAGCGAGAGATGCCCGGGCAGACCGTTATTGTAATAGAAGAAGCTGTTGCCGATGAAGAGCTCGCTCTTCGGGAAATCAGGACCGAGGCTCTTCACCAGCGGCCTGGTTTGCGCCTGCGCCGCCATTGGCGCGATCAGGATTCCGCCGATCGCGGCCAACATCAGCAATCCTGTGCCTGAAATCCTCGACATATCTGTTCGCTCCCTGCCCTGTTTCGTTTTTCTACCGCGCTTCCTGCAGCGTTATTTCCCTTATAGACCGGCCTAAATCCGTCCGGAAGGGCGGCACGCCTTTGCACCACGACGACAACGCGCTATTCTATAAAAATACGGGCGACGTGATCTTTTACATCACAGTCGGAATCAACCGGAGCGATTGCCATGTCGATGCAAACTATGGCTTCCCCCGTGATGGCCTTCACCCCGCCGAAGCGCAATTCGCTGACGCATATTCCCGGCGATGAAGGTTGGCCGATCATCGGCAAGACCCTTGATGTGCTCGCCGATCCCAAGGGACAGATCGAACGCTGCGCCGCCAAATACGGCCTGGTCTATCGCAGCCATATTTTTGGTGAGACCAGCGTCGTGCTGCTCGGACCCGAGGCCAACGAGCTCGTGCTGTTCGACCAGGCCAAGCAATTCTCCTCGACCCACGGCTGGGGGCAGGTCCTCGGCCTGCTGTTTCCGCGCGGGCTGATGCTGCTCGATTTCGAGGAGCACCGTCTGCACCGCCGCGCGCTATCCGTCGCGTTCAAATCCGGGCCGATGAAATCCTATCTCACGGCGCTGGATGCCGGCATTGCCGCACGGGTTGCGCAATGGAAGGCGAAGCCCGGACCGATGCTGTTTTATCCGGCGATGAAGCAGCTCACGCTGGATCTCGCGGCGACCTCGTTCCTCGGCGCCGAGATTGGGCCGGAGATCGACGAGATCACCCGCGCTTTCGTCGACATGGTCGCCGCCGCGATCGCGGTGATCCGCAAACCGCTGCCGGGTACCAAGATGGCGCGCGGCGTCAAGGGACGCAAGCGCATCGTGGCCTACTTCTCCGAGCAGATTCCGATCCGCCGCGCCAAGGGCGGCGAAGATCTGTTTTCACAATTGTGCCGCGCCACCCATGAGGACGGCGCGCTGCTGTCGACGCAGGATATCGTCGACCACATGAGTTTCCTGATGATGGCGGCGCACGACACGCTGACCTCGTCGCTGACGTCGTTCGTCGCGGCACTAGCTACCCACCCGGAATGGCAGAGCAAGCTGCGCGAAGAAGTAGCAGGCCTCGGCATCGCGCCCGGCGATCCCACCACCTTCGACAATCTCGAAGCCATGCCGCTGTCCGAAATGGCGTTCAAGGAAGCGATGCGAATGAGGCCGCCGGTGCCGTCGATTCCGCGCCGGGTGATCCGGGACGTGACGTTCAAGGGCTATGCGATCCCGGCCGGCACCATGGTCGGCGTCAATCCGGTATTCACCCATCATATGCCGGAGATCTGGCCCGACCCGGAAACCTTCAATCCCTTGCGCTTCACCGAAGAGGCACAACGCGCGCGCCATCGCTTCGCCTATGTTCCGTTCGGCGGCGGCGCGCATATGTGTATTGGATTGCACTTCGCTTATATGCAGGCGAAATGTTTCGCGCGGCATTTCCTGCAAAATCTCAAGGTCTCGCTGGAGCCCGGCACCACGCCGGACTGGGCGATGTGGCCGATCCCCAAGCCGCGCGACGGATTGCGCGTCGTAATCTCGTCGGCCGGATAAGAACGCTCAGGCCAGAGCAGCGACCGGCGCGTCGATGCCGACCACGTCGATGCCGTCAGCGCGACCGCGAATCGCTAGCCTGCCGAGATCGCGCACCGCGAACGGCGGCACCGTGCTGAACCGCTCCATCGCCGCGCGCGAAGCCAGAAATCCGCCATCGACCTGGCGGCTGAGCTCTTCAAGCCTTGCCGCGGTATTCATGACGTCGCCATTGAAGACGATGGCCCGTTTGATGTCGCCGATCTCACCGATAATGACGGGGCCGAAATGCAAACTGCCGCGAATCCGGGGTGTAACGCCGAATTCCCGTTCGAGTTGGCTCGCCGCACCCGCCAGTTCGTGTCGCATCGCCACGAAGCAACGCAGCGGGCGGCAATCGACCGCGCCCTCGCGTTCGGGCCAGGTCACAATCACTTCGTCGCCGACATAGTTGAGCACTTCGCCGCGATAATCCACGACCGACAGCGTGAGGAGGCGAAATGTACGATCGAGCAGCCGATGAATAGCGAGGCCACCCAGGCTCTCGGCCAATCCCGTCGACCCCGCGATGTCGACGAACAGCACGAAGCGATTTTCCTCGACCGGGACGTGATACCGTCCGGTCAGAAAATTCAGCAACGAGCGCGCCCCGATCAGATTTGTAATTGCGAAGCCGAAATTGAACAGCACCGAGACGGCGGCGGAATAGATGAAGCCGGACCAGAATGACGCGCGGGCCGATTCCGGAGGCAGACCGGCGACGAACTCGCCCGGCTGCAGCCATTGCAGCAGGGCAATAACCGCGGCGTAGATCGCACTGCGCATGGCAAAGGCCGCCGTGAACGAAAGGCGGCTGAGCCAATCGCGCATCGGCCCGTTGAGGATGAACAGCTCGATGGCACCGAGCGTTCCGCCCATCACTACCCCGTAGCTCACTCCCACGACGGCCGAGTGGCCCTGCGGGACGCTAAAGGCGAGCCCGGCAGTTGCACCACAAGCCACGACGGCGAGAAGCAATCGGAGATTCCGCTCCAGCCTTGCATCCATATCGTCACCTCCGCGCCGCCGTCCATACGGTGCCGCCCCACGACACCAGACCGCTATTCGAGCAGTGTCGTGAGCTGCGCGCCCTCGTCGGCAACGAACACCGCGATCAGTTCCGCCGGTTCGGTGTTGCTGGCATTCGCCGACACCAGATGGGTGGCTCCCGGCGGCTCGAAGAACGACTGGCCGACCTTGAAGGTCTCGACCGGACCGCCCCCCAGCTGCGAGCGGATCTCGCCTTTAGTGATATAGGCGGTGACGGAGCCGGAATGCCGATGCGGGCGGGTAAATCCGCCCGGACCATAGAATACGCGCACGATGGTGACGCGTTTGCCGGGCACGTTCGGCAAGGCATAAGAACCGATCGGCTCGACGACATCGAGCGTCGATCCCGTCGGCTCAGCCGTTGCACATAGCGGCTCGGAAATGATCGAGACCGCGTCCATCATCAATGGCAGCGTCTTGCCGGCCGCGAAGGCGCAGGCGAGACCCGCGACAATGGCCAAATACAGCGGGCGAACTTCCGCGCGTACATCGAATGTTGCAGACATCAACAACTCCCTCTTTTGTCCGGTTGCTTGACGCAAGCGGCGGCCGTCTACTCCGGGTTCACTTGCCTTGATCGAACGCCTTGCGCAGGGCGACGTAGCCCTGTTGCTGCTGGCTCCAGTTGCGGCCGCCGGTAATGGCGCCATCGATCACCAGATCATGGCCGTTGATAAAGCTGGATTCGTCGCTGGCGAGGAATACCGCGGCATGCGCGATGTCCTCGGGCAATCCGGCGCGCGGAATCGGCTGCGCGGTCTTGTAGACCTCCCGCATCACGTCCGGCGTCTTCTCCGCCGCCTCGACCGACAGGCCGAGCGCCTTGCCGAAGATGCCGGTGGCGATCGCGCCCGGCGAGATCGAGTTGACGCGGATGCCGGCTTCGCCGAGTTCCATCGCCACGCATTTGGTGAGGTGAATGACGGCCGCCTTGGCGGCGCCATAGACCACCGAGGAGGAAAACCCGGCGAGCCGTCCGGCGATGCTGCCATTGTTGATGATGCTGCCGGAGCCCTGGCGGCGCATATGGGGCGCGGCATGTTTCATCCCGAGCATGACGCTGCGCACCAGCGTCGCCATAGCCGCATCGAAGCGATCGACTTCGAGGCCTTCGATACCGCCGGTCTGGGCCGGGCCGCCGGCATTGTTGAAAAGGCAGTCGATGCGTCCGAATTTTTCCACCGCCTGGTCGATCAGCGACCGCATCTGCGCCTCAACCGTGACATCGGTCTGGCGAAAGACGCAGGCCGCGCCGAGCTTCTTCGCCAAGGTCTCGCCCTCGGGCGCGCGGCGCCCGGCGATCACAATTTTCGCGCCTTCGGCGACGAATATCTCGGCCGTCCGCAACCCAATGCCGCTGGTCGCGCCGGTGATCACCGCAACTTTGCCGTCAAGCCGTCCCATAGGATCCTCCCTGATTCCATCTGTCTTGGTCCAAATATCCCCAGCCCTCGGGAACAAAGCAAGCGACGCTTTATTGCGTTGGCGCGGGACACCCGAGGCCCCGGCCCGTGCATTTTGCTCTATGCTTGGCCTTATTTTGGATTAGCTGATCGGGCTCAACTGGCGCATGGCGAAATGGATCGACGAGTTTCGGCGGAGTTGGCAGGGCATCTCGCAACCGTCACTCCTTTTCAGCGTCGGATTTGCCGTTTTTTGTCTCGCGCTCGCGACACTTGTCCGATGGTGCCTTTCGCTGATCCGGCCGGATGTATTTTTTACGCCTTATTTTCCGGCTGTGTTCTTTGCCGCCGCGTTTGGAGGCGTGCGGGTCGGGCTCGCGACCGCATTGCTCAGCGGCGTGCTGGGGGTGAGCATCAATTTCAGCAACACTTCCAGCGATTCCGCCCGGTTCGCGCTGCTGGTGATTTTTCTGGCGGTATGCGGCCTCACGATATGGGGTATCGAGCACTATCGGTCGGTCGCCGCGCGTCAGAGGGATATCGCCAAGCGCCTGACCCAGGAAGAGGAATACCGCAAGCTCGTCGTCGATGAGCTGCAGCACCGGCTGAAAAACAAATTATCGATCATTCACGCCGTTCTTCATCAGGTCTTGCATAATCAGCCGCAGGTCTGGGCCGCGATCGATGGCCGGCTGCGGGCGCTGGCGGCGACCGACGATCTGATCGCGCGAGTCGATGGCAGCGGTTGCGACATCAAGGATCTCCTGCTCTCCGAACTCGGGCCTTACGGGCACGTCCGATTTACCCTGAACGGTGATCCACTGTTTCTTCCCGCCAAACTGGCGGTCAGCCTTGCGCTGATATTTCATGAATTGGCGACCAATGCCGGCAAATACGGCGCATTCGCCGCCGCGCGTGGCTTATTGCAGGTGTCGTGGACGGTGTCGGACGATCGTCTCACCATTGTCTGGGACGAAACCGAGGGTCCGACGGTCGGGCCGGTCGGCGAGGCCGGATTCGGCACCAAATTGCTGAATTCCGCGTTGAGGCCGTTCGACGGCCGGACCGAGGTCTCCTTCCTGAAGACCGGCATCCATTGTACGATGCAATGCCGCATCCCAAAAGGTGATCTGCCCTAGATGGCGTTGAAGACCCACCGCACAGATGAACATTCTGATCGACCGTTGACACTCTGTTAATGACAAGTCGCCGCGACCGGATTGAAATCGACGGCCGCTCGACATGTCACAGTGTTTTTTGTTCCCGCTTAACCAAACCTAAGAGAGAGATCGGCAAGCTGGGCGGCATGCAAAGCCGCCATCATTTCAATCTGCAGACTGCCGCCCCCGACGACGCGCATGAAGGCGCCGCCGACGGCGAACTCGGCATACTGCGGGATGTTTTCAAGCAATTACCTACCGGCGTCACGGTTCAGGACGAGCAAGGCGATTTCCTGCTGATGAACGACGCTGCTGCCGCGCAGCTCGGCGTTACCACCGGCGCGGCCCCCTCGGCGTCGAAAGAGCTGGATCACCGCCGGGAAGCTGGCCTCGAAGTGCTGCGCTCAGGCCGCACGGCCGCCACCGAGGAAACCATCGCCCACGGCTCCGTCAAGCAGGTCCTGCTCACGACCCACCGGCCGGTCCAGATTGCCGACCGCCGTCTGTTGCTATCGAGCTCCGCCGACATCACCGAATTGAAGGCGGTCGAAGATCAACTGTTTCGATCGGCCTATTATGACGAACTGACCGATTTACCAACCCGGCGCGTGATCGAACACCGCGCCAACGCCCTGCTGCGTCATGAAGACCCCCAGGCCAGGTTCGCACTCGCTTTCCTCGACATCGATAATTTCAAGCACATCAACGATTATTACGGCCACGGCGCCGGCGATACGCTGCTGGTCGAGGTTTCCAAGCGTCTTGGACTGAATTTGCGCGAGTCCGACATGCTGTCGCGGATCAGCGGCGATGAATTCCTGCTGCTGCTCAATCCGATCCAGAACGAGCAGGAGGTGGCGGAATATATTCACTTCACGCTGCAGCGGCTCAAGGCGCCGTTCTTCATCGACGGTTCGGAGATATTTGCATCGACCTCGATCGGGGTCAGCCTTTATCCCGAACATGGCCGCAGCTACGAAGAGCTGCGCCAGAACGCCGACATTGCGATGTATCGCGTCAAGAGCGACGGCAAGGGTGCGGCCGTATTCTTCGACGCCAGCATGGAACGCGAGGCGCTGGCGCGGATGAAGGTCGAGCAGTCGCTGCGGCTCGCCATCCTGGAAAAACGATTTTGCTGCGCGTTCCAGGCCAAGGTCGACATCCGCACCCAGGATATCAAGGGCATCGAGGCACTGGTGCGGCTGCGCGACGATGAGGGCGTCATTCAGGCCCCCGGCACTTTCATCAATCTCGCGGTCGAACTTGGCCTGATCGACGAGCTGACGCATCTGGTGCTGGCCGAGATCGTACGATCGATCGACCTGATCAACGACACCTTCGGTCACGACACCTCGATCAGCATGAACGTCGCGGCGAAGCAGGCCGGCAATCCGGAATTCATGCACTCGCTGGCGCAAGCGCTCGAAGCGACCGGCTATCCCGAACGCTTCATGATCGAGGTGACCGAAGACGCCTTCGTCACCAAGAGCCATTTTCAGGCCGAGATCCTGCCTATCTTCCGCAAGCTAGGGGTCGGAATCTCGATCGACGATTTCGGCATCGGCTATTCGTCGCTATCGGCGCTCGCCGACATCACCGCCGACGAAATCAAGATCGACCGCTCCTTCATCACCGACATTCATAAGCGTCCGCGCAGCCAGGGCATCCTGCGGGCGATCGAATCGCTGAGCGATGCGCTCGGCATGACCGTGATCGCGGAAGGCATCGAGTCCTACGAGGAGTTGGCTTATCTGCAGGCCGCGACCAAGATCCGCTACGCGCAGGGCTATTATTTTTCCCGGCCGATATTCCTGGAAGAACTCAAGCCGATGGTTCAGCTCCTGAGCGAGACGCGTTTCAGTTCGGCAAGCCGGCCGCGCGAGCAAGCTCGCCCGGTCACCACGCGCGGCGAGCGCTATCGCCGCTGAGTGGCGCGAGCTGAAGTTGCGCTCGCGCCATCGCGGTTTCGAATGATTACTATTTCGACAGACCTTATTTCGACAGGACCGGCAACGGTGCAACGCTGTCGTTCGGCGCGCCCGCCTGCATGGTGATCAGCGTCATCGAGACCAGATCGTAATAGCCGATGATGCCGATGATATCCATCACGCCGCGTTCGCCGAATTGGTCGACCGCAGCCTTGTAGACGGCGTCGGTCACCTTCTTGTCGCGATAGAGCGCGGTAGCGAGATCATAGAGCGCGGCCTCGTCATCCCTCATATTATCCGGACGCCGGCCTGCCGAGAGGTCGCCCAGGATCTTAGGGTCGAGGCCGGCTTTCAGCGCCAGCGGATAATGCGCGAACCATTCATATTGGGCGGTCCATTGCCGTGCCGTGATCAGAATGGCGAATTCACTCAAACGCGGCGCCAGCGTGGTATTCCAGCGCAGATATTCCGACAGCGCCGACAGCCGAGGCGCCAGTTCGGGATTGCGGATATAGGCGCGGTAGGGCGGCCCGCCGAATTTGGCGTTGCGCGGCGGCGCGGCGATCATGTCGGCCCATGCTTTTTGCGACGGCGATAGCTCATCGGCCTTCAATGGCGCAAAGCGGGTGATGTCTTCGGCGCGGACCGCCTGCACCGACGCGATCAATGCCGCCATGCAGACGGCGGCCAACAGCTTTTTCATCATTCTCTCCCTGATGTCGCGGACTTCCGCCGCGTTGGCCTTGCCGGCCCTTTCGACAGATTATTCTTATGAAGATTTGGTTCAATGGGCTATAATCGCGAGCACAGGCCCATTGCAAAAAGTCATCGCATGCCCGCCGTTTCGATTTTGCTGAACATCCTCTGGATCCTCATCGGTGGCGCGTGGATGGCATTCGGCTGGCTGATCGCGGCTGTCATCATGGCGATCACGATCATCGGCCTGCCTTGGGCGAGGGCCGCGTTCAACATCGCGGTCTACACGTTGCTGCCGTTCGGCCAGAAGGCCGTCAGCCGCGAGCACGTCACCGGCCAGCACGACATCGGCACCGGCCCGCTCGGCCTGATCGGCAACATCATCTGGCTGGTGCTGGCCGGCTGGTGGCTTGCGTTGGGACATCTCGTGACGGCGGTGGTGCTCGCCGTCACGATTATCGGCATCCCCTTTGCGTGGGCGCATTTGAAGCTCGCCGGCATCGCACTGTGGCCGATCGGCAAGGTGATCGTTCCGGCCTGATTGCGCGAAACGCCTACAGCTCGCGGTCCTTGATCCCGGCCTTGGCGTATAATTCATTGATGTGCTTCTTGACCTCGGGGTGCACGGTGTCATCGGCGGGAAGATGCGCCCAGCCGGCCTTGGCGCGCGCATATTGCCCGATCACCTCGTCCTGATCCGACGTTGCGCCGCTGATACCGTAGCAGCCCACCATCTCGTTGCCCTTGAACACGGGCGCCGCGCCGCCCGACGCCGCGACCCGGCCGTTCGACATCACGGCCATCGCAATCATCAATTGCGGATTGCGTTCCTTGAACCATTGCTGGATCACCAGTCCGTCGGGGAAACGCGGCGACATCGACCGGAACGCCGCCACCGTATAGGCCTTGGCCCAGGCCGTTTCCGGCGTCACGAAGCCGGCATCGTCCATCCGCTCCAGCGCGATCAGATTGCCTTCAGGGCCGACCACCGCGATGGATACCGGCACGCCCATTTCGTCCGCCTTCTCGATCGCCGCCTTGATGAATTCGCGGCATTCGACCGCACGCAGTTTTGCCATCTGAGTTTCCTTTTTGCTTTTGAGATTGTTTGACCAAGACTACTTGCCAAGACTATTTGCGAAGTCCCGCCGCTGCGACGACCGAATTCCACTTTGCGGTTTCGCTGGCGATGTAGGCGCCAAACTGTTCCGGCGTGCCGCCCCTGATATCGAGGCCCGCGGTGTGGAGCTGTTTGATCACGTCGTCATTCTTCAGGGCGTCGTCGATCCCACGCGCGAGTTGACCGATGATTTCGCGCGACGTGCCCGCGGGCGCGACGAATCCGAACCACACGCTGGTGTCAAAGCCGGGAAGTCCGGCCTCGGCAACCGTCGGCAGGTCAGGCGCGGCGGAGGCGCGCTGCGTCTCCGAGGATGCCAGTGCTTTCAATTGACCGGATTCGACGTAAGGCAGCACCGTCGAAGCCGGTGAAAACATCACCTGGGTCCGCCCGGCGATCAGGTCCGTGACCGCCTGCGCGCTGCCGGAATAGGGCACGTGGGTCATCCTGGTGCCGGCCATCATGTTGAACAGTTCACCCGACAAATGCGGCGAGGTGCCGACGCCGGACGAGCCGAAAAACATCTTCTCTGGCTTGGCCTTGGCGAGCGCGATCAGCTCTTTCACCGAGCTGACGCCGGTCGAGGGATGCACCACCAGAATATTCGGCGACGACGTGGTGTAGACGATTGGCGCGAAGTCTTTCGCGAAGTCGAACCCGAGATGGGGATCCATCACCGCATTGATCACATTCGCGACGGTGCCGATGAACAGCGTGTAGCCATCCTTTGGACCGCGGGCGACCTGCTCGGCCGCCACGGTGCTTCCGCCACCTGGCTTGTTTTCGACGAAGAACTGCTGACCCATGGTCTGGGACAGCCGCTGCCCAATAACCCGGGCGGTGAGATCGGCGGCGGCGCCGGGGCCGAAGCCGACAACGATACGCACCGGCCGGGACGGGTAGTGATCCTGTGCAACGCCGGCAGTCGGCAGAGCGAGCATCAACGCCAGACCAAAACAAAGGCTCAAGACCCGCATCGTTTTCCTTCCCTGACTTTTCTTTGCGATGGTCTATGAACCATGCCGGCCCGGAGTCCAAGGGGCATGTCGGCGGCTGTATCGGTTGCTGGCTGAACCTCCGCTGGCGAGAACGCGTCATAGCGCTGATGCGCCACAAGGCTGCGCGCTACAGCACCTTGACGGCGCTCGGCGCGCACACCGCCAGCCGGGTTTTGCCGCGAACCTCATGGGATTGGCCCTAGGGCGAGCCCTGCGGACTTACCGTTGCCGTGGCCCGGCTAATCGGCTAAATGAGGCCCCGATGCACCCGTAGCTCAGCTGGATAGAGCGTTGCCCTCCGAAGGCAAAGGTCACACGTTCGAATCGTGTCGGGTGCGCCACTTCGGTAGAGAACTGGGCACGCCAGAACCTGCCGTTTTTGCGCTTTCATCGGCGACGAGCGTGCGCGGGAGCACGCTTTTCGATCCCATGATGCGCAGTTCTTTCTGATCGACTTCGACCCGTTGGGCGAGCGCGCGAAGATGATCGCTGCGATAGCCGCTGCCTTGGTGCTCAAGGCTTGCCTGAGCGCATGAAGGCCTCCTGGCCGGAGCGGAGGCGGGCGGTCAAGGCCGCAGCCGCGCGAAGCGGTGGCGCGCAGCGCCAGCCTTGAAGGTCCGCCTCTGGTCTGGCTCCTCGTCAGGCCGCGCAATGTGTCGTTTCCTGAATGGAATTGCGAACTTAGCTGAAAATGCGAGTTTTCGCGATTCAGCATAATGTTCGTTTCATGTTTGAAAATGCTTGCGATCCGACCGGCCGCACCTTGCGGCTTAGGAAGGAGCCGGCAGACCGGGACCCAATCGCACGTGATAATTTCCGGCATTGTGGATAGCGGACGCTAAAGCTGATGTCGCAAAATCGACCCGATTGACCCATTACCGGGCGGTGGGGCGCAGCGTGGTTTAGGGAAATGCGCAATTCCCCACCAGGTATTCCCTATGGACCACGACACCAAATGGCGTGACAATATTGGCCTCAGCACTATTTATGGTGCCCTCGGGAACGCAGTTCATAGTCCATAAGCGATGCCTTGCTGCCCTTTGGAGGCGCCCCAACGGGATCAAACAAGATCGGAGCTTTTAGTAGACGGAGGCAACATGGTCCGGGCTCTATTGAATCGACAGCAAGCATCTTGTTTGCTAGCTCAGCCTCGCTACGTTCGCGCACGCGCAAGCCGAGCGGTACGACGCCTTGGCAAACAGCGCGATGTTCGAGAACCGGCCGACGCCTGAAACGAGCAAGCTGCTCAAGGACGAGTTGCTGTTCCAGCGTGCGACGCAGACCTATCTCTGGGCCCTGCCCCTGATCAACACGCTGGGCATGAAGTTCGGCTCTGAGAAAGTGTTCGGCGCCGGCTACAGCATTCTCCCCGTCTGGAAGAAACGGCTCGACGCCAAAACACTGGTGACGACGCCCAACTCCGACGTGATCTACGCCATGAGCTACCTCGACCTCGGCAAGGACGGTCCGATGGTGTTCGAGGCCGCGCCTGGACTGCAAGGAATCCTGCTCGACTTCTGGCATCGCCCGATTCCCGGCCCGACCATCGACGGTCATGCCTTCTTCGGCGATGTCGGCCTGCCGGGGCCGGACGGCGGGAAGGGCGGCAAGTTCGTGATCCTGCCGCCCGGCTATACCGGCCCGGTGCCCGATGGACATTTCGTCTATCGATCCGGCACCAACAATGTCTTCGTGTTCCTGCGCTCATTCTATCAGGACCCGAACGATCTGAAGCCAGCTGTCGACGTGATGGAGGCGACGAAGATTTATCCGCTCGGTGGTCAGGCGAGCGCGAAACCGATGCAATTCCCCGATGCGTCCGGCGTACCCGCGAACATGCTCCCCGTCAGCGACGCCGGCGCGTTCGATCAACTCAAGGCGCTGGTCGACGGCGAGGGCCCGCAGCTCGCCGATCCCGACTGGCGCGGCATGCTGGCGGCCATCGGCATCGTGCAAGGCCAGCCGTTCAAGCCCGATGCGGCAGCGCGTGCAATCCTCGATCGTGCGGCGAAGATTGCTTACAAGATGAGCCGCGTCATCGGCACACAAGAAACCGTGGCGGGTCGCTCGTTTCTCATCTATCCCGACCGCCGTTGGGTCAATCCGGTTGCCGACGGGCCTCCGTCGAATCCCGGCGGAGCGTTGGATCTGACTTGGACCAGGACTGCGGGCAAGTACCGCGACCTCGACGCGCGCATCTGGTTTTTTACCGACTACTATGCGTGGAGCCCTGGAATGATCTCGCAGATTCCGGGCAAGGGCGCGAAGTACATGGTCGCCTTCACCGACCGCGCGGGCACGCCGCTGTCGGGCGGCGCCAGCTATCGCGTGAAGTTCCCACCGAATGTTCCGGCCGAGAACTTCTGGTCGCTGACGCTCTACGAAGCGGAAAACTCGTCAGGCTACGCCAACGGCCAGCCATTCCCTTCGCTTGGCTCGCGCGATAAGCCCGAGCAGAACGCCGACGGCTCGACGGAGCTCTACCTCGGGCCGACCGCGCCTTCTGGCAAGGAGCGCAACTGGATGAAGACCATCCCCGGGAAAGGCTACTTCGCGATCTTGCGGCTCTACAGCCCGACCGAGGCGGCGATCAACAAGAGTTGGAAGCCGGGCGACATCGAGCCGACGCCGTGACAACGGCAAGCCAGCGGAACGCGACGGGAGGAATGTCATGAGCCATACGAATACTTTCGCATTCGATCGCCGGAGCATGATCCGCGGGACGACGCTGGCGACCGTCTCGGTGCTTGCCGGCGGCCGAATTCCAGGTGCGCATGCGCAGACTTCGTCGCTCAATCCACAGACCCTGCCACCATCGCCGAACTGGGTGCGCGCTCTGCCTGCCGGCCCGGTCGCCGGCACGAAAATCACTCAAGCTTATGCTGCCCAGGTCGCCCGTGACGCGTTCTTCTGGGCGTGGCCGATGGTCAACGTCCACAATCGACGATTAGCGTTTTCGAAGCTCCCCGAACCGATGATGATGGGACCATTGCCGGTGGCGCCACCCAATCGCCTTACCATGCTCACTGACTACATCGAGCCGGAGGAGCGTGCGGTCGCATGCCCCAACCAGGACGTGGTGTACGGCAACAGCGTGCTCGCTCTGGATCAGTCTCCGGTGGTGATCCAAGTGCCCGACTTCGGCGACCGGTTTTGGGTCTATCAAATCGTCGATTTACGCACCGACAGCTTTGCGTCGCTCGGAAAGATGCACGGAACGACCACCGGCTTTTATCTGCTCGTCGGCCCTGCCTGGAGGGGCGAGGTCCCCAAGGGTATTACTAAGGTTTTTCGTGCGTCGACTAACTCCGGCGTAATCATCCCGCGCGTGTTTCAGGACGACACCCCCGAGGACAAACAGGTCATTCAGAGCGTGCTGCGTGGCATCACCATGTATCCGGCTGGCGAGTACGACGGACGCATGAAGAGCATTGATTGGAGCAAAATTCCCAAACAGTCCCCCACATCCAGCAGCAACGAGGAGACTGTCTGGGTGCCGCCGCAGACCTTCCTCGATGTGCTCCCGACAGTGCTGGCCGACGCGCCGCCGCTGCCTGGAGAGGAAGCACGCTACGCGCAAGTGCAGGCCGTGCTCGCGGCGGCGAATAACGACCCGACGCTTAAAGAGGCCATGACCACGGCAGTCATTGAGGTCGACGCCGAGCTAGTGAAACCGCTGTTCGAATTTCGCAACTTCGGACTGCAGCTTCCGCATCATTGGAGCACGGTCTCGAACGGTGCGGCCTTCGGGACCGACTACTTCACCCGCACGGCGGTCGCCAAATCCAACATCTTCGTGAACGCGCCAACCGAAACGAGGTATTTCTACCAGGACCTCGAAGCAGGCGGCGCACGACTCAACGGCGCGAACCGTTACACTGTGACATTTGCGAAGGATCAGACCCCACCGGTCAACGGCTTTTGGTCGCTGACGCTCTACAACCAGCATCATTTCTTCGAGCCCAACGAGCTGAAGCGCTATTCAACAGGAACGAAGAACAAGGCCCTAAAAGACAATCCGGACGGCTCGCTCACGATCTATGTGCAGGCCGATCCGCCGTCCGACCCGCTGCGGGGAAATTGGTTGCCAGCGCCTAAGGGCGGCGACTTTTCGCTGTACGTCCGCTCCTATTGGCCGAAAGTGGAGATCACCGACGGCTCGTGGACGCCGCCCGCGGTCATCCGCTCTTGAGGCGTAGCGCAAGATCGCAGGCCGTCGCAGGTTATCCAGCTCGATCGCTTGGGCAGCCGCTGCTTCATAGCGCTACGGCGAAACAATAGTGCCCATCTTCATCGGCCGTGACGCGCCAATAGGGTCAAAGACTTATCTGATTTCAAGCGGATCGAGATCAGAGCGAGGGTAAGCAGCCCGGCTGCTGGATGATCCCCCTTCCCGCAATCTTCAGATGCGAACGCTGGTAGACCGCCCGGTGGTCGCCGGCGCCGCTATGCCGCCCGGACTGTTGCGAGAAAACTCTCGACCTCTTGCTTCAGGCGCTCGGACTGCTTTGCGAGTTCGCTGGCCGAACCGAGAACCAGTTCGGCGGCGGTTCCCACCTGGCCCGATGCCTGCGTCACACCGGCAATGTTTTGCATGACCCCTTGCGTGCCCTGCGCGGCCTGCTGCACGCTGCGGGAAATTTCCTTGGTCGATCCACCCTGTTCCTCCACCGCGGCGGCAATCGTTGTGGCGATCTCGTCGATCTGCCCGATGGTGGCGCCGATCTCGCGAATCGCCCCGGCCGTTGCCCCGGTGGCGTCGCGGATCGCCTGGATCTGATCGGTGATCTCTTCCGTCGCCTTCGCGGTCTGCGTCGCCAGCGCCTTCACTTCGCTTGCCACCACGGCAAAGCCCTTGCCTGCCTCGCCGGCTCGCGCGGCTTCGATCGTCGCATTCAAGGCCAGGAGGTTGGTTTGTGCGGCGATGTTTTGAATGAGCCCCATCACCTCGCCGATCTTCTGTGTCGCCTCCAGCAACCCTTCCACCATGGCATTGGTGCGGTCGGCCTGAGCAACAGCGCTTTGCGCTATCGATGCCGAGTGTGCAATTTGACGGGAGATTTCCTGTCCCGATGTCGAAAGCTCCTCGGCTGCGGCAGCCACGGTCTGCACATTCGCCGTGGTCTGTTGCGCGGCGGCGGCGACGGTGGTGCTCTGCTGCGTCGTCTCCTTCGCGATTGCGGACAGCGATTGCGCCGAGCGCTGCATATTGGTGGCTGCCGAAGCGGCCCCGGCGACAATTCCGCCAACACTTTTCTCGAACTCGGCCGCGATCCGGCTCATGGTCGATTTCCGTTCTGCTACGGAGCGGGCCGTCGCCTCCTCCCGCTCTGCGCGGAGACGTTCGGCGTCAAACAATCGATCCTTGAAAACGGCCAGGCTGCGTGAGATATGGCCGATCTCGTTACGGCGCTCAACGAACGGGACTTCAACGCTCAAGTCACCCTTGGCCAGGCCGTCCATCACGCCGCATATCGTGCCGAGCGGACGAACCAGGCCGCGACCGAGAGCGAATGCGGCAAACCCCGCGACGAGCAACCCCGCCAGACCGCCCGCGGCGATCCAGATGGCACGGTCGAACACCACCGCCTCGATATCGTCGGTATAGACGCCTGCCTGGATTGCCAGCAGCTTGTCGCCTTCACCATAGCCGCCGGCATAGGTGAGCTTCGGCAGCTCGGGACCACCCGTCGCTTTCGGCACCTGGTATTCGAGGTAGCCCCCGCCGTTACGGGCTTTGCCCACGATGTTTTGAATCAGCAGCTGGCCCTGATTGTCTTTGTAATCCCAGCGATTGACATTGATGTATTTCGGATTGGCGTGCACGTAGGTGACACCGGCATTGGTGCTGCCGGCGCCGTAAATTCCGAGATAGTCACCGGATTTGCCCCAGCGCATTGCGCCGATCGCATCGAAAGCAAGCTGCCGTGCTTCCTCCGCTGAGAGCTTGCCGGCTTTGGCTTTTTCGTCGTAATTCGACAGGACCTTCTTCGCGGCCTCGACCAGATCGTAGACCTTGGTCCGACGTTCCTCGATGACGGTATTGCGAAGCACCATCACTTGAGCTGCTAGCGCGCCGATGAAGACAACACTCAAAACCGCGATGATCATGGCAAAGCGATTGTAGACCGTAAGATGTCGCATGTGAGTGCGCCTTTATGACAGCAGCGATCACCGACAGTACCTTGTTACCAGTTAAGGTTTTGTTGAGGACGTGCAGGCCGGGAGGGCTGCTGACGCGCGGGTCGGGCCCATTCGTTTCTCCAACCTATGATGGTTCACATACGGCCCGTGCGCCAAATGTCCATTATTCCGGACAAAATAGCGTTGTTTCGCATTCAACGATGGCGTTTTGGCCGCTGATGGCTTAAAGCGTCGCCAACTCCATTCACATTGGCCCGGCCGCCCAGCTTCGATTTCGAAGCCATCAGATATTTCCGGCCAACCACGAACCAAGATCGGTCATCCCGTGACATTCATGCCCACAAGCCCGCCGCTCGCCCGAGCGTTGGCGGGGCGCCAATATGACCAGCCGACGCCGGTCCAGACCGCAGTGCTGGCGGACGATGCGGCCGGCCGCGACCTCTTGGTGTCGGCGCAAACCGGCTCGGGCAAAACCGTCGCCTATGGGCTCGCTATCGCCAATGATCTGCTCGGAAGCGCCGACCGGTTCGAGCGCGCTGCCGCGCCGCTCGCCCTGATTGTTGCGCCGACGCGCGAGCTGGCGTTGCAGGTGCATCGGGAACTGGAATGGCTTTACCAATATGCCGATGCGCGGGTAGTTTCCTGCGTCGGCGGCATGGATCCACGCCGCGAGCAGCGCGAACTGGCCGCGGGCGCGCATATCGTGGTCGGCACGCCCGGACGGCTGTGCGACCATCTGCGCCGCGGCCGTCTCGACGTCTCGGAACTGAAGGCGGTCGTGCTGGATGAAGCCGACGAGATGCTCGATCTCGGCTTCCGCGAGGATATGGAATTCATCCTCAAGACGACGCCCGCCACCCGCCGCACGCTGTTGTTCTCCGCGACGCTGCCGCGCGGTATCGTCGCTTTGGCCAAGCAATATCAGCAGCAGGCGTTTCGCGTCGACGTCGCGGGCGATGAAGGTGGCCACGCCGACATCGAGTACCGCGCGATCCGCATCGCCGCCGGTGACGTCGAACACGGTGTCGTCAACGTGTTGCGCTTTTTTGAATTGCCGAGCACGATCGTGTTCTGCAACACGCGAAATGCGGTCAATCATTTGCAGACGGCGCTGCTGGAACGCGGCTTTTCAGTCGTCGCGTTGTCAGGAGAATTGACCCAGAACGAACGAACCCAGGCGTTGCAGGCGCTGCGCGATGGCCGAGCACGCGTCTGCGTCGCCACCGATGTGGCGGCGCGCGGCATCGATCTGCCGAACCTCGACCTCGTCATTCACTCCGATCTGCCCAATGACGCGGAGGTGATGCAGCATCGCTCCGGCCGCACCGGCCGTGCCGGCCGCAAGGGCGTCAGCGTGCTGTTGGTGCCACCGGCACGACGGCGGCGCGCGGAACTGCTGCTCAATCTGGCAGGTATCGACGCGATCTGGGGCAAGGCTCCCGGCGCCGATGAAATCCGAAAACTCGACCAGGAGCGCATGTTGCAGGACGCGCTGTTCGCCGAGGCGAACACCGACGAAGATCTAATGCTGGCGCGCGCGTTGCTCGCCGAGCGCTCGCCCGAGGATGTTGCTGCGGCGCTGGCCCGGCTTTATCGCGCACGATTGCCTTCGCCGGAGGACATTCTCGATCCCGATCAGGGAGGCCGTTCCCGTGACGACCGCGGCCCGCGGAAAGACGCGCGCGCGCCGCGCGGCGACGATCGCGATACCCGGCCGTCCTCGAAGAAGAAATCACCGCGCAACGGCATGTCCGAAGGCAGCGTGTGGTTTCGTGCCGGGATCGGCAAGCGCAAGAACGCCGAAGCGCGTTGGCTGTTGCCGATGATCTGCCGTCGCGGCGGCATCGACAAACAGGACATCGGCGCCATCCGTATCCACGACACCACCACCGAATTCGAGATTTCCGAACGGGTCGCCGAATCCTTCGCCGCGAAGATCAAGCGGCCCGACAAGGAAGACAACATCCGTATTGAGTTGCTGGCCGATGCACCGGCAAGCCAGTCGCCGCCGGAAAAGAAATGGCAGGCCCCCCGGCGCGAGGACAAACCGGCCGATCGCGGCCCGCGCCATAACGACAGACCGCGCGAGGAGAGAGACTCCCGGCCGCACGGCAAGCCTCCCCGCGAGGCCGGTCATAGATTCGACAAGGAATCTGGCCCCAAGAAGAAAGCAGAAAACAGGGATTGGCCCGACAATACCGGACGACCGCGCCATCCCGGCGCGGCACCTGAAAGGCCGTCCTTCAAGAAGAAGCCAAAGAAAAAGAAGAATCGCCAAGGCTGACCAATCGCGGATAGCGCGGCCTCACCGGCGAAGTCCTGAGATGGCGCCGGCGCGCTGTTCGGACAACTCTGGAACAGACCATGCTTGAAGTGTTTGAGACGGATCTGCTCGAACTTGAACGACAGGGCAGATTGCGCGCGCTACGCGGGCGCGCTGGGGCGGATTTCACATCGAACGACTATCTCGGGATGGCCGAGTCGGACGAGTTGAAGCACGCAGCCGCAGCGGCCATCGCGCGCGGCGTGCCGGTGGGTTCGGGCGGATCGCGGCTGTTGCGCGGCAATCATCCTGAACATGAAGCGCTCGAAACTGAAGCCGCAGCCTATTTCGGTGCCGAGACCGCGCTTTATTTTGGCGGCGGCTATATAGCCAACCTCGCCATCTTCTCCACGCTGCCGCAGCGCGGCGACCTCGTCATCCACGACGAATTGATCCACGCCAGTGTTCACGAAGGCCTGCGGCGTGGCCGCGCCGATTTCGTGCACGTTCCCCATAACAATGTCGACGCTTTCGATTCCGCGATTGTTCGCTGGCGCAGCAATGGAGGAACCGGCCGGCCCTGGATTTCGGTCGAGAGCCTTTACAGCATGGATGGTGATGGCCCCGATCTCACGGCGCTGCTTGCCGTCGCCGACCGCCATGAAGCCATGCTCGTGATCGACGAGGCGCACGCGACCGGCGTGCTTGGGCCACAGGGCCGCGGGCTCGCCGCCGGCTTCGAAGGGCGCGAAAACGTCATTACCTTGCACACCTGCGGCAAGGCGCTCGGCACCGTCGGCGGATTCGTGCTGGCGCCGCGCACCATCCGCGACTTTCTGGTCAATCGCGCCCGCCCCTTCATCTTTGCAACCGCACCGTCGCCCCTGATCGCTGCGATCACCCGCGCCGCGCTCGAGATCTCCCGGACCAATCCGGAGCGCCGCGAGCAGCTCGCCCGGCTGGTGGGATTCGCCGGGCACGAACTCCGCCGCCGCTGCGGCATTGAGGCTTCGGGCACGCACATCGTGCCCGTTATCATTGGCTCCGATCAGGCGGCCGTGAACGTGGCAGCGTGCCTGCAACGCCGGGGCTTCGATATCAGGGCGATCCGGCCACCGACCGTGCCTGAAGGAACGGCGCGGTCTGCGCATCGCGCTCACGACAGCCGTCAACGAAGCAACCATCTCGGATTTGTTCGCAGCGCTGGCTGAGGACATGCGAGCCGCCGCATGACCAAACGCCTCGTTGTCGTCGGCACCGATACCGGCGTCGGAAAAACCACCTTTGCCGCAGCCCTCGCCGGCGCGCTGGATGGCATTTACTGGAAGCCCGTCCAGGCCGGAGATCTCGACCAGACCGACACGGACGTCGTACTGCGGCTGTCGGGTCTTACCCCCAAACAAATACTGCCCGAGGTCTATCGGCTGAGGACACCGGCCTCGCCGCATCTCGCCGCAGAGATCGACGGCATCACGATCGACCCGGAACTGTTGGTTCTACCCAAACCCGACCGACACCTGATCGTCGAGGGCGCCGGCGGCCTGCTCGTGCCGCTGAGGCGAGAGATCACTTATATCGATGTCATCGCGCGATGGAATATTCCGGTGGTGCTGTGTGCGCGGACCGCGCTTGGAACGATCAATCATTCCCTGCTGTCGATCGAGGCGTTGCGCGCCCGCGGCATAACGCTGCTCGGCATCGCTTTCATCGGCGACGAGAATGCTGAATCCGAACGTATCATCGTCGACATGGGACGCACCCGACGGCTCGGACGTCTGCCGCATCTCGCACCGTTGACCCGTCCTGCGCTGCAGGACGCCTTTAGCAACCACTTCAGCATCGCCGACTTTCTGAAGGACGACGCATGATGCGTTCGAAGTCTGCGGTATGGCACCCCTTCACCCAGCACGCCGTGCAGCCCGAGGCCACGCTGATTTCAAGCGCCGAGGGAGCCTGGCTGCAGACGCCCGACGGCCGGCGCATTTTCGACGCCGTATCTTCCTGGTGGGTCGTGACCCATGGTCACCGTCATCCGCACATCGTGCAGGCGATCAAGAATCAGATCGACCGCCTCGATCAGGTGATCTTCGCCGGCTTCACGCATGAGCCGGCCGAAACCCTGGCACGCCAGCTGATCGCGATCACGCCGCCGGAACTCGAATACGTCTTCTTCTCGGATAGCGGATCGACCTCGGTCGAGGTCGCCCTGAAAATGGCGCTCGGTTTCTGGCGCCATCGCGGCGAGAATCGCAGCCGCATCCTGGCGCTGGAGGGCGCCTATCACGGCGACACCATCGGCGGCATGTCGGTCGGCGAGCGCGGCGTGTTCAATGCGCCCTATGATTCCCTGCTGTTCGATGTCGAGCGGCTCGCCTTTCCTCGCGCCGGTTCCGAACAGGTAACGCTCGATGCCTTGGAGACCGCATTCCGGAGCGGCACGATCGCCGCCCTCATTGTCGAGCCCTTGATTCTCGGCGCCGGCGGAATGCTGATCTATCCGGCCTGGGTTTTGGCAGAGATGAACCGGATTTGCCGAACCCACGACGTGTTGTTCATCGCCGACGAAGTCATGACCGGCTGGGGCCGGACCGGCACGCTGTTCGCGTGTGCGCAGGCGGACGTCACGCCCGATATCGGGTGCTATTCCAAGGGACTGACCGGCGGTTCGCTCCCGCTCGCCGTGACGCTGTGCCGCGCCGATATTTTTGACGCGCACTTTTCGACCGACCGTAGCAGGACCTTCTTTCATTCCAGTTCGTACACGGCCAATCCGGTGGCTTGCGCCGCCGCGGTCGCGAACCTCGAAATCTGGCAAACAGAGCCGGTGATGGCGCGCATCGACCGGGTTGCCGCCACGCACAAACGGCAACTGGATCGGTTTCGCGGCGATCGGCGCTTCAGCAATGTCCGCCAGATCGGAACCATCGCAGCGCTGGATATCGTGACGTCAGACCCCGGCTATCTCGCCAATATCGGCCCCCGGCTTTACAGGGATTTTCTGGCGCGCGACGTACTGATCCGACCGCTCGGCAACACGATCTACCTGATGCCGCCCTATTGCAGCACTGATAGCGAGCTTGATGCCGTCTATGACGTCATCGACGAAGTCGTGGCTGCGTAGACCATCGACCGTTCGGGTCAATCCCGGCCGACCACTGAGCGTGGCCGCATCAGTGCGCAGCCGAATGTTGCCAAGCTCAGGATCACGATCACGCCTGCACCGAAATCGATCGCCAACCCAAGACTCGTCGATCTGGCGATGAAGCCTAGCACCAGCGCCACCGTGCCCATCGACAGATAAGCAAGGAGATAGAGCGCGGCGAGGATGCCGCCGCGATGCTCCGGTATTGCGACAGCGCCGATGGTGGCGAGCCCCGCGAAGAACAGCAGGCTGTAGCCGACGCCGGCGATCGCGGTCGCCGCGAGATAGATCGGCAAAGCATGGCGCGTCGTGGCTAACGCCAGCAGGGCGACACCCGAAGCCGAAGCCAGCGCACCCAAAATCATCGCCGCGCGCGGGCTGAAGCGCTTGGCGGCGACGCCGACGATTCCGGAAACGATCGCAAACAGCGACAGGATCGCGCCGTTGACGAACGCGTTCGATGATCCAACGAGATCATGCGCGACCTGGCCACCCAACGACAGGATCAGGACGCCATGCGTGTAGGCCGTCAGCACCGCGATCGAGGCGAGAGCGAAAACGCCGCGTAGGTTGCTGGGAACCGACGGTGTGCGGATTCGCCAACGCCCGGGATTGGCGCCGTTCTCGCGCGGCAGGCCCCAGGTCGCGATGAACAGCGCCGCGAGTACCGCGAACAGCACCCAGAACGTCAGCCGGGTCGGCAACGGCGCATATTCGACCAGCCCGCCGCCGAGCAGCAACGCCGCGGCAAAGCCTGCCGCTTGTGCCGCGGCCGCGACCGAGGCGGCGCGTTGCGATTGTCCCGGCGCGGAGAATTCCACCATCGCCGCGGTCGATGGGCTTGCGGTCAGACCGACACCGATGCCCATCAAAGCCCGCCCGGCAAACAGCCAGACGAGATCGGGCGCCGCCGCAAAGGCGAACACGCCGGCAAGCGACGCCGCCAGCCCGAGCAGCATGGTGGCACGGCGACCGATATGATCGGATAGATCACCGAAGCCCAGCAAGGTCAGCACCACCACGATTGGGTAGATCGCAAAGATCGCCGTGGTCGTGGTAACGGCCAGATGCCACTCCTCGGCATAGATCCGGTAGACCATCGCCGGCGCGGCGCTGGTCCAAAGTGTGTGCGCCACCACGCCCGCCGAAACCCAGAAGCTGGCGCGGTGGCTGAGCGCGAAGCCACGAGGCGCGGCGGCCGCGCTGGGGTCGAGCCCAGCGCGGTCGCAATCCATCGAATTCGAGCAAGCAATGTCGGCCATCGTCGTCGTCCTCGAGGTTCGCGATTTACAGCTTCGAGCCGCCATCGACGCGAACGGTGTCGCCATTCACCCAACGCGCACCGTCGGAAGCCAGGAACGCCACCACGTCGCCGATGTCGTCCGGCTGCGCGAGGCGCTGCAGCGCCTGCATGCCGAGCGTGAAGTCGCGCCCGGCATCGGTCTTGGTGAAGTTCGACATCTCGGTCGCAACGACGCCGGGTGCGACCGCGTTGACGCGGATGCCGCGCGGGCCGAGCGCCGACGCGAAATGCTTGACCAGCGTATTGATCGCGCCCTTGGTGGCAGCGTAAGCGGCCAGCGTTCCGACCGACGCATGCGCCGCGAGCGAGGACACCATCACGATGCTGCTGCCGCTGCCGAGAATCGGCAGCAACTGCTGCACCAGAAAGAACGGGGCACGGACGTTGACGGCGAATAGATTGTCGAAGTCTTCGAGGCTGGTTTCCTCGATCGATGCCGCTTTGGCGATCCCGGCATTGGAGACCAGGATATCGAGACGGTCGCCGACGATGGTGCGGACTTCCGCAGCCAGCGCTCGCGGGCCATTGGGGCTGGCGAGATCGGCTGACAACGCCTGGGCGCGACCTCCGGCGCTGAGGATTTCCCGGACCACGGCTTCAGCCTCATCCTTGCCGCGGCCGTAGTGGACCAGCACCTGCGCGCCGGCCTGGGCCAACGCCAGGGCAGTTGCCCGGCCGATGCCGCGCGATGCGCCGGTAACAAGGGCGGTTTTTCCTGAAAGAGCGGTCATGATGGATCTCCCGATCATCAAGCACAGCGCCATGCCATGCTGTTAGCGCATGGATTAGGAGATACTTGCGCGTCTTAAAAAGACTTTGTAGGCTACATTCCATGCCTGTCGGGCATGGAGAACACTGTGGAGCTGCGGCATCTCCGGTATTTCGTAGCCGTTGCCGAGGAAGGCAGCCTGACAGTGGCAGCCGAGAAGCGGCTGCACACCTCGCAACCATCGCTGAGCCGGCAGATTCGCGATCTCGAATATGAGGTCGGCGCGCCCCTTCTGACGCGCAGCGTCCACGGCGTCGAACTGACGCCGGCGGGAAAGGCGTTTCTCGATCACGCCCGGCTGGCATTGACGCAAGTCGAAGCGGCACGCGAGGCCGCGCGGCGCGCCGCGCAGCCGGAAAAGCCCGGCCTCGCGCTGGGATTCCTGACCGGTCAGGAAATGGACTGGTTGCCGGAGGCCATGCACATCCTGCGCGACGAACTTCCGAATATCGCCGTGACCGTCACCAGCGAATATTCCCCTGTTCTTGCCGACGCCTTGATCCGCGGCAAACTCGATCTGGCCTTCATGCGCCGGGAAGCTGACGCGGGCGACCTCGTCTTCAAGACCGTTACCCAGGAGCCGCTTGTCGTGGTGCTGCCGAGCGACCATCGGCTCACAACCAACGACAGCATCGCACTAACTGAAATCGCAAACGAGCCATTCATCAACGTATCGAAGACCGCGCCTTCGCTGCGCACGGTGATCGACGAGTACATCCAGCAGAGCAAGCTGAAGATTGCGACGGCGCACGACGCGGATAATCTTGCCATGGCGATTTCACTGGTCGCCTCAACCCGCGGCTTCGCCTTGTTGCCGCGCTACGCGCAAAACTTTCTGCCCTGGTCCGTCGTCAGCCGTCCGATCAAGGACGATCGGCCGGCGATCGATCTCGTGGTCGGCTATCACAAGGCCAATACGTCGCCACCGCTAAAACTGTTCCTGTCGCGGATCGACGAACTGATCAAGCGGGTATCGACAGCAAAAAGCTGACGTCGTGCCGCATGCTCTACGCCGCGCGAACGGTATCCATGAATTTCCCGACTTCGCGCTTCAGCCGGCTGCTCTCGTTCGACAGCGACTGCGCGGCAGAAAGCACCTGTGACGAAGCCGCGCCCGTTTCGGCGACGCCGCGCTGAACATCGGAGATATCGGCAGCGCCTCGCGAGGTGCCTTCCGCGGCGCGCTGCACGTTGCGGGAAATCTCCTGGGTCGCGGCGCCCTGCTCCTCGACCGCAGATGCGATGGTGGAGGAAATTTCCGAAATACGGGCAATGGTTGCGCCGATCTCCTTGATGGCCACCACCGAATCTTCGGTGGCCGACTGGATATCCTCGATTTGCTGGCTGATCTCGCCGGTGGCCTTCGCGGTCTGCTCGGCCAGTGTCTTCACTTCCGCGGCGACGACGGCAAATCCACGTCCGGCTTCACCGGCGCGCGCCGCCTCGATGGTGGCATTGAGCGCCAAAAGATTGGTCTGGCCCGCGATAGTCTTGATCAGATCGACCACGTCGCCGATCCGCGCCGCGGCCTGCGACAACTGGCTGATGCGGGCGTCGGTCTTTTGCGCCTGGTCGACGGCCTCGCTGGCAATACGGGCGGAGGCGTCGACCTGACGGCCGATCTCGACCACGGAAGACGCCAGCTCCTCGCTGGCCGCAGCCACCGAGTGCACGCTCGTAGAAGCATCGCTCGATGCATTCGCTGCGCGCTGGCTGACCTTTTGAACGGTGTCGGCGGTCTTGCTCAGGGTGCCGGCGGATGATTCCAGTTGGTGCGCGGCGGTCGAAACCAGTGTGATGATTTCGCCGACCTCGCTTTCGAACTGATTGGCAAGGCGGTTCATGTCGGCCTTGCGCTGCCCCGCTTGCCGGCTCTCCACCGCCGCCTGCTCCTGGCGCAGGCGATTGGTCTCGATCATCGCGTCGCGGAACACGCCCACCGTGCGCGCCATCTGGCCGATCTCGTCGGACCGGTCGGCGTTAGCGACAGGAGCCTCGAGCTCGCCGGCGCTCAGCGACGCCATACGCTCCTTGAGGCCATTAAGCGGCTTAACGACGCTGCGCGTGATCGCCCAGGCGATCGCGATCGACAGCAGCATCAGGATGGCGATGACCACGGAAGCGGTCCGGACCATCGACCAGAACGACGCATCGATCGCCGATATATATTGCGCCGTTCCGATCATCAGATGCCACGGTGCGAAGCCGCGCCCCCAGGCAACCTTGTCGAGCGGCGTTGGATCGGTGCTGCTGCGCAGAAACGTGTAGCGAATGGGAGCGCCGGCCCCGCCCTGCCGGGCGATATCAATCAGCATTGAGGCAAAGGGAAGCCCGTTGGCGTCCTTGACGTTGCGCATATCCTTGCCGAGCAAGGTCGAAACGCCGGGATTGGCGACACAGATCCCGGTCTCGGTGTCGTAGATGAAGACGTAGTTGGTGTGCCCCTCATACCAGACAGAACTGGCGACTGCGAAGAACCGCGCCTTGGCTTCCTCCTCGGTCATCTTGCCCGCGGCGGCCGCTTGTTGAAAACCATCGGCAACCTGCCAGACGGCATCGACAATCGCCTGCGCCTTCTCGGTCCGTTCGGTGATCAATTGGTTGCGCGCCACCAGCAACACTGATGTCGCAACCAGCGCCATGCAAATGGCGCCGACGATGGTCATCGTGGCCAGTTTTGAGGCGATTGAGCGGTTGGAGAATAGCTTAGACAGCTTTGGCATCAGGATCCGTCCAGTGCGCAGCGCCGAAGGCGCCGTCCGTGCGATGTGCAGTAACGAGCTAAACTGGAGGTAAATCGTTAATATCCGATTCACTTTTGCCCGCGGCATTCAATAAAAATACAGACCGTCCATCGGCTGATCGCAACGATGCGCGTCGGTGCTTCAGCGCCCGTTAGCGATATTCATCAAGGTAAACGACCGACTCAAGTTGACGCGGGGCACCTGCCGATTAGACCATTCCTGCAGTGGGGGTTGCGGTGCAGCCTCGAAGCAATCTCAAGCCAGCAGGTATTTCAATGTCTCGCGTTACTACCGCTCTTTTTGCCACCGCGATCCTCGCCGTAGCCGTTCCGACCGCCGCCTCCGCCGGTTGCTATGGCTGCTACGTCCCGCCGCAGCCCTGCGGCACCTGCTATCAACAGCAGGTCGTCCCCCCGCAGTATCGCACCGTCGAGGAAACCGTGATGGTTTCTTCGGGCCGCACCATTGCCCACCGTACACCTGCGCAGTACCGCACCGTGATGGTGCCGCGGACCGTGATGGTTGCACCCGAAGGCGTTGCCTATGAACAGGTCCCGCCGCAATACGCTACGCAAGAGCGCGTCCAGATGGTTTCCCCTGGCTATAGCTATTACGCACCGGTGCAGCCGCGCTGCAGCTCTTGCGGTGGTTATGGCTACGGTTACGGCTACTGAATCGAGACTTCCGATCGAATGAAACGGGTTCGGGCCTTCCAGGGCCCGAACCACTGACGCGCAACCTCTTTCGGCCAATGCTCCCGAATCGACCGGGCCGTCAAATGAACTTAAACCGCTTCTGGTGCTGAAGCGCGTTGCCGGTAAAGGCCCTTGCCGACCGCAATGGCCGGCAGTTCGATCAAGCGCCACGACAGATAGGCCGCGGGCGTCGTCAGCAGGACGGCCACTATTGCGGTCAGGACCGTGACCACGGAAATCGCCATTCCATTGGCATGGAGGCCCACCGGATCCAGCAAACGGATCGCGAAAGCGATGCCCAGCATGTGCAGTAGATACAAACTGTAGGAAATGGCGCCGAAAAATCTGGCCGGCCTGGTATCGAGCGGCCTGAACAACGCCGCGGACGGCTGCCAAACCAGCAAGATGATAAAAGTTGCCGCCGCGAGGCATTCCAGCATCACAACAATGCCCGACTGGTGTCTCGATCCGCAGATGCAGAAAACGATGATCGACAATGCGGCCACGGGAGCCGTCGCCTTCCGGCCGATCGCTGAAGCAACCCGCTCGCCGCGAAAATGGACAAGGCAACCAACGACGAATGCGTGCAGCGGCGAGAGGTTGGTAAAACCTCCGAGCAGATTCACGTACGCGCCCCAAAACGAAAGCGCGAATAGAACTGCGACCACCATCCAAAGCGCCCGCTCTCCGTGCCGCTTGAACAGCCAGACGCTGAACCAGATCAACGGGGCTGCCGCGCACTCGACCGTCATCGACCACATCGGCCCGTTGATGTCGGATTTTATCAGGAGCATGTTGAGGATGACGTTGACCGGCGAAAAATTCGCTTCGTAGCCGACGTAGATTCCGAACTTCCAGTGCAGGAACGCCAATAACGCAACGACCGCCACGGCGGCCGGGAACAGCCTGAACACACGGTTGCGGACAAAGCGGATCGGATCGGAATTGGCGTCCAGCGAGCGCGCCAGAACGAAACCGCTGATGACGAAGAATGCGACCACCGCGCCGGTGCCATTCGAGGCCGCCGAAAGGACACGGTAGATCACTGCATCGGCCGTGCCACGCGGAGCACTCTCCGACATCAGGCCCGCAACGTGGTAGCTGACGACGCACAGCGCCGCGACGCCGCGCAAGGACTCGATGCGCGGAAGAAATTTCACGGATGAAGAGGCAGAGACGAAATCCGACATATCGCCCTTGGTATCAGTACAGGGCGATCGAGAACAAGAGATCTTCCCGTCGAGCGGAATATCGTCCTACGGAACCCCTCATGTGTTGCCGTTCAAGATAAATTTCCGCACCGCGTTCGCAAAGCCTTCGGCCTGATTGCTGTCGGTCACCGCTGATGCCTGCGATTTGACCTCGTCGCTGGCATTGCCCATGGCGATGGAAAAACCGCTCTTGCGGAACATCAGGACATCGTTGGGCATGTCGCCGATGGTTGCGATCTGTTGCGGCGAGATATTCTGCAGCTTTGCAAGGCTGAGCACCACCGCGCCCTTGTTGGCCTGCGGATGGGTGATATCGAGATAATAGGCCTGCGAGCGCGCGGCGCTGGCCCGCTCTCCCAGCCTCTGCTGTGCCAGCTTCTCGCACGCGGCGACCTTTTCCAGATCGTCGGAGACGCCGACGATCTTCACGGTATCCTTGAGATGCGCGTCGGTGAAGTCGCTCACGACCTTGGCGTCGAACTTAACCGTCCACGCCTCGCGTGCGACATGCGGTGCCTTGGCGTCGCGGATCAGCCACTCCTTTTCCGTATATAGCCAGGCGTCGAGACCCTGATCGAGAATCAGTTGAAGTGTCTCCTTGGCGGCCGAAAAATCGAGCAGATGACTTTCGATCACCGACAGGTCGGGACGGACGAACACGCCGCCGTTGAAACCCGCGATCGCGCCCTCAAGCTTGAGCGGCGCGATCAGCATGCTCATGCCGCGTGGCGGCCGGCCACTCGTGAGCGCCAGCGTGATGCCGGCCTGACGCAATTCGTGCGCGGCGGCCACCGCCTGCTCGGTCAATACCTTGTCCTGTGTTACCAGCGTGCCATCGACGTCCGCCAGCAGTAGCTTGATGTCTTTCTTGCTGTTCATCGCCTTCATCCATTCTGTCAGAGTTACAGTAGCCGGCCGGTCAGACCGGCTTGACGACCGAGACCTGGAAGTCGACGCCTTGCCAACGGTTTTGTTTCGGCCAGAACATCGTGAAGCGGATGATGCCGCCGTCGGTCAGGTCGGCGGTCGGCAGATCGAGCCGATACAGGCCAAGGCCGGTCGGGATGGTCAGGCTATCGGCGGTCGTGTTCCAATTATCTGATGACCAGTGGATCCGCGCCTCTTCCATGAATTCCAGCCGCAGCACGCGGCCACGCGCGATGCGCTCGATCGGCAAGGTAAGCTGCCAGACGATCGGCCCCAAGGGCGGCGCGTTCTTGATGTACCGGTTGAATGTCTGCGGCGGCATGTCGAACACCGCGCCGTCGCGCAGCGAACGCAACAGCTTGATATGTTCGGCATGCGCCCAAACCAGCGGCATCGCGCTGCCCGAGGGACGACCGCGAAACAATTCCCGCCGCGGGATGTCGTCGCTGTCCCAGATCTGTTCGGGGATCAGGCCGCCTGAACTTGCGGAGGCCTCCAGTGCGCGGAGCAACCGGCGCGCTTCGTCCGGCCGGCCCGCCGCCAATTCGTAATGCGCGCGCTCGCCGGTCAACAGCGGCCACAGCCGGCCGATGCCCGAACCGTCGAATGGTGCGCCGTCTGCATGCTCGCCATAGCCGTCATCATTGTAGCGATACCAATAGGAGCCGGCCGGCAGATCGCATCGCAGCAGCGAGTCGATTGCTTGCACAGTATTGAGAATCCGCCGATCATCCGCCGCACGCAGGCCGAACCGCACCAGCGCCAGCGCGTCGGGGCTGATCAGCAGCCCCGCTTCCAGAGCTTCATTGCCATTCGGCCGGTTCTTGATCGGGATCAGCCCGTGCGACCGCGCATGGGCGTCGCCGGATGCGTAGCCGATGCGCATGTAATAGCCGTCGACACCGAGCCTGCGCGACATTTCGGTATCGCTCGCATAGGCCCAATCGTCGATCTGCTCGTTCCAGCCATCGGCCGTCTCGGCCAGATATTTCGCGATCGCGCTTTCGCCTGCCGCTTCCATGGCTTCGGCGGCGGCGAGCAGTGCCGAGATCTCGACCGCGATGGTGAAGGCCGAATAGCCGCCGTCTTCTTCCCAGCGATCCTGCTGGGTCGCGGGTCCGTTGCGCACGATGTAGCCCGCCGCGGCGCGGATCATTCCGGTATAGCGCGCACGGTCCGCGGGCTCGATCGCGCCCGCCCGCAACAGCATGTCGTAAAGCAAAATCGGAAAGCCAGTCTCGTCGATCTGGATGCCACCCCAATAGGGCCGGCCATCGAGCCAGGAATTCTGCGACCAATGGCCATCCGCCTCCTGGATCGCAACCAGATAATCGAGCACGGACTTCGCCGCTGCGGTGGCGCCTGAGGCCAACAATCCGCCGGCGGTTTCAACGAGGTCGCGCGGCCAGACCAGATGATAGCCGCCGAGATCGTCGTCGCTTTTGGCAAAGCCCCACGGAATCGAAAGGCTCGCAATGATGGCGCCCGAGGCCTCGTCGCAATGCGTGGCCAGCACCGCGGTGCTGACGCGGTAGCGATTGAGTCCTTTGGCATCACGCGGTTCGTCGAGCGGCAGCAATTCGGCCTGCTTTTGTCGCCAGCCTTCGCAATAATGCTCGAGCGCGGCCGGCAGCGGTTGCTGCAGGCTGAGCAACGCCCGCAATCCCGCTTCCTCGGGCAGCGTTCCGAAACCGATTGCAAGCACGGCACGCCCGCCGTGCGCAGCCAGATCGAGCGTTCCCGAAATGGCGACATTGCCGTTTTCAGCGCGGTCGAGTTCCTGCCGCAATCCCTGGCCGCGTGACAGGCTCTGCCAGCCGTCGGAAATCCCGACAAAGCCGGCCGAGCGCGCCAGCCACGGCACCGACGACGCTACCGCGAGTGAATTTCCGCGGCCCTCGGCGAACAGCATCTCGCTGCCTTTGAAATTGCCGCACCAGCCAGTGTTATCGGCGCCAGCATTGACGAGATGCGGCGCGATGAGGGCGTGGACCTGATAATCGGATAGCGACCCCGCCAGCGCCTCGAAGTGGATTTGCTGCAGCACCACTTCGCGCAAGGGATCCGAGAAAACCGTTTTGGAAATCCGATAGCGGCCGTCGATGGCGGTGTTGACCAGCCGAAACGCGGGAACGCCGTCTTCGATCATCTTGACGGTTTGAGTTGTGTCGCGCTTTTCTTCCGAAAAATATCCCTTGGCCGTGACGATGAATCCGAAATCCCTGATACAGGCGGCATCAAGCCGCGGCGCGTAGACTTCGTTGAGTATGCCGTGGCTGATGGTGAACCAGATGCGGCTTTCCGCGCGCGCAGCCGTGCCAACCGCGCTTTTGGCGCTCGATGTCCAGCGAGGCGGAATTCCACGTGGTCCTGTAAAGTCGGTCAAACGTCCAAATCCTGTTTTACAAATGCGCCTTTCGGAAGCTTCCTTTGCAAAGCCGACGCTGAAGCAGGCTCATGAACACGGCCTTTCACGATCCGATCACAATTTCATCAGTCGATGCTACCGTTGCCGACCCGGCGATGCGAACAAAATCATGGAATTGTGACGTCGTTCACATAACAATGAAACGCTTGCTCTTATTCTTGGCGGAACGGAATGGGAGTTAAAGGCAATGACATGGACCTTTTGGACCCGTAAAGCGACCGTACTCACCATCGCAATTCTGGCCATTGCCGGAACCGCCGCAGTTGCTTCAGTCGGATTGACTCGGTCGGAGCCAGTCGCCAGCGTGATGTTGAGTGACCAATGGCACTGCACCAAGACCGCGGGAATCCTTACCGTCTGCACCAAGAAGTCCGGTTGAGCGAACTGCCAGCGGCACAGCAATTATGGTCTGGCGCTGGCGCTCGTCGCAGGCACAGTCGCGATCGTCATCGCGGGGTTGACCACCGTCGGCACCGAGGCCAAAGGCGTCGTCTTCGCGAAAGCAAAATCGGCTCCGGCGTAGGCGCCAGTTACAGAAGCGTGAAATCAGCGAGGGCGTTGTTCTCTCGGCCCTATTTCCGGCGGCGGCGTTCAGCCGCGGCGGTGGGAGAATGGGCGGTGGCATGCACCACGCGTCGCCGATGGACGGCGGCGTCGCAAAGGGCGCCGCGCTCGGTACCGGCGATCCCATCGTCGATCAGGAAGACCGCAAGGCCGCGCGGATGATTTCGTCGATCTGCAGGGGTTGCTAAAGGCAGCGCTGACGAAAACACGCCGCTGATCGGCGCGATCGGTCGCGTCGCTTTGCGCGCTCAGTAGTTGGGGTCGCGATAGTATCGGCGGCCGTGGTGCCGGGGTTCTGGCTGCGGCAGCGGATCGAGTTGCGGCGCGCGGAACGCAACCCGGGGGTTGATGTTGCAGTAAACGTTGCGTCCGGAGGCAGTCGCCAAGCATGCCTCGTAGCTCGGATAGGAGCAATCGCCCGGGACGCCAAATTCTCCGCCCTGGATGCAAAAGGGATAGTCGAATGCGGCAGCCGGACCCGCGCCGGCCATCGTGACGGCGCCCGCCGACAACAAACCAAATAGTCCCAACATCATATGGCGCATATTCATCTTCTCCGCATCAATACCGAAGGCTTTACCGCCGCCTTGCGATGAAAACAAGGCGGCAGCCGTCACGTTTCCGGGTGTGTCTAGAGCATGATCCGGAAAAGTGGAAACCGGTTTTCTCCGGGACAAACGCGAAGTGTTTGCTCCGAGATCACGCTCAAACAATAAACCTAGTCGATCCGCAAGCCCGCGAACTTCACCACCTTTTCCCATTTTTCAGTCTCGGCCGCGATCATCTCGCCAAAAGCCTCCGGCGTGCTGATCAAGGGGTCGCCGCCGAGTTCAACCAGGCGCTTCTTGACCTCAGGATCGGCCAGCACTGCGTTGATTTCCTGGTTCAGCTTGGCGATGATTTCCGGCGGCGTCTTCTTCGGCGCGCCCATGCCGAACAACGCGCTCGCCTCATAGCCCGGTACGGTTTCGGCGACGGTCGGCACATCGGGCAATTCGGGAGATCGCGTTGCTGTTGTCACTGCAAGCGCGCGAACGGCGCCACCTTTGATATGTCCGATGATCGACGGCATGTTGTCGAAGATCACCTGGACGCGGTTGCCGAGCAGATCGGTGATCGCCGGCGCTGCGCCCTTGTAGGGCACATGCAGCATCCTGGCGCCCGACATCGCCATGAACAATTCGCCGGACAAATGCACCGAGGTGCCGTTGCCTGACGATGCCATGTTCACCTTGCCGGGATTGTCCTTCACATAGGCAATGAATTCGGCAACCGTCTTCGCAGGCACGCCGGGCGCGACCGTCATCACATTCGGCACCCGATTGAACGAGGCGACCGGTGCGATATCGCGGATGAAATTGAAGTTGAGGTTGGCGTAGAGCGAGGCGTTGACGAAATTCGCAGGGTTGACCAGCAGCACCGTGTAGCCATCGGGCGCGGCGTTGACCACCGCTTCGGTGCCGATATTGTTGCCGGCGCCCGGCTTGTTCTCGATCACGAATTGCTGGCCCATCCGCTCGGAGAGCTTCTGGCCGATCAGCCGCGCGATGATGTCGGTGGCGCCGCCCGCCGGATATCCGACGACGAAGCGAACCGGCCGGGTTGGATAATCCAGCGCGGAAGCCCCACCCGTCGACCAGACCAGGGCCGAGAGGCCCATTGCGACCAGACCGATCGCAGCGCGACGTGACGTCATGCGTTTTCCCCCTGCTGTCTCTACGAATCCGCCAGCCACGGTTCGTTCTTGTTGAATTGACGCTGGCCCGCGTTGTAACAAACAAAGCCTGACGCGGCCAGTGCGGCACGCCCGTATCGAAACGCGACGAAAGGATAATCCATGCCGGTCAAAGTCCATGCACTGGACCATATCGTGATCAATGTTTCCGACGTTGCGCGCTCCGCCGAATGGTATCGAAAAATCCTTGGCATGGAGATCAAGGTGTTCGATCCGGGCCAGGGCAAGCCGACGCGCACCTCGTTGATTTTCGGCAACCAGAAAATCAACGTGCGACCGCGCGGCGCCGACAAGGTCGAATGGTTCACCGCGGACCACGAAGCCGCCGGCAGCGACGATCTATGCTTTCTGACCGGCGCAACGCCGCAGGAGGTGGTCGCGCACCTCAAGGCGTGCGGCGTCGCGATCGAAGAGGGTCCGGTTGCCAAGCAAGGCGCCGTCGGCACGCTGCGCTCGGTCTATTGCCGGGATCCCGACGGCAGCCTGATCGAGATTTCGTCGTATGAGGACGGGGCGGCGTAAACCAAAACGCTGACGATGCACATAATAGCTGGTCATGCCCGGGCTTGAGCCCTGCATCGCCGGCAAGCCACGATTTGCCCCCCGCGCGATCCAATGGCACACATACTCCCAAGCAAAGGCAAAGCAGCCGGCAAGGCTGCGCGGGAGGAAGTATGTCGAACGCACACAGCGCGCCGGGTGTGGTGGGGCCGTTTGCCGGGATGGACGTGCCGTGGCTGTTGCAGATGCGAAGCCAGACGCGGAAGGATCATCCGTTCCTGATCTGGGCGCCGTTCGATGCGCCGGCGCGCAACTGGACTTACGGCGAATTCCACGAGCGGGTCGGTGCGTTGGCCGCGGGCCTTGTCAAACGCGGCATCAAGCCTGGCGAGTATGTCCTGATTCATCTTGATAATTGCATCGAGGCCATGCTGGCCTGGTTTGCCTGTGTCGAGCTCGGCGCCATCGCGGTCACCACCAACACCCGCTCAGCTCCCGCGGAAATGGAATATTTCGCCGGCCATTGCGGGGCGGTCGCCGCGATTACCCAGCCGGCCTACGCCGATATGGTCTCGACGCATTGCCGGAACTTGCGCTGGCTCGCGGTGATTTCGCACGATGCCGGCGCCGCGGCCGCGCCAGGCACCGCCGTGGCGCGCGGCGACCGTTTTGAATCGCTATTCGCCGACAGCGCTGACCGACCGCGCCGCGCCGCTGATCCCGCCGCGCTCTGCAGCGTGCAATATACCTCGGGCACCACGTCACGCCCGAAGGCGGTGTTATGGACCCATGCCAATGCGCTATGGGGCGGCAAAATCAACGCAGCGCATCAGGATCTGCACGCTGGCGACGTGCACCAGACCTATCTGCCGCTGTTTCACACCAACGCACTGGCCTATTCGATGCTCGCGACCCTATGGGTCGGCGCGACCTGTGTGATCCAGCCGCGGTTTTCCGCCAGCCGGTTCTGGCCGGTCGCGCTCGAGCACGGCTGCACCTGGACCTCAACGATCCCGTTCTGCATGAAGGCCCTGCTCGAGCACGAGATTCCGAAGCAGCATAAATTCCGGCTGTGGGGCACCGCGGTGTGCGAGCCGCCGGCCTTCGCCGCGTTCGGCATCAAGATGATCGGCTGGTGGGGCATGACCGAGACCATCACGCACGGCATCATCGGCGAGGTCGATCAGCCCAACACGCCGATGTCGATCGGCCGCGCCGCGACAGAATACGCCATACGCATCACCGACGATGATGGCCGGCCGGCCGAGGTCGGCGGCATCGGCAACCTCCTGATCAAGGGCGTGCCTGGCCTGTCGCTATTTGCCGAGTACCTGCACAACGAGAAGGCCACCACCGAGAGTTTTGACGAGCACGGCTATTTCATCACCGGCGATCGCGTGACACTGCTCGAACACGGCTTCGTCAAGTTCGGCGACCGCGCCAAGGACATGCTGAAAGTCGGCGGCGAGAATGTCGCGGCCTCCGAGATCGAGCAGGTGATCGCGATGGTGCCCGGCGTACGCGAGGCCGCTGTGGTCGCGAAGAAGCACCCGATGCTCGACGAGGTGCCGGTGGTGTTCATCATTCCGCATGCCGGCGTCGACGGCGCACCACCGGAATTGCACGACACCGTCATGGCCGCCTGCCGCAACGCGCTCGCCGACTTCAAGGTGCCGCGCGAGATTCGGTTTGTCGACGAGATGCCGCGCTCGACCCTCGAAAAGGTGGCCAAGGCGGAATTGCGCAAGATGCTGGATTGAGACCGGCTCGGTCCAAAAACAAAGGAAACAACATGACGGGCTTCTCCTCGCACTCAACCCACTTGATCGGTGCCCTTACCGTGGGCGCCGCATTATCCCTATCCGCCGGCATCGCTTCGGCGCAGTCGGCCGACACTGTGCTGTTCAACGCAAAAATCCTCACGGTCGACAAGGATTTCTCGGTACAGCAGGCTTTGGCGATTGCGCACGGGCAGGTGCTGGCCACTGGTTCATCTGCCGCAATGAAGAAGCTCGCGGGTGCCCAGGCAAAACTGATCGATCTCGGCGGCCGCACCGTTATTCCGGGCCTGACCGACGGACACATCCACGGCATCCGCGCCGCGCTGACATTTGGCACCGAGGTCAACTGGATCGGCGTGCCAACGCTCAAGGAAGCCCTGGAGAAGATTCGCCAAGCCGCCAAAGCGCAAAAGCCGGGCTCGTGGATCGTCGTGGCCGGCGGCTGGACCGAGGAACAATTCGCCGAGAAGCGGCGGCCGACCGCGCAGGAAGTAGCCGCCATCGCGCCTGACCATCCGGTTTACATTCAGCATCTCTACGATTGGCTGCTGCTGACGCCAAAGGCGATGGAAGCCCTGGGGATCCACGACGATTCGGATGTCGCCCCCGGCGGCAAGCTTGAACGCGACGGTGACAACAAGCCGACCGGCGCGGTGATCGCCAATGGCAACGCGCTCGGCAAGATCTTTGACAAATTGCCCAAGCCGACGATGCAGCAGCAGATCGACGGCTCCCGCAAGTTCTTCACCGAGATGAACAGTCTCGGCATCACCGGCATCGTAGATGGGGGCGGGGTCAGCATGTACCCCGCCAACTATCAGGCCGTGTTCAAGCTGTGGCACGACAGGCAGCTCACGGTGCGCGTTGCCTATCACCTTTGTGCGCCGAAGCCGGGCAGCGAACTCGCCGACCTGCAGAACCTGACGCAGTTGCTGCCGCAGGGTTTCGGCGATTCAATGCTGCATTTCAACGGCCCCGGCGAAATTCTGGTCTGGGCCGACTGGACCGACGGCGACATCACCGCCGACGGCAAGGCGAAGCTGGCGGAATTGCTGCGCTGGGCCGCCTCGAAGGGCTACACCATCCAGATCCACTGGAACCCCGATCGCACCGTGGATGATTTGCTCGATATCGTCGAAGACCTCGAAAAGGATTATCCGGTTCGCGACCTCCGCTGGACCGTGCTGCATCTCTACAACGCCTCCGAGGATCATCTGAAACGGATGAAGTCACTGGGTCTGGTCTGGGGCGTTCAGGACGGTCTTTATTTCGGCGGCGAGCGGCTGCAGCACGATGTCGGAGCCGATCAGGCCAGGATGATGCCGCGGATCGCAACGGCCATGAAGCTGGGCCTGACCGTTGCCGGCGGCACCGACGCGCACCGCGTGTCGTCCTACAATCCGTTCGTTGCGTTGCAATGGTACCTCGACGGCACCACGATCGGCGGCACGCAAACCCGTGGCGCCGACGAAGCGCCAAGCCGCCAGCAGGTGCTGACCATGTACACGCGCAATTCCGCCTTCATGGCCAATGACGACGCCAGACGCGGGACGCTCGAACCCGGCAAGTCAGCCGATCTGGCGGTGCTCTCGGCCGATTACATGACCGCGCCGGTCAAGGAAATCGGCAAGATCAGATCAGTGCTGACGATGGTCGGCGGGGACGTGGTGTACGCGGCAGCGCCGTTTGCGAAGTGACGCCAGCCGAAGTGCACTAACTCAGTCGTTGCACAAAGCGCGGCGCCAACCCCTCAAGAGCTTCCCATCGCTACCGGCCGGAATGCCTGAAGCAGATGCTGGTCGAGCTTGCTGCCCATCTGCTCCATGACTTCGAAAGCCTTGGCGTGGGTGAACGGCAGGCGGTAGGCGCGTTTCTCCACCAGCGCAGCATGGATATCGACGATCGTGGTCAGGCGCACGATATCGCTGATCTGGTTGCCGCTCAGTCCGTCCGGATAGCCGGTGCCATCCAGAAACTCATGATGGTGCAGGATCACATCCAGCATTTCGGGCGGGAAACCGCCTTGCTCGGCCAGCGCGTCGTAGCCCAGCCGCGGATGCTCGCGGATCGCGCTCATTTCATCAACATTGAGAACCCCCGGCTTGTCCAGGATGGCTACGGGGACAAACGCCTTGCCGACATCGTGCAGCAGCGCGGCGCGCGCCAGCCGCCGCTGGTCATCCTCGCGCATGCCGAGATGCTGCGCGAAGGCCACTGCGAAACCGGTGACAAACAGGCAATGGCGATAGCTGTCGGTGTGATGACAGCCGACGGTCGTCAGCCATTCCCGCAGCGACGAGTGCTTGATGGCCTTCAGGATCTTGTTCTCGGCCTGCACGATGTCTTCCAGCGTCAGCGGAACGCCCGCTGGAAGCTTCTCGAATATCTTGACCATCACTGTATGGGCCGCAGCAACGCCGATGTTCAGGGTCTGGCCGCGATCCGTTGCGTCGTAGCCGTTGCTGTCGGGAAATGCGGAACGGATGCGCGCCAGGATTGCCTGCGCATCGAAGGGGCGCGCAATGGTATCGGTTGCGCCCAGCGCCCAGGCCTGCATCGAGCCATGGTGAAGCGCATCGGCGAGAACGAACAGACGCGGCAACGGCCGGTAGGCTTCGGTACGCAGCTTGTTGCGCACCAGTTGCACGCTTTCGGCGGAACGCAAGTTGATATCGACCACGATCCCCGAAAGGCCGACGGCGGGCGCGTCCGGAATATCGAAGGTCGAGATGGTATCCACCTCGCTCACGGATTGAAGAATGTCGGCGAGTTCACTGCTCTGATCGCTTCGATCCGAGGCCAGCAGCAACCGGCGTTTGGTCAAAGTCTTGTTCGCGAGGGCGTTCATGGATCCTCTTTGACTTGCGGCAATCGGCCGTAGCAAAGACTACCTCAGGGCGAGTTCCCTACGGCTTAAGAGGCGTCGTGAACGCGCACCTACCGCAAAACGTACAAATTTAATGAAGTTGGGTTGTGCGCCGCGGCAATCGGCCATGACCACCCATCGATCGAGTTGCACGGTCGCAGGCACCCCACCGCGTTTTACGCATTTCACAACAGCTGACGGATCGCGCTAGGATGAGCCAGCGCAAGGTTCCTCCAGGACGCGGCCAGGAAATCCCAACATGCCGAAGCTCGATCGCGACGGGGTCAAGATCTATTACGAGGTCCACGGCAGTGGCCCACCACTAATCCTGACCCACGGCTATTCGTCGACATCGGCGATGTGGAACGGGCAGATCGAGGCGCTATCGAAACAGCATCAGCTGATCCTGTGGGACATGCGCGGCCACGGCCAGTCCGATTACCCCGGCGATCCGGCAGCCTATAGTGAGGCGCTGACGGTTGCCGACATCGCGGCGCTGCTCGACGAAGTCGGCGCGGCCAGAGCGATCGTCGGCGGGTTGTCGCTCGGCGGATATATGTCGCTGGCATTTTATCGCGCGCATCCGGAACGCGTCAGCGCGTTGCTCATCATCGATACCGGACCCGGCTTCAAGAAGGACGAGGCCCGCGAGGTCTGGAACGAGCGTGCTCGCGCCACCGCCGATCGCTTCGACCGCGAGGGCCTCGATGTGCTGAAATCCGCCAGCCGCGAACGCTCGACGGTGAGCCACCGCGACGCATCGGGCCTCGCCCGCGCAGCACGCGGCATGTTAACCCAGCGCGATGCGAAGGTGATCGAGGTGCTACCCGAGATCAAGGTGCCGTCGCTGGTGGTGGTCGGCGCCGATGACACGCCGTTCCTTGCCGCTTCCGACTACATGGCCGCGAAGATACCTGGCGCCAGAAAAGCCGTGATCCCGGCAGCCGGCCACGCCGTCAACATCGATCAGCCTGAGGCATTTATCGAGGCGGTGATGCCGTTTCTCGACGGGCTGCCACGCGCGGCCGAAAAGGTGGCCTGATCGTGAGCTGGTCGGTGCCTGATACGTTGCTGCTGGTCGCGCTGGCGGTGGGATGGCACCCCGCGGCCTATGCCCAGCCGCTCCCGCCGCTGGACGCTGCGCGCGCGCCACCCTTCACCGCGACCTTGTCGAACAATACCCCGCTGGCGATCGGCATGAACGTCGAAGACACTTCGCGGGCGCTCGCGACAGCGTTAAACTACGTCAGCGGCCGTCCGGGCGACGAAATCTTTTTGGCATTCCGCAATATCGGCGGCAGCGGATTGTTCTTGCACAAGGACCGGCTCTATCTGCAGTTCCGGCGCGGCAAGCTGGCCGGCTGGAAAGGCGATTGGGGTCAAAACTGGATGTGGCAATAAACGCGCGAGTAATCAGCGCTCAACGATACCAACCTCGACAACTGCAACCCCCAACAAATGGATCAACCGTGGGACAAGATATCAAACTGAAGGCTTCGGATGGGTTTCAATCGGGCGGCTATCGCGCCGACCCTGCAGGCACGCCGAAGGGCGCCATCGTGGTGATCCAGGAGATTTTTGGCGTCAATCATCACATCCGCGCAGTCTGCGACCGTCTCGCCGGCGCCGGTTATGTTGCGATTGCGCCATCGATCTTCGATCGCATCGAACCCAACTTCCAGTCCGGCTACTCGCCCGACGAAATTGCCGTCGCGCGAAAATTCGTCGCCAACCCGGATTGGCCCGCCATGCTGCTGGACACTCAGGCCGCGATCGACGCGGTCAAGAGCGTCGGCCCGGTCGGAATCATCGGCTTTTGCCTGGGCGGCAGCGTGGCTTATGCGGCGGCGACAAAGCTGACGGGGCTATCGGCAGCGGTCGGCTATTACGGCGGCGCCGTAGTTCGCTTTGCTGACGACAAGCCGAAGGTGCCGACGCAATTGCATTTCGGCGAGCAGGATCAGGGCATTCCGCTGACCGACGTCGACACCATCAAGGCCAAGCGGCCTGAGGTCGAGGTCTATGTGTATCCGGGCGCGCAGCACGGCTTCCATTGCGACGAACGCCCCAGCTACGACAAGGCAAGCGCTGATATCGCCTGGCCGCGCAGCCTCGACTTCTTTGCCAAGCATATGAAGAAGTAGAGCGCTCGCTCTCAGCGTATCTCACCATCGTCATTCCGGTCCTGCGTCTTCGCGTGGAGCCGGGATGACGGTGAAGCTGAAATTCAGAACCAGCGTTCGCCGACGAGGACGGTATCGCCGGGATTCAGCGGCGTGCCGAGCGGCACCACGACGCGCGACGAGCCGGCGCCGTCGGTATGGGTCAGCGTCACAAGGTCACGCCGTGCCCGCGGCGAGAAGCCGCCCGCGATCGCGACCGCGCTTTCGACGCTCATATTGGGCACGTAAGGATATTGGCCGGGTGCGGCGACCTCGCCCAGAATAAAGAACGGCCGATAGGATTCGATTTCCACCGCCACCGACGGATCGCGGATGTAGCCGTTGCGCAAGCGGCCGCTGATTTCGGACGCGAGGCCCGCAGGCGTTCGTCCGCGCGCCGGCACCGCGCCGATCAGCGGCATCGTGATCGAGCCGCCGGCGTCGATCGCATAGGTGTTGGTGAGGCCTTCCTGGCCATAGACCACGACCCGCAGCTTGTCGCCGGCATCGAGCCGATAGGCGGCATCATGGGCAACCGGCATCGGTGCAGCCGCATACGCCGCCGCAACGGTAGCCGGGACAGGCGCAGACGCATACGAGTGCGATGAAGCAAAACTGGCGCGAAGCGCGCTGATGGCACCCCCGCCATCATCCGACGACGCCGCGACATAGCCGCGCGACGCCGCACTGTGGGGTTGGCCGTAAGCCATGTAATCGAGTTCGCTCTGCGGCTGCGCGGTCGCAACCGGTCCGGACGTATGCATGCAGCCCGACAGGCCGAGCGCCGTTATGACGGCAATGATAGGCAATCGAAACGCGCGCGTTACCCGCACTGGAGCCATCCCTCATAGCGAGACAGCTAAAGTCTTGCACCGGTTATGGTTAACAAATCGTATGTAGCGGAATGAGGTGCCCGAGCCGCGGCAAGAGCCGGCGCCGCATCAGTTCCTGGAATAGCCGATCAGCGGTTTGCGTGGCCGGAACAGCAACATCAGCAGGATGCCTGCGACGCCCATCACCGCAAACACCGGTTGATCCAGCAAAATCCTGATCACGCTATTCCAGAGCCAGGGCGCATGGCTCTCGACCCAGGCCCGAAACGCCGTTTGGCTGGACTGATTGATGTCGTTCCAGAACTCGCCGAAACGGGTGAAACGCAAGGTCTGGTCGGCCACCCAGCGGGCGCCGTCATAGACCATGAAGACAAATCCACCGGCCAGCAGCAACAGCCCGACAAGTCGGAAAAAACCGCGGATCATCCGTCACCCTCTATTTCCCGCGCCCCGAACGCCGTCAGCCATTACCGGGGCGGCGGGAGAAATTCAACCTCATCAGCACCTTATCGGCCCGCATGGGTCGGATTTCCCGGTTCCGGAGCGGTCGGAAGGCGTTGACGCTGCCAAGCGCGCCCTCTATAAGACCGGCAATGGCGGCGGGCGCAATCCCGCCGCCGCTATTCTTTGAACGGCGCCATCAAGTGAGCCTTTTCGCTCCACGAATGGCATCCAGCGAGAATATCCGGAAATACACCAGCGTCGATCACGTGGTTGAACGGCCGGCGCGTTCAAGCCCGAGCACCCACGACCGATCACCGCCGAAGGAATTTGAGAACATGGCCAATACCACTTCCGCCAAAAAGGCGACCCGCAAGATTGCCCGCCGCACCATCATCAACAAGTCGCGTCGCACTCAGATGCGCGGCGCGGTTCGCACCGTCGAGGAAGCGATCAAGAGCGGCGACCGCGACGCGGCGCTGAAAGCTTTCGCCAGCGCCGAGCCCGAGTTGATGCAGGCAGCGCAGCGCAACATCATTCACAAGAACAATGCGAGCCGGAAGGTTTCGCGCCTCGCCCATCAGATCGCCAAGCTCGCCAAGTAACTCCTCGAGTAACCAGGCAAGCAATCTCTTCGGGCGATTGGTTCGACGTGGACCAATCGAACGGATGAGCCGATCAAATCTGATATTCGTCAAAGCCCGGCTCTGCCGGGCTTTTGTTTTGCGGTCGAATTGTCTCATTGCCGGACATCGATCGGCGTGTCATGTTTTCTTACCGTAGTTCTACGTGGTGCAATTTGCTGCACCCGCGGTGCTGTGCGCACGCGCAAGGAAATCCGCTCGTTATGCGATCGGAATGGAATAGCTGTCGGCTTCGGTCTGAAAATACCGAGCGGGAGTTACCCTGAAAAACAATCGCGAAAAACGACGCCTCGCTAATCACTTATCCACATAGCGAGGCCAAGTGGTTTGAAAAGCCATCCCCGCGAGATCAAACGTAAAAATTTTATGAAAAATTTTTGCGATTGCGCGGAGATTTGTGACAGCGCCTGCTTTGCGGGATTCTGTGCGCTGATTCAAAAACTTGCTTTCGAGTTTCGCAATTGCAGCGCGGCAACACCGGCGGAGACTCGCGCGCGAACCGCGAATCAACGGATTGTCAGAAGTTGTGCATAGTGTATTTCTTTAATCGTTCGCGGCGCCCACGGTTCTCCAGATCAGCGCGGTTTGAGAATTAGGGGCGGATGTGCAAATCGGCGGCGGTGTGCATGTAGCGGCGTTTCCAAGCGATAATCGGGTTGAAACTCATAGCAATATGAGGGCGGCGGATCTGTGTCGAAATTTCTCAAGCGAGCCTTCGGGCCTCGCTCACGATAACAAGAGAGATACGCACAGCCGACGAATCCAGCAGCGCGGAAGCGAACGCGTGAACGTTGAGGCAGACGGGTTGAGGGTGTCCGGTTAGCGACTGAACGATTTTGAATTTCAGGCGTTGCCGACGGAATTTGAAACATACGTGGAATGACAACTTGCCGTGGGCAACCGCGGCGGGACGGGGAGGTTGTATGCTTTACGAAATCATCGCGGCGGACGATCAGATTTCATTTTTGAACGATACCGTATTGAATGCCTCGGACGCGGCTAGTACGCGTCCTCCCGCGCGTGCTCCAGACAGACCGTCGAGTACGCGCTGACCTCGCGGAAGCCCCTCTTTTCCAACCGATGATTTGCCACACGGCGTTCCGCCGAACGGCTGGTCTATGGCTGGAGACGATGCCCCGCTTGAGGTCACGCCGCGCGGAACTCCGCACGGCGTTTTCATCAACTCACCAATTACTCTTTGCAGAAAAGTCATCGGACAATGTCAAATATGGAACAGGATCGCTGGTCACGCGTGAAGGGTCGACTGCGCACGAGCGTGGGTGAGGACGTCTATACGAGCTGGTTCGCGCGGATGGATCTCGAAGGCGTGCAGGACGAAAGCGTTCGGCTCTCGGTTCCAACCCGCTTCCTCAAGAGCTGGATCCAGGCCCACTACGCTGAACGCGTGCTCTCCTGCTGGCAGGCAGAGATGCCGGAGGTGCACCGGATCGACCTCACCGTGCGCACGGCGATGCGATGCGCGGCACCCACCAAGGACGCGCCCGCGCCGGTCGATACGCGCCGCACCGAGCGGCCCGACGGCCGCCCCGCGCCCGAGTTGCGCGCCACCGCAATCGCGCCGGTTTCCGCCAGCCATGATGCGCTTGGCGGATCCCCGCTCGACCCGCGCCTGACCTTCGGCAGTTTCGTTGTCGGCCGTTCCAATACGCTGGCGCATGCCGCGGCCCGTCAGGTCGCGGAAGGCCGGCGCGGCGACAGCGTGATGTTCAATCCGCTCTACATCCATGCCGGCGTTGGCCTCGGCAAAACCCATCTGCTGCAAGCGGTGACCTGGGCCGGCAATTCCGGCAGCGAGCGCAAGGTGCTTTACCTCACCGCGGAAAAATTCATGTACGGCTTCGTCGCCGCCCTGAAGACGCAGACCGCGCTTGCCTTCAAGGAAGCGCTGCGCGGCATCGACGTGCTCGTGATCGACGATCTGCAATTCCTGCAGGGCAAATCGACCCAGGCCGAGTTCTGCCACACGCTGAACGCACTGATCGACGCCGGCCGCCAGGTGGTGATCGCGGCCGACCGTCCGCCGTCCGATCTCGAGAGCCTCGATGATCGCGTGCGCTCTCGGCTGGCCGGCGGCCTTGTGGTCGAGATGGGATCGCTCGGCGAGGAATTGCGGCTCGGCATTCTCAAGTCGCGCGTCGCCGCCGCGCGCGCACATCATGCGACCTTCGACGTGCCGGAACCGGTGCTGGATTATCTGGCACGCACCATCACCCATAACGGCCGCGATCTCGAAGGCGCGATCAATCGCCTGCTGGCGCACAGCAAGCTCAACGCCCAGCCGGTGACGCTGGAAATGGCCGAGCGCGAAGTGCGCGACCTGATCCGCCCGCAGGAACCCAAGCGCATCAAGATCGAGGACATCCAGCGCGTGGTGGCCCGGCAGTACAATGTCAGCCGCTCCGACCTGTTGTCGTCGCGCCGAACCGCCAATGTGGTCCGCCCGCGCCAGGTCGCGATGTATCTGGCGAAAACGCTGACGCTGCGCTCGCTGCCCGAGATCGGCCGCCGCTTCGGTGGACGCGACCACACCACGGTACTGCATGCCGTGCGCAAGATCGAGGCCCTGGTGTCCAGGGATGTCGTCACTCTCCGAAGAGGTCGAGTTGCTCAAGCGCCAGTTGCAGGAATAAGAGCCTATTACCGGCGATCGCCGGTTCGGCAGCACTCGCTCATGGCCCGTTCCGGCAGATGCCTGGACGGGCCGTTACCATTCAGATTGCCCCGCAAAACGTGGGGAACGGGGCCACGCGTCTCTTGCGCTTGCGAGCCATCCGCGCCACCTTGGGCGCCCCCATGGGCTCGATCAAATCCAGCTTTGATCGGGCCTTTCGGGTCTTAAAACGCCCGGCGCGCCCCTTGGGCCGCCCGGCTTTTCCAACTTTCGGATCAGGCGGGTATTGCAATGAAGGTTACCGTCGAACGCGCGCAACTCCTGAAATCGCTGGGGCACGTCCATCGTGTGGTCGAGCGCCGCAACACCATTCCGATCCTCGGCAACGTGCTGGTTCGCGCCGAAAGCGCACGGCTGTCACTGAAGGCGACCGACCTCGACCTCGAAGTGACGGAAACGCTGGCGGCGGAATCCGCAACCGGCGGTTCCACCACCGTGCCGGCGCATATGTTCTACGACATCGTCCGCAAATTGCCTGACGGTGCCCAGATCGTGCTGGAAGGCGACGGCGATCGCTCGATGCTGGCGATCCGCGCCGGTCGCTCGCGCTTTACCCTGCAGACGCTGCCGGAAAACGATTTTCCCGATCTGGCCGCCGGCGACATGACGCATTCGTTCACGCTCGCCGCCTCCGACGTGAAGCGGCTGATCGACCGCACCCAGTTCGCGATCTCGACCGAGGAAACCCGCTACTATCTCAACGGCATCTATCTGCATGCCGCCGGCACCGCCAAGGCCGCGACCCTGCGCGCGGTCGCCACCGACGGGCACCGCCTCGCCCAGGTCGACCTGCCGTTGCCGAAGGGCGCGGCCGGCATGCCCGGCGTGATCGTGCCGCGCAAGACCGTCGGCGAAGTGCAGCGCCTGATCGAGGACAACGAGGCCGAGGTCCAGATCGAATTGTCGCAAGGCAAGATCCGCTTCACCATCGGCAATGTGGTGCTGACCTCGAAGCTGATCGACGGCACGTTTCCGGATTATGGCCGCGTGATCCCGCAGAACAACGACAAGGAACTGATCGTCGACAAGAAGGATTTCGAGGCCGCGGTGGACCGCGTCTCGACGATTTCCAGCGAGCGTGGCCGCGCGGTGAAACTGGCGCTGTCGGCGGGCAAGCTCGTGCTGTCGGTGACCAATCCGGATTCCGGCAGCGCGACCGAAGAACTCGAGGTCGAATACGCCTCCGATGCGCTCGATATCGGATTCAACTCGCGCTATCTGCTGGATATCGCCGCCCAGATCGAAGGCGAGGTCGCCGTACTCCGCCTCGCCGATCCCGGCTCGCCGACGCTGGTGCAGGACAAGGATTCAAAGGGCGCGCTCTACGTGCTGATGCCGATGCGGGTGTAGGACCTTTTGTTCGAGCCCAAGCTGATTAGATTGCGTCATGGCCGGGCTTGTCCCGGCCATCTACGTCTTGAACGACGCAAATACACGATGTCCGGTAATGACAACTGAGACGGCATGACCCCTCCCGCATTCATCGCCTTAGCCTGACGCATTTCCGCAATTATCGTGCGGCGAGCCTGCAGACGCGGGGTGATGTGGTGGTGCTGGTCGGACCGAACGGCGCCGGCAAGACCAATTGCATCGAGGCGATCTCGTTTCTGTCGCCGGGGCGCGGATTGCGCCGCGCGACGCTGGACGATGTCGCCGACATCCAGGGCGATGGCTCCTGGGCGGTATCCGCCGAGGTCGAGGGCGCGCTGGGCCTTGCAACGCTCGGCACCGGCATCGACGCGCCGGGCAGTGAAGCCGCTGCCACCAGCCGGCGCTGCCGGATCGACCGCGAGCCGGTGAGCTCCGCTACCGCCTTCGGCGATCATCTGCGCATGGTCTGGCTGACGCCGTCGATGGACGGGCTGTTCACCGGAGCCGCGTCGGAGCGGCGGCGCTTCTTCGACCGGCTGGTGCTGGCGATCGACAGCGAGCATTCGGCGCGGGTCTCCGCGCTGGACCGCTCCTTGCGATCGCGCAATCGCCTGCTCGAGGTGCGCAATTTCGACGATCATTGGTGCGATGCGATCGAACGCGAAACCGCCGAACTTGCGGTCGCGGTTGCGGCGATGCGCGGCCAGACCCTGACGAAACTGGCAGCGATGCTGCGCGCGCGCGGCGCGCAATCCGCCTTTCCCTCCGCCGACATCATGCTCGATGGCTGGATGGAAAACGCGCTGATGAACGAGCCGGCCACCTCGGTCGAGGATCGCTACCGTGAAATCCTGCGCCAGGGGCGCGCCCGCGACGCCGCCGCGGGCCGCACGCTCGACGGTCCGCATCTCACCGATCTGCAGGTGATCTACGCGCCGAAGAATATGCCGGCGCGCGACGCTTCCACCGGCGAACAGAAGGCGCTGTTGATCGGGCTGGTGCTGGCGCACGCCAATCTGGTCGCCGAGATGACCGGCATCACGCCGCTGCTTGCTGCTCGACGAGGTCGTCGCGCATCTCGATCCGAACCGGCGCAAGGCGCTGTTCGACGAACTGGCCAAACTCGGCGCCCAGGTCTGGATGACCGGCGCCGACCCTGCAGCCTTCGCCGATATCGGCCCATCCGGCGAGATTTTCGACGTCGAAAACGGCCGGATCACGCGGCGCGGCTGATGGCGAGCATGCCCGTGGCGTCAGGCTACGCGGAGGCATTGTGAGCCGAAAACGAAGGTCCGAATCACGCTTTTACAGGGCCGCCGAATCGGCTTCCGGACGCCTTGAAAAACCATCAAAAAATCCCATTTATTCAATAACTTGTTGATAGAGCCTTTGCGCTAGGCGCATGGGCTCTTTCATGGCATAAATAAGCCCATCAGCGCCTGATTTTGCGCGGCTGATTTGGGACATCCTCGAAGGCCTCACATGACAGAACCAGCCCGGCAAACCACCGCCGACACTGAGCATTCCGTTCCCGTCGAATACGGCGCAGAATTGATCCGGGTTTTGAAAGGCCTCGATGCCGTCCGCAAACGGCCGGGCATGTATATCGGCGACACCGATGACGGTTCCGGCCTGCATCACATGGTCTACGAAGTCGTCGACAACGCGATCGACGAAGCGCTCGCCGGCCACGCCACTGCGGTCGAAGTCGTGCTCAACGCCGATGGCTCCGTCACCGTGCGTGACGACGGCCGCGGCATTCCGGTCGACATCCACAAGGGCGAGGGCATTTCCGCCGCCGAAGTCATCATGACCCAGCTGCATGCGGGCGGAAAGTTCGACCAGAATTCCTACAAGGTTTCCGGCGGCCTGCATGGCGTCGGCGTCTCCGTCGTCAACGCGCTGTCGAGCAAGTTGCAGCTTCGGGTGTGGCGCGACGGCAAGGAGCATTTCATCGAGTTCGCGCATGGCGACGCGGTGGCGCCGCTGAAGGTGGTCGGCGAAGCCAACGGCAAACGCGGCACCGAGGTGACGTTCCTCGCCTCGAAAGAGACCTTCACCAATGTCGAATACGATTTTGCCACGCTTGAGCATCGCCTGCGCGAGCTCGCGTTCCTGAATTCCGGCGTCAATATCGTGCTGTCCGACATGCGCCACGCAGTCGAGAAGCGCGAGGAGATGCGCTACGACGGCGGAGTCGAGGAATTCGTCAAATATCTCGACCGCAACAAGAAGGCGATGGTGCCTTCGCCGATCATGATCGCATGCCGACATGAACGGCATCGGCGTCGAGGCGGCGTTGTGGTGGAACGACAGCTATCATGAGAACGTGCTGTGCTTCACCAACAACATTCCGCAACGCGACGGCGGCACCCATCTGGCCGGCTTCCGCGGCGCGCTGACGCGCCAGGTCAACGGCTATGCCGATGCCATCGCCAAACGCGAAAAGATCGCGCTGACCGGCGACGATTGCCGCGAAGGCCTCACCGCGGTGCTGTCGGTGAAGGTGCCCGATCCGAAATTCTCCTCGCAGACCAAGGACAAGCTGGTTTCCTCGGAAGTCCGGCCCGTGGTCGAGAACGTCCTCAATGAGGCCCTGGCGGCGTGGTTCGAGGAACATCCCGGCGAAGCCAAGATCATCGTCGGCAAGGTGGTCGAGGCTGCCGCCGCGCGTGAGGCCGCGCGGAAAGCGCGTGAACTGACGCGGCGCAAGGGCGCGCTTGATGTCGCCTCACTGCCCGGCAAGCTTGCCGACTGCCAGGAGAAAGATCCGGCCAAATCGGAACTGTTCATCGTCGAGGGTGACTCGGCGGGCGGCAGCGCCAAGATGGGACGCAACCGCGAATTCCAGGCGGTGCTGCCGCTGCGCGGCAAGATCCTCAATGTCGAGCGCGCGCGCTTCGACAAGATGCTGGGTTCCGAACAGATCGGCACGCTAATCACCGCGCTCGGCACCGGCATCGGCCGCGACGATTTCGATCTCTCCAAGCTGCGCTATCACAAGATCATCCTGATGACCGACGCCGACGTCGACGGCGCGCATATCCGCACGCTGCTGCTGACGTTCTTCTTCCGCCAGATGCCGTCGCTGATCGAGGGCGGGTTCCTCTATATCGCGCAGCCGCCGCTCTACAAGGTGACGCGCGGCAAGTCCGAGCAGTACCTGAAGGACGAACGCGCGCTGGAAGATTATCTGATCGAGACCGGCCTCGACGATTGCGTCTTCAAGCTGGCGACCGGCGAGGATCGCAGCGGCCGCGACCTGCAGGCGCTGGTCGAGGACGCCCGCGCGATCCGCGGCGTGCTGCACAATCTGCACAGCCGCTATAACCGCAAGGTGGTCGAGCAGGCGGCGATTGCCGGTGTATTGAGCCCGAACATCACCAGCGACGTCGCGACTGCCAACGCGGCCGCAGACTATATCGCGCGCAGGATGGACGCGCTGGCCGACGAGGTCGAGCGCGGCTGGGTCGGACGGTTCACCGAAGGTGAAGGTTTCTTCTTCGAGCGCACCGTGCGCGGCGTCAAGGATGTCGCGATCATCGACGACGCGCTGCTCGGCTCCGCCGACGCGCGCAAGCTCGACGATTACGCCGCCAGGCTGCAGGAAGCCTATCCGAAGCCTGGCCTGCTGCGCCGCAAGGATACCGAAACCGCGATCCACGGCCCCGTCAGCCTGTTCGAGGCGGTCACCGACGCCGGCCGCAAGGGCGTCGCGCTGCAGCGCTACAAAGGTCTCGGCGAGATGAACCCGAGCCAGCTCTGGGAAACCACGCTCGACACCAACGAGCGCTCGATGCTGCAGGTCAAGATCAAGGAAGTCGACGAGGCCGACGACATCTTCACCAAGCTGATGGGCGACGTGGTCGAACCGCGCCGCGAATTCATCCAGGATAATTCCCTCAGCGCCACCGTGGACGTGTGAGCCCGGTGCCACCCATTCAATACATCGTTGAAGGCGGCCACCGCCTCACCGGAACCATCGAACCGTCCGGCAACAAGAACGCCGCGCTGCCGATCATCGCCGCGGCGCTATTGACCGAACATCCGGTGACGCTGGAAAACGTGCCGCGGATTCGCGACACCGAAACGCTGGTGGAACTGATCCGCTCGGTCGGTGCGTCGGCCGAATGGCAAAGCCGCAACACGCTTGCGATCCATGCCAAGGAAATTCGCGCCGCCGATCTAGATCCGGATCTCTGCGCCCGGATCCGCGCATCGATTTTGCTGGCGGGTCCGTTGCTGGCGCGCTGCGGCGAGGTCGCACTGCCGCCGCCCGGCGGCGACGTCATCGGCCGGCGGCGTCTCGATACGCATTTTCTCGCCTTCGAGCAGCTCGGCGCCACCGTCACCGCGACCCATCGGCTCGAATTCCGCGCCACCCGCCTCACCGGCGCCGACGTCTTCCTCGATGAGCCCAGCGTCACCGCGACGGAAAACGCGCTGGTCGCCGCCGTGGCCGCGCACGGCACCACCCATCTGCGCAACGTTGCGTCCGAGCCGCATGTGCAGGACCTCGCGCATTTCCTGGTGGCGCTCGGCGCGAAGATTGAGGGCATCGGCACCAACACCATCATCGTGCACGGCCCCGCAACGCTCGGGGCTGCCAGCTATTCGATCGGCCCCGACCATATCGAAGTGGGCTCGTTGATCGGGCTTGCCGCGGTGACGCGCTCACCGATCCGCATCGCGCGCGCCGGCGTCGAGCATCTGCGTTCGATCCGGATGGGTTTTGAGCGGCTCGGCATCGTCTGTGGCGTCGAGGGTGACGACCTTGTGGTGCCCTCCAATCAGACCATGAAGATCCGCGATGATTTCGGCGGTCATGTACCGAAGCTGGAAGACCAGCCGTGGCCCGCCTTCCCGGCCGATCTGATGTCGATCGCCATCGTGACCGCGACCCAATGCGACGGCGTGATCCTGATGTTCGAGAAGATGTTCGAATCGCGGATGTTCTTCGTCGACAAGCTGATCTCGATGGGCGCCCGCATCGTGCTGTGCGATCCGCACCGCGCCATCGTGGCGGGGCCGAGCCGGATGCACGGTGCGTCGATGATCTCACCCGACATCCGCGCCGGCATGGCGATGCTGCTGGCCGCGGTGTGCGCCGAAGGCACCAGCACCATCAACAATGCCGACCAGATCGAGCGCGGCTATGAGCGCATCGACGAGCGTCTCAATGCGCTCGGCGCCAAAATTACCCGGGTGCCCGGGCGGACCGGATAGCGGCTGGTTGCAGCCGACACACTTTCGGCGGCGGAGTGGTGCTAATTTGGTTTCATGACCGCCCTTGAAAAACTCGAACCGGCATCGATCGCCCCGCGCGCGCCGTCGGCCAGACACCATCTCGCGGAGGAACTGAGCGAGACGCTGGCGCTGGCGGTGCCGATGGCGCTGACGCAACTCAGTCAGATCGCGATGATGGGGACCGACCTCGTCTTCATCGGGCGGCTCGGCAATGAAGCCGTCGCGGCAGCCGCGCTGGCGGGCACCGTGTACTTCGTCAGTTTTACCATCGGAATGGGTCTGGTGTCGGCGGTGGCGCCGCTGGCCGCGCAGGCCTTTGGTGCCCGCGATCCGCATCAGGTGCGGCGTGCGCTGCGAACCGGGCTGTGGGCCGCGCTGTTGATTTCGCTCCCCATCATGCCGTTCTCGCTTTACGGGGAACACATCCTGCTGGCACTGGGCCAGGCACCCGTCGCTGCGCATCTGGCACAACAATATCTGTTCGGCCTGGTCTGGGGTGTGACGCCGGCGCTGTGGTTCATGGCGATCCGCGGCTTCATGGGCGCCGTCAACCGGCCACAGCCAGCACTATGGATCACCCTCGGCGCGATCCCCGCCAATGCGTTGCTGGTTTATCTCTTGATCTACGGCGAGTGGGGTCTGCCACGGCTGGAATTGTTCGGCGCGGGGCTCGCCACCACGATGGTCAATTTCGGTACCGTGTTGGCGAGCCTCTGGTTTGCCACACGCCGTCACCCGTTCCGCAAATATCACGTGCTCGGGCACATCTGGCGGCTCGATGGGCGATTGATGCGGCAGCTTGTCGCCATCGGCGCGCCGATCTCGATGTCCTTCATGATGGAGTATGGACTGTTTTCCGCCGCAGCGCTCTTGATGGGCCTGATCAGCACCACCGCTTTGGCCGCGCACCAGGTCGCGTTGCAGGTCACCGCGATCCTGTTCATGGTGCCGTACGGCATCTCGATGGCGGCCACCGTCCGGGTCGGGCACGCGGTCGGCCGCAATGATCCAAGCGCGGTCAAGCGCGCCGGTCTGGTCGCGATCCTGCTCGGGATCGTCCTCGTCGCCGGCTTCACCCTCGCCGTGATCGCGAGCCGGTTTGCCATCGCGCGGGTTTTCTTCGGCGTCGCCGACGATGCAAGCGCCGCCGTCGGGCTGGCCGCCAATCTTCTATTGATCGGCGCCACCTTCTTTATCGCTGATGGCGTCCAGTCCATCGCCGCCGGATCGCTCCGCGGCATGAACGACACGCGCGTGCCGCTGTTGTTTGCCGCCATCAGCTATTGGCTGATCGGATTTACCACGGCGTGCCTGCTCGGTTTCCGGACCGAACTTGGCGCCATCGGCGTCTGGATAGGATTGTCGGTCGGGACCGCGATCTATGCGACACTTCTGATCTTGCGTTTCCGCTTGCTGGCGAGCAGGCTTGCCTCATGATCAGGGTTCACGAGGTCGCGCCCGAGATTGACGCCGGTCCGCTGCTATCGGGCGCGCAATTCATCGATGCGTTCCGCGTCGACCTGGAAGGGCGCGCCATCGACGCCCGCAACGCGGCCGAGCTCATGATGGGCCACTCGCCGGCATGGATTGAAGCGTTGCTGACGCTGCGCAATGTTCTGGTCGCGCCGTTTGGCCTGAAAACATCAGGCAAGAACGAGATTCCGGCGAGAGAAACCATCGGCCTGTTTCCGATCTTGACCCAAACGCCGGATCGGCTGGTCGCAGGCTTCAACGACAAGCACCTGGATTTCCGCGTCGTGATCGACGTCGCGGCTCCCGAGGGTGATGCGGAGGCGAGCCAGCAGGTGACCGCAACCACGCTGGTAAAAACCCACAATGCGTTCGGCCGGCTCTATCTTGCGATCATCGTGCCGTTCCACCGCCTGATCGTGCCCGCGATGCTGCGACAAATAGCGACCTGAGATCCGCACGCAGCCAGCGGACACGATAAGAGGACGCGGCTGAACGCGGCAACGGTCTTATTGAGCGGAGAATCATGGACCGACGAAGTCTGCCGGGTTGACCTGATGTCGATCCTCACCCCGTCGCGCGTGGGTGACGGGGTGAGGCGCAATGATACTAGCCGACTTTATTGATTGTCAGCATGTTCGTCGTGACCACCGCCAGCCGGCAGGGTGCGGCCGGCCAAGGTGTCCCAGAAATCGCACTGGTGGTCCTTTGCAAAGTCAGTCTTCGTGGTTGGAGCCCGCGGGACCAGCGACAGGAACGACTGGTGGTCGCGCCGGAAGCGAGGCCAGTTCGGCTGCCCGTGCCCGTTCGGATCGCCGTTCTTGGCGAATTCCGTCCAGTAGCCGACCATTTGGTCGGACAGCTTCTGCTGACCGGCGTCGAGCGGCGTCTGGGGGAGATTCAAACCAAATCCCGACGGGTTGGCGACCGGGAAGAGGTACTGAATCTCCGAGGCATGCGATGCGGCGTATGGGATGCTCATCGGAGGCAGGTAGTTTTGCGGCGCGTTCTCGTCGGCGAACTCGTACGCAAAGATCGGGACGAACGAAGACGCAATCTCGTCCACGAACCGCGCCGGGCAGGAGTAGTTCTCGGCCGTTCCCACCGCACCGACCGCCTGGTCGAAGCCTGGGAATTGCGCGGGGACCTGATAATGGGTGGCGACTTCCGGCGCGGCCGTTTTGCCGACCGTCGCTGTGAGCGCCGACAGATAAGTGGCGGCTGTGACCGGGCCGCCGGCAAGGTCGAAGCCCGAGCCCACAAACAGGCGCCACTCGTCATGGTTGGTGCCGTTCATCAGTGGCACGCGGTTGAACTGCCCCGAAGCGAGCGCAGTTCCGACCGACTGGGTCAGCACCTTGCCGTCGACGTTGGGTGGCGCCCCACTGCCGAGGAGAGTGAGGGCCTGGTTGGCGAGAATGGTGGAAACCGAAAGGCCGCGCAGGCACGCAAGCACATCCGTGGGCTTCGACTGATTGCACCCGACAGCCGTCGCAAACCTGGTCCCCGTCGCCTCGGTCTGCGCCAGCGTCGGCTGCGTCTGCATATAGGCGCCACTCTCGACGATCGCGCGATGAAACAGCCCGTGCGCCGTAGGCGAGACGAGGTTGACGAACGTGCTAAGCCCGCCTGCCGATTCACCGAATATCGTCACATTGTCCGGGTCGCCGCCGAACGCCCGGATGTTCCGGCGTACCCACTTCAAGGCGGCCTGCTGGTCCTGGATGCCGTAATTGCCCGATACGTGATCGGGCGACTCGCCGCTCAGGGCCGGATGGGCCATGAATCCGAGTGCCCCGAGCCGATAGTTGATGGTCACCACGACCACGCCGGCCTTCACAAGCTTGCTTGCGTCATACTCGTTGCTTTCGCCGACCACGAGCGAACCGCCGTGGATCCACACCATCACCGGGTGCGCCTCATTGTCGTGGTGGTCGTCATGGTCCGCGTTGCGGTCATGGTCACCGTGATCGCCGTGATCGCCGTTGCCGTTTGGGGCAAAGACGTTGAGGAACAGGCAGTCTTCGGTCGTCGTGGCATTGCCGTAGGCCCCGGCAGCCTGTGGACAGTGGTTACCGAATTGAGTCGCATCCTGCGTGGCGGCCGAGGGCGCTAGTGGTTGTGGCGCCTTCCAGCGCAAGTTTCCGGTCACTGGCTCAGCATAACGGATGCCCAGGAATTCCCGCATCGCACCGGTTGTGTCGGGCTTACCCTGAAACGTGCCGTCTGGCGCGGTCACCCGCGTTGATGCGGCGAATGCCGGCACGGCCGATGCAGTGGCGATGCCAAGCACCAGCGCCGCGCAGAGGGCATTCCACAATGGCAGTCGCGGACGCGCCGATTCTTGCAGTCGTTGAATGGAAACGAGTTTTTCTTTGAGCATTATCTTCCTCCTACTGCAGGCGCGTTCCTTTTGCCCGAACCTCGCAGAACGGACAGGCGCGCCATGGTTCTTGATATGCGGAGTTTTTAACTCCGGATTGATTATGAGAAGGAGTGACGACCGACGTGTGACCGTTTGGCGAACATACCGATGCGCGCGCCCATCCGCAGTTCGCCCGCTAGGTCGTGCTCGATAGCCGGCGCGTCGCCGAGCACCAGCTCTATATCCATCGCCTGACATGCCCCGGTGCCGCAGCGGAACTTGAGGGTCGTGCGCTTGAGTTCACCGATGCCATTAGCCGCGCGCTAGGGATGGAACGAGGTCGATCATCTTTCGCGCCGTCGAGAACGAGCCATTCTCCGGCCTGGACCTCGAGCCTCCTGATCCGGCGCATGGAAAGCAAGGGGCTGACCCGCCATTAGCGCAGGTTGACGGCGCGCTTCGGCAGCCGTACCAAAATTGCAATGAGAACAACGAGGCAACGCCGAGACACGCCATGGCCAATGAAACCGCAACGCTCGCCGCTTACGTCGCCAATCTGAAATTCGACGATATCCCGCCGGAAGTGCTGGAACGCGCCAAGGCGCTGACCCTGGATTTTCTGGGCAGCGCGATCCGCGCGCGGCGCGATGCGGAATCGACACCCTCATTGCTCAAGATGCTCGAAGCGCTGGCGCTCGACGGTAAAGGCGAGTCGACCGTATTCGGCGACAGCAAGACCTGGACCCCGGCGGTCGCTGCCTTGCTCAACGGCGCGCTCGGTCACTCCCTGGATTTCGACGACACCCACGCCGATTCCTCGCTGCACGCCAGCGCGCCGGTGGTTCCGGCCGCCTTCGCGGTTGGGGAACTCGTCGGCGCATCGGGCCGCGATGTGCTGACGGCGATCGTGGCCGGCTATGAAGTCTGCTGCCGGCTCGGCAATGCGCTCGATCCCACCTCGCATTATGCGCGCGGCTTTCATCCGACAGCGACGGCCGGAACCTATGGCGCGGCGGCGGCGGCCGCGAAACTGTTCGGCTTGTCGAAAGAGCAGATCGTCGCGGCGTTCGGCGTTTCCGGCAGCCAGGCCGCAGGCTCGCTGCAATTCCTGGTCAATGGCGCCTGGAACAAGCGCTATCAGGTCGGCGCCGCCGCTATGAACGGCGTGATCGCCGCGACATTGGCGCGCAATGACTTTGTCGGCTCGAGCGAATCGATTGAAGGCAAGCACGGCCTGTTGGTCGGCTACAGCGACAACGCGCATCCCGACAAGGCAGTCGCGGGACTAGGCAACGTCTATGAAACCATGAAAATCGGCGTCAAGCCCTATCCGAGCTGCCGCTACACCCATGCCGCGCTTGATGCACTGATCGCAATGCGGCGCGAACACAATCTCACGCCGGACCAGATCAAACGGGTCGAGATCGGCCTGCATCGCAACGGCATCACGCTGACCGGCGATGCCGCCACCAAGCGGCATCCGACCTCGATCGTCGGCGGACAATTTTCCATGTTCTTTACCGGCGCAGTCGCGCTCGACCAGGGCCGCTTCGGCTGGGACGATTACGAGCGGCTCGGCGACGCCGCGGTTGACGCGCTGGCAGACAAGTTCGACGTGGTGCAGGACGACCGGCTTGAAGTCGGCCGCACCCACCCGTTCGGCGCGCGCGTCAGCATCACCACCGATGACGGCGTGCATGAGCGGCTTTATGCCGATCCCTCCGGTGAGCCGACCTCGTTCCCCGACGCGCAGGCGATGCAGCAGAAATTCCTGACGCTCGCCCGCCCGGTCCTGAACGGCCGCGCCGACCAACTGGCGGACGCGATCCTGTCACTGGAGCGATTCGACCGGGTCGAGCAGGCCACGCAACTCGGCCGGCAATAAACGCCGATATTCCGGCGCAATTATTCAGGCGCCGTCAATCGCCATCGATAATGATGAGATCGGCGTCGGAATATTTCTGCCTGATAGCGACGGCCCGCTGGTATTCCGGGCTCTGATAGCAGGCCATCGCGGTCGCGCGATCTTTGAATTCAATGACAAAGTTGCGTTCCCGCGCCTTGCCTTCCATCGCCTCATAGGCGCCGCCACGCACAATGAAATTGGCGCCGAACTTTTCGAACACCGGCAGCGCGACCGCCAGATATTCGGGATAGTGCTCGGGATCGTGGACCGAGACGTTCACGATCCAATATGCTTTCGGCATGATGTTCCTCCGGCTGAAGACGCTTGTTGTAAGTGCGCCTCGTGATCGTGGCATCCGCCATTGGGAGGAGTTTGCGGCAGAAGGATCGCCGTCAGTTGGCGCCGGCCAGTCTGCCTTTGCTGCCGGTTGCCGCGATGACGTCGCTGACAAGCTGTGACACGCCATCGACATCGGGCCAGTTCGGCGAAACGCCAAGCCTTACAATCACCAGCCGCTCCGAAGGAATCACGATCACATATTGCCCGATCGTCCCCTTGGCAAAGAACGCATCGCGCGGCCATCCATGACCGACGCGATAATTCGCGCCAAAGCTGTCGCCTCGATTGGTCCAGAAGCCCGCACCATAGCCCACCCAGGCGTCCGGCGTCGGCGACGACGAATAGTCGACCCACCCCTCGGGCAAAATCCTTCGGCCGCCGACGATGCCGTCGTTCAAATAAAGCATGCCAAAACGTGCCCAGTCGCGCGCTGTCGCCAGCATCTGGCTCGATCCTTCCGGGTTGCCCGAAGCATCGAACTCGAACGTAACGTTGTGCATGCCGAGCGGGCCGAATAATTCTTGCCGTGCGAAGCGCAGCACGTCCGTGGCGTGGCCGCCAGCGGCATCGCGGATCAGGTGCGACAGGATGACATAATTGCCGTCGTTGTAATTCCAGGCGCTGCCGGGTGGCGTCGCCAGCTCGATGCTTTCGGCATATCGCGCCATGTCCGATTCCATGAACTTCATGCGGTTGACCGGCTCCAGCGCGGCGCCGAGTGAAGCCTGCAGCGAGTTGCCGATCGCGAGGCCCGCGGTATGGCGCAGCAGATGATCGAGCGTGATCGCATGCCGGGGATCACCGGCGTTTTGCCACGCGGCGACCGGCGCCGGCCGATCCAGTGCAAGCTTGCCCTGGCGCACCAGAATTCCCGTCAATGCCGAGATCACTGACTTGGTCGCGGAGAAGCCGAGGGCCGGTGTGTCGATGCCATAGCCATCGGCGTAGCGCTCGGCGACAATTTGCCCATCTTTCAGCACCACAATCGCCTTGGTGTGGCGGAGTGGCGGCGCCTCGGGTTCGGCAAACGCGCGACCAAGCGCAGCGTCGAGCTGCGGGTTGATCGGCGCGACCAACGCGGGTCCCGCGATCGCGGGCAATAATACCTCGGCTTGTCTGGTATCGGCCGGCAGCGAGATATCGGCGACGGCGTCGCCGTGATCAAGGTAACAGCCGAAGCCCTGGCGATAGACCGCATGGCTGCGGCCGAGGCCCAACAACGTCACGGTGACATCCTTGCGTGCGCGATCAACGGTCGCGCGGAGTGCCCAGGTAATGAGGCCGGTACCGGGCATCGCGGCCGTAGTCTCTGCCAGCACCCGGTCCGGATCGAGACCGGAGACAAACGTCGATGAGCACAGGATATTGGCGACGAACCCGGTGGCCACCCTGGGAACATCGCGCGCGCGTGCGGCGGCGAAAGCCAGCGCGCTCAGCGCGGTCGTTGTCGCGAGGATGAAGATGAGACGTCGTCGGGTCATGGTTTTCTCCGGCATGGCGCTTGAGGCGCGCGCCGCCCATTAAGCGAAACCCTGCACGGTTCGCTCGCCGGATTTGGAAATGGGCTGGCCGAATATGGAAGCCGCCTCGCCGATTCCAGAAATATCCAGAAGTTACAGCATCTTATACAATCAGATTGCCGGCGCCTTGAGGCGCCGATATTCCGTCGGCGTGACGCCGGTGATCGTCTTGAACGCCCGATTGAACGGTCCCAGCGACTGGAAACCAGCGTCCATCGCGATGGTGATCACGGGCACTTCGGCCTGCGTTGGATCGGCCAGCGCGGCCTTGGCTTCCTCGATCCGGTGATTGTTGAGAAAGACATTGAAGTTGCGATAGCCGAGCCGCTGGTTGATCAGCCGCCGCAACCTGTATTCGGGTATCCCGAGTTTGGTCGCCAGGACGCCGATGGTGACGTTGTCGTGGCGATAGATCCGCTCATCGGCCATCAAGCGCATCAGCGCATCCACCAGTTTCTGATCGACGGCGTTCGATTCTTCGATCGCGGCGGGCTGGCTGGACACCGCCGTGTCGGGTCCGGCGGCGGCCACGAACAAATCCGGCGCGGTAACACCGGTCATTGCATAGGAAATCGCAGCGACGATCCCGGCAAGCACGACGGAATTTGCGACATTGGCGATATCGGCCGTGTCGTTGCCTGAAATAGATATCTGCAGGATCGCGTTCATGCCGCCGTAAAGCGCGGCCGCGGCAATAATGAATATCCGCAAGCGACGGCGACGTTCGACCAGATCCGACGACCATGAGGCGATAGTCTGCGCGACGGCGAACGCGATAAAGCCGAGCACGAGCAGGTTAATCGCGACGATGGACAGCCGAGCGCTCCCCGCTGGCGCAATCCACATGCAATTGATGAAGCTGAAAGCGACCACCGCCACCCAGACCAGCGCGTGCCACCAACGCAGCGCAAACGCGTCATCGAACAGCGCGCGGGTGAACAACCAAAACACCGCGACATTGCCGGTCGACAGCGCGATCAGTGGCGCATGCCAGAGCGAAACCGGTGAGACCGAGCCAATCGCGCTGGTGACGGCGTGCGCCGCCGACCCCAACGCAAAGGCGACCGCCAGCCGTCCCGCGACGACGTGGCGAAAGTCGCGAAACAGCGACGCCGCCAGCACCAGCAACAAGGCCACGGTGGCGGCACGCAACGCGATATCCAGAACGGCAAGCGACATCGGGGCGGCTCGATCCAGGCACGGGATATACGAGACATTTTAACGGAGATTGCCCGTCGATTCAATTTTGCGAGCGGCCGATCCACGATACGCGCCTTGTCACCCAGACATCCGCGATATGGCCCAACAGCTCGGTCTCGCCATCCTTTTCGGCGCCCAGCCGTCGCGCCACGGCTTGCGATGCGGTGTTTTCGCGATCGATGCAGTGGATGATCCGATCGATCTCGAAGGTTGCAAACGACCAGTCGATCGACGCCCGGGCCGCCTCGACCGCGTAGCCCTTGCCGCGGAAATCTGCCGCGATCCCCCAGCCGACCTCAAAGCCCGGCCAGCCGGGCGGTCGCCAGGGTCCGACGCGTCCGGCAAACCGGCTTGTCTGTTTCTCCTCGACCACGAACATGCCGATACCGTACAGCGCCCAGTGGCCCGACATGATCGCCGCGTTACGCCATCCAGCGAAAGCGTCGGTAATGGGCTTGCCATCGGCAGTGATAAACCGGCCCGAAATGGGATCGCCCAGCATCGCCGTATTGGGCGCGATATCGTCGCTGCGCCACGGCCGCAGGATCAACCGCTCGGTCTCGATGATGGGCCCGTTCAACGTGTCGAGCCTCACATCCGGCTTCAAGACAGCGATCATCGGTTTTCGTCCTTTCCGGAACGACGCTCTTGAATACCGCCCTCACCGCGCCGAGCGCAAGCGGGCGGCGCGCGACCCATTGTCGTTCCTGCGAACAGAGGAACGACAGTTGGTGCTTGGACGACGCCGGGTAATTCCTGCTATGATCGCAGCAAAGATTTCGGAGATATCTCATGAGCTGGCTTCCCTCCAACGACCCCATTCTTGGCGATCCGCAGTCCTGCGATGCGCTTGAGCTGGTCATCGTGCCGCGCACCCGCGACCTCGGCGACGGTTTCGAGGTGCGCCGCGCGCTGCCGCATGGCAAGCGCCAGATGGTCGGGCCCTTCATCTTCTTCGACCATTTCGGGCCGGTTCAGTTCATTGCCGGCAAGGGTATGGATGTGCGGCCGCATCCGCATATCGGATTGGCCACCGTCACCTATCTGTTCGACGGCAGCATCATGCACCGCGACAGCGAGGGCAATATCCAGGAGATCCAGCCCGGCGCGATGAACCTGATGACGGCCGGCCGCGGCATCGCGCATTCCGAGCGTACCCCCGACGTGCAGCGTCGCGACGGTCAGAAGATGCTGGGCCTGCAGAGCTGGATCGCGCTGCCGGCCGGTTCCGAGGAAATCGCGCCGTCGTTCCAGCATTATTCTGCCGAAAGCCTACCGACCGTTACCGATCGCGGCTTTACCGCGCGTATCATTGCCGGCAGTGCCTTCGGCGCGAAGTCGCCGGTGACGATGGTGTCGCCGTGGTTCTATACCGAGGTCACCGCGGAAGCGGGCGTCAGTCTGCCGCTCGATCCCGATCACGAGGAGCGCGCGATCTATGTGGTCGATGGCGAAATCGAAATCGCCGGTGAGCGCTACGAGTCACCGCGGCTGCTGATCTTCCGGCCCGGCGACCGCATCACCGTCAAGACCTTGAGGCCGACGCGGATGATGTTCCTCGGCGGCGATGCGCTGGAAGGTCCACGCCACATCTGGTGGAATTTCGTCTCCTCGAGCCAGGAACGGATCGAACAGGCCAAGCAGGACTGGAAAACCGGCCGCTTCGCCCATGTTCCCAACGAACACGAGTTCATTCCGCTGCCGGAGTGAACGCATTCCCTCTGTTGTCCCCGCCGCCTCGCATGCGCGAGGTGGCGTATCCTATGAAAGCTTGATTGATGAACACGATGCTCGCCAGCGATCTTCCTCTGCCCCGGATTGGACGCGGCAAGGTCCGCGATATCTATGCCGTCGGCGACGATCGCGTGCTGCTATTGACCACCGACCGCATCAGCGCCTTCGACGTGGTGATGGCCGAAACCATCCCGATGAAGGGCGCGGTGCTGACCCAGATCAGCGCCTGGTGGTTCAAGCAGCTCGAAGGCGTGGTGCCGCATCACATGATCAGCGCCGATGCCGACACCATCATCACGCAAGTGCCGGCGCTGCAGGGACATCGCGCCTCGCTGGCCGGACGCGCGATGCTGTGCAGGCGCACCAATGTATTCCCGATCGAATGCGTGATCCGCGGCTATATTTCGGGCTCGGCGTGGAAGGAATACGCCGCACAGGGCACGCTTGGCCGGCGAGAAGCTGCCGCACGGCCTGCTCGAAAGCGGCAAGCTCGAGCCTTCGATCTTCAGCCCCGCGACCAAGGCCGAAAGCGGCCACGACGAGAACATCACGGTCGGACGGATGCGCGAGATCCTCGGCGATGAGGTGACAGCGACTTTGGAGAGCATGACCCGCGCGGTCTATACGCTCGGCGAGAAAATCAGCCGCGAACAGGGCATCATCATCGCCGATACCAAGTTCGAATTCGGCCGCGATGCGCGACGGACGGATCATCCTGATCGACGAGGTGATGACGCCCGACAGCTCACGCTTCTGGGCGGCGGATGTCTACAAACCGGGCCAGCCGCAGCCGAGTTTCGACAAGCAGCCGCTGCGCGATTACCTCGACGTCGAGCGCCATGCCGGCCGTTGGAACGGCGACGCGCCGCCGCCGCCGCTGCCGGCCAGCGTCGTCGACGCCACCAGCAAGCGCTATCTCGAGGCCTATCGTCGCGTCACCGGAACGGACCTGAGGATCGCGGCAGGCGCTTGATGGCGCTGACCGTCGGGGAGATGCCGCAGCCGCGTGGCGCCCACAGCGACAAGGGTTAATGGCGTCGGGACGGTTCCCCAGGCGCGAGTCCCACCACAACCCAGCGTCGCAACGAAAATATTATTGTCGCGACGCACTGTCGTCGTCTACCAGTGATGATGGCTGTCAGGGGTAGATGTGGGCGTGGTCGACCAATCCGTCATTCTCGTTCCGAACGTGCGTCCGAAGTTACGCACGGGGATTAACGACGTTCTCGGCGGCGGCGCCGCCAGCGTTCTGACCATCACCTTCGGCCTGTCCTATTCGCTGCTGATCTTCACCGGCCCGCTGGCGCCGTTTTTGTCCTATGGCGTCGCGGCGACCTTCATCTCATCGGCGGTGCTTGCCACGGTGATCGCGCTCGGCAGCTCGCTGCGGTTCGCGGTCGCAGGACCGGACAGCACGACCGCGGCGATGACCGGAATATTGGCGTCGTCGCTGGTCGAACGGATGATCGCGGCCGATCCGAACGCGCCGCTGCTGGCGCCGGTTCTCATCACGCTGTCGCTCTCGGCTATCGTGACCGGGATCGCGCTGTGCGGTTTTGGCCTGACGCGCATGGGCCGCGCGATCCGCTATGTGCCTTATCCCGTAGTCGGCGGCTTTCTCGGCGCGACCGGGTTCCTGATCGTGCTGGGCGGAATCCGTGTCATCACCGGTATGCGCCTGCAATTGGCGACGCTGGATCAATTCGCAAACCCGCTGACCCTGTCGGAACTGGCGGCCGCCGGCACCATGGCGCTGGTACTCTACCTGACCTGGCATCGCTCGCGCAGCCCGTTCGGCCTGCCGGTGATTCTGATCGGCGGCGTGATCGCGGCACATATCATCTTCTGGTTCGCCGGCGTCTCGCCGGCAGAGGCGCAGGCCTCGGGCTGGACCTTTCAGCCGCCGCCGCAGGTCTCGTTCATGCTGCCCTGGAGCATCCAGGAAATCAGCCATTATCCCTGGTACACCCTGCCCGACCTCAGCGGCAATTTGGTCGCGGTCATCTTCGTGACGGCGTCGAGCACCCTGTTCAACACCGCGGGCATCGAGGTCGCGACCCACCGCGAAGCCAATCTCGAGCGCGAGTTGAACGTGACCGGCGCCGCCAACATGCTGGCGGGGATGCTGGGCGGCTACACCGGCTGCATTTCGGTCAGCCGGACCGTGCTGAATTTCAACGGCGGCGGCTCCGGCCGGCTTTCCGGCCTGACCGTCGCTGCGATCTCCGCGCTGATGCTCGCGATAGCGCCGGCCCTGCTTGGCTTCATGCCGAAATTCGTGCTCGGCGGCCTGCTGCTTTATCTCGGCGCCGATGCCCTGCACAAATGGATCGTGGAATCGCGGCATCGACTTTCGAAGACCGAATATCTGTCGCTGCTGGCGATCATCGTCATCATCGTACAATGGGGTTTCATCGCCGGCATCCTGATCGGGGTCGTGATCGGCTGCGCCACGTTTGCGCTGAGCGCCGCCCGGATCGACTCCATCAAATACAATTTCGACGGCTCGGAATACCGCAGCTCGCTGGACCGATCGCGTGACGACCAGGCGGTGCTGTCGGCGCATGGCCGCAATATCCAGGGCCTGAACCTGCAGAGCTATTTGTTCTTCGGGTCCGCCAACCGGCTGTACCAGCACGTCAAGGCCCTGCTGGCGCGGCACCCCGAATGTCGTTTCCTGGTGTTCGATTTCAAGCTGGTGACCGGCATCGATTCCTCAGCCGCCTACAGTTTTGCGCAGATCAAGCGCACCGCGCATGATCGCGGCATCCGGCTGGTGCTGGTGCATCTGCCCGCTGCCGCCGAAAAGGCGCTGCGGTCGAGCGAGTTCATCTCCAGCGAGGTCAGCATCGTTGCCGAACTCGATCATGCGCTGGAATGGTGCGAGAACGAGGTGATCGCCCAGCACCAGGGCCGCGAACAGGAAGAGGCCAGTCTGCGCGACTGGTTCAGCCAGATTCTGGGCGACGAACACGACGCCACCGCGCTGATGCACCATTGCGCGCGCATCGAGGTCGAGGCCGGCGACACCATCGTCCGCGCCGGCGATCCCGCCGATTCCATGCATTTCATTCTGGAAGGGCGCGTCGGAATCATGATTCCCGCGGGCGAAGACCGCACCACGCGGGTGCGAAGCCTCGGCCGCTACACCACGATCGGCGAGATGGGCTTGGTCTCGCACGCACCGCGCAGCGCCACCATCCAGGCCGAGGTGGCAAGCATTCTGTATGTGCTGAGCGCCGAACAATTCGAAGCCATCAAGACCGACGATCCCGCGCTCAGCCAGAAGCTGTTGACCTATTTCGTTACCGTGATGGCCGAACGGCTGAGTTTTGCCAACCGGACCATCGCGGTGCTGCGAAGGTAGCGCCTAAACCCCCGCCATCATCACGTATTTGATCTCGACATATTCTTCCATGCCGTGACGCGAGCCTTCGCGGCCGAGGCCGCTTTCCTTGACGCCGCCGAACGGCGCCACTTCGGTGGTGATCAGGCCGGTATTGACGCCGACCATGCCGGACTCCAGCGCTTCGGCGACCCGCCAGACCCGGCCGAGGTCGCGCGAGTAGAAATACGATGCCAGCCCGAACGGCGAGTTGTTGCACATCGCGATCACGTCGGCTTCGTCCTTGAACTTGAACACCGGCGCCAGCGGACCGAAGGTTTCTTCGTGCGCGACCAGCGCATCCGGCCTGACATTGGCGAGCACCGTCGGCTCGAAGAAGCTGCCGCCGAGCGCATGCCGTTTTCCGCCGGTGACGATCCTGGCGCCGCCCTTCACCGCGTCCGCGATATGCTTCTCGATCTTGTCGATCGCTTCCATGTTGATCAGCGGGCCCTGCGTGACGCCGGCCTCGGTGCCGTCGCCGATCTTCATCGCGGCGACTTTCTTGCGTGAGCTTTTCGACGAACTGATCGTAGATCTTTTCCTGGGCATAGATCCGGTTGGCGCAAACGCAGGTCTGACCCATGTTGCGGTATTTCGAGACCATCGCGCCTTCGACCGCCGCATCGATATCGGCATCGTCGAACACCACGAACGGTGCGTTGCCGCCGAGCTCGAGACCGAGCTTCTTCACGCCGACCGCGGCCTGCTGATACAGGATCTTGCCGACTTCCGTGGAACCGGTGAAGCCGACGAAACGCACGGCGGGGTGTTCGCACAAAACCTTGCCGATCGCCGACGAGTTGCCGGTGAGGATATTGAACACACCCTTGGGCACGCCGGCCTTCTCGGCCAGCGCCACCAGCGCCAGCGCGGTCAGCGGCGTCTCGTTGGCGGGCTTAAGCACGACGGTGCAGCCTGCGGCGAGCGCCGGCGAAACTTTGCGGGTAATCATCGAGCAGGGAAAGTTCCACGGCGTGATCGCGCCGCAGACACCGATCGGCTGCTTGATGGCGAGAAGCCGCGCATCCGGCCGCTGGGTCGGAATGGTTTCGCCATAGACCCGCCGGGCTTCTTCGGCGAAGAACTCGACATAGGCGCCGCCGATATCGACTTCGCCGAGCGCTTCCGCCAGAGGCTTGCCCTGTTCGGAGGTGAGGATCAGCGCCAGGTCCTCGCGATTGGCGGCGATCAACTCAAACCATTTGCGCAAGATGTTGGAGCGCTGCTTGGCGGTTTGCTTGGCCCAGACCGGAAATGCGCGCTCGGCCGCCTCGACCGCCTGGGTCGCTTCCGCCGTACTCATTCTTGGCACCTTCGCCAGCTCGACGCCATTGACCGGATTGGTCACGGGGTTGGCCGGCGTGCCGGTCCAGACACCGTCGATGAAGCACTGGTCACGCAGCAGCGAGGGGTCTTTCAGGCGATCGCGCAGCGAGTGTGCGGAAGCATTTGAAGCACGTGCGGCAGCAGTCGGGGTCATGGCGTCACTCCTTCAGGGCTGTTGGAGGCTTTTCGCGATCAGCTCCCAATATAGGTCCAAACCCGCAGCAATACACCGGGCGCAAACGACCGGCAGCTTCAACCAATCTTGAGGGCTCGCTTTTCGAAGACCCGCTTCAGGCCGCGCCGCTCATATAGGTTTCGCGGCGGCCGATCATGCGTTCCGCGGCGGCCTTGGCGTCGGCTTTAGATGATGTCGCGCAGGTGCGGTATTCGAGATCCGGAGTTTCAGTGGTGTCGCGGCGGCCGAACCAGGATTTGGAGCCGATCGGCAGCAGCGCCAACGCCTGGGCGACGTTCTCGACGGCACCGAAAGAGTGCACCGCACCCGTTCCCGCATAGCGGACTTCATAGATGCCGGGGCTGATTGGAGCTTCGATGTTCTCGCCACGCCCCGCGCGCGGATACCGCTTCCATTCGCTCCAGGTGGAAATCATCCAACTCTCCGGTAAATCTAATTTGCCAGTATTTTTATTGAATTAAATATCCATCGGCGACTATTTGCGCCGGAATCCGAACACCTTACAACTAAAATCGTGTCGAGCTTTTATGCTGAATCAGCATAGCGTTACTGCGTCCGCCGGCCATCGGCGGTCCCGGCCGATCCACCGCAAATTATGGGCACCCGTTACCGTTGAGTGGTCCATTGGCCGATCGCTATCGGCCGGCCTTGGGCTGCCGATCAGTCGATCGCTATTCCAGCGGCAATAGGCCGCCCGGCCTTGCGAGACGCGCTTCCCGGGAGGAAGATCGGCCACTTTAAAAAAATAATCGGGAGGTGGCCCATGCAAAGCAAACCAGAGATCGATCAAGTGCTGCGTCAAATGGCTGACGCCAAGCAAATCCCCGGCGTGGTCGCGATGGCCGCGACAGGCAAGGACGTGATCTACCAGGGCGCGTTCGGCAAACGCGACCTGTCCAAGGATGTCGCGATGACACCCGACAGTGTGTTCTGGATCGCGTCGATGACCAAGGCGATCACCACTGCTGCCGGCATGCAACTGGTCGAGCAGGGCAAGCTCTCGCTTGACGAGCCGATCGGCAAGGTGTTGCCCGATCTCGCCGCGCCGCAAGTGCTCGAAGGTTTCGACGCCAGGGGCGAGCCAAAACTGCGGCCGGCGACTAAGCCGATCACGCTGCGCCATCTCATGACCCACACCGCGGGCTTCGCCTACAACATGTGGAACGGCGACATGGTGCAGTATCTGGAGAAGACCGGCACGCCCCCCGTCACCACGTGTCAGAACGCCGCGTTGAAGACGCCGCTGATGACCGATCCCGGCACGCGCTGGGAATATGGCACCAATATCGATTTCGTCGGCAAGGCGGTGGAAGCCACCAGCGGCAAGCGGCTCGATGCCTATCTGCGCGACCATCTGTTCACGCCGCTCGGCATGAGCGACACCGGCTTCAAGATCGGCGAAGCCCAACGCAAGCGGCTGGTCGGCATGCACCAGCGCAACGCGGACGGATCGCTGACGCCGATTCCGTTTGAACTGGAGCAGGAGCCGGAGTTCCACATGGGCGGCGGCGGCCTCTACGGCACCGCCGGCGACTACCTCAAGTTCTGCCAGATGATCCTCAACAAGGGCAAAGGCAACGGCAACCAGGTGCTCAAGCCCGAGACGGTCGCGACGATGGGACAGAACCACATCGGCGAACTCAACATGGGCAAGATGACATCGGCGGTCGCCTTCGCCACCAACGATGTCGATCTCTACCCGGACATGGCGAAGAAGTGGGGCCTCAGCTTCCTGATCAACACCGCCAAGACCCCGGAAGGCCGCAGCCCCGGCAGCCTCGCCTGGGCGGGACTGGCCAATACCTATTACTGGATCGATCCGGCGCGCGACATCGCCGGCGTGATCCTGATGCAGCTGCTGCCGTTCGCTGACAGAAAATGCCTGGAAGCCTTCGCGGGCTTCGAGCGCGGCGTCTATGACGGGCTCGATGCAGGACAGAAGGCGGCATGAAGACCTCATACTGAGCAGCGCGCCTTGACGCGCGTTTCGGCGCGCGTCTCGAAGGATGACGCCACGACGATATTTGCCCTCATGCCTTGCGAAGGCCTTTCGGCCCGCTCGGCATGAGGGCGAGTGCACACTCTGGGATCTGGAGAAACCGCTTTGACCGACAGAGCCGATAGCTACGTATGCGGCATTGCCGACGCGCCCCTGCTGGGCAACACCATCGGACACAGCCTCGATCTGGCGGCCCAACGCTGGCCCGATCGCGACGCCTTGGTGTCGCCCAGCCACAACGTGCGCTGGAGCTGGAAGGAACTGGCGGAAAGGGTCGACGCACTGGCCGCGGGCTTGCTCGCGCTCGGCCTCGAACGCAGCGCCAGAATCGGCATCTGGTCGCTGAACCGGCCGGAATGGACGCTGACGCAATTCGCCGCCGCCAAGGCGGGGCTGATCCTGGTCACCATCAATCCGGCCTATCGGCTGAGCGAGTTGGAGTTTGCGCTGGCCAAGGTCGGCTGCGCCGCGATCGTCACGGCGACCGCGTTCAAGACCAGCAATTACATCGAGATGCTGAACACACTGCTGCCGGAGCTGGCCACGGCGACAGCAGGCGATCTCCACGCGGCCCGGTTGCCGCAATTGCGTGCGGTGATCCAGATCGGTGGGCAAGCCGGTCAATCTGCCTCTCCGGGCACGATTGCCTTCGAAGACGTCACGCGCATGGGCGGCGCACGCCATAAGGCTGAACTCGCGGCGCTTGCCGCGACATTGCAGTTCGACGATCCCGTCAACATCCAGTTCACCAGCGGCACCACGGGATCGCCGAAGGGCGTGACGCTGACGCACCACAACATCCTCAACAACGGCTACTTCGTCGGCCGCGCGATGCGGCTGACCGAGCAGGACCGCATCTGCATTCCGGTGCCGCTCTATCACTGCTTCGGCATGGTGATGGGCAATCTGGCCGCGGTCACGCTGGGCGCCGCGATGGTGTATCCCGGCGAAGGCTTCGATCCGCTGGCGACGCTGCAAACCATCGCGCAGGAAAAATGCACGACGCTGTACGGCGTGCCGACGATGTTCATCGCCGAACTGGACTACCCTGAATTCTCCAAATTCGACCTGTCGTCGCTGCGAACCGGCATCATGGCCGGAGCGCCCTGCCCGATCGAGGTGATGCGGCGGGTCAACGAAGCGATGAACATGCGCGACATCACCATCGCCTACGGCATGACCGAGACCAGCCCGGTCAGCTTCCAGAGCGCCACCGACGATCCGCTGGAGCGCCGGGTATCGACCGTCGGCCGCATCCATTCGCATGTCGAGGTCAAGGTGATCGATCTCGAAGGGCGCGTGGTGCCGCGCGGCGAACGCGGCGAACTCTGCACCCGCGGCTACAGCATCATGCTGGGCTATTGGGACGAGGCGGAAAAAACCGCCGATGTGCTCGACCGCAACGGCTGGATGCACACCGGCGACATCGCGGTGATCGACGACGAGGGCTATTGCAACATCGTCGGCCGCATCAAGGACCTGGTGATCCGCGGCGGTGAAAACCTGTATCCGCGCGAGATCGAGGAGTTTCTGTATCGCCATCCGAAAATCCAGGACGTGCAGATCTTCGGCGTCGCCGATCAGCGCTATGGCGAAGAACTCTGCGCCTGGATCAGGACAAGGAGCGGCGAAACCCTGACCGCCGATGAGGTCCGCGGCTTCTGCCAGGGGCAGATCGCACACAACAAGATCCCGCGCTATGTCGAATTCGTCGATGAGTTTCCGATGACGGTCACCGGCAAGATCCAGAAGTTCTTGATGCGCGAGACGGTCGAGAAGAAACTCGGATTGAAGGCCGCGAAGACGGCGTGAGGAAAACGAGCGGCGGCTAATTGCGTTGCACGAACTCGCTCCGCCAATGCTCGTCATACCCCGCGCATGCGGGGTATCCAGTACCCCGCGACTTCTCGGTGGCGTCGCTAGCATTTCAATCGTCATTGCGAGCGGAGCGAAGCAATCTAGGACAACAAGCAGGAACTGGATTGCTTCGTCGCAAGTGCTCCTCGCAATGACGTGGATAGGTTTGTTCACACCTCCGCGATCCCGCGGCGCGATTCGCCCGGGGTCTGCATGAAATTTTCGCGCCCTCCAAAATAGAGGGAGCAGTGCTACCCCAAGAGGGGAGCAGGGAATGCCGGATGCCCGATGCACCCACGGCCCGTGTGCAGAAGGTAGTAAGCACACGGTAGTCACCACAGGTTCACCGGAAATCACCCAGCATTCCCTGCGCAGTGGTTTTAACGGTTTCCTTCGAGCTCTTGTGTCTGCAAAATCTGCCAGAATGTGCAAACGGGCGGTTCTCGTAAAACCGCCCGTCGCTGGATCTGAGCCCGTTCGTGCTCGAAGGCCGAAGAGCCTGTCGGGGAGCGTGGGACAGGTCCGGTGTCTTCCTCAACCCGAACAGTTGCATGGGCCTGGAGCCCGAACGAGCAAGGAAGGGAGTTGGATGATGGCACAAAATGATCTGGTTGTCGCGGGAATCGATGTCGCCAAGGACAAGGTCGATGTTTGCCTTCGCGCGTCGTCATTGAGGCGCACGTTCGCAAGCACGGCGGAAGGTCGGCGCGAGCTGACTACGTGGTTTCGCCGGCAAAAGGTCGGTAAGGCGGTAATGGAGGCCAGCGGCGGCTACGAGCGCGAGTGGGCCAAGGTGCTGCGTAACGCTGGGATCGAGGTTCGGATCGTTGATCCGAAGCGGGTTCGCAACTTTGCCCAATCGGCCGGACAGTTCGCCAAGAATGACACGATCGATGCCGAGATGATTGCCTGGTTTGCCGAGACGTTTGACGAAGCTCGGGGCCAAGCCTGTGACGCGGCGCGCGAGGAGCTTGTCCAGATCGTCAATGCACGTCAGGCTTTGCTGGAGCAGCAGACCCAGATGCAAAACAGGTCCGGGCACGCCGTACCGATACCGGTGCGGAAAATGCATGAGCGCCTCTTGAACGCGATCACTCTCGAAGTTGCCAAGCTTGAGGCTGCGATCGCAGCACTGATCAAGGCCGGCCCGCACTTTGCCGAAGTCGCCAACATCATCGAGAGCGTTCCGGGACTTGGCAAGATCACCTCGGCCGGTCTGATCGCAGCCATGCCGGAATTGGGCCAGGTCAGCAACGAGGCGATCTCCGCCCTGTTGGGCGTTGCGCCTTACGATGACGATAGCGGCAAGCGGCGGGGCGAGCGCCAGATCAAGGGTGGCCGCCGCAAGGTCCGCAATCTGTTTTACATGGCGTGTCTGGGCGCGGCGACCCGACACAATCCGGTGCTCAAGGCTTTTTATCGTCGCCTCATCGCCAAGGGCAAAAAGCCAAAGGTTGCCTTGATCGCCTGCATGCGCAAGCTGATCGTCATTCTCAACATCATGATCGCTCGCGGCGAGAAATGGGATGCCAGTCGCTACGTGGTAGCTTGACGCGCGCCCGCGCTCGGCATTCGGCCGAGTGCCTGCAGGCCAACAGACCGGTGAACGGATGGGGTCAAGGCCATCAGCCGCCGGAGGCGGTGGCGCGCAGCGCCAGCCTTGAGGCCAGCCGATCGCAGGTCTACTTCAAAAACACAGTTGCTCCCCGGTGATCGGGCTTTCTTGTCACCGTCATCCCTGAGAAGGCTGCTTCTCAAGGACTTGACGCCAGCGTCGAGGCGTCAGGACCACACGACTTCGCCGTCCGCAATCAAAGTGCTCTCGTCAGCAGCACCGCTTGCGTCCACCGCATCCCGTCCCGCGTTTCGTGACGATCGCGAGCCGCCCCTCTGAGGGACGGGACGTCTTTAATGAGCCGGTGATTTGGGTAAAAATGGAAGCAGAATTTTGCGCGCGGGGGCTGGACAGGATTTCGCACAAGCAAGTGATTTGCCCGACGGGGCTAACGACACGGACGCTAGCTCAGATCATCTCGGCCAGGCTGCCATGGCCGCTGCGGCGACGCCTCTCAGTTCGGCCTGGCTAGCGCCGTCCTGTGCCTGGACCGCCATCCCCTGGAAGACGCCTAGATAGAATCGGCTCAGGCCATCGGTATCCGTCGAAGCGGGCAGTTCGCCTTCGGCCACGGCGGTTTCCAGCCGCGACCGCAACCTGCCCAGCACTTCACTCCGGACCTTCCTGACCACGTCGACGATCGTCGCCGGCCATTCGTCGCCGACGGCCGATAGCATCGCCATACAGCCTGGCGGTGTCGTCCGGGATTCCGGCAGGATCTCGGTCCCCGCAAGCAGAAGGTTTTCGACGCTGGCGCGAGCGGTCACGCCATCGAGCTTGTCCCAGACCGGAGGCCCGAAGGTCTGGACGTAATGCTCGATCGCCTCGAGATAGAGCGCCTCCTTGCCACCGAACGCCGCATAGAGGCTCGGCGAGCGGATCCCCATGGCGTCGCACAGATCGTTCATCGAGGTCGCCGCAAAACCCTTGCGCCAAAACACCAGCATGGCGGCCTTGAGCGCCGCGTCGCGATCAAACTCCCTGGGCCGTCCAGTCACCGCCATCCACTTCCCTTCTGTATCGACTAACACATAATTCACTTGACCCTTCCAATCAATGGCTTAAATACTTCTGTGTTGATCATTACATAAATGGAGCAAGGTGATGAACTTAAAGGGAAAGCGCGCCCTGGTGACGGGCGCGAGCAGAGGCATCGGCGCATCGATCGCAAAGGCACTGGCCGCCGAGGGCGCGGATGTCGCGATCACATATGAAAAGTCCGCCGAAGCCGCCGAGCAGGTCGTTCGCGCTATCCGGGCGCAGGGCCGTCGGACGATAGCGATTCAGGCCGACAGCGCCGATGTCGCCGCTGTTCAGGCCTCGGTTGAGAAGACGGTCGCCGGGCTGGGCGGGCTCGACATCCTGGTCAACAATGCCGGGATTCTTCGGGTGGCCGAACTAAAGGACATCTCGCTCGAGGACATTGATGCGATGCTTGATGTCAACGTGCGCGCGCCGATCGTCGCAAGCAAGGCGGCGCTGGCCCATCTCACCAAGGGTGGTCGCATCATCACCATCGGGAGCTTCTTCGCCGACCGCGTTCCTGCCTCCGTGCTGAGCGTCTATGCAGGGTCGAAGTCGGCGCTGGTGGCGTTTACAAAAGGGTTGGCACGGGAACTCGGTCCAAAGGAGATCACGGTCAACCTCGTGCAGCCGGGCTCCATCGACACCGACATGAATCCGGCAAACGGCCCGTTCGCCGAGACGCTCAAGCAGATCACCGCAGTCGGCCATTATGGCGCGGTGGAGGACATCGCTGACGCCGTGGCGTTTCTGGCGAGCGCCAAGGCTCACTACATCACCGGCTCGACGCTGACCGTTGACGGCGGCGCGATCGCCTAGCTGGCAACGCAAGCGGCTTGGCGGAGCTTCTCGAAAGATTCACCAAGCCGCTCCCGGTCCATCGGCGCTGCATTGCACGTGGCGCATCCTGCGGCGGAGGAGACGGTGGATCATGACAACAATTTTACCCGTCCGATTCTTGAGACTTAGGATATCTCCAACTACGCTCGGCCCGGTGGCTGAGGTGTTTGGGAATGTCGGAACCGTCGTGCGACTTTAAATCCGCGGCCAACGATTGGCGCCCGCCGCGCGACGGGCGCGTGACGCGGATGGCAGGGGACTAGATGCCCAGCCTGCCCGCCTCCAATGTTCTTCTGCTGCGCGCCATCGAAGCCATTTACGACGCCGCGCCCGAGCCGCAGCGCTGGCCCCGCGCCCTCGCAGCGATCGCCGCATGTTTCGACGATGTCGGCGCCATCCTGATCTGGCACCGGAACGACGGCACCTTCGGAACCATCGTCTCTGAATTGCTTGCCGCGGCACAAAAGGATTACGAGGAAAACGGATGGGCCGCCCGCGATATCAAGGCGATCCGGGCCCAGCAGCTGGGGTATTTCTTCAGCGGTGAGCCATTTGCCGATCGCCATATCGGATTTGACGAGGCGATGAAGCAGCATCCAAGCAGCGTGGAATTCTTCGACAAGCATGGCTTGGGATTTATCGGCGCCATTGCGGTGTCGCCGGATCCTCACGTCGGCGTGGTGGTTTCGGTGCAGCGCGACTCGAGGCGCAAGCCGCAATTTTCCGACGACGAGCTCGAGACGTTGAGGGAGATCTCGCGTCACACGGAAAAGTCGCTGCGCCTGTCCGTCAGGCTGCTCAATGCGGAGGTCACCAATCTCGGCCTCGGCGAGGCGCTGGCGCGGATCGGAATCGGCGTGTTCGCGCTGGATTCGCTGGGCAGTGTTATCTTTTCAAGTCCGGCCGCCCAGCAGTTGCTGGGAGACACGCTGTACCTGCAAAAAGGGCGTTTACGGATCGGCGACGCCGACACCGGCACAAAACTCGATGAAGCTATCGCCCACACGATAGGTGTAGGACCACTCGACCTGATGGCGGACCCGAAACCGATTCTGGTCCAGTCCATCACCTCGAGCCGCCGGCTCGCGATCTACCTGCTGCCGGTCCTGCAGCCGGACGTCGCAGAACAATTCCTGACCCATACGCGCGCGATCGTTCTTGTCATCGAACAGAAACTCGATGAGCCGGCCGATCCGGCAATCGTGCGCGATCTGCTCGGCTTGACGCTTGGCGAAGCCAGAATCGCGGCCATGGTTGGAGCCGGGGTGCCACCGAAGGATGCGGCCGAAAGACTGGGGATCGCTGAAGACACCGCCCGCAACGTTCTCAAACGCGTCTTCGCCAAGACCGGCGTGTCCCGGCAGAGCGAGCTCGCCGCGCTGCTGGCACGGAGCGTTCTGCGCTAGATTCCGACCGCTCCTGGATATTGCGGCCGCTGCGCGCAGCGGCGCCAAACGGCACGTTCGGCGAATTCCAGCGCGGTCTGCTTCATTTCCAATTTGTAATCAGGTGCATCGAACCGGATCACCAACCCTGCACGACAGAATATTCGCACGGCAGAATATTCGTAAGTCATTTCGTCAGGATAGAGAATACAATGAAGCACGCCATTATCGTTGCATTGGCGCTCATCGGGGGCGTGCTGAACGCGCATGCCGACAACGATGTCTACAATACCACCACAAAATACGCGCGCAGCGATGCCGAGCTTCACGCCGCCACGGAGTCGTGCGCGCAGCAATTCGGTGCGCCCGACAACGGCACCGAAACATCGCCGCAGTTCAAGCGATGCATGCTCAAGCAGGGCTGGCGCTTCAGCCACACCGAGCGCCAGCGCGAGCGCACTTGGATTGACCCCGAAACCGGATTGACGTGCCGGCACGGCAATTTCATGGGCATTCCGAGTTCGGACTGTTCCAATATGTACTGAGACGATGACGCCGTCGACGGGCATTGCTTGATCTAGATCAATCCCGAAGAGCGACGCAGGATCAATGTTGCGCTGCGATCTAACCGCGAAAGAAAGGGAGGTAACAAATGTTGAATGCTAAATTCCTGTTCGGCGTCGCTTTGTTTATTCCGATTTTTGGCCTCGTGATGCCGGCGGAAGCACAGCAGAAGAGAGACATTAACGCGATACGCGCTGAATGTTTCAGGCAGGCGAACGAAGCTGCCGCGGGCGCCGGGGTTGGCGCGGCTGCAGGGAATACGGCTGAACGTAACTCGTTGGGTTATTCTGCCTACCGCGCTTGCGCGCGCAAGAACGGCATTCGACCCTAGGGAAGGACGTCTCTTAACGCAGATCCGCCACCGGAACGTACACCAGAGACCGCCTACGGGCGGTCTTTTTGTTTTCGGGTTAGCGGCGTCGCCATCGTTGAAGCGGGAGCCCTATCGCAAGGCCACCTATACCGGCAATCCGTTCTTCTTCGCCAGTTCCTTCAACGACGTCTGCGGCCGGGCGCCGATGTGCTGGATGACTTCGGCCGCGGCGAGGCCGCCGAGCCTGCCCGCTTGCTCGTGGCCCGCGTTACGCACGAGACCGAACAGGAATCCGGCGGCAAACAGGTCGCCGGCGCCGGTGGTGTCCACCAGCTTCTCGATCGGAAAGGCCGGCACGGAGACCACACTCTCGGCCGAGACCACGACACAGCCTTTTTCGCTGCGAGTGACGACGCCCAGTTTGACGTCCTTACGCAACTGCGTCAGCGCGGTGTCAAAATCCGAGGTCTGGTACAGCGAATGCAGTTCGGCCTCGTTGGCGAAAATCAGATCGGCGGTACCGTTGCGCATCAAGCCGAGGAATTCATCGCGATAGCGATCGACGCAAAACGAGTCCGACAGGGTCAGTGCGACCTGGCGGCCCGCGCCATGCGCGATCGTCGATGCCTTCACGAAGGCTTCTTTCGCGCTCGCCGGATCCCAGAGATAGCCTTCGAGATAGACGATCGCGGAAGCCGCGATCTGGGCTTCGTCGATATCGGCAGGCGTCAGATCCTGCGCCGCGCCGAGATAGGTGTTCATAGTGCGCTCGCCATCCGGCGTCACCAGGATGTAGGAGCAACCTGTCGCCGGGCCGGTAGCGGCAGCCTTGGTCTCGAAGGCGACCTGGGCTGCACGAATGTCATGGGTGTAGAGCCGGCCGACCTCGTCATCCCTGACCTTGCCGACGTAGGCTGCCCGCGCGCCGAGATTGGCGATACCGACGATGGTGTTGGCCGCCGAGCCGCCGGACATTTTGGTCGCCGGGCCCATGTCGCGATAGATCGAACCCGCGCGGGCCTCGTCGATCAGCGCCATGCCGCCCTTGGTCATGCCATGGTTGGCGAGAAATCCCTCATCGGTCTGCACCAGGACGTCGAAAATCGCGTTGCCAATCCCGAGTACGTCGTATTTTGCTGAAGTCATTCAATGCAGTCCTGTTGCGGCAGTGGCGATAAGGCGGGAAGTCCGGCCCAAGCCGGGTTAACTGAAGCCCGGTTCTGATTGTATCAGATCCGGGCTCCAAATTTTGTTTTGACGCGTTTTCTTCACGCGAACCGGATGCCACTTCGCTTGAAAACGCTATAAGTGCAGCGGCCTATCACGACAGGCCCTGCACCAGCAAGCAAGGCTGCTATAGAAGCCTGATGATCCGCTCCTTTCTCACGGTATCGACGGGAACACTGGCCTCGCGGCTTTTGGGATTCGTGCGCGATTCCATGATCGCGGCACTGCTCGGCGCCGGCCCGGTCGCCGACGCGTTCCTGGTGGCGTTTCAACTGGTCAATGTGGTCAGGCGGTTGCTGAGCGAGGGCGCCCTGAACGCAGCACTGGTGCCGGCCTGGCTGCGGGCGCGCGACGCCAATGGCCCGGCCGCGGCTGCGGCCTTTGCCGGCCGCGTGCTCGGCACCGTCAGCGCAGCATTGATCGCTGCCGCATTATTGATCGGCGTGCTGATGCCGTTCGTCATCGCCACGCTGGCGCCGGGCTTCGCCGGACAGCAGACGCTGACTTCGGCGGTCAACGACGCACGCCTGATGCTGCCTTATCTGGCATTCGCCGGGCCGGTCACGGTGATGATGGCGCTGTTGAACGCGCAGGGATATTTCAGCCTGACGGCATTCTCGCCGCTATTGTTCAACATCGCGTTGATCGGCGTGATGATCGCGCTGCTCGGCTGGCCGCAGGACGGCGCTACCGCCGCGCTGGTGATCGCCGCGACCGTCGGCATTGCCGGATTCCTGCAATTGCTGATTCTCGTGCTGCGCCGTGGTGACGGCACCGCAACGCCGCTGCGCGTCGCGTTCGATCGTGAGATGCGTGGCTTTTTCGCCAAGGCGGTTCCAGGCATGATCGCGAGCGCGGGGCCGCAGCTATTAATCGTCGCCGCCGCGATCATCGCCTCGTCGTCGCCCTCGGCGGTGTCGTGGCTTTATTTCGCCAATCGCCTGATCGAATTGCCGCTCGGGATTGTCGGCGTCGCGATGGGGACGGTGCTGGTGCCGGAACTGACGCGCGCGCTACGCGGCAACGATAAGGCATCGATGGCGCATGCGGAATTGCGCGGCCTGGAACTGGCGGTGGGATTGGCGCTGCCGGCGACGCTCGGACTGATCGCGCTCGATCAGCCGATTGTGCGGATGCTGTTCGAGCATGGGCTGTTCACCGCGGCCGACACCGAAGGCACGGCGCGGGCACTGATCTGGCTTGCGCTCGGGCTGCCCGCGCATGTGCTGGTGAAAGCGTTGTCACCGGCCTTCTTTGCGCGCGAAGACACCGCCACCCCGCTATGGGCGACGCTGAAGGGAATTGCCGTTGCGATCGCGGCCGCCCTCGTGCTTGGCCGCTTGTTCGGCGCCAGCGGGATCGCGGCGGCGATTGCACTCGGCGCCTGGAGCAACGCGCTGTCCCTGATCCGGCGTGGCGCGGCGACTTTCGGCTTTGCGATCGATTCCGCCGCACGGCGGCGACTGCCGCGGATCATGCTGGCCGCACTGGCGATGGGCGGGCTGTTGTGGCTGACGGCGCATTTTATGCTGCCGCAGGGCGAGACCATTCATGGCCTGGTGCAGGCCTTAGCGCTGCTGGCGCTCATTGCCGGCGGGATCGCGATTTACGGCCTGTTGCTTGCTTTTTTCGGCGTAACCGGTTGGCGCGAAACGCTTAACGCAGTCCGGCGGCCTTCGCAGAGCGACTTGCGCGCGTAAGGCGCACATGGCAAACGACGACGCAGAACAGCGGGAATTCCACCATGGCGATCGTTGAGCGGGTTTTTTCGGGCGTCCAGCCGACCGGTAATTTGCATCTCGGCAATTACCTCGGCGCGATCGTCAACTTCGTGAAGCTGCAGGAGACTCACAACTGTCTCTATTGCGTGGTCGATCTGCACGCCATCACGCAGGGCGTCGCGGTCTGGGGCGGCCCGGCGGAGCTGGCGCGCAACACCCGCGAAGTGACCGCGGCGTTCATTGCCAGCGGCATCGATGCGAAGAAGCACATCGTGTTCAACCAGAGCCAGGTCGCCGGCCACGCCGAGCTGACCTGGATATTCAATTGCGTGGCACGGATCGGCTGGCTGAACCGCATGACGCAGTTCAAGGAAAAGGCCGGCAAGGACCGCGAGAACGCGTCGATTGGCCTTTATGATTATCCGGTGCTGATGGCGGCGGACATCCTGCTCTATCGCGCCACCCACGTACCGGTCGGCGAGGACCAGAAGCAGCACCTCGAACTGGCGCGCGATATCGCGCAGAAATTCAACAACGATTTCGGCGACTCGATCCGCGGCCACGGCTTCAATGACGGCGTGTTCTTTCCGCAGCCGGAGCCGCTGATCACAGGACCGGCGACGCGGGTGATGAGCTTGCGCGACGGCACCAAGAAAATGTCGAAGTCGGATTTGTCGGATAATTCGCGCATCAACCTCACCGACGATGCCGAAACCATCGCGCAGAAGATCCGCAAGGCCAAGACCGATCCGGAGCCGTTGCCGTCGGAGGAAAAGGGTCTCGAAACCCGTCCCGAGGCCGACAATCTGGTTGGCATCTATGCGGCGCTGTCGGGCCGCAGCAAGCAGCAAGTGCTGAGCGAATTCGGCGGCGGACAGTTCTCCAGCTTCAAGAATGCGCTGGTGGAGCTTTGCGTCGAAAAACTCGCGCCGATCGCGTCCGAGATGAAAAAGCTGGTCGCCGATCCCGGCCATATCGATTCCATCCTGATCGACGGCGCCAATCGCGCCCGAATCATCGCCGACGAAACCATGCGGGCGGCCAAGGATATCGTCGGCTTCATCCGCCCGCGCTGAGGTTCGACGGCACTGCAACAGGCGGGCTCTTTGCGGCACGCTTGTGGAACACGCCCGCGCCGTGGCAGCATGGCGGCCGGTTTGGTTCAGCACCGGGACATGCATGACCGCCCAGCGACGAAGCTACGAGACGGGTCACAAGCCGAAATGCCTTGTTATCGTTGACGACACCGCGGAATGGGACCGCGCGGTCTACTATGCCAGCCGCTGGGCGATGCGGGTCGGCGGCGGGGTGGTGATGCTGCGCATCATCGAGACCGAAGAGCAGAACCAGCAATGGCTGGGGGTCGCCGATATCATGCGCGCTGAAGCCCAGGATGACGCCAATGCCGCGCTCGATCGCGCCGCCGGGCGCGTCAACGGCATCGCCGCCCTGACGCCGGAGCGCGTGATCCGCGAGGGCGAACCCACCGAGCAGATCCTCGACGTCATCGACAAGGACGTCGACATCACGATGCTGGTGCTGGCCGCCAATCCCGGTCCGGAGGGCCCCGGCCCGCTTATCACCATGATCGCCGGCGTGGTTGGTTCGTTCCCGATTCCCGTGACGATCGTGCCCGGGGATTTGAGCGATGCCGATATCGACGCGCTATCTTGAATTAGGCCCCGAAACGGCTGGAAAACCGGCTAATATGCGGAAATTGCAGCTATTCCGGGCTTGATCGTGCGTTTCCCGTCGCCATCTGCTAAGTGAAACTCACGCGCCGGCCTTGAACCGGCGACGCCGGAGAAAGCCATGTTCATCCAGACCGAAGCCACCCCCAATCCCGCTACCCTGAAATTCATTCCCGGCCGCGCAGTCCTCGACAGCGGCACCATGGAGTTCGTCAATCCCGAGGCTGCCGCACGCTCGCCGCTCGCCGCCAAACTGTTCGGCGTGCCCGGCGTCACCAGCGTGTTCTACGGCTCCGATTTCGTCACCGTGACCAAGGACGACAGCGACTGGCAGCACCTCAAGCCGGCGATCCTCGGCGCCATTATGGAGCACTACATGTCCGGCGCGCCGCTGCTGGCCGACGGCAGTGCGGCCAGCGACGAAGCCGCCGATGAGCAAGACGAGTTCTTTAGCGAAGGCGACGCCGAGACGGTCGCGACGATCAAGGATCTGATCGAAACCCGGGTGCGGCCCGCGGTCGCCAGCGACGGCGGCGACATCACCTTCCGCGGCTTCAAGGACGGCATCGTCTATCTCAACATGAAGGGCTCGTGCGCGGGCTGCCCGTCCTCCACCGCGACCTTGCAGCACGGCATCCAGAACCTGCTGAAGCACTTCGTGCCCGACGTGGTCGAAGTCCGGCCGGTGTGATGACCTGATCTGGGCCGGATTCGTAAGTGAATTCAGAAGATTTTCGTCATGGCCGGGCGTAGCCGGTCCGAAGGACGGCGTCGCTTCCGCTCGCCTGTGTCCCGGCCATCCACGTCTTGTCTTGTATCAAAGTAAGATCGACGTAGATGCCCCGGCATGACGAGAACTAAAAACCAATGCTGATCCTCGCCATCGACACTGCGCTGGATGCCTGCTCCGCGGGCGTGCTCGACACGCGCGCCAGCAAGCTCGTTGCACAGGAATCGCTGCCGATGAAGCGCGGGCATGCCGAAGCACTGATGCCCTTGATCGCACGCGTGATGAAGCAGGCTTCGCTGGCCTTCACCGCGCTCGACCGGATAGCGGTGACCACCGGGCCTGGCAGCTTCACCGGCCTGCGGGTCGGGCTTTCGGCCGCGCGCGGGATCGCGCTGGCGGCCGGCAAGCCGGTCGTCGGCGTGACCACATTGACCGCCTACGCCGCGCCAATCGTCAGCACCAATAGCGCAGCGCCAGTGATCTCGGCGATCGATGCGCGGCACGATCATGTCTATGTGCAGGTGGTCGCCGGCGACGGCAGCCCCTTGATGTCGGCACGGGTCGCTGCCATCGAGGAGGTGTTTGCCGCCCGCCGGTTTGGTGTGCCGCATCTGGTTGGCAATGCCGCTGGGATTCTCGCCGAACGCTGGCCCACGGAAGCGCCGGCGCCGTTCCAGGTCGATGCCTTGCCTGCGCCCGATATCACCTGGGTCGCCTGGCTCGGCGCCGCGGTCAATCCGGAAACCGCACCGGCCCGGCCCTATTACCTGCGCGCGCCGGACGCGAAACCGGCCAAGGACATGCTGCAGAAAGCTGCGCAGCCTCCGGCCTCATGATGGCCTGGCTTTCCGAATGGTTCGGCGGCGGGACCGCCGTCGTCGAACCCGCGTCGATGCGCGATGCGCGGCGGCTGGCTCAGTTGCACGGCGAATCGTTTCATCGCGGATGGGGTGAAGCCGAATTCGAGGCGATGCTGAGCGAGCGCAACACCTTGGTGCACCGCCTGCGAGCGGGCGGTAAAATCATCGGCTTCGCGGTGTCGCGGATGGCGGCGGATGAAGCCGAAATATTGACGATCGCGGTCGCGGCCAGCCATCGGGGTCGCGGCCTGTCCCGCGACCTGTTGCTGACCCATCTGGGACATCTGGCAGGCCGCGGCGTGCGCACCATATTTCTCGAGGTCGAGGAAAATAACCAGCCGGCGCGGCGGCTCTATGAACGGGCCGGATTTAGCGTCGTCGGCCGCCGCGAACGCTATTACCAGCAGCCCGGCGGGGAACAATTGAACGCCCTGTTGATGCGCCGTGACTTGTCGTAGCGCTGGCGCAGTGGCACAAGTGGCTCGAATATGAAGTGCGCATGATCGCGTCGCCACACCACATTTTGGCGGATTATGTGCTTCTCCAGGGCGAAGATCATGACGGCACTGAAATCAACGTCCGCGCTCAAGGCTACAGGGATCGAGGCGCGCTGCGCCGCCACCGGCATGCGGATGACCGAGCAGCGCCGGGTGATCGCGCGCGTACTGGCGGAAGCCGTGGACCATCCCGACGTCGAGGAATTGTACCGCCGCTGCGTCGCAGTCGACGACAAGATCTCGATCTCGACGGTGTATCGCACCGTAAAGCTGTTCGAGGACGCCGGCATCATCGAGCGGCACGATTTTCGCGAGGGCCGCGCCCGCTACGAGCAGATGCGCGACAGCCATCACGATCATCTGATCAATCTGCGCGACGGCAAGGTGATCGAATTCACCTCCGAGGAAATCGAGAAGCTGCAGGCCGAGATCGCGCGCAAGCTCGGTTACAAGCTGGTCGATCACCGGCTTGAGCTTTATTGCGTGCCGCTCGACGACGACAAGTCCTGAGCTACCCGGTTCGCGTGAGCAAGACGCTGCAAAGCCAACGCCGGAATTTCGATCTCGTCATCTTCGATTGCGATGGCGTGTTGGTCGACAGCGAACTCATTTCGTGCCGCGCGCATGCGCAGACCCTGTCCCGTCACGGCTACGCCATCACCGAACAACAGGTGCTCGATCGATTTCTCGGCGTCTCCGATCGCGAAGCGCGTCTGACCATCGAGGCCGAGAGCGGCCGCCTGCTGCCCGATGATTTCGAAGCGCAGGTCAAGGCGGCGACGCTGCAGTTTTATGCCGGCGATTTGCGCGCGATCGCAAACGTCGGCGACGCGATCGCCGCGATCGATCTTCCAAAGTGCGTCGCATCGAGCGGTACGCCCGAAAAAATAAGACACGGCCTCACTTCCGCCAGCCTCTACGACATCCTCGCGCCCCACATCTTCTCGGCAACCCAGGTCAAGCGCGGCAAGCCCGCGCCAGACCTGTTTCTGTTTGCCGCGGAGCAGATGCGGGCGTCGCCTGCACGATGCGTCGTGATCGAGGACAGCGTGCCTGGCGTGACAGGCGCACTCGCTGCCGGCATGAGCGTGCTGGGCTTTCACGGCGGCAGCCATTGCCGGCCCGGACATGACGACAAGCTACGCGCCGCCGGCGCCGTCACGGTTTTTGACGACATGCGGCAGCTGCCCGCACTGATCGCGGCCGAAGCCGCGGGCGCATAGACGCTCCGCACCCAGCGCCGAAGCAACGGACGCATGTGACCTGCCTCACATCGCGATCACAATGACGTTCGCGGGATGGATCCGCCCGACCGGGTTGCTGGGCCGCACCTGCGCGGAACAGCAGCAGGAAAATCAGCGCGACGCGGCCGCCAACTGGCTCAAGAAGGACGGCGAACCAACCAAAGGCCCGTAAAATCCAGCATTGTTTCTCGCATTCGCGGGGGTCCATGGCCGGCCGCAGCCCCCCGAAATGGCAATTTGCTGCAGTCTGACGCTGGATTTCCGGCCTTTTGGCCTATAACTGAGGGTCGATATCGACCCCGCGCCGTATTGGCGCCACGTCCAACTCGCATTCAGGTTCCATGAAGCCGCCGCGCAAGCTGCACATCAAGTCCTATGGCTGCCAGATGAACGTCTACGATGCGCAGCGCATGGTGGACACGTTGGCGCCGGAAGGTTTTGTCGAGACCGCAACCGTCGACGACGCGGATCTGGTGATCCTCAATACCTGCCACATCCGCGAAAAAGCTTCCGAGAAAGTTTATTCGGAGCTCGGCCGGCTACGCGTGGTCAAGGATGAAGCCGCGCGCAACGGGCGCGAGATGCGCATCGCGGTGGCCGGCTGCGTTGCGCAGGCCGAGGGCCAGGAGATCATCCGCCGCGCGCCCGCGGTCGATGTGGTGGTCGGGCCGCAAAGCTATCATCATTTGCCGCAATTGCTGGCGCACGCAAAACGTCACGGCCGCGCGCTGGAGACCGAATTTCCCGTCGAAGACAAATTCGGATTTCTGCCGCCGCCGAAGCCCGCTGCAATCCGCGCGCGCGGCATTTCGTCGTTCGTAACGGTGCAGGAAGGCTGCGATAAATTCTGCACCTTCTGTGTCGTGCCCTATACCCGCGGCGCCGAGGTGTCGCGGCCGGTGGCGAAGATCGTCGATGATGTCCGCAGGCTGGCTGACAGCGGCGTCCGCGAGATCACCTTGATCGGGCAGAACGTCAATGCCTATCACGGCGAAGGCCCTGATGGACGGATCTGGTCGCTCGGCGCCCTCATGTACCATCTCGCCGAGGTGCCGGGCATCGTGCGCCTGCGCTACTCGACCAGCCATCCCCGCGACGTCGACCAGACCCTGATCGATGCCCACCGCGACCTGCCGGCGATGATGCCGTTCGTGCATCTGCCGGTGCAATCCGGTTCCGACCGAATCCTGGCGGCAATGAACCGCAAGCATGGCGCCGAGGATTACCGCCGGGTCATCGACCGGTTTCGCGCGGTCCGCCAAGATATTGCTTTCTCATCGGATTTTATCGTGGGCTTCCCCGGTGAAACCGAGGAAGATTTTGCCGCGACCCTCGCTCTCGTCACACAAATCGGATACGCTGGCGCTTATTCGTTCAAATATTCGCCGCGGCCAGGGACGCCGGCGGCGGACCTGCAGGAGACGGTGTCAGCGGCTGAGATGGACGAGCGATTGGTGCGGCTCCAGGAATTGATCGACAGCCAGCAATCGGCCTTCAATCAGGCCGCGATTGGTCGCACGGTTGACGTGCTGTTCGAGCGCGCCGCGCGCAATCCCGGCCAGATCGTCGGGCGCACTGCCTATCTGCAACCGGCCCATGTGATGGCCTCGCCCGATATCATCGGACAGGTCCTGCCCGTCACCATCGAAAGCCTCGAGCGCTACAGCCTGCTCGGCACGCTCGCATCATCAGCCTATCCGCGACCCGCATTTTCTCTTCCATTGCATACGGGAGCCTGAACCCTTGCCAAAAAGTGCATCGGATTCGCCTTCACTCGCTCCCAGCCGCAAACTCGACCGCGACATGCAAGTCCCACCCGAAACCCAGGTCGTCATCGATTTCGATGACAACAAGGGCGCATCGGCATTGGTCGGCCCCTACGGGCAAAACCTGGCGTTGATCGAACGCCGGCTCGGCGTGGTGGTCGATTCCCGCGGCAATCACATCACCATCGCCGGATCGCGCGACGGCTGCGACGCCGCCCGGCGCGTGCTGGAGACGCTGTACGCCCAGGCAACTCAGGGTCACGATCTGGCGCAAGGCGACGTCGAGGGCGCCATCCGCGCCGTGATCGCGCAGGGCTCGCTGTTCGAATTCGACCCTAAGACCGCCAAGCAGGCGTTCGATACCATCAATCTGCGCAAGCGCCCGGTGCGGGCACGAACCGCCGCGCAGGACGCCTATATCCGCGCGCTGAAGCGTCATGAACTGGTGTTCGGCATCGGTCCCGCCGGCACCGGCAAGACCTGGCTTGCGGTGGCGCACGCCGCACAATTGTTCGAACGCAAGGAAGTCGACCGCATCATCCTGTCGCGGCCCGCGGTGGAGGCCGGCGAACGGCTGGGCTTCCTGCCCGGCGATTTGCGCGAGAAGGTCGATCCTTACTTACGGCCGATCTACGACGCGCTGTACGACCTGATGGATTCACGAGTGGTCGAGCGCGCGCTTGCAAACCGGCGAGATCGAGATCGCGCCGCTCGCTTTCATGCGCGGCCGCACCCTGACCAACGCCGCCATTATTCTCGACGAAGCGCAGAACACCACGTCGATGCAGATGAAGATGTTTCTGACCCGGCTCGGTGAAAACAGCCGCATGATCATCACCGGCGATCCCAGCCAGGTCGACCTGCCGAACGGCCAGGCGTCCGGCCTCGCCGAAGCCGCCAAGCTGCTGAATGACGTCGAAGGCATCGCCCAGGTGAAATTTACGGCCGAAGACGTCATCCGCCACGAACTGGTGGCACGGATCGTCGCCGCCTATGAAGGATTGCCGCAACGGACGGCAACCGCCAAATCTTGATGCGAACATTTTACGCCGCGCGCGCTGGGACCCGTTTCCCATCGCCGGAGAAATTCTAGTCCGATGGCGCCTGTTGCCCTTCCGATATCAGACGTTCTCATCGTCGCCGACTGCTGGCTGGCGCAGCCGGACGTCGAACCCGTGATCGTTCGCGCCATCGCAATGGCCGCCGAGATCGCCGACGCCGATCATGGCGAGGCCGAACTGGCAGTCATGCTGACCGATGATGCGGGCATTCGCACCCTCAACAGCAACTGGCGCGGCATCGACAAGCCGACCAACGTGCTGTCGTTTCCGGCCTTGCCACCGACCGGCCCTGTTGGTCCCGATGATGCACCGCGCATGCTTGGCGACATCGCCATTGCCTATGAGACCGTGCGCAAGGAAGCCGATGAGGAACAAAAGCCGTTCGATCACCATCTGAGCCATCTGGCTGTCCACGGCTATCTGCATCTGATCGGCTACGACCACGAAAACGAGGCCGACGCTGAAGCCATGGAGAGCCTCGAGACCGAGATTCTCGCACAGCTCGGCATTCCCGATCCGTACTCGGATCCCGATCCGTATTCGGAGCGAGATTCCGATAAGGATCCGGAGCGGATGAACTGAGATGCCGGACTCCGACCCTACCCACGACAACCCGAAAGACACGCGCAATTTGCCGGCGGTGGTGCAGGACGGCGAGGTCATGCGACCCGCCGCCGACAACTGGCTGGTGCGCGCGATCCGCACGCTGTTCGGCTGGAAACCGGGCTCGGTGCGTGACGATCTGCAGGTCGTGCTCGATGCCAGCACGCCGGACGAAGTCGGCTTTTCGGCGATCGAGCGCACCATGCTGCGCAACATCCTCGGCCTGCACGAACGCCGCATCGCCGACGTGATGATCCATCGCGCCGACATCGTCGCGGTCAAGCGCGACATCCCGCTGGGCGAATTGATGAGCCTGTTCGAGAGTGCGGCCCATTCGCGGCTCGTGGTCTACAACGAGACGCTCGACGATCCCGAAGGCATCGTTCACATCCGCGACCTGCTGGCGTTCATGACCGCGCGCGCGCGCGTGACCGAAACCGGCAAGGCGAAGCGCAAGAAGGCCTACCCTGCGGGCCTCGATCTGCGCTCGGTCGATCTCGCGCTGCCGCTCACCGAGGCCAATATCATCCGCAAGCTGATCTTCGTGCCGCCGTCGATGCGCGCGATCGACTTGTTGGTGCAGATGCAGGCCACGCGGATTCATCTGGCGCTGGTGGTCGACGAATATGGCGGCACCGACGGCCTGGTGTCGATCGAGGACATCGTCGAACAGATCGTCGGCGAGATCGACGACGAGCACGATAGCGACGAGCCGCCGTCGATCGTGCGGCAGGCGGACAATTCCTTCATCGCCGATGCACGCGCCAGCCTCGACGACGTCCGCTCCGTGATCGGCGAGGATTTCGTCACCGGTGAAGCCGGCGAGGAGGTCGAGACGCTGGGCGGCTATCTCGTAACCCAGGTCGGGCGCCTGCCGGTGCGTGGCGAGGTTATTTCCGGCCCCGGCACCTACGAAATCGAAGTGCTTGATGCCGACCCGCGGCGCGTCAAGCGGCTGCGCATCGGGACGCGCAAGGAACGTCCCGCGCCCCGCACCCAGCGCGAGACCCGCCGCCGCGAAAACGCGCCGGACGCCAATCCCGCGCAGGCCAATGACAACACCAGCCCGCCATCGGCCGATGGAGCCAGTTCCTCGTGAGTGCGCTAAATAAGCTCCGCGCCGCGGGCCTTGCGATCATCCTGGCCTGGGGATGGAAGCGCGCCGCCATCGCGCTCGTCGCCGGCGCATTGTCGTCGCTGGCCATGGCGCCGTTCAATGCATGGCCGGTACTGTTCCTGACATTTCCGGTGATGATCTGGCTGATCGATGGCTCCGGCGCCGGTCGTGCGCGCGGCGTGCCGGCCGCAGCGATGGCCGGCTGGTGGTTCGGCCTCGGCTATTTCGTCCCGGGCCTGTACTGGATCGGCTACGCCTTCCTGGTCGATGCATCGACCTTCGCGTGGTTGCTGCCGTTCGCGATCCTGGGCCTGCCGGCCTATCTCGCGCTGTTCACCGCGTTCGGCTTCGGCTTCGCGCGCTTGATCTGGACCCGTGATGCGTCGCGCGTGCTCGCACTCGCGGCAGCGCTGACCGTGGCTGAATGGCTGCGTGGCCACGTGCTGACCGGCTTTCCGTGGAACGCGTTCGGCTACGCCCTCACGGAGCCGTTGGCGCTGGCCCAGACCGGATCGCTGATCGGGCTGTGGGGCCTGACTTTTTTGAGCGTCGCGATCTTCGCCAGCCCGGCCGTGCTGATTGATGGAGCCTCGCGCGGACGCAAGCCGTGGATTGCGCCGGCGCTGGCCCTGCTGCTGCTCGTCGCCATGGGAGTCTTCGGTGTGGTTCGGCTGGCGCAGCAGCCAACCAAATTCACCAACGTCAAGCTGCGGATCATGCAGCCCAATCTGCAGCAGGATGTTCGCTTCAACTACTCTGCCAAGGCGGAGGTGATGCAGAAATACCTGACGTTGTCCGATCGCGCATCGGGCCCGCAATCCACCGGTGTTCGCGACGCCAACGTCCTGATCTGGCCGGAATCGGCCTTCCCGTTTTTTCTGACGCGCGAAGCCGATGCGATGGCGCAGATCGCCGACCTCCTGCCGAAGGGCACCGTGCTGATTACCGGCGCAGTGCGCGCGCCGGATCTGCCGCCCGGCGTCAAGATCACCCGCGCCTACAATTCGATTTACGTCATCGACCACGACGGCAGCGTGCTGTCGGTCTACGACAAGCTGCATCTGGTTCCGTTCGGCGAATACCTGCCGTTCCAGAACTGGATGGAGAAGCTCGGCTTCGAGCAGCTCACCAAGGTTCAGGGCGGCTTCATTCCAGGCTCGGTCCGCCGCACGCTGGACATCCCGAACGCACCGCATGTGCTACCCTTGATCTGCTACGAGGCCATCTTTCCCGGCGACGTTGCCTCGCGCGACAGTCGGCCGGGCTGGATCGTCAACCTGACCAATGACGGCTGGTTTGGAATCTCGACCGGCCCCTATCAGCATTTGCAGCAGGTGCGGCTGCGGGCGATTGAGGAAGGCTTGCCGGTGGTGCGTGCCGCCAATGACGGTATCTCCGCGGTCATCGATCCTCTGGGGCGGATTGTCGCGCAGCTTGGCCTGGGCCTCGAAGGTGTGCTGGATTCAAGCCTGCCGTCGCCGATTCCACCGACGATCTACACCCGCACCGGCGACATCCCTGCGGCGATTTTCGTCGCCTGCGGCTTGATTTTCGTGATCCGGCGGCGCGCGGTAAAACGAGCGTCCTGACCTCTGCCGATTTACGTTTGGTTTTGGATACCGCAGGAAAGCCACGCGCGCGCTGCGCCCCCGGTTGACAGATTGGCCTTCATTCGCAATCTGGCCACAGTAATGACGAATAAATTCGGCCGATTGAATTCAAATTGTACGCGATTTTCGAGTCGGCCTCCCGGCCGAATTCGATGCTGCTTGCTCCACGGCCACTGCATATTCGTTTTGCCTCATCCCCTCGCGTAGTCTCAAGGAGTGTTGGAGATGTCGACCAAAGCGCCCAATCCTGTCGACAAGTATGTCGGCAGTCGTGTGCGCATGCGCCGCATCATGCTCGGCATGAGCCAGGAAAAGCTCGGCGAAGCATTGGGGCTCACCTTCCAACAGGTTCAGAAATACGAGAAAGGCACCAACCGGGTCGGCGCCAGCCGTATTCAACAGATCTCCGAAATATTGCAGGTGCCGGTCTCGTTCTTGTTCGAGGGAGGACCGAGCGGAGTCGCGAGCGCAGGCGGATTCAGCGACAGCGCTTCGCCCGCCTATATTTCCGATTTCCTCGCGACGTCGGAGGGGCTGGCCCTGACCCGTGCCTTCACCCGCATTTCCGACGCCAAGCTTCGGCGCAGCATCGTCGATATGGTCGAGCAGATCGCCGCGCGCGAGGGCCCGGACCGGCGCTGAGATCGTTTGTTCGGTTTGCGAGCTCTTGGTTTGAGAGACTTGGTTTGGAGCATTGGTTTGAGAGACTTGGCAATCTGGACTATGCCGTCATGAAGTCCCTTCTGAAGGCAGCAGATCCCGATGACCGCCACCTCCAATCCGTTTGACGCAAAGGCCATCCTCCCCGGCATCCGCCGCTGGGTTGAGATGGAAACGCCGACCGAAGCACCTGATCATGTCAACCGGCTGGCGACTGTGGTCGCGGACGGCTATCGCGATCTGCCTGCGTCGGTCGAACGCATCGCGGGACGCGACGGCTGCGGCGATCATCTCGCGGTTCGCTCTTCATGGGGCCAGGATGCGCCGGGGATTCTGGTGCTGAGCCATCTCGATACAGTGCATCCACTGGGGTTTATCGAGCGGCTGCCGTTTCGCATCGATGGCGACAGCGCGTTCGGCCCCGGCATCTACGACATGAAGGGCGGCGCTTATCTGGCGTATCATGCATTCCGGCAGCTCTGCGCAGCGCCTGAGCGTTCGTCGCTCGGGGTAACCCAGCTTTACGTTTCCGATGAAGAGATCGGCAGCCCGACGTCGCGCGAGCTGATCGAGGCCGAAGGCCGCAAGGCGAAATATGTGCTGGTCACCGAGCCCGCGCGCGATGGCGGCAAGATCGTCACCGGGCGCAAGGGCGTCGCGCGCTTCGAGGTCTTTATCAAGGGCGTCCCGTCCCATGCCGGCACGCGACCGGAAGATGGCCGCAGCGCGATCCGCGAACTCGGCAATGTCATTCAAACGCTGGAAGCCATGAACGACCTGAAGCGCCGCGTGACCGTCAATGTCGGCGTCGTCAGGGGCGGCACCAAGCCGAACGTCATCGCGGAAGAAGCCTACGCCGAAGTCGACATGCGCGTTCCAACCATCGCCGACGCCGATGAACTGGTGCCGAAAATCCTGAACCTGCAATCGCGGACCGAGGGCGTCAGCGTCAGGGTGACCGGCGGGCTGAACCGGCCGCCTTACGAAAAGGGCAATGCGGGCGCCGCGCTTTTCGAACATGCCAGGACGCTGGCCGGCGAGCTCGGCTTCGAGCTGGTGGACACCGCGACCGGCGGCGGCTCCGACGGCAATTTCACCGCACCTCATACCGCGACGCTAGATGGCCTCGGTGTCGACGGTCGGGGCGCGCATACCCATTACGAGCAGATGTATATCTCCTCGATCGAACCGAGGACGCGGCTGTTGCATCGCCTCTATCAGACGCTGCGATGAACAGCATTCCGCGCGATGCCCAGCATCCCGATACCCTCGACCTCGAATCATCACCCGAGACCGACGCGGATCGCCGGTTCTTCGGCCGTCGCAAGGGTCACAAGCTACGCGTCCATCAGCTTGACCTGATCGAGCAGTTGCTGCCGCGGCTGGCGCTCGAGATCGAAGGTCCCGGGACGTCGAAGCCTGCGGATTTTGCCGAACTCGCCGAGTTGTTTGACCGGCCGGTCGACGACGTCAGGCTGGAGATCGGATTCGGTGGCGGCGAGCATTTGATCACGGAAGCGCAGGCCTTTCCCGATATCGGGTTCATCGGCTGCGAGCCCTATGTCAACGGCATGGCGAAGATCCTGGCGCAGATCGAAACCCACAACATCGCTAATATTCGGCTGTTCGCCGGCGACGCCGCCGAATTGCTGGCATGGGCGCCGCCGCATTCGCTCGCCCGGATCGATCTGATTCATCCCGATCCATGGCCGAAGCGACGGCACTGGAAGCGGCGCTTCGTGCAGGACGCAACTGTTCACGCGATGGCGCGCATCCTCAAGCCAGCAGCCGAGTTTCGTTTTGTCAGCGACATCGATGATTACTGCGCCTGGACCTTGGCGCATCTGTTGCGCTCGCCCGAATTCGCATGGACCGCGGAGCGGGCCGACGATTGGCGCCTGCCATGGCCCGGCTACACGATGACGCGTTACGGCCGCAAAGCCGAGCGCGAGGGTCGCAAAGCAGTCATATTTCCGGTTTCGCAGGGTTAGCTGAGGCGTGGCCTCACGCCGAGGGGCGGCTTTTCCAGAAATCGACGACGCGCTCGGCGGTCGAGGGCATCAGGCGCTTGAAATTGACCCGCGCGTTCTCGATATCGGCGGGTGCCGCGATCCGGTTCGGTCCGAGCCGCAGCAGGATCAGCGCGCGCACGGTCGCCCATTCAAGGCCGATGGTCTTGCCGACGATCAGGATCGGGTCGTGACGATCGCCCGAAATCAACTCATCGAGCGTCGCGATCTTCACTGAAGACATCGCCGACAATGCGGCCACCGATTCCTCGTATTTGAAGCTCTTGGCAAAGCCGAGCAACGCGGATTCATTTAGCTCGCCGGCACTATGCAGTGCGAGAATCGTGCGCTGTGCCGGCGCAAAGTTGCGTCGGCTCTCGACCACCTTGCGAACACCCGATAGTTCGCCGATCGCGGCCTTGATCTCGGCCTGCCGCTCCGGCTTGACCACATCGAGCAAGCGCCGGCGTACGATGTCGATCGAGCCATCGATCAGTTCTTTCAACAGTGGCGCCGAAAGATCGGCGCGCTGGCCGACCGCAAGTGTCAGGACGCCATCATGGCTGGCGCGCTTGATCAGCGTCGAATATCCGGTCTGCGAAAATGCCGCGCCGGCATTGCCGGCGGCGCGCCGTACCACGTCACGGTCGCCGCGGCGCACGATGACGTCGGTGAGATCGGAAGACAGCTTTGGCCGCTCCGACATCGCCAGCAGATGGCCCTGGCCCTTGAGGCGGGCGATCTCGATCAGCGCCTGGTCATCGATCACAGGCGAGCGGCGCAACAGCGGACCGGCGATCGCGACTTCATCTTCGCGCGCAAGCTGCCCGACCAGCCCGCGCGGCGCGTTGATCAGCAGCGACAGGCGCTCGGCCAGTTCGGCGCGCGCAGCCATCTCGGTGTGAGGGACGAGACCGAGCAGAATGCCGTCGAACAGATCGATATGGTCGGGCCGGTATTTCGCCGCCCCCGACAGGAACAGGTCGGCGATCCGCTTGGTGGCATCGGCCAGCCGCTTGGGATCGCCCTGCTTGACGATCTCATCGAGCCCGGGGATCAACGAAGGTGCGACGGCCATCCAACCTACTTCTCCGCCGAATCCCTGATGGGCGTTCGCGGTCACGGGTGCAGGAATTCCATACCCGACGGCGCGGGCAGGATTTTCGGCAATTTGCGCAATTTAAGTGTGCTTGGTGAAGGAAGGGTTAGGTTCTCAGCTCCCTGAAACGGCCGTAAAATCGTGCTTTAAACTGCCGTGGGCCTTGCCGGACAGCGCAAAAACCGCTATATCGGCCGCAACTTATGGTTCTCATACGATCGCGTATTGAGAGTGGGCCCTTCGGGACCCGCTCTTTTTTATTACCCGAACGGACCCGGTGCGGACGACAGCGCCGGGCGGCTCGGCCAAGCCCAACCGGACGCAAGCTTGAGGCACGGCCTCACCCGAACGCCCGCTAAACAGCTCAAGTTAGACGCATTTTGACCCTGGACATGACTGATCCAACTGCTGGTTCCGTGGATATCGATCTGCTTGCCGAGCCGCGCCTGGTGGTCGAGCCCGGTGTGGCGGCACGGGTGTCGGCGGTTGCCGGTCCGGTGTTGCAGGGAATGGGTTACCGGCTGGTGCGGATCAAGATATCCGGCGAGGCCGGCTGCACCGTGCAGATCATGGCGGAACGGCCCGACGGAACGATGCAAATCGAGGATTGCGAAGCGATTTCAAAGGCACTGTCGCCGGTGCTCGATATCGCCGATCCGATCGAACGCGCCTACCGGCTGGAAATTTCCTCGCCCGGGATCGACCGCCCGCTGGTGCGCCGCTCGGACTTCGAACGCTATACTGGCCATCTGGTGAAGGTCGAAATGGCGGTCGCGCATGAGGGCCGCAAGCGATTTCGCGGCACGCTCGAAGCCGTCGAGGGCGAAGCTATCAGGCTACATCGCGATGACATACGCGCGGGCGAAAATGCCGATGTCATACTGGTGATGGAAGATATTTCGGATGCGCGGCTGGTTCTGACCGATGAGCTGATCGAGGAATCGATGCGGCGCGGCAAAGCCGCCGAGCGCGAACTGCGACAAACTCTCGGACTTGAACCGCCGCCTCCGCCGCATGCCAAGAAGAGCGATCCTGCGAAGAGCAACAAACCGAAGTCGAAATTGAAGGCTACAGGCGACCGCAAAACGCCGCCGAAAAGCCCGCCGAAGAATACCAAGGAACACCGTCTTGCCGCAGAACGAGCGCGGCGGGGCGAAATCGATCCCACTGAAGGAGACTGAGCCATGGCAGCTGTCAGCGCCAATAAACTTGAATTGCTGCAGATTGCAGACGCCGTTGCGCGCGAAAAATCGATCGACCGTTCGATCGTGATCGCGGCGATGGAAGATGCCATCGCCAAGGCCGCGCGCGCCCGCTACGGCAGCGAGACCGACGTTCACGCCGAGATCGACGCCAAGAAAGGCGAACTGCGGCTCTCGCGCCACATGCTGGTGGTCGAGAATGTCGAGAATTCGTCGAACCAGATTTCGCTGATCGACGCCCAGCGCGCCAATCCGGGTGCGCAGGTCGGCGACACCATCGCCGACACGCTGCCCCCGCTGGAATACGGCCGCATCGCCGCGCAATCGGCCAAGCAGGTCATCGTGCAGAAGGTGCGCGAGGCCGAGCGCGACCGGCAGTATCAGGAGTTCAAGGACCGCATCGGCGATATCGTCAACGGCATCGTCAAGCGGGTCGAATATGGCAGCGTGATCGTCGATCTGGGCCGTGGTGAAGCCATCGTGCGCCGGGACGAGATGCTGCCGCGCGAAGTCTTCCGCAACGGCGACCGCGTCCGCGCCTATATTTTCGACGTCCGCCGCGAAACCCGCGGACCGCAGATTTTCCTCTCCCGCACCCATCCGCAGTTCATGGCGAAGCTGTTCGCGCAGGAAGTGCCGGAAATCTATGACGGCATCGTCGAGATCAAGGCGGTCGCCCGCGATCCCGGGTCGCGCGCGAAAATCGGCGTGATTTCAAGGGATTCGTCGGTCGATCCGGTCGGCGCCTGCGTCGGCATGCGCGGCTCGCGCGTGCAGGCCGTGGTCAATGAGCTGCAGGGCGAGAAGATCGACATCATCCCGTGGTCGCCCGATATCGCGACCTTCGTCGTCAACGCGCTGGCGCCGGCGGAAGTCGCCAAGGTCGTGATCGACGAAGACCGCGAGCGGATCGAAGTCGTGGTTCCAGACACCAACAACCAGCTGTCGCTGGCGATCGGCCGCCGCGGCCAGAACGTGCGGCTCGCCTCGCAGCTGACCGGCTGGGACATCGACATCCTGACCGAGCAGGAGGAATCCGAGCGGCGCCAGGCCGATTTCGAGAATTCCACGCGGGTGTTCATGGAAGCGTTGAATGTCGACGAAGTGGTCGGCCAGTTGCTGGCGTCGGAAGGCTTCACCTCGGTGGAGGAACTCGCGCTGGTCGATGTCCGGGAATTGGCCGGCATCGAAGGTTTTGACGATGAGACTGCCAACGAACTGCAGAATCGCGCCAAGGAATATCTGGAGCAACTCGAGACCGAACTCGAAAACAAACGTAAGGAACTTGGTGTGGATGACGCTTTGAAAACAGTGCCCGGCGTTACTTCGAAAATGCTGGTGAAATTTGGCGAGAACGACATCAAGACCGTCGAGGATCTGGCCGGTTGCGCCACCGACGATCTGGTCGGCTGGACCGAGCGCAAGGAAGGCAGCGAGCCGACCAAGCACCCGGGCATCCTCGATGCCAACGAAATCTCGCGCGACGATGCGGAGAACATGATCATGCAGGCGCGTGTCATCGCCGGCTGGATCACCGAGGCCGATCTCGCCAAGAAGGCCGAAACGGCTGAAACGCCCGAAGACCAGCCGGTTTAAGGACCGTGCTTCGCAACACTGAACCCCGGTTCTGCGCCCAGACCGTGCGCAGATGAGAAGGCAGACGCACCACGCATGCTTGCTATTGCTGACCCCGATCTCGACAACGGACCGCGGACCGATAGGTCCGCGACGATGCGGATGTGCGCGGTCACGCGGCAGGTGCGGCCGATCGACGAACTGATCCGGTTTGTCGTCTCGCCGCAAGGCGAGGTTGTACCGGACCTGAAACGCAAGCTTCCTGGGCGGGGAATGTGGGTGTCGGCCTCGCGCCAGACCGTTGCGGAAGCGGCCCGTCGTAACCAATTCAGTAAGGGATTCAAGCGGGAGCTGCGGGTTTCGCCGGCGTTGGCGGCGGATACCGAGGCCCTCTTAGTCCGCAGCGTGATCGAAGCCCTCGCCATGATCGCCAAAGCGGGTCAGGTGGTATCCGGCTTCAGCAAGGTCGAGGGCGCGATCGAACAGCGCCAGATTCAGGCCCTGATCCACGCTTCCGATGGGGCTGCCGACGGAATCCGGAAATTGGACGCCCAGATCCGGCCAAATGCCGGGGATCGCCAGGAATCTTCCGAAATTCCCGTCGTCACCGTGCTGACGTCGGAACAATTGGATTTGGCACTGGGCCGGTCAAATGTGATACATGCTGCGCTGCTCGCGGGCCCGGCGAGCAAAACGTTCCTGTCACGCAGCCAGATCCTGGTCCGATACCGGATGGCGGACGACGACAAGACGGCTGGCCATGCGGCCAAGAATACGGATGAGAATTCGTCGATACAGACCGTGCGGACAAGCACGACGCAACAAGATTAGGACTGCTGAATGGTTGATACCAAAACGCCTGGCGACAAAACACTAAGTGTCCCGACCAAGACCTTGACGCTGAAGCCACGCGTCGAGACGGGCACCGTGCGCCAGAGCTTCAGCCATGGCCGCACCAAACAGGTCGTGGTTGAAAAGCGCGGCAAGCGCCGCGTTGGCGGCGATGGACCCGTGACGGAAGCGGCCCCCCACGCGCCCGAACCGGTGGTGGCAAAGCCCGCACCCGCCGCTCCCGTGGCAAAAGCCCCGCTCGCCCGCCCCGCCCCGCCGCCGGCTCCGCCGCGCAACAATTCGGGCGTCGTGCTGCGAACGCTGACCGAGGACGAACGTTCCGCGCGCGCCAGCGCGCTTGCCGACGCCAAGGCGCGCGACATCGAAGAGCGCCGGCTCGCGGAAGAGGAAGCCAAGCGCCGCAACAGCAAGGAAGGCATCGAGCAGGCGGAACGTGAAGCCGCCGAGGCCCGCCGCAAGGCTGAAGAAGAGCGTCATCGGCTGGACGAGGAAGCCAAGCGCAAGGCCGAACTCGAAGCCAAGAAGCGTTTTGGTGAGGCCGAAGCCAAGGCTGCCGCGGCAGCCGCCCCGGCGACCCGCCCCGCGGCCCGTCCGGCGACCACGACAGCCGCAGCACCTTCGGCGCGCGCCCCCGGCGTTGCCGCCGATGCCAGCGACGAGGATGAAGGTCCGCGCCAGATTCGCCGTGGCCCCGGCGGCGCCGCGCGCCCGGCCACCCCGCCCAAGACCACCGCGAAGCCCGCGCCGCAAAAGCAGCGCGGCCGCCTGACGCTTGTCACCGCGCTCAATGCCGATGACGTGCGCGAGCGTTCGATCGCATCGTTCCGCCGCCGTACCCAGCGCCTGAAGGGGCACGCCGCCAACGAACCGAAGGAAAAGCTGATCCGCGAAGTGGTGATTCCGGAAGCCATCAACATCCAGGAACTCGCCAACCGCATGTCCGAGCGCGCGGTCGACGTCATCCGCCTGCTGATGAAGCAGGGCGCGATGCACAAGATCACCGACGTGATCGATGCGGACACCGCGCAGCTGATCGCCGAGGAACTCGGTCACACCGTCAAGCGCGTGGCCGCCTCCGACGTCGAAGAAGGCCTGTTCGATACCGTCGACGATTCCACCGATACCGAGCCGCGTTCGCCGGTCGTGACCGTGATGGGCCACGTCGACCACGGCAAGACCTCGCTGCTCGACGCGCTGCGCCATGCCAACGTGGTGTCGGGCGAAGCCGGCGGCATCACCCAGCATATCGGCGCCTATCAGGTGACGTCGCCGGAAAGCGGCAAGAAAATCACCTTCATCGACACCCCGGGCCACGCCGCGTTCACCGCGATGCGCGCCCGCGGCGCCAAGGTAACCGACATCGTGATTCTGGTGGTCGCGGCGGATGACGGCGTGATGCCGCAAACCGTCGAGGCGATCAACCACGCCAAGGCCGCCAAGGTTCCGATGATCGTGGCGATCAACAAGATCGACAAGCCCGACGCCAAGCCGGAGCGCGTGCGCACCGAACTGCTGCAGTACGAAGTGCAGGTCGAATCGCTCGGCGGCGATGTCGTCGATGTCGAGGTGTCCGCCAAGAACAAGACCAATCTCGACCGGCTGCTCGAAATGATCGCGCTGCAGGCCGAATTGCTCGACCTCAAGACCAATGCGGAACGTCCCGCCGAAGGCACCGTGATCGAAGCCAAGCTCGATCGCGGCCGCGGCCCGGTCGCAACCGTGCTGGTTCAGCGCGGCACGTTGCGGGTCGGCGACATCATCGTCGCCGGCGCAGAAATGGGCCGCGTCCGCGCACTGATCAACGACCAAGGGACGACCATCGACGAGGCCGGCCCATCGGTGCCGGTCGAAGTGCTCGGCTTCAACGGACCGCCGGAAGCCGGCGACCGGTTGGCCGTGGTCGAAAACGAAGCCCGCGCCCGCCAGGTCACGAGCTACCGTGCCCACCAGAAGCGCGAAAATGCCGCTGCCAGCATTTCCGGCATGCGCGGTTCGCTCGAACAGATGATGTCGCAGCTCAAGACCTCGGGCCGCAAGGAATTCCCGCTGATCGTCAAGGCCGACGTGCAGGGTTCGCTGGAAGCGATCCTGGGCTCGCTGGAAAAGCTCGGCACCGACGAAGTCGCCGCCCGCATCCTGCATGCCGGTGTCGGCGGCATCTCGGAATCCGACGTGACCCTCGCCGAAGGCTTCAACGCCGCCATCCTCGGCTTCTCGGTGCGCGCCAACAAGGAAGCTGCCGCGGCCGCCAAGCGCAACGGCATCGAGATCCGTTACTACAACATCATCTACGATCTCGTGGACGACATCAAAACCGCGATGTCCGGCCTGCTCGCGCCGACCTTGCGCGAAACCATGCTCGGCAACGCCCAGATCCTGGAAGTGTTCAACATCTCCAAGGTCGGCAAGGTCGCGGGCTGCCGCGTTACCGATGGAACCGTGGAACGTGGCGCCAATGTCCGCCTGATTCGCGACAACGTCGTGGTGCACGAAGGCAAGCTGTCGACGCTGAAGCGCTTCAAGGACGAAGTGAAGGAAGTGGCCTCCGGCCAGGAATGCGGTATGGCATTCGAGAACTACGGCGACATGCGTGTCGGCGACGTCATCGAATGTTATCGCGTAGAGACGATCCAGCGCAGCCTGTAAGTTCGAGCCTTACAGCTTCGCAAGATCGAACGTTAGCCGTCATGCCCGGGCTCGTCCCGGGCATCCACGACGTAAACATTTCAGCTCGAAAGACGTGGATGGCCGAGACAAGTGGCGAAGACGCTCTTCGCACTTTGTCCCGGCCATGACGAATTCGTTTTCGAAGGAAGACAATGCCCGGCCACCACAAGAAGAGCTCCGCCCCCGGCGGCTCGCAACGTCAGTTGCGCGTCGGTGAAACCGTGCGCCATGCGGTTGCCGACATCCTGTCGCAAGGTAGCGTGCACGATCCCGCGCTCGAGGGCCACATCATCACGGTGCCCGAAGTGCGGATGTCGCCCGATCTGAAACTTGCAACGGTGTATGTGATGCCGCTCGGCGGCCGCGACATCGACGTCGTGATCGAAGCGCTGGAGCGCAACAAGAAGTTCCTGCGCGGCGAAGTCGCGCGGCGCGTTAACTTAAAATTTGCGCCTGATCTCCGCTTCCGTACCGATGAGCGATTCGACGAAGCGGAACGGATAGAGAAATTATTGCGAACACCTGCGGTGCAAAGAGACCTCGCACCCGATTCGGACGAAGAGTGATGATCGTGACCACCGACAACAACACCATCGAAGCGCCGATCGGCGATTCGAACGCCGTTGAGAAAAATATTTCTGAAAAAAATATTTCTGCCGATGCAGGCTCTTCGGGCGTGCGTCACGACGCGCCGCTGCCGCGATCCGGCAAGCAGCCGCGCCAGAACAATCAGCCGCGCCGTGACAAGCGCGACGTTCACGGCTGGGTCGTGCTCGACAAGCCGATCGGGATGACGTCGACCCACGCGGTCGCGGTGGTGAAGCGGCTGTTTTCTGCCAAGCGCGCCGGACACGCCGGCACGCTCGACCCGCTCGCCTCCGGCGGATTGCCGATCGCGATGGGCGAGGCCACCAAGACGGTTCCGTTCGTAATGGACGGCCGCAAGCGCTACCGCTTCACGGTCGCCTGGGGCGAGGAACGCGACACCGACGATACCGAGGGCCGGGTGGTCAAGACCAGCGAGCTCAGGCCCGCCACCGAGGCCATTTTGGCGCTGCTGCCGCGCTTTACCGGGGTGATCGAGCAGACCCCGCCGCAATATTCCGCCATCAAGGTTCAGGGCGAGCGCGCCTACGATCTGGCGCGCGACGGCGAAACCGTCGAATTGAAGCCCCGGCCGGTCGAGATTTACCATTTATCCCTTGTGGAACAACCGGATAGCAGCCATTCGACGTTCGAGGCCGAATGCGGCAAGGGAACCTATGTGCGGGCGCTGGCCCGCGATATCGGCCGTCTCCTGGGCTGTTTTGGCCATATTTGCGCGCTGCGGCGCACCCTGGTCGGTCCGTTCGGCGAAGCTGACATGATTCCGCTGGAACAGTTGGAGGCTTTGTGCGATAGAGCCGCGTCTGGCGAGGGCAGCCTCGCCGACGCGCTTTTGCCCGTTGAGACCGCGCTGGACGACATCCCGGCACTGGCCGTCACACGGGCGGATGCGGCAAGGCTCCATCGGGGCCAAGCCGTTTTGTTGCGCGGACGGGATGCGCCCAATAGTAGCGGCACAGTCTATGTCACGGTGGCAGGCCGGCTTTTGGCCCTCGCCGAAATTGGCAATGGCGAACTCATCCCCAAGCGCGTGTTTAACCTGACCGGACTGACTGCCAGTTCGGCTCGCAACAATGAAAGTGTTTGACGATGTCGATTACCGCCGAACGTAAAGCGGAAGTCATCAAGACGAATGCCAACAAAGCCGGCGACACCGGCTCGCCCGAGGTTCAGGTCGCGATCCTGTCGGAACGCATCAACAATCTCACCGGGCATTTCAAATCCCACGTGAAGGACAACCATTCGCGCCGGGGCCTTTTGAAAATGGTCGCCACACGCCGTTCGCTCCTCGATTACATCAAGAGGAAGGACGAGGCGCGTTACAAGGCGCTACTTGAAAAGCACAACATTCGCCGTTGATTTGTTAGCTTACGCGCGCAGTTTGCGCGCGTTTTCGCATGATTTTCCGCAAAGCCGGACTTTCGATTTTCGAAAGACGATCATGCGCAAGCAAGAGCATGTTTTAGAAAAAATCATGCTCAAACACGACGTCCAGCAGCAATCCGGCCGCTGGGCATAACGGGCAAGGTGCCCGTACGACCCGAAAGGATGGATGCCATCCGAAATATAAAAACCATGGCAGGATCGCCGGATGCTGATCGCGTGTCAGCGTCCCGCAATCTTGCGCATGGTTTTTGTATTTCAGGCGTCCGTTTCTTTCGTGAACCCATGAAAGAAGACCACTATGTTTAATGCTCATTCAGTCGAAATCGACTGGGGTGGCCGTCCCCTCAAGCTGGAAACCGGCAAGATCGCCCGTCAGGCCGACGGCGCTGTAATGGCGACCTATGGCGAGACCATCGTGCTCGCCACCGTCGTCGCCGCGAAGGCGCCGCGCGAAGGCGTCGACTTCCTGCCGCTGACCGTCGACTACCAGGAAAAGGCTTACGCCGCCGGCCGCATTCCCGGCGGTTACTTCAAGCGCGAGGGACGTCCGACCGAAAAGGAAACGCTGGTTTCCCGCCTGATCGACCGCCCGATCCGCCCGCTGTTCGTCGACGGCTGGCGCAACGAAACCCAGGTCATCGTCACCGTGCTGTCGCATGACATGGAAAACGATCCCGACATTCTGGCACTCGTCGCCGCCTCCGCGGCGCTGACGATTTCCGGCGCTCCGTTCAAGGGCCCGATCGGTGCTGCCCGCGTCGGCTTCGCCAACGACGAATACGTTCTCAACCCGACGCTCGACGAAATGGTCGAAACCCAGCTCGACCTGGTCGTCGCCGGCACCAGCGACGCGGTGTTGATGGTGGAATTGGAAGCCAAGGAGCTGAACGAAGACATCATGCTGGGCGCCGTGATGTTCGGCCACCGCCACTTCCAGCCGGTCATCAAGGCGATCATCGAACTCGCCGAGAAGGCCGCCAAGGAACCACGCGACGTCAAGATCGTCGACGAAAGCGCGCTGGAAAAGGAAATGCTCGGCCTGGTCGAAACCGAGCTGCGCTCCGCCTACGCCATTCCTGTCAAGCAGGACCGCTACGCCGCGGTCGGCAAGGTCAAGGAAAAGGTGATGGCGCACTATTTCCCGGAAGGCCAGGAGCCGAAATACGACAAGCTCCGCGTCGCCGGCGTGTTCAAGGAACTGGAAGCCAAGATCGTTCGCTGGAACATCCTCGATACCGGCAAGCGCATCGACGGCCGCGACGCCAAGACCGTCCGCAACATCGTCGCCGAAGTCGGCGTGTTGCCGCGGGCCCACGGTTCGGCGTTGTTCACCCGCGGTGAAACCCAGGCGATGGTGGTGACCACGCTCGGCACCGGCGAGGACGAGCAGTACATCGACTCGCTGTCGGGAACCTACAAAGAGCAGTTCCTGCTGCACTACAACTTCCCTCCCTACTCGGTCGGTGAAACCGGACGTCTCGGCGGCACCAAGCGCCGTGAAATCGGCCACGGCAAACTGGCGTGGCGCGCGATCCATCCGGTGCTGCCGCCGCATCACGAGTTCCCGTATACGGTGCGCGTGGTCTCCGAGATCACCGAGTCCAACGGATCGTCGTCGATGGCGTCGGTCTGCGGCGCTTCGCTGGCGCTGATGGATGCGGGCGTTCCCTTGAAGCGGCCGACCGCGGGTATCGCGATGGGCCTGATCCTGGAAGGCTCGCGCTTCGCCGTGCTGTCCGACATCCTCGGCGACGAGGATCATCTCGGCGACATGGACTTCAAGGTGGCCGGCACCGAGCAGGGCATCACCTCGCTGCAGATGGACATCAAGATCGAAGGCATCACCGAGGAGATCATGAAGGTCGCCCTCGGCCAGGCCAAGGATGGGCGTATCCACATCCTCGGCGAAATGTCGAAGGCGCTGACCAACGCCCGTGCCGAGCTCGGCGAATACGCGCCGCGCATCGAGACCTTCAAGATCCCGACCGACAAGATCCGTGAAGTGATCGGCACCGGCGGCAAGGTGATCCGCGAGATCGTCGAGAAGACCGGCGCCAAGGTCAACATCGAGGACGACGGCACTGTGAAGGTCGCATCCGCCGATGGCGAATCGATCAAGGCGGCGATCAAGTGGATCAAGTCGATCGCCTCCGACCCCGAACTCAACGCGATCTATGACGGCACCGTCGTCAAGGTGATGGAGTTCGGCGCCTTCGTGAACTTCTTCGGCGCCAAGGACGGTCTGGTTCATATCAGCCAGCTCGCGTCCAGCCGCGTGCAGAAGACCTCCGACGTCGTCAAGGAAGGCGACAAGGTCAAGGTCAAGCTGCTCGGCTTCGACGACCGCGGCAAGACCCGGCTGTCGATGAAAGCCGTCGATCAGGTCACCGGCGAAGACCTCGAAGCCAAGCAAAAGACCGAAGCCCCGCCGCGCGAAGCCGCCGGCGAGTAGGCCTCGCTCAAACCCAGACAATGAAGGGCGGCCGAGAGGCCGCCCTTTTTGTTTGTGGTGTTCAGCAGGCACATGCCTTGCGCGCCTGATCCGATCTGCGCTATCGGCGACGAGGCAGGGAGATAATTCCATGACGTCGCTCACCATCCGCTCCGCCCGCGCCGACGAATATGACGAAATCGCCCGCGTCTGGATGGACAGCTGGGTTTCGACCGGTCTGTCGGAAGCCAGTCCATTCCTGCTGGCCAATCTGCGGGCGCGCGTGCGCCATGAAATCGAAAAGGGCTGGAGCCTGTTCGTCGCCGACGATCAGGGAACGCTGGCGGCGATGCTGGCGCTGCATCTGCCCGAGCGCTATCTCGACCAGCTCTTTGTCGCGCCGGAATATCAGGGCAAGAGTTTGGGCCGGGAATTGCTTGACTTCACCCGAACGCATCTGCCCGACGAAATCTGGCTGCGCTGTGTGCGCGAAAACGAAAAGGCCTGGCGCTGGTACGAACGCGAAGGTTTTGCGTTCGAAAAGGAACAGGTCGAGCCGATGACCGGTTTTGTGATGAAATATTATCGATGGAAGAGGGAGGGATCAGTTCGATGATGAAGCTCTATTGGGCGCCGCGCTCGCGTTCGTTCTCCGCGCTCTGGCTGATGGAAGAGACCGGCCAGCCTTACGAGCGTGTGCTGACCGATATCACCTCAGGCGCGCAGAAGACGCCGGACTATCTCGCGATCAATCCGATGGGCAAGGTACCCGCCCTGAAAGACGGTGACGCCACGATGGCGGAAGCCGCCGCGATCTGCGCCTATGTCGCCGAACGTTATCCCGAAGCAAAACTGGCGCCCGCGTTGGGCGATCCGATGCGCGCGAAATATCTGTACTGGCTGTTCTTTGCGCCTGGTTGCATCGAGCCCGCGATGGTGCAGGTGGCAACCAAGATCGAGATGAATTCGGTGGCGGCGGGCTGGGGCGACGCACAGCGGGTGTTCGATGTACTCGACGCCGCGCTGGCGAAAGGGCCGTGGATTCTCGGCGAGAATTTTTCCGCCGCCGATATTGCGATCGGTGCCGGGCTGAATTTCGCGGTGCGGCTGTTCAAGATGGTGCCGTCGCGGCCGTCGTTCGACGCCTATGTCGCGCGCTGCATGGCGCGCCCGGCGTTTCAGCGTGCCGAGAAGCTGGCGGCGGGGTAAATCCATCGTCCTGAGAGTGGCGTGTTGTTCCACGGCCTCATGGTGAGGAGGCGCCCTTGCGCCGTCTCGAACCATGACTGCTCTGCTCCGGCGTTGCGATTTGAGTGCTTGCAGCCATCCTTCGAGACGCATCGCTTGCGCGATGCTCCTCAGGATGAGGTCCGAGATAATTTCACGGCCTCTCAGGATGACGTACCGCCCTACTCGCCCTTCAGCTCTTCCGGCCGTGGCATCGAGATGACGCTGTAACCGGAATCGACGTAATGGACTTCGCCGGTCACGCCGCCGGAGAGATCCGACAGCAGATACAGCGCCGAACCACCGAGTTCCTCCAGCGTCACGCCGCGGCCGAGCGGCGAATGCTTCTGCATGAACGCAAACATCGCGCGGGCATCGCCGATGCCGGAGCCGGCCAGCGTGCGCACCGGGCCGGCCGAGATCGCATTGACGCGGATCGCGCGGCGGCCGAAATCGGCGGCGAGATAGCGCACGGAGGCTTCAAGGGCCGCTTTCGCGACGCCCATGACGTTGTAGTTCGGCATCACCTGCATGGAGCCGCCGAAGGTCAGCGTGATCATCGAGCCGCCGGTTTCCGGCATCAGCTCGGCGGCGCGTTTGGCAAGCTCGGTAAACGAAAAGCAGGAGATCAGCATCGTGCGCGAAAAGTTCTCGCGCGTGGTATCGGCATAGCGCCCCTTCAGTTCGTTCTTGTCGGAGAACGCGATGGCATGGACCAGAAAATCGAGTTGGCCCCATTTGTCGCGCAACGCCGCGAATACGGAATCGACGCTCGCGATGTCCTCGACGTCGCAGGGCAGCACCGTATCGACACCGAGCGATTGCGCCAGCGGCTTGACGCGCTTGCCGAGCGCCTCGCCCTGATAGGTGAACGCGAGCTCGGCACCCTGGGCATGAAGCGCCTTCGCGATGCCCCAGGCGATCGAATGATCATTGGCCACGCCCATGATCAGGCCGCGCTTTCCCTTCATCAGGTCCTGCATCGTCTTGCCGCTTTCTCTTTTGTCATGCCCGGGCTTGTCCCCGCGCATTCACGTCTTTCATAACGTCGAGGTTTTAAGACGTGGATGGCCGGGACGAGCCCGGCCATGACGGTAAACATTTACGTCTGCCAGTAAATCTCACGCATCCATGCGTCGGAACACCAGCGTGGCGTTGGTGCCGCCGAAGCCGAAGGAATTCGAAAGCACGGTGCCGAGCTTCGCATTGTCGATGCGCTTGCGCACGATCGGCATGTCGGCGAACACCGGGTCGAGCTCGGTGATGTTGGCGCTTTCGCAGACGAAACCATTGTTCATCATCAGCAGCGAATAGATCGCTTCCTGCACGCCGGTGGCGCCCAGCGAGTGCCCGGTCAGCGCTTTGGTGGCCGAAATCGGCGGGCACTTGTCGCCGGTGCCGAACACCTTGCGGATCGCCTCGATTTCCGGCGGATCGCCGGCCGGTGTCGAGGTCGCGTGCGGATTGATGTAATCGATCCTGGTATTGACGGTCTCCATCGCCATGCGCATGCAGCGCTCGGCGCCTTCGCCCGAGGGCGCGACCATGTCGTAACCATCAGATGTCGCGCCGTAGCCGACGATTTCGCCGTAAATGCGCGCGCCGCGCGCCTTGGCGTGTTCGAGCTCCTCGAGCACCACGACGCCGGCGCCGCCGGCGATCACAAAGCCGTCGCGGCTGATGTCATAGGGTCGCGAAGCGGTTGCGGGCGTGGCGTTATATTTCGATGACATTGCGCCCATCGCGTCGAACAGCACCGACAGCGACCAATCAAGCTCCTCGCAGCCGCCGGCGAAGATAACGTCCTGCTTGCCGATCTGGATCGTCTCATAGGCATTGCCGATGCAATGGTTCGAAGTCGCGCAGGCTGACGAGATCGAATAGTTCACGCCCTTGATCTTGAACCAGGTCGCCAGCGTTGCGGACGCCGTCGACGACATCGCCTTCGGCACCGCGAACGGTCCGACGCGCTTGGGTCCCTTGCTTCGGGTGATATCGGCGGCTTCGACGATGGTGCGGGCCGACGGGCCGCCGGAGCCCATGATGATGCCGGTACGCACGTTGGAGACATCGCTGGGCTCCAATCCGGAGTCCTGGATCGCCTGCTCCATCGCGATGTGATTCCACGCGGCACCTTCACCGAGAAAGCGCATCGCGCGACGGTCGATCACGTCAGCCGGATTTAGCGTCGGCGCGCCCTGCACCTGGGAGCGGAAACCCATCTCGGCATATTTTTCTGCACGCGTGATTCCGGGCTTCGCCTCATGAAGGCTCGCAAGCACTTCCTGGGTGTTGTTTCCGATCGAGGAGACGATGCCCATCCCCGTGATGACAACCCGCCTCATGATCGCCTCGCCCTGTCGTTTCGTTTTTGTGTGATGGTTGCCGTCATCGCGAAAACCGCATGGTCAGCCAAATAACTAGCTCACGTTCCCGGCTGCAATGCGGCGTCCTGTTTGAACAGCCCGACCTTCAAATCCTTCGCGCGATAGATAATATCGCCGTCCATGGAAAGCCACCCATCGGCGACCCCTAGCACGAGCTTTGAACGCATCACGCGCTTGATGTCGATGTTGTACACAACCTTGCGAACGTTCGGCAGCACTTGACCCGCAAGTTTCAGTTCGCCGAGCCCCAGTGCGCGGCCGCGGCCCTCGCCGCCGACCCAGCCCAGATAGAACCCGACCATCTGCCAGAGCGCATCGAGGCCCAGACACCCCGGCATGACCGGGTCGTTCTTGAAATGACAGCCGAAGAACCACAGGTCCGGCTTCACATCGAGTTCGGCGCGAACCAGGCCCTTGCCATATTCGCCGCCGGTCTCGGAAATTTCACTGATCCGGTCGAACATCAACATCGGAGGCAGCGGCAACTGGGCATTGCCCGGGCCAAACATCTCGCCCCGGCCGCAAGCCAGCAAATCCTCGTATTCGTAACCGCCGCGCCGATCCAGCATACCTGCCTAGCCTCTCTTAAATCCCGACGGAGTACGCTCGGACCCGTTTCACGTGGGAAGCGCCAATTACCGCAATTCGGCGCTGACGCAACATCAACCTGCGGCGGCCGTTATTGGCCCATGCGGAAATCGCATGGGCGGGTCCGCGCGCTCTCTATCATAGGCCTTGCGGGTGGCAAAGCATCCCAACATGGGTAAATCGCCACATCCGGCCTTAGATCCAGCGGAATCGGCACTTGAACGACAGTTGGGCTGCTTTTAACCCTCGCTCGGTTCTAGTTGCGAAAAACTTGCATCTAAATCGGATACTTTCTATATTCCGGTGAAATAGTGCCGAGATCATGAGTGGTGCCTGCCGTGGACACGAACGACGACGCTTCAATGTTGAATGATGACGCTGTCATTCCGGCAGTCCATGGTGCAGCGCATCAACCGGCGCTGACCGGTTGCCCGTGGCATGACGTCAACGAAATGCTGCAGGCTGCGGGCCTGCGCCCGACCCGCCAGCGCATGGCACTGGGCTGGCTGTTGTTCGGCAAGGGTGCGCGCCACCTCACGGCGGAAATGCTCTACGAGGAAGCCACGCTGGCCAAGGTGCCGGTGTCGCTCGCGACCGTCTACAACACGCTCAACCAGCTGACCGACGCGGGTCTGCTGCGCCAGGTCAGTGTCGACGGCACCAAGACCTATTTCGACACCAATGTGTCGGCGCATCATCATTTCTATCTCGAGAACAATCACGAGCTGGTCGACATTCCGGACCCGCATCTGATGCTGCAGAAGATGCCCGAGATTCCCGACGGCTACGAGATCGCCCGCGTCGATATGGTCGTCCGGCTGCGCAAGAAGCGCTAAGCGCTGCGTCGGTCTAAAGCTGTAATGTTGTCATGGCCGGGCTTGTCCCGGCCATCTACGTTTTGAGACACAAGAAAGTAAGACGTGGATGCCCGGGACATCTGCGCAAAGACGCGCTTTGCGCTTTAGCCCGGGCATGACGATGATCGGTTCTCCGCGCGAGAATCGACGCTCTCAATCCACCTTCTCGTCGGCGTAGACGCCCCACAGCCGCTGCTGCTGGATCCAGCCATCAAAACCGTTGCCGTTGACGTGGCACCAGCCTGACGCGCAGCGTTTGACTTGTGCGACGACGCCGGCCTGCAGACGTGCGGCCACCGCACTGGCTTGATCGGCGCTATCGTAGATCGGCGCCAGTTCGTCCTTGCTCTTCATGGTGACGACAGCGGTGCGCCTGCCGGACAGCAGCGAGTGATAGACCCAGCCTTCGGCGCCCTCGGAATCGCGCACCCGGCGCCAGTTCTCGAATTCAGCGGTGATTTCGACCGGCAGCCCGGAGCGGGTGTAAACCCAGGCGACATCATTGTCCTTGGTCGGACCGGCCCTGACATTGACATGATCGGATTTGAGGCTGACGTAACGCGGCACCGGCAACCCGCTGGTAGTCAAGGCCGCATCCTTGGCCGAAAATCCCGAACTGACCGACGCGCCCAGCGCCCCGCCCGCGAGCACCACCACGCAACAAAACCGCCCCAACGCCATCAACTCGTCTCCTGCCGAGAACCCAACTCAAATTCTTTGAGTTGAACCATCTGGAAATGCCGCCCCTGATCCCCTGCGTGCTGGTCCGCTCGGCGCCTTATTTCCGGGTTCTCGTCGCCTGGCGGCTTCTTGTCTTGGCCCGGCCTTCTGCTAGAGAGGACGGCGCGCCAAGAAAAACGCCAATATCGGGAACCCCAGGGAAACGCCGGGACCGCACTGCACACCGGCAGTGTCGAACAACCGGGTTAATGAGGTCTGAACAAAGCCTCACAAGAGCTGGACATGTCGGTCAAGAAAAAGCCCCTCGTCGTCGTCACACGCAAGCTGCCGGACTTGATCGAGACCCGCATGCGTGAGCTGTTCGACGCCCGGCTCAATCTCGACGATGCGCCGCTGACGCCGGACCAGGTCGCCGAGGCGGTGCGGACCGCCGACGTGCTGGTGCCCACCGTGACCGACGAAATCACGGAAGAGATGCTCAAGCAGGCGGACTGCAAGTTGAAACTGATCGCCAATTTCGGCAACGGCGTCGACAATATCGACGTCATAGCCGCGCATGCGCGTGGCATCACCGTGACCAACACGCCGAAGGTGCTGACCGAAGACACCGCCGACATGACCATGGCGCTGATCCTGGCGGTGCCGCGGCGGCTGATCGAAGGCGCTTCCATTCTCACCGAAGGCAAGAGCTGGCCGGGCTGGTCGCCGACCTGGATGCTCGGCCATCGCATCGGCGGCAAACGCCTCGGCATCATCGGCATGGGCCGGATCGGCCAGGCGGTGGCGCGCCGGGCGCGCGCGTTCGGCCTTCAGATCCACTATCACAACCGCCGTCCGGTCGCGCCCAAGATTGCCGAGGAGTTGGGCGCAACCTATTGGGAAAGCCTCGACCAGATGCTGGCGCGGATGGACATCATCTCGGTGAATTGTCCGCATACGCCGGCGACGTACCATCTATTGTCGGCGCGGCGGCTGAAACTGCTCCGCAAGGAGGCTTACATCGTCAACACCGCACGCGGCGGGGTGACCGACGAGGACACGCTGATCAAGCTGATCGAAGCCGGCGAGATCGCCGGCGCCGGCCTCGACGTCTATGAGCACGAGCCCGCGGTCAATCCGAAGCTGGTGCGGCTGGCGAAAGCCGGCAAAGTTACGCTGCTGCCGCATATGGGCTCGGCCACGATCGAAGGCCGCGTCGAGATGGGCGAGAAGGTGATCATCAACATCCGCACCTTCCTCGACAATCACAAGCCACCGGACCGCGTGCTGCCCAGCATGCTGTAGACCTTCAGCGGTTGGCGTGTCCCGGACGCGGCGCAGCGTGCAACGCCGCTCCGCAGAGCCGGGATCCATGCCGCAAAGGGATGGACCCCGGATCGGCAGCGCATCACTTCGTGTTGCGCAGCATCCGGGGAACGCAAGGACCGTGGCGTCGGGCTAACCTTCGCCTTTCCTTCGCTCCCGTTTTCGCCATTCCGCGACAAAGGCTACGAACGCCCCTAGCGCGGGCGGCGGCTGGCGACGGCTTGGATAATATAAAAATGGCCCGGGAAACGGCTCGCACCAGTCGTCAAGCACGCGGACCAGCGCGCCGGATTTCAACTCGTCGTCGACATAGCCCTCGAAGGTCGGCCAGAAGCCGACCCCGTCGAGCGCCGCGCGCCGTGCCAGCCCCGGATAGTTCGCGATCAGCCTCCCGGGCGGCGACACCTTCACGACGCGGCCCGCCTTCTCGAACTCCCAATCCGGCATGCCCCCGCTTCCGAACCGGATGCGGATGGCAGTGTGATCCAACAGGTCCCGGGGATGTTTTGGACAGCCATGCTGCGCAATATATTGCGGCGATGCCACCACCGCGTAGCGTTGCGGCGGACTGAGCGAGACCGCGATCATGTCCTGCGCGAGGTGTTCGCCATAGCGCACGCCGGCGTCGAAGCCGGTGGCGACGATATCGACGAACGAGCTGTCGCCGACAATCTCCAGCTCGATCTGCGGATAGGCCTGAAGAAAGGGCGCGGCCATCGGCGCCAGTACCAGATCGATCGCGGGCGGCGGTGCATTGATGCGCAGGCGTCCCGACGGCACGCCGCGCAGGCCGCGTACCTGATCGAGCGCGCTGCTGACATCCGACATCGCCGGCCCGACGCGGGCCAGCAACAGCTCGCCGGCTTCCGTCAGCCCGACGCTGCGGGTGGTGCGATTTATCAAGCGAACGCCGAGCCGCTCCTCGAGGTCGCGCAGCCGCTGACTGAGGCTGGAAACCGAGACGCGCTGTTCCAACGCCGCGCGCCGGAAATTCCTGACGCGGGCGACGGCGACGAAGGCATCGAGATCGCGAAGGTCGAAATCACCCATTGTTCGATATATTGAACAAGGCGTTTATAATTGTCCAGCTTATCAGAGCAATCGAGAAGGCGCATATCCGGCGCGTCAGGCGGCGGCCATCGCCCGCCGAATTCTCGAGGAGAACGCTCATGGACCACCGCCAACTCGGTTCAACCGGCCCCAAAGTCTCCGCCCTTGGCCTCGGCTGCATGGGCATGTCGGATTTCTATGGACCCAGCGATCGGGGCGAGAGCATCGCGACCATCCACGCCGCGCTCGATGCCGGGATCACCCTGCTCGACACCGGTGATTTCTACGGCATGGGCCACAATGAGATGCTGATCCGCGAGGCGCTCGCCGGGCGCGGCCGGAACGATGCGCAGATTTCGGTGAAGTTCGGCGCGCTGCGCGATCCGAACAGGGGCTTTCTCGGCTACGACAGCCGCCCGGTGGCGACCAAGAATTTCGTTGCTTATTCGCTGCAACGGCTCGGCGTCGATCACATCGATATCTACCGGCCGGCGCGGCTCGATCCAAATGTGCCGATCGAAGAAACGATTGGCGCGATGGCCGATATGATCAAGGCGGGCTGGATCAAACACATCGGCCTTTCCGAAGTCGGCTCCGAAACGCTTCGCCGGGCGCACAAGGTGCATCCGATCGCAGATCTTCAGATCGAATATTCATTGATTGCGCGCGGTATCGAGAACGACATTCTGAAAACCTGCCGCGAACTCGGCATCGGCATTACGGCTTATGGCGGGCTGGCGCGCGGCCTGATCAGCGGACATTGGTCGAAAGATCGCACCAGCCCGCAGGATTTCCGCCAGATGAGCCCGCGTTTCCAGGCTGCGAATGTCGACACCAATCTCGCATTGGTGGATCAGTTGCGCGCGATTGCCGATGAGGTCGGCGCTTCACCGGCGCAAGTTGCGATCGCCTGGGTAGCTGCGCAGGGCGTGGACATCGTGCCGCTGGTCGGCGCGCGCCGGCGCGATCGTCTCACCGAAGCACTGGGCGCACTCGATGTGAAGCTGACGCCGGCGCATCTGGCCGCGCTCGCCAAAGCGTTTCCTCCCGGTGTCGCAGCCGGCGGGCGCTATCCGGAAGAACACCTCAAGCACATGGACAGCGAGAAGCCTTCGAAAGCGTCCTGATAATGCTCAGCGGTGCCCGCTCAAATCGGTGATGACAGGCGCATCACCATTGAGCGGGTTAGCGGGATCGCGACGATAGCGCAGGGTTTCGAACCGCATCGCGCGGGTGTCCAGCATCAAGAGCCGTCCGACCAGGCCCTCGCCAAAGCCGACGATTTCGCGGATCGCCTCCAGCGCCATCATCGAACCCAGCACGCCCGCGAGCGCACCCATCACCCCCGCTTCGGCACAGGCCGGCACCGTGCCGGGAGGCGGCGGTTCGGGAAACAGGCAGCGATAGGTCGGGTTGAATTCACCTTCAGCGTTTTGCTCATGGGCGCGGATCGTGGTCAGCGATCCATCGAACTGGCCCAGCGCTGCGGTGATCAGCGGCTTGGCGGCCAGGAAACACGCATCCGAAACCAGATAGCGGGTTTCGAAATTGTCGGAACCATCGAGCACCAGATCGTAGCCGCCAATCAGCGTCATCGCGTTGCCGGCATCCAGCCGCATGATGTGCGCTTCAAAACGGACATGCGGATTGAGCGCATGAATCTGCTCCGCGGCGCTGTCGACCTTGCGCAGGCCGATATCGCGTGTGGTGTGGATGATCTGTCGTTGCAGATTCGAGAGCGTGACATGATCGTCATCGACCACGCCGAGCGTCCCGACGCCAGCCGCAGCCAGATACATCAGAGCCGGCGCGCCGAGACCACCTGCGCCGATCACCAGCACGGACGCCTCCTTCAGCGCGAGCTGGCCCGGGCCGCCGACTTCGCGCAGCACGATATGGCGGGCGTAACGTTCGAGTTCTTCGGCACTCAGCATCTTGAATTACTTTCTCCGGCGCGCGCCTCGAACCATCGAGATGTACGTCATCCTTCGAGACGCGGCCAATGGCCGCTCCTCCAGCGGCAACGGCAAAGCCGTTGCGCGGGGATGACGGCATTCCCCCATGACCCAAAGGTTCCTTGAACCATCACGCGGGTGTTGCCTACCAAGCAGATGTGTTTAATTGCGCCCGCTTCAATGGTCCCGGAATGTGTCATGAGATCGATGCTGACAGCAACATTGACATCCGTGGCCTTGATATCTGCGACCTTGGGAGCCGCCCAGTCATCAGCGTTCGCGCAGATGACGGCGCCAACCACGGGCGGCGCCAAGCCAAAGGCGGTCACCACGACGCCGATCCGTCCTCCCGCATTGCAGACCGCCGCGGATACCGCCAATGCGATGGCGCAAGGCGAGCGTCTGGCGCTGCAATCGGATCTGGCCTGGGTCGGCCAATATAACGGTGCCATCACGGGCGAGGTCAGCGACCGCATGGTCGCCGCGATCAAGGCGTTCCAGAAGGCGCGCGGCGGCAAGGAAACCGGCGCACTCAATCCGCAAGAGCGCAGCGCGCTCGCCGACATTGCAAAGCGGCATCGGGACAATGCCGGCTGGAAGATCGTCACTGATGCGGGTACTGGCGCCCAACTCGGCATCCCCGGCAAACTGGTACTGCAGCAAACCAGCGACGCCAACGGCACCAAATGGAGTTCGCCGACCGGCACCATCCAGGTGCTGCTGACGCGGCGCAAGGAATCCAATCCCACCACCGCAAAGCTCGCCGACCGCGAGAAGAAGGAACCCGCGGGACGCACGGTCGACTATACCGTGGTGAAGCCGGATTTCTTCGTGTTATCGGGGCTGCAGGGGCTGAAGAAATTCTACGTGCGCGGCACATTCAAAGGCGACGAAGTCCGCATCCTTACCATTTTGTACGATCAGGCCACCGAAAATACCGTCGAGCCGGTCGTGATCGCGATGTCGAGCGCGTTCAATCCATTTGCGTCGGGAGCGCAGATCGGAGGACCGCCGCCGCGCAAGACGGTCGAATACGGCACCGGGATTGTGGTCAGCGAAGATGGCGCTGTTGTTACCGACCGGCAGATCACCGATGAGTGCATCGCGATCACGATCGCAGGCTTTGGCAATGCCGACCGGGTCGCCGAGGACAAGGATCATGATCTCGCGCTGCTCCGCATCTATGGCGCGCGCGGTCTGACGCCACTGAACATTGGCGGAGCGGCTACCAAATCTGCGCTTGATCTGACCGGCATTGCCGATCCGCAAAGCCAGGGCGGCGGCGCGGCCGTCACCAGCGTCAAGGCCTCGGTCGCGGCGATCGGCAGCAATACCGATCTCGCATTGTCGCCCGCGCCCGGGCTCGGATTCTCCGGCGCGGCCGCGCTCGACGGCGACGGCAAGTTTGCCGGCGTCGCGCTGTTGAAGCCGCTGCTGGTGGCGGGGCCGCCGAACGCCGCGCCCGCAGCACAGGCCGCATTGGTATCATCGGATACCGTGCGCGAATTTTTGAAAGCCAATGGCGTCAACGCGTCAGGCGGATCGTCGGATGCCAAGGCGTCTGTGGTCCGCGTGATCTGTGTAAGGAAGTAGCGCTCGCTGGTGTCCGAGGCACGAGAGCCTCACTCCAGCCCGAACCTGACTCCGGCACGCGCCAACCCGCCGGCGAGACCGATCGGCGTGCCATCGGCGCGCCAGCAGGCGGCGCCGGTCAAGGTGCCGTCGTCGTGAAACTGGATCGCATTCATGCCGCCGGCCACCGTGGGCACCGGCGCGACCTTGTGCCCCCATGAGGTGAGCTTGGCGCGAACCGCTTCCGGCACCGCGAATTCAACTTCGAGCGCATTGCCTTCGGTCCAGACCCGCGGCGCCTCGACCGCTTCCTGCAGGCTCATGCCGTGATCGATCAGGTTGATCAGCGCCTGCAGCGCGCTCGGGAAGATCCGCTTTCCGCCGGGCAAGCCGAGTGCATAAGCCAGCTTGCCATTGCGCAGCGCCATCATCGGCGACATCGACGTCGTGACGCGTTTGCCCGGCGCCAGCGACAGCGCATGGCCCGGCCGTGGATCGTACAGATTCATGTAATTGTTCGGCACGGTTCCGAGGCCTGGAATCAGGATCTTGGCGCCGAACAGATTGTTGATGGTCTGCGTGGTCGCGACCACGTTCCCCATCGCATCCGCGGCCGTCATATGCGTGGTATGCGCGCTTTCGAGCTGCGTGACGCCCGCGCTCCATTTTTGCGCGCGCGCCACATCGATCGCGGCACGGCGTTCCACGGCATATTCCTTCGAGGTCAGCCGCTCGACCGGCACCCCGACGAAATCAGGATCGCCGCTCGCAGCAGCCCGATCCGCAAACGCGATCTTCAATACCTCGGCCAGCAGATGGATCGTCTCTGCGGTGCCGAAGCCTGTTGCGGCGATGTCGTAGCCTTCGAGAATGTTCAGCATCTGCGTAATATGCACGCCGGAAGCAGCCGGCGGCGGCGGGCCGAGAATTTCCCAGCCGCGATAATCCGCCCGGATCGGCGCGCGCTCGACGGTCTTGTAGGAGGTCAGGTCCCGGCGCGTGATGAACCCGCCATGCGCCTTCATGTAGTCGACCAGGATGTCGCCGAGCGGACCGCTATAGAGCGCCGCTTCGCCGTGCTGCGAGATATATTTCAGCGTCTCCGCATATTCCGACTGTACCACGCGCGCGCCGGCGCTGAGCGGCTTGCCATCGGGCAGATAGATCGCCGCGATCGGCTTGTCCTTCAACATCTCCTCGGCGCCATCGGTGATGCATTCGTGCAAATAGGGCGTCACCGCATAGCCGCGCGAGGCGTGCTTGATCGCAGGCTGCATCACGTCGGCGAGACTCAGGGTGCCGAACCGGCGCAGCGTCTCGCACCAGGCTTTCAGCGAACCGGGAACAGCGACCGCTTTCGGGCCGTTGAGATTTTCATTGTCCACGGTGTCGAACACGTCATGCGCCGAGCCGGGCTTGGAGCGATAGGTGTCGGGTTGTACCGCCAGCGGCACGGTGCTTTGGCCATCAATGAAGCGGTGGCTGCCGTCGGCCAGCCGAATATGCGCCATGCCACCGCCGATGATGCCGACCATCATCGGCTCGACCACGGTCAGCGTAAACAACGTCGCGATCGCGGCATCGATGGCGTTGCCGCCGGCGGCCAGCATTTCCGCGCCGGCGGCCGAGGCCAGCGGATGATTGCTCACCACCATGCCGCGGCTGCCCGATGCGGGCTGCTTCTGACAATTGAAAGCCGTGCCCGCACGATCGCGCCAGTTGCTGGTCATTGCTTTGTGCCTCCCTGTTTTATTTTATTTCTGGCACTTCGGGCACCAGAAAGTCGAGCGCCCATTCTGGGTGAAGCGCTTGACGATGCCGCCGCAGCCGCCGCTCTGGCATTTCTCGCCTTCGCGGTCATAAACCTGGAACGAATGCTGGAAGTAGCCGAGTTCGCCTGACGTCTGGCGATGATCGCGCAGCGACGAGCCACCGGCCTTGATGGCCTGATTCAGCACCGCGTGAATCGCCGTGACCAGACGCTTGGCGTGGTCGGTCGGCTCATGCTGCTTCGTCGCCAGCGTCGAAGCCTGCCGTTTCGGCGACAGATGCGCGCGAAACAGCGCCTCGCAGACATAGATGTTGCCGAGACCGGCGACCACACGCTGATCGAGCAGCGCCGCTTTTAGACTTGTCTTCTTGCCGGCGCAGGACCGCGCCAGCATCGCCGCGTCGAATTCGTTGCCGAGCGGCTCCGGGCCGAGCCCCTTTAACAAAGGCTCATCTTCCAGAGCGTTGCGGGCGATGATTTTCATGTAACCGAAACGGCGCGGGTCGTTGAAGACCACGGCTGACCCCGACGACATGTGAAACACCACGTGATCATGGGCGCGATCATCGCTGCGCGGGTGATGGAATTGACCCGGCGTCTGCGCGCCGTCCTCTTTCAGCACCCGAAACGACCCCGACATGCCCAGATGCATCAGCAATACGTCGCCCGAGGCGAGATCGGCCATCAGATATTTGGCCCGGCGGCCAAGGCCGGTCACAACCTGGCCGTTAAGCCGCGCGGTAAAGTCTTTTTGAAAGGGAAACCGCAGATCGGCCCTGCGCGCCTCGGCTTTAACGATTTTCGATCCTTCCATGGCCGGTTGCAGGCCGCGGCGGACGGTCTCGACTTCGGGTAATTCGGGCATGGAGGCGTTCACCTTGTGGGCCTGACGTGATAGCGCCATTGCGGCGGGCGCGCTATGGTCGCCTAGTGCCCCTTTCCGAAGTTCGTAAACCCGTTCGGCAGCCGCTGTACGAACTTCGGAAAATCAGGGGGCACTAGCAAATATATATAATGCTGGTGCCGCTGATCGATTTGAAGTTCCTGATCGAAGCTGCTGCAAATCCTGCAGGAACTTCAAATCGGCGGCGCCAGTGGAGATAGTTTGATGGATCGGCCCGACCAAACCACGCATTTCGGCTTCCGGGATGTCCCCCTGGGCGACAAACAGACGCTGGTGAACGACGTGTTTCACAGCGTGGCGACGCGCTACGACCTGATGAACGATCTGATGTCGGTCGGGCTGCATCGCGCCTGGAAAGACGTGATGATCAACACGCTCAACCCGCCGCGGAGCGACGCGCCGTTTGCGCTGCTCGACGTCGCCGGCGGCACCGGCGATATCGCCTTTCGCGCCGCCAAGGCCTCCGGCGCGGGCTTTCGCGCCACCGTGTGCGATATCAACTCCAATATGCTGGCGGTCGGCCGTGAGCGCGCGGTCGCGCGCCATCTCGACGATCGGGTCTCGTTTGTGGAAGGCAACGCCGAGGCGCTGGCTTTTCCCAACGGCACGTTTGACGCCTACACCATCGCGTTCGGCATCCGCAACGTGCCAAGGATCGATCTGGCGCTCAGCGAAGCGTTTCGCGTGCTCAGGCCCGGCGGTCGATTCCTGTGCCTGGAATTTTCCACCGTCGATGTGCCCGGGCTCGACCGGATCTATGACCTGTTCTCGTTCAAGGTGATCCCGCCGCTCGGCCGCGCCGTGACTGGCGACGCCGAATCCTATCAATACCTCGTCGAGTCCATCCGCAAATTCCCTAGGCCGAATGCGTTTGCCGAGATGATCAGCGCGGCGGGTTTCTCGCGCGTGTCCTGGCAAAGCCTGTCCGGCGGCATCGTGGCGTTGCATTCGGGCTGGCGTCTGTGATTTCTGCAATCACGCACATCGCGCGGCTCGCCCGCGCCGGCTTCGTGTTCGCGCGCGAAGGCGTATTCGGCACCGTCGATCCGAGCCTGGTGCCGCCGCCCGGACAATTGGCGCTGCGCCTCGCCCGGCTGATCGAGCGCCCCGGCGCCAAATCCGGTCCGCGGCTGTCACGCGCGCTGACCCAACTGGGCCCGGCCTATCTGAAGCTCGGACAATTTCTGGCAACCCGGCCCGATGTGGTCGGCGTCATGATGGCGCGCGATCTCGAAAGCCTGCAGGACCGGCTGCCGCCTTTCTCGCAGGCCGAGGCTGAAGCGGTCATCGCGGCCTCGCTGGAACGGCCGCTAGCGCAGGCATTTGCGAGCCTCGGGCCTCCGGTCGCCGCCGCCTCGATCGCGCAGGTGCATCGCGCTGAAGTCGAACGCGACGGCGTGCGCACCCCGGTCGCCGTAAAGGTGCTGCGCCCCAATGTCGCCGCGCGCTTCCGCCGCGACCTCGGCGATTTCTTCTATGTCGCGCACAAGGCCGAAGCGCATTCGGCCGAAGCCCGCCGGCTGCGGCTGGTCGAAGTCATCAATACGATGTCGCGCTCGGTGGCGATGGAGATGGATCTGCGACTCGAGGCGGCCGCCTTGTCGGAGATGGCGGAAAACACCCGCGACGATCCGGATTTCCGGGTGCCCCGCGTCGACTGGGATCGCACCACGCATAATGTGCTGACGATGGAGTGGATCGACGGCATTGCGCTGAGCGACCATACGCGTCTGGCGCAGTCGCACGTCGACCTGCCCGAACTCGGGCGCAAGGTGATCCAGAGTTTCCTGCGCCACGCGCTGCGCGACGGCTTCTTTCATGCCGACATGCATCCCGGCAATCTGTTTCTCGACGATGCTGGCCGTCTGGTCGCCGTGGACTTCGGCATCATGGGCCGGCTCGGCATGAAGGAACGCCGATTCCTCGCCGAGATTCTGCTTGGCTTCATCACGCGGGACTATCGCCGCGTCGCGGAAGTACATTTCGAGGCCGGCTATGTGCCGAGGCATCATTCGGTGGAGAATTTCGCGCAGGCGATCCGCGCCATCGGTGAGCCGATCCATAACCGCACCGCCGAAGAAATTTCGATGGCGAAACTGCTGACGCTGCTGCTGGAGGTCACCGGCCTGTTTGACATGCGGACCCGGCCCGAGTTGATCCTGCTGCAAAAGACCATGGTGGTGGTCGAGGGCGTCGCGCGCGGCTTCGATCCGAAACTCGACATGTGGAAGACCGCTGACCCCGTGGTGCGGGAATGGATTGAGCGCAATCTCGGACCGGTCGGACGGATCCAGGGCGCGATGTCCGGCGCCGGCGAGATCGGCCGGGTGCTGTCCGGCCTGCCGGCGATCGTCGGACGGTCGGTCGCGGTATTGGAGCAATTGGAAGCCATGACCCGGGAGGGGCTGACGCTGTCGGAGGATACCGTTGCCAACATGGGCGTGGCGGAAAGCCGATGGCGAACCATCGCGCACTGGATCATCGCTGCCGCATTCATTGGGATATTGTTGGCAATTCTTCGCTGATTGCAATGCATGCGAGAAGTGATAGCATTGCAATCATTTCTTGTCGGAGGCCGCCATGGCCAGCCTGACCATCCGAAAACTTGACGACACCATCAAAGCCTATCTGCGGCTGCGTTCGGCCCATCACGGCCGCTCGGTCGAGGAAGAGGTCCGGGTCATCCTCGGAGAGCTTATTCAGGGCGAGCCCCAAGCTGGCTCGACAAGCCTGCTCCCTGCTGCCGCAGCTCCCGCGCCCGTTCCGCGGCCCGCCAACGTGACGGGGGAGGCCCGCGTCACCCTGATCATCGGGGGCGGCATCGCCGCCTACAAGGCCCTGGACCTTATCCGGCGGCTGAAGGAGCGGCGCATCCATGTCCGCTGCGTCCTGACCAAAGCCGCGCAGCAATTCGTGACGCCGCTGGCCGCAAGCGCGCTGTCGCATGAGCGCGTCTATACCGATCTGTTCGACCCCGAGAGCGAATTCGATGCGGGCCACATTCGCCTGGCGCGCGAGGCCGATTTGATCGTGGTGGCGCCGGCGACCGCCGATCTCATGGCAAAAATGGCGCAAGGCCATGCCGACGATCTCGCCAGCGCGATTTTGCTGGCCGCCAACCGTCCGATCCTGCTGGCGCCGGCGATGAACCCGCTGATGTGGAACAACGCCGCCACCCGCCGCAATGTCGTCCAGCTGCAGCGCGACGGCATCGCCATGATCGGTCCCAATGCCGGCGAAATGGCCGAAGCGGGCGAGGCCGGCGTCGGGCGGATGGCGGAGCCCACGGAAATCGCTGGTGCCGCCGAGCGCCTGCTGCGCCCGCCGCAGCCGCGCCCGCTCGCCGGGAAGCGGGTGCTGATTACCGCAGGCCCGACCCATGAGCCGATCGATCCCGTGCGCTACATCGCCAACCGCTCTTCCGGCAAACAAGGTTTTGCTATTGCCGCTGCGGCTCAGGCGGCCGGTGCCGAGGTCATCCTGATTTCCGGCCCGGTCGATCTCGATGATCCCGCCGATGTCACCGTAAAGCATGTGGAATCCGCGCGCGACATGCTCGATGGCGTGCAAGCCGCGTTGCCGGCGGATATCGCGATCTTCGCGGCCGCGGTCGCTGACTGGCGGGTTGCCAATGCTGGCGAGCAAAAAATCAAGAAGACGTCCGACGGCATGCCGCCGCTGCAACTGGTCGAAAACCCCGACATCCTCGCCACCATCTCGAAACTCGGCGATAACAGGCCGAAGCTCGTGATTGGCTTCGCCGCCGAGACCGAACACCTGATCGAAAACGCCAAGGCCAAATTCGCGCGCAAGGGCTGCGACTGGATCGTTGCCAATGACGTCTCGCCGGCGTCAGGCGTAATGGGCGGCGATCGCAACACGGTGCATCTGCTGGCGCGCGAGGGCACGGAAGTTACCGTCGATTCCTGGCCTGTCATGACCAAGGAGCAGGTCGCGGCCGCATTGGTGGCGCGGATTGCAAAAACGCTGGAGAAGAACCCGTGAGCACTGCTGTGAAAGTCGATATCTGCCAATTGCCGCACGGCAAGGGTCTTGCGCTGCCGGCCTATCAGAGCATCCACGCCGCCGGGCTCGATCTGCTGGCCGCCGTACCCGAAGACGCACCGATCGTGCTCGCTCCGGGCAAACACGGATTCATTCCGACCGGACTGACGATCGCGCTGCCGCCGGGCTACGAAGCCCAGGTCCGCCCCCGCTCCGGGCTCGCGGCCAAGCATGGCGTCACCGTGCTGAATTCGCCGGGCACCGTGGATGCGGACTATCGCGGCGAGATCGCCGTGCTGCTGATCAACCACGGCGACGCGCCGTTCCCGATCCGGCGCGGCGAACGCATCGCGCAGATGGTGATCGCCCCCGTCACGCAGGTGGAACTCGTTGCGGTCGCCTCCCTTTCGGCGACCGAGCGCGGCAGCGGCGGCTTCGGTTCGACCGGTCGCTGAAAAAACGGATTCATTTTCATAAAATCGCACCGATCTGACGCGAAGCGGCATTTTTTCGCCGCGCCGTTTTGCGTTCACGGTCTGGACTCTTACCGGCTGACTCCTGATGGGGATATTGTCATTCGATTCGCGAACGGCGGGTACGCGCCGGGCGTACGGTCGTGTGGTTTGGGGCAATCTATGTCGGGCGTGATCGTGTCGATGCGTCGGACGCTGTTGTCGTGCACATCACTGGCGCGCAACAGCTTGATAGCGCTTGGCTCGACGCTTGTCTGCGTCACGCCGGGTCATGCCGACGAACTGGTGCTGCTGCACAAGCTTACCAACATCGTGGACCTCAACCACCAGGAATTCGCGGTGCTGACCACGGCACTGTCCCTGCTCGGCTTTTCGGTGGTGGCGGCGATCCTGTTGATGCGGACGCGGGTTCGCGCGGCCGGGAACGAGGCCCGGCTGCGTTCCGACATTCAAGGCCTGCAGATCGAGGCCGACCGTTTCCGGGCCCTGTTGTTCGCCGAGCCCCAGATCCTGATTTCGTGGGCGGCGGGCGACAATCGCCCGGAAATCAGCGGCGACATTTCGCTGGTGCTGCCGCAGGGTTCGTCCGCGCCACAGCGCGTGCTGGCGTTCGGAACCTGGCTGCCGCCGGAACCGGCGCTGCAGATGGATCATGCGGTCGACGCGTTGCGCGAGGCCGGCGAAGGCTTCCTGCTCAACATCACCTCGTCGAACGGCCACGCCTTCGAGGCGATGGGCCGCGCCATCGGTGGCCAGGCCATTGTCCGGATTCGTGAACTCGGCGGGCTGCGGCGGGAACTCGCGGAAACCCATCTGCGGCACAAGGCGCTGTTGGAAGAAACCGAGATGCTGCGCGGTTTCGCGGCGGCGGCACCCTGGCCGATCTGGACCAAGCGGGCCACGGGCGGGCTCGTTTACGCCAACGCCGCCTATGCGCGGGCGACGGAAGCGACCAGCGTCGCGGATGCCATCGCGCGCGACCTCGAACTGCTCGACAGCGCCGGCCGCGGCGAGTTGGACCGCACGCTGAATGAGGCCGCAACGTTCACCGCTCGGCTGCCGATCGTGGTCGGCGGCGAGCGCCGCTTCTACGATGTCCATGCGCGCAATGTCGAAGGCGGACGCGCCGGCATCGCCATCGACGCCAGCGAAGCCGAGGCCTTGCGCAACGCGCTGGTGCGGATGGCGGAAGCGCATCGCCGGACCCTCGATCAATTGTCATCCGGCGTTGCCGTGTTCGACGGCCAGCGGCGGCTCGCGTTCTACAATGATTCCTATCGCCGTCTGTGGGATCTGGATCGCACGTTCCTCGACAACAACCCCGATGATTCCAGCGTGCTCGACCGGCTGCGCGCCGCGCGCAAGCTGCCGGAACAGCCGGATTTCCGGGCCTGGAAGGCCAAGCTGCACGAGGCCTATCGCGCGGTCGAGCCCGATAACGATACCTGGTACCTGCCCGACGGCCGCACCGTCAGCGTCGTCACCACCCCCAATCCCGAAGGCGGCGTCACCTATCTGTTCGACGACGTCACCGAAAGCTTCGATCTGGCACGCCGGTTCGACGGCCTGATCCGGGTCCAGCGCGAAACCCTCGACAATCTAGCCGAAGCGGTCGCGGTGTTCGGCAGCAACGGCCGCGCGCAATTGTTCAATCCGGCCTTTGCGAAAATGTGGAAGCTGTCGCCAGAGGCGTTGCAGGAACAGCCGCACATCGAGACGGTCGAGGCCTGGTGTCGGCCGCTGTTCGACGACGCCGACACCTGGCGGACCCTGCGCGGAGCCATTACCGCGATCGAGGACCGCGTCGCAGTGCCGCTCAAGCTGGAACGCAAGGACGGCAGCGTGCTGGACTGCATGACCATGCCGCTGCCAGACGGCGCCACCATGCTGACATTCCAGGACATCACCGACACCGAAAACGTCGAGCGGGCGCTGCGCGAACGCAACGAGGCGCTGGAAACCGCCGACCAGATGAAGGTCGATTTCGTCCACCACGTCTCCTACGAACTGCGCTCGCCATTGACGACCATTATCGGCTTCGCGCATTTCCTCAGCGACCCCGTGACCGGACCATTGATGCCGAAACAGGCCGAGTATCTCGGCTACATCACCGCATCGACCAACGCGCTGCTGGCCATCATCAACAACATCCTCGATCTCGCCACCATCGACGCGGGCGCGATGTCGCTCAATCTCGGCTCGATCGATATCCGCAAGACCATCGAAGCCGCGGCCGAAGGCATCCAGGACCGGCTCGCCACCGATCGCATCACGCTCAAGGTAGATGCCGATCCCAATATCGGCAGCTTCGTCGGCGACGAAAGCCGGGTGGTACAGGTGCTGTATAACCTGCTCGCCAACGCCGTCGGCTTCTCGCCGCACGACTCGGCCATCACCATCAGCACCCGGCGCACCGAGCACAGTGTCGTCTTCAGCGTCACTGATTCCGGCCCGGGCATCCCGCCTGATGTCAAAGACAAGGTATTCGACTGGTTCGAGAGCCATTCCAACGGCTCGCGTCACCGCGGCGCCGGTCTCGGCCTGTCGCTGGTGCGCTCCTTTGTCGAACTGCATGGAGGCAAGGTGCGCGTCGATTCGATCGTCGGTAAGGGCACGACTGTGACGTGCGACTTTCCAATCGACCAGAACGCGCATCGCAACGCCGCCGAATGATCGCCCAAGACACATCCTTGGTCACATTCTCGCTCGCACTACCGAACGAGACCGCGACCGCGGATCTGATGGCCGATCTCGCGCTGCTGATCGGCCCCGGCGATGTCATCACGCTGTCGGGTGACCTCGGCGCCGGTAAAACCGCCGCGGCACGGGCCATGATTCGCTACCTCGCCGGCGACGACGCGGTTGAAGTGCCGAGCCCGACCTTCACGCTGGCGCAAACCTATGACCTGCCGCCTTTTCCGCTGGTCCACGCCGATCTCTACCGCGTCAACGATCCGCTCGAACTGGAAGAGATTGGCTTGTCGCCGCTGCCCGAGGGCACCGTGGCGTTGATCGAATGGCCGGAGCGCGCGCCGGACGCGCTGCCCGCCGACCGCATCGACATCGCACTGAGCCATCGCCCCGCGCTGGGATCGGCGGCCCGGGCCGCCGAGATCACGGGATACGGCAAGGCCGCAGCACAGGTCTCGCGATTAAAGGCGTTGCGGCAATTCCTGACCGGCGCCGGCTATGACGACGCCAGGCGTCTGCGCATGCCCGGCGACGCCTCGACGCGTTCCTATGCGCGGCTGCTTCGTGACGACAAGACCGTCATCCTGATGAACTCGCCGCGGCGTCCCGACGGACCCGCGATCTATGACGGCAAATCCTACAGCACGGCGGTGCATCTGGCCGAGGACGTCAGGCCGTTCGTGGCCATCGCCAACGGCTTGCGCGCGCGCGGCTTTTCCGCGCCATCCATTCATCACGGCGACCTCCAGGCGGGATTCCTGATCACCGAGGATTTCGGCAGCGCCGGCGTGATCGAGGGCGAGCCGCCATCGCCGATCACAGAGCGATATCAGACCGCGACCGACACGCTGGCGGCGCTGCATCGCGATGCCTTGCCTGAAGTGCTGCCCCTGACGCCGCAGACCAGCTACACCATTCCGACGTTCGATACCGACGCCATGCTGGTCGAGATCGGATTGATGCCCGAATGGTATCTGCCGGACCGCAGCGCGGAGCCGACCGAACAGATCCGCACGGAATTCTTCGCGATGTGGCGCGAGCTGTTGGACAAGATCGCCGCAGCGCCCAGGACGTGGGTGATCCGGGACTTCCATTCGCCCAATCTGATCTGGCTCGATGAGCGCGCCGACATCGCCAAGGTCGGCATCATCGACTTCCAGGATACCGTGCTCGGGCCGGCGGCCTACGATCTGGTGTCGCTGTTGCAGGATGCACGGATCGACGTGCCCGAGCCGCTCGAGCTGGCGCTGCTGACGCGTTACATCAAGGCGCGCCGCGTCTCCGACGAGAATTTCGATCCGGCGCAGTTCGCCGAACTCTATGCGGTCATGTCGGCGCAACGGAATACGCGTTTGCTCGGTACCTTTGCGCGGCTCAACCGGCGCGACGGAAAGCCGCAGTATCTGCGCCATCAGCCGCGGATCTGGACCTATCTCAACCGCTCGCTGGCGCATCCGGCGCTGTCGGCGTTTCGGGAATGGTATACCGCCCACGTCCCGCCGCCGGTTGCGTAATTTACCGGTTGTTAGCCGCCATCCCTCTAATCTGCGCCGGACCCGGCGGCATCGTTGCGCCGGGCAGCTTGCGTGAGGGCGGGGCGAAACCATGACGGCAGAGCGGCGCAAGGGCGAACGTGTCACGTTCGAACGCGGCATCAATGCGCATATGATGGGCATCGACGGCACCTGGCGGCGCGAATGCAAGATGGCCGACGTCTCCGAGCAAGGCGCGAAGCTGACGGTCGAGGGTTCCGTCGAGGGGCTGCATCTGAAGGAATTTTTCCTGCTGTTGTCATCCACCGGCCTTGCCTATCGGCGTTGCGAGCTGTCCTGGGTCAATGGCGATCAGATCGGCGTCACCTTCCTCAAGCCGGGCGAGAAGAAGAAAAAGGGCGCCAAGCGCGCTGTGGCCGAAGCCTGATTTACCTGGTTCCGGTCGCACAACCGTCATGTCGGACGGTTAAGGCCTGAGTGAGCGGCACGGCGCGGCGCAAGAATCGCCATGATCGCCGTGACAAAATTGCTGGTGTTCAAGTTGCTTGCGCGTATCCTGATTGCAAAGCCGGTATCCGCTGCGGCGCAACACGCGCTGCAACCATAGTTCGAGAAATATCCGAGATGTCCGTTACTCCCACCAAAGCCATGGTCCTCGCTGCCGGCCTCGGCGTGCGCATGCGGCCCCTGACCAATCATATGCCGAAGCCGTTGGTGCGCGTCGCCGGCCAACCGCTGCTCGATCACGTGCTCGACAAGCTCGCCGCCGCCGGTGTCGTCGAGACCATCGTCAACGTGCATTATCTGCCTGACCAGATCATCGACCATGTCGCTGGACGCACAAGGCCCCGCGTGATCATCTCCGACGAACGCGACGTCGTGCTCGGCACCGGTGGCGGCGTCGTCAAGGCGTTGCCGCTGCTGGGCGATGCGCCGTTCTTCCACGTCAACGCCGACACGCTGTGGATCGACGGGGTGCGGCCCAACCTGGCGCGCTTGGCGGAGGCGTTCAATCCCGCGCAGATGGACATCCTGTTGTTGATGGCGCCGACCACCAGCAGCATCGGTTATGGCGGCCGGGGCGACTATGCCATGCTGCCCGATGGCGCCTTGCGCAAGCGCAAGGAGCACCAGGTCGTCCCATTCGTCTATGCCGGCGCCGCGATCATGTCGCCATCGCTGTTTGCCGACGCGCCCGCGGGCGAGTTCTCGCTGACCAGGATGTTCGACCGCGCCAACGAGCAGGAACGGCTGTTCGGGTTGCGGCTCGACGGCGTGTGGATGCATGTCGGAACCCCCGATGCGGTCGAGGCCGCCGAAGAGGCGTTTCTGGAGAGCGTGGCGTAAGCCAGCCGCGCCGCGATTGAAACCGCGATGAGCGGCTGCCGATTTGATTTTCGAATGCCGCCGCTTCAGCATCGTCATACCCGCGAAGGCGGGTATCCAGTACGCCCGGCTTTTCGATTCCATCACGAGCACCCTAGAATACTGGATGCCCGCCTTCGCGGGCATGACAGAGGATATACCTTCGCGTTCTCGCGACACACTGTGCCCGAGTTTTGCAAATTCATTCCGCTCCAAAAATAGAAGGGAGCAGTGCTACCCTAAGAAGGGAGCAGGGAAGACCGGGTGCACGCTGCACCCGCGGTCTCGCGTGCATGGATACGAATAGCAAAACGCACACGAGCATAAAGGTTCAGCGGAGGCAATCCGGCCTTCCCTGCGCAATGGTGTTACGGCTTATTTCGTACTCTCCCCGGTGATCGGGCTTTCTTGCCACCGTCGCCCCCAAGAAGCCTGCCCAGAAGCTTGCTTCTCAAGAACTTGACACCAGCGTCGAGGTGTCAGGACCACACGACTTCGCCGTCCGCGAACGCTTGCGCTCGTCTGACGCAAACTCCACGTCCACCGCATCCCACCCCGCGTGTCGTGACGTGCGCAACGCCCCTCTCGTCGGGTGGTGTGGATTCGTTCTGAGGTGTGTCTAGTGCCGAGGTAAAGCGGAATATTTTTCGCTGACGGGCTGGACAGCTTTTGGTGATTTGCCCGTCGGGTCAATTGGTCGCGGCCGAAAATAGCAGTTCGTCCTTGCCAGCCAATGAGTTGCGCGAGAATGAGCGTTCGATTACTCAGCGCCCATTTTAGTGCACTGTCACCGAAATCGAGGAGCAAAACGGACATGGACCGCCTCCTGCGTGCTCCATGGATAATTGCGGGCGGGACATAGGCATTGCTTGCTCAACGAAATGAGACGGAGCGCGACAGAAGGATACGCAATTACCCTCTCAACGAGGCAGGAAATGTTATAAGCTTGGAGGCAAGCGGCGCATAGGATCGATGGCGTGTACGATGAATCCGCTTCGTATTACTGTAGTCATGAAGACCGACATCAGCGGCTCGACATCCCGCTTTCGTGAACTGCTGACGGCGGATCTTCAGGCGCTACTCGGCGAACATCGAGACTTCCTGGCGCGGCATGCCGCCAAACACGATGGCCGCATTATTAAAGCCGCGGGCGACGGCCATTGGTTGGAATTTCCCAGCGTCACTGGCGCGGCCAAAGCGGCCATTGAGATGCAGGAGGCGTTGCGCCTAGCACAGCCAAACCGAGGTGACGACCGCATCGCGATACGTATCGTCATCGCACTAGGTGATATTGCTGTTCAGGACGGTGATTTCATCGGCGCTGCCTTTGCTCTCGCCACCCGTGTGGAGGCGGTAACGCCACCCGACGAGATTTATCTCACAGCTGCCGCTCGGCTCGCCCTCACGTCGGCGGAAATCCAGACCGCGCTCGTCGAGAGTTTTGCGTTCAAGGGATTTGCCGAACCGATGCCGGTCTATCGTATCGAGCAGCGCCATCGAACGCGCACCATTGCCGATACCTTCATTCTGTTCTCAGACCTCAGCGGCTTCGGTAGGATGATGGATGCTGGGCCCGCCAGCGCTACGGTCGAGCGCATCCTCGATGCGCTCGATGCACTAACTCGTGGCACCGCGCAGGACCTTGGCGGCATCGTGCGCTTCAATCTCGGAGATTCCTATTGCGTGACGTTCGCCGAGGCCGCGCAGGCCATTACATGGGCAGAGCGTTTGACCCGGGGCTGGGAAGCAATTCGGCATCAGGAACAATTCGGCTGTACGATCAGCATCGGGCTGCACCGTGGAACGCTCTACACGTTCCGTTCTTTTCTCTACGGCCGGGACGTCTGGGTGGCCTCGCGACTGCAGAGTGCATCGGCAAAGCTCCTGGGGACCGAGGAGAGCGGCATATTTGTCACTGCCGCAGTCCGCAGTGCACTGTTTGGCACTCCATCGCATAACCGGCTGCAGCCGGTCGCGCTGCTCCCGTTGCCCACGGCTCTTGCCGGGATAGAGGTCTATCGCCTGTGCAATGCAAATTTCGAACAATAACGGCCCGTAGCAACCATTAAAGTACGGCGGTTTAGCACCGGTGTGTTGCCATCACGCTCGATAAGAAGCTGGCACGGGCCAGATCACACACCATCGGCTTGGAGAACGAGGTGCCAAACCATTTACCCGGCAACGAACCATCGCTGTCGACCCAGGGGATCGGCGGCAGTTGGGGCAGATAAGATGCATATGGCATCACTTTCGCAAGCGTCACTCTGCCCGGAAACTGTGCCAGGAAAGCCGGGTTCATTCCGCCGTCCAGTCCGCTGTAGATTGGCGCAGCTGGCGAATTGTCTTGAACCAATTGCGCGTATTCAAGCTCGTCGGCGCGCTGTTTCTCCAGCGCCCGCCGCGCGATTTTCGGATTCACGACAAAGGCGGGGCATTTATCGGTGGGATTGAACACAAGAGGATTCGTCGAACTTGGCGGAGGTTGCGCATCGAATACATAGAGACGATTGCATACATCCACCTTGGGTTCGAGATGGGTCGTCTCGAAGTGATCGTTGCCGATCTTGAGCATTTTCCAGAAGGCGAGGTTCGGACTGGTTCGATGCCGCGCCAGATTCGCCGGCGTCAAGCGGAACGGATAGGCCTGGACCTGAAATGACGGTCGGCCGCTAAGCAATGAGTCCCGCGCTAACGAGTAGATCTCGCTTATCTGCTCGTCAGTCATGGCGTAGCAGCCGCTCGACGAGCAATCGCCGTGGATCATGAGCAAGCTGCCGTCGCGCTTGTTCGCTTTGTCGAAGCTGTTGGGGAAGCCGACGTTGATCGAAAGATAGTAGTTGGAGTTGGGATTCATCAACTCGGAGGTGATCGTATAGAACCCTTCCGGCGCCTGCCGGTCGCCCTCCTGCAATTTCGGCCCAAGATCGCCGGACCACCGACAGATCGGATAGGTCTTGAGAATCTGGAAAAGGCCGGTGGTGTCCTGTTTCCAGACTTCGAGCTCCGCCTCTTCCTTGAAAACGCGCACGACGATAGGTGAATATTTTGGCATCTTCTTTTGCCGGAGCAGCGAGAGCAACTCGGGTGGGAGTTCCCTTGTTGCCTTGGCCGGCAATCGATTGGTGTCCTCGCCAAGGCAGGTGACCGGCGTCAACCCCGCGACAAAGGCCGCGATCAGCACAAGTGCACGGAGTACCGTAGCGCGGATCATTACTTCACCTCTGACGTGGAACCCTTCCTGTCTGGGAAGCCAGTGGCGGATTGAGCTTTCGCTAATCCGCCCCACGGGCCAGGAGGCAGCAGTTACTTAGCGTATTTGCCCGTAAGCTGCGGGGTGAGGTCCGGGTAGAGGCCTGCGGTCTTTTCCTTGGCCTCTTCGTGCATCTGAAGACGGGTCTTGCGCGCCCAGCCGCGCTTGAGATCGTCCTTGACGCCGATCTTCAGCCGACCGAGCCCTTCGGTTTCGAGCTCAATCGTATCGCCGTCCATGAAGGGGTTGAGGCCGCGATGATTGGTGCCGGTAGCGACGATGTCGCCAGGTAGCAGCGTATGGATGCTCGACAGCCAGGCGATGCACTTGGCGATCTTGTGACCCATATCGTCGCTGTTGAAGTTCTGCATCAGCACGCCGTTGTTCCAGAGCTTGATCTGCAGCTTCAGCGGGTCCTTGATCTCATCTGATGTGACGAGATAAGGGCCGATCGGCGCGAAAGTGTCGCGGCTCTTCGTCTGGAAAAACACGTTATTCGATGGCGGCAAGCCGCGCGCCGAGCCGTCGATGAAGTTCATGTAGCCGAAGATGTAGCTCATCGCCTCGGCTTCGCTGACATGGCTGCACTTCTTGCCGATGACGAGTGCTATCTCAGCCTCGCCTTCGAACACCGTCGCCGGCACGTCCGGCAGCACCATCGTGTCGCCGTGGCCGATGATCGCGCTCGGCGATTTGTGGAAGGCGTTGATCGGCGCCGGCGCGCTGCGCGTGCCGTCTTCCATGTAGTTGACCGCCATGCAGTCGATCGTGCGCGGGCCCGGCACCGGCGGACGAATACGCACGCCTGACACCGGAACTCCGGCGCCGCTCGCCACCGCCGCCTCGAGCCGCGGCTTGTAGCTGTCCCAACGCTCGATCAGCCCGTTCATCAGATCGCCGGGGCCGATATGCGGAATGTCTTTCACCACGGCACTGACGTCGACCACAGCGTTGTTTTTCAGGACACCAAGCTTGAAATCATCGAAATAGAGTAACTTCATCGTGTGCTCCCCACCTGTTTGCCAAGGTTACGCCCTGGTTCGTCGATTGCCGCAGTCGATCGCTGAGCCAACCTCTCCGGCAACGAGCTTATACCGCTTCCGCGCGGGGTGAGAACCGCCTTGTTCGAGTCTGTCCCTGCGCGTGTGACATGCGAAAGGGACACGCCCAATCTATCAATAGACGCCCGCAGCGCTATCTGTGCCATGATGCCGCGAACCCCGAATCAGGAAGCCCATGCGCGTTTTCAGCGTCCCAGTGTCCGTGCCGTTCCTGCGCAGCGTCGTCGCTGCGCTCGTCGATGGCAGGCTGGTTGACGGTTTCGAGGCGCGCGCCCATCCGGAACGGCTGGCGCAGGCGACGCTCTATCTGCCGACCCGCCGCGCCGGGCGCATGGCGCGCGAAATCTTCCTCGACGAATTGAACACCGACGCCGCCGTGCTGCCGCGCATCATTGCGCTCGGCGATATCGATGAGGATGAGTTGGCTTTCGCGCAGGCGGCCTCGCCTGGATTGAGCGCGCTGGAAATTCCACCGGCCATGGACGGATTGCAACGCCGGCTGTTGCTGGCGCAACTGATCGCGGCATGGGCCAAGCAAATCAGGCCCGGCGATCCCAAACAGGCGCCGCTGGTGACCGGAGGCCCGGATTCGACGCTGGCATTGGCCGACGATCTGGCGCGGCTGATGGACGACATGGTGACGCGCAAGGTCGATTGGCGCGCGCTCGACGGATTGGTGCCGGATGCGCTCGATCAATATTGGCAGTTGACGCTGCAGTTCCTGACCATCGCGCGCGATACCTGGCCGAATATCCTGAGCGCCTACGGCCGAATCGAGCCGGCGGCGCGGCGCGATCTTCTGATCGAGGCCGAGGCCGCGCGACTGACGAAAAATCATGAAGGTCCGGTGATCGCGGCGGGCTCGACGGGGTCGATGCCGGTGACGGCCAAATTCCTCCATGCCGTCGCAGCGCTGCCGCAAGGCGCGGTGGTGCTGCCGGGGCTCGATACCGATCTTGACGAGGACGCCTGGCAACTGATCGGCGGCGTCCGCCGGGCCGATGGCGAGTTCACCACGGCGCCAGCCTCCAACCACCCGCAATTTGCGATGCATGCCCTGCTCCAGCGATTCGGCATCAAGCGCGGCGATGTCGAAATTCTGGGGCAACCGGCCAGCCACGGCCGCGATGTGCTGGCGTCCGAGGCGATGCGCCCCTCGAACGCCTCGGCGCATTGGCACGCCCGGCTGGCAGAGCCGGACACGATCGAGAAGATCGCCGCCGGCATGAAGGATCTGGCCGTGATCGAGGCCGCCAATCCGGAGATGGAAGCGCTCGCGATCGCGGTCGCGATGCGCGAGGCGCGGCATCTGAACAAATCGGCGGCGCTGGTCACGCCGGATCGCGCGCTGGCGCGGCGGGTGATGGCGGCGCTCGGCCGCTGGAATCTGCTGTTCGACGATTCCGGCGGCGACGCGCTGATGGACATCTCGGCCGGCATTTTCGCGCGGCTCGCAGCCGAGGCGGTGGCCAACCAGCTGGAGCCGCCGACATTGCTGGCGCTGCTCAAACATCCGTTGTGCCGGCTTGGCGGCGATCAAGGCGCGTTCAAGCGCGCCATCGAGACCCTGGAACTGGCGCTGCTGCGCGGGACCCGGCCGCAGCCGGGAAGCACCGGCCTTGTGCGTGACTTCGTCCGTTTCCGCGAAGAACTCGCCAAGCTCCGGCGCCAGGAGCCCTCTTCGCTGCACGGCTCCGAGCCTCGAACCAAGCTCCGCCGTGACGAGCTTGACCAGGCCGAGCGGCTGATCGGGTTGCTGCAGGCCGCGCTCAAGCCGCTCGAAAGCCTCGCATCCAGGCCGCACGATTTCGCCGATCTTGCCGAACGCCATCGCACGGTGCTGATGGAGCTATCGCGCGATCAGGACGGCGTGGCGCTGGCCTTTGAAGGTCATCAGGGATCGGTGCTGGCGTCCGCGTTCGACGATCTGCTCGGCGAACAGACGCCGAGTGGCCTGATGGTGGCGCTCGGCGATTATCCGCAAGTGTTCCAGACCGCGTTCGGCGACCGCGTGGTGCGGCGGCCCGAAGTCGCGAATGCGCAGCTCAGGATCTATGGTCCGCTGGAAGCCCGGCTGACGCAGTCCGATCGCGTCATTCTCGGCGGACTGGTCGAGAGCGTGTGGCCGCCGGCGCCGCGGGTCGATCCGTGGCTGAGCCGGCCGATGCGGCATGCGCTCGGCCTCGATTTGCCGGAGCGGCGCATTGGCCTCTCGGCGCACGACTTCGCACAATTGCTCGGCAGCGATGACGTCATTCTCAGCCACGCCGCCAAGGTTGGCGGCGCACCTGCGGTGGCGTCGCGCTTCCTGCACCGGCTCGAGGCGGTCGCCGGCGACGAACGCTGGAAGGCTGCGATCAAGGCGGGCGAGCATTACGTGCGTTTTGCCGCTGAACTCGATCGCCCGGACAAGATCGAACCGGTCAAGCGGCCCGAGCCGAAACCGCCGCGCGCCGCACGGCCGCTCAAACTGTCGGTCACCGCGATCGAGGACTGGCTGCGCGATCCCTACACGATCTACGCCAAATATATCCTGCGGCTGGCGCCACTCGATCCCGTCGACATGCCGTTGTCGGCGGCCGATCGCGGTTCCGCAATCCACGACGCGCTCGGCGAATTCACCCAAACCTATGCGACGGCGCTGCCCGACGATCCGGCGCGGGCGTTGCGTTTGATCGGCGAGAAATATTTCGCGCCGCTGATGGAGCGCCCTGAAGCGCGCGCGCTGTGGTGGCCGCGGTTTCAGCGCATTGCTGGTTGGTTCGCCGGCTGGGAAACCGTTCGGCGCGAAGATATCAATACGATCGCGGCCGAGATCCGGGGCGAAATTCCGATCCATCTCGACAATGAACGCACGTTTATTCTGTCGGCGCGCGCCGATCGGATCGAACACCGCCGCGACCGCACCTACGCGATCCTCGATTACAAGACCGGGCAACCGCCGACCGGCAAGCAGGTGCGGATGGGGCTGTCGCCGCAGTTGACGCTGGAGGCCGCGATCCTGCGCGAAGGCGGCTTTGAAACTATTCCGGCCGGTAGCTCGGTCAGCGAATTCGGCTATGTCCGGCTCAGCGGCAATAATCCGCCCGGCGAACAGAAACCATTGGAGCTCAAGATCACGCGAAGCGAACAGGCGCAATTGCCCGACGAGGCGGCTGATTATGCGCGAGAACAGCTCGAAGCGCTGATCCGCAAATTCGAGGACGAAGCGCAAGGCTACACCTCGCTGAACCTGTCGATGTGGTCGAACCGCTACGGCAGTTACGACGATCTGGCCCGGATCAAGGAATGGTCCGCGGCCGGCGGCCTGGGGATCGAGGAATGGTGAAAGCGCCGCGCCCGATTCCCGACGCCGTGCGCGCCACGCAGGCGCGCGCGTCCGATCCGACCGCTTCGGCGTTCGTCTCGGCCAATGCCGGCTCGGGCAAGACCCATGTGCTGGTGCAGCGGGTGATCCGGCTGCTGCTCAGCGGCGTGCCGCCGGAAAAGATCCTGTGCATCACCTTCACCAAGGCCGCCGCCGCCAACATGGCCGAGCGGGTGTTTTCCACCCTCGGCCATTGGGTCACGCTCGACGACGACGCGCTGAATGCCGCGATCCGCGAAGCCGGACTGCCGCAGCCGAACGCCAAATTGCGCTTGCGCGCGCGCGAATTGTTCGCCTGCGCGCTGGAGACGCCGGGCGGCCTCAAGGTCCAGACCATTCACGCGCTCTGCACCCGGCTGCTGCAGCAGTTTCCGTTCGAGGCCAACGTGCCGGCGCGCTTTTCCGTGCTCGACGATCGCGACCAGACCGAAATGATGGAACGCGCCAATCTCGCGGTGCTGCTGGATGCGTCGCGCGATCCCGATAGTGCCGCCGGGCGTTCACTGAACATCGCGATGGCGAGCGCGGCCGACGTCACCTTCAAGGATGTGGTGCGCGAGGCGTGCCTGAGCCGCGATCACTTCATGGCCTGGACGGACACCGCCGGGAACGCCGATGCCGCGGCGAGGCAGATATCCGCCGCGTTGGGCGTCGATCCCGATGACCGCATCGAAGACGTCGAACGCGCGATCGTCGATGGGCCGCATCTGCCGCGATCGCAATGGCAGGGGATCGCGAGCGTGCTCGATACCGGCAGCAAGTCCGACCAGGAGCAGGCCGCCCGGCTTCGTGAAGCGTTGGCATCATCCGGCGCGACGCAGGTCGATGATTATCTCGGCGTGTTCCTCACGGATGATCGCACACCGCGCAAATCCGTCGTGACGAAGAAATTCGCCGACAACAATCCGGCGATCGCGAGCCGTTTCGAACAGGAAGCCTGCGCATCGGTCCGTTGATCGAACGGCGCCGCGCGGTGACGACCCGCGACCGCAGCCAGGCGTTATTGTACATCGCGACCGCGGCGGCGGCGAATTACCGGCGCGAGAAGCAGGAGCGCGGCCTGCTCGACTTCGACGATTTGATCGACAAGACGCTGGCCATGCTGGATGGCGGCGCCTCCGGCTGGGTGCATTACAAGCTCGACCGCGGCGTCGATCATGTGCTGATCGACGAGGCGCAGGATACCAGCCCCCGGCAATGGGACATCGTCGCCCATATCATTTCCGAATTCACATCCGGCGCCGGTGCGCGCGACGGCGTCACGCGCACGGTGTTCGCGGTCGGCGACGAGAAGCAGTCGATCTTCTCGTTTCAGGGCGCCGCACCGCGCGAATTCGACAGCCGCCGCCGCGGGCTGGAAAAGAAGTTCATCGATGCCGGACTGAAATTCGATCCGATATCGTTCACCTATTCGTTCCGCTCAGGACCGGCCATCCTGCAGTCCGTCGATCACGTGTTTCGCGACCAGACCATCTACCGCAGTATCCATTCGGTCGACAGCGGCTACCCGATTCACAATTCGCTCGCTGACGCGGGCCCAGGCCTGATCGATCTCTGGGAGTTGCAGATCCCCGACGGCCGGCAAGACCTCGAAGGCTGGCGCGCCCCGTTCGATGCGGTGGCCGAGACGAGCCCCGAGGTCAAACTCGCCAGGCGCATCCAAAGCGAGATCAAATCATTGATCGAACAGGGCACCATGACCGGCAGTGTCGGCAACCGCCGGCCGCTGCGCTACGGCGACATGCTGGTCCTGGTGCGGCGGCGCGGCAACGCCTTCGATGCGGTGATCCAGGCGCTCAAGCACGCCAATATTCCGGTGGCGGGCGCGGACAGGCTCAAGCTCACCGAACATATCGCGATCATCGATCTGATGAACCTCGCCGACGCGCTGTTGCTGCCGCAGGACGACCTGGCGCTCGCGGTGGCGCTGAAAAGCCCGTTGTTCGGCCTCACCGACGACGATCTGTTCACGCTGGCCTGGCAACGCACGGGATCGCTGCGGCAGGCGTTGAGCCAGCACGCCGGCACATCGCCGCAATTCAGGGACGCGCTGCGGCGTCTCGAAGCCTGCGAGCGCCGTTTCACCATTGAGACGCCGTTTGCATTCTACGCCTGGCTGCTCGGTGGCGACGGCGGCCGCCTGCGCATTCTGAAACGGCTCGGGCATGAAGCCACCGATGCGCTCGACGAATTTCTCGAGTTGGCGCTGGGCTATGAGCGCAAGGCGCCCGCCTCGCTGCAGGGCTTCATGGCGTGGCTGCGCGCGGCCGATACCGAAGTGAAGCGCGACATGGAAATTACCCGCGACGAAGTCCGCGTCATGACCGTGCACGGCGCCAAGGGCCTGGAGGCGCCCGTCGTATTCCTGGTCGACACCACGACGTCGCCGTCGGATACCCAGCGGCTGCGGCTGATCAACCTGCCGACGGGCAATGCGGCGCCCAATGCCTCGGGCGTCGTGGTCTGGGCCGGCCGCAAGGCTGAGGATCCGGCCAATGTCGCGGCGGCCCGCAATGCGATGCTCGCCGACACCGAGGACGAATATCGCCGGCTGCTCTACGTGGCGATGACGCGCGCGGCCGATCGGCTGATTATCGGCGGCTGCATGCCCGGCAACATGCGAACGGTCCGGGCACTCTCCTGGTACGATCTGATCGACAAGGGCCTGAGCAATTCCGGATTGGAACTGCAGGAGTTCGAGACCGCAGGCGGCAAGGTCAAACGCTATTCGCGGCCCGAGGATGTCGCCGTATCAGCGACTCCAGCCGTTGCGCCGGAAGCAACCGCGCCGATCGCGCTGCCGGCATGGCTTCGCAGTTCGGCGCCGCCGGAAGCCCCGGCCGACAATCTATTGCGCCCCTCCGATCCCGCCGAGGATGAAGGTCATCGCGTCAGAACCGGCGAATCGATCCGGGAACGCGCGCGGGCGCTGCAGCGCGGCACGCTGGTGCACCGGCTGCTGCAATCGCTGCCCGATCTCGCCGGCGAACGACGCCGTGACGCGGCGCGGCGCTACCTCGAACGCAACGCCGCCGATTGGGCCGAAGACGAGCGCGAGGCGCTGGCGGGCCGCATTCTGGCGCTGATCGATGATCCGCGCTTTGCCGAGGTGTTTGCGCCCGGTAGCCGCGCCGAGGTCTCGATCGTTGGCCGGCTGCCGCGCCTGGCCGGCCCCAAGGCGCTGGTATCCGGGCAGATCGACCGGCTGGTGGTGACACCGTCGGAGGTCCTGATCGTCGATTTCAAGACTAACCACGCCCCGCCCAGGAGCCTAGCCGAGGCGCCCGCCGCCTATCTCCGCCAGCTCGCGCTTTACCGTGCCGTGCTGACCAGGCTCTACCCGGAAAGGTCCGTCCGCGCTGCTTTGTTGTGGACCGAAACCCCTGAATTGATGGAGATTTCCGCCCCCGCGCTGGACGCTGCACTGGCATCCTATCATGTCGGCGTGAGCGAGCTTGACCCGGCAGGACCGCGTTCATAGGTTTGTGGCTATGATCCCCGCGCGATTCTCAACCGCGCTTCTTTTCAACAAAACGAGGTAATTCCCATGGCCGTTGGCAAGGTTTCTGACGCCGATTTCGAAGCCGAAGTGCTCAAGGCGACCGGCCCGGTGGTGGTCGATTTCTGGGCGGAATGGTGCGGTCCGTGCCGCATGATTGCACCCGCACTCGACGAGATTTCCGGCGCAATGGGCGACAAGGTCAAGATCGTGAAGCTGAACGTCGATGAGAGCCCAAAGACGGCCTCGAAATACGGCGTGATGTCGATCCCGACCCTGATGATCTTCAAGGGCGGCGAGATGGCCTCCCGTCAGGTCGGCGCGGCTCCGAAGCAGAAGCTGCAGCAGTGGATCACCGCTGCGGTCTGATCCTGCTCAAACCATCACTTCCGAAAGCGGCCGGCGAATAGCCGGCCGTTTTGTTTTCGGATGGCGGGATCTTACCGCGGTGGCGTGCCGTTGGCGGCGAGTACGGGGCCGGCGAGGTAGAGCGATCCCGTGATGAGGATGCGCGGCGGAACCTCGTAGGCCAGCCGGGTCAGCGATCGCAGCGCCGCTTCGACACCGGATGAGGTTTCCACGCGCATGCCGAGCGCCCGCGCAGCATCGGCAAGCCGGTCCGTCGGCATCCCGTTGTCACGATCGGGGATCGGTACCGCGATGATATGGCGTGTCAGCCCGGCAAAGTTGGCGAGAAACGCTGACGCGTCCTTGTTGGCCATCATGCCTGAGATCACCACCAGCGGCCGTGATACCCGCTCTTCCAGGTCGCCCAAGGCCGCCGCGGCGACGCGGCCGCCTTCGGCATTGTGTCCGCCGTCGAGCCATAGCTCGGCCCCCGGCGGCGCCTGGTCCACCAGCGCGCCCGACGCGAGACGTTGCATCCGCGCCGGCCATTCGGCGTTGACGATGCCGGCCTCGAACTCAGCCATCCCGATCTTGAACGTGTCGAGCGCACGCAGCGTCGCGATCGCAAGTCCGGCGTTGTCGAACTGATGCCGGCCGAACAGCCGCGGCGCCGCCAGATCCATCAATCCGCGATCGTCCTGATAGACCAGCCGGCCGCGCTCGACATTGACGTGCCATTGTTGCCCGGCCGCGTGCAACGGCGCGCGCAGCCGCGCCGCCTGCGCCTCGATCACCGCCATCGCCTCCGGCGCCTGTTCGGCGATGATAGCCGGTACATGGCGCTTGAGGATGGCAGCCTTCTCGCCGGCAATTTTCGTCAAGGTGTCGCCGAGGAACTCGGTGTGATCCATGCTGATTGGCGCGATGATGGTGGCCAGCGGCGCATCGATGACATTGGTCGAATCGAGCCGGCCGCCGAGACCGACTTCCAATAGCGCCACATCGGCGTCGTGCTGCGCGAACAGGCAGAGCGCTGCGGCGGTCTCGATTTCGAAAATAGTGATCGGCTCGCCTTTGTTGACCCGCTCGCAATGCTCCAGCGTCGCGCGCAATTCATCGTCGCCGACCAGCATGCCGCCGCCAGGGTGGCCAAGCCGATAGCACTCGTTGATCCGCACCAGGAAAGGCGAGGTAAAGACGTGGACGCGCAGGCCTGCCGCTTCCAGGATCGCGCGCAGATAGGCGATCGTCGATCCCTTGCCGTTGGTGCCGGCGACGTGGATCACCGGTGGCAGCTTGCGCTCGGGATGATCGAGTTGCTCGAGCAGCCGATGCATCCGGTCGAGACTGAGATCGATATCGCGCGGATGCAGAGCCGACAGCCGCGCGATCAATTCGCGAAGCGGTAGCGACGGTGTGGCCGCAGGCGCGTTCACGCGTGCGGCGCAGCCGGTGCGACGTCCGCAGCGGATACGATCTGGGCCGGATTGGCAACGCTAGCGGCTTTCGGCGCGGCTTCGATCGCCGGGGACTTCATCAGCAACCGGCACAACCGCGCCAATGTCGACCGCATCTCGTGGCGATGCACGACCATGTCGACCATGCCGTGGTCTTTCAGATACTCCGCGCGCTGGAAACCTTCCGGCAGTTTTTCGCGGATGGTCTGCTCGATCACGCGCGCGCCCGCGAAGCCGATCAAGGCGCCGGGCTCGGCAATCTGCACGTCGCCCAGCATGGCATAGGAGGCGGTGACGCCGCCGGTGGTCGGGTTGGTCAGCACCACGATGTAGGGAAGTTTCGCCTCGCGCAGCATCTGTACGCCCACTGTCGTGCGCGGCATCTGCATCAGCGACAGGATGCCCTCCTGCATGCGAGCGCCGCCGGAAGCCGCGAACACGATGAAGGGTGATTTCTTCTCCAGCGCGAGTTCGAGCCCGCGCACGATCGCCTCACCGGCCGCCATACCGAGCGAGCCGCCCATGAAATCGAAATCCTGCACCGCGATCACGACGCCGGCGCCCTCGAGTTTGCCGAAGCCGACCTTGACCGCATCGTTCAGCCCGGTCTTGGCGCGCGCATCCTTGATGCGATCAGCGTATTTTCGCTCGTCACGGAATTTCAGCGGATCGGCGGTCACCTCGGGCAGCGCGATGTCGTACCAGGTCTCGTTATCGAACACCGATTTCAGCCGCGCCACCGCGCCCATGCGCATGTGATAGTTCGAGCCGGGGATGACGAACTGGTTGGCCTCGACGTCCTTGTAGAACACCAGCTGTCCGGAATCCGGGCACTTGATCCACAAATTCTCCGGCGTCTCGCGACGCAGGATGTTGCGGATTTTCGGCCGGACGACGTTAGTGAGCCAATTCATGGTTCGCTCCGAATCGCGATCGCGTAAGCGACCGCCCTCAAATATATGGCGGCCCCGGCAGAGCCGGACAAGGCGTCATTCCCTAAGCATGATCTCCGCGCAAACGCTGCATTTGTCGCGAGGAAAACCGGCAACCACTTTTCCGGATCATGCTATTTCCCCTGCAATTGTGGCTTATTCCGCAGCCTGTTTGGCGCCCCGGACACCCTGCGCCAGCGAAGCCGCCAGATCGGCCACCGCACCGACCGTTTTGGCCGTAGCGCGGTCCTCGGCGTCGAGGGTGCCGCGCAAGGCATCGACCAGAGCCGTCCCCACCACCGCGCCGTCGGCGCGTTCTGCGATCCCGCGGGCACTCGCCGGCGTCCGGATGCCGAAGCCGACGCAAACCGGCAAGTCGGTGTGGCGCTTGATCCGGGAAACCGCCTGGCCCACGACCTTGGTGTCGGCACTGGCGCTGCCGGTGATGCCGGTGATCGAGACGTAATAAACAAAGCCCGACGTATTCGCGAGTACCGCGGGCAGCCGCTTGTCATCCGTGGTCGGCGTCGCCAGCCGGATGAAATTGAGCCCGGCCTTCATCGCCGGCAGGCACAATTCGGTATCTTCTTCCGGCGGCAGGTCGACGATGATCAAGCCGTCGACACCGGCGCTCTTGGCATCGACCAGGAATTTGTCGACGCCGTAGATGTAGATCGGATTGTAGTAGCCCATCAGCACCAGCGGCGTGGTGTCGTCCTCCTTGCGGAAGCCGCGTACCATCTCCAGCGTCTTCTTCAAGGTCATGCCGGCCTTCAGCGCCCGCAATCCCGCCGCTTGAATAGAAGGTCCGTCCGCCATCGGATCGGTAAAGGGCATGCCGATCTCGATGATGTCAGCGCCGGCCTTCGGCAACGCCTTGATGATATCGAGCGACGTCGCGGGATCGGGATCGCCGGCCATCAGGAAGGTAACGAAGGCCGAGCGGCCTTGCTTCTTCAACTCGCCAAACCGTGCATCGATGCGGGTGGTCATGATTTCTTCCCCCGCAGGATATCGCCGACTTGCGGCACGTCCTTGTCGCCGCGGCCGGAAAGATTGATCACCATCAAATGGTCCTTTGGCCGCTTCGGCGCCAGCTCCATAACTTTCGCGATGGCGTGCGCCGGCTCCAGCGCCGGGATGATGCCTTCGAGCCGGGACAACAACTGGAACGCGGCCAGCGCTTCGTCATCGGTAGCGGAAAGATAATTCACCCGGCCGGTTTCGTGCAGCCAGGAATGCTCCGGACCGATGCCCGGATAATCCAGCCCCGCCGAGATCGAATGCGCGTCCTGGATCTGGCCGTCTTCGTCCATCAGCAGATAGGTGCGGTTACCATGCAGCACGCCCGGGCGGCCACCAGCGATCGAGGCGGCATGCAGTTGCGTCAGCCCATGGCCCGCGGCTTCAACACCGAAAATCTCGACGCTGGGATCGTCGAGGAACGGGTGGAACAGCCCCATCGCGTTGGAACCACCGCCGATGCACGCGACCAGCGAGTCCGGCAGACGGCCCTCGACTTCCTGCATCTGCGCGCGGGTCTCGGTGCCAATGATCGACTGGAAGTCGCGCACCATCATCGGATAGGGATGCGGTCCGGCCACCGTGCCGATGCAGTAGAACGTGTCATGCACGTTGGTGACCCAGTCGCGCAGCGCCTCGTTCATCGCGTCTTTCAAGGTGCGCGAGCCCGATTGCACCGGGATCACCTTGGCGCCCAGCATCTCCATGCGGATCACGTTGGGCTGCTGCCGCTCGACGTCGACCGCACCCATATAGACCACGCAATCCAGCCCAAACCGGGCGCACAGCGTCGCCGTGGCCACGCCATGCTGGCCGGCGCCGGTTTCGGCGATGATGCGCTTCTTGCCCATCCGCCGCGCCACCATGATCTGGCCGAGCACATTGTTGACCTTGTGCGAACCGGTGTGATTCAGCTCCTCGCGCTTGAGATAGATTTTCGCCCCGCCGAGATGTTCTGTGAGGCGGGCGGCGAGATAGAGCGGCGACGGCCGGCCGACGTAATTCTTGAGATAGCCGTTCATCTCGGTCTGAAATGCCGGATCGGCCTTGGCGTCGGCGTAGGCCTTCTCCAGATCGAGGATCAGCGGCATCAGCGTTTCCGCGACATAGCGGCCGCCGAAAATACCGAAATGCCCGCGCTCGTCGGGTCCGCTGCGGAAGGAATTAGGCAGGTTTGGATTCATTGTCGCCTTTCGTCATGGCCGGGCTTGACCCGGCCATCTACGTCTTGCTTGCTTCGAATTTCAAAAGACGTGGATGCCCGGGACGAGCCCGGGCATGACGCCGATGTATGGTCGGTGGCGCGCGCGGCGCGGATGAAGTCGCGGATCATGTCGGGATCCTTGATACCGGGCGCGCGTTCGACGCCGGACGACACATCGACCCCGCCGGCGCGCGTGACGCGCACGGCATCCGCGACGTTGCCGGCGTTAAGGCCGCCGGAAACCATGAAGGGCAGCGTGAGACCGAGCTTCTCCAGCAAGTGCCAGTCAAACACCGTTCCGAGACCACCGGGCCGCGTGGCGTCCTTCGGGGCGCGGGCATCGAACAGGATGCGATCCGCTACCGCCACGTAGCCGGCCAGCGGCGCCAGATCCGCCACGGTCTCAATCGGGAGGGCCTTCATCACCTGCAAGCCGAAGCTCTGCTTGATGTCGCGCAGCCGCGCCACGGTTTCCTTGCCGTGGAGTTGCAGGATGTCCGGCCGCAGGGTCTCGACGATATTGGCGAGCATTGCGTCATCGGCGTCGACCGTGAGCGCCACCTTGACGGCGCGGCCCTTGGCCTGGCGACCCAGGTCGCGCGCTATCTCCAGGCTGATATGACGGGGCGACGGCGGAAAAAACACGAATCCCACCATGTCCGCGCCCGACTGCAGCGCAACATCCAACGTCTCCGGCGTGGACAGGCCACAAATTTTGACGGTCAGCGACATGTTCGACATACGGGTTAAAGGGCCAACGGCAGGCCGTGGACCAGCCGCGAAAAACCAGGCGAATTTGGCCGGGTTCTACAACGTCGCGCCCTGCTTGTCTCGCCTGGCGGCACCATATCCGCCCCCCTGCGTCAACGCCGGAAAGGGCGGCACGCTGCCCCGCTGGGCAACCGCCGCGGCTTGCAGATCGGCCAATTGCGCCCGCGCCTGCCGCGCATCGGCTTCGTACTGACGTGCCGCGCGACGCCAGCGCCGCTGCCGGAACCAGGTCATGGAACTGCCCGCCACCACGCCAATCATCGCCATCGCGATGATGACGATAAACAGCGGCAGCCTGACGGAAACCGACGGGTCAATGGAATTGAACGGATCGAACGACACCGTCACGAAGTGACGATTGGCGACCGCGAAGACGACGAAGATCACGCCAACGGGAATAACAACCACAGCCGTGAAGAATTTTCGCATGACCATCTCTCACATCGATGGAGATCGGCGGAACCATATTCCGCAAAGCGGCATCTTGTCACAACTGGATTGCGCGATCCGGAACGCTTACGCGCCGGCCTCTCTATGCGCCGGCTTCGGGCGCGTTGCCGTCACGGTTCAGCCGCTCGCGCATTTCCTTGCCGGTCTTGAAGAACGGCACGCTCTTCTGATCCACCGGCACATGCGCGCCGGTCCGCGGATTACGCCCGGCGCGGGCCGGACGATGCTTCACCGAAAATGCGCCGAAACCGCGCAATTCAACCCGATCGCCGCGCGCCAACGCAGCGACGATTTCATCGAGGATCGCGTTCACAATATTCTCCACATCCCGCTGATAGAGATGCGGGTTGTGTTCGGCGATACGCTGAACGAGTTCGGATTTGATCATCGAGACTGGTACCCGGGAAGTGCAGGGATGCATTTCCGTGAAAATACCTTGAACTGTCAAGACGCTAAATGAAATTTGGGTGCCGCGAAAGCACGTGACAAATGGCCCGATCCGGGATTGTGCCAGCACCCGCAATGCGGGAGAACGCGTCAGAAACCGGACTTGGGCCGATCAATTGGATGCGGCCGGCTGCCACAACGCCAGCATGCCATCGAGACCGAGGCGATCGACGCCGGCTTGCTCGACCTGCCGCGCAATCGAACCAAAACCCAGCGCATCGAGCGTAATGGAAGCCGCCGTTCTTAGAAAAGTCAGATCGCCGAAGCGCGGCGCCAGCTTGTAATCGCGCACCGGAAGACCGGCCTTCACGCCTTTCTGCGCTACCAGCCAGGCGACAGCGGTTTTCTCATCGCCAAGCTGATCGATCAGCTTGAGATCGACGGCCTGATGGCCAGTGAAAACGCGGCCATCAGCGACTTTATCGAGCAAGGCGTCGTCCATGCCGCGCCGCTCTTTCACCAGCGCGCGAAACCAGGCGTAGGAGTCCTTCACCAGCGAATCCAGCGCCGCGCGCGCTTCCGGGCTGGTGGGCTCGAACCCGTTAGGCGCGGCCTTGAGCGGCGAGGACTTCACTTCCTCGACCTTGACGCCGACGGTCTTCAAGAGGTCGGTGAAATTCGGAAACTGAAACAGCACACCGATCGAACCGACCAGCGACGTCTGCTGCGCGACGATGTGATCGGCTGCGATGGCGGTAATGTAACCGCCGGACGCAGCCAGGCCCTCGACCACCACCACCAGCGGCTTCTTCGCCTTTAGCTGCGTCAATGACTGGTACAACTGCTCGGAACCGGCCGTGGTGCCTCCCGGCGAATTGATGTGCACGATGACCGCCGCCGCCCTCGAGTCCGCCAGCCGCTCCAACGCCTCGACGCGATCCTGGTCGCTGCGGATCAGGCCTTCGATCGTAACGCGGGCAATCGAACCCGAGGTCGTCAGGCTACTGCGCCCGCCAGGGGTCACGAGCAGGCCAACGGCAATGATGGCCGCAATCGCGACAAGAGCTGCGGCCACCCGCCAGAACGTCAGCTTGCGGCGTATCCTGCGGCGATCGACGATCACATCCGAATCCAGCGACATCGGTATTCTCCTGAAGTCATCAGCGCGTTTTGCATTCGCACGCTGACCAACGGATTACCTGATTACATCAATTGCGATGCAATATGAAGAAAACAAGGCTCGGCAGTGCTCTCAGTCGTCATGCCCGCGCTAAAGCGCAAAGCGCGTCTTTGCGCAGATGTCGCGGGCATCCACGTCTTCTTTTTCGAGCCAAAGACGTGGATGGCCGGGATAGGCGAGCGATAGCGACGCCGTCCTTCAGACGGCTATGCCCGGCCATGACGTTGAGGGTGCAGTTATCAGAAAAAAGCCCCGGTCGAAACCGGGGCCTGATGATGCAAACCGAACTGACAAAACTTACTTGTCGCGGTTCTTCAGCGCGGTGCCGAGAATGTCGCCCAGCGTCGCTCCCGAATCGGACGAGCCATATTGCGCGATGGCTTCCTTTTCCTCGGCAACTTCGAGCGCCTTGATCGAGACCTGCACCTTGCGGGCCTTCTTGTCGAACTGGATCACCCGCGCATCGACCTTTTCGCCGACGGCGAAACGTTCGGCGCGCTGATCGGAGCGCTCACGCGCCAGTTCAGACCGCTTGATGAAGGTGGTGAAGTCGGTGCCGGCGATCTTAACCTCGATGCCGCTTTCCTTCACTTCGAGCACTTCGCAGGTCACGACCGCGCCCTTCTTGACGTCGCCCGGCTCGGCGAACGGATCGCCTTCGAGCTGCTTGACGCCAAGCGAGATGCGCTCCTTTTCGACATCGACATCGAGCACCACGGCCTTGACCATGTCGCCCTTCTTGAAGTTGTCGATGACCTGCTCGCCCGGAAGCTTCCAGTCGAGATCGGACAGATGGACCATGCCGTCGACATCGCCCTCGAGTCCAAGGAACAGACCGAACTCCGTCTTGTTCTTGACCTCGCCCTCGACGGTCGAACCGACCGGGAACTTCTCGATGAACACTTCCCAGGGATTGCGCATGGTCTGCTTGAGACCGAGCGAAATCCGGCGCTTGACGGAATTGACTTCCAGCACCTGCACTTCGACTTCCTGCGAGGTCGAAACGATCTTGCCGGGATGCATGTTCTTCTTGGTCCACGACATTTCCGAGACGTGGATCAGGCCTTCGATGCCCGGCTCCAGTTCGACGAACGCGCCGTAGTCGGTGATGTTGGTGACGCGACCGGTGAAGCGCGCATTGAGCGGATACTTCGCCTCGATGCCCTGCCACGGATCGTCGAGCAGCTGCTTCATGCCGAGCGAGATGCGGTGGGTCTCGTGGTTGATCTTGATGATCTTGACCTTCACGGTCTGACCGATGGTGAGCACTTCGGTCGGGTGATTGACCCGGCGCCATGCGATATCGGTGACGTGGAGCAGGCCGTCGATGCCGCCGAGGTCGACGAACGCACCGTAATCGGTGATGTTCTTGACGACGCCGTCGATCACCTGACCCTCTTCGAGGTTCTGCACCAGTTCCTGGCGCTGCTCGGCGCGGGTCTCTTCCAGCACGGTCCGGCGCGACACCACGATGTTGCCGCGGCGGCGATCCATCTTGAGGATCTGGAACGGCTGCGAGTTGTTCATCAGCGGTGCGACGTCGCGGATCGGACGGATGTCGACCTGCGAGCGCGGCAGGAAGGCCACTGCGCCGTCGAGATCGACGGTGAAGCCACCCTTGACCTGGTTGAAGATGACGCCGTGAACCTTCTCGTTGTTGTTGAAGGCCTTCTCGAGCTTGCCCCAGCTTTCCTCGCGACGCGCCTTGTCGCGCGACAGCACGGCCTCGCCGAGCGCATTCTCGATGCGGTCGAGGAACACCTCGACTTCGTCGCCAACCTTGAGATCGCTTTCGCGGCCGGGCCCATTGAATTCACGCAGCGCCACACGGCCTTCGGTCTTCAGGCCGACGTCGATGACGGCCATGTCCTTTTCAATCGCAACAACGATGCCCTTGATGACGGAGCTTTCCTGCAGATTGCCACCGGCAAAGGACTCGTCGAGCATCGCGGCAAAATCGTCGCGGGAAGGATTATAAGAAGTAGCAGTCGAAGCCATTTGTTCTCCAGATGCGGGTATCGCCGGCCGTTCGGGTTAAAGGGCGTATCGCGCGTGAAGTGTCGGGGTTCCGCAAACCCTGACGACCGCTGACCACGATCAACATCGCGGGAGCGGGCCGGCTGCATGCCTGCACGAGAAATACGTTCGATTTTATCCGGAGCCTGAAACGAGCTTGTCGACTTCAAGAACCTGGAGCGGGCTTTCCTCCAATGACGGCAGAGGCTCAAACCTGCTACCGGCCCGCTCGGACGGCCTCGATAATATCGATGGCGGCCCGGACGCCGCCTTCTATATCCAAATGCGAGTTATCGAGCAAGTAAGCATCCGCCGCAGGCTTTAAAGGCGCCGTGGCGCGATTCTGGTCTCGTTCGTCGCGTTTTAGGATGTCCGCCAGGATCACGGCTTCGTCAGCATCCTCGCCACGGGACTTGGCTTCCAGGGCGCGGCGATAGGCCCGGATTTTGGGGTCCGCAACCACGAAAATCTTCACATCGGCGCCCGGGCAGATCACGGTACCGATGTCGCGGCCATCCAGCACGGCGCCGGGCGGGAGAGCGGCGAATTGCCGCTGAAAATTGACTAGCGCTTCCCGCACCGTGGGGATCGCCGAGACCACCGAAGCGGCATCGCCGACTTTTTGCGACTTGAGGGCCGGATCGCCGAACTTTTCGGGGTCCAGTTCCATCGCCACGGTGACCGCGCGGGCCTCATCGGTCAGCTCCGCGCCGGCATCCAATAATGCCTTGGCCACTGCGCGGTAGATCACGCCGGTATCAAGGTGGCGCAAACCGTAATGCTGGGCGAGCCGCTTGGCGAGCGTGCCCTTGCCGGACGCCGCCGGCCCGTCGATTGCGATAATCATGAGAACTCCGCGCCCAGCGAGCGCATCATCGGAATGAAGTCCGGAAAGCTGGTGGCGATGAAGCCGGTGTCGTCGACCTTCACCGGCTTGTCGGACGCAAGCCCCATCACGAGCGCCGACATCGCGATGCGGTGGTCCATATGGGTGGCGACAAGTCCACCGCCCGCGACATGGCCCTTGCCCTCGACAATGAGGTCATTACCCACAATCTCGACCTTGACGCCGTTGACCCGCAGCATCGCGGCGGTGGCTTCCAGGCGATCGGATTCCTTGACGCGCAATTCCTGCAAGCCGCGCATGATGGTGGTGCCTTCGGCGAACGACGCGGCGACCGCCAGCACCAGATATTCGTCGATCATCGACGGCGCTCGCTCCGGCGGCACTTCGACGCCGCGCAATTTCGAGGCGCGCACCCGGAACTGGGCCATCGGCTCGCCGGCATCGCCGCGCACATGACTTTCCTCGATCGAGGCGCCCATTTCACGCAGCGTCGTGAACAGCCCGGTGCGCAGCGGATTGGTCATGACATCGGACAATACGATATCGGAACCTTCAACGATCAGGGCAGCTACGATCGGAAACGCGGCGGATGACGGATCGGCGGGCACCACGACCTCGGCGCCGTGCAATTCAGGCTGGCCGGTCAACGCGATCTTGCGGCCATGGGCGCCTTCCGCGGTGGAGACGATCTGCGCACCAAAATGCTTCAGCATCAGTTCGGTATGGTCGCGGCTGGCTTCGGTCTCGATCACCGTGGTGACGCCCGGAGCGGCCAGGCCGGCGAGCAGCACCGCGGATTTGATCTGCGCCGATGCGACCGGCGTGCGGTAGAGGATCGGCAGCGGATCGCGCGCGCCATGCAAGGTCAGCGGCAGGCGGCCGCCCTCGCCGCTGGCACCGGTTCGGGCCCCCATCAGTTCCAGGGGATCGAGGATCCGCCGCATCGGGCGGCTCCGCAGCGAAGCGTCGCCGTCGAACACCGCCGTGATCGGGCAGCCGGCCACGGCCCCCATTACCAGCCGGCATCCGGTGCCGGAATTGCCGAAATCGAGCGGATTTTCGGGTTGCGCGAAACCGGCCACCCCGACCCCGCCCACCGACCATGCGAAATCGCCGGTCCGTTCGACTTTGGCGCCCAAAGCCCGCATGGCCCTGGCGGTGTTGAGGACGTCTTCGCCCTCCAACAGACCCGAAATCCGGGTTTCACCGACCGCCAACGCCCCCAAAATCAGCGCACGGTGCGAAATCGACTTGTCGCCGGGGACCGGGACTTTGCCGGCCAAGGGGCCGCTGGCGCGGGCCTCCAGCGGAGTCGGATGGTCGGCGACGTGCTCGGAATGGGTCAAGATTGTGTCCTCTGCGGCATCGGCAGGTTTGCGGCAGGTATCACATGGGCCGGGCCGCGTCACGCGACTGTCGGTATCCTGCAAAGCAGCTATTGACAGCAGCGCTTCAACTAGCCAAGTGAAGCACCGTTTTTCAGAAATCCCCAGGATTCCACACGTGGCCAAATCCGATCTCGGAACCAAACGCATTTGCCCGACCACGGGTAAGAAGTTTTATGACCTCAACAAGAATCCCGTGATCTCGCCCTATACCGGGGAGGTCGTGCCGATTGCGCCGGTGCCGCCGCCGCGCACCCGCGCCGACGCGGCCGCGCGCGCAGCAGCAGCTTCCGCCGCCGCATCCGCTGAGGCCACGCCGGAGCCCGCCGAGGCCGAAGAATTGGTCTCGCTCGAAGAGGCCGACGCCGAAGAGAATTCGGGGAAGGTCAAGGCGGTCGTTCCCGAATCGGAAGACGACATCGAGATCGACGAGACGATCGAAGACGATGATGACGACGATTCCACCTTCATCGCCGACGAGGAAGAAGGCGACGAGGACGTCACCGATATTATCGGCGATGTCGGAGGCGACGAAGAGACTTGAGATCAGCCCTGATCTGTGATCAGGGTTTCCTCCCGCGCGTCGCCCATGGCGTGCGGTTGGTGTAAGGGGCCATAGCTCAGCTGGGAGAGCGCTTGCATGGCATGCAAGAGGTCGGCGGTTCGATCCCGCCTGGCTCCACCAGCCTTCGCTCGCTTCGCGAGCTTCGGCTCGGCAAGCCCGGAAATCCATCAGTCGCGAAGTGAGCGAAGGCTGCCGCGTCGTAGCCCGAAGGGCGTAGACGGGCCCGGCGAGTTCATCCGCAACTTTCGGCGCGCCTGTAGACGAGGCCGGCGTGTATATCCTGCTCTAAGGTTGGCGAAGCCACATGCCATTGAGAGGACGCCGATGAAGTACGTCTATGTTCTGGAAAGTCTCGATTCCAAGCACTTCTACGTCGGCATAACTGACGATTTGCGTGCGCGGCTAGCTAAGCACAATGCCGGTGAGGTCTCGCACACTTCGAAATATGGACCATGGCGAATAAAGACCTATGTCGCATTCAGCGATGAGAAACGGGCGATCGCATTCGAGAAATACTTGAAGTCTGGCTCCGGCCGAGCGTTCGCCAAAAACGCCTCTGACGCCCCTACTCGTCCCCCAACACCGCATTAAGCCGATCCCGTAGCGCGACGATCTCGTTCTTCATCGCCACCAGCTCACCGACCGAGCAGGCCGACGCCGCGAGGATCGATTGCGGGACGGCCTTGGCTTGCTCGCGCAGCGCGTGGCCCTCGCGCGTCAGTTCGATCAGCACCTGGCGCTCATCCTCGGTGCTGCGGGTTCGCCTGATCAGGCCCGTTGCCTCCAGCCGCTTGAGGAGCGGGGTCAACGTGCCGGAATCGAGGAACAGACGCTCGCCGATATCCTTGAGTGGAATGTTGTCGCGCTCCCACAGCACCAGCATGACAAGATACTGCGGATAGGTGAGCCCGAGCCGGTCGAGCAATGGCTTGTAGACGCGGTTGAAGGCGTGGCTAGCCGAATAGACCGCGAAGCAGATCTGATTATCCAGCCGCAGGGCCTGTTCCGCTGTAAGTTTCCTGACCATGTGCGTTCTCGTCCAATCCCGCCGGATGCGGGTTCATTGTGGGTCTACGGGGTCACGGATTCAATTGCGAACAATTAAATGTGAGGCCACGGATTTTATATTGTACACAATCTAATTGTCTGCAATACATAATCCATCGAAATCGAAACCAAGGGAGACCACCATGTCTGTCAACGTGCTCTACAAGACCAGCGCCAAGGCTACCGGCGGCCGCGACGGCCATGCGGCAACCCTCGACGGCTCGCTCGACGTCAAACTCACCACCCCGAAGGAACTGGGCGGCGGCGGTGGCGCCGGGAACAATCCCGAGCAGCTGTTCGCAGCCGGCTATGCCGCCTGCTTCATTGGCGCGATGAAGTTCGTGGCGTCGCAGGGTGGCCCGAAGGTGCCTGCGGACGCTTCGGTGACCTCGACCGTGGGGATCGGACCACGCACCGCCGGCGGCTTCGGCCTCGACATCGATCTTGCCGTCTCCTTGCCCGGCCTTGCACGTGCCGAGGCTGAGGCCTTGGTGGAAAAAGCCCATCAGGTCTGCCCCTATTCCAACGCCACCCGAGGCAATGTGGATGTGCGCCTGACGGTTGTGTAATGAACGCCGCTGAACGGCCCGCGGGAAACCATCGGCGGGCCGTTCGACGGCTGTCCCGTCATGCGCCTGTGCGCGAGAAGGCATTGCCGCCGCGCCCGAAGACCGATAGCTCAGGAATTCCATTCTCACCTTGAGCGAAGGTTCTTTTCATGAGTTCAGAGGCGGCCCCCGGCGCGATGACCGGACTGCGCGTGATCGATCTCACGCGCGTGCTCGGCGGACCCTATTGCACCCAAATCCTCGCCGATCACGGCGCTGACGTGATCAAGGTCGAGCCGCCGGCCGGCGACGAAGTGCGCGACTGGGGCCCTCCCTTCCATGAGGAGGATGCGGCCTATTTCGTCGGCATCAACCGCAACAAGCGTTCGATCGGGCTGGACCTCGCATCCGAGGGCGGCCGCGTCGTGCTGATGAAGATGCTCGAGAGCGCCGACGTCCTGATCGAAAACTTCAAGCCGGGCACGCTCGACAAATGGGGCATCGACAACGACGTGCTGCGCGCGAAATTCCCGAAACTCGTGCACTGCCGGATCTCGGGCTTCGGCGCCGACGGTCCGCGCGGTGGCAATCCCGGTTACGATGCCATCATCCAGGCCATGACCGGGATGATCAAGGCGACCGGTTCAAAGGAAAGCGGCCCGATGCGGATCGGCGTTCCCGTGGTCGACATCACCACCGGGCTTTATGCCGCGATCGGCATCCTGATGGCCCTCTCGGAACGGCAGCGGTCCGGCCTCGGCCAATTCCTCGAGACCACGCTGTACGAGACCGGCCTTGCGGTCATGCACCCGCATGCTGCGAATTATTTCATGCACGGCAAGCCGCCGCAGCTCACCGGCAACGAGCATCCCAATCTCGTGCCCTACGCGATCTTCCCGACCCGGACCGACAACATCTTCATCGGCGTTGGCAATGACGGCACCTTCCGCAAGCTGGCCAAGGAAATCGGCAAGCCCGAACTCGGCACCGATCCGCGCTTTGCACGCAACAAGGACCGCATCGCCAATCGCGATGCGCTGCGTGCGGAACTTGCCGCCGTGTTCGCCGAATACGATGCGGCGCCGCTGTGCGACCGGCTGCTGGCCGCCGGCCTTCCCGCCGGACCGGTGCAGTCGATCGACCAGGCGCTCACCAGCGCCCACACCGCGCACCGCGGCGATGTCATCGAAAAGGACTGGTACAAGGGCGTCGCCTCTCCGATCCGCATGACCCGCACCAAGGCCAGCCTGCGCCGCACGCCGCCGAAATTCAGCCAGCACACCGCGGAAGTGCTATCGGAATTCGGCTACTCCAAAGCCGAGATCGATACTTTAGTCGCGAAGGGTTTTGTCTGCGGCACCGAGCGGAAACGCTAAGGCGTTTCGTCAGGTCGTCCCGGTAACCGGGGACGACCTGACGGTCCGGCACTGCGGCCTGGGCAGTTTTCCCGGGCCGCTTTCTTTGTTCATTTTCCTTATCTACTTTCTTCGCCTAATTACCGCTTCCTTGGGCAGGGCTTCCCCCGTAGCATCCGCCTGTTTATACAGTCATTTGCACGTCATCCCGCGCTGCTAACGCGCGAAAGGACGATGACGGTCCAACGGGAGGAATTTGATGGCTCTTCGACAATTCGGCGCTGTCTTGGCAGCCGCCGTCACGCTGGCCTTTGCTGCCGCGACACCCGCGCATGCGGTGATCGAGATCCAGTGGTGGCACGCCATGACCGGCGGCAACAACGATATCGTCAACAAGCTCGCAGAAGATTTCAACGCCAGCCAGTCCGACTACAAGGTCATACCGACCTTCAAGGGTAGCTACCCCGACACCATGAACGCCGGCATCGCCGCGTTCCGCGCCGGCAATGCCCCGCACATCATTCAGGTGTTCGAGGTCGGCACGGCCACGATGATGAGCGCCACCGGCGCCATCAAGCCGGTCTACCAGTTGATGAAGGACGCCGGCGAACCCTTCGACCCCAAGGCCTATCTGCCCGCCATCACCGGTTACTATTCGACCTCCAAGGGCGACATGCTGTCGTTCCCCTTCAACTCCTCATCGATGGTGATGTGGATTAACAAGGATGAGCTGAAGAAGGCCGGCGTCGCCGAAATTCCGAAGACCTGGCCGGAAGTGTTCGATGCCGCCAAGAAGCTCAAGGCGGCCGGCCACGCCACCTGCGGCTTCTCCAACGCGTGGGCGACGTGGGCCAATATCGAGCAGTTTTCCGCCTGGCATAACGTGCCGATCGGCACCAAGGCCAACGGGCTTGACGGCTTTGACACCGTGCTGAATTTCAACACGCCCCTGCAGATCAAGCACCTGCAGAACCTGATCGATCTCCAGAAGGACAAGACGTACGATTATTCCGGCCGCGCCAATGCCAGCGAAAGCCGCTTTGCTTCGGGCGAATGCGCGATCTTCCTGACCTCGTCGGGCTATTACGCCACCGCGAAGGGTACCGCCAAGTTCGACTTCACCTCGGCGCCGATGCCCTATTATCCCGACGTGCAGGGTGCTCCGCAGAATTCGATCATCGGCGGCGCATCTTTGTGGGTGATGGGCGGCAAGAAGCCTGAGGAATACAAAGGCGTCGCCAAGTTCTTCACCTTCCTGTCGGACACCAATCGCCAGGCCAAGCTGCATCAGGAATCCGGCTATCTGCCGATTACCAAGGCGGCGTACGAAAAGACCAAGGCGGATGGTTTCTATGAGAAGAATCCGATCCTAGAGACGCCGCTGAAGGAGCTGACCAACAAGGAGCCGACCGAGAATTCGCGCGGCCTGCGCTTTGGCAACATGGTGCAGATGCGCGACATCTGGGCCGAAGAAATGGAAGCTGCACTTGCGGGACAAAAGACCGCCAAGGAAGCCCTCGAACTCGGCTGTCACGCGCGGCAACGCCATGTTGCGTACCTTTGAGAAGACCGCGAAGTAAGATCGCGACAAAGACTTCCTCTTCCACGCGGGAGAGGAAGTCTTGCTAACGCACCGTCGCAAAAGCCTCGACACGACATCCTGAAGGCCAGCAAGACGCCCTGAATGGAAAAATCCGCCGTCTTCAACAGCAGACTGCTTCCCTATTTGCTGCTCACGCCGCAGCTCATCATCACATTTGTATTTTTCTACTGGCCGGCGAGCCAGGCGTTCTGGCAATCGTTCCTGCGCGAGGATGCCTTCGGGCTGTCGTCTGAATTTATCGGTCTTGAGAACTATCAGGCGTTGTTCGCGCAGCCCGAATATTACAAGGCGATCCTGACAACGGTGGTGTTCTCGACGCTGGTCGCGGCGCTTTCGCTGTCGATCGCATTGTTGTTTGCTACCCAGGCCGACAAGAACCTCAAGTCCGCTCCGTTCTACAAGACCTTCATGATATGGCCGTATGCGGTGGCACCGGCGGTGGCGGGCGTGCTGTGGATCTTCATGTTTCACCCCTCGCTCGGTACGCTGGTGCGGCCATTGCGCTACATGAATTTCGACTGGAATCCGCTGCTGAACGGCAAACACGCGATGGCGCTGGTGGTGATGGCCGCGTCCTGGAAGCAGATCTCCTATAATTTTCTGTTCTTTCTGGCCGGGCTGCAATCGATCCCCAAGAGCGTGATCGAGGCCGGCGCGATTGACGGTGCAGGCCCGATGCGGCGGTTCTGGACCATCGTGTTTCCATTGCTGTCGCCGACCACGTTCTTCCTGCTGGTCGTCAACATCGTTTACGTCTTCTTCGATACGTTCGGCATCATCGATGCGGTGACGGGCGGCGGCCCGGCCGGCGCGACCACCACTCTGGTCTACAAGGTCTATGCCGACGGGCGGCTTGGCGGCGACCTCGGCGGTTCGGCCGCGCAATCGGTGGTGTTGATGGTGATCGTGATTGCGCTGACCGCGATCCAGTTCCGCTATGTCGAGCGCAAGGTGCAATACTGATGGTCGAGCACCGCCCGTGGAGCGACATCATCGCCTACGCCATCCTGACCCTTGGCGTCTTCATCGTCGCCTTTCCGGTCTATCTCGCGCTGATCGCTTCAACGCATGACGCCGCAACCGTCGTCGGCGGCAATATGCCGCTGCTGCCGGGAGGCCATGTGCTGGAAAATTACTACCGCGCCATCTTTGTCGGGGGAGCCCGCACCAGCCGCGAGCCGGTCGGCCAGATGCTGCTCAATTCGTTTATCTCGGCTACCGGCATCGCGGTCGGCAAGATCTTCATCTCGATCCTGTCGGCCTATGCCGTGGTGTATTTCCGTTTTCCGTTTCGCAAGACGGCGTTCTGGATCATCTTCGTGACGCTGATGCTGCCGGTCGAAGTCCGTATCTATCCCACTTACAAAGTGGTGGCCGACCTGCATATGCTCGACACCTATGCCGGCCTGATCCTGCCCCTGATTGCGTCGGCGACCGGCACGCTGTTGTTCCGGCAATTCTTCATGACCATCCCCGACGAGCTGTTGGAAGCTTCCCGCATCGATGGCGCCGGACCATTCCGCTTCTTTTGGGATACGTTGCTGCCGCTGTCGGTCACGACGATCGCGGCCCTGTTCGTGATCCAGTTCATCTATGGCTGGAATCAATATTTGTGGCCACTTCTGATCACCACGCAGGATTCGATGCAGACCATCGTCATCGGCATCAAGAAGATGCTGACGACGACGGACGAATTGGCCGAATGGCAACTGGCGATGGCGACGGCGGTGCTCGCGATGTTGCCTCCGGTTGCGGTGGTGGTGTTCATGCAACGCCTGTTCGTCCGCGGCCTGGTCGAGACGGAAAAATGATCCACGGAAAACCAGTCTATGGCTAACGTATCGCTGCGCGATGTCCGCAAGACCTATGTCGGTGGCTTCGAGGCCATCAAGGGCATCAACTTCGAGGTCGGCGACGGCCAGTTCTGCGTGCTGGTCGGCCCCTCCGGCTGCGGCAAGTCGACCTTGCTGCGCATGGTCGCGGAACTCGAGACCGTCACCGGCGGCGAGATCGATATCGGCGGGCGCGTCGTCAATCAGATCGAGCCGGCGCAGCGCGACATCGCCATGGTGTTCCAGAATTACGCGCTCTATCCGCATATGAGCGTCTACAACAACATGGCCTATGGCCTGCGCAACCGCCGCACGGGCGAAGCCGAGATCAAGACCAGGGTCGAGGAAGCCGCGCGCATTCTCGAACTCGGCGCCATGCTCGAGCGCAAGCCCCGACAGTTGTCGGGCGGGCAGCGCCAGCGCGTCGCGATGGGCCGCGCTATCGTGCGGCAGCCGAAGGTTTTCCTGTTCGACGAACCGCTGTCCAATCTCGACGCCAAGCTGCGCATCGCGATGCGCATCGAGATCCGCAAATTGCAGCGGCGCCTGAAAACCACCTCGATCTACGTCACCCATGACCAGCTCGAGGCCATGACGCTCGCCGACATTCTCGTCGTGATGAACGGCGGCCAGGTCGAGCAGATCGGCAATCCGCTTGCGATTTATCAAAAGCCGGCGACGACCTTCGTGGCGTCCTTTATCGGCGCACCACCGATGAATCTGATGCCGCTGCAATCGGACGAACTCACATCGCAATTGGCCAGCCACGGCAGCGCCACGGGCGGCGAAGCCGGTATTCTCGGAATCCGGCCCGAGGATTTCATGATTTCGACCGATTCTATCGCGGGCGGGATCGCGCTCGATCTGACGGTGGAAGCCATCGAGCGCGTCGGCGCCGAGACCTTCATTTATGGGACCCGGCAGCGGGAAGCACAGGGCATCGCCGCCAATCCCGGCGAGTTGCCGCCGGGCGAGGTAATCGTACGGATTCCCGGCGCCACAGCACCGGCGATCGGCGAGCGGATCCGGGCGGTCGCGCCGCCCGAAAAGCTGCATCTGTTCAGCGCCGACGGCCGCAAGCGGGTCGAGCGCTGATTTGAGCCGCCGCCCTGCCGGGAACTCACGTTAACCATCCTGAGCCTGGCGTGGGTTCCGGTTTGCCGGTTCCAAAACCGCCCGAATCAAGGTTTTATGGGTTTTATCGTGGTTCCTGAGGCGCTTGAACCTCTGCAAACCATGCCCATATTGTTCGTTGACCGGACGGCAAATCCGCTGGACGGCCAAAAATGGGGTGCCGCAAGGGCCCCTCAAAGTCGCTTCGAGAGGACTTTGTAATGTCTCGTGTTCCTTCGTTATCCAGTCCGTTCCTGCTTGGGTTCGACGAAATTGAGCGTGCGCTCGATCGCGTCGTCAAAGGCGCCGACGGTTATCCTCCGTACAATATCGAGCGTTGCGACCGTGCCAACGGCCAACCCGAACGCCTGCGCATCACGCTGGCGGTCGCTGGCTTCACGCGCGATCAACTCGATGTAACCATTGAGGAAAACCAGCTCGTGATCCGGGGCCGCCAGCAGGACGACAAGGCCCGGCAGTACATCCATCGCGGCATCGCCGCGCGCCACTTCCAGCGCACCTTCGTGCTGGCGGAGGGGATGCTGGTGCTGGGCGCGGATCTGAAAAACGGGTTGTTGTCGATCGATCTCGCCCGGCCTGAGCCGGAAAAGGTCGTTAAGACAATTGCTATCAATGAACACGAATAATGGAACGAGTAGCGGACTCGACCGCTTAGTCTGACAGAGGAGTCGAGACCATGAGTGAAGTGAGTGTTACGTTCGAACCCGAAAGCGTCACCCCCGAGTTGCTGGCCCATCTCGGCGAAGGCCATATCGCCTACGTCAAGCAAGTCCGCTCCGAAGACGTGCCGGGACTGTTTCCGCAGGCGCCGAAAATCGCGCCGGGACTTAAGCTGTTTGCGCTCCACGCCGCCGACGGCACTCCGATTATGCTGACCGATAGCCGCGAAGCGGCGATTGCGAATGCATGGAGCAACGAGTTGCAGGCCGTCAGCGTCCACTGACGCGGTACTTGCTGTCGCTACCCCGGCATGCGCCGGGGTCGTTGACGGCGAGGCACCTATTGCTGAATTGATCATATGAATTTCGACGCGCGGGCCGCCGTCCTGACAAGGACCGGCCCGCGCGTCCGTTTGTGGCGCGTCCGTTTGTGGCGTGTCAGTTTGTGACGTGACCAACCAGCGCCAGGCAAGCGGTCAACGAGACGACCGAAGCCATTGTCGTGAACAGGATCGTTCCCGATGTCACCACCGCTTCGCGCTTGTAGAACTCGGCGATCATGAATGGGCCGGTACCGGTCGGCAACGCCGAGAGCAGCACGACGATCGCGGCCGGCACCGGCTGCAGCTTGAATATGCCGTAAGCGCAGATCGCAACGATCGCGGGCTGGATGATTAGTTTCAGCGCCGAGAGCATCACTGCAACCGGCCGGCTTGCGCGGCTGCCCCGATGCTTGGCGGCAAGAAACAAGCCCAGCGAGACCAATGCGCAGGGGCTGGCTGCGCCGCCCGTCATATGCAGCACGGTATCGGCGGCCGCCGGAACGGGCGTATGGAATGTCGACCAGATCAGGCCGAGCAGCGGCGCAACCAGCAACGGATTGCGGATCAGCGCCTTTCCAACCTTCGCCAGCAGGCGATGCGCCCGGCGCTCGGTTTGCAGACCGATCTCCACAAAGACGATCGCGACCGCGAACAGGATGCTGACGGTCATGATGGTTGCGATCGTCACCAGCGCCAAACTTTGACGCCCGAAGATCAGCTCGCAGAGTGGAAACCCGATATAGCCGACATTGGCGTAGCCCGCGTTCAGGGCGTCGATCGACGCGTCCGTCAGATGATGTCCATTCGCAACCCGGAAAATCAGCGTGCCGCCGAAGATAACGACGACGCCGATTGCAAATGACGCGATGAATCCGGGCTGCCACAGCGCCGGCCAGTCCGCCTCGGCCATCACCTGAAACAGCAATGCGGGCAAACCGAGATAGACCACAAAGCGGTTCAACTCGGAACTCGCGGTAGGACCAAGCAATCCCAAGCGGCCACAGGCGAAGCCCGCGGCGATCACCGCAAACACGGGGCAAACGACAGACAGAGACGTAAGCATCACGGAATCCTTCAGTTCGATCGCCTTCTGACTATCGAACGGAGCTATTCCATTCCAATGCTGTTTGAGCTAATCTTGATACCTTCAAGGTATCGACGGCGATGGCTCCCTCTCTCAGTCAGCTACGTTATTTCTGCGAGCTGGCTGATGTCGGCAACTTCGGTCGCGCCGCCGCTCGCCTGCACATGTCGCAACCGCCGCTAAGCCGGCAGATCGCGGCATTGGAGCAGGATCTCGGCACCGCATTATTTGTCCGTTCGCCAAAAGGCGTCGCCTTGACCGCGGCCGGGCGTCAATTCCTGCTGGATGCAACCGAAATTCTTCAGCGTGTGGCGCAGGCCACGCGCAACGCCGCAGCCACGGGACGTGGCGAAGCCGGATCGTTCAGCATGGGCTTTACGATGTGTTCCGCCTATAGCGTCGTGCCGGATTTGACCCGGCGCTACCAGCGGGCCTTTCCCAACGTTGACCTGCGTGTCCGCGAACTGCTGCCAAACGCCCTTGAAAGTGGCTTGAAGGATGGCGTGATCGATATCGCCATCAATTTCCCGATCGGCGAAGGTTCTCGCTTCGAGGCCCGCCCGTTGATCAGGGAGCCGCTAGATCTGATCTTGCCGGAACGCCACCCGCTGGCGAAATCGAAAAAAATCAAGGTAGAGGATCTCTCGCAGGAGCGGTTTCTCATCGTCCCACGCGATCAGGTACCGTCGCTTCATGAGAGCATCATCCAGCGTTGCCGGGCGGCGGGCTTTGATCCGATCATCGGTCTTGAGGTCTATTTACAGCAGACCATCGTCAACTTCGTTGCCGAAGGACTTGGGATCGCCTTCGTACCGGCCTCCATGCAACGCTCGCAGATAAAAGGCGCCGTTTTCAGGAAAATCGCCGACCCACCGATGATCGACCAACTATTGTATTGGTCGCCGGCCAACCAGAACCCCTGCCTCGACGGATTTCTGGCGCTTGCGCGGATGTGAAGGCAGAAGGCGGAACCGTCGCTTTTGAACAGTTGCGCGGGCGGTTAGGCTCCGGGAGAGGTAACACTCCGTGAGAGGTAACACATGGCCGAGGCTGCATTTTCTCACGTGAGGGATGCTTTGGCGGTGTTTGACCGGCTACACGGCACGCGCTAGGTCTTTGGGTAATGGGAATGGCGTCTCCCAAGACCCGCTAATGGCGGGTTTTTTGTTGTCCCGGACACCGTCGCCCAAAGTGCATCGTTCGGAGATCGAGCATGCATTCGCGAATGCCGGTTGCGGCATTAGACCTGATGCAAAACGAACAGAGGACCGCTCATGCCCGCCTATCGCTCACGCACCACCACCCATGGCCGCAACATGGCAGGCGCGCGCGGCCTGTGGCGAGCGACCGGCATGAAGAACGAGGATTTCGGCAAGCCGATTATCGCGGTAGTCAATTCGTTCACGCAGTTCGTGCCCGGCCATGTTCACTTGCAGCATCTTGGCCAGCTGGTGGCGCGCGAGATCGAGCTTGCCGGCGGCGTGGCGAAGGAATTCAACACCATCGCGGTCGATGACGGCATCGCGATGGGCCATGACGGCATGCTCTACAGTCTGCCCTCGCGCGAACTGATCGCCGACAGCGTCGAATACATGGTCAACGCGCATTGCGCCGACGCCATGGTCTGCATCTCCAATTGCGACAAGATCACGCCGGGCATGCTGATGGCCGCGCTGCGCATCAATATCCCGACGGTGTTCGTGTCCGGCGGACCGATGGAGGCCGGCAAGGTCACCATCAAGGGCAAGACCCGGTCGGTCGACCTCATCGATGCCATGGTCGCCGCCGCCGACACCTCTGTCAGCGAGGCCGATGTCGAAGTGATCGAGCGATCGGCCTGCCCGACCTGTGGCTCCTGCTCCGGCATGTTCACCGCCAACTCCATGAACTGCCTGACCGAAGCGTTGGGCCTCGCATTACCCGGAAACGGCTCAATCGTTGCGACTCACGCCGACCGGCGGGACCTGTTCGTCAAGGCGGGTCATCTGATCGTCGATCTGGCGCGCCGTTATTACGAAAAGGACGACAAGCGCGCGTTGCCGCGCGAGATCGCAAGCTTCAAGGCGTTTGAAAACGCCATGACGCTCGACATCGCGATGGGCGGATCGACCAACACCGTGCTGCATCTGTTGGCCGCCGCATATGAAGGCGAAGTGCCGTTCACGATGGCCGACATCGACCGCCTGTCGCGCAAGGTGCCGGTGCTCTGCAAGGTCGCGCCGAGCGTCGCCGACGTGCATCTCGAAGACGTCCACCGCGCCGGCGGCGTGATGGCGATCCTCGGAGAACTGGCTCGCGGCGGCCTTCTGACTACCGACCTTCCGATGGTGCACAGCGAGACGCTGGCGTCCGCGCTGGCCTCCTATGACATCAAGCAAACCTCGAATGAAAAGGTGAAGGGCTTCTATCGCGCCGCGCCCGGCGGCGTACCGAGCCAAACGGCGTTCAGCCAGAAAGAACGCTACGACGAACTCGATACCGATCGCGCCAAGGGTGCGATCCGCGACGTCGCGCACGCGTTCTCCAGGGACGGCGGCCTCGCGGTGCTCTCAGGCAATCTTGCGCTCGACGGCTGCATCGTCAAAACCGCGGGTGTCGACGAGAGCATTCTGAAGTTCTCCGGTCCCGCGCGGGTCTACCAGAGCCAAGACGCCGCGGTGGCCGGAATCCTCAGCAACAAGGTCAAGGCCGGCGATGTCGTCGTGGTGGTGTATGAAGGCCCGAAGGGTGGTCCCGGCATGCAGGAGATGCTGTATCCGACCAGCTATTTGAAATCGAAGGGCCTCGGCAAAAGCTGTGCGCTGATCACCGACGGCCGGTTTTCCGGCGGCTCATCGGGTCTGTCGATCGGACACATCTCGCCCGAAGCGGCTGAGGGCGGCCTGATCGGTCTGGTCCAGGACGGCGACATCATCGAACTCGATATTCCCAACCGATCGATCCGGCTCGCCGTGGATGATGCGGAGCTATCCCGTCGCCGCGCCGCCATGGTCGCGCTCGGCGCCAAGGCGTGGAAGCCGGCCAAGCGCGATCGCAAGGTGTCGACGGCCCTCAAGGCCTATGCGGCGCTGACGACCAGTGCGGCGCGTGGCGCGGTGCGTATCGTGGAAGACTGAGCGGCCGTTCGGGTCGATAACAACGACGCACGCGTGGGAGGTCTCGTGAACGATCACGCGCTGCACTCCGTTAGATCGACCGATATCGCCCGCACCGGGCTACTGGGCCAGGCGCTGCTGGCCCTGAACAATGCGCATGCGCGGGAGCTATCCTGGCTGGAGCCGGAGCGGCTGGAATATCTGGTGGGCGAAGCTTTTTTGGCGCGGCGCATCGGCGACCTCGATGCCTTCCTGCTCGCCTTCGATCAGGCCGCCGGTTACGACAGCCAGAACTATCTCTGGTTCCGCAACCGCTATGAGCGCTTTGTGTATATCGACCGCATCGTCGTGGCCACGGCGGCGCGCGGACGTGGCTGCGCGCGGCGGCTGTATCATGACCTGTTCGATCACGCGCTCCGCGCCGGACACGACCGCGTTTTCTGCGAGGTCAATTTATCACCGCCCAATCCGGTCTCGGATGCCTTTCATGCGGCGTTGGGATTTGTCGAGGTCGGCACCGCCAGTGTCGGTAACCGGATCGTGCGATATCTTTCGCGCGGACTAAACGAAAACGATCGAAAGCACGCACCGCATTAAGCAGATGCTTCAGCTTAACAATCGAGTTCAGTTGCGGGGTTGACCTGGCACGCTATCAGTTCGGCAAATTCCACACGACGTGCAGGAAAGCCGGACCGATGAAGTTGGGTATTGCGGCCGTATCGTTCGCGGCGATCGTGGCGTTCCTGATCGCCATGCCGACGTCACAGGACCAGACCGCGCCGGTTGTCGTCGCGAAAACCGACCGGCTCTCGATTCAGCCGGCAGCGTCACGCTGCGCGCAGCAGAATTGGCCTAATTTCGATGCCGCCTGTCTGCGCTATACGGACCACAGGCAGGCGGTTCGCGGCATCCGCCTCGCGGGCGATCAGGGCTGAGGGCAGGTCGCCTCAAGCCATCGCGGATCGAAGAATTACGTCGTGCTGACCGTCTGCCGGTTTTCGGCTTACGCCGCGGTCGCCGGCGGCAAGGCCAGCACCGAGTAGATCGCTTGCGCGTCGCGCGAGGCCCGCAGCTTCTTGGCAACGTCCTGGTCGCGCAACAGCCGCGCGATCCGGGCCAGCGCCTTCAGGTGATCGGCGCCGGCACCTTCCGGCGCCAGCAGCAGGAACACCAGATCGACCGGTTGGCCGTCCATCGCTTCGAAATCGATCGGGCGCTCGAGACGGGCAAACAGCCCGAACAGCTTTTCGAGCTTGGGCAGCTTGCCGTGCGGAATGGCCACGCCGTAGCCTACGGCCGTGGTTCCGAGCTTCTCCCGTTGCAGCAGCACCTCGAAAACCGTGCGTTCGTTCTGCCCGGTCAGCAGCGCGGCGCGCGCCGCGAGTTCCTGCAGCGCCTGCTTCTTGCTGTTAACTTTTAGTGCCGGGAGAATCGCCTCGGGTGCGACCAGATCGGTAATCGTCATGGGGCGTTCCGAGGTGAATTAACCGTCAGGTTGCGAAATAGGTTTTGAAGCGGCAGCGTCAACAAGATGGGACGGGAGGCGGATTTATGTCCGGGTCCCAATTGGTGGGCTTCTACTCCAACGCTTGACCGGTGCCAACTGCTACAAGGTCGTTTCTCGGCCATCCTTGGCCCTATCCTTAAGAGGCCGCGGACCATAGGGAGAGGCCCAAAAGCCGTCAATACCGGGAAACCCCTATCCCCCGCCGTTAACGGCAGGCGGGTCGATCCAGCCCACGTTGCCGTCCGCCCGCCGGTAGATGATGTTTACCCGGCCGCTTGAGCCGTGCTGGAATACCATGCAGGCCGCCCCGGTCAGATCCAGTTCCATCACAGCCTCGCTGACCGACAGCCGCTTCAGCGACGTCGTCGCCTCGGCAATGATCACGGCGTTATAGCTGTCGACATCGTCCTCGCCATCATGCGCCGGCGCCTCGATCACGTAGCTCGGCGCATCCAGCGTCGGGGCAGCTATTTCCGCCAGGGCTGCGGAAGCCGCATAGGCCTTGCGGGCGGAACGATCCTTCAGCCGGCTCTTGTAGCGGCGCAGGCGTTTTTCCATCATCAGCAGCGCCTGATCGGCACTGACATAGGCATCCGTTGCGTTGGAGTCCGCTTCCAGCGTGATGCCGGAATCCAGATGCAGTGCACAATCGGTTCGGAAACCGAAGCCATCCTTGCTCAAGGTGATGTGGCCGGAATAATTGCCGTCGAAATATTTACGAAGCACCTCCTCGGTACGCTCGCTGACGCGGTCGCGAAGCGCCTCGCCGATGCTGATGCTTTTTCCCGAGATGCGAAGGGTCATGGTCAGGGCCTCGCTAGGTTCATGGAACCGACACTATCTCGATTTCGCTCGCGCGCAATCAGGCCGGCGCGGGGTCGCGGGAGCGGTCGGAAGATGCAGCGGGCGCGGAGAGGGCATTACCAAGCATGCTCTGTTTGTCGCGGCGGCGCTGCACCGAGGACGGGATCCGCATTGCCTCGCGGTATTTTGCGACAGTGCGGCGGGCAATATCAATTCCCGTCTCGCGCAATCGTTCCACAATGGTGTCGTCGGACAGGATCGACGCCGGATCTTCCGCATCGATCAGTTGCTTGATGTGGTGACGAACGGCCTCCGCCGAATGCGCCTCGCCGCCATCGGCAGACGCGATCGACGCGGTGAAGAAATACTTCAATTCAAAACTGCCGCGATTGGTCGCCATGTATTTGTTGGCCGTGACGCGCGACACCGTCGATTTATGCATCTGGATGGCGTCCGCCACCGCCTTGAGATTGAGCGGCCTTAGGTGCGCCACGCCGTGGGTGAAAAAGCCGTCCTGCTGGCGCACGATCTCGGTCGCGACTTTCAGGATCGTGCGGGCGCGCTGATCCAGCGCGCGTACCAGCCACGTCGCGTTCTGCAGGCAATCGGTGAAATAGGATTTGTCGCCATCCTTGCGGATCGTCTTCGACAGCTTGGTGTAATAGACCTGATTGACCAGCACACGCGGCAACGTGTCGCTGTTGAGTTCGACATGCCAGCCGCCATCCGGGCCGGGCCGCACATAGACGTCCGGTACCACGGTCTGCATCCGCGTCGCGCCGAACTTCAGGCCCGGCTTCGGATCGAGACGGCGGATTTCACCGATCATCTCGGTGATGTCATCATCATCGACGCCGCACAGTTTCCGCAGTGCGGTGATGTCGCGCTTGGCCAGGAGATCGAGGTGCTCGACCAGCGCCTGCATCGCGGGGTCATAGCGGTTGAGTTCGCGCAACTGGATCGCCAGGCACTCACTCAGGTTTCGCGCGCAAACGCCGGGCGGATCGAATTTTTGCAGTACAGCAAGAACGGCTTCGACATCTTTCTGCGAAGCCCCGAGACGCTCGGCGGCCTGGCCGAGATCCGGCGGCAGGTAGCCGGCGTCATCCACCAGATCGATCAGATATTGCCCCATCATGCGCTGCGCCGGCGCCGTGAACGCCACTGCGAGCTGCTCGGCCAGATGGTCGCCGAGCGTGGTCTCGGCGGCAACAAACGCCTCGAGATTATATTCGTCGTCGTTGGAGGCGCCGCCGCCCCATTCGGTGTAGGCGGTCGGTGCGGCGTCCTGCGCGGTCCGCGCGGCGGCCTCGGCCGGCTCCTCGGAAAACACATTGTCCAGACGAGTATCGAGGGTCTGCTCGATCTCGGTGCGGCTACCGAGGTCGTTGTTCAACCATTCTTCCTGGCCGGGCTCGAAATTATCGCCAGCCGGCCCGCTGCCCGCCTCGGAATGGTCGCCACCCGCCTCGTCGCCATAATTTGCATCGTCGGAGCCGGAAAACTCGGCGCGCTCCGGCACGGGCTCGCCCGCCACCGGAGGCTCGGTTCCGTCATTGGCGCGCTCGAGCAGCGGGTTCCGCTCAAGCTCCTCTTCGACAAAGGTGGAGAGATCCAAATTGGATAGCTGCAGCAGCTTGATCGCCTGCATCAGCTGCGGCGTCATCACCAGCGACTGGGACTGGCGGAACTCTAATCTCTGCGTCAGCGCCATGAAGGCAAGAACCGTTCCTGAAAGTTGGTCCGATTCTTGCTTAAACTAGTCCAAAGCCGATGTACACGGCTTGACGAATGCTAAAAATGGACTATGGCGCGATCAGCGAAAGTGGTTACCGGCGGGTCATGCGCTAAAGTCGGAATTCCTCGCCAAGGTAAAGGCGGCGTACATCGGGATTGTTGACGATCTCGTCCGGGCTACCCTCTGTCAAGATCTCGCCGGCATAGACGATATACGCGCGATCGGTCAGTCCGAGCGTTTCCCGCACATTGTGGTCGGTGATCAGCACACCGATGCCGCGATTGGTGAGATGGCGGACGAGGTCCTGAATGTCGCCTACTGCGATCGGATCGATGCCGGCGAACGGTTCGTCGAGCAGCATATAGTTCGGCCGGGTCGCCAGCGCGCGCGCGATCTCGACGCGTCGACGCTCGCCGCCGGACAGCGCGATCGACGGCGTCTTGCGCAGCCGTGTAATATTGAACTCGTCGAGCAGCGAATTGAGTTCCGCCTCGCGCTTTTTCCTGGAGGGTTCGACCACTTCCAGCACCGCGCGAATATTCTGTTCCACGGTGAGACCGCGGAAGATCGAAGCTTCCTGCGGCAGATACCCGATCCCGAGCCGGGCACGCTGATACATCGGCAGCTTGGTGACGTCGTGGCCATCGAGTTCGATGGTGCCGCGATCGGCCGGAATCAGACCGGTGATCATGTAGAATACGGTGGTCTTGCCGGCACCATTCGGACCCAGCAAACCCACGGCTTCGCCACGGCGCACATAGATGCTGACGCCGCGGACCACCTGACGGGTGCCGAAACTCTTTTCCACGCTATGCACAGCCAGATAGCCGGCTCGCGTCGCCAGCCGCGGCGCGCCCGCGGCGCCATTGGTCTTGGCCTTGGTCTCGGTCCTGGGCCGGCGTGGCTTTTCGGCAGGAGGCGGCTGTTCGACGCGCGGCGCAGGCGGATCAACGCGCGGCACCGGGGTATCGCGCGCGATCGGCGGCGCGTCGCGCACCGGGCTCGTCAGCATGTCGCCGAAGGGATCGCCAAGCGCGGTAATATCATCGCGCGAGCGCGCGAATCCTGTCCGCTTCGCCGGGCGCCGACGGAACATGCCGAGTAAATCCACCATCGCCGCTTTGCTTAGCCTTTCACGGTGCTACCGCGACACGCCCGCCGCTTTCGATTCGCGTACGAAGCATGAATGAATGGATGTCCCTTGCCCAGCGCAACACCCCAATTTTCGAGGTGCAGCCCCCGTCGCCAGTTCGACGGTAGATACAGGCTGGCGCGGCAAGCTTCAACCACACGGCCTGCAGATAGAATGCAAGCAGTTGATATTATTTCGGTTTATTTGCGGCGGGCGCCCCAGGCGCGGGTGCCGGCGTCAATCCTGGAATTCCCGGCCCGCCCTGGCCGGACGATTGGAACAGGCCCTGTACGCGCCCGCTGTCGGATTCGACGCGCGACACACCGGTCGTCATGTCAACCATCAGCCGGTCGCCACGCAGCACATTCTTGCCCTGGGTCAAAACCACGCCGCCGAGCATGGTGACGAGATTGGTCTTGGTGTCGAACACGGCCGTTTCACCAGTCACGACCTGATCTTTCTGGGTGACTACGACATTGCCGCGGGCTTCCAGCCGCTTGATCGACGAAGCCCCGCCAGGACCGGGCGCGGCAGCCGGGATCGGCGCGCCTTTGGCCGGAGCGGCCTTGGCACTCGCCGGTGTCGCGGCCGGTGCCCCCGCCGTAGACGCGCCGCTCGATTCATAAAACACCACCAGCGTCTTGGACGTCATGGTGGTATCGCCCTGGATCACCTTCACGTTGCCGGAGAAGGTCGCTTCTTTTTTCTTGTCGCGCATCTCGAGCGTGGCGGCTTCGATCTGGATCGGCTGATCGCGGTTCTGCGAAAAGCCCTGCATCGCGTTGGGCACGCCCTGTACCGAACTCTGCGCAAAACCGTCGCTCGCGGCGAGCAACGTCAACGCGAGCGCCAATCCGCAAACGTAATTTGCGATCCACCTCATGCTCGTGCCGCGCGGAGAAAGTATCATCATGGACATCATTTCGAGTTGGCGGATTTGCCGGATCGCGTCTTGGCAGGATGGGCCGGCGCGGGCGGCGCTTCCTGCGGCGCCGGGCTTGCGGCTGCGCTGGCGGATGCGTCCGGGGTAGCGCCGCCGAGGTTCGTATTATCGAGATGCATCACGACGTTGCCTTCAAATCGGATGACTTCGCCGCCGCCGGTGATCCGGAGCCGGTCGGAAGAGAGCGTTCCGTTGGTCAGTTTGACGTCGACATGCTGGTCAGACGTCACGATCCCCTTGCCCATGTCGACAAACGCTTGGTCCAGCCGCGCTTCATAACCGGAAGAGGTTTGCAGAAAGATATCGTGATGCAAGTCCAGCAACTGGTCCTTGGTGTTCATCAAGCCTTCGCGGGCATCCAGCGTGACGGTGGTCTGGTCGGCGTTCAGGACCTTGGCGCGCAGGGTCCGGAGATCGAGATGATCCGGATCGGTCACATCCTGGGTCGCGGTTTTGGCCCAGACATCGTACGGCCGCCGATCGGTCGCGGTGTAACCGGACAGATGCGGCGCTTCCATCGTGATCTTGGTGCCGGAGACGACGAGGTTGCCGATGTCGAGCGGTAGCTTGGGCAGCAGCATCCGGAATGGGTTGAACACCGACACCAGGACGATCGTGGCCATCGACAGCAAGACCACCGCCGGAACCGCGACACGCAGAATCCGCACCATCCGGCTATGGCGCGCTGCGATGGCAAAGCGCTTGTCCATTCCGGCTTGATAGGCTGGGACTTGAACCGAATTCACCGCTGCTCCAAAGCGCTGGCGCCCTTAACGTATGATCCGCCTGCCTGTGAGCATATTGGCGGAAAAAATCAGGCGCCCCCTCAATCGTTCAACGCCCGATCAACGGAGACATAGGACCGGCCAGGCCGGTGTCCACTTTTGCCGATCGCGCTGATCGCAGTCTATCCGGGATCGCCTGATGATGCAGCCCGCGTCCTCACCCAAACGCCCGGCCCACGAGCCCTAAAAACCGTTGCGAAAGAACCCCCGGGGCAAAACCTCGCGCCAAGAACCCTTTTTCCAAGAACCCTTTTTCAAAAACTCTTGCCATCAGTGTGACCGAAACGGGGCGGCAAGACGCCACAGGCGGTGAAAGCGCGCTTCCGGCGATCTACGAATGCGCGAAGATATCCTCGGTATCCCAGCCTTCCAGATCGAGCCTGGCCCGCGTCGGCAGGAAGTCGAAGCAGGACTGCGCCAGCTCCATACGCCCCTCGCGGGCAAGCATCGCATTGAGCCGATCGCGCAGCGCGTGCAGGTGCAGCACATCGGACGCGGCATAGGCCAACTGGGCCTCGCTCAGCGCCTGCGCGCCCCAATCGCTCGATTGCTGCTGTTTCGACAGATCGATGTTGAGCACCTCGCGCACCAGATCCTTCAGGCCATGGCGATCGGTGTAGGTGCGGCACAGCCGCGAGGCGATCTTGGTGCAGTACACCGGCTGCGGCATCACCCCGAGCGCGTTGGACAGCGCGGCGAGATCGAACCGGGCGAAGTGAAAGATTTTCGTGATCTTCGGATTGACCAGCAACGCTTTCAAATTGGGGGCGTCGGTGTGATCCTTCGGGATCTGCACCACATCCGCGGTGCCGTCGCCGTTCGACATCTGCACCACGCAAAGCCGGTCGCGATGCGGATGCAGCCCCATGGTCTCGGTGTCGATCGCCACTGAATCGGTATAGCGGGACAGATCGGGCAGATCGCCGCGGTGCAGGCGGATGGTCATGGTATCTGTGAACCTCGTCGAATCGATGCGAACCAAGCTACCGCCCAAACGCCTGGGAGGCGAGCGCGAGCGGCTGCGTTCCGGCCCTGAAATAGGGCCTGAACTGTGGTTTTACAGGCGCATGATACCGAGGTCCATTAAACCGGGATTTTTTGGCTATTTGGCGCGGAGCTGCCCGATGGCGCTGAGCCAGTTTTCCATATGGAAGGTTTTGGCAATCCGGCCGTCCCGGATGGTCTGGATATCGACCGCCATGATGCGAAAGCTGTTGCCGGAATGCGGCACGCCGAACAGGTCGCCTGATGGCGTGCCGGTCACTTCCCCGCGCACGATCACCCGGTCGCCCGCCACCAGCATCTCCTCCTCGGATTTTTTCGGATGGCGGAGAGGAATTTGCGAATGATATGTATGTCATCCTACATATTATGAAGGTCGACATACCGATTTGCAAATGATATTTCCAGGCATGCCCAAAGCTACTGATTCAAAAGGCAAAACGCTGGCAGCCGCAGCAAAACTGTTTCGCCAGCAGGGCTATCACGGCACCGCGCTGCATGACGTTCTGGCGGCCGGCGGCTCACCGCGGGGGTCGCTGTATTTCCATTTTCCCGGCGGCAAGGAAGAAATCGGCGAAGCGGCGCTAACCTTGGCCGGCGAAGCCATGAGGCAGGCGATCGCGCAGGCGGCGGAGACTTCCGAGAACGCCATGGTGTTTCTCACCCGCGTGGCGCGCGGCATGGCGTCCGATCTGGAGAAGTCGGGCTATCAGGAAGGCTGCCCGATCGCGACCACGGCGCTGGAAACCGCCGCGCAATCCGATGTGCTCGGCGCGGCCACGCGCGGCGCATTTCAAAAATGGGAAAACGAAATCAGGCGCGGGCTGGAGCGCTTCGGCATGTCACCTGATGAAGCGGACTCCACCGCGACCACGGTGCTCAGCCTGCTCGAGGGCGCATTGTTGCTGGCGCGTACCTATCGCAGCCTCGCGCCGATGCATCGCGCCGAGCAGGCGTTGAAGCTGCTCCTGCGCGGCGATCACGCGGTCTGACTGATCACTATTTCGCTAGGTTGCGTTTGAACAACGTCTCGCCTGCTTTGCGTGGTTGAATACAGGATGCTTTCGCTTCGCGTCATCATCGTGTAATCGGGCTCGATCAACCCCATCCATTGGCCGGCCAGCGCGGCATCCGCCGCGGCAAGGTATCGCTGTATTATTTTTTCATTTCGAATGAGCGTCATGACCGAACAAACACTTGCAGCGCCTATCGACGATCCACAACTCGCCAGCGGTTTTTCGCGCTACCAGTCGGCCCTGGTCGCGTTGCTGGCGTTTGTCCAGTTCACGATCATTCTCGACTTCATGATCATGTCGCCGCTCGGCGCCATCATCATGCCCGCTCTCGACATCACGGCTGCGCAGTTCGGCGTCGCGGTTTCCGCCTACGCGTTCAGCGCCGGCATTTCGGGCATCCTCGCCGCGGGCTTTGCCGATCGCTTCGATCGCAAGCGGCTGCTGCTGTTCTTTTATGTCGGCTTCACGCTGGGAACTGCGCTGTGCGCGCTGGCGCCGACCTTTCACGTGCTGCTGCTCGGCCGCATCGTCACCGGGCTGTTCGGCGGCGTGATGGGCTCGATCATCCTTGCCATCATCACCGACCTGTTCGCGTTACGCTTGCGCGGGCGCGTGATGGGCTTCGTGCAAACGGCGTTCGCGGCGAGCCAGGTGCTGGGGATTCCGGCCGGGCTGTTTCTGTCCACCCACTGGAACTGGCACATCTCGTTCGTTGCGTTGGTCGGTCTTTCGATCGCCGGGATGGCCGCCGTGCTGGTGCTGATGAAACCGGTCAACGGCCATCTCGCGCTGAAGCACGACATCAACGCGTTTCGGCATCTGATCGCAACCGTCGGAGAGCCGCGCTACACCTTGGCGTTCGCGGTCACGACATTGCTGGCGACCGGCGGATTCATGCTGATGCCGTTCGGCAGCGCCTACACCGTAAGCAATCTCGGCATCGACATCGCGCACCTGCCGACGATCTATCTGGTCTCAGGGCTGTTCAGCATTTTCACCGGACCGCTGGTGGGCCGGGCCAGCGATGCCTTCGGCAAGTTTCCGACCTTCGCGTTCGGCAGCATCGTCTCGATCGTGATGGTGGTGCTCTACACCCAGCTCGACCATTTCGGTCATGTCACGCTGATCACCGTGATCGCGGTCAATGTCCTGATGTTCGTCGGCATCTTCTCGCGCATGATCCCGTCGCAGGCGCTGATTTCGGCGATCCCCGAAGCCAGCCAGCGCGGCTCCTTCAGCGCGGTGAGCGCGTCGCTGCAACAGCTCTCCGGCGGCCTCGGCTCGGTGCTGGCCGCAGCGATCATCGCGCAAAACGCCGATGGCACGCTGCGGCATTTCGACCGGCTCGGCTACATCGTGGTGGCGACCTCGCTGGTCTCGCTCACGCTGATGTACTTTGTGCAGAAGTCAGTCGCGAAACGGGCCGGCAAAGCGTTGGTGTGAGGGCGGGGCCGATCGGCCGCTACGGCCAAGGCTTGTCCACTGTGGTGCCACGAGCAGACGTCACCAAAAGTACCGCACGACGCCTTTGCCAGCGTAAGAAGACGTGACGGTGGAGAATTCACCCTCAAATGTTGCGGCCGCCGACCAGCCGCGGGCCAGCACATGACGTGACGCGCCCCGCGATGTTCGCCGGATTTCGCTGGACATCGGCACGCCGGGGTCCGGCCGGGCCCCGAAGAAAGGACGCCCGGACGGATTGCTGTTCTATCAGTTATCCGCGTCGGCGCGGGCGTGCCGAATGACCTGATGCTCGTCGCGGGTGAGCTGCACCGGCGCGAGCTTGAATGTGAGCTTGTCGAGCTTGCCGTTGAAACGGAAGGGCCCCTGATAGTCCTTGTCTTCAATGCCGGTGCGGGTATCGACCCCCACGTCGAAGGTTTCCTCAAGCGCAATGATGAATGGAATGGTGTGCGGGATTTTTCTGTTGGCGACCTCCTTGCCGTCCACCTTCAGGACGCCCGTGCCACCCTTGCCGAAGCCCGGTCCATCGTATCTGAAGTCGAACACGATGGTGTGCTTGCCGGGTGTGAGCGCGTCCTGGCCTTCCCAGCGGAAGCGTTCGAGATCGAGGAAGTTGTAGAGAAATACTGGCTTGCCCTTGAGCAGATACAGGCCATAGCCACCGAAGCGTCCCCCTTCCGTGACGATCATGCCTTCGCTGCCGTCCTGTGAGCCCGCGCGCCCAACGGTCGAACCAGCACTGCCCGGAATGTCCACCTCGGCGGTGATCGTATAGGACCTGTTCAGGATGCTGGGCGCATCGCTCTCGGGCAGGCCTGATAACTCGCCCGAGTAGGTGAAGGTGTTTCGGCCAGCGGTCGCACTCGGCCGTGGTGTAATGATGCGCGAGAGGACCGAGTTGTCCAGCGGGAACACGTTGTACTTTGACGCTTCCACCATGAACAGCTGCTGCAGCTCACGCAGCTTGTCAGGCATCCTGGCGGCGAGGTCGTTGCTTTCCGAGTAATCGTCGGCAATGTTGTACAGCTCCCACTTGTAACCGTTGACGACGTCTTCGGGCAGCTTGACGGTGCCCAGCAGCCAGGGCGGCGCAGGTGGCGTTGTCGCCGCGATCCAACCGTCGTGATAGATCGCGCGGTTGGCGAACATCTCGAAATACTGCGTCGTTCGCGCGGACGGAACGTTCGCGCTCGACTTGTCGAAGGTGTAGGTCATGCTGACACCTTCAATCGGCTTTTGCGCGACGCCGTTGACCATCAGCGGCGCCGGGATGCCGGTTGCCTCAAGGATGGTCGGTACGATGTCGATCATGTGGTGGAACTGGGTGCGGATGCCGCCCGCATCCTTGATGCGGTTCGGCCAACAGATCGCCATGCCCTGGCGGGTGCCGCCGAAGTGCGACGCCACCTGCTTCGTCCATTTGAACGGTGTGTCGAACGCCCATGACCAGGCCACCGCCATGTGCGGGTATGTGGCAGCCGAGCCCCAGGCGTCGTAAGCCTTCAATTGCTCGGCGACCGGCAGGTCCAAAATACCATTGTAGGCGGTGTATTGGTTGGGCGTGCCGACCGTCGTGCCTTCCGCGCTCGTGCCGTTGTCACCGCTGATATAGACGATCAGCGTGTCGTCGAGCTTGCCTTCGTCCTGGACTTCCTGAATGACGCGGCCGATCTCGTGGTCGGTATAGGCGGCATAACCCGCGAACACCTCCGCTTGCCGTGCGAACAGCTTTTTTTCGTCGGCCGTCAGCGTGTCCCATTTTTTCAGGTCATCCGGCCAGGCTGTTAGCTGGGTGTTGGCGGGGATGACGCCAAGCCGCTTCTGATTAGCAAAGATCTGCTCGCGAAGGGCGTTCCAGCCCATGTCGAACTTGCCTTTGAACTTGTCGATCCATTCCTTGGTCGGCTGATGCGGCGAATGGGTGCCGCCGGGCACGTAGTAGAGAAAGAACGGCTGATCCGGATCGGCCGCATTGAGCTGTCGCAGGTGGGCGATCGCATCGTCCGCCATGTCCGTGGTCAGATTGTAGCTGGGCTTTCCGACCCAGGGGAAAACCTGGGTGGTGTTCCGGAATAGATACGGCGTCCACTGGTCGGTTTCGCCGCCCATGAAGCCGTAGAAATAATCGAAGCCCATGCCGATGGGCCATTGATCGAACGGTCCTGTCACGCCGTACTGATAGCTCGGCGTATTGTGGTTCTTGCCGAACCAGGAGGTGGCGTAGCCGTTGTGTTTCAGGATCGTGCCGACAGTAGCGCTCTCCGGTCCAATGATGCTGTCGTAACCGGGATAGCCGGTGGCTTGCTCCGAAATGATGCCAAAGCCGACCGAGTGGTGGTTACGGCCGGTGATCAACGCCGCCCGCGTCGGCGAGCATAGGGCCGTGGAGTGGAACTGAGTGTAGCGCAGCCCCATCTGCGCAATGCGATCCATTGCAGGTGTCGGGACGACGCCGCCGAACGTCCCGGAAACGCCATAACCCTGGTCGTCAGTCATGATCAGGAGCACGTTGGGCGCGCCCTTGGGCGGCACCACGCGGGCGGGCCAATAAGGTTTCGACTGGCTGGCCTGAAGGTTGATCTCGCCGCCGAACTTCGGTGGCGGCGGCGGAAGATACTTTCCATCGATCGTCGTCGTGGCGCCGGGTGAGCCGGGCGTGCCGGTGGTCTGCTGCGCAAGGCCGGCCGTCCCCAGCGCGCACAGCAAATAAGCGGCGGCGGCGAGCGTGGTGCCGCCTAGCAGCAAGTTGCGATGGTTTTGTAAGGAGTTTTCTGACCTGGAGCTGTGTCCTTCTTCGCTGGCGAGGGGCATCGGAGACTCCCTTTTGACGCGAGACCGGAACCTCATGTTGGAGGATGCTGACCGAGACAGAATGCGGCATGACTCGCATTGATCTAAATCAACGGTTCGCGACGAAAGCCAACTCACCGACAGGGCCGCTTCTGTGAGCAAAGCGGAGCAACACGGAGCCACGACGTCAGCCCAGGCCAAAAGCTGACACTACTTGGTGCGCGTCTCCGCAGCGAACAGAGCACGACCGAGAAGGAATGACAGAATGGCGTGAACTACGGCCGCGGGCCACAGAAGTACCCCCGAAAACTCCCCCACGAAACCAACATAAGCAAGATACAGCGTCACGACCGAGCTATAGGCGAACATCCCGACGAGCGGTGTGGCTGGCCAACAGGATATTCCCAAGGCGATCAGTGCGATCCCGGTCACACGCGCGACTGGGATTGCGATTCCGACAAGCTGTTGGCCGAGCAGCAGTTGACCGACCCGCGATGGAATAGCCAGCAACGCTAGTCCTGTGACCGCCTCGGCAACAGCAGCGAAGACCAGCACCTTTTTCATCGCGCCAACTGCATCATTCGCGCTTTCGACCAGCCGTTAGTTTTTGCCCTGCGTTTGCGGCTCCGGTTCGAGTTTAAAGGTCAGCTTGTTGATCTTGCCGGTGAACTTGAACGGAACGTCGTAGCGATACTCCAGCAGTGCAATTCCGGTGCGCGTGTCCTGGCCGATGTCGAAGGTTTCGTCCTCCGGAAACGTGATCGGAGTTGTGTGCTCAAGCGTATTCCTCGCCACGTCCTTCCCGTCGACGGACAGCACGCCGGTACCGCCCTTGCCCAAACCCGGCTCGGCGGATTTGAAATCGAACACTATGGTGTGCTTGCCAGCCTCCAGCTCAGGTCCCTCCCATACGGTGCGCTTGAGGTCGAGCAGGTTATAGAGGAACACCACCTTGCCTCGGCCAACTCCAAACTCGCCCTTGCTCAGGAAAAGGCCGTAGCCGCCGAAGCGTCCGCCCTCGGTGACGATCATCCCGTCCGCGCCGCCATCGGGGATCTCGACCTCCGCAGTGATCGTGTAGGACTTGTTCTTGATGTCCGGTGCCGCGCTCGCCGGCGTGCCGGTCAGTTCACCCGAATAGGTGAACACCGTTCGCCCTGCCGTAAGACTCGGACGCGGCGTGTTCCAGCGTGCGAGCGTCGTATTGTCGAGCGGCAGCACGTTGTACTTCCTGGCCTCGGCGTAGAAGAGATCCTGCATCTGCTTGACCTTGTCAGGCATCCTGGCGGCGAGGTCGTTGGACTGCGTGGGATCCTCCTCGACGTTATAAAGCTCCCAATTGTACCCGGTGATCACGTCCGGCGGCGTCTTGGTACTCAGCTCCCACGGCAGCGTCACCGGCGTCGTGGCCGCCACCCATCCGTTCTGATAGATGGCGCGATTGCCGAGCATCTCGAAATATTGCGTGGTGTGTCGCGTGGGTACCGCGGCGTTGGCGTTCTCCCAAGTGTACGCCATGCTCACGCCTTCGATCGGAATTTGCTTGATCCCGTTGATCGTATCGGGTTGCGAAATCCCAGCCGCATCGAGGATGGTCGGCACGACGTCAATGACGTGGTGGAACTGGCGGCGGATGCCACCGAGGTCGGTGATGTGGCCCGGCCATGACATGACAACGCCCTGGGCCGTCCCACCAAAGTGCGACGGCACCTGCTTCACCCACTTGAAGGGCGTGTCCATCGCCCACGCCCAGCCAGCCGCGAAATGCGGGAACGTCCGCTCCGAACCCCAGAACGGGTACCAGAGAAACTGGTCTTTCACCGGCACAGGAATGCCGTTGAAGGTCGTGAACTCGTTTGGCGTGCCGTTCAGCATGCCTTCGGCACTCGCGCCGTTGTCGCCGCCGATGTAGATGATCAGCGTGTTGTCCAACTCGCCGAGGTCTTCGACGGCCTGGATCACCCGCCCGATCTCGTGGTCGGCGTAGGCGAGATAGGCCCCGTAGATGTCCGCCTGCTTGATGAAGAGCTTCTTCTCGTCCCAGCTCAGAGAGTCCCATTCCGGCAAGTCTTTCGGCCAAGGGGTCAGCTTGGCATTCTCGGGCATGATGCCCAGCCGCTTCTGATTGGCGAAGATTTTCTCGCGCACCTTGTTCCAGCCCTCGTCGAAGAGGTGCATGTCGCTGACCTTCTTGATCCACTCGGGCGTGGGATGATGAGGCGCGTGCGTGGCGCCGGGCACGTAATAGACCAGCCAAGGCTTGCCGGGTGCGATCTCCTTGAGCTGCTTCACGTACCCGATGGCCTCATCAGCCATCGCCGTCTCCAGATTCCAGCCGGGATTGCCCTGGAAGGGATAGATGGCCGTCGTGTTGCGGAACAGGTTCGGTTGCCACTGGCTCGCATCGCCACCGACGAAGCCGTAGAAATAATCGAAGCCCATTCCATTCGGCCATTGATCGAACGGCCCGGCCTGGCTCGCCTGGTAAAAGGGCGTGTTGTGGTCCTTGCCGAACCATGAGGTCGCGTAACCGTTCGCCTTCAGAATGGTGCCGATCGTGCCTTTCTCGATCGGAATGATCGAGTCGTAACCCGGGAAACCTGTTGCGATTTCGCCGACCACGCCGAAGCCCACCGAGTGATGGTTGCGTCCCGTGATGATCGCAGCTCGGGTCGGCGAGCACAGCGATGTGGAATGGAAGTTCGTGTAGCGCAGTCCGGCCTGCGCAATGCGATCCATCGTTGGAGTGGGCACAACGCCGCCGAAGGTGCCCGGTGCGCCAAAACCCTGATCATCCGTCATGATCAGCAGGACATTTGGCGCGCCTTTCGGCGGCACCACGCGGGGCGCCCACCAAGGCGTCGACTCGGAAGCCTTTTCCTTGATCACTCCACCGAATTTCGGGTCGGGCGGCGGAAGTTGTTTGCCGTCTATGGTGGTGGTGGCTCCGGGTGAGCCAGGAGCGCCTGCGACCTGCTGCGCGGATGCTGACGAACAACCGAGGGCGAGAACACTTGCGGCAGCGAGCATGCTACGAGGGATTTTCATCGCGCCATCCTCAATTCATCGCATACTTTGGCAATGCCAGCCTTGAGCCACCTCGTGTTGATTTAAGTCAAAGGTACCGGTTGGGCTGAGGTCGAACCTCCGCCCAGCGGGATGACCGCTATGGGTCTCCCAAGCCGAACTTACCAATTGGGCCACTGCCAAATCGCTTCGGCGACCTGACCTTCGCCGGGCCGCGGCGTTTGGTTGCGCCCCACATTCGGGGGATCATGGGCATGGGCAATGGTGCCCAGGAAAGGACTCGAACCTTCACGGCCGTTAAGCCACTGGCACCTGAAGCCAGCGCGTCTACCAATTCCGCCACCTGGGCCCGGGCCGGTTAGTATTGATCGGTCGCGCGCTTGTCAAATTGATGAACCGCACGCCAAATATGCTGCGCGCGGGACATGACGGCGCGGCGCGAAAGCGCTAAACACGCCCGAGAATCCATCGACTTTGGCGGCAGGCGACCCCGGGAACAACGATATGGCATCGAATCAGGACACACTGGTCACCGTTTTCGGCGGATCGGGCTTTCTGGGGCGGAACGTGGTCCGCGCGCTGGCCAAGCGCGATTACCGGATTCGGGTCGCGGTGCGGCGGCCGGAGCTGGCCGGACATCTGCAGCCGCTCGGCAAGGTCGGCCAGATTCACGCGGTCCAGGCCAATGTGCGCTATCCGGCCTCGGTTCAGGCGGCGATGCGCGATTCCCACGTCGCCATCAACCTGGTCGGCATCCTGGCCGAGGGCGGCGCCCAGACGTTCGACGCGGTACAAGGCAAGGGGGCCGAGACGGTGGCCCAGGCGGCCGGCGCTGTCGGGGCCCGGATGGTCCATATTTCGGCAATCGGCGCCGACGAGAATTCGCCCGCGGGTTATGCCCGCGCCAAGGCCGCCGGCGAAACGGCCGTGCGGGCCGCCATCCCGACGGCCACCATCCTGCGCCCTTCGGTGGTGTTCGGACCCGAGGATCAATTCACCAACCGCTTCGGCGCCCTTGCCCGGCTGTCGCCGGCGCTGCCGCTGATCGGCGGCGGCGTGACCAAAATGCAGCCGGTCTATGTCGGCGATGTCGCGACCGCGGTGGCGCATGCCGTTGATGGCAAGGCCAAGGCTGGTGCGACCTACGAACTCGGCGGCCCTGAAGTGCTGACCATGCGCGAAATCATCGAGATCATCCTCGCCACCACCGGGCGCGATCGCACGCTGGTGTCGCTGCCGTTCGGACTGGCCCGATTCCAGGCGATGTTCCTGCAATTCGCGCCCGGCGCGCTGAAACTGACCCCGGATCAGGTCGAACTGCTGCGATCCGACAATATCGTGTCCGACGCCGCGAAAGCGGCCGGCCTGACCCTGGAGGGGCTCGGCATCACGCCGGACTCGCTGGAAGCCGTCGGCCCGCAATATCTCTGGCGCTTCCGCGCGGCGGGACAGTTCCAGAGGAAGAGCGCGTAAGAGAAAGTTCTCTCGTTGTCCCGGCCAAGCCAACGGGTCCGGCCGCTGGCCGGCCCGATGACAGGCTCCGCTGCGAGCCAGGACCCCAGCGTGAGCGCAATTGCGCTCATCGCGGCGGCGAGGATTCCCGTTGTGTCGCTAGAGCAAAGGCCTTCTGCTCCCACTGACACCAGGGGTTATGGGTCCCCGCCTTCGCGGGGACGACCAGTTGCTAGGGCGCCGCTATTTTACCGGCCCAGCGCCAGCGCGATCAGGCCGAGCGTGCCGACGATGACACGCCACCAGGCAAACAGCGTAAAACCGTTGCGGGTGACGTAACTGAGGAAAGTCTTCACGACGATGAGCGCCGTGATGAACGACACCACGAAGCCGATCGCGACAATGCCGATGTGATCGGCGTTCATTTCGCCGCGATTTTTGTAGAAATCATAGGCGAACGCACCGATCATGGTCGGGATCGCCAGGAAGAACGAGAACTCGGCCGCCGCGCGCTTGTCGGCCCCGAGCAGCATCGCCGCGACGATACTGGCGCCGGACCGCGACACGCCCGGAATCATCGCCAGGCACTGCGCGATGCCGATGGTGAGATACATCGGCAGCGGAAACTTGGTGGCATCGTGTTCGTGCGGCTTGTGATCGAGCTGATCGACCCACAGCAGGATCGCGCCGCCAACGATCAGCGAAAAACACACGACCCACGGGTTGAACAGGAACTCCTTGATGTATTTGCCGGCGATCAGGCCGATGATGACAGCAGGCAGGAATGCCACCAGCACGCCGATGACAAACCGCCGGTCATCTGCGTTGGTGAACATGCCGAGCGCCACCTGCCATAATTTGACGAAATAAATGGCGAGAATGGCCAGAATCGCGCCGAGCTGAATCAGGACCGTGAAGCTGTTCCAGAAGTCGCCTTCGCCGAGATTGAAGAAACGTTCCGCCAGCAGGAGATGACCTGTCGAGGACACCGGAAGGAATTCCGTGACGCCCTCGATAATGCCGAGTATCACCGCTCTCAATGCATCAGACATCATGATCGGGTCCGTTATAATGAGCGAAAAAGGCCGGGTTCTTCTCGCTTATTCGCCTCCCTGCCGCAATCGCAAAAAACGCGAAAACACAGGTTGCCTCGTTCCCCCGCTTAGGTAGTTTGGCCTCGTTGCTTGCGTCACGCGCGCCGTTACCGCGCGGTGACAGTTTGTTAAGCACCACAAAATTATCAAGGGCTCATGTTCACGCTGTACCACCATCCATTCTGTCCGCATTCGCGCTTCATCCGACTGGCGTTGGGCGAACACGGGCTCGATCTGCGGCTGGTGGAAGAACGGGTGTGGGAGCGGCGCGAGGCATTTTTGGCGCTCAATCCCGCCGGCACCACGCCGGTATTGATTGCCGACAGAATTCCCGCAGTCCCCGGCGCCGGTGTGATCGTCGAATATCTCGATGAGACCCATGGCGCCGCAATGGATAAGCGCCGGCTGATGCCGACCACGGCAGCCGAGCGGATCGAAGTGCGCCGGCTGATGGCATGGTTCAACGAAAAATTCTTCGAGGAAGCCTCCAATCCGCTGGTCACCGAGCGCATCTACAAGCGCTTCATGAGCGAGGACGATGGCGGCGGCGCACCGGCGGCGGAAGTGATCCGTGCCGCCAAGGCCAATGTGCGCTATCATCTGGCCTATATCGGCTGGCTGGCGCAAACGCGAAATTATCTCGCCGGCGATCAGTTGACCTATGCGGACCTCGCCGCCGCGGCGCATCTTTCGGCGATCGATTATCTGGGCGACGTGCCATGGATCGAGGACGACGCAGCAAAGGCGTGGTACGCGCGGGTGAAATCCCGCCCGTCGTTCCGTCCGCTGCTGAGCGAATGGCTGGCGGGCGTGCCGGCGTCGCGCACCTACGTGGATCTCGACTTCTGAACGCAGCCACCAAGCTCTCGCCCGCCGGCCTGAAGGCCGCCCTCACCCACGAAGCGCGCGCACTTGGTTTCGATTGCGTCGCCGTGACCGATCCCGCTGCGACCGCGCAAGCTGCGCAGCATTTCCGCGCCTTTCTCGATGCCGGCGCCCATGGCGAGATGGACTGGCTCGCCGCGCAGCCGGAACGCCGCATGGATCCGCGCGTGCTGTGGCCCGGCGTGCATTCGGTGATCATGCTCGGCGTCAATTACGGACCTGACGAAAATCCGCTCGCGATCCTGCAGCAACGCACGCGCGGTGCGATTTCGGTCTATGCGCAAGGCGACGATTATCACGACGTGATCAAGAAGCGGCTAAAGGCGTTGGCGCGCTGGCTGGTCGCCGCATCGGGCGCGGAGGTGAAAGTGTTCGTCGACACCGCGGCCGTGATGGAGAAGCCCTTGGCGCAGGCCGCGGGACTGGGCTGGCAGGGCAAGCACACCAATCTTGTTTCGCGTGAATTCGGCTCATGGTTGTTTCTCGGCGTGATTTTCGCCGCCGCCGATCTGCCGCGCGACGAAGCCGAGATCGATCATTGCGGCTCATGCCAGGCCTGCCTCGATATCTGCCCGACCGCGGCGTTTCCGGCTCCCTACAAGCTCGATGCGCGACGCTGCATTTCCTACCTCACGATCGAGAACAAGGGACCGATACCGCAGGAATTCCGCAAGGCGATCGGCAACCGCATCTATGGCTGCGACGATTGTCTCGCGGCCTGCCCGTGGAACAAGTTCGCGCAAGCCGGCCGGGAAACAAAACTCGCCGCGCGCGACGCCTTGCGCGCGCCCGATCTCGCTGAACTGGTTCAGCTCGACGACGCGGCGTTCCGGGCGTTGTTCACGAAATCGCCGGTCAAGCGCATCGGCCGCGATCGATTTATCCGCAACGTGCTGATCGCGATCGGCAACGCCGACGATGGTGCCTTGGCTGGCGAGGCGCAACGCCTGCTCGAGGATGAGAGCCCGCTGGTTCGCGGCGCCGCGGTTTGGGCGCTGTCGCAATTGATGACGCCGGAGGCTTTTGCGGCGCTTGCATCCGGCAAGATCGGCGCCGAGCGTGATGAGAGCGTGCGTAACGAATGGCGGCGCGTCTAAACACTCTGCCGTCATATCGGCACATGCGGGCATCGATTATTCCAGAGCACTGCGAATAAATCGAGATGCACAGCGTACTGGATCGTCCGCTGGAGCCTGTCATCGGGCGACGCATTCGCGTTGACCCGATGACGGACGATGACAGGTGCCGCAGAATCCGTCATGGTTTCACATCATGACAAATCAAGCTTTCTTCACACACGATCCCGTCCACGACGCCTACATCCCGACCCCGGCCTCGAACGGCCCGTGGGACCCGAAATCGCTGCACGGGCGCGTCATCATCGGGCTGCTCGCCTTCGTCATCGAACAGCGCCACGGCTCCGATGATTTCGTGCCGGCGCGGCTCACGGTGGACATGTTTCGCCTGCCGGGCTTTGCCCCGATCGAGATCAAGTCGCGCGTCGTTCGCGACGGCCTTCGCATCAGGGTGGTCGAGACTGAGTTCTTTTCGGGCGGCGTCAGCATGGCGCGCGCCTCCTGCCAATTATTGCGCAAGACGGAAAATTCGCAAGGGTTGGTGTGGACAACGCCGAACTGGGACGTTCCGGCGCCCGCGGATATTCCAGCACCCACCGATCCGCGCCTGGGCATGAACGGCAAATGGACCACGCGGCCTATTGTCGGCGCGATGGGCACCGTCGGCCCGCGACGGCTATGGATGAGCGAAGTGCGCGACCTCGTCGAAGGCACTCCACTGACACCGTTCGTACGGGTCGCGGTGGCGGCGGATTTCGCCAGTCCCTTCGCCAATGCCGGCGATCACGGCCTCGGCTACATCAACAGCGACGTGACGCTGTATCTGCATCGGCTGCCGGTCACCCAATGGATCGGCTTCGAGGTGGTGAACCACCACGCCACCGAAGGCATCGCGATCGGCGAATGCTATCTCTACGACGAGCAGGGCCCGATCGGATCCTCCACCGTCGCGGCGCTGGCGCAGCGCAAACCGATGGTCAAACCGCCACCGCCGTAAAGCGGTAGAGACCGTCATTCCGGGGCGCGCTTTAGCGCGAACCCGGAATCCGGAGATGATCATCTCGAGATTCCGGGTGCATGCTACGCACGCCCCGGAATGACCGAGTTTAGCTTACGCTAGATAAGATGCCGCTTCATTTCCGGGCGCGCTTTCAGCGCGGCGCCCTGCTTGGCGGCAATCCTGGCGATACGCTCGGGCGCAAAGTTCATGTCGACGAAGCCGGGCGCGGTGTTGGCGACTTCGTGGTATTCGCTGATCTTGCCGTCGCGCAGCTTCATGATCGCGACGCCCTCGAACATCGCGCGCGCTCCCTTTGCTTCAGGCAATGTCGAGCGATAGCTGAAAGTGTAGCGCGCGTAGAGCGTCTCGCCATCGCTGACCGGATTATGCATATCCCAGCGAAAATCCTCCGCCGTGCGATAGAACCAGTCATCGACCATGTCGGCGATCTTCTCGCGGCCTGCAAACGCGCCGTAGAACACGTCGTGATAGACGCCATCTTCGGTGAACAGCTGCGCGAACGCCGCGCCATTGCGCCGCTCGACCGCGTCACAAAACGTACGCAGCATGGTGGATGGGTTCATGGTGTTGCCTCCCTTGCTTTCGGCCATCCTTCGAGGCTCGCCGAAACGGCGAGCACCTCAGGATGACGCTTTTACGTGTTTACCGTCACCCTGAGGTGCGCGCTCTTGCGCGCCTCGAAGGGTGGCGGCGCTAACCGATCTCCGCCACCGCCGCGATAATTCGCGCGATGTCCTGCGGCCGCGACAGCCGGTGATCGCCGTCCTGGATCATGGTCAGCACGACGTCGTCGGCCGGCAGCCGCTGCGCCAGCGCAAACGCATGTTGCCACGGCACATCCGGATCCTGCGCGCCTTGCAGGATACGCACCGGGCAGCCGACCTCGATGACGCTGCCGAGCAAGAGATGGTTGCGACCGTCTTCGATCAGCGCACGCGTGATCGGATAGGGATCGCCATAGGCCGATGGCCGCAGCCACACGCCTTCGGTTTCGATCTCAAGGCGAATCTCGGGTGAAAAACCTTTCCACATCAGCACCTCGGTGAAATCGGGCGCCGGCGCGATCAGCACCAGGGCGGCCAGCGACGCGGGGCTCTGCGGCCGCCGCGCGATCGCGCGCGCCAGCAACAGCGCCATCCAGCCACCCATCGAGGAGCCGATCACGACCTGTGGGCCGCTGCAAAACTGGTCAAATACCGCCAGGCTCTCCTCAAGCCAGCGCCCGATGGTGCCGTCGATGAACGCGCCGCCGGATTCGCCATGGCCGGAATAGTCGAACCGGACGCAGGCACGATCGTGCTCGGCCGCCCACGCGTCCAGCGCCAGTGCCTTGGTGCCCTTCATGTCCGAATTGAAACCGCCCAGCCAGAACAACCCCGGACTGCCGCCGCCGCGGGCACGAACGGCGATACGGCGCCCGCTATGGCCTTGACCGACCTCGATGAAGGCTGGTTCCTGATCCGGCGCCGATGATTGGGTCATGAATTTTTCATCTCGTAAGCTGCTTGCCCTCGGCTGCTGTTTGCTGGAGGCCGCCGCGTCCGTCAACGGACGCCGGATCGCTTTGACGGCTGGTTGGCACGCCTTGAGTGCTTGCGAAGGGCGCCCGTGCGCTCTATGTGGGCAGCTCTGAACATTTCGCACTGGTAAGTGTTGTCTGGCGTGACCAAAATGCCTCTCATTTGATGGTTTTCGAGCACGCAAGTGCGAGTTTGCTTGCCCGCTGAGCCTTATTCCTTCAAACTATCGCCTTCGTTCACAACTTTGGAGAGTTACCCATTCGCCGTCCCAACAGAGCCCCGCCCGCCGCCGCCAAAGACGGGCCGCGCACCAATGATGAAATCCGCAACGCACAAATCCAGCTGATCGATCAGACCGGCTTGAACCACGGAACCGTCGAGACCGTGGCCGCCATCAAGATGGCCGCCGAGGCCGGCATGGATCTGGTCGAGATTTCGCCGAATACCAGCCCTCCCGTCTGCAAGATCATGGACTACGGGAAATTCAAATATTCAGCGCAGAAGAAAGCCGCCGAAGCTCGCAAGAAGCAGAAGGTCGTCGAGATCAAGGAGATCAAGCTGCGGCCGATGATCGACGATCACGATTACGACGTGAAGATGCGGGCGATGCAGCGCTTTTTCGAGGAAGGCGACAAGGTCAAGATCACCTTGCGCTACCGTGGCCGCGAAATGGCCCACCAGGAAATCGGCACCAAGCTGCTCGACAAGGTCAAGGCCGATGTCGCCGAATTCGCCAAGGTCGAGCAGGATGCGCGCTTCGAGGGACGTCAGGTCGTGATGGTCCTGGCGCCGCGCTGATCCCAAGCGGCTTCGTTCAGTTGTTAATTTAGTTCGAGAGTTTGAATGTGGCCCGTCAGAATATCTGGCGGGCCGTTTTCGTGCAGCCTTGCAAAGATCAATTTCGTGTCGCCTGCCAGCTCCCGCTGCACCGGTCGCCGGTGATGATTCCGCTCCAGCGACCCGCGCCCGAATTGCCGACCAGCCGTCCGCTGCCGCTGGCGTGTGATGCGCCGACCGAGATGCTGACCGCCACCACACCGCTCCGGCTGATGCCCCCGGTGACCTTGCCGCCGCCCGCCGAGGAGACCCTTCGGCCGGATACCGCAAACGGGACGCTGTTGGTCGCGCTGCAATTGCCCGCCCGGGTGAAGAACACCACATTCCAGGTGCCATCATAAGCCCCGGCCATTGCAGCGGGCCGGGCGTGGGCGGCGGGCGAGCCGCCGCCGAGCACGGCTGCCACAGCCCCGGCGAGCAAAATCCGCCTGGATGGTCTGGGGTGGCTGAAATCGGCAAAAAGGGTGATAATTCTGGCTGGAATGGTCATTTTTCCCTCGTTTTCGGGACGCGCCGCCATCGGCGATCGGCGATTTGTCTGGGGATCCTGTTCCACGGTTCAGCGTTGCCAATTTCATTTCTCTCTGCCATAAGCGCACCCTCATCGCCCGGCTGATCAAGGGCTGCCGTGTCGATGCCCGTGCGGGCTATTTCATTTCGGAAATATCTTAGCACTTTCAACGCTCTAACGAGCATTTTAGCCGACCGAACGCCTTCACGGGCGTTTTCGTGTTGCGGCCATAGGAGAGCCAAATGCCCAAGCTGAAGACGAAGTCAGGCGCTAAAAAGCGCTTCAAGGTGACTGGCACCGGCAAAGTGATGTCCGCCCACGCCGGCAAACGCCACGGCATGATCAAGCGGACGAAGAAGCAGATTTGTCAGCTTCGCGGCACGCGCGTGCTGTTCAAGACCGACGGCGATAACATCAAGAAGTATTTCTTGCCGAACGCCTGATCGCGGTCGCGTTTCCACTTAGCCGAGCCGCGTCCGCGCGGCGATCCGTCACCCAATTTTTCATATGAAGGAGACTAGTCATGTCTCGCGTTAAACGCGGTGTGACCTCTCACGCCAAGCACAAGAAAGTCTACAAGGCCGCCAAGGGTTTCTACGGCCGCCGCAAGAACACCATTCGCGCCGCCAAGGCCGCCGTCGACAAGGCCGGCCAATATGCGTTCCGTGACCGCAAGCGCAAGAAGCGGACCTTCCGCGCGCTGTGGATCCAGCGCATCAACGCCGCGGTTCGTCCGTTCGGCATGACCTACAGCGTCTTCATCAACGGTCTCTCCAAGTCCGGCATCACCGTGGACCGCAAGGTGCTGTCGGATCTCGCCATTGCCGAACCGGCGGCGTTCCAGGCGATCGCTGAAAAGGCCAAGGCCGCGCTCGCGGCGTAAGCCGTTGTCGCATTGATTCTTCTGCGAGGTTTCCAGGAAGCCGTCATGGCCGGGTAAAAGCGCGAAGCGCGTCTTCGCGCTGGACGTCCCGGCCATCCACGTCTTCTCTCTCGTACACGCTGCAAGACGTGGATGCCCGGCACATCTTGCGCGAAGACGCGCTTCGCGCTTTTGCCGGGCACGACGGACTAGGGGCATAGGCTGGCATCCTAGTCAAAAGGGATTGCCATGACCGACCTCGCTCAACTCGAATCCCAGATCCTTTCCGACATCGTCGCCGCAAGCGACGAAGCAGCCCTTGAAGCGGTGCGGGTTGCCGCCCTCGGCAAGAAGGGCTCGATCTCGGCGCTGCTGGCTACGCTCGGCAAGATGTCGCCGGACGAACGCAAGACGCAGGGTGCGGCGATCAATCTCGCCAAGGACAAGGTCAGCCTCGCGCTCACCGAACGCCGCGACATCCTGAAATCGGCCGCACTCGATGCGCGGCTGGCGTCCGAGACCATCGATGTCACGCTGCCGTTGCGCGAGGCCCCCGCCGAGCAGGGCCGCATTCATCCGCTCAGCCAGGTGATGGACGAGCTGACGACCATTTTCGCCGACATGGGTTTTGCGGTCGCTGAAGGTCCCGATATCGAGACCGACGACTACAATTTTACAAAGCTGAATTTCCCCGAGGGCCATCCGGCGCGGGAGATGCACGACACCTTCTTCTTCAATCCGAAAGAAGACGGCTCGCGCATGCTGTTACGCACCCACACCTCGCCGGTGCAGGTGCGCACCATGCTGACGCAAAAGCCGCCGATCCGGATCATCTGCCCGGGCCGCACCTATCGCATCGATTCGGATGCCACGCACACGCCGCAGTTTCACCAGGTCGAGGGCCTTGTGATCGACAAAGGCTCGCATCTCGGCCACCTCAAATGGATCCTGCACGAGTTCTGTAAGGCGTTCTTCGAGGTCGACAACATCAACATGCGTTTCCGGCCGTCGTTCTTTCCGTTCACCGAGCCGTCGCTCGAAGTCGATATTCAGTGCCGGCGCGACAAGGGCGAGATTCGGTTCGGCGAAGGCGAGGATTGGCTGGAGATTCTCGGCTGCGGCATGGTGCATCCCAATGTGCTGCGCGCCTGCGGCATCGACCCCGACGTCTATCAGGGCTTTGCCTGGGGCATGGGCATCGATCGCATCGCGATGCTGAAATACGGCATGTCGGATCTGCGGCAGCTGTTCGACAGCGACGTGCGCTGGCTCAGCCATTACGGCTTCAAGCCGCTCGACGTGCCGACGCTGGCGGGAGGATTGAGTTCGTGAAGTTCACCCTCTCCTGGCTGAAAGAGCATCTCGACACCGACGAGCCGCTGGAAAAGCTCACCGACAAGCTCACCATGATCGGGCTTGAGGTCGAGCATATCGAGGACAAGGCGAAAGCGTTGTCGGCGTTCTCGATCGCGCGTGTGATATCGGCCGAGCAGCATCCCAACGCCGACCGGCTGCGCGTCTGCATGGTGGATACCGGCAATGGCGCAGCGCCGGTGCAGGTAGTCTGCGGCGCGCCGAACGCGCGCGCCGGCCTGATCAGCGTGTTTTCGCCGCCCGGCACCTTCATCCCCGGCAAGAACATCACGCTCGGCATCGGCACCATCCGCGGTGTCGAGAGCCGTGGCATGCTGTGCTCGGCGGCTGAATTGCAGCTCTCGGAAGATCACGACGGCATCATGGAACTGCCGGCCGATGCACCGGTCGGCGCAGGCTATGCGCAATGGGCCGGCCTCGGCGATCCCATGATCGAAATCAATCTGACGCCGAACCGGCAGGACTGCACCGGCGTGCACGGCATCGCGCGCGATCTTTCCGCCGCCGACATGGGCAAGTTCAAAGACCCCGGCATCAAGCAGATCAAGGGCGAATTCCCCTGCCCGGTGAAAGTCACCGTCGAGGATTCCACCCTGTGCCCGGGCTTTGCGCTGCGGCTGGTGCGCGGCGTCAAGAACGGCCCGTCGCCGGAATGGCTGCAGCAGCGCCTGACCTCGATCGGCCTGCGCCCGATCAATGCGCTGGTCGATATCACCAACTTCATGACCTACGACCGCGCCCGGCCGCTGCATGTGTTCGATGCTGCGAAGGTGAAGGGCAATCTGACCGTGCGCCGCGCGCGCGACGGCGAGACGCTGCTGGCGCTCGACGGCCGCACCTACACACTCGACCCCAGCGTCTGCGTGATCGCCGATGACCACGGCGTCGAATTGCTAGCCGGTATCATGGGCGGCGAGGCCTCGGGCTGCGACGCGAACACCACTGACGTCCTGATCGAATTGGCGTTGTGGAACGAGATCAACATCGCGCAATCCGGCCGCAAGCTCGGCATCAATTCGGATGCGCGCTACCGGTTCGAGCGCGGTGTCGATCCCGCCTTCATGGTGCCGGGTTTGGAGCTCGCGACCAAACTCGTCATGGAGCTGTGCGGCGGCACGCCTTCGGAGAACATTGTCGTCGGCAATCCCTTTGGCGATGACCGGCTGATCGATTTCCCGCTCACGGAAGTGAAGCGGCTCGCCGGCATTGAAGTCCCGCTCGCGGAAGTGAAACGGATCCTGAGCCATCTCGGTTTCATGATGGCCGGCAACGGCCCGATCGTGAAGGTCGCGGTGCCTTCCTGGCGCACCGACGTGCACGGCAAGGCCGATATCGTCGAGGAAATCGTGCGCATCGTCGGCGTCGATAAAGTGCCGATGACCCCGTTCGAACGCGGCGACGCGCCGCGCAAGCCGATCCTGACCGCCATTCAGTTGCGTACCCGCCGCGCCAAGCGCGCGCTTGCTGCCCGCGGCATGGTCGAGGCGGTGACGTGGTCGTTCATTTCGAAACCGTCCGCCGAATTGTTTGGCGGCGGCCAGGCTGAACTCGCGCTCGCCAACCCGATCGCGTCCGATCTGTCGGACATGCGGCCGAGCCTGCTGCCGGGCCTTATCGCCGCGGCGCAGGCCAACAACGACCGTGGTTTTCCTGATGTGGCGCTGTTCGAGGTCGGACAGATCTTCAAAGGCGACAAGCCCGCCGATCAGTTGATCGCAGCCGCCGGCGTGCGCCACGGCTTTGCATCCTCCAAGGGCGTGGGACGGCATTGGTCGGGCACCGCCAGCGCCGATGCGCTGGACGCCAAGGCTGATGCATTCGCTGTGCTCTCGGCCGCCGGCGCGCCGATGCAGGCGCTGCAGATCGTACCGGGCGGCGCAAGCTGGCTGCATCCGGGACGGTCCGGCACCATCCAGATCGGCCCGCAGAATATTCTGGGCTATTTCGGCGAGCTGCATCCACGCACGCTGGACGCGCTCGACGCCGATGGCCCGCTGATCGCGTTCGAGGTGATCCTCGACCGGATTCCCGACGCCAAGCAGAAGCCGACCCGCGCCAAGCCGGTGCTTGAACTGTCGGCATTCCAGCCGGTGTCGCGCGACTTTGCCTTCATCGTCGACCGCAGCGTGCGCGCGGGCGATATTGTCCGCGCGGCACAGGGCGTCGACAAGAAGCTGATCACCGGCGTCACCGTGTTCGACGTCTATGAAGGCAAGGGCATCGACGACGGCAAGAAGTCGATCGCGATTGCGGTGACGATCCAGCCCCGCGAAAAGACCCTGACCGATCAGGAAATCGATGCGGTCGGCGCCAAGATCGTCGCCGAAGTCACCAAGAAGACCGGCGGCAGCTTGCGGGCATGATTGCGGACGCCGCAACGCGCATCTCGGATCACGTTCCGATGTCACGGGGATGAGCCTCTTCGGCCTTATCCCGCCTGACGTCAGCCTCACCGCGGCGATCGCGATTTGCCTGATCGCCTTTGTCTCGGGGACCGCGCGCGGATTTTCCGGTTTCGGCTCGGCGCTGATTTTCATGCCGCTGGCGAGCAGCATGGCGTCGCCACGCCTGGTTGCAGCGCTGCTGCTCGTGATTGATTTCATCGCGGCGGCTCCATTGCTCCCGAACGCATGGCGGAAGGCCGACCGCAGCGCCACCGCCGTCATGGCGGCCGGCGCCTTCGTCGGCGTACCGATCGGAACCTGGTGCCTGAGCCAATTCGATCCAGTGACGACGCGCTGGATCATCTCCTGCTTTGTCGGCGCGCTGTTGCTGCTGTTGCTCTCGGGCTGGCGCTATCGGGGCAAGGACTATCCGGCGATCTCCGTCGGCATCGGCGGCCTGGCTGGCTTTTGCAGCGGGCTGGCGCAAACCGGCGGGCCGCCGATCGTCGGCTATTGGCTCGGTCGGCCGATTGCGTCCGTGATCGCGCGCGCCAACATCCTGCTGTTTTTCGGCGCTTCGGATTTCTTCTCCCTCGTGAGCTATGCCTTCACCGGCTTGATCACGTCCGACTCGATCCGGTTCGCGCTGCTGGTCGGTCCGATCTATGGGATCGGTGTCTGGTTCGGCAGCCGGTTGTTCGGCCGCGCCAGCGAAACCCTGTTCCGTTCGATCTGCTATGTCTTGATCGCGGCCGCCGCCATCATCGGCCTGCCGGCGCTCGACGGCGTGCTGCGCTGATCAATTGACCGGCTAAAACGGCGTCGCCGTGCGGGTTGACGGGGCGCGGCGTCGGCGCTTGGCGACCGGTGCCGGCGCGACGACGGGAGTGGTATCCCTGATCGCACCGATTTTTCGCAACGCTGCATCGGCCGCGCGCTCGCCGCTCTCCCAGGCGCCGTCGACGGTGCCCCACAGCGTTTCATGGGTCGCCTCGCCCGCGAGGAACAGGCTGCCGATCGGTTCGGTGAGGATTTTGCGCGACGGTTGCGCGCCCGGCGCCGCCGATGACATCGCGCCCAGAATAAACGGCGCCGCGTCCCAGCGCGTGGCGCTGGTTTTCTTGATGCTCGCGGCGATATCGCTGCCGAACAATTTGGTCAGCCATTCCACCGCAAACGCCGCCATGGCCGCTTCGCCCTGTGCCGACAGGTCACGGCCGAACGAGCCCGCCACGTCGAGACAGCACAGCGAAGATCCGCCTATATTGGCAAACAACAGCGCCGTCCGCGTCGAGGTGCTTTGTTCGATGACGACGTCATCGCGCGAAAGCCCGAGCGGATTTCCCGCCAATTGCAGCGCGATGCGATCGTAGCTGCCGAGGCTCAGTTTCGACGCGGCATCAAGCTGGCGCTTGGGAATGTCCGGCGTGAATTTGATATTGCCCTCGGCCAGCACATTACTCGACACCGTGATGATCGCAGCGCGCGCCGCGATCTTGCCGGCCGGTGTTTCCACCGTGACATCGCGTCCGCTCCAGCTGACGCGATTCGCGGGCGTCGACAATGCAAGTGGCAGGTCACTACCGAGCTTGGTGATCAATGTGCCGAGACCCTGACGGCAGGCGATCACGGCATTGCGATCCTGCGCGCGCGACCGATCGATCACGGAAACGTCCTTCAGATCCTTGCCGGTGGCGTTGGCGCCGAGCATGAATTCAGCCGTCCCGGCCCAATCGCCGAGATCCTTGGGCAACGCGGAAGCGCAGGAAACGTCGGCTTTGCCGAGCGAGGCGTTGTCGATCGCCCGACTGGCGCGGACCAAAGCGGCCAGGAACTCCTCGGTCTCGCCGGCCCGCGCATTGCGGCGGCCGATGCGAATTTTCTGCCCCAATGTGGCCGGCGCGACATCGAGCCCGACGGTATGCGCCAGCTTGATCATCGGATTGGTGTCGGGATTGTGCATCCAGCGCGCGCCGCGATCGAACGGCACCTCGTAGGTCGTGGCATCAGTGATGCAGCGGCCGCCGATCTGGCTCGACGCCTCGACCACGATCACCTTGCGGTTCGCGGTCTGAATTCGCCGTGCCGCGGCGATTCCCGCAGCACCCGCACCGATCACGACAATGTCAGCCTCGCGCGGCAAAGGTGCGCTCAAAGCCCGCGCGCCAAGCGCCGGCGTTACCGCAAGGCCTGCGGCCGCCGACAGGAAATCGCGGCGCGTCATTGTCATGGCATGGTTTCCAAATGGCTCGATCGAGATCGCGGCCCGGGATGCGGGTATTCCGCAGCAGACGTTGCGCGCGAGGCACCAGCGCCGGGAACCCGTCTGAACAAAAATCCCATTCGAATCATAGGTTTCCGGCGTCTCTTCGGATCGCCAAAACCAACGGCGACGGCAACGAATTCGATATCCCGAACAGCCCCGAACTTGCCGCATTCAGGCGCGGGCAGCAACCGCCATGGTGAATCAATCATGATTGAATGAGCGCAGGCATGAACCAAATTGCAACGGCTTTCGACCATGCTAAGGAAAGGGAAAAAGCGGCCGGAAAGGCGCTGGGGGGAAGGCTACCATGGGCATCGTGCTCGATACCGTCGGCCAGTGGATCGCGAGCTACCTGCAAAAGGAAGTTCCGGGCTATGAGCCATTCACACCGAGCGATCCGGACCATCTGCGTGGTGTCATCGACCAGGGCGATGTGCTGCTGGTCGAAGGCAACAACCGGGTTTCCGGCATCATCAAATATCTGACGCAGTCGACCTGGTCACATGCAGCGCTTTATGTTGGGCCGATCGATGGCGCCACCGAGCCGGACGGCGAACCGCACGTCCTGATCGAGGCCAACATCGGCGAAGGCGTCACCTCGGCACCGCTGTCGAAATATTTTCCGTATCACACCCGGCTCTGCCGCCCGGTCGGCCTGTCCTACGAGGACCGCACCACGGTGTGCCGTTACGCGATCAACCGGATCGGCTTCGGCTACGACACCAAGAACATCGTCGATCTAATGCGCTATCTGATCCCGCTGCCGGTGCCGCAGCGCTGGCGGCGGCGCATGATCGCGTTCGGTTCCGGCGATCCCACCAAGATCATCTGCTCGGCACTGATCGCCCAGGCGTTCGACGCCGTGCGCTATCCGATCCTGCCCAAGATCACCCGCGCCGCCAGCAAGAAGGCCCGGCGCGAAATTCTTCACATCCGCGATTCCTCACTGTATATGCCGCGCGACTTCGACATCTCGCCCTATTTCGAAATCGTCAAACCCACCATCGTGCACGGCTTCGACTACACTGCCTTGCACTGGGCCGACAAACAGAAGCCGCTCCAGGAGGTAGCCGGCGAATTCGGTGTGTTTCCAGAAACGATCTTTTCGCCGCCCCTCATTCCTGAAGCGCTTGACCAAGAAGCGCCGCTTCCGGCTGAAGAAGTAGCGCGCGACCCGATCGAGGGAGCGCTGGTGGAACGCCAGGAATCGGAACTCGCGGCGTAGGTTTGCAAGGCACACAATGGCGCGATGGTTCGAGACGGCGTCGTATCTTCCAACATCGTCATTGCGAGCGAAGCGAAGCAATCCAGAGCGACGTAGGAAGACTGGATTGCTTCGTCGCTTCGCTCCTCGCAATGACGTGGATAGTTTGTGACCGCCCCGTCAGGCCGCCACCGCCGACTTTCGGTCCGGCAGGCCCGCGCGCGCCAAGCCGCCATAGAGCTGCTCGCCCGGCATTTCCGCTTTGAGGATCGAGCGCACGGCAATTAGCCGGTTGATATCGATGCCGGTGGCAAATCCCTTGCTCTCGCACAGGAACGCGAGATCCTCGAACACGACGTTGCCGGTGGCACCCGGCGCGAACGGACAGCCGCCGAGACCGCCGAGCGAGCCATCGAGGATACGCGCGCCGGCGTCGAGCGCGGCTGATGCATTGGCGATGCCCATGCCCCTGGTGTCGTGCAAATGCACGCAGACCGGTTTTGATCCTGCAATCCTGACCACGGCTTTGGTCAAGTCACCGACCTGCTTCGGGCCGGCATAGCCGACGGTGTCGGCGACCACGACCATATCGACACCCGCCTCGTACAATTTTTCCGCCAGCCGGATCACTTCGTTCGGATCGACCGCGCCGACGATCGAGCAGCCCAGTGCCATCGAAATCGCGGCATTGACGATCGGCTTGTGCGAGCTGGCATCGCGCAGTTCGCACATATGTTTGACGTTGGCGACGGCGGAATCGCGCGAGCGGTTGGCGTTGGCCTGGCTGTGCTCTTCGGTCGCCGAGACCACGGTCGCCACTTCCGCAACGCCCGACGCAAACGCTTCGATGGCGCCACGTTCGTTGAGGGTCAGCGCGACGCCATGCGCGCCCGGAAGCGACGCAACTGTCGCAACGACGTCGCGCACATCGACGAATTGCGGGAAGGTTTTCGCGGGCAAAAACGACCCGACCTCGAAATGGCGCACGCCGGCGGCGTATTCGTCGCGCACCCAGCGTTGCTTGGCCGCCGTCGACGGAAATTTTTTCACCAACTGCAAGCCATCGCGCAAGCCAACCTCACGCAGGACCACGCGATCACTGGGATAAATATCTCCGACTTTTGTCATGCAAGCCTCCCTGCGACCTTACCGATTGGAGCAGATTCCTTTGACCCCTGTTGGTCAAGTTCGGCGCGCACTGCCGCGGTATCGCCGCCGAGCACCGGCACTTTAAGGCCTTCGCCGAGATTGCTGCCGTTCCACTCCACCGGGAGTGCGGGAACACGGAACGGCTTACCGTCGGCATTGATGTTGTTGACGAGGCCGCCGGGGCGCAGCACGTGGGGATCGTGCAGCAGATCTTCCGGCCGATTGATCGGCGAGAAGCAGATATTGAGCCGGTCGAGCCTGGCGGAAAGCTCCGTGACGTCCCAACGTTTGATTTCCGCTGCGACGCGCGGCAAGATTCTTCCGCGCGCCATGATCCGCTCGGTGGTGTTGGTCAGCGTCGGATCGTCGGCAAATTCCTTGAGGCCGAATTCGCGGCAGAAGCTTTGCCAATGGCCCTCGGTCACCACGCCGATGAAAATGCGTTCGCCGCCGGCGGTGTCGAAAATATCGTAGATCGGCCACGCGTGTTCGCGTTCCGGCATCGAGCGCGGCTTGTTGCCGGTCATCTCGTATTCGACCATGTGCTGGGCGACCAGGAACAGGCAGTTCTCGAACAGGCCGATGCGGATGTCGGCGCCGCCGGTGACGCCGCCTCGCTTCTGGTAGAGCGCGGCAAGAATCGAGATCACGCCGAACATGCCGCCCATGATGTCGTTCGCCGAGGAGCCGACGCGCTGCGGCTTCTCCCGGGTTCCGGTCATGGCGGCGAGACCGGACATCATCTGCACCACCTCGTCCAGCGCCGGACGATGCTCATAGGGACCGGACAGAAAGCCCTTATGCCCGGCGACGATCAGATGCGGATATTTTTGGCGCAACTCATCGGGGCCGAGGCCCTGCTTCTCCAATTGGCCGTCGCGAAAATTTTCCAGAAACACGTCGGCGCCGGCGAGCAGCCGGTGCATGGTGTCGCGGTCTTCGGCCTTCTCGAAATCGAGCACGACGCTACGCTTGCCGCGGTTGAACAGCGGAAAGAACGAGGTGCCCATGCCGCCGAGGCTGCGGGTCTTGTCGCCTACGGGCGGCTCGACCTTGATGACCTCGGCGCCGAGCTGCGCCAGGATCATGCCGCAGGTCGGACCCATCACCATGTGGGTCATCTCGATGACCCTCACCCCGGTCAGGGGCAGTGCCGTCCCAGTCATTTCGTCTCCCGTGTTCGTCCGGTCTTCGATCGCCCACAGACTAGGCTTTCAAGCGCCCGCTGGAAAACAGTATCTGGGGAACGGTCCATTCACGTCTGCATAACGCAAATGCGTGGCGGCCGGCCGGCAACATGATACGTTTGCGCGACAAAAGCGACTGGAAGACGTGCACAAGACGCGTCGCCGATTTGGGGGAGAAACTGATGAGTGCCGTCGGCATCGATACCGGGCTGGAACGAGCAACCTCCCCTGGCGGTCCGGACGAAATATCCCGCCGGCTCGAGAGCCTGCCGATCTCATCCTATGTCTGGCGTCTGGTGATCGTGCTGTCGCTCGGCGGCTGCTTCGAAATGTACGATCTGTTTTTCACCGGCTATATCGCACCGGGCCTGACCAAGAGCGGCCTGCTGACCACCACGACCCAGGCTTTTTTCGGCTTTTCCGGAATCGGGGCGTTCGTCGCGGCGACCTTTGCCGGATTGTTCGTCGGTACGTTCTTCCTGGGCTTTCTGGCCGATCAGTTCGGGCGGCGGGCGATCTTTACCTATGCGCTGCTCGGCTATTCCCTCGCCTCCGTGATCATGGCTTTCCAGAATACCGCCGACGGCGTGTTGTTGTGGCGCTTTCTCGCCGGGATCGGCATCGGCATCGAGGTCATCACCATCGACACTTACGTCACCGAACTGGTGCCGAGCCGGGCGCGCGGCCGCGCCTTCGCCATCAATCAGGCGGTCATGTTCATCGCAATTCCGGTGGTGGCCGCGCTGGCCTGGTGGCTGGTGCCATTGTCGCCGTATGGCATCGATGGTTGGCGCTGGGTGGTGCTGGCGGGCGCCGCCGGCGCCGTATTGGTCTGGTTCGTCCGGCGCATGGTGCCGGAAAGCCCGCTATGGCTCGCGCGCCGGGGCCGCACCGAAGAGGCGCTCAAGATCCTTGCGAGCATCGAAGCTGCCGCCGGCGTCTCCTCCTCGCCGCCACAAGGCAGCGCCGCGATGCGTCCGGCTGTAACAGGCCCGATCGGCTATGCGGACCTGTTGAAGCCGCCTTATCTGGCGCTGGTCCTGCTGTTCATGGTGTTCAATTTCTGCCAGGCGTTCGGCTTCTACGGCTTTGCCAATTGGGTGCCGACGCTGCTGATCGAGAAGGGCATCAACATCACCAAAAGCCTGCAATATTCCTTCATCGTCGCGTTTGCCTATCCGATCGCGCCGCTGCTGGCCGCAGGCTTCGCCGACCGGGTCGAGCGTAAATGGATCATCTGCGGCGCATGCGCGGCGATCTGCGCCTTCGGAATCGCGTTTTCACAACTAACTGAGCCGCTGCCATTGATCGCGTGCGGCGTGCTGATCACGGCGGCGAATGTGACGCTGTCCTATGCCTATCACGCCTACCAGACCGAAGTGTTCCCGACCGCGATCCGGGCACGCGCGTCGGGCCTCGTCTACTCGATGAGCCGGATCAGCGCGATGTTCTCCGGCTTCATCGTCGCTTATGTGCTGCGCCAGGGTGGCGTCGGCGGGGTATTCGCCCTGATCACCTCGGCGATGGTGGTCGTGATCGTCGTGATCGGGGCCTATGGTCCCAATGTGCGCGGCAAGCCGCTGGACGCCTGAACGAGCACGGCAAGCCCAAGGTTCCCCGCACTCTTGCCTAACTTGGCAGGCATCTCTACCTCTGCGACTGTTGTTGTTGCTGAGGCCTGACCATCATGCTGGACGCCGCCGTCAAGGCGCTATCGCAAATCCTGTCGCCGCCGATGCGCTCGATCCTGTGGCGATCGATCGGGCTTGCGCTGGTGCTGATCGCAGTGCTGGCGATCGGCCTGCAGCGGGCGTTGAGCTGGTTCGCGACTTATGGCGAAGCCTGGGCCGAGGCGATGCTGGGGCCCGGCTTCCATACGTCGATCAATGTGCTGGCGTGGATCATCTCGATCGCCGCCGGTCTCGGCGTGGTGGTTGGCGCGGTGTTCCTGATGCCCGCGATCACCTCGCTGGTGGCAAGCGTGTTCGTCGATGATGTCGCCGACCATGTCGAGCGCGAGCACTATCCGGCAGAGCGTCCGGGAACCGCGCTGCCGCTCGGGATCGCCATTCCCGAAGGCATCAAGACCGCGTTGCTGACGATTCTGGTTTACTTGATCGCGTTGCCGTTCGTGTTCGTTGCCGGCGCCGGGTTCATCGCCTTCTTCATCGCCACCGCGTGGCTGCTCGGCCGCGAATATTTCGAACTCGCCGCCATGCGGTTTCGCTCACCGGCCGAAGCCAAGGCGATGCGCAAGCACAATGCCGGGATCGTCTTTACCGCGGGCCTTGTGATCGCGGCGTTCGTGTCGATCCCGATCGTCAATCTGGCCACGCCGCTGTTCGGCATGGCGTTCATGGTGCACATGCACAAGCGGCTATCCGGCCCGCGGCCGGAATTGATCGAGCCCGCGCGACGGAGCAGGGTGCCGACGGCGTGAGGGAGTCCTCCAGTTCAATCTCGTCATGGCCGGGCTCGTCCCGGCCATCTACGTCTTGCTCCTTCAAAGAAAGACGTGGATGCCCGGCACAAGGCCGGGCATGACGATTCTTCGCTAACCCTCAATGCGCCCCCACCAACGGACAACCCGCTTCGGCCATCGGGCGGAACGCCTGGTCGCCGGGGATGGTGGCGAGGATGTTGTCGTAATCCCACGGACCCTTGGATTGCGCCGGGGTTTTGACCTGCTCGAAATACATGTCATGCACCAGCCGGCCGTCTTCGCGCAGATGGCCGTTATGGGTGTAAAAATCATTGACCGGCATTTCGCGCATTTTTGCCATCACCGCCTTGGCTTCATCGGTGCCGGCGGCCGCGATCGCCGCCAGATAATGGCGGACCGCCGAATAGGCGCTGGCCTGCGCCATGGTCGGCATGCTGCCCTGCCGGTCAAAGAAACGTTTCGACCAGGCCCGGGTTTCGTCATTGCGATCCCAATAGAAAGCGGTAACGAATTTCAGGCCCTGCGCGGCCTGAAGCTGCATGCTGTGCACGTCCGAGATGGTCACCAGCAACGCCGCCATGGTCTGACTCTTGGTCAACCCGAACTCATTGGCCTGCTTGATGGCGGTGACCATGTCGCCGCCGCCATTGGCGAACGCAACCACCTTGGCGCCTGACGCCTGGGCCTGCAGCAGATAGGAGCCGAAATCCGAGGTGTTGAGGGGATGCCGCACGCTGCCGAGCACCTTGCCGCCGGCGGCCTTCACCGCCGCGGTGGCGTCGGCTTCCAGTGACTGCCCGAAAGTGTAGTCGACGGTGATGAAAAACCAGGTGTCCTGACCTTCGGCAACCATCGCCTTCGCGAGGCTCGTGGTCAGCGCGTAGCTGTCATAGATCCAGGAAGCTTCGGTCGGCGTGCAGTTCTTGCCGGTGAACGCGGTACTGCCGACCGCACCCGCGATGGCAATCCGGTTGTGATCGGCGGCAAGTTGCTCGACAGCGAGCGCCACCGCTGAATTGTCGAAGCCAATCGCCATGTCGACCCCGCCGGTTTCGAACCATTTCCGGGCGATCGCGGCGCCGACATCGGATTTGTTCTGGTGATCGGCGAACACGACCTCGACAGGCTTGCCAAGCACGCTGCCGCCGGCATCTTCCACCGCCATCCGCGCCGCGGTCACCGTGCCCGGACCCCCGGCGTCGGCATAAAGTCCGGACTGGTCATTGAGTACACCGATCCGGACGACATTATCGGAGATTTGCGCGCCAGCGCTCGAGGTGTGGACACAAACAGCCGTCAAGGCTGCAACAAGCCAGAGCTGCCGTCGCATTGCGCTTCTCCCGTTTTGAGTGGTCCTTGATCCGGACCTTGGGCTCAGCGTAAGCGCGGCAGTAGTCGCGCACAAGCTCCGCGGCCGACCGAAGATGTCGCAGAACGATCAGGAAATTGCGCCGGAATTGGCGCGCACCCGAGCTAGACTGTCTTCTCCGGCCAACGGCAGAGATCGTTGATCAGGCACAGTTCGCAACGCGGCGATCGCGCTAGACAAGTGTAACGGCCGTGCAGGATCAACCAGTGATGCGCATGCAGCATGAATTCCGCCGGGATCACGCGCTCGAACCCGAGTTCGACTTCGAGCGGCGTATTGCCCGGCGCCATGCCGGTACGATTGCCGACGCGAAACACATGGGTATCGACCGCCATGGTGTGTTCGCCGAACGCCATGTTGAGCACGACGTTGGCGGTCTTGCGCCCGGCGCCCGGCAGCGATTCGATCTCGGCGCGCGTGCGCGGCACCTCGCTGTTGAATTCCGCGATCAGCTTTTCCGATAGCGCGATGACGTTCTTGGCCTTGTTGCGATAGAGCCCGATGGTCTTGATGTATTCGCGGACTTTTTCCTCGCCGAGCGCCAGCATCTTTTGTGGCGTATCGGCCACCGCGAATAGCGCGCGCGTCGCCTTGTTGACGCCGGCGTCGGTGGCCTGCGCCGACAGCACTACGGCAACCAGCAGCGTGTAGGGATTGAGATGTTCGAGCTCGCCCTTCGGCTCCGGGTTGGCTTTGCGAAACCGGCTGAAGGCCTCGTAGATTTCGGCCTCGGTCCAGGGTTTTGGTTTTTTTGATCCGGGTGTTTTTTTCGCCACGCCGGGTGGCGCTAGTTTTGATTTCGACGCCATCTTTTTTACCGAAGGCTTCGCTGACGTCTTTTTGGGCAAAGGCTTTTTGGTCGAGGGCTTGTCAGAGGGAGACTTGCGGGTGATTTTGGCCATGATCCCGGGTATACTGAGCCGCCATGACCGCAGGCAATGACTTTGATCCGGCGCCGGCTGAGCCCGAATTGTTTTCCGCGCTGCTGACGCCACATCGTTCGCTGAACCGCACAGGCTTTATGGTGCTGATGGCGTTTGTCAGCGTGGTCAGCTTCGCCGCCGGCTTTGCGTTCTGGATGATGGGGGCCTGGCCGGTGTTCGGCTTTTTCGGCCTCGACGTTCTCCTGATCTACTGGGCCTTCCGGGTCAATTTCAAGCGCGCCAAGGCCACCGAGGAAATTTTGGTGACGCCTTCGGAACTGCGGATACGGCGGGTCAGCCACCGCGGCCATGTCGTCGAATGGGTGCTCAATCCGTTGTGGGTTCAGCTCGACCAGAAGACCCACGCCGAATTCGGCATCGAGAAGCTTTACCTGGTCTCGCGGGGGCGCCGGGTCTCGGTCGCGAGCTTTTTGGGACCGGACGAAAAAGCAAGCTTTGCCAAGGCCTTATTAGCAGCCCTGCAAGCCGCCAAGCGCGGCCCGACCTATAATCCGGTGGGTTAAGCGCTAGACTTTTACTTTTGACGCGTTTTCTTTACGCGAACCGGTACCCACTTCGCTCGAAAACGCTCTGTCGGAAATCGGGTGGTTTCGACCTCGCGCAGGTCCTACATCAGACAGCATGATGAACCTTGCAATCAACGACCAACGCCTCACCAAACCCGGCCCGCAGGATGCGGCACTGCGCGACTATGATTTGGTGCGGCGCGCCATTGCGTTCATTTCAGAACATTGGCGCGCGCAGCCGACCATCGAAGCGATGGCGGATGCCGCCGCCGTGACGCCTGACGAGTTGCATCTTCTATTCCGCCGCTGGGCCGGGCTAACCCCGAAGGCCTTCATGCAGGCGTTGACGCTCGATCACGCCAAGGGCCTGTTGCGCGATTCCGCCAGCGTGCTCGATGCCGCGCTGGATTCCGGGCTTTCCGGCCCGGGACGGCTGCATGATCTGTTCGTCACCCATGAGGCGATGTCGCCGGGCGAATGGAAGAACGGCGGCGCCGGCATGACCTTGCGCTACGGCTTCCACCCCTCGCCGTTCGGCACCGCGATCGTGATCGCCAGTGGCCGCGGACTGGCCGGGCTCGCCTTCGCCGATCCCGGCGGCGAGCAAGCGTCGTTCGCCGACATGAAGCGGCGCTGGCCCAACGCGACCTATGTCGAGGATCATGAGGGCACGGCACCGTTGGCACAAAGAATCTTCGACACGAAATTGTGGCGTCCGGAGCAGCCGTTGCGCGTGGTCCTGATCGGGACCGACTTCGAGGTTCGGGTCTGGGAGACGCTGCTGAAGATCCCGATGGGCCGCGCGGTCTGCTATTCCGATATCGCAAGCTCGATCAGCAACCCGAAGGCCTCACGCGCCGTCGGTGCGGCGGTCGGGCGCAATCCGGTATCGTTCGTGGTGCCCTGCCATCGCGCGCTCGGCAAAGGCGGCGCATTGACCGGCTATCATTGGGGCATCACCCGCAAGCAGGCGATGCTCGGTTGGGAAGCGGGTCAGGTGGGGTTACAGTGACAAGATCGTAGGGTGGGTTAGGCGAAGCCGTAACCCACCGCACACGACAAGATGGTGGGTTACGCTTCGCTAACCCACCCTACGATCGAGAATAATCGTGCTACGCCGCCAGGTCCAGCTTCGAAGCCACCGTCGCGTCGGCGTTGAGGCGATAGATCACGGGAACGCCGGTCGCAAGCTCACGCTTGAGGATTTGCTCCGGCGTCAGTTTCTCCAGCACCATGATCAGCGCGCGCAGCGAATTGCCGTGCGCTGCGACCAGGGTGCGCTGGCCGCGCAACACGCCGGGCAGGATCTCCTGCACGTAATACGGCAGCGTCCGCGCCAGCGTGTCCTTCAGGCTTTCGCCACCGGGCGGCGGCACGTCGTAGGACCGGCGCCAGATCAGCACCTGGTCTTCGCCCCATTTCTTGCGGGCATCGTCCTTGTTGAGACCGGAGAGATCGCCGTAATCACGTTCGTTGAGCGCGAGGTTGCGGATGATCGGCAATCCGGTCTGGCCGATTTCGGTCAGCATCAGATCGAGCGTGTGCTGCGCGCGCGTCAGCACGGAAGTGTAGGCGATATCGAACGACAGCCCCTGCGCCTTCAACGTGCGCCCGGCTTCCTTGGCCTCGGCGACGCCTTTCTCGGTGAGATCAGGGTCTTTCCAGCCGGTGAAAAGGTTCTTCAGATTCCATTCGCTCTGGCCGTGGCGCACGAGCACGAGAAGACGATCGCTCATTGCTTTGAGTTCCGTTTTTGGTTGGTCAGGATTCAGTCTCGCCGAGACCGAGCACATCGGCCATCGAATACATGCCGGGCGGCTTGCCATGCGCCCACAACGCCGCCTTCAGCGCGCCATGGGCGAAAATCATCCGATCCTCGGCGTGGTGCGCGAGCGTGATCCGCTCCGACGGCCCGGCAAAGATCACGCTGTGATCGCCGGCGACGGTGCCGCCACGCAGCGAGGCGAACCCGATATCGCCTGTCCGACGCGCCCCGGTAAAGCCGTCACGGCCGCGCGCCGAATGTTGCTCCAGCGCGATCTTGCGGCCCGCCGCGGCGGCCTCGCCCAGCATCAACGCGGTGCCCGACGGCGCGTCGATCTTGGACTTGTGATGCATTTCCAGAATCTCGATGTCGAAGCTCTCGTCGAGCGACTGCGCGACGCGCTTCACCAGCGCCGCCAGCAGATTGACGCCGAGGCTCATATTGCCCGACTTCACCACGATGGCGCGCGAGGTGACGCTCCTGATCACGGCGTCATCCGATGATGACAGGCCGGTGGTGCCGATGACGTGAACGAGCCCACGCTGGGCCGCGATCGCGACGTTGGCGATGGTCGCCGCCGGCACGGTGAAGTCGAGAATGCCATCGGCATTGGCCGACAGCGTCCATAGATCGCCTGACAGTTCGACACCGTTCGCGGGCAGGCCCGCCAGCACGCCAGCGTCCTTGCCCAGGAGTTCAGAGCCCGGGGCCTCCAGCGCACCCGTGAGCACCGCCCCCGGGGTTTCCGCAATGACGCGCGTCAGCGTCCGGCCCATCCGGCCGCCAGCCCCCGCAACGATCAACCGCATGTCGGCCATGGTTTTACCTCTTCACGCCCTATAGCCGGGACTGGCAGTTCCGGCAACCAATTCAGGCCTTTAGATCAGGGCTGCGGGCCGTCATAGCCCTCGATGACGATCAGTTCGGCGGTCGAGTGCGGCTGCCGCACCTTGATGTTGGCCTGATATTCCGGTGAGCGGTAGCAGGCCATTGCCGCCTCATAGTCCGGAAACTCGATCACCACGTTGCGCGAACGGCTTTGGCCTTCGACGCCGGTAAACTTGCCGCCGCGCACCACAAACCTGCCGCCGAATTTCTTGAAGATCGCCGCGTTGGCCGCGGCATAGGGCTTGTAGCCTTCCTCGTTGTGAACATCGACGCGCCCGATCCAGTAACCTTTAGCCATCGGTCTTCTCCTCTCGTTAAGCTTAACTCAGCGCCTCGTCAGCCAAGTGCTTTGGCGATCTCCGCCTGGATGGCGTCCGCGGCGGCCTTGGGATCGGCGGCTTCCAGCACCGGCCGGCCGACCACGAGATAATCGGCGCCGGCAGCAATGGCGCGGGCCGGCGTCATGATGCGCTTCTGGTCGCCGGTCGCCGAACCCGCGGGCCGGATGCCGGGTGTCACCAGATGCATCTGGTGGCCGACGATCCTGTGCAGCGAGGCCGCCTCTTCCGGCGAACATACCAAGCCATCGACGCCGAGCACCTGCGCCTGCTGGGCGCGAGCTTCGACCAGATCGGAGACGCCGAGACGATATCCCGCTGCATGCAGATCGCCATCATCGTACGACGTCAACACGGTCACGGCGAGGATCTTCAAGTCAGATCCTGCGCGCGCTTCGACCGCGGCCTTCATGGTCTGCGGATAGGCATGCACGGTGAGGAAGGTCGCGCCGAGTTTTGCGATGCTCTCGACGCCGCGTGACACCGTGTTGCCGATGTCATGCAGCTTGAGATCGATGAAGACTTTCTTGCCCGCACCGGCGAGGCGGCTGACCATCGCGAGACCACCGGCGTAACCGAGCTGATAGCCGATCTTGTAGAAGGTGATGCTGTCGCCGAGCGTGCCGACCATCGCTTCCGCGGCCGCGACGTCAGGCAAATCCAACGCGACAATCAAGCGGTCCCGGGGAGCGATATTGGTCTGCAGCATTTCACCTCACATCATGCGTTGAGAAACTTCGATCAGTTGCCGTACCAACCCCATCATGGCTTGGATATCGGGTGGATGTTTCAACCGATCCATATCATCATAGGCTTCCCCTGCGAACGACAGCGCGAGCTGGTTCGGAATCACCGTCGCCTGACAGGCCGACAGGATCAGCCGCAGCGCCGCCAGCACCCGCGTCCCGCCAAGGCGGCCGTGCGAGGCTGCTGCGATCGCAAACGCGCGCTCGGTAAATACCTGGCCCCGCGTCTCGCCGGGGTCGTGCACGCGCGACACCCAGTCGATCGCATTCTTGAGCAGCGCGGGCACCGACGAATTATATTCCGGCGTCACGATCAGCACGCCATGATGCGCCGACATCATGCGCTTGAGATTGATCGCATGCTTCGGCAAGCCAGATTTGGCTTGCAGGTCGCCGTCATAGATCGGCAGCGGAAAGTCCGCGAGCGAGATTCGCGTGACCTCGGCGCCGGCCTCCGCGAGTTCGACGGCGATGGTGGCCGCCAGCCTCGCATTGAGCGAGCCGGTGCGCAGCGAGCCGGGGATCACAAGGATTTTCAACGCGGCCATGATTTTGATCGTTCAGGCGAACCTCCGGCGCTAGGCGCCAGGCGGTATCAGCCCTTGCGATACACCCAGACGCGGGCCGGCGGAAGATTCATCCAGATCCGCTCGGAAGCCTCGGTCGACACGCCGGGTAGCGATTTCGGGATCGGCGGCGCCACCGAATAGGTGAACTGCACGAACGGCGCACCGGGCGCCAGTGCCAGGAAGGCATCGCGGATCAGTTTCAGGCGCGTCAGCATCGGCTTGGTCACCAGCGGCAGGCCGGAGACCACGGCGGACGCGGGAACGCTCAGCACGTCCCAGAGCGAGTCGCGTAACTTATAGGCATCGCCCTGCACGACCTTGGCTTGCGGATAGCGATCGCGCAGCAGTGCGCAGAAACCAGGATTGTATTCCACCAGCACGAGGCGCTTCTGATCGATACCGCGCTCGATCAGCGCATTGGTGATCGCGCCGGTGCCGGGCCCAAGTTCGACGACCGGCCCCGACGAGTCGACATTGACATATTGCGCCATGGTGCGTGCCAACACCCGTCCCGACGGCATCACCGCGCCCATATGCAGCGGCTTCTCGATCCACGAACGGAGAAAGCGAACCTCGTCGTCGAGACGGAGAGGTTTCTTCAACGCACGCGCGGACGATTGCAAAGGCATTGTCGCTACCAGGCGGGACCGCGATCGGGCGGCATGTCAGAATATCGTCATAAAGACGTATAGGGCGCGGCCGAAACGGTCAAGCCGAATGGCTTCATGGGCGGGCTGCGGAAGTGTGCGGGGTTGGGCGATAACACCATGCGCTATTTGATTTTTTGGCGCGGCCCGACACCGGACCACGCGGCTTCTTCGGGCCGCGTCAGGTATTGGCGCGGTTGCCGAAGAAATCCTTCACCTTGGTGAAGAAACCCGCAGCCTCGGGTTGGGTTGCACCGGATGATAGTTTTTCGAATTCGGCGAGCAATTCCTGCTGCTTCTTGGTCAGATTTTGCGGCGTTTCGACCATGACCTGGACATACATGTCGCCGGTCTGGCGCGAGCGCAGCACCGGCATGCCCTTTGATGCAATGCGGAAGCGCCGGCCCGATTGGGTTCCGCTCGGGATTTTCACCTTGGTCTTGCCCTTGTCGATGGTCGGCACCTCGAACTCGCCGCCGAGCGCGGCTGACACCATCGAGATCGGCACGCGGCAGTGCAGGTCGGCGCCATCGCGCTGGAAGAACTCATGCGTCGCCAACGACAGGAAGATGTAGAGATCGCCTGCGGGACCGCCGCGCACGCCGGCTTCGCCTTCACCGGCCAGCCGGATGCGGGTGCCATCTTCGACACCTTGCGGAATATTGACCGACAAGGTGCGCTCGCGCGTCACCCGTCCCGAGCCCGTGCAGGAGGGACAGGGATCCTCGATCATCTGACCGCGGCCCTGACAGCCCGGACAGGTTCGCTCCAGCGTAAAGAAGCCCTGCGCCTGCCGCACCCGCCCCTGGCCACCGCACATCGAGCAGGTCTTCGGCTTGGTGCCGGCCTTGGCGCCGGTGCCGGAACAGGACTCGCAGGTGACCGACACCGGAATCTCGATCTGGGCGGTCTTGCCGAGGAAAGCTTCCTCCAGCGTGATTTCCATATTGTAGCGCAGATCGGCGCCGCGCTCGCGCCCGCCGCCGCGCCCACGCTGCCCGGCCATGCCGAACAGATCTTCGAAAATATCCGAGAATGACGAGGCAAAGCCCGCGCCGAAGCCAGGGCCGCCGCCACCGCTACCCTGCTCGAACGCCGCATGGCCGAAGCGGTCATAGGCGGCGCGCTTGTCGCCGTCCTTGAGCACTTCGTAGGCTTCGTTGATTTCCTTGAAACGGACTTCGCTGGAGGCGTCGCCGGGATTCTTGTCCGGGTGCCATTTCATCGCCAGCTTGCGGAACGCCGCTTTCAGCTTGGAATCGTCCGCGTTCCGTTCAACTTCCAGGGTTTCGTAATAGCAGCGCTTGGTGGACATCAGTCAGATCCGCCTGAGATTCCAAAGCTGACACGTTGTGCCAGCGAAGCAAGTTTTGCCGAAGGAACGCGCATTGAAGGATGCAACCTCCGGCTTAACGAAAAATGACCCCCACTCCATTGAGACGCAGCGCGGGCGCTCTTTGGAATGAGGGTCATGATACCAGCCCGCTTAGGCGGATTTCTTGTTGTTCTTGTCGTCGTCGACCTCGGTGAACTCCGCGTCGACGACGTCATCCTTGGCGGCATCCTTGGCCGCGTCGGCTTCCGCCTGCTGCTTGTACATGGCCTCGCCCAGTTTCATCGAAGCCTGCGCCAGCGTGTTGGTCTTGGCCTTGATCGCCTCGGCGTCGTCGCCCTTCAGCGCTTCCTTCAGATCGCTGACGGCATCTTCGATGGCGCGGCGTTCACTCTCTTCGACCTTCGAACCATGCTCGGCCAGTGCCTTCTCGGTGGAATGCACCAGGCTGTCGGCGTGGTTCTTGGCATCGACCGCCTCGCGGCGCTTCTTGTCCTCGGCCGCATTGGCCTCGGCGTCCTTGACCATCTTCTGGATGTCGGCATCGGACAGACCGCCGGATGCCTGAATCCGGATCTGCTGTTCCTTGCCCGTCGCCTTGTCCTTGGCCGAGACGTTGACGATGCCGTTGGCGTCGATGTCGAAGGTCACCTCGATTTGCGGCATGCCGCGCGGCGAAGGTGGAATTCCCATCAGATCGAACTGACCGAGTACCTTGTTGTCGGCCGCCATTTCGCGCTCGCCCTGGAAGACGCGGATGGTGACGGCGTTCTGGTTGTCCTCGGCGGTCGAGAACACCTGGCTCTTCTTGGTCGGGATCGTGGTGTTGCGATCGATGATGCGCGTGAACACACCACCCAGCGTCTCGATGCCGAGCGACAGCGGGGTCACGTCGAGCAGCAGCACGTCCTTGACGTCGCCCTGCAGCACGCCGGCCTGGATTGCCGCACCGATGGCAACGACCTCATCCGGGTTGACGCCCTTGTGCGGCTCCTTGCCGAACAGCTGCTTCACCACTTCCTGGACCTTGGGCATGCGGGTCATGCCGCCGACCAGCACCACTTCGCCGATTTCGGCGGCGGTGAGGCCCGCGTCCTTCAGTGCCTTGCGGCACGGCTCGATGGTCTTCTGAACGAGATCGTCGACCAGCGCCTCGAACTTCGAGCGCGTCAACTTCATCGTCAAATGCTTCGGTCCGGTCTGGTCGGCCGTGATGAACGGCAGGTTGATCTCGGTCTGCGTGGTCGACGACAATTCGATCTTGGCCTTTTCGGCGGCCTCTTTCAGGCGCTGCAAGGCAAGCTTGTCGTTGCGCAGGTTGATGCCCTGCTCCTTCTGGAACTCATCGGCCAGATAGCTGACGAGCCGCATGTCGAAGTCTTCACCACCCAAAAATGTATCGCCGTTGGTCGACTTCACCTCGAACACGCCGTCGCCGATCTCGAGGATCGAGACGTCGAAGGTGCCGCCGCCGAGATCGTACACCGCGATGGTGCCGGCCTTGGTTTTGTCCAGACCGTAAGCCAGTGCGGCCGCGGTCGGCTCGTTGATGATGCGCAGCACTTCAAGGCCGGCGATCTTGCCGGCATCCTTGGTGGCCTGACGTTGCGCGTCGTTGAAATAAGCGGGAACGGTGATGACAGCCTGATCGACCTTCTGGCCGAGATGAGCTTCCGCGGTCTCTTTCATCTTCTGCAGAATGAAAGCGGAGACCTGCGAAGGCGAATAGGTCTTGCCATCGGCTTCGACCCAGGCGTCGCCGTTCGATGCCTTGACGATCTTGTAGGGGACGAGCTTCTTGTCCTTCTCGACCATCGGGTCGTCATAGCGGCGGCCGACAAGGCGCTTGACCGCAAAGAAGGTGCGCTCGGGGTTGGTCACCGCCTGGCGCTTGGCCGGCTGGCCGACGAGGCGTTCTCCGTCATCGCTGAAAGCAACAATGGACGGGGTCGTCCGCATGCCCTCGGCGTTCTCAATGACCTTCGACGTTTTGCCATCCATTACGGCAACGCACGAATTCGTGGTGCCGAGATCGATCCCAATGACCTTTCCCATGGTCCTCATATCCTTCTTTTTGCGGCAGGTTGGCTGGGCCCTGACGGCGCACCTAACCGAACCCCCAACGATCAAATACTCGCGATATTGCGACGGTGAGCCTCATATAGGAGGGGGGGCAGGCCCTGCAAGGACTGAGCGCAACCTTGAGCCCCTAAAACCCGCCCCCGTGAAAGATAGTATCCCCTCTTCAGGCAGGCCGGCCCATAGCCCGCAGCGCCTTCAGGCGGGCAGGCCCAAGACGTCCATACCAAGGTGCCTCCGGCACCCCCCTTGGGCATCTCGCAGGCGACTGGTTAACGGAGCGGAATTGCGCCAGATCGCCCCATGGCCGCCTCTTGATAGCTTCTTGGCCTGTTGCCGGAACAGCAAAGCAGCTAAAAGCGGCCCGACCGGAGACGTGGCCCCCACCCGACCCGCATACAGCCGACCATTGAACGGCCTCAATGCCAACCCAGTAGATTTTTCATGCAGCTTACTCGACTTATGCGACTCTTGTCCGCGGCCGCCTTGCTTGTGGCTACCTTCAGCCCCGCTCTTGCCGCGGATCCGATCTTTCCCCCGGGGCTCCGGGTCGGCGTAACGCCGTTGGTGGGCCTCATGCCCGCCAAGACCTTCGCCGGTTTCGAAACCGAAGACCACGGTGTCAAGGTGCTGGTGGCCGAACTTCCGGCCGACGCCTATGCCGAGGTCATGAATGCCTTCAAGGCGAATCCGGCCGGCCCCGCCGGGGTCAAGCCCGAGAGCATCGAGACTGCGGCCGGCACCGCCTATTACACCATCGAAGCCGGCATGAACGGCCCCACCAGCGTGAAGCGGTATTCGATGATTCTGCCGGGCGGCACGTTCTCCGGCTATATCGCCGTACAGGTTCCCGAGAACGTCACGAAGATCTACACCGACGACGCGGTGCGGCAGATGTTCGCCACGGCCGTGATCCGCAAGCAGGTTCCGGTCGAGGAGCAGCTTGCACAATTGCCGTTCAAGATCACCGCGCTCGCCGATTTCAAGAATGTCCGCACGCTGGCGCCCGGCGCCGCCGTCATCCTCGCCGACGCCGATGAAACCACCGGTTTCGAACCCGCCCCCTTCATGGTGATCGGCCTGATCGGCACCGCCCCGGCACAGCCGGCAGACCGTGACCGTTTTGCGCAGGAGACCGTGATGCAAATTCCCGGCGTGCGGGAAGCGCGGATCACGATGTCCGAGCCGATCCGGATCGACGGCAGTCCCGGCTATGAGACGCGCATCAACGCCGTCAGCGGCAAGGACAATACCGCCGTGACGATCGTGCAATGGCTGCGATTCAGCAGCTCGGGGGTGATGCGGATCGTCGGAAGCTCGCCGCGCGATCAATGGGAACAGGCGTTCCCGCGTTTCCGCGCCGTGCGTGACGGAATTCAACAGCGCTGATTTCCAGGGCTGCCGATTTTATCCCGCATGCCGCGCTGATTATTCGCAAAAGCTTCCAAAAGGACGTGGACAGCTATTCGGCCTTCACCGAGGCTGACGGCAAGACCACGACCGGGCTGGCCGCCTATCTCACAGCGCGCCAGGTGAAGCGGCTATTCGTGACAGGATTGGCCACCGATTTCTGCGTCGCATGGACCGCACTCGACGCGCGCAAGGCCGGCTTCGAGACCTATGTGGTGGAAGACGCCTGCCGCGGCATCGACACCCAAGGCTCGCTCCCCAAGGCTCGCTCGCCAAGGCCTGGGCCGATATGGCCAAGGCTGACGTCAAGCGGATCCAGTCCGCCGATATCGCAGCTTAGTTCTGTTCCGAAGGCGCGGCAGCCGCGGCCTTCGCGCCACCCTTCGAAACGCCGACCAGAGCCGGCCGCAGTACGCGCTCGCCAATCATGTAGCCGGCCTGCACGACCTGAACCACCGTGCCGGACGGTACCGATGCATCGGGGACCTCATACATCGCCTGCTGGAAGTTCGGATCGAACTTCTCGCCGGACGGATCGAACTTCTTGACGCCGTTTTTCTCCAGCGTGTTGAGCAGCGACCGCTCGGTCAGTTCGACACCATCCATCAGCGCCTTCAGGCCGGGATCGGCCGAAGCCTTTGCCTCGGCCGGAACGGCGTCGAGTGCCCGTTGAAGATTGTCGGCGATGTCGAGAATGTCGCGCGCAAAACCGGTGATGCCGTAGGTCCGTGCGTCGGCCACTTCCTTGCTGGTGCGCTTGCGCAGATTTTCCATCTCCGCCAGCGTCCGCAGCATCTTGTCGCGCGAATCGGCGGCTTCCTTCGTCAACGCCTCCACCGATCCCTCCTCGGGATCGTCGGGCATGATGTAGGGCTTGGAAACCACGGGTTCGGCGGTATCAGCCGGATCGTCGTTTTGCCGGTTCGGATCGGTCATGGATTGCCTTCTCGAAAAAATCGCGTCTGGGTCAAATTGTGGAGCTGCAGGCCCGGATATCGTGCTTTGAGCGCCGAAAATCAAGCGCAACCCGGCCGCATCAGCCGCCCAGCATCTGGCTGACGATGCGGGCGGCGTAGTCCACGGTCGGGATTACCCTTGCATAATTCAGTCGCGTCGGCCCGATCACGCCGAGGACGCCTACGATATGGCCGGCACCGTCGCTATAGGGCGCGATGATGGTCGAGGAACCCGACAGCGAGAACAGCTTGTTCTCCGAGCCGATGAAGATCCGCACGCCTTCGGCGCGCTCCGCGCGGCCCAACAGATCGATCACACCACGTTTGGTCTCGAGATCGTCGAACAGCCGCCGGACGCGCTCCAGATCCTCCAGCGCGTGCAGGTCTTCCAGCAGATTGGCGTGACCGCGCACGATCAATTGCCGGTCTTCGTGCTCACCACCGGACCAGCTCGCGAGGCCCGCGGCGATCACCTTCTGCGTCAACTGATCGAGTTCGGCACGGTCCTGCGTCAGCGCGGTTTCGAGTTCGAGACGGGCTTCCGCCAGCGTCCGCCCCCGGATCCGCGCATTGAGAAAATTGGTTGCTTCCGTCAGCGCCGACGAGGGAACCCCAGGCGGCAGCGTCAGCACACTGTTCTCGACCTGGCCATCCTCGCCGACCAGCACCACCAGCGCCTTTTCCGGCTCCAGCCGCACGAACTCGATGTGTTTCAGCCGCGAATTGGATTTGGCGGTCAGCACCACCGCAGCCGCGCGGGTCAGCCCAGACAGCCGGGTCAAGGCTTCGCCGAGTGCTGCCTCGACCGATTGCGCCCGGCCGACGGACGCAAGCTGGGTCTGGATCGATTGCCGCTCCGGCTCGGTGAGATCGCCGACCTGCATCAGGGCATCGACGAAGAAACGCAAACCGAGTTCGGTGGGCAGCCGGCCGGCCGAGGTATGCGGCGCATAGACGAGGCCGAGTTGTTCCAGATCCGACATCACGTTGCGGACCGAAGCCGGCGACAGCGGTACTGCGATCAGGCGCGAAATGTTGCGCGAGCCGACAGGTTCGCCGGTCGCGAGATAACTCTCGACGATTTGACGAAAAATGTCCCGCGAGCGCTCGTTGAGCTGGGCTAGGCCGGCATGCGGCGCGATCAGGCCGATCGGATCGTGGTGGGCCAATGACTACTCCTCACAGCTTCCCCTAATTTGTCGATCCGGGGGGCCCATGACAAGCCGCGATTGCTGCTGAAAAGGGCAGCGAGGGAACTGCCAAGGGCCTTGCCGCACCCCGTTCCCCCTCCTACAAGCACCGCGAGCCATTAACCGCTGAATTTTCCGGAGGATTCCCTATGCGGCCAAGCCGCCGTGCACCCGATGAGCTGCGCCCCGTGTCGCTGGAACGCGGCGTCGTCAAATATGCCGAGGGTTCCTGCATGGTGAAATTCGGCGACACCCATGTGCTGGTGACGGCGACGCTGGAAGAACGGCTGCCGCCGTGGCTCAAGGGCCAGGGCCGGGGCTGGGTCACGGCCGAATATGGCATGCTGCCGCGGGCCACGCTGGAGCGCACCCGCCGCGAGGCCTCGGCCGGCAAACAAAACGGCCGTACAGTCGAGATTCAGCGCCTGATCGGCCGTTCGCTGCGCGCGACCGTCGATCTGGTGGCGCTTGGCGAACGCCAGATCACGGTCGACTGCGACGTGATCCAGGCCGACGGCGGCACCCGCACCGCCTCGATCACGGGCGCCTGGGTCGCCTTGGCCGATTGCATCGGCTGGATGAAAACCCGCAACATGATCAAGGGCAACGTGCTGCGCGATAATGTGGCGGCGATTTCCTGCGGCATCTACGGCGGTACGCCGGTGCTCGATCTCGATTATGCCGAGGATTCCGAGGCCGACACCGACGCCAATTTCGTCATGACCGGGGATGGACGCATCATCGAGGTGCAGGGCACCGCGGAAAAGACCCCGTTCTCGCAGGACGAGTTCCTGGCGCTGATGGCGCTGGCGCGCAAAGGCGTGGCGCGACTGGTGGATCTGCAAAAAATGGCCGTGGCGTGATTTTAGATCACGCCATTTTAGATTACGCCTTGGCTGTCATAGGCTAGCGCACACATGCCCCGTCGAATCACCGGAAAGCTCGTGATCGCCACCCATAATCCCGGCAAGCTGGCCGAGATGCGCGAACTGTTGGCGCCCTACGGCATCGAGGCGGTGTCGGCGGGCGAACTCGGCCTTGGCGAACCCGACGAGACCGGCACGACCTTCGAGGCCAACGCCCGCATCAAGGCGGTCGCCGCGGCACAGGCTTCGAAGCTGCCGGCCTTCGCCGACGATTCCGGTCTCGTGGTCGATGCGCTCGACGGCGCACCCGGGATCTACTCGGCGCGCTGGGCCGGACCGGCAAAGGATTTCACCGCCGCGATGACCCGAATCGAGCGTCTGTTGCAGGAGCGCGGCGCCACCACGCCCGGCCGGCGCAAAGCGCATTTCGTTTCGGCATTGTGCGTAGCGTGGCCGGACGATCATCTTGAGGAAGTGGAGGCCCACGCCGACGGCACGCTGGTATGGCCGCCGCGTGGCAGTGCCGGCTTCGGCTACGATCCAGCGTTCCTGCCCGACGGGCACAGCCGTACCTTCGGCGAGATGACCAGCATCGAGAAGCACGGCCTGCCGCCGCTCGGCCTCGGGCTGTCGCATCGCGCCCGCGCCTTCGTCAAACTGGCGGAGATTTGCCTTGAGCCGCGCTGACCGGGAAGCCTTCGGCGTTTACGTGCATTGGCCGTTTTGCCTGTCGAAATGCCCGTATTGCGATTTCAACAGCCATGTCCGGCACGCTCCCATCGACGAAGAACGCTTTGCCCGCGCCTTTGCGCGCGAGATCGAAACCACCGCGGCACGCTCGCCCGGCCGCGAGGTGTCGTCGATTTTCCTCGGCGGCGGCACGCCCTCGCTGATGCAGCCGCAGACGGTCGGCGCCATTCTGGATGCGATCGGAAAACACTGGCGCGTCGCCGACGATGCCGAAGTGACGCTGGAGGCCAATCCGACCAGCGTCGAGGCGACGCGGTTTCGTGGCTATCGCACCGCCGGCGTCAACCGGGTCTCGCTCGGCGTGCAGGCACTGGACGACGCTTCGCTGAAAGCACTCGGACGACTGCACACCGCGCGCGAAGCCCTCGATGCGGTGGCGATCGCACGCAGCGCGTTCGACCGCTATTCGTTCGATTTGATTTACGCGCGGCCCGACCAGACGCCGCAGATGTGGGCCGACGAATTGAAGCTGGCGATCTCGGAAGCAGCCGAGCATCTGTCGCTGTACCAGCTCACCATCGAAGAGGGCACGCCGTTCTTCGGCCTGCACGCCGCCGGCAAACTGAAAACGCCTGACGAAACCGTCGCGCGGGCGCTGTACGACGTCACGCAAGAGGTCTGCGCGCAGCAGGGCCTGCCGTCGTACGAGATCTCCAACCACGCGCGTCCCGGTGCAGAGTGCAAACATAATCTGGTGTACTGGCGCGGCGAGGAATATGCCGGCATCGGCCCCGGGGCGCATGGCCGGCTTGATATCGATGGCGTCAGGCACGCGATCGCCACCGAGAAGCGGCCCGAAGCGTGGCTGATGCGGGTCGAGGACCGCGGACATGGCGTCGTCACCGACGATCTCCTTAACAGTGAAGAACGCGCTGACGAATTCTTGCTGATGGGGCTGCGGCTCACCGAGGGCATCGATCCCAAGCGCTACGCGACGTTGTCGGGCCGTACGCTCGATCCCAAACGCATCGCGCTGTTGCGCCAAGAAGGCGCCATCACCGTCGATACCGACGGACGGCTGCGGGTCACGCAGGCCGGCTTCCCGGTGCTGGATGCCGTGGTTGCGGATTTGGCGGCGTAGCTTACACGCCAAAGCTGCTTTTTAAGCGCCAAAGCTCTTGGGCGATCCCGCGACCGGCACGCCGCCGCCCGAACCCACACGCATCACCGCCAGACCGCGTTCGTTGGTGCCATCGGAACGGAAGCGAAACAGCCCATCGATGCCGGCAAAGCCAGATGGATTGGTCAGCACGTCAGGTGAAAAACGTTGCTGTCCCTGTGTCCGTGCCAGCGCCGCAACCAGCGCCACCGCGTCATAGGCCAGCGTCGCGGTGCGCACCGGGTCCGAACCATATTTGCCGCGGTAACGGCCGGAAAAGCTGCGGAAGCCGGACGGATCCGGCGCTGCATAAAGGCCGCCCTGCAGATTAGGGCTAGCGAATACCCGCGGATTGTCCCACAGCCCGGTTCCGAGCAATTGGATATTCTTCAGATTGGCGCCGGCCGCGGTCAACGCATCGGCCATCGCCACCACCAAATCGCCGTCATCGGCGATAAACAGCGCGTCGGCCGAACCCAGCGCCTGCGCCACGTTCCGCGCCGCGCTGGCGCGATCGGCGCCATATTTTGCCAACGACACCACGCGCCCGCCTCGACGGCCGACCGCCTGCTGGAACGCCGCTTCCACCACATTGCCATAGGCGTTCTCGGGCAGCAGCGCGGCAAAGGATTTCTTGCCGATGCTGGCCGAGTATTCGACGATCCGGTTGACATCGGACTCCGGCAGGAAGCTCAAGAGATAGACGCCACGTCCGGCAATGCTTGAATCGGTCGAGAACGCAATCACCGGCACGCCTCGGGCGCGCGCCAGTTGCGCCGTCGCCGGTACCGACAACGCGAACAACGGACCCAGAATGATCTGCGCGCCCTCGTCGAGCGCCTGCTGCGTGCCTTGCTGCGCACCTTGCGCGCTGCCGGCGTCGTCCTTGATCAGGAGCTGGATGTTGGGACTCTGGAATTCCGCCAACGCCATCTCGGCGGCGTTTTTCATCGACTGCGCTGCAACGCCGGCATTGCCCGAGGCCGACAACGGCAGGATCAGGCCGACCTTGACCTGGCCATTACCGACCGCCTCCGGCTGCTGCTGTGGTCCAGCCGGGCCGGCTGCAGCTTCGGGCTGTGACGAACTGAACGGATTGGAGAATTGGTTGAGGCTCTGCTGCACCCCGGCGCAGGCCGAAAGCAGGGGCGCGCCAAGGATCAACCCGACCGCCGTCCGCCGGGTAGCCCCGGCAGGCTGGGCCCCTCGGGACCGGGTTTCCCCGGCCGGAGGCTTGGTATTGAACGGGCCCACCATCACTCTCTTCTCTTGACCGACCGAAATCGGCCTGAACGTCACCCTCGCCGCGATCAGGGGCGTGGATTCAGGCATATTGTCGGCGAATAGTTAACCGAAACAAAAGGATTATGCCCCTGTGACTTAACCGCCATTCGCAGGATTTTACACCCTCAAGCCGATCCGCAGCGTCGCCACCCGGCTTTGAGGCCACCCCGTTGTGGCGCAAGCGCTGCGTCCCCTCTAGATTGGGACGATGCGCGCAAAAGCCAACTCCATATACGGATCGGAAGACGCCGAGGGTTCTGCCGACCGGACATTTTCCCTGGGCGGCCACGTCCTGACCGCGCCGAAAGCCGCCCCGGGCCTGCATCTGGTCGCAACCCCGATCGGCAATCTCGGCGACATTACCCTGCGCGCGCTGGAAACGCTCGCGGCCGTCGATATTATCGCCTGCGAAGACACCCGCATCACCCGGCGCCTGACCGAGCGCTATGCGATCTCGGCGCTGTTAAAACCCTATCACGAACATAATGCCGCGCTGGCGCGGCCGAAAATCCTGGAGCGGCTGGCGCAGGGCGCCTCGATCGCGCTGGTCTCGGATGCCGGAACGCCCCTGATCTCCGATCCCGGCTTCAAGCTGGTGCGCGAGGTCTGCGCGGCGGGGTTTCAGGTTATTGCCCTGCCCGGGCCTTCCTCGGTGCTGACGGCGCTGGCGGTGGCGGCCTTGCCGACCGACCGGTTTTTCTTCGAAGGCTTTCTGCCGCCGAAGCAGACCGCACGGCGGGCGCGGCTAACGGAGCTGTCGCGGATCGACGCCACGTTGGTGATGTTCGAATCCGGCAACCGGGTGCAGGACACGCTGGCCGATCTCGCCGGCATCATGGGCGACCGCGATGCCGCGATCTGTCGCGAAATGACCAAACTGCACGAGGAGATCAAGCGCGGGCCGGTATCGCAACTGGCGCTAGCGGCCGACACGCTAGAGACCCGTGGCGAATTCGTGCTGGTGATCGGCCCGCCGACGGGCACCACGATCATGGCCGCCGATCAACTGGACGAGCTGTTGCTCAATTCGCTGCGGCACGACAGTGTCAAGGATGCCGTCGCCCATGCGGTCGAGCTGTCAGGGCGCCCACGGCGCGAGATCTATGCCCGCGCGCTCGAACTGTCGAAGCAGCGCGACGCGGAAAATGACGATGGCCAAGGCTAGCAATATCAAGACGGGTAACACCAACGCTGGCGACATCGGCGCCGAAACCAAGGCGACCAAGGTGGCAGCACCTGCGCGCGTCGCGGCGTTTCGCACCGGCCTCTCGGCAGAGGCCCGCGCCGCGGCTTATCTGATGGCCAAGGGCTATCGCATCCTGGCCAAGCGTTTTCGCACCCCCGTCGGCGAGATCGATTTGGTGGCACGGCGCCGTAATGTGGTTGTGTTCGTCGAGGTCAAGGCGCGCGCCACGCTCGATGACGCAGCCTACGCCGTCACGCCGCGGCAGCAGCGCCGCATCATCGATGCCGCCCAGACCTGGCTGATGGCGCATCCCGAACATGCCGAATTTGATCTGCGTTTCGACGCCATGCTGATTGCGCCGCGGCATCTGCCGCGCCATCTGTTAGCAGCCTTCGACGCCAGCACCTGAGATCCCCTAACCCCGCGGACCCCCATATGAAACTGAATGTCGCTGTCCAGATGGACCCCATCGCGCGTATCAACATCCGCGGCGATTCGACCTTTGCGCTGCTGCTGGAGGCGCAAAAGCGCGGCCACACGCTGTCCTATTACACGCCCGACAAGCTCTCGCTGCGTGGCGAGGAGCTGGTGGCGCCGGTCCAGGCGCTGACCGTGCGCGACGAGATCGGCGATCATTTCACTTTGGCCGAGCCCAGGCGCGAGCCGCTGGCGGCGTTCGATGTCGTTCTACTGCGGCAGGACCCGCCGTTCGACCTCGCTTACATCACCTCGACGCATTTGCTCGAGCGTATCCATCCCAAGACGCTGGTGGTGAACAATCCGGCCAGCGTACGCAACGCGCCGGAAAAAATGTTCGTGATGGATTTTCCGCAGCTGATGCCGCCGACGCTGATCTCGCGCGACCTCGATGAGATCAACGCGTTCCGCGACGAGCACGGTGCGGTCGTGATGAAGCCGCTGCACGGCCATGGCGGCGCAGCGGTGTTTCGGGTGATGTCGCAGGACATGAATTTTGGATCATTGTTCGACATGTTCTCGGTGACGTTCCGCGAACCCTGGGTGATCCAGCGATTTCTGCCCGAGGTGAAGCACGGCGACAAGCGCATCATCCTGGTCGATGGCGAATTCGCCGGCGCGGTCAATCGCGTGCCGGCCGCGGACGATCTACGCTCCAACATGGTGCGCGGCGGTGCGGCGCAAGCCACCGACCTGTCGGCGCGCGAACGCGAGATCTGCGCGACGGTCGGCCCGAAATTGCGCGAGCGCGGATTGCTGTTCGTCGGCCTCGACGTGATCGATGGCAACCTCACCGAGATCAACGTGACCTCGCCGACCGGCATTCGCGCCATCGCGCGGCTCGGCGGTCCCGACCTCGCGGCGATGATCTGGGACACGATCGAGGCGAAGCGGGCGAAAGCCTGATCCGGCGCGCGGCACGAGAAAGCATTCGATTATTGAAGCCATCGCGCGCGCGTCTTCTCGTGCGCCGGCGTAGCCGTCTCGGCGACCGCTGCGACGCCAATTCTCACGTCGCGAGCGCCGCGGATTCAATCTCAAAGCATAACGCTTCGTTTACCATGGAGACAAAACTCTAAATACCTTCGGCAAAGTCTTTCGCCTCTCAAGATGGCTTACACTTTTGCTGCTGCTTACTCCTGCCCGGGGAAACGCTCGGCTGTCACCGCCGTGCAGTTCGAGCTTTCCGGCGTAAGAGTAGCCAGTAAAGCGTATGTATACCGCACGTATTATCGTCCTGATCATCGCCCTCGGGGCTGGTGGCATCGCCGCGTATCTCGTAAGCGGCGGCGCTCCCGACAACAAACCTCATCTGGCCGAGCCGGCGCCGCAACTGCAGACCGTGGACGTCCTGGTTGCGAAGTCCGACATCGGCCTCGGCCAATCGGTCAAGCCGGAGGATGTGCAGTGGCAGGCGTGGCCGGCGTCGACCGCCAGCAGCACTTTCATTCGCCGCAACGAACGGCCTGACGCAACCACCCAGATCATCGGCTCGATCGCGCGCTCGCCGTTCATCGTTGGCGAGCCGATGCGCGAACAGAAGCTGGTGAGGGCCAATGGCTCCGGCTTCATGGCCGCGATCCTGCCGACCGGCATGCGCGCCGTCTCCACCGAAATCTCGCCCGAGACCGGCGCCGGCGGCTTCATTCTTCCCAACGACCGGGTCGACGTCATTCTCTCAAGGCACGAGAAAAATCCGGACGCCCGCGTCGGCAGCAACGACGTCATCAACTCGGAGACCGTCCTGAGCAACATTCGCGTTCTCGCGATCGATCAGGCGCCGAAGGAAAAGGACGGCCAGACCAACCTGGTCGGCAAGACCGTGACGCTCGAGTTGAAGCCCGAGCAGGCAGAGACGCTCGCGCGCGTGCGCCAGAGCGGCACGCTGTCGCTGGCGCTGCGCAGCATTGCCGACATCAACATCGTCGAGAGCAATGCCGACGATCAGACGCGCAAGCGAGGCGATAGCGTCAACGTGATCCGCTACGGCGTTTCGACGCCGATGACCGCACAGAAGTGACCAAGACACAGAAGTGACTAAAAGGACGACCGAAATGTACTGCAGCGGAATTCAGCCGATGGCGCGGGCCTTGTTGTCTCGCGTTCTGTCGTTCTCAGCCGTCACCGCGCTGGCGCTTAATCTGGCCCTGCTACCCGTTACGGCAAGCGATTCCCGCGCCGCAGAAGCAAGTGCCGTCGGCAGCCAGAAGATGCGCTTTCTTGCGCTCGGCATCGGCAAATCCGTGGTGATCGATCTGCCGCACGACATCAAGGACGTGCTGGTCGCCAATCCCAAGGTTGCAAACGCGATCGTCCATTCGGCGCAGCGCGCCTATGTCATCGGCTCGGAAGTTGGCCAGACCAACATCGTGTTCTTCGATTCCGACGGCCAGCAGATCGCCGCCTATGACATCGCGGTCACACGCGATCTCAACGGCGTACGCGCGGCACTCAAGCAGACCTTGCCGAACGCCGATATCCGGATCGAAGGCCTCGGCGACGGTGTGGTGCTGACCGGTTCTGTGGCCAGCCCGATCGAAGCGCAGCAGGCGGGCGATCTTGCCGCGCGGCTGGTGGGAAGCGTCGACAAGGTCGCCAACAACATCACGGTCCGAAGCCGCGATCAGGTGATGTTGAAAGTTACCGTCGCCGAGGTCCAGCGCTCGGTCATCAAGCAGATGGGCATCGATCTCAGCGCCAAGCTGAACGTCGGCAACTCGGTCGTGACCTTCAACAATGCGAACCCGTTCACGGCGAACAACGGGCCGCTGAACCCCGGCAACGGTGTTCTGGGACAGTTCGGCACCAACCCTTCGGTGCAGGCCACGTTGCGGGCAATGGAAAGCGCAGGCCTCGTGCACACCCTGGCCGAACCGAATTTGACGGCGATTTCCGGCGAGTCCGCGACCTTTATCTCCGGCGGCGAATTTCCGATTCCGACCGGCGTGACCTGCCAGACCACGACGGCGGGCGCGATAGGACAATGCGTCCAGACCGTCAGCTTCAAGAAATTCGGCATCTCGCTCAACTTCACGCCGGTGGTGATGTCCGAGGGACGGATCAGCCTGCGGGTGATGACCGAAGTGTCGGAAGTCTCCAGCGAAAACGCGCTGATCGGAGGTGCCAACGGCACGGCGATTCCTTCGATCAAGACCCGCCGCGCTGAAACGACGCTGGAGATTCCGTCGGGTGGCTCGATGGCGATGGCCGGTCTGATCCAGGAGCAGACCAAGCAGGCCGTCAACGGCATGCCCGGCGTCGACTCCATCCCCGTCCTTGGACAACTTTTCAGAAGCCAGGACTTCGTCAACAACGAGACCGAATTGGTGGTTCTGGTGACGCCCTATGTTGTCCGCTCGGTTGCCCAGAAGGAATTGTCACGCCCGGATGACGGCTTTGCGCCCGCGTCCGATTCCCAATCAGCCCTGCTGGCCCGCATCAACCGGATTTACGGCGCGTCCGGCCGCGTCGATCAGGTCGCGGGCTGCCTGTGCAATTTTGGTTTCATCACCGACTAAATAAACGACCCGTCCACCACGGGAACAAGGACAGAACGATGACAAAGAAATTGCCGATCGATGGCCATCGAAGCCTGTGCCTGCTGGGCGCCCTCATTGGTCTTTCAGTCGCGCTGGGCGCATGCACGAATACCGGCGGAGAAGTCATAACGGCGAGCGTTCCGGACGATTATCGCCTGCGTCATCCGATCGCGATCGAGGAGCGAAATCAATCGGTCGTGGTTTTCGTCGGGCATGCACGCGGCGGCCTGTCGGCATCCCAGCGCGCCGACGTGATTGGGCTGGCGCAGAACTGGCGTCGCGAAGGCACCGGCGCGATCGTTGCCGATGTGCCGGTCGATACGCCGAACGCGGCAGCAGCGGCGGACGCGTTTCGTGAAATTCGCTCGCTGCTGGCGGCATCCGGCGTACCGGCGCACGGGATTACGGTCCATCACTATCATCCGGACGATCCCCGGCTGTTCGCGACAATCCAGCTGAACTATCCGAAAATCGCCGCCGTAGCCGGCCCCTGCGGGGTATGGCCCGACGATATCGGACCGTCGATCGACAACAGGAGCTACTCGGAGAACAAGCAGTATTACAATTTTGGCTGCGCCAACCAGCGCAACCTCGCGGCGATGATCGACAACCCGGCCGATCTCGTGCAACCGCGGCCCGAAACCCCGGCCTATACGGCGCGGCGCACCGAAGAATTCGAGAAATATCGCAAGGGTAATCCGACCGCGACCGCCTACCCCGATGGCGACAAGGCCAAACTTAGCGACGCAGGCAAATGATCCATCACATCGATCAAGATCACGAACAAGAGTCGCACCTCACGGCGGCCGCGAACGATCACATCGCGCCCGCGCCGCGCATCTCGGTGCAAGCCTATTGCGAAATCGAGCACACCGCGGCCGTGGTTCGCGCCGCGGCTGACGATCGTCGCCTCGGCAAGGCCCGGCTGTCGGTTCATATGGGCGGCATGGCGGCGGCGATCGACGCCTACCACACGATGCCGACGCCGAATGTGATCATCCTGGAATCCGAGGGCCACGGCGATATCCTGGCTAACCTCGATCAACTCGCAACCGTATGCGACGCCGGAACCCGCGTCGTTGTGATCGGCAATCCCAACGATGCCGCGCCCTATCGCGAGCTGGTACGCCGCGGCGTCAACGACTATGTCGTTGGGCCGGTCGAAACCATCGACGTCGTACGTTCGATTTGCAGCCTGTTCTCGGCCTCGGAGGCGGTAACCTCCGGCCGTGTCATCGCGGTTGTCGGCGCCAAAGGCGGGGTCGGCTCGTCCACCGTGGCACACAATGTGGCCTGGGCGATTGCGCGCGACCTCGCGCTGGATTCCGTCGTTATCGATCTCGACCTCGCGTTCGGCACCGCGGGCCTTAATTACAATCAGGATCCGTTGCAGGGCATCGCCAATGCGGTGTTCTCGCCCGACCGGCTCGATACCGCGGTCGTCGACCGCCTGCTGGCGAAACGCACCGAGCATCTCAGCCTGCTGGCGTCGCCGGCGTCGCTCGAACAGGTCTACGATTTTGGCATCGACGCGTTTGATTCGATCTTCGATACCTTGCGCATGACCACCCCGTGCATCGTGCTTGATATCCCGCACCAGTGGTCCGGATGGACCCGGCGCGCGCTGGTCGGTGCGGATGATATTCTGATCGTTGCCGAGCCGGATCTCGCCAACCTGCGCAATACCAAGAACATGTTGAACATGCTGAAGGCGTCGCGACCCAACGATCGCATGCCGCTATATTGTCTCAACCAGGTCGGCATGCCGAAGCGGCCGGAGATCGATGCGCGCGGATTCATCAAGACCGTCGAGAGCCAGCCGATCGCTTCTATTCCGTTCAACTCGCGCATGTTCGGCATGGCCGCCAACAACGGGCAGATGATTGCCGAAATCTCGGCCAATCATCGAATCGCCAAGACTTTCCTGCAGGTCGCGCGTCGGCTGACGGGCCGCGTCGATACCAAAAAGCCGCAGCGTTCCCTGATCTCGCCGATTATGGATCGATTCCGCGGCAAGAAGACACGGAAGATCGTTGCGTGAGACGTTTCCGGATCATGTTCTGATCGGTCATGGACGACGCCGCGCGGCGTCGACCGTGCAACCGATCACTTCCGATGAATCACTTTGTCCGCTCGGCAGCCGCGATCGGTATCTTCTCGACATCCGAATGCGCGTTATCCTTCTTCGACAGCAACCGTCTTAGATAGGTGGCGTTCGCCGCCGCTTCCTCGGGCGGCCGGCCGGCCTTCACGATGGTTTCGGCCTCGGCAAGACGGCCTTGCAGACCGACCGCCAGCGCCAGATTTAACCGCACGCGTGGATCTGCATCCGCATGGCTGTTGGCGCGGCGCAGGGTTTCCTCCGCTTTGGGCAGATCCTTTGAGAGAACGTACGAAAGCCCGAGATTGGACAGCACCGACGGTTCATCGGGCGCAATTTTCAGTGCGCTCGTATAATATTGCCGTGCTTCGTCGTAACGGCCGAGTTGATCGAGCGTGGCCCCTTGAGCCGAGAGGATCCGCCAATCCGGATTATCGGGACTGTGCGCGCGGCTGAGGACGTCGAACGCTTCCTGGAAATCGCCATTGTCCGCCAGCGCTCGCCCAAGGCCGGCGAGGAGCGCCCTGTTACCTGGATTGGCGATCGCCGCCTCCTGGAGCACGGCGACGGCCTGGGCCCGCTGCCCTCGAGCCCTGAGCGCTTTTCCATACGCCAACGCCGCGTCGGCGTCCTTGTGGTTGGCACGAAAGCGCTCGCCGTCGGCCTCCAGATCCTGCCGGGATCCGGCCGCGGGGCTTGCCTCGGTTTTCTCACCGAGCGACCCCGTGATATCTGACATGCCTGCGGTCTGACAGCTACACAGCGCGACCACCAACATCGTGGACAATGCCGTGGACGCAAAACGTTTCACGGAGCGATCTTGTTCGGGCAGCCATCGACGCATGTACTTCGACCTGTGGTCAGCAACAGGTTCGAAATGCTCACAGTAACCCTAACTTCCGGTTAAGCTGACCGGCTTCCGAGGAATTCGCGGTAGGGCTCGTCCGCTTGGTTGCCGCCGATGTCGGGTGGCGGACAGTAATCCCGGCCTAATCGACGAATTCGGCGCCGAATTCGCAGCCGATCCGCCATGCGAGCCGGCATTGGCGCGTGTCGCCGGTCGACAATGTAATGGTGAAATTCGAGGGAATTTCGGGATACTCGGCAACCACCTTGACGCCGCCCCTCGATACGTCCGTGATCGTGCAGTCACGCGGCAATGAGCCGATCCCAAACTGAATCTTCGCAACCCTTCGGCATTGTTGACGTTCGCTTGCGCGTCGATTCACCAGCATATCGATCCCTCGTCCCACTCACTCAAGGCTGATCAGCCCTTGCGGATGGTTTTACAGAGGAACTGTTGGAATACCCCTAGCGGAATTGCTCGCAATCTATCTGTTATCTTTGAACAGTTTTTACTGACCCCGTCCGACCGACATGGGAGCGCGACATCTACGCGATCAGCAAGTCGATCGAAATCGATTGGACCATGCGCGTGGAAAATAATTTTCCGCGCTCGGTTGTATTGCTGAAATATTTCTACTGCGCTCTCCCGCCGATCTGATTTTTGCGGCCTGATTCTTCTTGCCAGTCCGGCAAACCGGGCGCAGCCTGAAGGTGTTTGCCGTTCCTTGGACAGATCGTGAGGCAAACAAACCGACAAATCAAAAACAGTAGAGGAAAACGCATGACATACGATGTTTCGCGCCGATCCCTGCTTTCCCTTGGCGCCGGTCTCGGCGCAGCGACGCTGCTCGGCGAGAGTGCGCTGGCGCACGCTCCGAAAGTCGGCACCCAGTCCCCCTATTTCCATCGCTTCAATCTCGGCAGCGCCGAGGTCACCGTCGTGTCCGACGGACCTTTGCCGCTTGGCCCTCCCAAGGGCACCTTCGTCGGCGTGCCGGATGAAGAGGTCAGAAAAATGCTGTCGGATAATTTCCTCAATCCGGACAATGTCGTGCTCGAGCAAAACTCTCCGATCGTGAACATGGGCGGCAACCTAGTGCTGTTCGACACCGGCATGGGCACGTCGCAATTGTTCGGCCCGACCACCGGGCGCCAGCAGAAGAGCATGATGGAGGCCGGCATCAAGCCGGAAGACATTGATGCGGTGGTGTTGTCGCACGCCCATATCGACCATATCGGCGGCATCGTCGACGCCAGCGGCAAGGTGCTGTTCCCGAACGCGCAGTACTACATCGCACAAAGCGATTTCGATTACTGGACTGACGAGGGCAAGATGGGCAGCCCGCTGAAGGATTTCGTGGTGCACGCCCGCAAGAACCTGCTGCCGGTACGCGACCGGCTGGTGTTCTTCAAGGACGGCCAGGAATTCATGCCCGGCGTCCAGGCGATGGCCGCGCCCGGCCATACCGTCGGTCATCACATGTTCATGGTGACATCGGACGGCAAATCCTTTGCCTTCCTCGGCGATCTCACCCATCACGCGGTGCTGCTGCTCGAAAAGCCGCTGATGGAATTCTCCTACGACACCGATCCGAAACAGGCGGCACAGTCACGCGTGAAAATGCTGACCATGCTGGCGGCCAACAAAATCCCCGTGATGTCCTATCACTTTGCGTGGCCGGGTTACGGACATGTCGCAAAGGCCGGCGAGGGATTCCATTATTATCCCGAGCCGATGAATATGCTGCTCTAATCGAATGCGAGGTCCTGGGCCGGCCGACTGGGCTGGCCCAGATCACCTCGAGAAGCAGAAATCGTCAGCTCAATATTTTACTGTCGCCGGCATGTCCGCATCGGCCGCTGCATTTGCCGCGCCTGTTCGGCGCCGATCACCAACCATCCCGCCAACAGGACCGGCAGCGGCAGTAGCAGCATGACCGCGTGGTGCATCAGGTAGCCCCAGAGGTCGCTGCAGGAAATGGACACGGCCGCGCCCGCGAACGCGGCAAGACTCCACCGGAGCCAGATACGGTTGCGGGCATATCCGAGCGCCCGCAAAAGCGCCCCGACCAGGAATCCCGGCACGGCTCGCGTCGCCAGGACGCCGCCTACGATCACACGTTCCATTGCCGTCCCTCATATTCACCCGCACCCTCTACGGGTCGACGCTTTATGTAATCAGCCCGAGCCCAATCGAATACTGCGAACATCGCCTCTGTTCCCGTAATGTTCTTGCACTCCTTGCCCAGTTCCGCTACCCTTGATTGCAGGCAGAGGGGCAGCATGGTCCAGCGCGTTTCCACCGTCGCTTTTGAGGGGATCGAGGCGCGTAGCGTCGACGTGCAGGTGCAGGTCGCGCCGGGATTGCCGGCGTTTGCGATCGTCGGCCTGCCGGACAAGGCGGTGTCCGAGGCCCGCGAGCGGGTGCGTTCGGCGCTGATCGCCTCGGGGCTGGCACTGCCGGCGCGGCGAATCACGGTCAACCTCGCGCCGGCCGATCTGCCCAAGGAAGGCAGCCACTATGATCTGCCGATTGCGCTTGGCCTGATGGCTGCGATCGGCGCTATCCCGCCGGATGCGCTCAACGGCTTTACGGTGCTCGGCGAACTCGGCCTCGATGGATCGATTGCCCCCGTGGCGGGCGCGTTGCCGGCGGCGATCGGCGCCAATTCACGCGACGAAGGCCTGATCTGTCCGGCGGCGTGCGGCGCCGAAGCGGCCTGGGCGAGCCCGGATATCCAGATCATCGCCGCGCATTCGCTGATCCAGATCGCCAATCATTTCAAGGGCACGCAGGTGCTGTCGCGCCCCTCGCCGAAAGTCCGCGAACGCGAGGCCGAGCTGCTCGACCTGCGCGACATCAAGGGCCAGGAGAGCGCCAAACGCGCGCTGGAGATTGCAGCGGCCGGCGGACATCATCTGCTGATGATCGGCTCGCCCGGCGCGGGCAAGTCGATGCTGGCGGCACGGCTGCCCTCGATCCTGCCGCCGCTGTCGCCGTCTGAATTGCTTGAAGTGTCGATGATCGCCTCGGTCGCCGGCGAGATCCGCGATGGCGCGCTGACGGCGAAGCGGCCGTTTCGCAGCCCGCATCATTCCGCCAGTATGGCGGCGCTGACCGGCGGCGGCATCCGCGCCAAGCCCGGCGAGATTTCGCTGGCGCATCAGGGCGTGCTGTTTCTCGACGAATTGCCGGAGTTCGATCCGCGCGTGCTCGAACTCGCTGCGCCAGCCGCTGGAGAACGGCGAGGTCTCGGTGTCGCGCGCCAATCATCGCGTCACCTATCCGGCGCGCTTCATGCTGGTGGCGGCGATGAATCCGTGCCGTTGCGGCCACGCCTTCGAGCCGGGCTATTCCTGCAAGCGTGGGCGGATCGAGCGTTGCACCGGCGATTATCAGTCGCGCATCTCGGGCCCGCTGATGGATCGCATCGATCTGCGCATTGAAGTGCCGGCGGTGAGCGCGACCGATCTGATCCTGCCGCCGCCAGCGGAAGGATCCGCCGAGGTTGCCGCCCGCGTTGCCGCGGCGCGCGACATCCAGTTGGCGCGATACGCTGCCGCCGGCCTCAAGCACATCCGCACCAATGCCGAGGCACCCGCGGCGCTGCTGGAAGACATCGCCAAGCTCGATCCGCAAGGAACAAAATTGCTGCGCGATGCCGCCGAGACCATGCGGCTGTCGGCGCGCGGCTATCATCGCGTGCTGCGCGTTGCCCGCACCTTGGCCGATCTCGACGGCGCCGACCGGATCGGCCGGCTGCATCTGGCTGAAGCCTTGTCCTACCGTGCCCTCGCCGAGGACGTCAGAACGCGCCGCCTGATCGCGCGCATCGTTATAGTTAATGGCATCAACTCCTCAGTAACGAGTTTTGTTTACTCTCTGCCAACCATAAGGCCCGGTGTGTTGCGGGCGCTGGTTGAGCGAGTGGCGTATCATGTTGCGTTTCAAGATCCTGGTTTCGGTGGTCCCCTTGATGGTGGCCGCCATTCTCGCCCGCATCGAACTGGTGCCAGGCGCCCGACCCTGTATCGCCGTCGGCGACCAATCGGTGCAGATCGCATCCGCGCCCTGGCATGCCGACCTTCATGTCAGCTTCACCGATGATCCGAACGCCGCGACGGTGCGCGTCGAGGTCGCCGACAGCGCCGAGACTGCTGACTTCGCTGTGGTCGATGATATCGACAGCGCCGAGGACAATGCCTGCGAGATGAACGCGGCGACCCAATTTATCGCAATCTCCACCAAAACGTCAGCAACCGCGCCGGTCATCTATCTGACGCATGAAGGCCCGGCCGATTACCGGATCTTCGTTAAGTCGAAGACCTTCACGGCGCGTGAGGCAGCAGCCCTGATCGTCGGCGCCCGCGGCGGCCATTCGCGCCTCACCGCGGCTTCGCTCTGAGCGCGTTCAGGTTTCGTTAACCCTGTTCTCATCGCAGGGCGTGAAGGCATCGCTCCTCAAGCACTTTGCAAGGTCGCCACCGCATCGTCCACTCGCGTCGAGATCGCGCCAACGGCAAACTCAGGATAGTCGGGATGGGGAAGAGTTTCCGGATCAGGATGCGCATCCGCCGCTTCACGCGCCGGCATCCCTGGCTTGTGAGCGCGCTCCGTTCTTTCATGGTCTTCTCCGCCGCCTTTGGCGGCGCCTATGGCTTCATCGCCGGCAGCCGATCCGAACATTCCGGTTATGATCCCAACGCCTTCGCGATCGGCGCCAGCTTCCTGTTCGCGCTCGCCTGCGTCGGGCTCGCGACCTTGAGCATGCGGCTGCGCTGGATGCGCCGAAAAATGCGCAAGCTCGCGCTTCACAATGAAGCGCTGGCCGACCGCAATTGGGAGCTGAAAGAGGCCGAGGAGCGGGCCCGCAGCATGTTCGAATCGCAAGGCGACCTGATCGTGCTGCGCGATTCCGAAGGCCGCATCACCTTCGCCAACGACGCCTATTGCGAACTGGCCGACCGACCGCGCAAGGCGCTGATCGGCAGCCGCTTCGCGCTGACCATCCTCGAGCAGGGCGACGCCGCGATCGAAACCAACGGCACGCGAATTCACGACCAGAAGATCTCGGGGCCACTCGGGCCACGATGGATTGCCTGGCGCGAGGGACTGGTTCGCACTGACGCCGGTCAACCGGCGGAAATGCAGAGCGTCGGCCGCGACGTCACCGATCGCACCGAAACCGAACGCGCGCTTGGCGAAGCCCGCGACCATGCCGACGCCGCCAACCGCGCCAAGTCGCGGTTCCTGGCGATGGCCAGCCATGAAATTCGCACCCCGCTGAACGGCATCATCGGCATGAGCGGGTTGCTGCTGGACACACCGCTGACGCCCGAGCAGACCACCTATGCCAAGGCAGTGAAAACCTCCGGCGACGCGCTGATGTCGCTGATCGAGGAATTGCTGGATTACTCCAAGATCGAAGCCGGCAAGATCGATCTCGAACATCGCCCGTTCGCGCTGACCGGCCTGATCGAGGACATCACCGAATTGCTGGCGCCGCGGGCGCAGGCCCGCAAGCTCGAGATCGCGGCCTATGTCGATGAGCGGCTGCCGGCGGAAGTGATCGGCGATGCCGCGCGGTTGCGGCAGGTGCTGCTCAATCTGGCGGGCAATGCGATCAAGTTCACCTCGACCGGCGGCGTGGCGCTGATCGTCGAGCCCGGGATATGGCCCAACGAAATCAGTTTCCTGGTGCGCGACACCGGCATCGGCATCGCGCCTGAGGCGCAGCAGCGAATCTTCCGCGAGTTCGAGCAGGCGGATGACGGGATCGCCCGCAGCTATGGCGGCACCGGCTTAGGCTTGAGCATCAGCGAGCGCATCGTCAAGCGTATGGGCGGCCGCATCACGCTGGAGAGCAAGCTCGGCGTCGGCTCAACCTTCGAGGTCTCCGTGCCGCTGGCCGGGTCCGATGCGAGCGGCCAAAAGCCGTTCGTGGCGCCCGAACTGACCGGCCAATCGATCATGCTGGTGGCGCCGCAGACCATTGAAGCCTCGCTGATCGCGCGGCGGCTGCAGCGCTGGGGCGGCCAGACCTGCATGGTGTCAGACATCGCGGTCGCGGAAGCGTTGCTGCCGGAGCGGTCGTGGCAGGCCGTGCTGCTCGACCACGCCTTCGGGCTCGCCGAGGTCGAAACGCTTGGCGAAGCCGCGCGTATCCATGCGGTGCAGCGGATCCTGATGTTCACCCCGGCCGCGCGCCACGACCTCCAGCTCTCGTCGGCTTTCACGGGTTATCTGGTGAAGCCGTTGCGCGCCGCTTCGCTGGCGGCCCGTCTCACCAGGGCGCCGGAAATCGCCGCCCCCGATATCGCCGGCGATCCCTTGATCGATCTGCCGGATCAAACCGGGACGCCAGCCGCTGAGCCCGTGCGCGGGCTGTCCGTGTTGGTGGCGGAGGACAATGAGATCAACGCGCTGTTGATACGTTCGCTGCTGACGCGGCTTGGACACCACACCGTCATCACCACCAATGGCGAGGCGGCGCTGGAATCATGGCTAGCGGCGAAATCCGCCGGCGCGCCCTATGATCTCGTATTGATGGACATCCAGATGCCGCGGCTCGACGGCATCGAAACCACCAAGCGCATCCGCGCCCGCGAAGCCGATCAACCCGGCCGGCCGACGCCGATTCTGGCGCTCACGGCCAACACGCTGGTGGAGGATCGTTATGCCTGCTTCGAAGCCGGCATGGACGGCTTCCTGGTCAAGCCGCTCGACCGCGACAAGCTCACTGAGGCGCTCGCAGGCCTCGCCGCCTCACGGCATATCGCGGCGTAGACTTTACAACCGCCGTAGCGCCACGGTTTCGACGACGTGATCCGCGCCCTTTTTCATGATCAGGGTCGCGCGCGGCCGGGTCGGCAAGATGTTGTCTTCCAGATTGGCGAGGTTGGTGCGTTCCCAGATCGCGATCGCGGTGGCCGTCGCTTCGTCGTCGGACAACAGCGCATAGCGATGGAAGTATGATTTTGGATTGAGAAACGCGGTGTCGCGCAGGGTCAGGAAGCGCCGGACGTACCAGTTCCGCAGCACCGATTCTTCGGCATCGATATAAACCGAGAAGTCAAAGAAGTCCGAAACCACCGGCACCGCCTTGCCGTCGCGCGGCAACCGCCCGGTCTGCAACACGTTGACGCCCTCGACGATGAGAATGTCGGGGCGGTCGACTTCGATCCATTCGTTCGGGATGATGTCATAGGTCAAATGCGAATAGACCGGCGCCCGCACCGGCCGGCGGCCGGCTTTGATGTCGCTCAGGAACGACAGCAGCGTCGGCAGATCGTAGCTTTCCGGAAAGCCCTTTTTCTGCATCAGGCCCTGCCGCTCGAGCACGGCATTGGGAAACAGAAAACCGTCCGTCGTCACCATGTCGACTTTTGGCCGCGGCGACCATCGCGCCAGCAGCGCCTGCAGCACGCGTGCAGTGGTCGATTTGCCTACGGCCACCGAGCCCGCGACGCCGATGATATAGGGCATCTTGCGGTCCTCGATGCCGAGGAAGCGCCGCTGCGCGAAATACAGCCGCTGCATTGAGTCGACATAGATCGACAGCAGGCGCGACAGCGGCAGATAAATCTCCTCGACTTCTCTCATGTCGAGCCGGTCATGCACCGAACGGAGCGCCGCGATCTCGCCGGCTTCCAGGGTCATCGGCGTATCGTCGCGCAGCCGCGCCCACTGCTCCCGCGAAAACACACGGTACGGATTATATTGCTGATCTGCCGCGCGAATATCCATGAGAGCCCGCCCCTAATCGCGCTTGCGCGCCGCCTTTTCTTCCAGACCTGATATGCCCGTGCGCAGCGCCAACGCGGCTTCGACATCTTCGAGAGCGATGCCACGCGACTTCAACAAGACAAGCAAATGGAACAGAACATCCGCGCTTTCGGCGATCAGATGCTCCCGGTCATTTTCGACCGCGGCGATAACGGTCTCCACCGCTTCCTCACCGAACTTCTTGGCGCAATGCTCGGCGCCCTTGTCCAGCAGCTTGCGGGTGTAGGACGCCTCCCCTCCCGAAGCCGCTCGGGCATCGATGGTGGCGGCAAGGTCATGGATCGTAAAACGCGGCATCAACTCAACTCACACGCGCGCCCCTGAAATCGGGGGCATTGATTTATCTGACTTTTAGCACTTCTGTCACAAAGAGTTGTCAGGCATCGAGCCGCATCGGCAACCCGGCGCGGACCATGTGATCCTTGGCCTGGCGGATGGTGAATTCGCCGAAATGGAAGATCGATGCGGCCAGCACCGCGGTTGCATGGCCCTCGCGGATACCGTCGACCAGATGATCGAGATTGCCGACCCCACCCGACGCGATGACCGGTACGGGGACGCTGTCGGCGATGGCGCGGGTCAGCGGAAGGTCGAATCCCTGCCTTGTGCCGTCCCGGTCCATCGAGGTCAGCAGGATCTCACCGGCACCGAGCGAGACTACTTCCTGGGCATATTCGATCGCATCGATCCCGGTCGAATTCCGCCCCCCATGGGTGAAGATCTCCCAGCGCTCCCCGCCGGGGCGCTTAACGCGCTTGGCATCGATCGCCACCACGATGCACTGCTCGCCGAATTTTTCGGCGCCTTCCCTCACGAATTCGCGGCGGCTGACGGCGGCGCTATTGATCGACACCTTGTCGGCGCCGGAACGCAACAGCACACGAATGTCGTCGATCGTACGAACGCCGCCACCGACCGTCACCGGCATGAAGCAGGCTTCCGCGGTGCGCCGGACCACGTCCAGCATGGTGCCACGGTTCTCATGCGTCGCGGTAATGTCGAGAAAGCAAAGCTCATCGGCGCCGGCGGCGTCATAGGCAATCGCCGCTTCCACGGGATCGCCGGCATCGCGCAGGTCGACGAAATTGACGCCCTTCACGACGCGGCCATCCTTGACGTCGAGACAGGGGATCACGCGCACCTTGAACATTGTTGTCTCCTAGGCCGCGGCGCGCGCGTTGCGGATCAGCGCCAACGCCGCCGCAGAATCGAGGCGGCCGTCATAGAGCGCGCGACCCGCAATGGCGCCAGCTAGCTTCTTCGCCCGCGGAGTTAACAGCGCCTTCACGTCTTCGATCGAAGCAAAACCACCGGAAGCGATCACTGGAATCGAAATGCTTTCAGCCAGCGCGATGGTGGCGTCGAGATTGAGCCCCTTCAGCAAACCGTCGCGCGCGATGTCGGTAAAAATGATCGCGGCGACACCGGCGTCCTCGAACCGCTGCGCGATTTCGAGCGCAGTAACTTCCGACGTCTCCGCCCAGCCCTGCACCGCGACCTTGCCGTCGCGGGCATCGAGCCCGACCGCAACGCGGCCGGGGAACTGTTTGGCCGCGCTCTTCACCAGTTCGGGATCGCGAACCGCCGCGGTGCCGATGATGACCCGCGTCACGCCCTTGGAAAGCCAGCCCTCGACGGTGGCGAGATCGCGGATACCGCCACCCAGCTGCACCGGCATCGTAATCACCTTCAGCATGCTCTCGACCGCCTGCGCATTGACCGGCTTGCCGGCGAAGGCGCCGTCGAGATCGACCACATGCAGATACTCAAACCCCTGCGCCGCGAAGGCGCGGGCCTGGGCTGCTGGATCGAGGTTGAACACAGTGGCGCGCGCCATGTCGCCCTGCTCGAGGCGAACGCATTGGCCGTTCTTCAGATCGATGGCGGGAAAAAGGATCACGGCTTCCACTTCAGAAAGTTCGAAATCAGAGCCAGTCCAAAACGCTGGCTCTTCTCGGGGTGAAATTGCGTACCGATCGCGGTGTCCTTGCCGACGATCGCGGTCACCGGGCCACCGTAGTCAGCACGTGCCAGCACATCCGCTTCATTGGCGGCATTGAGGTGATAGGAGTGCACGAAATAGGCGTGGCGGCCTTTCGGCCCGAGGTCCAGCCGCTCCAGCACCGGATGCTCGCGTAGCACATCGAGCGTATTCCAGCCCATGTGTGGGATTTTCAGATTTTCCTCGCGTGGCGCGATCTTCTCGACATCACCGGCAATCCAGTTGAATCCGTCCGTGGTGACGTGCTCCTTGCCGCGCGTTGCCATTAACTGCATGCCGACGCAGATGCCGAAGAACGGCCGTGCCTTTTTGCGCACCGCTTCCGTCATCGCCTCAAGCATACCATCAACCGAGTCGAGGCCTTTGCGGCAGTCGGCGAAGGCGCCGACACCAGGCAGCACGATGCGATCGGCGCGATACACCACTTCCGGATCGCGGGTTACGACGATCTTGCCGACATTTTCCATGCCGCGCGTCGCACGCTCGAACGCCTTGGCGGCCGAGTGCAGATTACCAGAACCGTAATCGATGATGGCAACGCTCACCGCGAGGCTCCTGGTTGCGGAAATAATCCGATGATGTCGTCTTGCGCTGAGGGCGGCGGCTTCGAAAATGGTTGTCCCGGAATATCGCGGGTCGGCGGCGGTCCGCCGCGATCGGTCGCCCATTGATCGTTGCTGAGACCGCGTTGCTTGGCGGTCCAGCGGTCGAAGAACCGCCGCTCGGCGGCTTCCTCATCATCAGCGACAACGATGTCGAGCTGACGCCAATTGCGCCGCGACAAGGTCCAGCGCCGCAGGCTTGCGGCTTCAAATCCCATCAGCAACGCGATCAGTACATCCACCAGAAAGACAGCCCCACGGCCGGCGCCGAGCACCGTCATGGCAAAATCGATTGCCGCCAGCACGACGACCCAGCCGATAGCCGCCAGCCACAGCCGATGCGCCACGAGCCACAACGGGCCGAACACAAACGCCCAGAAGTGAAACCCGTCGCGCACGAAAGCGAATTTGTCGGTCGCGGCGATGCTGGCATCGGTCGCGACAGGGGCATGAACCGTGTAGACCGGCATCGGTACTCTCCGCCGAGAACAGATCGTCAGCCGCCGAGCTGACCCTTGGTGGATGGCACTTCGCCCGCGGCGCGCGGATCGATTGCGACAGCAGTGCGTAGCGCCCGCGCCAGACCCTTGAAGCAGGATTCGGCGATATGATGGCTGTTCTCGCCATATAGGGTCTCGACGTGCAAAGTCACACCGGCGTTGATCGCAAAGGCATTGAACCACTCCCGGACCAGTTCGGTGTCGAACTCGCCGACCTTGTCGCGCGGGAATTCCACCTTGAACACCAGCACCGGCCGCCCCGAAATGTCGATCACGACGCGCGACAGCGTCTCGTCCATCGGCATGTGGATCGAGGCATAGCGCGTGATACCGGCCATGGTGCCGAGCGCCTGCTTGACGGCCTGACCCAGCGCGATCCCGACATCCTCCGTGGTATGGTGGTGGTCGACGTGAAGGTCGCCCACCGCCTTGACCGTGATGTCGATGCGCGAATGCCGGGCCAGCAGATCCAGCATATGGTCGAAGAACCCGATCCCGGTCGCGACGTTGGATACGCCGGATCCATCGAGGTTTACCGCAACCTCGATATCGGTCTCTTTGGTCTTGCGCTTGATGGTCGCCGTGCGCATGAAACGTGCTTCCCGTCCTTGAAAACGCGGCCCTTTTAACAGGCTCCCCGGACCTTCGCTACTGCGGTATGGCCTGCCCAGGGGCCAACTTCGGCCTATGGTGACCGGAATCCGGCGTCAAACGGCCTCGCAAACAGTCTCGATTGTAACGGGGCCGGCAAATGCCTAAATCCTGATAACACGAGGGTATTCCATGAACGCTTCACAGACGGAATTGCCGGTTTGGCACGGCACGACCATTTTGACGGTCCGCAAGGGCGGCAAGGTCGTAATCGGCGGCGACGGCCAGGTCTCGATCGGCCAGACCGTGATCAAATCCAACGCAAAAAAGGTCCGCAAACTCGGTAAAGGCGATGTGATCGGCGGCTTTGCCGGCGCGACCGCCGACGCCTTCACGCTGTTCGAGCGGCTGGAGAGCAAACTGGAGCAATATCCGGGGCAGCTGACCCGCGCGGCCGTCGAACTCGCCAAGGACTGGCGCACCGACCGCTATCTGCGCCGGCTCGAGGCGATGATGATCGTCGCCGACAAGGACGTGTCGCTGGTCCTGACCGGCACCGGCGACGTGCTGGAGCCGGAAGCCGGCGTGATGGCGATCGGCTCCGGCGGCAATTATGCGCTGGCCGCGGCCCGCGCGCTGGTCGATACCGACAAGGATGCCGAGGCCATCGTCCGCCGCGCGCTCGATATCGCCGCCGACATCTGCGTCTATACCAACCGCAATGTGACCATCGAGACCTTGCAGGGCGGCTGATCGATGGCGCCGCTCTACGCGTTTCAGCCGATGACGTCAGATGATCTGCCAACGATCCGTCGCTGGTTGGAGACGCCGGAGGTGGTGCGCTGGTGGGGTGACCCCGACGAGCAATACGCGCTGGTGAGCAGCGATCTCGATCATCCGGATATGGATCAGTTCATCGTCGCAGTGAACGATCATCTCTTCGGCTATATCCAGTGCTACGCGCTCAGTACCTGGAATCAGGGTTTTGGGCCGCAACCGTTGGCAACGCGGGGCATCGACCAGTTTATCGGCGAGCCCGGGATAATTGGCCGCGGCCATGGTTCGGCCTTCATCCGGCAATTCGGTGATACCTTGCTGGCATCGGGAATCCCACGCATCGTTACCGATCCCGACCCGGAGAATGTTCGTGCGGTGCGCGCCTATGCGAAGGCAGGCTTTCAAAGCGAGCACGTTATCGAAACGCCGGATGGTCTGGCGCTGCTGATGGTGCGCAACCCGTGACGGCGACTACATCGATGCAACTTGTTCTCGTGCCATTTTGAACCTAGCTAGGACCCATGACCGACTTCTCCCCCCGTGAAATTGTTTCCGAACTCGACCGCTTCATCGTTGGCCAGGGCGACGCCAAGCGCGCCGTATCGATCGCGCTACGCAATCGCTGGCGACGGCTGCAGCTTACCGGCAATCTGCGCGAAGAGGTGCTGCCGAAAAATATCCTGATGATCGGGCCGACCGGCGTCGGAAAGACCGAGATCGCGCGGCGTCTGGCCAAGCTCGCCGGCGCGCCCTTCATCAAGGTCGAGGCGACGAAATTCACCGAGGTCGGCTATGTCGGCCGCGACGTCGAACAGATCATTCGTGACCTCGTCGAAGTGGCGATCGCGCAGACGCGCGAACGCAAGCGCAAGGACGTGCAGGCCCGCGCGCAGCTCGCCGCCGAGGAACGCGTGCTCGACGCCCTGGTCGGCGCCAATTCGAGTGCCGCGACACGCGATTTGTTTCGCAAGAAGTTGCGCGCCGGCGAACTCAACGACAAGGAAATCGAAGTCGAGACGCAATCGTCGGGCGGAATGCCGATGTTCGAGATTCCCGGCATGCCCGGCGCGCAGATGGGCGCGATTTCGATCGGCGATATTTTCGGCAAGATGGGCGGACGGACCAAGACCCGTCGCCTGACCGTCGAGGGCTCGCACGAGATCCTGATCAACGAAGAATCCGACAAACTGCTCGATAGCGATCAGTTGGTGCTGGAGGCGATCAACGCCGTCGAGAACAATGGCATCGTGTTCCTCGACGAGATCGACAAGATCTGCGTGCGCGACGGCCGCAGCGGCGGCGACGTCTCGCGCGAAGGCGTGCAGCGCGATTTGCTGCCGCTGATCGAGGGTACCACGGTGTCGACCAAGCACGGCGCGGTCAAAACCGATCACATCCTGTTCATCGCCTCGGGTGCATTCCATATCGCCAAGCCGTCCGACCTGCTGCCGGAATTGCAAGGCCGCTTGCCGATCCGGGTCGAACTGGAAGCACTGAGCCGCGACGACATGCGCCGCATCCTGACCGAGCCTGAAGCGTCGCTGATCAAGCAATATGTCGCGCTGATGCAGACCGAAGGCGTGACGCTCGACATCACCGCCAGCGCCATCGACGCGCTTGCCGACATCGCAGTCGCGGTCAATTCGACGGTCGAGAATATCGGTGCGCGGCGGTTGCAGACCGTGATGGAGCGCGTGCTCGACGATATTTCATTCGCGGCCCCCGACCGCAACGGCGAGACCATCCAGATCGATGCCGATTACGTCCAGAAACATGTCGGCGATCTCGCCAAGAACGCGGATCTGAGCCGGTTCATCTTGTAAGACGGACATCAGACCGTCGTCCCTGCGAACGCAGGACGACGAAAGATTGCTGCAGACGCATCGGCCATGTGATAGTCGGCACCTGATTTGATGGTTTCCGGTGCTGAATGAATTCGCGGTTATGGCAAAACCCCTGGCGCTTGATGCTGGTCGTCAATGTCGCCGTGATAGCAGGGGTTTTCCTCCACAAGATCACGCAACCGCCCTACGTCCCCTACATCCATCTGTTGGCCGATTATCATTTCGGCTTCACCAAGCGGGCGCTGATCGGCGCAATCGTTGCGCTGTTCTCCGCAAAAGTGCCGGTCTGGCTGGTGTTCGCGCTTGGCGGCGCGGCCTGGCTGGTCACGCTCGGCCTGTTCATTCAGCTGTTCCGGCGCACCTTCGGCTTCGATGACCGGCACATGCCGCTGTTCGTGTTCATGGCAGGCTCGCCGTTCTTCCTGAAGAATTTCATGCACACGCTGGGGCATTTCGACATCTATGGCTGCGCGCTCGCAATCGTCCTGCTGCTGATACCGGCACGCTCGGTCGCGTTCGTGTTGTGCGCGGCGTTGTTCTCGATGGTCCTGATCCTGGTCCATCACATTCATTTGCTGATGTATGTGCCGACCATCGGGGTCATCGTGGTGCTGCGTTATTACCTCGTCCAAGGCGTCAACCGCGCTAATGCGCTGACCGGTCTCGCCGCGATGGCCGCCATCGTCCTGTTGTTCATTGCGGCGCAATTCGATGGGACGATGCCGATCCCGGAGGCGGATTTCGTTCGCTATCTCCAGAGCAAGATGGCCGATCCGTCGCGCACTGATCTCCTCAGCTTTGGCTATATCTGGTATCAACCGCTGTCGAAGGAATTCAGCGATACCTGGGCACGGTTGCCGTCGAACCTGCTGGGCGTGCCGGTGTTTGCGTTGCTGATCTGGTTGCACACGCCGTTGTGGCGTTATTTCGCCGACCTGATCCGCGCGCTTTCAGATGATTTCCATCGTCGCGTCGTGATCACTGCGCTCGTGCTGGTGAGTGCGGCTTATCTCATCATCTTCATAACCGTGTTCGACTATTCGCGCTGGATCTCGAACTGGGCGGTTTGCATGTTCCTGATCCTGCATGCGGTGAAGATGTTACCGGGCTCTCGGGTCATCGCGCCGATCCCAGCCGACGACAAGAAGACCACGATATTCGGCTGGATCGTGACGCTGGTGCCACGCGTCGGAATCGTGCGGCCGTTTTAGATCCTCACCCGCCTGATCCGCACATAAAGCGCGCCGGCGCCGCCATGGCCGATATGCGCTTCTTCAAATCCCACCACCAGGGTGCGGAATTCCGGCAGGCTAAGCCATTGCGGCACCTGGCGGCGCAGCACGCCGCGCTCGGACTCAAGCCCCATTTTGCCCTTGCCGGTGATAACAAGCACAAATGTCAGGCCGTCCGCATGGGCGCGATGCAGGAAATCCGACAGCACCCGATGGGCGCGGGTTTGCGTCATGCCATGCAGATCGAGCCGCGCATCGATCTCCTTTCGGCCACGCGAGAGCTGCGAACGCTCGCGGCGTCCGAGCGGCGCCAGTGGCGGCGGCGCTGATGGCAGATCAGGCTTTGCCGGTTGCACTGGTTTGGCGTGTGAGACCCGCGGCAGCGCGGCAACTGGTTTTGCCGCAATCGGCACTTCGGTCTGTGGAGCCGCTTTCGCCATTCGAGGTTTTTTTCGCAACGGCTTGGTCTGCTTTGCGACGCTTTCCCACAGCGCGCGCTCCTCCTCGCTCAGCGCACGCTTGCGCCGCGGTGGATCGACCAGCTCGGGAATGACGCGGGGACGCTTCATGGGATGTTGCGATAATACCGGCGGCGATGATGCCGCCGCTCACGGTCCGGTTTGACGTCCGGCCGCGCCGCCGGCAGCGGCACGGTCTTGTCGGCATCGGTGGACGTCGACGACGCCTGCGCCGCGGCAGCTGGCGAGGTTGCAGCGGGGGGCGCGTTCTTTTGATCCTTTGGCACAGCAACTTGCGGAAACAGCCTGGCGATTTTCGCCGACGGCCTCGGATCCGGCAGCGGCATCTTGCGGCCGAGCGCCGACGGATCAAGGCTTTTCGGCACCAGCATCACGAAGTTCATATTGTTCTTTAGGCGGCCCGACACCCGCGCGGCATCGGCGCCGGCGCCGAAATAAAGATCCGCCCGCGCCGGGCCGGTGATTGCCGATCCGGTATCCTGCGCGATCATCAGCCGTCGAAACGGTGTTTTCGACTGTTCGGACTGGATCGGCAACTCGCCCGCAATGAAAAACGGCGTGCCATAGACATGCAGCGATTTATCGACCGCGATCGAGCGGCCCGGCGTCAGCGGCACGCCCTGCGCGCCGACGGCCTCATCCTTGTCGGACAGCTGCACCTCGCGAAAGAAAATGTAGGAGCGATTCTGCCGCCGCAAATCCTTGGCGCCATCGGGGTTCTGAGCCATCCAGTCGCGAATCTTCTGCATCGACATCTGCTCTTTCGGGATGATTCCCCGATCGATCAGGACGCGGCCCACCGGCGTATAGGGATAACCATTATGCGCATCGTAATTGATTCGGATGGTCGGGCCGTCCTCGAGACGGACGCGCGCCGAGCCCTGGATCTGCGCAAACAGCAAATCGGTCGGGTCTTTCAGCCAGCAAATTTCAAGCCCGCGGCCGGCAATGGCGCCATCTTCGATCTGGGCCCGATCATAATAAGGCACGAGCTTGCGGCGGCCGATCTTGCGGAACACTTCGCCTTTGTTAGGCAGTCCGACGGCATCCTGTTTAAAACCGCGCACGAACAGATTGGACGGCCGGCGATACACCGGCACGGTGTAGACGTCAGTCCTGGTCCGCGATCCATCAATGATCGGCTCGTAATAGCCGGTGACAAAACCTGCATCCTCGCCGAGCCGCGATATCTGCAGGGGCTGGAAATGTTGCTCGAAAAAGGCTCGCGCCTTGTTGCCGTCGGTGATCTCGCTCGCGCGCGCGGCATGACACGGATCGCGCAAGGATATTCCCAGCGCCTTGGAATCGGCGGCCGGGCCGGTCTGCGCCATGATCGCCTTGCAACTGGTCCGGAACGTCCGGTAAGCGGCGAGATGGTCGTCGTCGTTCCAGCCGGCGATATCGGCCCACGCCAGCGGGGCATATTGGCTGCCGTTGATCACGAGCGGAAAGGCCAGTTGGGGATAGGGCAGATGGCGGGGCCGCGCGCCGTCGGCAGGCACCGGGGCGAGCGACAGGCTTGCGGCAATCGCCACCGCCGCCACGGCGAATTTCACGCCGCCTTTGGATTTGAAATTCCTGATGCCAGCTTGCAGCCCCCGCTGCAGGAACTTCAGCGTCGCGGCACTAGGGGGCGCTACCCGTGCCCACCAGCTTCCAGTTCGGATCGCGTGAAGTAACATCACGGGCAAATGTCCAAACATCGGTAATATCGGCGACCTTATCCGGATTGCCGTCAACGATCGTACCGGCCTTGTCGCGGGTGACCGAAATCATCTGCGACACAAAGCGGACGGTCAGCTGCGCTGCCCGATCCCGCGCTTCCGCACCCACGAGTTCCGCCTTGTCGATCGAAACGAAGCGGGTTTCGGTCTTTTGCTCGTGTTTCTCGCGATCCTTGATCGCGGACTCGAAACTCTCATACACCTCGGTTGACAACAGATCCTTTAGAGAGCGGCGATCGCCATTGGCGAAGGCGAGCACGATCATTTCATAGGCGCCCTTTGCGCCGTTGATGAAGTGTTGCGGATCGAACGACGAATCCTGCGCGGCGATCGCATCCAGTCCCTGGGCCAGCGGCGTACCTGTTTCGGCAAGGCCCTTCCAGCGATCGGTGGGCGGAACGACGTCCGCCGTCGGGGCCAGCGGCGCCTGGTCGATCACCGTTCCCGGAATCGGAACCACGTTATTATCCTGCGCGCCCTGCACGACATTACGTGCCGCGCGATCATAAGGCGGCCGCTCATTCCCGGTGCGCTGTCCGAGAACATTGCGCAGGCGCAGGAAAATGAAGACCGCCAGCGCCAGGAAGATGATGGTGTAAATATCCACGTCGCATTCGCTTTCTGATTCTCACGCCGGGGTCCGGCGGTAGCGTGTTTCCCCTTCCGGGGACGGCAAAGACTACCTCATGGAATAAGTCTGCAGCATGTAGGCACAAAACTATGCCCAGCCAATGGCGCGCTTTTTGGCATGAAAGGCCAGGCCGGTGGAAACAGGCCAAACCAGTGCTTGCACCCGGTCACCACCGCCTCGTTGTACTCCGTTTTTGTCGCAAGGGGAAATCCGATGATGCCCGGAAATCGCGCATATTCAACAATTTAGGTCACACCCTCGTGGCCCGGCCAAGCGGTTATTTTAGGGCTGGACCGGCTACGCCGGCCGGGGTTTTGCGCGGGGCGCGGCGGATGGACCCACTGTCATCCTTGTGGGATGGCGTGACCCTATGATAGCCACTCGCCCCGACAGAGGCCTTTTCGCCCTTCAAGCGAGTTCAGCCGCAATCCGGTTCCTGCTCACTTGAGAACGTTCCAGGAGATATTTCGATGACCAACGGTAATGGCGCGCCCCCCGAGGCGGCTCCTCCCCCCCAATTGAACGTGCTGGCGCAGTACACCAAGGACCTGTCGTTCGAAAATCCGAACGCGCCGGCGTCGCTGGGACCCCAGGCGCAGCAGCCCGCGATCAACATCCAGATCAACGTCAACGCCAACAATGTCGCCGAAAACGAATTTGAAGTGGCGCTTTTGATCGAGGGCAAGGCGGAAAACGCCGGCAAGGTGCTGTTCAGCTTCGACCTGACGTATGCCGGGGTGTTTCGGATCGTCAACGTGCCGCAGGAAAACCTGCACCCGATGATCATGATCGAATGCCCGCGGCTGCTGTTCCCGTTCGCGCGCGAAATCATCGCAACTTCGGTCCGCGATGGCGGCTTTCCGCCGCTGATGCTCGATCCGGTCGATTTCGTCGGCCTGTATCGCCAGAACATGGCGCGCCAAGCCGCCGCGGCAGAAGCTTCACAGATCAAGCCGAGCTAAGCGAGCTCGGCTCACGCGCCGAGAAAATCACTCCAGATCGGCTTGTCGCCCAGCGTGGCGACAAAGGCCCGATGCGCAGCGCGATCCTCGTCCGAGAGTCGCGGTGCCAGCGGCTCGGTCCGTTGTCGCCGCGGCATTTCGCCTATTCCCCCCGGCCGGGTGTCGCGCACTTCGGTCGCCAGGATCAGTTGCGACTGCCGCGCCCCGATCAGGTCGATATAGACCTCGGCGAGCAGCTCGGAGTCCAGCAGCGCGCCGTGCTTGGTGCGGCGGGAATTATCGATCGCATAACGCGAGCAGAGATCGTCGAGGCGATTTGAGACGCCCGGGTGCTTGCGCCGCGCCAGCAACAGCGTATCGACCAGACGTTCGCGTGAAATCGCCGGCCGCTTGATGCGATCGAGTTCGGCGTTGATGAAGCTGATGTCGAACGAAGCGTTGTGGATGACCAATGGCGCATCGCCGATGAATTCGAGAAATCCTTCAACCACTCCTGAGAACAGCGGCTTGTCGGCCAGGAACTCGCTGGAAAGCCCGTGCACGGCGAAAGCTTCCGCCGGCATATCCCGTTCCGGATTGATGTAGACGTGAAAGGTCTGACCGGTCGGCATCCGGTTGAAAATCTCGACACAGCCTATCTCGACCAGCCGATCGCCGCGCAGCGGGTCGAGGCCGGTGGTCTCGGTATCGAGAACGATTTCGCGCATCAGTCAGAACCGTAGAAGTGAACTTTGGGAGGCGGCGAATCAGGCCCGCCGCCGCGGCATCTTACCAGCCTCGCTCAGTATGTCCCGGATTCGCGCCCGAACCGGATCGAGCCCGTGCGATGTATCCACGACAAAATCCGCGCGTTTGCGTTTTTCAGCGTCCGGCAACTGCCGCGCCAGAATGGCATCGAGCTTTTCGCCGGTCATGTCATCGCGCGCGAGAATCCGCTCGCGCTGAACCTCGGGAGAGGTCGTCACCACCACCACCGCGTCGACGCGTTTCTCGCCGCCAGTCTCGAACAACAACGGCACGTCCACCACTGCAACGGGCGCGCCGGATCGCTCGGCGTCCTCAAGGAATTTTTGATGATAGGCACGCAGCATTGGATGTACGATCTGCTCGAGCCGCTTCATCGCGGCGGAATCGTGCACCACTTGCGCCGACAATTTCGCACGATCGACCTTGCCATTGGCGGTCGTGCCGGGAAACGCAGCCTCGATCGCCGGCGCTGCCTCGCCTTCATAAACCATGTGAACGGTCGCATCGGCATCGTAAACCGGGACGCCGGCTTCAGCGAACAGCTTTGCGGTGGTCGATTTTCCCATCCCGATCGAGCCGGTCAAACCCAGAATGATCATGGCAGCGTCACCATCCGCATTGATTTCTACACCGCAAGCAGGCCTTCGCCGCGTAAGAACGCCAGCAATGGCAGCAGCGGCAGGCCCAGGATGGTGAAATGATCACCTTCGATGCGTTCGAACAAGTGGATGCCGAGCCCCTCGAGCTGATAGGCGCCGACGCTGGTCGTCACGGCCGCGCCGGCTTCGTCGAGATAGGCATTGATCTGCGCTTCGCTCAGTTGCCGCATCGTCATGCGCGCCACTGAAACTGTTTCGAACAGGATCTTGCCACCGCGCGCGACGGCAACGGCGGAGTGAAGCTCATGGCTGTTGCCGGCAAGGGTTCGCAGTTGATCTGCGGCCTGGGCTCGGCCGGCGGGCTTTGAGAAAAGCTGTTTTGCCAAGGCCAGTGTCTGATCCGCGCCGACGACAATTCGATCGGGCTGACTGGATGAGACCCAAAGCGCTTTCTGGCGCGCGAGAAGTGAAGCGATCTCGCTGGGCGCCGCCAAGCCAGAGGCCCGTTGAATCTCCCGCTCGTCAATCTCGGCCGGGACAGCTTCAAAGGCGATGCCGGACTTAGCCAACAACACTTGCCGCGCGCGGCTTTGCGAGGCCAGTATCAACGGGTGTTTTCCGCGCCAGATGGTCATCGCTGGACGATTATTCCGAAGGCTGCTGGCGTTGCCGGTCAGCCATCAATTTCATAATCGCCGCCGAGGTTTCCTCGATCGATCGCCGCGTGACGTCGAGCAGCGCCCAATTGAATTTGGCGCTCAGCCGCCGCGCAAACGCAACTTCATCGGTTACCGATTGGCGATCGATATAATCGTCGTTGCCGGCACCGGCGCCGATGCTCAACAGCCGGTTCTGCCGGATCTGGATCAGCCGCTCCGGTGTCGCATGCAGGCTGACCACCAGCGGCTTTTTCAAATTCTCCAGCTGATGCGGAATCGCGATGCCCGGCACCAGCGGAACGTTGGCGGTGCGAACACCGCGGTTGGCGAGATAGATCGAGGTCGGTGTCTTCGACGTGCGGGACACGCCGACCAGCACCACATCAGCTTCTTCCAGGCCTTCGACATGCTGGCCGTCATCGTGAATCATCGTGTAATTCAGCGCGTCGATGCGCTTGAAATATTCCGCATTCAACGTGTGCTGCGCGCCGACACGGCCGGTCGTCGCGGCACCGAGATAGGCCTGAAAGAGTTGCATCACCGGGCCGATAATCGACAGGCTCGGAATATTGATTTCCTTGCACTTGCCTTCGAGCCGCGCGACCAGATCCTTTTCTAGCAACGTGAACAGCACAATTCCCGGCGCTTCCTCGATCTCATCGAGCACGCGATCGAGCTGCTTCTGGCTGCGCACCAGCGGATAGACATGTTCGACCGGCGTCACGTTGGCGTACTGCGCCGCCACCGCGCGCGCCACCGTGATCAGCGTCTCGCCGGTCGAATCGGAGACCAGATGAAGGTGAAAATAATTGCCGATCGTAGGCACGGTGGACCCTGTGTATCCTGTGAATCTCTGTGGAGCTTACCCGACAGAATTGGGGTCGGACCTGCGGTTCCGGGATAACCCGGCTTTTTCTTCACAGGGCTGCCATCGGGAACAAGTTATTCGACGTCCGGAATGATAGTGGGGTTATGTGGACTTGTCTCTTCATAAACTGACCACCGAACGACGCAAGCGCTTGAAGCCAGTGGTGTTATTCGGACAGCCACAAGTGCCAGCCGAATTGTTGATGAATGTGCACAAGACAGGAAAATTCCGGGACAGTCTTTTATGAGTTAAATCCACGGCTACTTAGACTCAAACTTAAGATTTTAATAATATTGTTTTAGAAAAGGGCTGCTTGCGGATATGTCTCCGTTCGAACCAAGTCATGGTGGTCGGCAACGCTGAAATCGGCTGAAACGTTCCAGCCTCGACGCGACCGACGATCTGTTTGCAAACGAGCGAGGCATCCCACGGTGTACGAGTGGATCAAGGCGCTGCACATCATTGCCGTCATCGCGTGGATGGCGGGAATGCTCTATCTGCCGCGGCTGTTTGTTTATCATTGCGAAGCCGAGATCGGATCGAAGCAGTCCGAGACGTTCAAGGTGATGGAACGGCGGTTGCTGAAAGCGATCATCAATCCGGCGATGATCGTGACGTGGTTGGCCGGGCTCTACCTGGCGTGGTCCGGTCACTGGTTTTCTGCCCCGTGGTTGCACGGGAAATTGCTGTTGGTCGTGCTGCTGTCCGGCGTGCACGGTTTTTTTTCCCGCTGCGCGAAGGATTTTGCCGCCGACCGCAATCAGCGGAGCCAGAGATTCTACAGATTTATCAATGAGGTACCGACCCTATTGATGATCGGTATTGTCATTTTGGTGGTGGTCAAACCGTTTTGACGATGTTGATTCCCGACAAAAGCAGGTGAGCATTGCTTTGGACCTCCTTGCAGAGCGCAGTGTGATTTTCTATATTGTTGAAGTCCCACCCCACGCAGGCGGATGTGGTTGTGCTTCGGCTTCGTTGTTGAGCCGGCCATCACATCAGGTTTGAAGCCTCACCGGCAATTTCCTCGCTCAGACCTGCGGACCATCCTGATTTCGCGTCCGCATTTCCGTAAAGCCACCTTGCACCCCCTCCCCTCTTAGTTACTCCACAGGACCACCCCAATGCGGGAAATTAAACTCCAAGACCTCAAATCCCAGACGCCGGCGGAACTCGTCACGTTTGCGGAAGAAAAAGGGGTCGAAAACGCCAGCACGATGCGCAAGCAGGAGCTGATGTTCGCCATTCTCAAGCAGCTGGCGATCCAGGAAACCGACATTATCGGCGAAGGCGTCGTCGAGGTTCTCTCCGACGGCTTTGGATTTCTGCGCTCACCGGACGCCAATTATTTGCCGGGCCCGGATGACATCTACGTCTCGCCCTCGCAGATCCGCCGCTTCGGTCTGCGGACCGGCGACACCATCGAAGGCCATATCCGCAGCCCGAAGGAAGGTGAACGCTATTTTGCGCTGCTGAAGGTCAATACGCTCAATTTCGAAGATCCGGAGAAGTCCAAGCACAAGGTCAATTTCGACAACCTGACCCCGCTGTTTCCCGATCAGCGTTTCCGGCTCGAACTCGAAGACCCCACCCGGAAAGACTTGTCTGCAAGGGTTATCGACATCGTCGCGCCGATCGGCAAAGGCCAGCGAGCTTTGATTGTGGCGCCGCCGCGCACCGGTAAAACCGTGCTGATGCAGAACATCGCGCACTCGATCACCGCCAATCACCCGGAATGCTATCTGATCGTGCTGCTGATCGACGAGCGTCCGGAAGAAGTCACGGACATGCAGCGCTCGGTGAAGGGCGAGGTGGTGTCCTCCACGTTCGACGAACCGGCGGTGCGTCACGTCCAGGTCGCCGAGATGGTGATCGAGAAGGCCAAGCGGCTGGTTGAACACGGCCGTGACGTCGTGATCCTGCTGGACTCGATTACCCGGCTGGGCCGCGCCTACAACACCGTGGTGCCGTCATCCGGCAAGGTGCTGACCGGCGGCGTCGACGCCAACGCACTGCAGCGGCCAAAACGCTTCTTTGGCGCCGCGCGCAACATCGAGGAGGGCGGGTCGCTCACCATCATCGCCACCGCGCTGGTCGATACCGGCAGCCGAATGGACGAAGTGATCTTCGAAGAATTCAAGGGCACCGGTAACTCAGAACTGATCCTGGACCGCAAGGTTTCGGACAAGCGGACCTTCCCGGCGATCGATATTTCGCGCTCCGGCACCCGCAAGGAAGAGCTGATCACCGATCCGCAACTGCTGAAGAAGATGTATGTGCTGCGCCGGATCCTCAATCCGATGGGCACGATGGATGCAATCGACTTCCTGCTCGACAAGCTCCGCAACACCAAGAACAACTCCGAATTCTTCGATTCGATGAATACCTGATCCGTCGGAAGGTTTTTAGAGAGGGCGCCGCGGCGAGAGCCGGGCGCCCTTTTCGTTTCGCTCCCGATATCCATGCTGCGATTTGTTGCAGCAATGGTGCAATATAAACAAACCGGCCGCAGCGCAGCGTGGCCACTGCAAGTATCTGAAATTGTTAGATTTGCCTTCCGGCGCGGACTTCGGTTGCGCAATTGAGGCGTCAAGCGCAGCAAAATGCTGCGGGAAATGCGACGGTATTGTTGCGTCGCACAATAGCCCTCTCGATGATCTCACGAGGGGGAATTGCTGCGGCCGACGCTGCAGCAAAATCGCTAAAGTTATGGTGCATCGCACAATGATTTACAGGCCATCGCGGCGCCGATGCATCCGGCGATCTGAAATTGCTTTGCCTGTTTGAAAAGGCGAGGGCAAATAGACGATGCATCCACGCGAACAGACTATTTTTGCGCTGTCGTCCGGGCGGGCGCCGAGTGCAATCGCCATCGTACGGATGTCGGGCCCGGAGGCTGCCACGGCGCTGATCGGACTTGCCGGCAAAGTTCCGCCGCCGCGGGTTGCAACCCGGGCGCTGTTGCGAGATGCCGGCGGAGGGCCGATCGACGATTCGGTGGTGCTGTGGTTTCCGGCTCCGGCCAGCGCGACCGGCGAGGACGTCGCGGAGTTTCACGTCCATGGCGGACGCGCGGTGTTGGCCGCCTTATTCACCGCGCTCTCGGGCCTGGAGAATGTCCGGTCCGCGGAGCCCGGCGAGTTTACCCGGCGGGCCTTCGAGAACGGCAAGCTGGATCTGACCGAGGCCGAAGGTCTGGACGACCTCATCCACGCCGACACCGATCGGCAGCGGCGCCAGGCGTTGCGTCAACTGAAGGGGTTGCTTGGCGACAGAGCGCGCGACTGGCGCGAGCGAATCATCGGCGCGTCGGCGCTGATCGAGGCGGGGATTGATTTCTCTGACGAGGGCGACGTCTCGGCCGAATTGATCGGACCGGCGCGCGCGAAGATCGAATCGCTGTTGGCGGAGATCGAAGAAGTCCTTGCGGCACAGGGCAAAGCTGAGCGGTTGCGCGACGGGCTGGTGGTGGCGATCGCCGGACCGCCGAATGTCGGCAAGTCGACCTTGATCAATCAATTGGCGCGGCGGGAAGTCGCGATCGTCTCGCCTTATGCCGGCACCACTCGCGATGTAATTGAAGTCCAGCTCGATCTCGACGGTTATCCGGTGACGGTGATCGACACCGCCGGGATCCGGGAAACCGGCGATCCGGTGGAGCAGGAGGGCGTCCGTCGCGCCCGCGCGCGGACCGCGGAGGCCGACCTGGTGCTGTGGTTGTTCGATTCGGCCGCTGCAGCGCGCCCGGATGAGACGGCAACACCGTTATGGATGGTTCGCAACAAGATCGATCTTGGCGCTGTGGGGTCCAGCGCGGACTTTGAGATCTCGGCTGATCGGGGCGACGGCATGCCGGCGTTGATCTCGTCCCTCGTCGGTTTTGCGCAGGATTTGTTTGGCTCTGGTGAAGGCGGCTTGATTACGCGGGAGCGGCAGCGGCAGTTGCTGCAGCAAACTGCGATTTCGCTGCAGCGCAGCATTTTGATGTTCGAGGAGGGCGAGGAACTCGCCGCGGAGGATTTGCGCGTGGCCGCCTACGCACTGGGGCGATTGCTGGGCCGTGTCGATGTCGAAGATATTCTCGATGTGATCTTCCGGGAGTTCTGTATAGGTAAGTAATATTTCTTGGTTCAATATATATTATTTGATTCATTTCTATATTCATTCCTAGGGCAATTGTTTCACGTGAAACGAGCACCGTTGGAGCCGAGCGTCAGCCTCCGACCCACGCGCTGTTTCACGTGAAACACAGCGGCCGACAAAATTCCGACTTCCTGCCGCAACCGTCTCCGGATAGAAGTCTCGCATGATTTCCCACAGGACATCGTTCGACGTCATCGTCATCGGCGGTGGCCACGCCGGGTGCGAGGCCGCCAGTGCCGCCGCGCGGATGGGCGCGACCACGGCATTGGTCACACACCGATTCGCGACGGTCGGCGCGATGTCCTGCAACCCCGCGATTGGCGGACTCGGCAAGGGTCATCTGGTCCGCGAGGTCGATGCGCTGGACGGTTTGATGGGCCGGGTTGCCGACGCCGGCGGCATCCAGTTTCGGATGCTGAACCGTCGCAAGGGTCCGGCGGTTCGCGGCCCGCGCGCTCAGGCCGATCGCAAACTCTATGCCCAGGCGATGCAAGCCGCCATCGAGGCGACCGCGAACCTTGTGACGATTGAGGGTGAGGCCGACGAGCTCTTGATCTCAAACGGTCGGGTCGTGGGTATCCGCTTGGCCGATGGCCAGGAGCTCGCCGCGGGCGCGGTCGTGATCACGACCGGGACATTTCTGCGCGGGCTGATTCACCTCGGCGAGCAAAACTGGCCCGCGGGCCGGGTAGGCGAGGCGCCAGCGCTGGGGCTGTCGGCCTCTTTCGAGCGTGCCGGCTTTACGCTCGGACGCCTGAAGACCGGCACGCCGCCGCGGCTCGACGGCACCACGATCGACTGGTCCGCAGTCGAGATGCAGCCCGGCGACGATCCGCCGGAGCCGTTTTCGGTGATGACCGACCGGATTACGACGCCGCAGATCCAGTGCGGCATTACCCGCACCACGCCGGCCACCCATGATGTGATCCGGGCCAATGTGCATCGCTCCCCGATGTATTCGGGGCAGATCAAGAGCAGCGGACCGCGTTACTGCCCGTCGATCGAAGACAAGATCGTTCGCTTCGGCGATCGCGATGGGCATCAGATATTCCTGGAGCCCGAGGGTCTCGACGACTCGACGGTCTACCCGAACGGTATCTCGACCTCGCTGCCGGAAGAGGTGCAGCTGGCGATCCTGGCGACCATTCCGGGCCTGGAGCGGGTCCGTATGGTCAGGCCCGGCTATGCCATCGAATACGACCATATCGATCCGCGCGAACTCGATCCGACCCTGCAGACCAAGCGTTTGCCTGGGCTGTTCCTGGCCGGCCAGATCAACGGCACCACGGGCTATGAGGAGGCCGCAGCGCAGGGCATCGTTGCCGGTCTGAACGCTGCCTTGGCCGCCGGGGCCGGCGATCCCATCGTTTTCGACCGTGCCGATGGCTATCTCGGTGTCATGATCGACGATCTCGTGACCCGTGGCATCACCGAGCCGTATCGGATGTTCACTTCGCGGGCCGAATACCGCCTGACCCTGCGGGCGGACAATGCGGATCAACGCCTCACCGACAAGGGAATAGCCCTTGGCTGCGTCGGAGCGGCCCGCTCGCAACGCCATCAGTCCAAGATGGCTGCGCTGGATGCCGCGAAGTTGCTGGCGAAGAGCCTCTCGATCACGCCCAATGAAGCCGCCAAGCACGGCCTGGCGCTCAATCGAGATGGCCATCGCCGCTCGGCCTTTGAACTACTGGCCTATCCGGAGATCGGGTGGGCCGAGCTGCACGGGATCTGGCCAGAATTGTCAGCCATCGCCCCATCGATCGCGGTCCATCTTGAGATCGACGCCAAATACGACGTCTATCTCAAGCGCCAGACCGCCGATGTCGATGCCTTCCGCCGTGATGAAGGCCTGGTGCTCACCGATATCGATTATGCCGATGTGCCCGGGCTCTCCAATGAGGCTCGATCGAAGCTTGAGAAGGCTCGACCGCGTACGGTGGGGCAGGCGGGCCGGCTCGATGGCCTGACTCCGGCGGCACTGGGCATTCTGGCGGCCTATCTACGGAGAGAAGCGCGCCGAAAGGCGTCAAAGGCGACGGCGTGAACTGTTTCACGTGAAACAGAGGCGGGGTAGGCGACTGAGACCGGGTTGTACCTGAGTTGAGGATGAAGCGAGCCGTTTCCCTGCGCCCCGCCCACTACGGTTGTTTGCGGCCACCACGAAGGGTCCTGGCATGACGTTTCACGTGAAACAGATCGCTCCCTCGCTGCGATGCCGATCCCAAGAGGGACCGGGAAAGCACCCGATGCTTACAGGTTTCTTCCCGACCTGACTTTCGTCATGGCCGGCTTCGTCCCGGCCATCCACCTCTTCCGCTTAAGGGCAATCAAGGCGTGGATACCCGGGACAAGCCCAGGCATGACGAACTCTTCCGAAGGGCTGCTTTCTGAGCCAGACTCTGAGCTACGCGCAATGAGATTCGGGTTTGGGGGCTTGCCCAAGCCCAGCTATCTTAAGATGACCACTCAATCTGGAAGATCGATGTCCAAAGCGGCCAGACACAACAGCTCCCCAGTGCTTCCGTCCGATAAAGCGGCGGCACTCGCGTTGACACCGGTTTCACCTGAAACAGAGGCGCGGCTGGATCGCTATATCGGCCTGCTGCTGGAATGGCAGGCCAAAACCAATCTGGTCGCGCCGTCGACGCTTCCGACTCTGTGGACCCGGCACATCTCCGATTCGCTGCAGTTGCTGGCACTGGCGCCGACGGCGAAGGTTTGGGCCGACTTTGGCAGCGGCAGCGGCTTTCCCGGTGTGGTGCTGGCGTGCGCGCTGGCGGAGATTCCCGGTGCGATGATTCATCTGGTCGAACGCAATTCGAAGAAGGGCGCATTCCTGCGCGAAGCGCTGCGCGTTACTAACGCGCCAGGCACACTTCACCTGACGGATATCGGGGATAGTGTGGATAGCGCGGTTGGCCGCGTTGATTGCGTCACCGCTCGGGCGGTGGCTCCGCTACATCAACTCATCGGCTACGCCGAACCCTTGGTGAAACGAGGTGCAAAAGCTTTGTTTTTGAAGGGTCAAGATGTAGAGGCCGAATTGACCGAATCCACTAAATATTGGAATATCAAGCCACAATTGCATTCCAGCCGCACCGGCGGACACGGCTGGATCGTCGAGCTCGACAAGATCGAGCGGCGTAATCCGTCCACCAGAGCCCATGGCGTATCCACATGACCGTAATTGATCAAATATATCAAGAGGATAGGGGACCAAGGTCGCCCGGGCATCCGCGCATTTTGTCGCTCGCCAATCAAAAGGGCGGTGTCGGCAAGACAACGACCGCGATCAATCTCGGCACGGCCCTGGCGGCGATCGGCGAGCGTGTGCTGGTGGTCGATCTCGATCCGCAGGGCAACGCCTCGACCGGCCTTGGCATCGATCGCCGCAGCCGCAATGTCTCGACCTATGACGTGCTGATCGGCGAGGCGCCGCTGCGCGACGCCGTGGTGGCGACCGCGGTGCCGCGGCTGCATATCGCCGCTTCGACGATGGATCTTTCCGGCCTCGAACTGGAGCTGGGATCGACGCGCGATCGCGCCTACCGGCTGCGCGACGCGATCGCGGCGCTCAACACCAACGCGTCAGATGAGACCGACTACACCTATGTGCTGATCGATTGTCCGCCGTCACTCAATCTTCTCACCGTCAATGCGATGGCCGCGTCGGATGCGATCCTGGTGCCGCTGCAATGTGAGTTCTTCGCGCTCGAAGGTCTCTCGCAATTACTGCAGACCGTGGAGCAGGTGCGCTCGACCCTCAATCCGAATTTGTCGATCCATGGCATCGTGCTGACCATGTTCAACTCGCGCAACAATCTGTCGAACCAGGTTGTCGCCGATGTCAGGCAGTTCATGGGATCCAAGGTCTACAACACCATGATCCCGCGCAACGTCCGCATTTCCGAGGCGCCGTCCTATGGCAAGCCGGTGCTGGTGTACGACCTCAAATGCGTCGGCAGCGAAGCCTATCTCAAGCTTGCGACGGAAGTGATCCAGCGCGAGCGCGAGCTGCGCACGCATTGAACGGACGTAGGGTGGGCAAAGCGAAGCGTGCCCACCAATCTTTTTCGCGGTTGGACGATGGTAGGCACGGCGCAAGGAATGCGCCTTTGCCCACCCTACGATCTGATCAAACCTGAAATTCTGATTCCGGAGTGAGCGAGTGAATCCAAGGGAGCTGGCGATGGCCGACGAAGCGCGTTCCCGACTGGGCCGCGGTCTTGCAAGTCTGATCGGAGATGTCGGCGGCGAGGCCGTGCATCACGAACGGCCGCGCGCGCAGCGCAAAGTGCCGATCGAATTCATCAAGCCCAATCCGCGCAATCCGCGCCGCGAATTTCCCGAGGTCGAACTCGGCGAACTCGCCGATTCGATCAGGCAACATGGCGTGATTCAGCCGATCGTGGTGCGTGCGGTCAAGGGCTCGCAGGATCGCTACGAGATCATCGCCGGCGAGCGCCGCTGGCGCGCCTCGCAGATCGCGGGTCTGCACGAAGTTCCGGTTGTGCCGGTCGAGGTCAGCGACAGCGACGCGCTCGAGATCGCCATCATCGAAAACGTGCAGCGCGAAAATCTCAACGCGATGGAAGAGGCGCAGGGCTATCACGCGCTCGCCAATGAATTCAAACGCAGCCAGGACGAGATTGCAAAAATCGTCGGCAAGAGCCGCAGTCATGTCGCCAACATGATGCGGCTGACCAAACTGCCCGCTGACGTTCAGGCCTATATCGCATCCGGCCAGTTGTCGGCCGGCCACGCGCGCGCGTTGATCGGCGTGCCTGATCCCAGCGCCGCCGCCAAGCGCATCGTCGAAGAAGGTCTCAACGTGCGCCAGGCTGAAGCGCTGGCGCATGAAGAAGGCGTGCCGGTTCGCAAAGTCCAGAAGCCGCGCGCTGGCGCCAAGGTGAAAGACCCCGATACGGTTGCACTGGAGAAACGCGTCAGCGACGCGCTCGGCCTTGCGGTCAGCGTCGATCACCGCGATCCCGGCGGCACCGTGGTGATCCGTTATCGTGACCTCGATCAACTCGACGAGGTCGTGCAGCGGCTGGAAGCGAAGGGTTAGCTTAGCCTCGACGTTTCGCGTTCACCGCAATCGACAGCAGCGTGCGCTGCGCGATGACGGCCGCGAGCGAGGCCTGCTTGCGCATCTCCAGTGCGGCGACAGCGAGTTGGTCGATGATCGCGACCAGCCGCGTCGGATTGAAATGGCGCAACGCTGTCTCGACATTGGCCTTCCGCGAAAAGTGCAAACGGGGAAAGCCGCTGTCGAGCAGTGTCGACACCGGCGTACCCTCGGCTGCAGCAAGCGCCGTCTTATGCAGCCACGCCGCCTGGCGCTGGGCTGCCGAAATGATCATGCCGGGGTAGGTGCCGGCGACCATGGCCTTGGCGAATTCGGTTTCGACCAGATCCGGTCGTCCCGCGAAGGCACCGTCCACGATCGGATCGATTTTCAATTCGGAGGCGTCGGCGACGACAGCCATCACATCCTCGAGCGTGACTTCGCCTTTGCCGTGCGCATAGAGCGTCAGCTTGCGCAATTCGTTGCGCGAAGCCTGACGGTCGCCACCGAGCAACGCCGTCAGCGAGGCGCGGGCGTCCGGCGCGATGCGCAGATTGGAAGCACGCAATTCATCGTCGATCAGTTTTGCAAGATCACGCTCGCCGTCGGGATAGCAGGCGATGGCGACCGCAGTCTTGGCGCGCTCGCACGCCTTGCGCAGCGGTGATTCCGGCCGCAACTCGCCGGCCTCGATTACGATGCGGCAATCCTTGATCGGCGAATCCGCCAGCGTGTCGATGCCGCTGGCGAAGCTGCGCGAGCCGGCGCGAACCCTGATAGCGCGGCGGCCGCCGAACAGCGGCACCGTCATCGCTTCATCGACCAGCCGCGACGGCTCGGCCGAGAGCTCGTCGCCGTCCAGTCTCACCAGTGAAAACGGATCGTCGGGATTGTCGACCGCGGAGGCGAGCAGCGCATCGGCGCGTTCGCGCACCAGACCGGCATCCGGACCGTAGAGCAGGATGATCGGACGGCCGGCATCCGGCCGCGCCAAGAAAAGGTCGATGTCCCTGCCGCGAAGCGCGACCAACTCAGGTTCCGGCGTAGAAGAAGGATGCCAATCGAGTCTGGATATGCTCGGCGATTTCCTGGGCGGCGCGATCCTCGGCATCACGGAAAGCGCGCGCACGCGAGAAACGCTGGTAGCTGCCGGGGATGTCATACGAGAGATGCGAGAACGTCGTGCCGGTCATGACCGATTTATCCGACGCAATCTCGATCAGATTGTATTGGGCATCGATATTCAGGTCCTCGGTGGTGGGAAGTCCGGTGTTCGGATCGACGATCAGATCCGTACGGCCGGTATTGAACCTGATAACCAGCTTGTAAAGCGGCGGTGCCCCGGTGGCATTGCCATAGAGCTTGAACGCCAGCGCGTTGCGGATGGCCACCCCAATGCGGGCTTCGCGCGACGCATTGGGCTTGTCGATCGGCGGAACGTCTACCGTCAGCAACTTATCGCGCAGGCCGGGGGTTCCGTCGGCATGTTCGGCATACATCGGCTGGAAGCAGCCGGCCGTCAGCGCCGCGAGTGCGACGATGGCCAGGAGCCGAACGGCGATGCCAGTTCTAGCCGACAACATTTACGATCCTCTTGGGCACGATGATCACCTTGCGGACAGCCCTGCCGTCCAGGGTCTGTTTTACCGTATCGAGCGCCAAAACGGCAGCCTCAATTTCCGGATTTTGGGCCTGGCTCGCCACCGTGACCTCGCCCCGCTTCTTGCCGTTGACCTGAACCACCAGCGTTACCGTGTCTTCGACCAGCAAATCTCGTTCGATTTGGGGCCAATTCGCCTCCGAAACCAGACCTTGCTGCCCCAGCACCTGCCAGCACTCCTCGGCCAGATGCGGCATCATCGGCGAGAACAGTTGAACGAGAATGACAGCGGCCTCCCGGACGGCCCAGGCGAGGTCCGGCGACGGCGTGCCCTCGCGCCCCAGAATTTCGGCCAGCGCATTGGCGAATTCCCGGATATGGGCAAGGCAGACGTTGAAATGCAGCTTCTCGATACCGGTCGAGACTTTGTCCAGCGCGCCATGGGCGGCCTTGCGAAGCGCCAGCGCGTCGGAACCGAACGCTGCCGGCCGCGCCGCGGGTGCTGACTTGGCGATCTCGGCCGATTCATGGACCAGCCGCCACAGCCGCTGCACGAAACGCGACGCACCCTGGACGCGTTCATCGCTCCAGATCACGTCGCGGTCCGGCGGCGAATCCGACAGCATGAACCAGCGCGCGACATCGGCGCCATAGGTCGCGATGATATCGTCGGGATCGACGGTATTTTTCTTCGACTTCGACATCTTCTCGATGGCGCCGATCACGACCTCTTCGCCTGATGTCAAAAGCGTTGCGCGCTTGCCATTGGCGCCGGTCTCGATCTTCACTTCGGCCGGCGTCACGTAAGCGCCGTCGGCCTTCTGGTAGGTCTCATGCACCACCATGCCCTGCGTGAACATGCCGGCGAACGGCTCTTTCATGCCGATATGGCCGGTGGCCTTCATCGCGCGGATGAAGAAGCGGCTGTAGAGCAGATGCAGGATCGCGTGCTCGACGCCGCCGATATATTGATCGACCGGCATCATCCGGTTGACGACGTCAGGCGTGGTCGGCGCGTTCTCGTTCCACGGATCGGTGAAGCGCGCGAAGTACCAGGACGAATCCACGAAGGTGTCCATGGTGTCGGTTTCGCGGACAGCCTTCGCCCCGCATTGCGGACAGCTGACGTGCTTCCAGGTCGGATGATGGTCGAGCGCGTTGCCCGGTTTATCGAAGCTGACATCCTCGGGTAGCACCACCGGCAGATCCTTGTCCGGTACCGGCACGACGTCGCAGGTCGGGCAGTGGATCACCGGGATCGGACAGCCCCAATAACGTTGGCGCGAGATACCCCAGTCGCGCAGGCGGAAGTTCACCTGCCGTTCGGCGACCGGCATGTTGCCGCGCACGGTGCCTTCTAGCCGTTTGGCTACTTCTTCCTTGGCGTCCGCGATCGTCATGCCGTCGAGGAAGCGCGAATTGATCATGCGGCCGTCGCCGTCATAGGCGGTGTCGGTAATGACAAACGTCTTCGGATCCTGGCCTTCCGGGCAAACCACAGGAACGTTGCCGAGATCGTATTTGTTGACGAAATCGAGGTCGCGCTGGTCGTGCGCGGGGCAGCCGAAGATCGCGCCGGTGCCGTATTCCATCAGCACGAAGTTCGCGACGTAAACCGGCAGCTTCCAGTTTTCGTCGAACGGATGGAGCGCCCTGATGCCGGTGTCGAAGCCCTGCTTCTCGGCGGTGTCGATGATCTCCTGCGCGGTGCCGATGCGTTTGACGTCGGCAATGAACTCGGCGAGCTTTGGATTCTTCGCCGCCGCGGCCTGCGCCAGCGGATGGTCGGCGGCGATCGCCATGAACTTGGCGCCGAACAGGGTGTCAGGCCGCGTCGTAAAAATCTTCAGTTCGCTTTCGCCCGCGGGCGCGGTTGCCGGATCGAGCGCGAAGCGCACCAGCAAACCTTCGGAGCGTCCGATCCAGTTGCGCTGCATCAGCCGCACCTTGTCGGGCCAGCGGTCGAGCGTGTCGAGCGCGTCCAGCAGTTCCTGCGAGTACTTCGTGATCTTGAAGACCCACTGGTTCATCTCGCGCTGCTCGACCACCGCGCCGGAGCGCCAGCCGCGGCCGTCGATCACCTGCTCATTGGCGAGCACGGTCATGTCGACCGGATCCCAGTTGATCTTGCGCTTCTCGCGCTCGGCCAGGCCTTCGCGCAGAAAATCAAGGAACATCTTCTGCTGATGCTTGTAGTAAGACGGGTCGCAGGTGGCGAATTCGCGCGCCCAATCCAGCGACAGCCCGATCGACTGCAGCTGCTTCTTCATCGCCGCGATATTGTCGTAGGTCCACGCCTTGGGCGCGACCTTGCGCTCGATCGCGGCGTTTTCCGCCGGCAGGCCAAACGCATCCCAGCCCATCGGGTGCAGCACGTTGAAACCCTTGGCGCGCATGAACCGCGCCAGCACGTCGCCCAGCGTGTAGTTGCGAACATGCCCGATATGGATGCGCCCGGACGGATAGGGGAACATCTCCAGCACGTAATATTTCGGCCGCGGGTCGTCGTTTTTGGAGGTGAAGATCGCCTGTTGGTCCCACTGGCGTTGCCAGCGTGGCTCGGATTCGCGCGCGTTATAACGTTCGGAGGTCATGAAATTGCAGGACTTTTCGGTGGCCCGAGGCCGTTTTTCGGAGACGGCGGACTAGGCCACAAAAGCGGCTGCGGGGTCAACGGGTTGGACGGTCCGGGCGATGCCCGGCCAGATCACTTTATGCCGTGCGGGAGGGAAGGGTCGGACTAGCTCGCCATCGCCATCGAGCCGCCGTCGGTAACCCGGATAAAGCCGTGTTCGACCACGGCATTACGGCCACGATGCTTGGCGGCATACAGCGCCGCATCGGCGGCTTCGATCAGGTCGCCGGGTCGCTGCGTACCGTCGGGCTTGGCGCAGGCCACCCCGACGCTGGCGGTGACGATCTGATGGTTCGAGGTGCAATGAGGCATCGCAAGGCTCTCGATCGCCGAACGCACCTGCTCACCGATTTCGAGAGCCCGGGCTGCATCGGTGTTCGGCAGCAGCAGGCAGAATTCCTCGCCGCCATAACGTCCGGCGAAGCCCATGGTATCGGCCGCGATTCCAGCCAGCGTCTCGCCGAGCCTGGTGAGACAGGCATCGCCTTCGGGGTGGCCATAGGTATCGTTGAACAGCTTGAAGTGGTCGACGTCGATCATCAGCAGCGACAGCTCGCTGTCATATTGCTGCGACCGCATCCATTCGAAATCGAGCCGGCTCTGGAAGCCACGCCGGTTGGCGAGGCCGGACAGCATGTCGATCGAGGCCATCACGGTGAGCCGGTCGTTGGTCGCGACCAGTTCGCGCTCGCGTTCGCCAAGCTGCGCAGCCATCGCGTTGAAGGCGCGCGCCAGCGGCACGAATTCCGCCGGCAGGCGGCCGCGCGCGGCCCGGGCCGACCAGTCGCCGCCGCCGAAGCGCTTGGCCGTCGCCGCCATGATTTCGATCGGGTGAATGATGAGCTTCTCCGCCGCGACCAGCGCGCCGAGCAGCACGAACAGGCAGACAAAGCCGAGTTGCAGATAGGCGGTGCGGATGTCGCGGTTGATCGCCGCCGACACCTTGGTCTCGTCGATGCTGACGATCAGGCGCGATTGTGTCCCGGGAATCCGCGCAAAGTTCACCGTGCGTCGCGAGCCGTCGGCGGCGACGAACGAAAGCGATCCGTCCGCCCGGTCGGAATCGATCGCCTTGTCGGCGATGGCGGACAATAGAGGTATCGTATCCAGCGCGCGGCCGACCATGCTGGCCTGATCCGCCGGCGCGGCCATCACGATGCCGGTGCTGTCGATCAGCACCGCCGAGATTCCGGGACGGCTGCCGAGATTGCCCATGATCTTCGACATCCAGTCGATATTGACGCCGGCCACGATCACGGCGTCCGAATCATCCCTGATGGCCGATACCGGATAGGCCGCCATCACGATCGGCAGGTCGGTCGCCATCGAGAACAGAAAGTCACTGAATACGACGTCGTGGGCCTCGCGCGCGTGCTTGAGATAGGCACGTTCGCTTAAATCGAGGCCGACCAGCGAAGGCCGCGTTGCGCACTGCACGTGTCCGTCGCCGCCGACGATCATCAACGCGCGAATCCAGGGCAGATTGACCGGCAGGCTGGCGCGCAGAATGTCGCAACTGCGGCTGACGCCGCCCGCTGACGCGCGAATATAGGCCGCGGACTTCAGCATCGTCTCGACCGATGTAATGACTTCCCGCTGGGTGTCGGCGCTGTGCTGCGCCAGCTCGGAGAATTCCTGCGAGGCGTGGGCAAGCTGCTTGCCGCGAGCGTCTTCCAGCGAACGGGCGCGGTCGAGCATCAACGGCGCAACCAGGATCAGCGCCAGCAACGCGAGACGCGCACGGATTCCAAGCAGCTTTTGCAGCTTGGCTCTTTTACGATTGAATGTGAAGCTCGACATCGTTATGCCCCGACCCCAGATGCAGCATAGTAGGAAGGGTTCAAGAAGCCTTTCCTGAACTAGGTAAAATTCGACTTACCCCGTAAATCTACAATCGGTGGATGCCATGGCGACCGAAAATTCCTCGCCGATAACCCGGCCTTTACCAAGCGCCCTCGCTTCGGTGGAAGCGGACATCCAGCGTGCATGCGGCGAAGCGCGACGCGATCGTGCATCGGTCACGCTGATCGCGGTGTCGAAAACATTCGATGCGGATACAATCACTCCGATTATTTCCGCCGGACAGCGCGTTTTCGGCGAGAATCGCGTGCAGGAAGCCAAAGCCAAGTGGCCAGGGTTAATGTCGGCTTACCCCGGCATCGCCTTGCATCTGATCGGACCGCTGCAATCCAACAAGGCCAAGGAGGCGGTGGCGCTGTTCGACGCCATCCATTCGGTCGATCGTCCGAGCATTTGTGAAGCGTTAGCCAAAGAAATTGATTCTCAAAAACGGCGCCCCGAATTGTTCGTTCAGCTCAATACCGGCGAGGAGCCGCAGAAGGCGGGCGTGGCGCCGGCCGACGCCGACGCCTTCATTGCCGGCTGCCGCGAGAAATACGGTTTGCAGATTACAGGCCTGATGTGCATTCCGCCGGTGGAAGATGCGCCGGCGCCGCACTTCGCGCTGACGGCAAAGATCGCCGCGCGCAACGGGCTGAAAAACCTGTCGATGGGCATGAGCGCAGACTTCGCGATCGCGATCCAATTCGGCGCCACCCATGTCCGGGTCGGCTCGGCGATTTTCGGGCATCGGTAACGCGCACCAGCCGTCATCCTGAGGTGCCCGCTCTTGCGGGCCTCGAAGGATGGCCGCAAGCGCGGCGCTGAACACCATCCTTCGAGGCTCGCCAAAGATGGCTCGCACCTCACGGGTGAACGCAATTGCGTTCATCCCGGGGATGACGTGGTCGATTATAGCTAGCTAAACCCAACCGACACTTTCCCGAGCAAACCGAAATCGGCGGCGAACAGATCGCCGGATTGGATCGGCAAGGGCGGGTGGCAGGTGCCAGTGGTGACGATCTGCCCAGCCTTGAGCGTCACGCCGAGCTGGCGCAATTCATTGGCAAGCCAGGCCAGCGCTATCCGGGGATCGCCAAGCACGTTCTTGCCGTGACCGATATATTGCTTGCCGCGTAGCGCGATGACCGGTTTGTGTTCGACGAGATCAAGCGCCCGCCAATTCGCTGTTGTCGCCGGCCCCAGCACGAACAGATGCGCGCAGGCATTGTCGGCGATGATCTGTGCAGCACCGGCACTGACGAAATCAGAAAACCGCGAATCCGGAATCTCGATTGCCGGATGCAACGTGCCGACCGCGTCGAGAACTTCCTGTACCGTATAAGGCTCTGATCGCGACGGCAGGTCTCTCGCCATGCGAAAGGCGAATTCGGGTTCGCCGACGCGCATTTCGTTTCCCGCCATCGCGGCCGTGCCGCCATCGGGAATCACGGTTTCGGACAGGATGCGCCCTGCCATCGGGCCATCGACATTGATGTGCTTTTGTCCAGCTTCGCTGGTAGCGGCGATCTTCCAGCCGAACAACGCGTCCGCCGAACTCTGTTCGATCGCGGCCTGGATCGCGTAACCTTCGGCGCGGTCGCGCGGTCGTTGTGACGGTTCGAGCGCACCAAGCTTGGTGCCGGCGCGCCAATGCGCCACCAGAGTCTGCGACGCGGCCGCGATTCCCTGTCTATCGAGCATGGCGTTGGATATCCTCCGATTGTGTCACCCGATCACGATCCGGGTTTCCGGACCCAGCCGCTGCAGCAAGCGCAGCATCGCCTGACGTGTCATCGAGACGCAGCCTGCGGTCGGCGAAAAATCCTTCCGCGCCAGATGCAGGAATACCGCGCTGCCGCGGCCGGCGATGCGCGGCGCGGCATTGTGGTCGATCTCGACGATGAAATCATAGAGGTGATCGTCGCGCGTGAGCCGGTCGCCGGCTTGATCAGGACCGAGCCGCATCGGCTGGTTGTAATGGCGGCTCGCAGGGTCCTCGCACCAGGCGTCTTCGGGCCGGATCGCGCGAACCGGCAAGTAGGTCCGGGGCCGCGGATGCCGGTCGGCCCGCCACCATAGCCGCAGAGGCCGGAAAGTGCCTTTCGGCGTGCCGCCGTCGCCTTCCCATTTGTTGGCCTTGATGCCGCCGCGGCCGAGCGCGACCGGCACCGTCAGCCCCCCGGCCGTGAGCCAGCCCCGACGCGGATTCCCGGCGGCGGTGCGAACCCGGATCATCGCAACCGGGCCATCAGTCGGGGCTATCTTATAAGCCATTGAAATAACTTGACTTTCCGTATAGAATCGGCGCTCCTCCGATGAGCGGAGGGACAAAAAGGCGCATTCGCCGCCATTACAGGACATTCATCCAAATACCTGCATATTCTGGAGTACAGTGGGTTTCAGCTTGTGAATCGGTAACAATCTCCTACTTCAAGGCGAAACTACACTGCCAAATCAAGCTCCCACCCCAAGACTCGGCTGAAGGCGTTTCGGCTGCAGAGGATTGTACGACATGGCCAATGCCCGCAAAATTCTGATCGTGGATGACGACACCGACCTGCGCGACACGCTGGTCGAGCAGTTGTCGCTGCACGAGGAATTCGAGGCCTCCGCCGTCGACACCGGCGCCAAGGGCGCCAATGCCGCCAAGACCAATGCTCCCGATCTGGTGCTGATGGATGTCGGATTGCCGGATACCGATGGCCGCGAAGTCGTCCGCAGCCTGCGCAAGGGCGGATTCAAGGCGCCGATCATCATGCTGACCGGGCACGATACCGATTCGGACACCATTCTCGGGCTCGAATCAGGCGCCAACGACTATGTCGCCAAGCCGTTCCGGTTTGCCGTGCTGCTGGCCCGGATCCGGGCGCAGCTTCGCCAGCACGAAGCCAGCGAAGACGCGGTGTTTTCGGTCGGCCCCTACAGTTTCCGGCCCGGCTCCAAGATGCTGACCGGCGCCAATGCCAGGAAGGTAAGGCTGACCGAGAAGGAAACCGCGATCCTGCGCTTCCTCTATCGGGCCGGCCAATTGCCGGTCTCGCGCGAGACGCTGCTGCAGGAAGTCTGGGGCTATAATTCGGGCGTCACCACCCACACCCTGGAAACCCATATCTACCGCCTCAGGCAGAAGATCGAGAAAGACGCCGCCAATCCCGAGATCCTGGTGACCGAAGCCGGTGGCTACAAGCTGGTGCCGTGATACGATTCGGGCAACGATTCGCAATTAGCGCGTCCCGATCACCGGTTCTAAATGTCGATCGAAGATGATGTAGCCTTGCTTGAGCGGGTCCCGACATTGCGTGTGTTGGGGGCGACCGCTCTGCGGATGCTCGCGATCGGCTCCGAGCAGCGCGATTTTGCGCGCGGCGATCTGCTGTTCGCGGCGGGCGATGACGCCGATGCCGGATTTGTCGTTCAGCGCGGCGCGTTCCGGATCGAGGATGGCCACGGCGCCGAAATCGTTGCGGGTCCGGGCACGCTGATCGGCGAACTCGCGCTGGTGGTCCCGATGCCGCGGCCGTCTACCGCAACCGCGCTGGAATATTCCTCGGTGATTCGTGTCGCGCGCAGCTTGTTTGCCCGCGTGCTCGAAAGCGACCCCGGCGCCGCGCGCCGGCTGCGCGACGAATTCGCCAACCGTACCAGCCAGATTGCCAGCGATATCCTGATGGCCGGCGCGAAGCTGAGTACTTAGCTTTTCCGCGACGGCAGCTACACTTCCAGCGTTACCGTCACCGGCACATGATCGGATGGCCGCTCCCAGCTCCGCGCGTCGCGGGTGATCCTGAAATCGCTGACGCCGTCCTTGAGCGCGCGCGATACCCAGATGTGGTCGAGCCTGCGGCCGCGGTCGCCGACGGTCCAGTCGGCGGCACGGTAGCTCCACCAGGTATAGACCTTCTCCGAGAGCGGGATGCGGTCGCGCGCGACGTCGATCCATTCGCCGCTGGCCTGCGCGGCCAGCAGTTTCTCGCATTCGATCGGAGTGTGCGACACCACTTTCAGCAATTGCTTGTGTGACCACACGTCATTCTCATGCGGCGCCACGTTGAGATCGCCGACCAGAATATGCCGGTCGTCGCCATGCGGATGCAGCGGCTCACACGCTTTCATCTCGTCGAGAAAGCTGAGCTTGTGTTCGAATTTCGGATTGAGCGCGGGATCCGGAATATCGCCGCCGGCGGGAACATAGAAATTGTGCAGCACCAGTGGCTTTGAGAGCTGCGCGCCGGCGCCGAACTCGACCGAGATATGACGTGAATCAAGCTTGTCGCAGAACGTCCGGATGTCGGTCTTCTCGAACGGCAATTTCGAAATGATCGCGACGCCGTGATAGCCCTTCTGCCCGTTCAGCGCGACGTGCTCGTAGCCAAGACGCTTGAAGCGCTTCAGCGGGAAAGCATCATCGATGCATTTGGTTTCCTGCAGGCAGAGCACGTCGGGCCGTGCCGATTTGAGGAATTTGGCGACGAGATCGATGCGCAGCCGCACCGAATTGATATTCCATGTTGTCAGGGAAAAGCGCATCGGGCTGATGTATCAGGACATCCGCAGAAACACACGCCTCATCCGTCGGGCACGCACGGACCATGCGCAAGAGGCTTGAGGATAAGGGGATTCAGCCTGGCGAGGTCGGGTAGACCGTGAAGTCGATCTTGAACAGATTGGGATCGACCTTCTTGGTGGTATCGAGATTGTAGACCGCAACCGTGGTGTCATAGCCCTGCGGATCGGTCACCGTCCACTGCTTGAGCTGTCCGTCCTTGGCGCCGATCATCAGCATCAGGCGGCTGGTGCCGATCAGCGCCTGCTTCTCTTCGATGGTGACGCTGACATACAAATCATCCGCCGTCACGCTGACGACGTTGGTGTCCTTCATCAGGTCGATGCGGTCCGACAGCAAATACCGCAGCGGCGTCTGCGACAGCGGATAAATGTCCTGGGTCGCAAGCTTGCGATCGCGCACCGCTACCGACGATCCGTCGGCGACGATCGCGATCGGGCTCGGCGGATCGTATTCGAAACGCACCTTGCCGGGCTTCTGAATGTAGAAATCGCCCTTGGTCTTGCTGCCGTCGGGACCGACCTGGACGAAATTTCCGACCAGCGTCGACAGCGAAGACAGATAGGCACTGACCCGCGCGGCCTGGGCCTTCTGGTTGGCGTCGAAGGTCGCAAAAATATTGGCCGGCACGTTGCGGCGCGGATCGGGAATCACCGGCTCCGGCGGCTGGGTTGTTCCGGTGGTCGTCGGTCCGCGCGCTTCGACTGTATCTGGCCATCGCGGGTTTTTGGTGCCGGCTTCGGCACCGGCACGCTCTGCGCGGAAGACGGCACCACGACGCTCAGCATGAACGCCGCAGTCAGCATCGTCACGCCGGCGCGCAGGCCGCGATTCGCGAATGGGCTTTGTCATTGGAAGCTTGGGATCTCTATGCAACGAGTTGCCCCGCCAGATTGTCAGCCGTTTTATCGTATTTTCGGTCAAGGCGGATATCGTTTTTCCGTGAGAATATTATTTCAACGCCGGCCATCCCGGGCCTGCGACACCTAATCAAAAGCCGCTTTCTTCTTCTTCGACCAAAATCTCGCGCTTGCCGGCATGATTGGCCTGCCCAACGATGCCTTCAAGTTCCATTCGTTCCATCAATGAAGCGGCGCGGTTATAGCCGATTTGCAGCCGGCGTTGAATGTAGCTAGTGGATGCCTTGCGGTCGCGTTTGACGATCGCCACCGCCTGCGAGAACAGGTCGCCGCCGCCGTCGCTGCCCATGGCGGTACCATCGAACACCGCGTTGCCATCTTCGTCGGTCGGCTCTTCCGCGGTGACCGCCTCGAGATATTCCGGCTGGCCCTGGGTCTTGAGGTGACGCACCACCTTCTCGACCTCTTCGTCCGAGACGAAGGGGCCGTGGACGCGGCTGATACGTCCGCCGCCGGCCATATACAGCATGTCGCCTTGGCCGAGCAGTTGCTCGGCGCCCATTTCACCGAGGATGGTGCGACTGTCGATCTTCGATGTGACCTGAAACGAGATGCGGGTCGGGAAGTTCGCCTTGATGGTGCCGGTGATGACGTCGACCGACGGCCTTTGCGTAGCGAGAATGACGTGCAGGCCGGCGGCGCGGGCCATCTGCGCCAGCCGTTGCACGGCGCCTTCGATATCCTTGCCCGCGACCATCATCAGGTCGGCCATTTCGTCGACGATGATGACGATGTAGGGCAGCGGTTCGAGGTCGAGTTTTTCTTCCTCATAGATTGCCTTGCCGGTCTCCTTGTCGAAGCCGGTATGAACGGTGCGGGTCAGCTCCTCGCCCTTGCCCTTGGCTTCGACCAGGCGCTGATTGTAACCGTCGATGTTGCGCACACCGAGCTTGGACATCTTCTTGTAGCGCTCTTCCATCTCGCGCACGGCCCATTTCAGCGCGACCACGGCTTTCTTCGGATCGGTCACGACAGGCGTCAGCAGATGCGGGATGCCGTCATAGACGGACAGTTCGAGCATTTTCGGATCGACCATGATCAGTCGGCACTGGTCCGGGCGCAGCCGGTAGACCAGGCTCAGGATCATGGTGTTGATGGCGACGGATTTGCCGGAGCCGGTGGTGCCGGCGATCAGCATATGCGGCGTACGCGCGAGATCGATGATGATGGATTCGCCGCCGATATTCTTGCCGAGGCAAAGCGGAAGCTTTGCCATCGAATTCGTCCTTCACCGACAGCAATTCGCGCAGATAAACTTTTTCGCGATGCGCGTTCGGCAATTCGACGCCGATGGCGTTGCGGCCGGCGACCACCGCGACGCGTGCCGACAACGCGCTCATCGAGCGCGCGATATCGTCGGCGAGACCGATGACGCGGGATGATTTGATGCCGGGCGCGGGCTCGAGTTCGTACAGGGTCACGACCGGGCCGGGATTGGCCTTGACGATTTCACCGCGCACACCGAAATCCTGCAACACGCCTTCCAGCGCGCGCGAATTATTGTCCAACTCGGATTTGCTGAGCGGCTGGCGATCGGAAGCTTTCGGCGCGGTCAACATCGATACTGATGGCAGTTCGAACTTGCCGGCCGATTTGCGCGCGGGCGTGCGTGCGGCGGCCTTCTTGCGTGGCGCGCGGGCGGCGGGAGCCTCCTCCTCGTCGTCTTCTTCCTCTTCAACGTCCTCGAAATCCTCCTCGGCCTGCGGCGCCAATGAGGGTGCCGCGCGGCCGCCGAGATTGGGCTCCTGACGTTCGAATGCGGACGCGCTCTTGGGCGGCGTGCTCGCGACCAGCGAGCTGTAGGCCCGCGACAGCATCCAGCCGAGCCGCGCCTTGGCGCTCATCGCGGCATGGAACAGCCATCCCAGCGAGACCGAGCCGCCGTCGCTTTCTTCTTCCACGAACGGCGCGTCGTCGTCCTCGATCGACGTCAATTCCTCGTCCTGCGGGCGCGAGCCGAGGCCGCAGGCGATCAGGAATGTTGCGGTCATCGCCACGCCAAGCGCTATTCCGTAGACCAGGCGATAGAGAAATCCGGGCGCGCCGAGCACGAGGGCCGGCGCGCGCAGCAACGCGTCGCCGACCACGCCGCCAAGTCCGGTGGGCAATGGCCAGGCGCCGCCATGGGGCCAGCAACTGACGAAGCCCGCCGAGATTACCGTGCAGAGGATCCAGCAGGCGATCCGCAGCGCTTCGCGGTCGAAGGTGCGATGGGTCAGCATGCGCCAGCCCCACACCGCCACCGGCAGGATCAGCATGATCGCGCCGAGGCCGAGAATTTGCATCAGGAGGTCGGCGCCGATCGCGCCGGGATAGCCGACGAGGTTGTGGATCGCGCGCGACGTCGCGTGGCTCAAGCTTGGATCCTGCACCGACCAGGTCATCAGCGCCGCTGCGGCGACGCCCGCCAGCGCGATCAGGCCCAACCCGGCGACTTCGCGCAGCCGTCGCACCAGCGCTTCGCGGATCGAGGCCGGCAATTGGCCGACCAGGGGAATGACACGTTCGATCGCTGGCATGCTCATGTTGACCTGCGATTAATCCAGAATTTCGACCAGCCGGTGCAACGCCTCGGCTGTTGTTTCGCCGTCCGCGACCAGCGCCAGACGAATGTAACCGGCGCCGGGATTGCTGCCGTCAGGCTGTTGCCGCGCCAGATAACTGCCGGGCACGACGCGCACGCCGGCGTCCTTGTAGAGTTTCACGGTCGCGGCTTCGTCGCCGCCGCGCGCCGAGACGTCGAGCCAGACACAGAAACCGCCGGCGGGCCGCACATAGCCGTAGCGGTTGCCGAGGATCTGGTCGGCGAGATCGAACTTGATGCGGTAAAGTCGGCGGTTCTCTTCGACATGCGCTTCGTCGCTATAGGCCGCGATCGCGACATGCTGCAGCGGCACCGGCACTTGCGGTGCCGCGACGTTACGGAGCTCGTGAAACATGGCGAGAAATTTCTTGTCGCCGGCGGCGAAGCCGACCCGCATGCCCGGCAGGTTCGATCGCTTCGACAGCGATTGAAACGCGACCACGTTGGTGAAGTCGGGTCCGGCGGCTTCCAGCGCGCTGCCGGGGGCCTGCTTGGTGTAGATTTCCGAGTAGCACTCGTCGCTCAGGATCATGAAGCCGAAGCGGTCGGCGAGCTGTTTCAGCCGGCGAAAATAATCGGGCGTCGCCACCGCGCCTTGCGGGTTGGCCGGCGAGGCAATGAAGATCGCGACGGTGCGCGCCAGCGTGGCGTCATCCAGCGCGTCGAGATCCGGCAGGAATCCGTTGGCAAGCGTGGTCGGCAGGTAGATCGTCTCGCAATCCGCGGCGCGCGCGCCGGCGCCGTAGGCGGGATAAAACGGATTGGGCACCAGGATCGCCGGCCGGCCCTTGCGATCGCCGACATAGCGCGCGGCGGTGATCGCCGCGAAAAACAGTCCTTCACGGCTGCCGTTGAGCACCAGAAGTTCGGTTTCCGGGTCGATCGGGCGCGGCAGGTCGAACCGGGTCGACAGCCAGTTCGAGGCGGCCCGCCGGAACGGCTCGATGCCCTTGGCGATCGGATAGCGACCGAAATCGGCGATATGCTTGGCCACCACGGGTGCTACGAACGCGGGAACCGGGTGCTGGGGCTCTCCCAATGATAGCGTGATCAATGGTTTAGCTGGCTGATAGGGCGCCAAAAGCTCGGTCAGCCGTGCGAATGGCGAGCGTTCGCTCTCCTGACTGCCGGGGCCTTGCGGCGTGCGGGATGAAGCGGTCGTTGCCATCGGTGAAATGCCAGCACTCCTGAGGCGGCCGATCGAACGTCGCGGCCAGCCGGAAAAGGATCAGAACCACCATAGATACGGCGAGGTTAAGACGCGATTAACCATCGG
>CAVTWC010000026.1:0-32818 GCA_963738105.1 uncultured Alphaproteobacteria bacterium | reverse complement strand
AGGCCGGGTACTCGCCGTCGGCGCGCCGAAGGAACTGATCAAGGAACGCGGCAAGGCTTCGCTTGAAGATGCTTTCATCTCCTATCTCGAGGAAGCCGCCGAAAGTGAGACAAAAGGAGAAAAGAAGGTCCAGCCAGAGCCGCACCCCGCGGCACCCTTAGGCGAAAGGTCCCCAAGCCTGCCGGTCCCGCGCTTTGAGGCGATTCGATCCAGGACGGCTATGGGCGTATGCGCGGCGGGAAACGATGGAGCTCTTGCGCGATCCCATCCGGCTTTTCTTCGCGTTCGTCGGCCCTGTCATTCTGATGCTCGCCTTCGGCTATGGCATCACCTTCGATGTCGAGAACCTGAAATATGCGGCCTTCGATCAGGACCGACGCCGGAAAGCCGGCGGATGCTCGAAAGCTTCTCGGGCTCGCGTTATTTCTCCGAACGCCCTCCGATCAGCTCCCCGGCGGATATGGAGCAACGCATGCGGAGCGGAGAGCTCGCGGTCGCCATCGAAATTCCATCCGGCTTCGGGCGCGACCTTATGAGCCCGCACTCGCCCGAGGTCGCCATCTGGATCGATGGCGCCATGCCGTTCCGGGGCGAGACGGCGAAAGGCTATGTCACGGCCTGCTGTTGCGCTTTGCGCAGGATCTCGTGACCGAGCGCTTGGCCCCAACGCGGCATCCAACGTCTATGTTGGGGGCGTCAATATCGAAAACGCTTCCGCTACAACCAGGCTTTCAAAAGCGTCTTCTCCATGGTTCCGAGCGTGATCGTGATTATGTTGGTTCTGATCCCGGCATCATGGCGACCATCGGTGTCGTCCGCGAGAAGGAGACCGGCTCGATCGCCAATTTTCGGTCCACGCCCATCAGCAAATTCGAGTTTCTCCTGGGCAAGCAGTTTCCGTATGTCGCGGTCGGGATGTTGGCGTTCATCCTCCTGGTGCTGATGGCGTTTGTCGTTTTCCACGTGCCGGTCAAGGATCTTTCGGAGCCCTCGCGCTAGGGGCGCTGCTCTACGTTTTCTCCACTTGCGGTTTCGGGCAACTCGTCTCGACCTTCACCCGGACCCAGGTAGCGGCCGTCTTCGCGACCACGGTCCTCGCCATCATCCCCATGGTGAACTTTTCGGGCCTGCTCGTGCCCGTGTCCTCCCTCACCGGCCAGGGAAGGCTCATTGGCCTGCTGTTTCCAGCGGCCTGGTTCCAGCCGATCAGCGTCGGCACCTTCACCAAGGGGCTCAGCTATTCCGATCTCTGGTTCAACGCGCTTGTGCTTGCGGTTTTCGCGGTCGGCTACCTCATTGCCGCGCATATATTGCTGCAGAAGCAGGAGACCTGAGATGTCAGCGAGCGAGCCACGCGGCAGGTGCACGAGAACTGCGGCAACGCATGCCGCGACCAAAGCGAAGCGGCCCGGGAATAATCGTTTCGCCAAGCTGCGGCTGCACATCACGAACATTTATCGGCTGATGATCAAGGAGCTGCGCAGCTTCCGCTCCGACCCGATCATGCTGGCGCTTGTCGCCTATTCCTTCACCATTGCGATCTACGCCGCTGCCACCGGCGCCTCGACGGAAGCGACCAACCTCTCGGTCGGCATTGTCGACGAAGACCATTCCGATCTGTCACGCCGCATTGCGGATGGCCTCACGCCGCCCACTTTCAAGCCCGCAGTACAGATCGCAGGCGACGGAAATCGACCCGTCGATGAATTCGCAACGCTTCCTTTTCGTCATCGAGATTCCCCCGAAGTTCGAGGCGGATATTCTCGCCGGGCGGCAGCCTCGGTTCAGATCGATGTCGATGCCACCGCGGCTGCCCAGGCCTTCAATGGCATGACCTACATCCAGAACGTCATCAATGACTATGTGACGCAGTTCATCACGGGACGCGAAGGACTGGATCGGCGCGCCGGTCAAAATGGTTACCAAGGCGAAGTTCAATCCGAATTTGAAGTCGAGCTGGTTCACCTCGGTGATGCAGATCATCAGCAATCTCACCATGATCACCGTGATGCTCACCGGCGCGGCGCTCATTCGCGAGCGCGAGCAGGGTACGGTCGAGCATCTCCTTGTGATGCCTGTCGTTCCGGCCGAGATCATGCTCTCGAAGATCCTGGCCAACGGCCTCGTCATTGTGGTGGCGACGGCATTGTCGCTGGTGTTCGTGGTGCAATGGTGGCTGCAGGTGCCGGTCGCCGGATCGATCCTGCTGTTTCTCGGCGGCTCCTGCTTCTACGTTTTCACGGTCGCCGCGCTTGGCATTCCTCTCGGCACGATCGCATCCACGATGGGCCAGTTCGGGCTGCTGGCAATTCCGGTCTTGCTGGTCATGATGCTGCTTTCCGGCAGCACCACGCCGCTGGAAAGCATGCCGGTCTGGCTGCAAGTACGTGATGAAGGTGATCAGCCCGACGCCGCATTTCGTGATCTTCGCCCAGGATGTGCTCTATCGCGGCGCAGATCTTCGATCGTCTGGCCGGAGATTCTTGCAACTGCCGTCATCGGCAGCGTCTATTTCGGTGTTGCGCCTTGTATCGCTTCCGCCGCGTCATTTTCAGCGGCTGAGCTTGCAGTTTAGCTGCTGGGAAACGCGTAGTCAGTGCCCTTTTTGAGGCAATCGGTGAGTGCCTGCCGTCGCGCCGTGCTTGAGCTCCGGACAAACCCGCTTGATACGCCAGCGCAGCTTGGCGAAGTCGACGATCGCGGAAGCTTACATTCGCCGACAGCGTCGATAACTAATACTTGGTCGGCGCGGCTTCGCCCTCGGGCCACTGATCAGCAACCACTGAGGTTTGATATTGATCCATATCAAAAATGAGTTGGCGCGGCAGGTTAATCAACCACATAGGTGGCAGCACGATTTGAATCGATGGAGACGAGCAAATGACTACGCAAAGCAATACGCACTTCTTTACGAATTGGGCAAAGGAGCGTCTCGATGAAATGGACGCCGCAGTGACGTCGCTTGAAGGCAAGCTCGCCGAGGTGCAGTTCGATGCCCGTGACAAGGCCAACAAGGTTCTGGCTGACCTGCGCAAGCAGCACGATGACTTCCGGGCCGCCATTAAGAAGCAATCGGAAGTTAACGAGGCCGCTCGGCTCCTTGCAAAAGCTAAACTAGAGATTGACTGGAACGTGTTCGAGGCCGAACTGAACAAGTATGTCGAAACCTTCGGCAAGAAGATCGAGCACCAGCAGGCGACATTCAAGGTTCAGGCGGACGCCCAAGTGAAAGCATGGCGCGAAGCAGCCGACAAGCTTGGCATCGATACCAAAAACTTCGCCGCCGAACGTCGGGACGAAATCGACGCCGTCGTGAAACGTATGAACGCCGATGCCGCCGAAGCGGAGAAAACGCTCCAGAAGTTGAACCAGGCGGGGAACCAGTCATGGTCCGCACTTATGGCTGCCTTAGCGGAAACGCGCGCTGCCTTCGATCGCGCCAATGAAGCACACTGGACGCATTCAAGCGAGCTGCTTGATTGCGAATTTCAAAGGAGTCCCTCTGCCGGCTTCCGCCGGGACCAACTGCCGCGCGTTCACCCTGAATTCCCTCCGTCGCCGCGGCGACCGTGGAGGCAATGGTGAGCCTCGATCTCGCTTACCCGAAGGTCGACGCGGCGAAGAAGAACGAGGCCGGCGTGCGAGCGCCGACCTGCTGCTCACGTTCAAGGCCGGCTCCTCCAAGGTCAAGATCGGCACCTTCGAGAGCCGGTGATACCTCATGAATTCATCAGTGATTTCCGCTGTCGCGGCACTGGGCGGAGCCGTCATAGGCGGACTGACATTTATCGTCGCTTCATGGATGACTTAACGGTTACGAGTTCGGCAAAGCAGCTCGCACAGCACAAGCGACGTCGAATAAAACTTTACAATGAATTCATCGAGGAGGCCTCGAAGCTCTTTGTCGACGCGTTAGAGCATGAAACTCGAACCCTCTGCGATGGTTGGGCTCTACACGACAATCAGCAGAATGCGCATCTTATCCTCAGCGGCGGTTATCGAATGCGCTGAAAAGGTCGGCGATGTTATCGCCGAAACGTACCTTGCGCCGAAAATGACTCCTGATGAACTGCGAGAGACGATGAAAAGCCGGACATTCCACTGGTTCCAATATCTTCGCGATTTCGGAAAGTTTGTCGCGCGGAACGAGGAACGGATCTCTCGCAACAGGTCTAAGACGGCAAAGTTGATTGCTTCGACGGCTATCGCCCGTCCTCAGCTCGTCGAGCCGTCGCCGACGGTTACGATGCAGCGGCTCGTACCCGCACACGCCCTGAGAGAACAGCAATCCTTTAAGGCGATTGACGTGCTTGACTCGCGCGGTGATCAGCACTTTGCGCTCGCGGCAGAGACGGCGACGATCCTCTTCCTCGGCGGTGGCGCCTTAACCATCGCACACACTCGGGGTTCGCCGCGCTTGTACGCCAGCAGCGTGCGAACCAACGCCTCACCGTCGATCTTGTCAGTCTTCGGCCGCCGGCGCCGACGGGATGTCGCAACTGAGGCTGGATCGACGACGTGACTTTCGATCCCTTCATTCTTCAACACGCGGTCGATCCAGAAACCGTCGAGGCCGGCTTCATGAATGACGATGATCGGAAAGTTGCGGCCCGTCTGCGCTACAGCTTTCTCTCGAAGTTGAGCGAAGCGCTGCAGCAGCCCAGCGGTATCGCCGCCGTGCACCACGTGCTTGGACATTTTCTCGCCGCTGCCCGGCGACAGTGAGGTGATCAGCCAGGTTGAGTGACTGAGTTCCAAAGAAGCGAAAATTGCGCCAAGATTGGTACGGATAGCGCTCGGTGCTTCGGGTCGATCAGCTATAACTTGCATGGTCGTCTCCAGGGTAAGTGTTTGCAGCCTCACTCTGCCAGAGCGTCGGTCGCTATCCACCTCCCCATGGGATCTAAATCCGACTGTAATGGTGATGAAGTCCGCCCAGGATGGCACGTGAACGAATGACACCGGCGCGCTGTACCAAGCGAGAGACCGGCGCATCCTTGTTCAAAGACCGATGCGTTCTGACGCTATTATAATAGTCGGCGTAGGATTTCAGGACCCGACGCAAATGCATCTCGCCCAAGATAATGATGTGGTCCACGCATTCACGCCGGATCGATCCGATCAGCCGTTCGGCAAAGCCATTCTGCCAAGGCGAGGCCGGTGCGGTAGGCTTGTCCCGGATGCCCATGGCGCGCAATCGGCGCGTGGCGACCGCACCATAGATGCGATCCCGGCCGCGGATCATGTAGCGCGGAGCTTCATTCCACGGGAAGTCCTGAAGGCGCCCGTGACCATCGACGACATCCTGGATGCGCTTTGCGAACGGAGGTCTGCGCAACCCACCGGGTGGCAAGCCGATGCGCCTGCGCTCGACGGAACGGCGGGCAGCCGCCTAAGGAGGAAGCGATGCAAGAACTCAACCTGCCGTATCAGGTCATCGAAGCGTTCGAGAAGAAGCGGCCACGAAAGCCTCAGCAGCAGGTCGCCACCTCGCGAGCCACCAGGTCGCCGGCGCGAAGAAGGACAGACTCCGGCGTACCGGTCGAGCGGCGGACACGACGTCCGCGGCTGACAGGCTTCTCTAGGAGTGCGTCGTGAGCCGCCCGCCGGCCGACGCAACCCTCTCGAAGCCCGTCAGCAGGCGGCGCGGAGTCCGTCAGACGGTGTCGCTTCAGGACCGTCTGTCGCTGCAGGCGCGGGAGGATCGCGTCCAGGCTCGGAGCCTGCCGCCTGGCAGAGAGCGGGAAGAGCTGCTGCGTCATGCACGGCGCGCCGAGAGCGCGTCTCAAATGACGGAGTGGCTTACCTTCCGGCCAGAGCAAACCTCAGAAATAGCCGCTCGCTTGCCGTCCAGCGCGAAGCCGGCGATGGTTAACGTCTTGCGCCGCGCGCAGGTCTTCTTCACCCCGTCGTTGCTGCGTCCGGACGCGAAGCACAACGCTCCGATGCCAAACGTGAAGATGCTCAAAACTTCTTTCATATTGGCTCCTATGCATTTTCCATTTCGCGCTGAGAGGGCGCATCGGCTGACAGACCTGCTTGCAATTCGGGGGCAGTCGGATTTTCGTGAGTGTTGTCCGTTGCGGGCTCCGGCTCCTTGATCCGGAACCACGCGACATAGAGCGCCGGCAGGAACAACAGCGTCAGCATGGTGCCGACGATGATGCCGCCCATCATCGCGTAGGCCATCGGCCCCCAGAAAATCTCGCGCGCGATCGGGATGAGCGCGAGACTTGCGGCAGCCGCGGTCAGCATGATCGGCCGCATGCGATGCTCGGTCGCTTCCACCACCGCGTCCCATGCCGGCCGTCCCGCCTTCCTCAGGTCCTCGATCTGCACGATCAGGATGACCGAGTTGCGGATCAGGATGCCGATCAGCGCCAGCACACCGAGGATCGCGACGAATCCGAGCGGCGCTCCGCTTGGCAGCAAGGCCATGACAACGCCGATCAAGGCGAGGGGCGCCACCGCGAACACCAGGAACAGCCGATGGAAGCTTTGCAGCTGAATCATCAGGATCGTCGCCATGATGAAGAGCATCAGCGGAACGACCGCTTCGATCGGGGCCTGGCTCTTCGCGCTTTCCTCGACCGAGCCCCCGATCGCGACCGAGTATCCGGCCGGCAGTCCTTTTGCGAACTCGGCCACCTTCGGCGCGAGTTGATCCACGACCGTCTTCGGCTGCACGGTGTCGAGGATGCTTGCCTTGAGCGTGATCGTGGGAAGCCGCGATCGCCGCCAGATTGTCGGCTGCTCGATTTCATAGCGCAGCGTGGCGACCGCTCCGAGCGGCACCGACTGGCCGCCAAGGCCGGTCAATTGCAGGTCGCGCAGCGTATCGATCGATGCGCGCTCCGGTGCGGTCGCGCGTCCCGTCACATTCACCAGGTAAATGCTGTCGCGCACCTGGGTGATCGAGGAGCCGGCAAGGACGCCGTTCAACGTCGTCGCGATGTCCTCCGAACTCACGCCAAGCTGGCGCGCCTTGTCCTGCAGGACATCGACCTTGACGACGCGCGCCGGCTCCATCCAGTCGAACACGACATGATCGAGATGCGGATTGGCGCGCACGATGCCGGCGAGCTTTTGGGAAAATTCCCTCACCTTGGCGATGTCGGGTCCGCTCAGCCGATACTGCACGGGACGCCCGACCGGAGGTCCGACCTCGAGCAGTTTGACGAAGGTATCGGTGCCCGGAAAGGTCTTTTTCAGATAGGTTTCGAATTGCGCCTTGACGCGATCACGCGCGGCAATGCCGCCCTTGGTGACGACGACCATCTGGCCAAACCAGGTGTTCGCCGTCTGCACGTCGAATGACAGCACAAATCGCGGAGCGCCGGTTCCGACATAGGTCGACCAATGGTCGACACCGGGATTGCCCTGCAGCTGTTCACGCTCGAAGCGGGCGATCTGCGCATTGGTCTCGGTGATCGAGGCGTTTTGAGGCAGGTTCCAGTCAATGACCAGTTCGGCACGGTCCGACGACGGAAAGAACTGCTGCTGCACGAATTTCATGCCGAACAGAGCGAGCGCAAAGGCCGCGACCGTCACCCCGACGGTGATCCAGCGATGACGCATGCAAACCAGAAGCAGGCGGGCGAACGTCTGCCCAAGCCGGCCTTTGGATTCATGATGACCTTTCATCCTGGCCGGCAGGATCGTGACGCCAAGCAAGGGCGTGAACAGCACGGCGACGATCCATGACACGAGCAACGAGACAGCAATGACCACGAACAAGGTGTAGGTGAATTCACCGGCGTTGCTGGTGTTGAGGCCGATCGGGATGAAGCCGGCGACGGTGACCAGCGTACCGGTCAGCATCGGAAAGGCGGTGGAGGTGTAGACGTGCGTTGCGGCCTTCTCCAGGGGATCGCCGACTTCCAGCCGCGCCACCATCATTTCGACGGCGATCATGGCGTCGTCGACCAGAAGGCCGAGCGCGATGATCAGGGCGCCGAGCGAAATGCGCTGCAGCGAGATTCCTGCATACGCCATCACCACGAACGTGATCGCCAGAACCAAGGGAATCGCGATCGCAACGACCAGACCGGCGCGAAGGCCGAGGCTCAAGAAGCTGATCGCGAGCACGATGACCACCGCTTCGAACAGGGCTTCCGTGAAGCCCGACACGGCGTGCTCGACGACGACCGGCTGGTCAGCGACGAGATGAACTCCCAGGCCGATCGGCTGCTCGGCCAGAATCTTCGACATTTCCTCTTTCAGCGCCTCGCCGAATTTCAGCAAGTTTGCGCCCGACTTCATCCCGATCGCGAGTGCGATGGCGGGCTCGCCGTTGAAGCGAAACAGCGTCGTCGGCGGATCGGCGTAGCCGCGCGTGATGGTTGCCACATCTGTCAGCGGGAAGAACCGGTCGTTGACCCTGAGATTGATCGCCTTCAGGCTTTCCTCAGATGCGAATTGACCGTTGACCCGCACGCTGATGCGCTCCGGTCCCTCCTGGAATACGCCGGAGGGCGCGACGGCATTTTGCGCCTGCAGCGAGGAGACGATGGAACGGGTGTCGAGGCCGAGCGCCGCGATCTTTCGGGTCGAAAATTCCAGGAAGATCATTTCATCCTGCGCGCCGAGAATGTCGACCTTGCCGACATTCGGGACGGTCAGGACTTTTGCGCGAATGTCTTCGACGCGATCGCGCAACTGGCGCTGGCTCAAGCCGTCGCTGGTGAAAGCGTAGATGTTGCCGAAGACGTCGCCGAAGCGGTCGTTGAAGCCGGGCCCGATCGACGCCTTGCGGGAAATCGCCCTTGATGTCCGCAATCATGTTGCGCACGCGCGCCCAGGTCGGGGCGACGTCGGCAGCCTTCGTCGTGTCGCGCAGATAGACGAAGACGGTTGTTTGGCCCGCAACGGTGACGCTCTTGGTATAGTCGAGCGACTCCAGCTCTTCGAGCTTCTTCTCGATCCTGTCGGTGACCTGGCGCGTCATTTCCTCGGGCGAAGCGCCCGGCCACTGCGCCCCGATCACCATGGTCTTGATGGTGAAATCAGGATCTTCCTGCCGCCCCAGCTGCAGGTATGCGAAGAGACCCGCCGCCATGAAGGCGATCATGAAATACCAGACAAGCGAACGATGCCCGAGGGCCCAGTCGGAAAGGTTGAAGGTTTTCATGGCGTGGCGTCCTGTTCGATGCGGACCTGTTGTCCTTGTTTGAGGCTGTGGATTCCGGCAGTCACGATGCGCGCTCCGACGGAGAGACCGCCGGTGACCCGGATGCCTCCTTCGTCCTCGGAGAGATCGACCTTGTGCAGCGAAACCGTGCTCGTGGGAGCGTCGATGACCCAGACGAAAGTCTCAGCGCCCTGTTTGAGGACGGCGGACGCGGGCACTCGGAGAACTGAGCTGTGACCGTTGCTTAGCCTTGCCGTGATGGTGCTTCCGAGCCGGAAGCTTTCAGGCGGATCATTCAAGGCGATACGAACGCGGCGCATGCGCGTCACTGGATCGGCTTGCGGCGCAATTTCGCGAATTTGGCCCTGGACTTGAACGGCAGGAAGCAGCTGCAAGCTGACGGTGAACGGCAAACCGACGGTCAAGGGCACGGGGAAGTCCGCGCCGATATCGACCACAGCCTCCCGGACGTCCGGTCGCGCCACGGTCACGACGCTCTGACCCGGCGAGACGACTTGTCCCACCTCGGCGCTCACGGCCGTGACGACACCGGCGAAATCGGCCTTCACCTGGGCATAACCCAGCTGCTCGATCGCCTTGGTCAGGTTCGCGCGGGCGCGAGCGGTCGATGCTTGTGCGCCCGCGCGCACCTGCTCTGCATCGTCAAGCGTCTGCTTCGTCGTGGCGTCGGTCTTGATCAGGATCCGCTTCCGCTCCTCGGTCCCGATTGCGTTTTCAAGCAGGGCCTGGGCTTTCGAAAGGTCCGCTTTCGCTGACCGCACCGCGAGCTCGAGGGCAGTCGGGTCGATTGCAGCAACCGTCTGCCCCTCGGCGACCAGATCTCCGACGTTGACTGGACGGGCGATGAGGCGCCCCAGCACGCGGAAGCCGAGATTGGTCTCGTAGCGAGGCTGGACGGTTCCGACCGCCACCGTGCTGTCGGATGCGGCCGGTTGCAGGACGGCCGACAGCACGGGCCGGACAGGCTCCGGGGCCTTCGCCTCCTGCTTGCATCCGGCCATCGCCAACGCCGAAGCGATGGTGCTTGCGACGACAAAAAACCGCGTTCTCATGATCGATCCTCCGCCATATGTCACGGGCTGGCCGGAGCTCAGCAGCTTGCCTCCGTCGACGACGACGCGGTCTCCAGCCTCGAGCCCTTCCTTGATCAGCACCGCTCCCGCTTCGTAAGCGCCGACAGTCACCGGCTTCAGCGACGCTGTCTTTGTCTTGGGGTCGACGATCCAGACCGCGGGCTTTGACCCCGTTGCCGTCAGGGCGGTCCACGGCACCGTGATCTCCGTGGCGGGTTTGGTCCCGGCGGTCCCCGCGATGGCGCTTCCGAGCGTCATCGCAGCGGGCGGATTTTGGATCGCGACTTTCACGCGAACCGTGGAGCTCTTGGGATCGACGGCAGGCGATATCTCCCTGACGTAGCCGACGGCGGTCACGTCAGGACCCGAGACCAGCGCCAGCGACACGCGGCCTCCCTCCATGTCGCCCAAGAACATCGATTCAGGGACATCGAAGACGGCGTCGCGCTCGCCATCTTGCGCCAGCGTGAAAACCGATTGGGCCGCCTGCACGACTTGCCCGACCTCGAGGCTTCGCGCCGTAATCACACCCGCAGCGCGGGCGTGCAGTTCGGTATCGCCAAGCGCCTCGCGGGTCCGTCCCAGCTCCGCTTTCGCCGATTCAAGCGTGCTTTGTGCGGTTCGCAATTGCTCCTGCGCCTGGTCGTAGGCGACGCGGGTGGTGAAGCCGCTCGACAGGAGATAGCTCTGCCGGTCAAAGGTCGCTTGCGCCACGCGCAGCTGGGCCTCCGCCGCGGCCACACCCGCGGTCGCGGCGTCAAAATCGGCCTGCTGCTCGGCCGGATCGAGCCGGGCCAGGAGGTCGCCGGCATTGACGTGGGCGCCGACGTCCACCAGCCGCTCGAGCACGCGCCCGCTCACACGAAACGAGAGGTCGGCGCTGAAACGGGCCTGGACCTCGCCGGTCAGCGTGAGGGAAGCCTGTCCGTCCTGCGGCTGCACAATTTCGGTGTGCACGAATGCGGCACGCTCGACGGAGGTGGCGGAGCGGTCATTGCAGGCACCCAGTGGCGCCGCCAGCAGCACGAGCGCGAGTGCGGCACTCATGGGCCTCGGAATGGCCAGGGCGGGCGGATGGGGTGAAAAATGGGGCACGGCGGTCTCCTGCTTTTAATAAACTATACGGTATAGTGTATTTATCGAAATGTCAAGTCCGAAATCTGCCCTGAAGGCAAGTTGCGTTCGGCCAAAAGACAGACGCCCCGGTGCAAGACCGGGGCGCAAAGGGCCTTCCGCCTCAATCAGTTTCCATGACAGACCAGAACGCGTCTGGTGCCGTATCGCCTGTATGTAGACACGTAGTAGCAGCCGTCGTCGGAGGAGGCGTAGGATCTGCCATAAGCGTAAGCCGCCGCCGCCGCCGCATAAGGCCAGTACCGGTAGCCATGGCCGTAGCCATGGCTGGTGTAACTATTGCGGGTGTAGCTGTTGGCGCTGTAGGCCGCGGCGCGCGCCTCGACGCCGCGAAAATTGGCCTGACCGCCGCGATCGAGACCATGCAGTCCGGCAGCACCATCGAGACGAGGCGGACCACCGGCGATGTCGCGCGGAGGTGCGGCCGCGCGGCCACGGGGCGGAAGGCCAGCGACAGGTCCGGCCGGAGGACCACCAAAGGGAGGACCACCGGCGCCGAGACCCGGAGGAGGACCGCCGGCCCCCAGGCCGGGAGGCGGACCAGCGAGCGCAGGCGGAGGACCCGGAGGAGGGCCGAATTGCGCGAGTGCGGCATTAGGCGCGGCGACGGCGGCGCCGAGCATCACGCTCACGGACAGGGTCAGCAAAGTTTTCTTCAACATTCCATTTCTCCTTTTGAGCTAGATGCGGGGTTTTGCGAGCAACGGCGCGAGGACGTCCGCCTCGTCGGTCGCTCGGTCCACCCCGGTGGGGTGGGCTTCTTCCGGCGCGTTTGATCCCGGCGTAGGCCCATGCAGACCCCACGGAGTGCCTGCGGCATTCGGGAGGTGTCGTGTCGTGGGCTGCTTGGGCGAACTGATCGTCTTCAGTCGACGCCGCGTCCTCGTGCGGCGCGAAGCGACTGCCCTGTTGGCCCGCCGCTCGCGTTCGGTGAGCAGAAACACCAAAAGAAACGATGAGTATTCGGGGCCAAAGCCATATTCGAGCCGACCGCCCAGGCTCTCGATCAAATCGCGAACGATGCCGAGGCCCCGCGCCGGCTTCAACCGCCCCGAGAGCGAACCATTGTCCGCCATGATGCAGTTGACCACCTGGTCCCTCAGCGACAACTTGATCTTGATCTCTCCAGCTCGGCCGTCGAAGCACGCATGCCGCGCTGAATTCGTCGCCAGCTCGTGGATGGCCATCCCGAGACGCCAGCACCGCTCCGCTTCGAGCGGCAAGGTGTCGGCTTGAAACGCGAGATGGATGCCGATTGGCTCCAAACGGGACCGCGTTATCGTGAGGCAAAGCCTGCGGAGATATTGCGCGGCGTCGACAAGTGCATCGTCTTCTGGAATCGCAAGGACGCGATGCACATTGGCCTGCTCCTGAAGCAATTCGACGACATTGCCCAGCGCGACCTTGGCCTCCAGATGGTCCGCGCGCACGGCGGCGGCGGTCACCACATTGATTGCAGAGGTGAGCTGGTTGTTAATTCTATGCGTCAACTCGCGGACAAGGATCCGTTCATTGATGGTCGGGCGGACGTGCCATGGTGATATTGTTCACGACGAATCTCCTAAATACACTACACCGTATATTTCATTTTCCTTGCATCTTCGTTCACGGCGTGTCAACCAGGAACCGGATGAGACTTGAACTAATCGCGCCATCGTGATCGTAGGGACAACATGACCAGAGACAGTAACTCGAAACCACCGCAGACCCGGTTCGGCAGGGGCAGGCCGCCCAAGGACGCTCGCGACGTCAAAAGCCGTATTCTCGATGCGGCCCAACAGGTTTTTCTCAAGCGAGGTTACCAAGGCGCCAGTGTCGACGAGATCTCGGAGATGGCGCCGGCGAGCAAGCCGACGATTTATGCTCACTTCGACGGCAAGGAGGCACTCTTCGAGGCGGTCGTAGCCCGCGTCATCACCGGACTGACGAACTTCGAGGACTACGAGCCCAGTGGACGCTCAGTGACGGACAAGCTCACAAGTGTCGGCACCGAGCTCGTAGAGAGATTCCTTGAGGACACCGTCGGCGTAACGCGCGCCACGATTGCCGAAGCCGACAGATTCCCGGAATTGAGCCGCCATGTCCATGAGGCAGGCCGAGATCGGGCTGCGGCTGCCGTCTCTCATGTCCTGAACGATGCGACCCACATGCTTCAGCGCGGTCCAAAGGGGCCTTTCAGCACCAAGCGAAGCCTCGCCACCGCGCAAATTTTCATGGACCTCATTCTGCTCCCAATGCTGATGCGAGCTCTGATGGGGGAGGACGCGAAACATCTTCGAAAGGAGGTGCCCAATTTCGTGCGCGAACGCGTCAACTTTTTCCTGGCAGCTTGTGAAACGGATTGGGGGCGGTGAAGGCCTTCGCCGCCCGTGTACGCCTAGACCGGCGGAGGGAGGCCTGGCGCTTCGGTGGAGCGTCCGATTCCAGACTTCTGGTCGGCCAAACAAGGCGGCTGCAAACAGTCTTCGACAGTCTGACGCCCCATTTCTGCGAACGCCTCGACTGGGTAATGCGACTCGACCGCAGTAGGCTTTTGACGTTGCGGCTCGGTTTCGGCCTGGGCGCTTTCAGCGGATGCCAACCTCCAGCGAGTGGTGTCAAATACCACTCGCTCGGGCCATTTGTGGTCCGAATGGATCCGGATGTGGATGCTCTCACTTAGCGGCGCCCTAAAAGACGGCGCATAGGCGATGCTGCCCGAAAACCACGAGCTTGCGGCGAACAGCGCCGCGACAAGAAAGCTTCCCACCCACCCGAAATACTTCAACAACGGCATGGTCACCGTCTCAGCGCCGATCTGCCGACTGCAGTTCGCGGCGGCAGGCCTCGCTGAAATCGCGTAATGGGTCCATCTCGTTGATCAAGTCGGGCAGGTCGACGAATGTCCGGTTCGGGGACAGATAGGTATCGAGGATCAACCGCCCCGCCTTTTCGGCCGCTTCAATCACGGCATCGCTGGAGAGAATTTTCATTCGGGCGATGAGAGCGTAGAGGTCGACAAGTTTCGAAACCTCGGACTTGTCGTTGACAAGTGCATCGGCATATAGACGCGATGCTTCCTCGATGAAGCTCTTGTAGAGCTCCTCACGCTGGGACGTGGCCCGCAGCGTATGACGGACGCGGTCCTTGCGACGCTGAGTCACCCAGCCGGTAACAATCGACGCGAGAGTTCCGGAAGCTGATCCCGAAAACGACGCGAGCGCGGGAATATAGAACATATCCATCTCGTTATCTCCTTGATTGCTGGCTCACACGGCGTCTCTGCCGCGTTTGCGCAAGAATTCGGCCGCCCTCCTTTGGGGCATCCCGATTCAGTTATTTGACTCTGCTGGCCACCGGGCCGGCACTTTGTTCGAACACCGATCGGCACGCGTCGCTGAGATCGGACTTGTTCTGCCTCAGGCAGTATTCGACCCTGGTGGGGTCAGGAATGTAGCCGGAGCAGAGCCTGAAGGCGTCGGGCGCACACGCGGCCCTCTGCTCGGGGGTGCCATGATTTTCCTGCGCAAAGGCACTTGTTGCGCAAAGGAATATTGCTGCCGCTGCGATGGAAAGACAGTTGGATTTCGAAATCATATCGGATCACTCCTTTGATTGGTGTCGCTTCTGGAAGTCATTCCAGAACGGCCGCCCTGCGAAAGAAGTCTGGACTCCAGCGACACTCCCGCGCTCACAAAAGCCGAACACGGGCACGTGAATCATTCTTCCTTGACAGACCTGCTCGCTCCGGGCATATATACACTATACGGTTCAGTGTATTAAATTAGCGCAGATGTCAAGGGTCTTTGTTTTCGGCCGGAATCGAAAATCCCTCGCCTAGGTTTCGGGGGGTCGCAAACTCAACCCTATCGTGGCGCTGCTTTGGTCGCAGCAATTTCGAAAAACCTTGTCGCTTCCCGTAACCAGTGGAGAAATTGAATGATGAAACTCGATCTTCTGTCGGCTGCACTGCTATCTGCAGCTCTACTGACGACACCCGCTATGGCTCGGAAGAGCCAAGTGACTTCAGAGCTTCTCACGGCGAACGCCAACGCACGTACCCCGACGGGCGCGTTCAATTCGTCCGGGCAAGCCTGCTGCCGTAATCACGCTAGGGATTTGCCTAATCTTGCCGATCGCGATGCGTGGGGCCACTGGGCCGCCTATTACGGGCCCATGGCTCACGCTCCTTAGGCCGAAAAAGTCACCAGAAGCACGTGAGAAAAGCGCGTGATGCGGTCGGATCATCCGGTCTGTCACTTTTTCATATCAAGCAGAGCACCCGACCTCGGGCAAAACTTCAACGAAAGGATAAGTCATGAACTTCCAGCTCCGACCGCATCTGACAAAGGCGGAACAACGTCTTCCATTCGAGTGCGTCGCCTTGCTGCTGCAAGGCGGCGGTGCGTTGGGGGCATACCAGGGCGGCGTCTACGAGGCCTTGGCCGAAGCCAATATCCATCCTGACTGGATCGCCGGCATCTCGATCGGAGCCATCAATGGTGCCATTATTGCAGGCAATCCGCCCCATTCTCGAGTTCGATCGGCTGCGCGAGTTTTGGACGCAGGTGACTTCAAGCGCGCCTTGGGATTGGTCAAACAACCCGTTTGTAGATTTGGCGCGAAGCGACCACACACGCAATCTGCTCAACCAGATGAGCGCCAGTCTTGCTGCCTCGTTCGGCGCAGCAGGATTCTTCTCGGCGCGCTCGTTGATGCCCTGGCTGCAACCGGGCGGGACGCTCGGGGCGACCAGCTTCTACGATACGAAATCGCTCAAGGACACGTTGGAGCGCCTGGTGGATTTTGATCGCATCAACGCCGGGATCACGCGCTTCAGCGCGGGGGCTGTCAATGTCAGGACCGGCAACTTTGCCTATTTCGACAGCACCACTCATACGATCAGACCGGAGCATGTCATGGCAAGCGGAGCGCTCCCACCAGGCTTTCCATCAGTCGAGATCGATGGCGAGCAGTACTGGGATGGCGGCCTCGTGTCCAACACGCCGCTGCAGTGGGTGATTGAGAACGATCCCCGCCGCAAGGACACGCTCGCCTTCCAGGTCGATCTTTGGAGCGCGCAGGGGCAGCCGCCGCGCAACATGGCGGAAGTCGCCACACGTCAGAAAGAGATCCAGTTTTCAAGCCGCACGCGGGCAAGCACCGGCCAATTTAAGAACGTGCACCGGGTCCAGCGTGCCCTTGCTGCCCTGCTGCGCAGACTTCCTGCTGATCTTGAGGAGAACGATGATTTGAAGATCCTGAAGTCGGTCGCCAGTGAGAAGGTGTACAACATCATCCAACTGATCTACCGGGCTCAGAACTACGAGGGTCATTCGAAAGACTACGAGTTTTCCCGGCTGTCGATGCAGGACCATTGGCGCGCGGGTTACCACGACGCAGTACGCACCCTGCGCCATCCCGAAGTTCTTGCTCGCCCCACGAGCCTGGACGGCGTCTTCACGTTCGATCTCGAACGCGACGGTCGCGAATAGAACAAACTGAATTCAACACAAGGAGAAACCACAATGCAGGAGAAACAAGTGCTGGAGCGCGCCTTCGCGATGCCGCTGACCAGCCCTGCCTATCCGCCCGGACCGTACCGGTTCGTCAACCGCGAATACCTGATCATCACCTATCGCACCGATCCGGCGAGGCTGCGCGCGGTGGTGCCCGAGCCGCTCGAACTCGACGAGCGCGAAGCGCTGGTGAAGTACGAATTCATCCGCATGCCGGATTCGAACGGCTTCGGCGATTACACCGAGAGCGGGCAGGTGATCCCCGTCTCCTTCCGCGGCCGCAAGGGCAGCTACACGCACTGCATGTTCCTCAACGACGAGGGGCCGATCGCCGGTGGACGTGAGCTCTGGGGCTTTCCAAAAAAGCTGGCACAGCCGACGCTGCGAACCGAGGTCGACACGCTCGTCGGAACCCTGGATTATGGTCCGCTTCGCGTCGCGACCGGCACGATGGGCTACAAGCACCGCGAGGCCGAGCTTGGCGCAAGTCAAGGCTTCGCTCGAGGCGCCGAACTTCCTGCTCAAGATCATTCCGCACGTCGACGGCACCCCGCGCATCTGCGAACTCGTCGAGTATCACCTGGAGGATGTCACGATAAGGGGCGCCTGGACCGGGCCTGCGGCGCTCCACCTGTCACCGCACGCTTTGGCGCCGGTCGCCGAGTTGCCAGTTCTCGAGATCGTGTCGGCGATCCATATCCTCGCCGACCTTGACGCTCGGCCTCGGCAAGGTCGTTCACGATTATTTGCGGCAACCAACCCGCCAGGAGCCGCGCATTAATCGAATGGCCTTGGCGACTTGATGCCAATCCCCGCGGAAGACGGTTTATGCAAAGGCACTAGATCATTGTGTGTACCGAAAACCTCATCCGAGTTGATGCCGTGATGGAATTGCGTAAGTTGACGGAATGATCAGGCTGTTCTGTCTCGTTGTTGCCGTCCTGGCCTCGCCATTCAAGTCGAAGTTGCGGCTTGAAGCCGAGAACGCGGTGCTAAGACTTGATCATATTGAGGCGTAGGCTGCATGGTCGCGTCCGGCTGACGAACCATGATCGATGGTTCTTTATCCAGCTGTATCGCTGGTTTCCAGCAATCCTCAGGGTTCTCACGATCATGCGGCCCGAGACGCTCGTGCGTTGGCACAGGGCCGGCTTTCGTCGCTACTGGCGTTGGAAATCGCGTCGACGGGGAGGGCGGCCGCCAGTCGAGACGGAGCTGCGCGCGCTGATCCGGCGGATGAGCATCGAGAACCCACTTTGGGGCGCGCCACGCATTCACGGCGAGCTGCTCAAACTGGGATTTGAGGTCGCACAGTCGAGCGTCGCCAAGTACATAGTCAAGCGGCGAGTGCCACCCAGCCAGGGATGGCGGATCTTCTTACGTAACCACGCGCCGGACATTGCCGCCATGGACCTGTTCGTTGTCCCGACCATTGGCTTCGATCTGCTTTATGCGCTCGTCATCGTCCGGCTGGATCGTAGAGATCTCGTTTGGATTAACGTCACAGCCAACCCGACGGCGGAGTGGGTTGCACGTCAGATCTCCGAGGCGTTTCCTTGGGACATGGCCCCGCGCTACCTGATCCGAGACCGCGATCGGGTCTACGGCAGCGTCGTCACACGCCGATTGCGTGCCATGGGCATTCGGGACAAGCCTATTGCACCGGCCTCACCCTGGCAGAACGGCTTTGCCGAACGGCTGATCGGATCGATCCGGCGGGAGTGTCTGGACCACATCATTGTTCTGGGCGAGGTGCATCTGCGCCGCATTCTGAAATCTTACGCTCGCTACTATAATGAGACGCGCACGCACTTGGCCTTGGATAAGGACGCGCCCCTATCGCGCACCGTGAAGAGGGCAGGGCGCATTCTTTGCCGCCCAATCCTCGGCGGATTGCACCACGAATATGTTCGGATTTGATTTCCGATAGGCACAGCCGAAGTTAGGCCGCTCAGAATGGCGATGAGAGATTATTTTGGCCACACGGTTCAGGAGAAAACCCGCCCCGTGTTGACGGAGCGGGCTATCCCGAGCGGCCTAAGCCCGATTTTGCTAGTCCCTGTCGTGATGGATGACTGTCTTCTCACGGTTGCCGAACTCGTCTTCCTTCTTGATGACCGTCTTGCGGTCAGCGGGTTCTCGCTCCTTGATCACGGTTGTTCGGTCGCGATCCCGGTCGCGATACTCGTGTGATTCACCAACGGTTGCTGATTTACCAACGGTTGCGCCGGCTCCAACTGGACCGACCCGCACGCCAACATCGTCTGCGAACGCAGGGGCCGCAATAGCGGTGATTATCGCTGCGGCGAATACGTACCTCTTCATCATCTTCTCCTCCTTTCATAGTGCCCCCTAATAACCTTTGGACTGCTAGAACGTTCCGGCAGAAGCGGCACGTTGTTACCGTCACTCAAAATACGTGCGTTCGGAACCGGGAACTATCTGTCCCAAGTTACATATCCGGGACTTTACCAACCGCCGCGGAAGTGACCTCGATGGCCCCATCCCCATCCGCCACGCCAAACCGGACCGGCGTACGCATACACAGGAGGTGCCGCATAGACCGGATATTCATCAAACCACCACTGGCGGCGGCGCTACAATGACAGGCTGCGCAGCCCCGGACGCGTATGGCGGCGCAGGCCCGTACGCGTATGGGGGAACTTCCTGCTCATAGCTTGGATTTTCGCTATAGGGAGTTACCTGCAGATCGGCGGCCACTGCCGGTGAGGCAAGAGCTAGTGCACTTGCTGCACCCAAGATCGCTTTACGCATCTACGTTGTTCCCTTGTTTGTCACCCTGTAGCGAGCAAACGCGGGAACACGTTGTTAGGTCCATGAACGGGTGTTCAGCCGCGACAATCCCCCGTTATGAACAGCGGCCATCTAAATCCGCTTGCGTTATTATGAATGCTGGGCAGGCGGCAACGCGATAGTCAAGAACGATTTCAATGTCGCCCATTGGCACCTGCGAGAAGGGACTACCGATCAGCAAAATCACATCGTAGACGCACTCAGGCATATCGTCCTCCCATTCGGTATGGAAGCAGGGTATTCCCCGCCGCCTTGGCCATTGATTTGGATCAACAGTCTGACTTCTTCGAGAAGAGAATATGCCGGCTACTTTTGTAATTTCATGGGAGAGAAAAATGTCAGTAGCTGTTCAATACGTAGTCAAGCCGAACCCCGGAACTGATCCCGCCAAGATTACCGAACTCGCCAAAGAAGGCGCTGTCCTCTGGCGCAAACACGGCGGAAAAGTAACCTATTGGACTGTCGCCGTTGGTGAAGTTGGAAATAGGGTGTTGTCGATAACGTTCGAGAACTTTGCAGCATACGGCGCGGCTGTTGATAAGATGGGAGAAGACAAAGAAGTTCGAGCTTGGCAAGCTAAGAGGATGAAGGCGGGCTACACTACGTGGGTGCGTTCTAACATGGCGACTGAGATTGAAATCTGACCACAAGCTGTGATTGAGAGAGGCCGGGCCTAGTAGCCCGGCCTATTCCATTTCAGGTGTGCACGCACGGAGATATTTCTAGTATCGGACCGAGACTAAAATCACGAACCCGTCATGCCACGTTACAAAATCGTAAGTTGGTCGTTACCGCACCGGGGTTGGACACGGATGTGGCAGCGCAGCGGACAGTCGTGATCGTGGTCGATGACAACGCGGGCCTTGAAGAGCATGGCGCGGCTGTTGGCGCACAACGGCATCGAAAGCCGGACGTTCGCCTCCGCTGAAGCCTTGCTCGAGAACGGCAGCGCGCAGACGGCAACATGCCTGCTGCTCGACATCCACCTCGGCGGAATTTCGGGGATCGCGCTGCAGCGCCGACTTGCGGCATCGGGATCGAAGTACCACTGCCCTGTCATCTTCATGACGGCGAACGACGACGCGGCCACGCGCAATGAGGCGGTGGACGCCGGGTTGTGTGTACCGAAAACTTAAACGCGGGCGTAGCGGTGGTGAAGTCCGCCAAGGATCGGCGTGTGAAACGATGATTCCGGTTCGCTGAATTGGGCGAGAGACCGGCGCATCCTTGTTCAATGACCGATGAGTTCTGATGCTATTGTAATAACCGGCGTAGGATTTCAGGACCCGACGCAAATGCATCTCGCCCAAGACAATGATGTGGTCCACACACTCACGCCGGATCGATCCGATCAGCCGTTCGGCAAAGCCATTCTGCCAAGGCGAGGCTGGTGCGGTAGGCTTGTCCCGGATGCCCATGGCGCGCAATCGGCGCGTGACGACGCTGCCATAGATCCGGTCGCGATCGCGGATGAGGTAGTGCGGAGCCTCATCCCAGGGAAATGCCTCCGTGATCTGACGTGCAACCCATTCCGCCGTCGGATTTGCTGTGACGTTGATCCAGACGAGGTCTCTGCGGTCGAGCCGGACGATGACGAAGGCATAGAGCAGGTCGAAACCGATGGTCGGAACAACGAACAGGTCCATCGCGGCAATGTCCGGCGCGTGGTTGCGCAAGAAGGTTCGCCATCCCTGGCTGGGCGGCCCCCGCCGTTTGACCATGTACTTGGCGACGCTCGACTGCGCGACCTCAAACCCGAGCTTGAGCAGTTCGCCGTGGATGCGTGGCGCGCCCCAAAGCGGATTTTCGACGCTCATCCGCCGGATCAACGCGCGCAGCTCCGTGTCGATCTGCGGTCGCCCTCCCAATGGGCGCGACTTCCAACGCCAGTAGCAACGAAAGCCGGCCCTGTGCCAACGCACGAGCGTCTCGGGCCGGATGATTGTGAGGACCTGCAGGATTGATGGAAACCAGCGATACAGCTGGATAAAGAACCAGCGATCATGGTTCGTGAGCCGGACGCGACCATGCAGCCTGCGCCTCAAGACAATCAACTGATGTCGAAGCACCGCGTTCTCAGCTTCAAGCCGCACCTTCGACTTGAATGGCGAGGCCAGGACGGCCAGAACGAAACAGAGTAGCCCGATCATTCCGCCAGCTTAGGCGATTCCATCACGTCATCAACTCGGATTAGGTTTTCGGTACACACAACGGCAAGCGCGCTCTGTACTTCCGTCCTTCAGAACGTGTTCGACGCCTGGACGGTGGTGCTGTGCCCGTCGCAGAAGCAAATCAACGAGTTCTGAGCCATGCCGCTGCCGCCCCATTTTCCGCCGTTCGAATACGTCGATCCCGGCCCTCCTTACAAGGAAATCGGTCGCTTCATCTTCGAGTTCTCGCAGCTCGAGTACACGATCCGGCACCACGTCGGAGAAAAGGCCGGGATGAATGACCAGGTCGCCGACATGGTGACGGCCAATCTTGATTTCGCTGTCTGTCTCGACGATGCTGGCCCTTTCGGCCAAGGAGGAAGGCAAGCCGGAGCCGGTTCTCGAGAAGCTGATCAATGAATGCCGCCAGATCAACGAGGTCAGGACGCGCGTCGTCCATGGACTTTGGGTGGCGGGAACGACCAACGATCGCCTGATCCACACGTCGCGCGACAAGATGACGGCGAAGATTTTCTTCGACAAGCCCGGTGACCTCGACAAGCATTCGGAGCGGATGGCGAGGCTGAGACAGGAGATCACGCACGCGATCTACGCCCAATGGTTCGGCAACACGACTTGACGCCACCGGCGTTCATGTTGCCGGCAACGGCACGGGTTCGTAGGGATGAGCGCGCGATCCAAGGAATGCCGCCGCGAGCGCGTCTCCGTGTTCGTCGACCGCTTTGCGGGCCGCCGGAACGAGCTCATCCAGGGACCTGCGGAAGTCGTCCAGCATGATTGGCTTCGGGTTCGCGGGCGGATCGATGCGCCTGATCGCCGGCGGACCGAGCAGCAGGCGTGCCTGGTTGGTCGCCGCCAGCGACTGCAGGCGCATGGCCGCGAAAATCACATCGTGCCATGTCAGCTTGCCGCCAGCAGCCGATCTGGCATCCAGAGACGACGTAAGGATCGTCGCCGCAGCCGAGGCTCAGCACGTCGATCTGGTCCCGATCGAGGTCGAAGCAGATCATCGCCTCGATGACCGCCAACATGACCGGATTGTTGGCCCAGACGCCGCCGTCCACCAGCGTGTAGCCGTTGTGCTCGAGAGGTCGGAAATAGGTCGGCGCCGCGGCCGTCGCCAACGCCGCTTTGACCATGGGTTCGAAGCGATCGAACTTGTAGTCGCGGTGGTGAGGCGTCTTGAAGACGAAGACCTCGCTGTGCTTGCCCTCGAAGGCGGGGATGCACAGATCGTACCGCGGAGTCGCCCAGCAGCTTGTCGCCGAGCGCGCTCGTCAGAAGGGACTCCAGCGGTTCGCGTTCGTAGTTGTACATGGACGTAGTTGCGCTTGCCCCTCCACCACGACCGGATGCGACCCCAAGCGGTGTCGGACGGTTGCGGAAAGACCTCGGGGCCGCGCGTCAGATAGAGGTCGGCCATCTCCGCCGCGGTCAGGCCGGCTCCGAGACCCAGTGCGATGATGCCTCCGGTGGACGTGCCGGCGACCAGATCGAAATAGCCGGCGATCGACCCGCCGCCGAGGTAACGCCGTTCGAGTTCGGCGAGAACAGTTGCTGGGAACAGTCCCTTAATGCCGCCGCCGTCCATAGATAGGATCCGAAAACGCCGGTCTTTCGGCCAATCCTGTGGAATTCTTCGTTGCGGAATCGCTCCCTTCGAGCGCGGATCGCCGGGTCTGAAGTCTCGGGCGGCTTCGGGCATTCGTTGCGCCTCCTCGGCGGGTGCCGGCCTGGCCCCAGGAATTCGCCGGATATCCGCCAGTATTCGAAGAACAGCAGCCATTCCGACGTCCAGGGAATGATCGTCGTCGCGATCGACATCTCCGGGGTCCAGAACATCTCGGCCGGATCCCACAGACACAGCGTCGGCCAGGCCGGATTGCGATCATTCCAGTAGATGTGCGGCAGAAGCGTCTCGTTCGCGAGCATCTCCGCGCCGACGAGAGGATCGACCACGTGGACGGTCACGTAGTCATTCGCGAGCGTCCACCCCGCGAAGATCGTTCGCCGGAAGTGGACGATGCGGATCCGGTAGGTCTTAGAGGCCGGCCTGAGCGGACCTTCCCACACGGCGATCCAGTCGGCGTGAGCCGTCAGCCGGAAGTCGGGAAAGAGGCGCCGGATCTCGGCGTCCTGCTCATCGACGTTTCGGTACGTCATCGGGGTGATCGCCGAAGAACTTGTGCGACGGCGCCGACCTGGCGGTGCTCGGCGCCGGCGCGCCGCCGGCCACGGCGGCGGGGATCGCGGCCTTGCCGGGCATGAAGCGGCTGCCGATCGAGCCCACGTCCTTGCCGACACGCTGGACGTAGTCCTTCACCGCCGACCGCGCCGGCTTCTCGCCGAACAAGTCCTCGAGGATCTGCTGCATCTCGGGGAGGGCGATGTCGCCGCGCAGCCGCCGGAGCTTGACGGCGAAATTGGTGAGTTCGCGGATGAAGACCGCCTGGTCGCTGAGGTCGGCGGGCCAGCGATCCGTCAGGATGTCCTCGCGGCACATCGGGTTGCTGGCGAAGACCTTCTCGCCCCGGTCATGCGCCTGCCCGACGACGGCCAGCATGTTCTCGACCTGGAAGCTGAGTTCATCCGCGATCGATGTCGTGTTGTTGGCGTGGCTGGCTACGTAGAATGCCAGAAGAACCGACGGTGGCAGCCGCCTGCTCGCATGCCGCTTGTCGTAGGCGAGGTTGCGCCAGCGCTTGATCAGTTGCAGCGCGATCACGGCGCGCGACTTCTGGTAGGCCGGGCAATGCTCCGGCACCGGCACCGCGTCGGCGCGCTTAAGGATCAGCGCCCGTTCGCGGTCGTAGTCCAGCGACCGCCGCTCGAAGAAGGTACCGAAGTCCTGGTCCGGCGGGGTCCGGGAGATGAACCATTGCGCGAAGCCGTGCGGGTTCGCGTAACAGGGACTTCTTCGCCGACGGTTCCTCGGGCTTGGAGTGGAAGATCAGCCCCGTCTTCTCGACGGTGCCGTCAGGCGGACGGTGGGCGTCACGTCGAGGTGCATGCCGTCGTAGTTGACGGTGCTGCAGCGGGTCTTGCGGTCGGTCTTGAGGTAGTAGCGCGAGCCACGCTCGCCGCGGATCGCGTCATGTAGGGTCGCGAGCGCGTCTTCGGGATCGACGTCGGCGCGGAAGGCGATGTCGGCCATGACGTCGATGTCGAACTCGTCGTCGCTGGAGTGGCGCGCGACGGTGGCGCCGATCGAGAAGCCGCCTTGCGGATAGAAGTCGCGGACGAAGCCCTTCAGCGAGCTGACTTCACGCTCGAGCCACTCGTTGATGGCATGGTAGTGGTCGACCGCGATCTGGTGGTCGGTCGGGCTGAGCTGGATCCGGATCGCCACGTCGGCCAGCATCACGTCGACCGTGGAGTAGCTCGCGATCTGACGCAGATAGCGATCGGAATAGTTCATGTCGGCGTTCCTCTACAACTCTGGCTTCGATTCCCGTTTCGTTCCTTCCGCCATTTTCCGGCGGTCGTGTCGACCGCCGGAAAATCCGTTCTCGTTCGTCGGGGCTGCGCAACTTCGAACTGTTTAGGAGAGCCGATGCCCCTCCGAAATCGTCGCTGCGGAGCTAACTCCGAACTATCAACTGCAGTCCGATGTCCCTTCGCAGGTGTCGCATTGATTCAAGCTGACGTCTTTTATCCTCTTCAACTTCCTGAATTCCGCTCGGCGCCACCGGCGCCGAGTACGTTACAAAACTAGGGGACGTTTTATTAGGAGACGTCTTTTGCCCGTCGCCGCAGCCGGATAGAATATCTTACTAATGGTCATCCTAGAGTTAGCTAAATGGACACGAAAACATGCTGGATGGACAACTTGGACTAATCTCCACACGATCGGCTAAATCTCAGCTGCACCCCGTCGTGCTGCCACACGTATCGCACTTCATGCAGGTCCCGTTCCGCACCAGCGTGAAATTCCCGCACTCCGAGCACATCTCGCCTTCGTAACCCTTTGCCTTGGCTTCGGCGCGGCGTTCGGCCTTGCTGGGGGCTACCTGGGCGGCGCTGCCGGCCTTGCTCCATTGCATGGCTTCGAGCTTTTCGGTCGGCGACAGATCGTGCTGGGCTTCCTGCTTCAGCGCGACGGCGCCTTCGACGGTGTCGGCGTTGCGGGCGGTGGCGCCGTGAGAGGCCATCGCGGTGACATTGCTGGTGGAGCGCGCTTCGGTCTCGGGCGTCGGGACGCCGCGCATGACGACGAGGTTGTCGGTGCGCGAACGGGTCAGGCCCTTCGACAGATATTTGTTGCTCGGATGCTCGGGCTGCTTGCCTTCCTCGACACCCTTGCCCATCGCGTCGAAGTTCGACTCGGAGGGATCGACATGGGCGAGGTCGAAGCGCGACATGTAGCTGACCGCGAGTTCGCGGAACACGTAGTCGAGGATCGAGGTCGCATACTTGATGGAGTTGTTGCCCTGCACCGGGCCCGCGGGTTCGAAGCGAGTGAAGGTGAAGGCGTCGACATATTCTTCCAGCGGCACGCCGTATTGCAGGCCGAGCGAGACCGCAATCGCGAAGTTGTTGATAAAGGAGCGCAATGCCGCGCCTTCCTTGTGCATGTCGATGAAGATCTCGCCGAGGCGGCCATCGTCATATTCGCCGGTGCGCAGATACACCTTGTGGCCACCGACCACCGCCTTCTGGGTGTAGCCCTTGCGGCGATCCGGCATCTTCTCGCGCTCGCGCATCACGACGATACGTTCGACCAGCTTCTCGACGATCTTTTCCGCGACCTGGGTGGTGCGGGCCGCCATCGGCTTCTCGTACAGCGCCTCGACCGCATCTTCCTCCTCGTCCTCATCGGCGATGAGCTGCGAGTTGAGCGGCTGCGACAGTTTTGAGCCGTCGCGGTAGAGCGCGTTGGCCTTCAGCGCCAGCTTCCAGGACAGGAGATAGGCGGATTTGCAATCCTCCACCGTGGCGTCGTTCGGCATGTTGATGGTTTTGGAGATCGCACCCGAGATGAACGGCTGCGACGCCGCCATCATGCGGATGTGGCTTTCCACCGACAGGTACCGCTTGCCGATCTTGCCGCAGGGGTTGGCGCAGTCGAACACGTTGTAGTGCTCGGCCTTCAGGTGCGGTGCGCCTTCCACCGTCATCGCGCCGCAGATGTGCACGTTGGCGGCTTCGATCTCGCGCTTGGTGAAGCCCACCGCAGCGAGCAGGTCGAAATTCGGCGCGGCAATGGCTTCCGTGCCGATGCCGAGGGTGTCGCGGATGAAGTCCTCGCCAAAGGTCCATTTGTTGAAGGCGAACTTGATGTCGAACGCGGTCGGCAGCGCCTTCTCGACCTTTGCAATCGCTTCGTCGGTGAAGCCTTTGGCCTTCAGGGTCGAGACGTTGATGCCGGGGGCGTTGGAGAGCGAGCCGTGGCCGACGGCGTAGGCTTCGATCTCGGCGATGTCGCTTTCGCGGTAGCCGAGCGCGCGCAACGCTTCGGGCACGGCGCGGTTGATGATCTTCCAGTAGCCGCCGCCGGCGAGCTTCTTGAATTTCACCAGCGCGAAGTCAGGCTCGATGCCGGTGGTGTCGCAATCCATCACGAGACCAATGGTGCCGGTCGGCGCCACCACAGTGGTCTGCGCGTTGCGGAAGCCGTTGACTTCGCCCAGTTCGAGCGCCTGGTCCCAGACCGCCTTGGCGCGCTCGACGATGTTGGTCTGGGTGACGCTGGCGTGATCGAGCGGCACCGGATTAACGGCGAGCGCTTCATACCCACGGGATTCGCCATGCGCGGCGCGGCGATGATTGCGGATCACCCGCAGCATGTGCGCGGCGTTCTTCTTGTAGCCGGGGAAGGGGCCAAGCTCCTTGGCCATCTCGGCCGAGGTCGCGTAACTGGTGCCGGTCATCACGGCGGTCAGCGCGCCGCACAGCGCGCGGCCTTCCTTGCTGTCGTACGACAGACCCATGGTCATCAACAGGCCGCCGATGTTGGCAAAGCCGAGGCCCAAGGTGCGGAACTCGTAGGACAGTTCGGCGATCGCCTTCGACGGGAACTGGGCCATCATCACGGAGATTTCGAGCACCACGGTCCACAGACGGCAGAGATGCTCGTAGGACTCGACGTCGAACAGCTTTGTCGAGGTGTTGTAGAAGGTGATGAGGTTGGCCGACGCCAGGTTGCAGGCGGTGTCGTCCAGGAACATGTATTCCGAGCACGGATTGGAGGCGCGGATGTCGCCGGACGCCTTGCAGGTGTGCCAGTCGTTCATGGTGGTGTTGAAGTGCAGGCCGGGATCGGCCGACGCCCAGGCGGCGTGACCAATTTTCTCCCAGAGGTCGCGAGCCTTCAGGGTCTTCGTCACCTTCTTGTTGGTGCGGCCGATCAGGTTCCAGTCGCCGTCGGTTTCGACCGCGCGCAGGAAGTCATCCTTCAGCGAGACCGAGTTGTTGGAGTTCTGGCCGGCGACGGTCAGATACGCTTCCGAATCCCAGTCGGTGTCGTAGATCGGGAAGTCGATGTCCTTGTAGCCTTGGCGGGCGAACTGGATGACGCGCTTGATCATGCCGTCGGCCACCATCGCACGGCGCGCGAGCTTGATCTCACGGCGCAGGGCAGGGTTCTTTTCGGGATCGAAGCAATCGTCGCCGGAGCCTTCGCAGTTGACGCAGGCTTTCAGCACGGCCTTCAGATGGCGCTGGTTCAGCTTGGAGCCGGTCACGAGCGCTGCGACCTTCTGCTCCTCCTTCACCTTCCAGTCGATATAGGTCTCGATATCAGGATGGTCGACGTCGACCACGACCATCTTGGCCGCGCGGCGCGTGGTGCCGCCGGACTTGATCGCGCCCGCAGCGCGGTCGCCGATCTTGAGGAAGCTCATCAGGCCGGAGGAGCGGCCGCCGCCGGAGAGCTTTTCGCCTTCGCCGCGCAGCCGCGAGAAGTTGGAGCCGGTGCCGGAGCCGTATTTGAACAGGCGCGCTTCACGCACCCAGAGGTCCATGATGCCGCCCTCGTTGACGAGGTCGTCATTGACGCCCTGGATGAAGCAGGCGTGCGGCTGCGGATGCTCGTAGGACGACTTTGATTTGGTCAGCTTGCCGGTGAAGGGGTCGACGTAATAATGGCCCTGGCCGGGACCGTCGACACCGTAGGCCCAATGCAGACCGGTGTTGAACCATTGCGGCGAGTTCGGCGCGACCATCTGCTTGGCCAGCATGAAGCGCAGCTCGTCATAGAACGCCTGCGCGTCTTCTTCTGACGAGAAGTAGCTGCCCTTCCAGCCCCAATAGGTCCAGCAGCCGGCGAGGCGGTCGAACACCTGCTTGGAGGAGAGTTCGCTGACAAAGCGTTCGTTCTCGGGCAGCAGGCTCAGCGCCTCGGTGTCGGGCACCGAACGCCACAGCCACGACGGCACGGTCTCTTCCTCGACCTTCTTCAGGCGCGCGGCGACGCCGGCCTTGCGGAAATACTTCTGGGCCAGCACGTCGGAGGCGACCTGCGACCAGAACTGCGGCACCTCGACATTTTCCAGCCGGAACACCACCGAGCCGTCAGGATTGCGAATCTCAGATGTCGTTAATCTGAAATCAATCCCTGCGTAGGGTGACTGGCCTGCCGTGGTATTGCGCCGTTCGATTCGCATGGTCGTGCCCCGTCTCTCTCTTGACCGGTCCGCGGTAACAGCGGTTGCCGGATGTTATGTCTTGAGCGAACGACGCGTCACGGTTGCTCCATGATCCCGCCTGTTCGCAGTTCAACCGGTGACCCGGCCTGTTTCTCTCGGCGGCAAAACCCGACGCTGGCATGGTGGTGCCCGCACTGGTCTTGTCGCGGCACGGCCCCGGCTTGAATTCCGGCCCGTGCGATCAACGCCCCAACTCACTGTATCGGACCCGGTTTCGGGTCCATTTTGGCGCCCGGAAAAGGCTCAGAATCCGAGGCAAACAGCCCCGTTACCTCTGCCTTGTCCGGCAGTCGGAATAATCATTCTGGAACCCTGTCAGGGAGTTCGGCGGGACTGAAAACCACCCGGCACCGAACGATCCAAAACTAGGCCAACTCCGTTGCGCCCGTCAAGGATTAGTACGGGTTCCTGAATCAAATACTAAATATGGTGGAAAAGAAGGGAATACCAAGGGGGCAAGCCGCGCCTCGATTGGGGCCAAGTATCAGTGAGTCCTCAGGGATTCCCAAGGGAAAAAATTTGTGGTGGGGCTGTGAATTCAAGCTTCCACCCGCTGTTCACAGGGCAACTATTTATTGTGTCATATGGTCGCCTCGGCATTGCACTTCGCAGACTCACGTAGGGCTACGGAGATGTTCCGGCTGGCATGCCGGTGCGGCGATGGTCTTGGCCCCCGTTAAGCGGCAAGGTGACGCCGATTCCCGCCCCCTGACGCCGGCTCCATGACAAAATCACATCTCACGAACGCGCGTGCGCGGCTCGCGCCCGCCGGGTTGATATTTCTCGCGATCACCTCGGTCGGCTGGGGCTTCAACTGGCCGGTCAGCAAATATCTGCTCACGACCTTGCCGCCGCTGACGGTGCGCGGCTGCACCGGCGTGATCGGCGGGCTCTGTCTGGCCGTGCTGGCGCTGACTCAGGGCCAAAGCCTGAAAGTCCGCCGCGAACTGTGGCCGCGGCTGATGCTGGCGGCGGTGCTCAATGTCTCGGGATGGATGGTGCTGATCGGGCTGGCGCTGCTCTGGCTGCCGGCCAGCGAAACCGCGCTGATCGCCTACACCATGCCGGTTTGGGCCGCGATCATCGCCTGGCCCGTGCTGGGCGAGCGGCCGACCCTGTTGCGGGTGATCGCGCTTGTTCTGGCGTTCGGCGGTCTGGCGGTGATCATGGGCGGCAACGGTTTCATCGCGAGTGCGGCGAAACTGCCGGGCATCCTGATGGCGCTGACCGGAGCGATCGGATTTGCGCTCGGCACCGTGCTCGCCAAGAAATTTCCATTGCAGCTGCCGCCGATTTCGGCGGCCGCCTGGCAGGTCGGGCTCGGCTGTTTTCCGGTCGCGGTCGCAGGCCTTCTGATCGAGACCACGCATCCGGCGGCGCTGACCCCGTTCGCCTGGCTGCTGCTGTTCTATTCGGTCGCGATCGCGTTTTGTGTTTGCTACATCACCTGGTTCGCCGCGCTAGCCCGTCTGCCGGCCTCGGTGGCTGCGATCGGCACCACCGCCGTGCCGGTAATCGGCGTGATCGTGTCGGCGCTGACGCTGCACGAGCCGTTCGGCGTCAGCCAGATTGCGGCCCTGGCCCTGACGCTGGGCGGTGTCGTGCTGGCGGCGCGATCGTAGTCAAATCAACAGGAGAGGCGCCTAGGCCGTATCGCCGCTCAGCGCGCGGCGGACCATCTGGGCCAGCTGGTTCTTGCGATAGGGTTTTGTCAAAAGCAGCACGCCTTCGTCGAGCCGGCCGTGATGCACGATCGCATTATCGGTATAGCCTGAGGTGTACAGCACCTTCATGCCGGGCCGGCGTTTTGCAATCGTGTCGGCCAACTGGCGGCCGGTCATGCCGCCGGGCATGATGACATCGGTGAACAGCAGGTCGAACGGCACGCCGTTCTCGACATGGACCATTGCGGCGCGGCTGTCGGCGGCATCGATGGTCTTGTAGCCAAGCCCATTTAGCTGCGCGACCACGAAACCCCGCACCAGTGCATCGTCCTCGACCACCATGATGGTCTCGTGGCCGCCTGCGACCGATGCGACCGCCGGCGTTGCCGCATCGGCCTCGCCACGGGCCGGCGGCAGATAGACCCGGATCGTGGTGCCGTGGCCTTGCTCGCTGTAGATCTTGATGTGGCCGCCGGATTGCTTGACGAAGCCGTAGACCATGCTGAGCCCGAGGCCCGAGCCCTTGCCGACATCCTTGGTGGTGAAGAACGGCTCGAATGCCTTGTCACGCACCTCGGCCGGCATGCCGGTGCCGGAATCGCTGACTGCGAGCATCACATAGGGACCGGCGCGGACATCGACATTGGCCTGGGCGTAGGCCTCATCGAGCACGACGTTGCGGGTCTCCAGCAGCAATTTGCCGCCGCCCGGCATCGCGTCGCGGGCGTTGATCGCCATGTTGAGCACGGAATTGGCCAATTGCGACGGGTCGATATGCGACGTCGGGGTCCCGCGCTCCAAAATGGTCTCGATCTCGATCTGCTCGCCCAGCGTCGGGCGCAGCAGCTTGGCGATATCGAGCACGGCGCCGTTGATGTCGACATTGCGCGGCTGCAGCGGCTGCCGGCGGGCAAAGGCGAGCAGATGCCGGATCAGTTCGCCGCAGCGCTCGGCTGCATCGTCGATCAGCTTGGCGACGCTCTGCAGCTCCGGCTGACGGGCAAGCTCCGCCACCAGCGTCTCGGTGGTGCCGGTGATGACGGTGAGCATGTTGTTGAAGTCGTGCGCGACGCCGCCGGTGAGTTTTCCGATCGCATCGAGCTTCTGGGCCTGCTGCAGCTTGCGCTCGGTATCCCGGGCCTCGGTGATGTCATAATAGATCAGGGCCGCGCCACTGATCGCGCCGCCGGCGTCATGCAACGGCGCACCGGAGACAACGAGATGCACCGGGTCGGCGCCGCGCACCGGGCGGGCGATGATTTCCTTGCCGTCGAATTGCTCGCCGCGCAGCGCGCGCGCCGCCGGCATGTCCTCCGGCGCGATCGGCGTCGTCCCGTCGGCATGATAGACGACGCTCTTCTGCCGCAACTGATCGAGGGTCATGCCCGGCTGATAGCGCAGCATCCGCTGGGCCGCGGCGTTCGACAGCATGACCTTGCCCGACGTGTCGATCACCAGCACCGCTTCCGCCATGCTGTTGAATGTGCCTTGCAGCACCGATGCCGAACGGCGGAGTTCTTCATGCGCCGCCAGCAAATGTTCGGTACGCTCGGCGACCGCGGCTTCGAGGGTTTCGTTGGCAGCCTTGCTGGCGCTGAGCGAGGTCTCAAGGGTTTGGTTCGAGCGCCTGGCGTTGCGGACCAGGATCGCGGCGAGCAGCAGGATCA
>CAVTWC010000025.1:0-30182 GCA_963738105.1 uncultured Alphaproteobacteria bacterium | reverse complement strand
GCATACGAGGCCCGGGTTAGACTTGGCCTGACACGGATGCTATGGCCTGCCGTGTGAGCGACCCGGCGGGCAGGGGGGCCAGGGCTTGCGGTGCCAAGGCGATGTTGTTGGAGAAGATATGGCGGTTCAGGATTCCAAGCGGCGTGTTGCCCTGATTACCGGCGTTACCGGGCAGGATGGCGCCTATCTGGCTGAATATCTGCTCGGGCTAGGCTACGAGGTGCACGGCATCAAGCGGCGGTCCTCCTCGTTCAATACCGCGCGCATCGATCACCTCTATGAGGACCGCCATGCCGGCAATGTGCCGTTCCTGCTGCATTATGGCGACATGACGGATTCGACCAATCTGATCCGGCTGATGCAGCAGATCCGCCCGACCGAAATCTATAACCTCGCGGCCCAAAGCCACGTCGGCGTCAGTTTTGAAAGCCCAGAATACACCGCCAATGCCGATGCGCTCGGCGTGCTCAGACTGCTGGAAGCGATCCGGATCCTCGGCATGGAAAAGGAGACGCGGTTTTACCAGGCCTCGACCTCCGAACTGTATGGCCTGGTCCAGGAGGTTCCGCAGAAGGAAACCACGCCGTTTTATCCGCGCTCGCCCTATGGCGTCGCCAAGCTTTATGGCTACTGGATCACGGTGAACTACCGCGAAGCCTATGGCATGTATGCCTCGAACGGCATCCTGTTCAATCATGAGAGCCCGATCCGCGGCGAGACCTTTGTGACGCGCAAGATCACCCGCAGCGTCGCCCGGATCGAGACCGGCATCGAGGATACGCTTTATCTCGGGAACCTGTCGGCGAAGCGCGACTGGGGTCACGCCAAGGATTATATCGAGGGCATGCACCTGATCCTGCAGGCGGATGAGCCGGACGATTTCGTGCTGGCGACCGGCGAAACCCGCTCGGTGCGTGAATTCGTCGAACTGGCGTTTGCCGAAGTGGGCCGCGTTATCGAGTGGCGCGGCGAGGGTGTCGATGAAACCGGCGTCGACAAGAAGTCCGGCAAGACCTTGGTTCGCGTCGATCCGGTGTATTTCCGCCCGACCGAGGTCGACCTGTTGATCGGCGACGCCTCCAAGGCGCGCGCAAAGCTTGGCTGGAAACCGAAAACCACGTTCATCGAACTCGTGAAGGAAATGGTCGCAAGCGATCTCGCGGCCGCCAGGCGGGAGGCCGCCGATGGCAAGAACTCCGTTTGAGCTGAAAGGCAAAACGGTCTTCGTTGCCGGGCATCGCGGCATGGTCGGCGCCGCGTTGGTGCGCCGGCTTGCGCAGGAGGATGTCGAGCTGCTGACCGTCCCGCGCAGCGAGGTCGATTTGCGCGATCAGGCGGCGGTGTTTGGCTGGTTCGCGGCCAAGCGCCCGCAGGCGGTGTTTCTGGCGGCGGCCAAGGTCGGCGGCATCGTCGCCAACGATACGCTGCGCGGCGAATTTCTCTACGACAATCTGATCATCGCGACCAATGTGATCCACGCCGCGCACGTCAATGGCGCCGAAAAGCTGATGTTCCTCGGCTCGTCCTGCATCTATCCGAGGCTGGCGTCGCAGCCGTTGCGGGAAGATTCCATGCTGACGGGGCCGCTGGAGCCGACCAATGAGCCCTATGCGATCGCCAAGATCGCCGGGATCAAGATGGCCGAGGCCTATCGCAGCCAGTATGGCGCCGACTTCATCAGCGTGATGCCGACCAATCTGTATGGGCCCGGCGACAATTATCATCCCGAATACAGCCACGTCGTCGCCGCGTTGATCCGCCGGTTTCACGAGGCAAAAATCTCCGGCGCGCCGGATGTTGCGGTGTGGGGTACCGGCACGCCGCGACGCGAATTCCTCTATGTCGACGATCTCGCGGATGCCTGCGTGCATCTGATGAAGACCTATTCCAGCGAGGAACTGGTCAATATCGGCACCGGCGAGGACATCACCATCGCCGAATTCGCGCGCGTGGTCGCCAAAGTCGTCGGCTACACCGGCACCATCAGCTTCGATCCCGCGCGCCCCGACGGCACGCCGCGCAAATTGCTCGATGTCGACCGTCTGGCGAAACTGGGCTGGCGCGCCCGGACGTCGCTCGAGGATGGGATCAGGCTGGCGTATGCGGCGTATTTGAAAGAGCGCTAGCGTTCGTCATTCCGGGTTCGCGCTACGCGCGCCCCGGAATGACGAGTTACTTACACACCGCGCGGCGGCTTCTTCGCCAACTCCACCGCCATCGCGGAAATCAGCGGCTTCATGAAATACGCCCCCTCTGCCGGCGCGATGTCGGTGCGCAGGCCGTGCGACTTCAGTTCGTCGGATACCACCGGCCCCACCGAGGCGATCGGCGTCTGCGCCAATCCCTCGCGCAGCCGGGCTTCGCAATGATGCGCTTGCGCCACTTCGAGCAGGCGGCGGACCTGGCCCGAACTGGTCAGTGCGATCGCGTCGATGCGGCCTTGCGCCATTTCATCGATCGCGGTGACGATGTTGGCGTCGGCGGCCTGTGCGTCATAGACATAAGGCAGCACGGTATCGACCTCGGCGCCTTGCGCCGTGATCGCACCGATCAATCGGCTGTGATCCTTGTCTGGATAAAGCTGCAGGCCGAGACGGTGGCCGGCCAGATCAAGCCGCGACAGCATCTCGGCGATGCCTTCGGAGGTCGGCTTTTCGGTCGTGACCTGCGGCTCCAGGCCGATCTCGCGCAGCGCCCGGCCGGGCTTCGGCCCGCGCGCGAACTTTCGCGCTTTGCCGAGGGCGGTGATGAATTCCTGTTCCAGATTCATCCGCCGCACCACCTTCATCAGCCGCCGCAGGCCTTCGCCGGTCATCAACACCAGATCGTCGCAAGGTTTGTCGATAAAACGCCTGATCCAGGCCTCGATTGGCGCCGCATCCGGGGCGTCGTGGATGGTGAACATCGGGCATTGCAGAACATCCGCACCCTGTTCGGCGAGCAGACGGGAGAACTGTGCCTCCTCGCGCGTTTCGAGGATCAAAATACGATAGCCGTTCAGCCTGTCCGCCATGATGTTGCAGCCGTGGTTTGTTTAAAGTCGATCGACCGGAGTTTGTTCATCATGATCTCCCAAGCGGGATTGGCGCAAGGGCAGTGCGGGTGCTAGAGCAGGGCCGCAAAAGCACCCCCCTGTCAAACAAGCCTCTTTGTTAAAGCAAGCCATGCCCGATCATCAGTTCGTCCTGACTTTGTCCTGCCCCGATCGCCCCGGCATCGTTTCCGCGGTGTCGACGTTCCTGGCCCATAACGGTCAGAACATTCTCGACGCGCAGCAGTTCAATGATGTCGAGACCGGTCATTTCTTCATGCGGGTGGTATTCAATGCCGCCGATCTCGCGGTCAATCTCGCTTCCCTGCAGACCGGCTTCACCGCGATCGCAGATCGCTTCGGCATGGATTGGCTGATGCGCGACCGCGCCACGCGCCGCCGCGTGATGCTGCTGGTCTCGAAGTCAGATCATTGCCTCGTCGATATCCTGTATCGCTGGCGAACCGGCGAACTTCAGATGATCCCGACCGCCATCGTCTCCAACCATCCGCGGGAGAGCTATGGCAGTCTCGATTTCGGCGATATCCCGTTTCACTTCATGCCGGTGACCAAGGAAACCAAGCGCGACCAGGAAAACGCGATCTGGGATCTGGTTGGCCAAACCCAGACCGATCTCGTGGTGCTGGCGCGCTACATGCAGATCCTGTCCGACGAGATGTCGGCGCGGCTGTCCGGTCGTTGCATCAACATCCATCACTCGTTCCTGCCGGGCTTCAAGGGCGCGCGGCCCTATCACCAGGCGCATGAACGCGGCGTCAAACTGATCGGCGCCACCGCGCATTACGTCACGAGCGCGCTCGACGAAGGCCCGATCATCGACCAGGACGTGGAGCGAATCAGCCATCGCGATACGCCCGACGATCTCGTCCGCAAGGGACGCGATATCGAACGCCGCGTGCTGGCGCGCGCGATGCGCTATCATCTGGACGATCGCGTCATCCTCAACGGCCGCAAGACCGTGGCGTTTGTGGACTGATGGATCGATTGCGCTAAACCAACGGATCCTGACCTCATCCTGAGGAGCCCGGCGAAGCGTAGCGAAGGCGGGCGTCTCGAAGGATGGCAGCTTGCACGGTCTTCATCCGCGGCCATCCTTCGAGATGCATCGCTTGCGCGATGCTCCTCAGGATGAGGTCGGGAGTAGTATGAAGCGCCGTATTAATGAGCAGCGCTGGGCGCGGCTGACGGGTTCTGCTGCGTGGCGGCTGGATCGGTTTTCGGCGTGAGACGCTGGCGCTCGCGTTCCTTCATGTACTCATCGTATTTCGCGGTACCGGGCCGCGGCGGGGCGTCCGCCGGCAGGCCGCCGAGCCATTGCGGGATGTAGTCTCCCGCCCCGTCGGCAATCTTTTCATTGATGGTTCCGCAACCGCCCAGGCTACCGGCGAGGAGCGCGAAGGCCGAGGCGACAGCCAGATGGCGAAAACGGATGGGCATTTGCGAACGTCTGGGCCTTCGGTACGAGATACGGGTGGTCGCGACCGCGGTTTGGTCGGCCGAGAATACGGTGAAATTACAAACCCTCACTTAAATGACGAAAGTTTGAGGTAATTTAATACCTATTGTTCGATCGCGCTAGCCATGAAAGCGAACGGCCTCGACCCCGCAAGCCACAGCTGGCTTGCCAAGCCACACCTAGCTTGTGGAGGAGCCTCCAACCGGGCCGGTTGCACCCATCGTCGCGATTGACAACGTCACGCCGCTGAGACGCCATGCCGCGCTCGCACGCGGCCGAATAATCTGGGCTATGGTGTGGCAAGGGCCGGGGACTCGGTTCGAGGCACAAAACCGATCAGGGGAGGGTATTCATGGTCATCTGCACTGGACTGTTATCACGGGCAGCACTCGTTTCAGGGGTAGCACTTGGCGCCGCGATGTTGGGCGCACTCGCGATGGCGCCCGCCAACGCGCAGGAAAGCGTCAAGATCGGCCTGATCCTGCCAATGACCGGCGGGCAGGCATCAACCGGCAAGCAGATCGATAATGCGATCAAGCTGTATATGCAGCAGAACGGCGACACCGTTGCCGGCAAGAAGATCGAAATCATCCTGAAGGATGACGCGGCCCTTCCCGACAACACCAAGCGCCTCGCCCAGGAGCTGATCGTCAACGACAAGGTCAATTTCATTGCCGGCTTCGGCGTCACGCCGGCGGCATTGGCTGCCGCGCCATTGGCGACTCAGGCGAAGGTCCCGGAAATCGTTATGGCCGCCGGCACTTCCATCATCACCGAACGCTCGCCCTATATCGTGCGCACCAGTTTCACTTTGCCGCAATCCTCCACCATCATCGGCGACTGGGCGGTCAAGAACGGCATCAAGAAGGTCGCGACGCTGACTTCCGATTACGCGCCCGGCAACGATGCGCTGGCCTCGTTCAAGGAGCATTTTACGGCCGGCGGCGGTGAGATCGTCGAAGAGGTCAAGGTCCCCCTGGCCAATCCCGACTTCGCCCCGTTCCTGCAGCGGATGAAGGACGCCAAGCCCGACGCCATGTTCGTGTTCGTTCCGGCCGGGCAGGGCGGCAACTTCATGAAGCAATATGCCGAGCGCGGCCTCGACAAGTCAGGCATCAAGGTGATCGGGCCCGGCGACGTCATGGACGACGATCTGCTCAGCGGCATGGGCGATGCGGCGCTCGGCGTCGTCACCGCGCATATCTATTCCGCGGCGCATCCGTCGGCGATGAACAAGGATTTCGTCGCCGCCTACAAGAAAGCCTTCGGTTCGCGCCCGGGATTCATGGCGGTGAGCGGCTATGACGGTATTCAGCTGATCTACGCGGCGCTGAAAAAGACCGGCGGAAAGACCGACGGTGATGCGCTGATCGAGGCCATGAAGGGCATGAAGTGGGAAAGCCCGCGCGGCCCGATCTCGATCGATCCGGAAACCCGCGACATCGTGCAGAACGTCTACATCCGCAAGGTCGAGAAGGTCGACGGCGAACCCTATAACGTCGAGTTCCAGACGTTCGAGGCGGTGAAGGATCCGGGCAAGACGAAGAAGTGAGCCATCGATCGCCATTCACGTGTTCGGCTCGCGTGCGCTGAATCGTCATGCCCGGCCTTGCGCCGGGCATCCACGTCTTTCTTTGAGGCGCCTTACGAAAAAGACGTGGATGGCCGGGACAAGCCCGGCCATGACGATGTGGTTGCTTTTGCCAGTTGTGGTTTAACCGAACCAATGACCGCATTCCTCACCATCCTGTTCGACGGCGTCGCCTACGGCATGTTGCTGTTCGTGCTGGCGTGCGGATTGGCTGTCACGCTCGGGCTGATGAACTTTGTCAATCTGGCGCACGGCGCATTCGCGATGGCGGGCGGTTATGTCTGCGCGGTGCTGGTCAATCAATCCGGCTGGCCGTTCTTTGCGGCGCTGCCGCTGGCATTTGTCGCCAGTGCTGCGATCGGCGCGGTGTTTGAGCGCGCGCTGTACCGTCATCTTTACAGCCGTAGCCACCTCGATCAGGTGCTGTTCTCGGTCGGCCTTGTCTTCATGTCGGTCGCGGCGGTCGATTACATCATGGGATCGTCGCGGATCTTCATCAAGCTGCCCGCGGTGCTGGAGGGGCAGATCGATCTGTTCGGCGTCGGGATCGGCCGCTACCGGCTGATGATCATCGTGATCTGCGGTCTGCTGACGGCCGGATTGCAGCTGGTGCTGGCGCGCACGCGCTTCGGATCGAGGTTACGTGCCGCGGTCGACGATCCGCGCGCCGCCAGCGGGCTCGGCATCAACGTGCCGCAGGTGTTTGCCTTTACGTTTGCGTTCGGCTGCGGTTTGGCCGGTCTGGGCGGCGCGCTGAGCGCGGAGATCCTCGGGCTCGATCCGTATTTCCCGCTGAAGTTCATGATCTACTTCCTCATTGTCGTGACGGTCGGCGGCTCCTCGAGCATCACCGGTCCGTTTCTCGCCGCGCTATTGCTGGGGATCAGCGACGTCGCCGGCAAATATTACGTGCCGAAGATGGGACCGTTCGTGATCTACACGCTCATGATCGTGATCCTGCTCTGGCGTCCCAACGGCCTGTTCGGCCGCTCCGCGTCGCGTTGATCCCGTGATGACCGAAACCGCCGACGTCGGATATCATGCGAGGCTCGGAGCGCGATGGCGCTGGAGCGAGCTGGTGTTCTGGCTATTGGTGCTGGCCTGCGCGTTCGCGTTCCCGTCGCGCTATTTGATCATGACCGACATCGTGCGGCTGGCGCTGTTCGCGCTCTCGCTGGATCTGATCCTCGGTTACGCCGGCATCGTGTCGCTGGGACATGCGGCGTTCTTCGGGGTCGGCGCGTATTCCGCGGGGCTGATGGCGCTGCACGGCGTGATCCCGCAGCCGGTGATCGCGCTGGTTGTCGCAGGCCTCGCCGCTGCCGTGGTCGGCTTTCTCACCAGCTTCCTGGTGATCCGCGGCGCTGATCTGACCCGGCTGATGGTGACGCTCGGGATTGCGCTGTTGCTGGAAGCGCTGGCCGAGCGGTTTTCCAACATCACGGGCGGCACCGATGGGCTGCAGGGTATCGAGATGCAGCCGATCTTCGGATTGTTCGAATTCGACATGTTCGGAAAGACCGGTCTCTTTTACTCGCTCGCGGTACTGTTCCTGCTGTTTCTGCTGGCGCGCCGCATCGTGCACTCGCCGTTCGGGCTGTCGCTGCGCGCGATCCGCAACAATCCGCTGCGGGCGTCCGCGATCGGCATCCCCGTCAACCGCCGCCTCATCGCGATCTACACGGTCGCAGCGTTCTATGCCGGCATCGCCGGTGCGCTGTTCACCCAGACCACGGCGCTCGCCTCGCTCGACGTGTTTTCGTTCGAGCGTTCCGCCGACCTGATGCTGGTGCTGGTGATCGGCGGCACCGGTTATCTCTATGGCGGGCTGATCGGCGCCGTCGTGTTCCGAATGCTGCAGGAGTTGTTTTCATCGATCACGCCGCAATATTGGCAGTTCTGGATCGGCCTGGTGCTGGTCGTGATTGTGCTGGTCGGCCGGCAGCGGCTGCATCGCTGGGTGTTGTGGGCGCCCAATCTCATCATCGCGCAAATCGGCGGCCGCAAAGCTGCGGTCGCTATTCCCGAAAGCGACGCGCCATGAGCTTCGCGCTGGAAACCAGGGCACTGGCCAAGCAATTCGGCGGGCTCAAGGTCACGCGCGATCTGTCGCTCGGGATCGTGCAGGGCGCGCGCCACGCCGTGATCGGCCCGAACGGCGCCGGCAAGACCACCGTGATCAATCTGCTGACCGGCGTGCTCAAGCCCAATGCGGGGCGGATCCTGCTGGAAGGCCACGACATCACCGATTTGCCGGTGCACCAGCGCGTGCTGCGCGGCCTGTCGCGCACCTTCCAGATCAATCAGCTCTACGCCGATTTGACGCCGCTGGAGACCATCGGCCTCGTGGTGTCGGAGCGGCTCGGGCGCGGTGGCGACTGGTGGCGGCGGATGGGCACCCGCGACGACGTCAACGCTGAGATCGCCGAAAATCTTTCGCGCTTCCATCTGCTCGACGTCATGAACGAGCCGACCGCGACATTGCCCTACGGCAAGCAGCGCCTGCTGGAGATCGCGGTGGCGATCGCCGCCAAGCCGCGCGTGCTGCTGCTCGATGAACCCGCCGCCGGCGTTCCCGAAGGCGAGCGCCACGATATTCTGGCCGCAGTCGCAGCGCTGCCGCGCGACGTGACCGTGCTCCTGATCGAGCACGACATGGATCTGGTGTTCTCGTTCGCCGATCGCATCTCGGTCTTGGTCAATGGCGCGCTGCTGGTCGAGGGGGCGCCTGCCGACGTCGCGCGCGATCCGAGGGTCAAGGCGGTCTATCTCGGCGAGGCCGCCGATGGCTGATTTTCTTGGCATCGAGAGCCTGCGCGCCGGTTACGGCGAGGCCGTGGTGCTGCCCGGCCTGTCGCTGCGGCTGGCGGAGGGGCAGGTGCTGGCGCTGCTGGGTCGCAACGGCACGGGCAAGACCACGCTGATCAATTCGATCGTGGGCGTCACCCGCCGGTTCGGTGGCACCATCGCGGTCGGCGGCCGTGACATTACGCCGTTGCGGCCAGACCAGCGGGCGCGGGCCGGGATCGGCTGGGTGCCGCAGGAGCGCAATATCTTTCGTTCGCTGACGGTGGAAGAAAACATGACCGCGGTGGCGCAGCCGGGACCGTGGACGGTGGCGCGGATCTACGAGATGTTTCCGCGCCTGAAAGAACGCCGCAACAATTTCGGTAACCAGTTGTCCGGCGGCGAGCAGCAGATGCTGGCGATCGGCCGGGCGCTGACGCTCAATCCGAAGGTGCTGCTGCTGGACGAGCCGACCGAGGGGCTGGCGCCGATCATCGTTGACGAACTGTTAAAGGCGCTCGGCACCATCACCCGGTCCGGCGGCATATGCTCCGTCATCGTCGAGCAAAATGCCCAAAAGATTTTGGGGCTGGCCGATCGCGTTGTGATATTGGAACGCGGCGCGATCGTTCATGATGCGGATAGTAACTCGTTGAAGGCCGATCCCGCCGTGCTCGAACGCTATCTCGGCGTCTCCGGTGCGGCGAGGCGTTAATCCAGGAGGGATGACCATGCAAAGAACAAAAGCTCCGTTCCGTGCCGATGAGGTCGGTAGCCTGTTGCGGCCGCCGCGCATCAAGGAGGCGCGCGCCAAACTGGAGAAAGGCGAGATTTCGGCCGCCGATCTGCGCAAGGCCGAAGACATGGAGATCGAGAAGGTCGTGCACAAACAGGCCTCCGCCGGTTTGAAGCTCGCGACCGATGGCGAGTTTCGCCGCTCGTGGTGGCATTTCGACTTTCTCAGCCATCTCACCGGCTGCGAATTGTTTCACCCCACCGAAGGCATCCAGTTCGCCGGCGTGCAGACCCGGCATGACGCCATCCGCGTGATCGGCAAGCTGGACTTTCCGGCCGATCACCCGATGCTCGACCATTTCAGGTTCTTGAAAAAGCAGTGTGACATCGCCCATGTCACGGCGAAGATGACGATCCCGTCGCCTGCGGTGCTGCATTTCCGCGGCGGCCGCAAGTTGATTTCGCAGACGGTCTATCCCGACCTGGAAGAGTTTTATCTCGATCTCGGCAAGACCTACCGCAAGGCGGTGAAGGCGTTCTACGACGCCGGCTGCCGCTATCTGCAATTCGACGACACCGTATGGGCCTATCTCTGTTCGCAGGAGGAACTGCAGAAATCCCGCGCGCGGGGCGACAACCCCGACGGCCTACAGGAAATCTACGCGCGCATCATCAACTACGCGATCGCCGAGCGGCCGGCCGACATGGTGATCACGACTCATGTCTGCCGCGGCAATTTCCGCTCCACCTGGATTTCGTCGGGCGGCTACGAGCCGGTGGCCGAGACCATGCTGGCCGGCACTAATTACGACGGCTATTTCCTGGAATATGATTCCGACCGTGCCGGTGGCTTCGAGCCGCTGCGCTATCTACCGAAGGGCAACAAGATCGTGGTGGTCGGCGTCATTACTTCCAAGACCGGCGCACTGGAGAAAAAGGACGACATCAAGCGCCGGCTCGAAGAGGCCGCCAAATTCGTACCGTTGGATCAGCTCGCGCTGTCGCCGCAATGCGGCTTTGCCTCCACCGAAGAAGGCAACATCCTCACCGAGGAAGAGCAGTGGGCCAAACTGCGCCTCGCGGTCGAGGTCGCCAACGAGGTCTGGGGGAAGTAAACCTTCTTCCCCTGCCACTTGCACGGGGAGGTTTCTGTGATGCCACGCCCGGATGCGATCATCGTCGGCGCGGGTCCGGCCGGGCTCGCTTGTGCGGCGGCGCTGCATGCCGCGGGGCTTGATGTTGCGGTGCTGGAGAAAGCCGGGCAGGTCGGCGCGGTGTGGCGGCGGCACTATGACCGGCTTCATCTGCACACCGATAAGAGCCATTCCGGTCTGCCCGGGATGGCGATGCCGGCGAGCTATCCGGCCTATCCGGCGCGCGCGCAGGTGATCGATTATCTCGAACGTTATGCCGCGCGGTTCGGGATCAAGCCGGTCTTCAACACCGAGGTATTGCGTATCGCGCGCGACGGTCCGCAGTGGCGCGCGGATCTCGCCGAAGGTTCTGTTGCCGCTCCGGTGGTGGTGATCGCGACCGGCATCGCCGATGCGCCGCATCGGCCGACATGGCCCGAAATCGAACGCTATTCCGGCGCCGTTCTCCACAGCAGCGAATATCGCAACCCCGGTTCTTATGCGGGCAAGCGCGTGCTCGTGGTCGGGTTTGGCAATTCCGGCGGCGAGATCGCGCTCGATCTTGCCAATGCGGGCGTCCATGTCATGATGTCGGTGCGCGGGCCGGTGCAGGTCATTCCGCGCGATCTGCTGGGCTTCCCGATCCTGTCATGGGCGATCCTTTACCAGCGGCTGCCGGCGCGTCTTGTCGATGCCATCAATGCGCCGGTGCTGCGGCTCGCGCTCGGTAATTTCGAAAAACTCGGTTTGCTGCGTGCGGCCAAGGGACCACGCCGGATGATCGAGGAGGACGGCCGCGTGCCGCTGATTGACATTGGCACCATGGCGCGGATCAGGGATGGCGCCATCAAGCTGCGCCGCGGCATCGCGCGTTTCACGGCCGATGGCGCCGTGTTTGCGGATGCCACAAGTGATCCATTCGACGCGGTCATTCTCGCGACCGGTTTCCGCCCCGATCTTCGTACGTTGATTCCGGATATCGAAGACATCTTCGATCCGCACGGCATGCCGCTCGTGACGGGACGGCCGACCGCCGCGCCCGGGCTGTATTTCTGCGGGCAGATCGCGGTGCCGACCGGGCAGTTGCGCGAGATCGGCATCGAGGCCGAGCGGATCGCCCGCAGCGCGAAGCGTTATCTTGAGTGAGCAGAGAATTACGAGTTCCACTTAGGCATTCGTTAACCGGGAATTCTTGCGCGCAGTCAGCGAATTCCGCGATCGAACTTCACTCAACTTTAAATCGATCACCTTAAATGGTGCATGTTTGCATTTGGCCATGCAAACCAAAAAGCATGCGGAACTCCAACAGGAGGCTCGCGTCGGTCGTAACAGGGGCTCAATTATGGACGCGCTGGAGGTTTGGGGCGGTTCCAGGATCGATAGCGGGCTGAAGACAATCAGTCCCGCCTTCCAGAGGTATGGAGTCTACGTCTTCCTGATCTCGTTCACCTGCGTGTATTACCTTTCAAACACGTCTCTGCTGCTTGGCCACTATGATCTGGGATGGCACCTGGCCGCCGGAGACCTGATCCGGGACCGAGGCAGCGTTCCCTTCCAGGATCCGTGGTCGTTCACCCTTGGCGACAAGCAATGGTATAATCTGTCCTGGCTGTGGGACGTGATCGCCAGCGTCATATTTGAATACGCCAGGTTCAGCGGCCTCGTAATATTCACCGTCGCCTGTGGCGCCGTCATCGTTGGATATCTGACCTTGATCTGCCTGGGCAGCGGCGCTTCCGCGCTTGCAGTCTGTATTGCCGTGTTCTGCGGGTGTTTGCTCTACCCGTCGTTTGTGACCGCCCCGAACATTTATCTCGCCGCTTCGCCCAACACGCCCACGATGTTGTTTTGCGTGATTTTCTTCGCCGAATGCCTGAAAAGAACGCGATGGTTGCTGTTGCCGGTCATGATGGCCCTCTGGGCTAATCTGCATGGCGGCTTTCTGCTGGGCTTTCTGATCATCGGCGTTTTCGGCGCCACGGCCTTGCTCCGGCGAGATTGGGCAAATGTTAAAGTCTACAGCTTCGCGGCAATCGGTTGCTTTCTTGCCATATTCATCAATCCGCTCGGCTGGCATATCCACGACGGCGTGACGGCGACGTTGGGTCACTTCGTGCAAGCCAACATCACCGAGTGGCAGTCCTATTACCAGAACATGTCCATGCCGGACGGCATTCCCGGCGTCCTGTATGGGCTGATATTTGTCGGGCTCGAACTGTTCCACAGAAATTCGCGTCCTATTCCGCTGGAGGCACGGCTGCTGTCGTGGCTGTTTCTGGCGTTGGGAATTTATCAATTCCGATACATGTCGTTCTTCTTCATATTCTCGACAATTCCATTGGCGCTCCACATCGACCGGCTGCTGCCGAAATGGCTGAATCATTCCGAAATCCAGAAGTCGCTGCTGGCGGCCGGCGTCATTGGGTTGTGCGCGCTGCCGTTGACGTTTGTGCACATCAAACCAGCGCTAGCCTTGCCGGAAATGATTTCAGAGCAGGACGCGAAATACCTTCAAACGAACTTTTCGCATGCGCGGCTTCTGAACCACTGGAACGTCGGCGGCCTCCTGATTTTTCGCACCCACGGTACCGTGCCCGTGTTCGTCGACGGCCGAGGCGCCACCGCTTATCCGGATGAGTTACTGCGCGACTATTTCAAGTTGGTCGATTGGGAGATTGACGAGGCCGCCTGGGATGTGGCGCTTGCGAAATACCGGATCGATACCGTGCTGTGGGTGAAGGGGCACCAACAGTTAAGGCGGTTTCTCGTGGATAAGCGAGGCTGGAAGGAGCAATACGCCGGAGCGTATGAGAGCATTTACGTCAAGCCGTGACGCAGCCTGCGCGCGATGAGCCCGCCCACGCGCGTTCTTGATGCCGTGAGAACAGCGGGTAGCGCCCCGCGAAAACCCATCCTCCCGCTATTTCCTCTCGCGCTTTTTGGTATAGGCTCACCGAACGACGGTGCGGCAAAGTACCGCGACCGCGTTTCAGGGAGGAAGGCATGTCTCTATTCAGGTCGGCGGCTGCCGTCGCGTTGACGCTCGGCGCAATATTCGCAACGCCCGCGCTCGCGCAGAAGAAATATGACGTCGGCGCCAGCGATACCGAGATCAAGGTCGGCCAGACCATTCCGCTCAGTGGACCGGCTTCCGCCTATGGCGGCATCGGTAAGGTGCAGGCCGCCTATGTCCGCATGATCAACGAGCAGGGCGGCGTCAACGGCCGCAAGATCAATCTCATTCAGTACGACGATAGCTATAGTCCGCCGAAGACGGTCGAGCAGGTTCGCAAGCTGGTGGAGGGCGACGAGGTTCTCACCACCTTCCAGATTATCGGCACGCCGCCGAATGCCGCGGTGCAGAAATATCTGAACGAGAAAAAAGTGCCGCAACTATTGGCCTCGACCGGTGCAACGCGCTTCACCGACCCGAAGAATTTTCCATGGACAATCGCGTTCAACCCCAACTACCAGGCGGAAGCGCATGTCTACGCAAAATTCATCCTCGCCAATTATCCGAACGCGAAGATCGGCATTCTCTACCAGAATGACGACCTCGGAAAGGACTACGTCAAGGGACTAAAGGACGCGCTCGGGACGAAGGCCTCGATGATCGTCGCCGAAGTATCCTACGAATTGTCCGATCCGACCGTCAACTCCCAGATGGTGACGCTGAAATCGTCCGGCGCCGACCTTTTCTACAACATGACAACGCCGAAGTTCGGCGCGCAGGCGATCAAGAAGGCCGCCGAACTCGGCTGGAAGCCGGTCCAGATTCTCGACATCAACGCGACGCCGGTCAGTCAGACGCTGATTCCGGCCGGTCTTGAGAACGCCAAGGACATTATTTCGGTCAATTACGGCAAGGACCCGCTCGATCCGCAATGGGCCGACGACGCCGGCATGAAGCGTTACAAGGCTTTCATGGCGAAATACGCCCCGGCCGAGGACGCCAACAGCGGCATCGCGACCTATGGCTATTCGACCGCGGCGCTGCTGGTGCAGATCCTCCAGCAATGCGGCGATGATCTCACACGCGCCAACATCATGAGGCAGGCGACCAACATCAAGGGCTACGTCGCCGACCTCGCGCTGCCGGGCATGACCACCACGACCGAACCGGATGATTGGCGCATCAACAAGCAATTCCAGATGATGAAGTTCGACGGCCAGCGCTGGGTTCTGTTCGGGCCGATCCTGACGGATGAGTTCAAGACGAATTGAAGGACTGGCGTTCGAAGCGAGTATTTCGAGTTCGGGGCCTAGGACGGGTTGAGCCAACGGGTCGTGCGAACGCGCGCCCGATGATAAACTCCTCGATACCCATCACGTCGTCGCCGCAAGGTGATGGGTTTCGAACCTATCCTTGTAATAGCGAAATCTAAGCGGACCTTGGCGCGGGAAGCTAACCCAAGTGTCCTGACCTGCGCAAAGACGCTTACCGAACTGTCGTCATCCAGCGGCAGTCAGATCGGATCATTGATCTGGATCAATCGGACTGTGTGAAGCTCGCTTAGTTGCTCGATGCACCCGCTGGCCGCGCTGAAGTCTAGGCAAGCAAGACGCTACCAGAATACCAGGTTGCTCCGGACCGCAGGATGTACGCTAGAAGGAGAGCCGGTTGAAACCACCAAGCCGCACCGCCGCTTCTTTGCGTGTCGCAACTGCCGTGGTGATGGGCCTGGCCTGTTGTTCGTGCACGATCCGTCCCTTGCAGGGCGTGCTTGTACCGACCGATGAGACGGTTGAAGCCGCCTCGCGCGTGCCTATTCTTATCGGAACGACGCGTACTCGATCTAGTGGCGACCCTGGCGAGATGTTCAGCCGAGAGCAGTCCAACGAGATCGCTTTCGGTGAGGTCACTGTTTCAATTCCGCCGGATCATTCGCGTGCGCTCGGTGATATTCAGTGGCCGGTAACTCCCCCCGGCGATCCCCGTCGAGACTTCGTGACGACATCGGCAGAATATTTGGATCGTGTCGGGTTTGGCGGTGCTATCACCGCTGTGGCAAAGGCTAAACATCGCAGCAAGGCGATGGTCTTCGTTCACGGATTCAATAATCGCTTCGACGACGCCGTTTACCGGTTCGCGCAGTTCGTGCAAGATGGCGAACTTCCTGTTGTTCCGGTCCTTTTTTCCTGGCCATCACAGGGCGTAGCAAGCTTGAGTTCATATGAATACGACCGCAAGGTCGCGATGCAATCAAGTGCGCCGCTGGCCCAGCTCCTGGATATTGTCAACTCGAATCCCAGCATCAAGGAGATCACCCTTGTCTGCCATTCCATGGGCTGCCTGGTAACTCTTGATGCACTCCATATGAAAGCATCGCGTGGCGGAACGATGCCGAAACTGAAGAACGTGGCTCTTGTCGCGCCCGACGTCGAGTTTGATCTGTTCTTGAGCCAGGTCAGAGAGATGGGTGCCCGACGCCCTCGGATCGGCTTGTTTCTGTCTCAGGACGATGTGGCTCTCAAAATATCAAAATCAATTTGGGGAGGGACAACGCGCGTCGGCGACATCAATCCGGATGAAGAGCCGTACAAGAGCGAGATCGCGCAGCAGAAGATTTTGGTGTTCGACCTGAACTCGTCTGGGAGGAGACAACTCGCACTCCAGAGCCTTCGATAAGGTGAGCACCGTAATGGGCATGTTGGAGCGGAGGCTCGCCAAGGGCCAACAGCTCGGAGAGGATATGTCAAGAACGGCCTCGGCCAGATGAAGCGGTTCGGTGGCCCGTGATCGCGAAGTCGACTACCGGGCAAACCCGTCAGCGATTGCAAAGTTCGCAGCAAGCCCCGCAGCTATCGCCGCCCATGCGCTCCACTGACTTTGCTCATAGACCAAACGCAAAAGCGCCCTTGGGTCATCTAGGCCACTTGCCAGTCCATGTTTCACAAGGCTGCGCTTCCGCAACCGAACCCGCGCTGGGAGAGGCCACGGCGGCGCGCGAGCGGCACATGCTCCAAGGCGACCTCGCCGATGATCAGACCGCCGAAAAGTTGCAGGTCAAGGTCGATAGCTGTACGTCGAGGCTTGCCGGTCTGGACGCTGCGCTCGCAGCATTGCGGGTGCAGATCGCCGACATCGAGCAGAAGCTCGCGGACGAACGCGCCGCCGTTGAGCGCGCAAAGGCAGCCGAGAAGCTGGAAAACGACCTCGATGGATCGAGCGCGCGCTGCCGGATTATTTGGCGGCGGCTCGCCGGTTCTCTGATGTTTTGGAGCTGGTCTTTTTCCATTACGAAAGCACGGAAATGGCGCGGTTCGTCAGCAACGGAATGGCGCAGGTCGAGATCGCCAGCGCTTGTTCCATACTCGGTCGCACGGAAGACGAGGATGAGCGGATCGCGGTCCACGAAGCTGGGCATGCCGTCGCGGCACGGCTGCTCGGCAATGAGGTTGGCGGCGTGACCGTGACCCCGGCACGGCTACGAAGGTCTCTGCTGGGGCGTTGGGCACACGCAGGCGTTCGCGCAAGGGCGCGGTGACGCATCAGGCGTTCGTGAAGTGCTTGCTCCGTTGATGCCAAAACCGGGTGAAGACCGAAGCTCTGTCTCAGACGTGTTCGCCAATGTGCATGCTCAATGCATCGAGCTGATGGCAGGCCGTGCTGCGTAGCGTATGCTGTTGGGAGGCGAGCCTGCGCCGCCCGCCGGTGACCTTCGGCAATCGCGTGAGCTGAGTCTGCTGATCTGCACCAGCGAGGAGGCAATCGAGACGTTCATCGCGCACTGCGATTTTGCGGCGCGCGATCTGTTGTTGCCTTACGGCGATGTCGTGATGACGTTGTCTATTGGGTTGCGGATCAAGCGGACATTGGACGGCGGCGAGATCGACAAGATCATCTCAGGTGTGCAGGCGCGGAAAGAGTTGTCCTTTGAGCGTGTGCGGCGTAAGCGGTGGCAATGCGTCATTGAGAACGCCGCTGCCTTTGACCATGGCTGATGGTTCGACGGCGCGGTACTCAGGCAGGTTCGCACGCAACTCAAGTGCACCCTCACTTCCACGGAGACCGACGCGGTGATCTCGCAGACGTTGGCACGAGAAGCGCTGGCCGCCGAGCGCGCCCGCCGCGCCGGGATAGCTGCGCACGGTCTAAAATGCCGCCAGCTTCTTTTCATCATGACGAACTGAGAAGCGCCGCCACTTCCGATGTTGGGGCCAAGGCGTGTTTTAATCGCCGCGGCTGATAGTCGACGGACCTAGCGTTGACCCCCTTGGATCACGCATGAGGGGCGAGCGAATTCCTGGAGGAGATGTCCTGAGGGCTGATCGCCTAGAGCCCAGGACCGGGACGCCTCTGACGACAGGGCGAACGACGGGAAGACTGTAGTTCAATGTGCCTTCCGCAAGGGCGAATTTACTTGGGAGGGCGAGGGCCATTGCTAGTCCGATTGTTGTAAGTTTCATAGTGGATCCAGGTAAGACACGCCCGCACCCGTTCCATTAAATTCTTCTTTAGCAAAAGAAGCCGCCAAGCCGTTCATATCCTCGCAGAGCCTTAATTCTCCTGAGCAATCAGACTTTGCTCGCTCGTTCCATTTAATAAACCGCTTCGGAATTGCCATCACTTCCGCCGTGTGGTCTCCGCAGTATGACATCGGCCATGGCGCGGCAGGTCAGGACACCTGACATGTTTGAGCTGTAATTTAGGTACAGCCCCCGAATTTGAATTGAGCCTTCGTTTGACAGCGGCGATGGTCGTGGCAGTATGAACTGAGACGGCAGCGGTCGGATGTACACCGCGCCGTATAGGATCGGGCCTCGGAGCAATCCGGGGCCTGATTTTTTGAGCGGATCAGATGAAGTTCCCTGATCTCGACGAAGTCGGCCTCTCCCTTGTCCCTATTTAACCCGCTGTCGCCCAATTTGAATTTCGCACTGGCCTATTTTGGATTATCATGGTGGCAAGACATCCCGATCAGCAATGAGGGAGATGCGCATGCAATCTTTCTTCGGTTGGGGAATGCTCGTCTTCATGATCGTCCTCGGGGTCTTTGTCGCCCGATATGCGCCGAGGCCGCTTTAGCGATGGTCAAGGAGGCAAAGTTCTATCGGAAGCAGGCCGAAAAAGCCGAACGCATGTCGCTTGCGCTGTCGGACATCGAAGCCGCGCAGAACCTGTCCGCTTTGGCTCAAGCCTATCGTAGTCAGGCCGACATGCTGAAAAAATCAAAGAAGTCGAAGAAAAAGCCCGGCACCAAACGGCGCTGACGGAACCAGTCTTAAAAATTGTGGTGGCCGGATTTCATGATAGCCTTTGACTGCGTGACATCTCTATGCCGCGCGTCTTCTCCGACAATGTAACTCAGCCCCGCCTCACCGGCGGGGCTTTTCTATGATGGCCTCGTAGTGCCTTCGCATCTGCAGGTGTTCAAGCCGCTCATGAATGAAAGACTGGGGTTATGACCCCGGTTTTTGGTGCCTCGGGATCACCAGCTTGTGTTGACGTTGCCAGCGGCATTGAAGTCGCTCGCAGGGTTGTATCCAGAGTCGCGGAGGTTCTCCATGTGCAAGTCATGAGCGCTGAGAGTGTCGATGGGGGCGGCACCATCTGTAACGGAAGCGTTAGCGTCCCGGAAGTGGTGGTGGTGCGCTCCCTTGGCGCGAAGTCCCGAATGACTCTTCAGCCCTGGCGGCACCAGTGATCACGAGCGTGGCCGCAGCGGCCACAATGAGAAGTCGCATGATAAGATCCTCTTTTTTTGCTTTTGAAAGTTGAACGTAGAGCGCCTCGACGACTAATCAACCGTCATTGCGAGGAGCACTTGCGACGGAGCAATCCAGCTCTTCCTTGTTTTCCCGGATTGTTTCGCGGAGCCTGTCATCGGGCGCGCATTCGCGCGACCCGGTGGCTCGCAATGACGAACTTGGCTGTTTGACAGATTGCATCAGAAATTGAGCCCAAGATTGCGTTTTGAGTCTCGGCAGCCCGGCCCTATGCGTGGGGCTAGAGCGGTGCAATCCGACGACCGCCTCGCACCTGTTACGGCCGATGTCAGTTACTCAGCAGGGTATTTTTCATCAATCGAATGACGCCGCGATTCCAGGAATCGTTGGTTCCCATGCGAAGCTCGGTTTGTTGCTTGAAGAGGAGGCTGCCGTCCCTGGTGTCGCGGATTTGAAAGCCCACGGCATATTCAGTCCTGCTCGATCTGGCGACGACACCGACAAAGGATTGGTCGGCGCCGAGCTTGTGCGCGATATCGGCCTCGCAGCCACTGCACATCCGCAGCGATTGTGTCTTCGCCGGCTCCGCGTCGGCATGGCTGACATCGACGAGACTGTAGCGGCCGGATTGCGCCAGCAACTGGCGCGCTTCGTCGGTGGCCCGCTTCAATTGGGCGACGTCCTCCGGCGTCTGGCCAATGACTCCACCGCCGGCGCTGTAATCCTCCAGCTCGAAATCAAACACCGCGATCTTGATCGGGGGAGCCGTCTCGGCGCGTGTCGCGAATGCGGTGATCACTGCAATAAAAAACAGTGCCACACGGAGCGACCATGATGATGCTTGAAGCAATAACACCCGGGTTTTCATCGGTGTTGCCCCCGCAGGGATTAACGAATTTGGCGCCGGAACAATCAATCATGTCCCGGTCAGGCGGATTTTAACAATGGTTGTCTGACGCACAAATCCCGGGGATTTATCTATTTCCCCGGTGGGCAAATAATGGTAGGCAAGCCCGCCTGACCAACTGCTGCCCACGTTTTCTGCCCAACTCCGGCCTGCCCAACCCGGCTCGAATGAAAAACGACGAGATCCTCAGCCAGATCACCGACTTCTGCCGTCAGGCGGATATGGCGGAATTGACCTTTGGCCGCCGGGCCGTGAATGACGGCAAGCTGGTGCACCGGTTGCGCGAGGGCAAGCGCATCACCATCGATACGCTGGATCGAATCCAGGCCTATGTCGCGGCGTCGACGCCCGGTGGGATCGCGCCGCCGCGAGGCCTGCAGGTGCCGCTGGAAAAGCGCGATCCCCAAAGCAATTTCCGCTTCTTCGAGAACCGCCAGAAATATCTGCTGTTCGTGCACACCTGCAGCGAGAAGCGGGTGATCGCGGAGCGGGTGGCGCTGGAATTGTCCAGCATCCATCCGCGCCCGCCGGCGCTGCGGGTGTTCGATGCCGGCGTCGGCGACGGCACCGTGCTGGCGCGGGTGATGCGTTCGATGCACGGCCGCTTTCCCCATATGCCGTTTTATATCGCCGGCAAGGAGCTCAGCCTGGAGGATGTCCGGCTGACTCTCGACAAGGTGCCGGATCGGTTGTTCGAGCATCCTGCAACGGTTTTCGTGCTCACCAACATGAACTATGCCGAGGCGCCCTGGCTGACGCCGGCTTCACCCGCGGCAGCCGCGGGGATGATCTGGCATGAGGTGGCGCTGCGTGGGGCCTCATCGGGCGAATTCGAAACCCAGATCGCCGAGCTCGGCCCATTTCTCGAGCAGAACTGGCGCGCCAATGTCAGTGCGCGCACGGGCATGCCGATCTATGAGCGGCCGGTCGCCATCGTGCTGTATCGCGAGGATCACCGTTTCCTGCTCGATTCGATCATCCCGCGCGCGGGCCGTTCCGAGGCTAATTTCGACCTGATCATCGCTTCGCAGCCTTATCGGGCCAAATCGTCGGTGAATTTCCGCGCCAAACGCATCATTGCACCGTTGGCGCGCGCGCTGCGGGCCGGGGGGCGTCTGATTGGAATCCACTCGCACGGTCAGGATCCGGGCCTTGAAATGATCCAGGCGGTCTGGCCGGGAGAAAACCCTTTTGCGGTCAATCGTCACGAGCTATTGCGCACGGTGAAATACGAGTTGGGATCGGCTGGCCGGGATCTCAATTTTAATGCTCATGCCGATTACCGTTCGATCTTTCGGTATGATATGGAAGCACTGCCCAACGAGGTCACCGGATCGATCGGAACCTCGACGGCTTTTGCAGCCTGGAACGCGGCAGTGTATGTCGCCCAGATCGAAGACGACCGGTTGACGGAAGTGGCCCAAAGCGGTCGCACTCTCGATGCCGCCAGAGAGGTTTTGCGCAAGTATAACGGGCTCTGGTTTTACGATGAATCCTACGTCATATCGCGGCGTCGCGATTGATACTTCAGGACACACAGCAAAGGAAACGCCGAGGTCCGGCGGAAAAAGGGGTTTGGTTGATGCGCGAGTTTTATCTTTTCACCAGTAAGTCGGTTTCAGAAGGCCATCCGGACAAGGTTTCCGACCAGATCTCCGATGCAATTCTCGATGCTTTCCTTGCGAAGGATGTCGAACTCGGCATTGCCGACAACAGCGCCGTGAACACCCGGCTCGGCTGTGAGACGCTGTGTACGACTAACAAGATCGTGATCGCCGGCGAAGGCCGCGGCCAGCTGTTCCGCACCATCCACGGCAAGTCGGTGGTGGATCGCGAACTCATCACCCAGATCGCGCGCGATGTCGTCAGGGACATCGGCTACGACCAGAACGGCTTTTCCTATCACGGCGCCGACGTCGAAGTGCTGCTGCACGGCCAGTCGCCCGACATCGCAATGGGCGTCGATGCCAAGAAAAAGAGGAGCGGTGAAGAAGAAGGCGCCGGCGACCAGGGCATGATGTTCGGCTACGCCTGCACCGAGAGCGAGGTGTACCAGAAGGGCTCGTTCATGCCCGCACCGATCTACTTCGCGCACAAGATCCTCAAGGTGCTGTCGGAAAAGCGGCGCAACGGCCAGCTGGCCGATCTGCAGCCGGACGCCAAGAGCCAGGTCACGGTGAAATATGTCGACGGCAAGCCGGTCGGCTGCACCAAGGTCGTGGTCTCGACCCAGCACAATGAGAAGAGCCGCAACGGCAAGAAATATTCGCCCGGCCTGATCAAGGATATGATCTCGACCGCAGTCGAATCCGCGCTGCCGAAGGGGTGGATGCCCCAGAAGAATTCCGACTTCCTGGTCAACCCGACCGGCAATTTCGTGGTCGGCGGACCGGACGGCGATTGCGGCCTGACCGGGCGCAAGATCATCGTCGATACCTATGGCGGTTACGCCCCGCACGGCGGCGGCGCATTCTCCGGCAAGGACCCGACCAAGGTGGATCGCTCGGCCGCTTATGCCACGCGCTATCTCGCCAAGAACGTGGTCGCGGCCGGCCTTGCCGATCGCTGCACCATCCAGGTCGCCTACGCGATCGGCGTCGCTGATCCGATGTCGGTGCTGGTCGATACCCACGGCACTGGCAAGGTCGATGAAAAGAAGCTCGAGAAGGTGCTGCCGCAGCTCTTCCGGCTGACGCCAACCAACATCCGCCGTTCGCTCAAGCTGAACCGCCCGATCTATCAGCGCACCGCGGCCTATGGTCACTTCGGCCGTGCGTCGGAAAAGGACGGCGGCTTCTCCTGGGAAAAGACCGATCTGGTCAGCCAGCTCAAGGGCGCGTTCTAAGTTCGTCTTCGTCTCTCCCCGCATGCGGGGAGAGACTGCCGCACAGCTGGCGGCGCGAGAGCAGACCGTCACAAAGCGTTCCGTTTCTTATCGTATCGATAAGTCCGCATTACTCCGTTTGGGAAAAACACTGCATGACCGATTACATCGTCAAGGACATCTCGCTCGCCGATTTCGGCCGCAAGGAAATCTCGCTGGCCGAAACCGAAATGCCCGGCCTGATGGCCACGCGCGAAGAATACGGCCCGAAGCAGCCGCTGAAGGGCGCGCGCATCGCCGGCTCGCTGCACATGACGATCCAGACCGCGGTTTTGATCGAAACACTGGCCGCACTCGGCGCCGACATCCGCTGGGTCTCCTGCAACATCTATTCGACGCAGGACCATGCGGCGGCGGCGATCGCCAAGGCCGGCATTCCGGTGTTCGCGGTCAAGGGTGAAACCCTCACCGAGTATTGGGACTACACCGCCAAACTGTTCGACTGGCATGGCGGCGGCACCCCCAACATGATCCTCGACGACGGCGGTGACGCCACCATGCTGGTGCATCATGGCCTGCGCGCCGAGAACGGCGACGTCGCTTTCCTCGACAAGCCCGGCTCGGAAGAAGAGGAAGTGTTCTTCGCGCTGATCAAGAAGCTTCTCAAGGAGAAGCCGAAGGGCTGGTTCGCCGAGATCGCCAAGAACATCAAGGGCGTCTCCGAAGAGACCACCACGGGCGTGCATCGTCTGTATGAGATGGAAAAGAGCGGCAAGCTCTTGTTCCCGGCGATCAACGTCAACGACAGCGTCACCAAGTCGAAGTTCGACAACCTTTATGGTTGCCGCGAATCGCTGGTCGACGGCATCCGTCGCGGCACCGACGTGATGATGTCGGGCAAGATCGCGATGGTTGCGGGCTTCGGCGACGTCGGCAAGGGTTCGGCCGCCTCGCTGCGCCAGGCCGGCTGCCGCGTCATGGTCTCCGAAGTCGATCCGATCTGCGCGCTGCAGGCGGCGATGGAAGGCTATGAAGTCGTCACCATGGAAGACGCCGCCCCGCGCGCCGACATCTTCGTCACCGCGACCGGCAACAAGGACATCATCACCATCGAGCACATGCGCGCGATGAAGGATCGGGCGATCGTCTGCAACATCGGCCATTTCGACAACGAGATCCAGATCGCGGGTCTGCGCAATCTGAAATGGACCAACATCAAGCCGCAGGTCGACGAGATCGAATTCCCCGACAAGCATCGCATCATCCTGCTGTCGGAAGGTCGCCTCGTGAACCTCGGCAACGCGATGGGCCATCCGAGCTTCGTGATGTCGGCCTCGTTCACCAACCAGACGCTGGCGCAGATCGAACTGTTCGCCAACAACAAGGGCGGCAAGTACGACAAGAAGGTCTATGTGCTGCCGAAGTCGCTCGACGAGAAGGTCGCCCGGCTGCATCTCGCCAAGATCGGCGTCAACCTGACCAAGCTGCGTCCCGACCAGGCCGAATATATCGGCGTCAAGCCGGAAGGCCCGTTCAAGGCGGATCATTACCGGTATTGAGATCCAACCGTCATTCCGGGTTCACTCGCTTCGCGAGCGCCCCGGAATGACGAGTGTAAATTACCCAACTAATAATCTTGATGCCCGGCCTTGTGCCGGGCATCCACGTCTTTAAGGTCGCGTCGGGGGCGGGCATCCCCCCGGGCGGGGGTATCATGCAGATCGAACATTTCGACGTTCTCATCGTCGGCGCCGGCCTCTCCGGCATCGGCGCGGGCTTTCATCTGCAGCAGAAATGCCCCGGCAAGAGCTACGTCATCCTCGAGGGCCGCGATTGCATCGGCGGCACCTGGGATCTGTTTCGCTATCCCGGCATCCGTTCCGACTCCGACATGTTCACGCTGGGCTATTCGTTCAAGCCGTGGCCAGAGGCCAAGGCGATCGCGGACGGGCCGCGGATCCTGAATTACGTCCGCGAGACCGCCGCCGAGAACGGCATCGACAAGCACATCCGCTATCATCATCGGGTCAAGCGCGCGGCGTGGTCGACGCCGGACGCGCGCTGGAGCGTGGAAGCCGAACGCATCACGGGCGAGGGCGCCACCGAGACTGATCAGCTTCACCTGCAACTTCCTGTTCATGTGCTCCGGCTATTACAACTACCAGAACGGCTATTCGCCGGAATTTCCGGGTGCCGAGGATTTCGCCGGCCGCATCGTGCATCCGCAGAAATGGACCGACGACATCGACTACGCCGGCAAGCGCGTGGTGGTGATCGGCTCGGGCGCCACCGCGGTGACGCTGGTGCCGGAGATGGCGAAGAAGGCCGCGCATGTCACCATGCTGCAGCGTTCGCCGACCTATGTGGTGTCGCGGCCGGCGCAGGATCCGGTGGCCAACAAATTGCGCGCGAAGCTGCCCGCCAAGCTCGCCTATCACCTCATTCGCTGGCGCAACGTGATGTGGGGGATGTATTTCTTCCAGCTCTCGCGGCGCAAGCCGGAGCGGGTCAAGCAATTGATCCTCGGCGGCGTCAAGATGGCGCTCGGGCCGGACTACGATATCGGCACGCATTTCACGCCGCGCTACAATCCCTGGGATCAGCGGCTGTGCCTGGTGCCCGACGGCGACCTGTTCAAGGCGATCCGGGAAAAACGCGCCGAGGTCGTCACCAACCAGATCGAGACCTTCACCGCGAAGGGCATCAGGCTGAAGGACGGCAGCGAACTCGAAGCCGACATCATCGTCACTGCGACCGGACTTAATCTGCAGGTGCTTGGCGGCCTCGACGTCAGCGTCGATGGCCGCAGCGTCGATTTCGCGCGCACCCTGAACTACAAGGGCATGATGTATTCCGACGTGCCCAACATGGCGTCGGCGTTCGGTTACACCAACGCATCATGGACGCTGAAATGCGACCTGACCTGCGAATATGTTTGCCGGCTGATCAATTACATGGACCGCCGCGGCTACAAGCAATGCATGCCGCACAATGTCGATCCGACCATCACCGAACTGCCGTCGCTGAATTTCTCGTCCGGCTATGTGCAGCGCTCGGTGGCGAAGATGCCGAAGCAGGGATCGAAGCGGCCGTGGCGGCTGTACCAGAATTATGCGCTCGACATCGTCACCTTGCGGTTCGGCAAGGTCGATGACGGGGTGATGCAGTATTCGTGATGGTCGCGCGGGCCGCTCATGTTTGTTTGACGTGCCGGCGCGGAACATTCTTCCCGGCAATTTTTTCTCACGGCGGCTGATCCGGCAATTTCTATCCGGCTGAATTGTTTCTCAATATTTTGAAATCTAACGGATTTTTGGTTTTGCTGCCGATGGCACGCCGGTTGCTTCACGGTCCGCGATATTGCGGAGTGTCCCATGTCGATGTCGGTTTCGGGCGTTTCCTCAACGTCCGCGGTAGGTGCGCAGAGTTCGACCAGCCTGAGCGCGAAGGCTGCGAAGACCGCGGCGCAGCAGTTCCTCGAATACGCCAACATGACGCCGGCGGAGCGCCTGCACGCCCAGATGCTCGCCAAGCTCGGCCTCACCGAAGATCAGTTCAAGGCGATGGATCCGGCCGCTCAGCAGAAGATCGAAGACAAGATCCGGGAAATGATCAAAAAGCAGCTTTCGGAGAGCAGCGATAAGCGCACCGGCATGATCACCGACAAGACGGTGTGACGCGAGACTTGTGACAGGAGCGTGACCGCGTCCGAACGTCCCATGCGTTGTTTTGCGTATACGTTTGGCGGGACGAATCGGCGATGTTCCGTAACGGTTAACGTCGGATTAACCGACGATACCTACGCTGGTGGGCCTTGAGGCTACTGTCAGCATGAGGAAGCCCATGGACGCCCAGCGAATTGCCATCGATGCCGTCGTAGCCCTGACCGATTGCGATCGCGATACGGTCGCAGCTTTCATCCGCAGGATGTATCTGGCCGGGGTAAAGGATCCCAAGCGCCTGACCTTCAAGGGCCTGCAGGCGATGGGGCGGGCCTGAGCCCTCCTGATCGTCGCAAGACGGTCATTATTTCTGTTCGGCGGGTTCGCGCACGCCTTGCGCGGCCTTGATTAGATTGTCGCGCAGCGTCACGACGCCCTTCTGCATTTTGCCGAATTCCTCCGGCGTCAGGCCGGACGCCTTTACCAGGTTCATCGTCAGGCCCTTTTCGCGCAGGCGCCGGCCGGCATCGGTCAGGCTGACCAGCACCTGGCGTTCATCGGAGGGATCGCGCTGCCGGCGCAGATAGCCCATGCCTTCGAGCTTCTTGAGGATCGGTGTCAGCGTGTTGGACTCCAGGAACAGCTTCTCGCCGAGGCCGCTGACGGTCTGATTGTCGTTCTCCCACAGCGCTACGATCGCGATGTACTGGGTGTAGGTGAGGCCGAGTTCTTCCAGAATAGGTTTGTAGGCTCGGCCGTAGGCCAGGTTGGCCGAATAGATCGCAAAGCAGAGGAAGTCGGAGAGCCTTGGGGAGGCGGGATCATTGGGGTTCATGGTGGGGCCTCGGAATCACACGATGATGTGAAGTCTTGGTCCCATATATATCGTGTGCGATTAAATCGGAAGGATTGACAGTATATCGCTTACGATTTAATCGTGTGCGCTCAAAATACACAGGAACCAGCGATGACCCATCTTGAGACCGTGCTGTACGCAGCCAAAACCCGCACGTTAGGTGGCCGGGCAGGCGCTTGCCGCAGCGAGGATGGCCGGCTTGACGTCAAGCTGTCACCCCCCGGTCGCCCGGGCGCCGGCACCAACCCAGAGCAGTTGTTTGCGGCCGGTTGATCGGCCTGCTTCATCGGGGCGATGGGGCGTGTGGCGCGCACCATGAAGATCGCGCTTCCGGCCGACGTCCCTGTTGATGCCGAGGTTGATCTCGGCACATCCGGTGACCAGTTCCTGCTGCGAGCGCGCCTCAACGTCAGCCTGCCGGGTCTGGAGCGCGATGTCGCCCGCGCGGTCACTGAAGCGGCTCATCAGGTGTGCCCGTATTCCAAGGCCACACGCGGCAACATCGACGTCACGATCAATCTGATCTGAACCGGCAAAGCCATCGCACCAGGGAGAGTTACCGATGCTACCGAACAAGATGCCCGACGAAATCAACCATGATCGCCGCCGCTTCTTTGGCACCGCTGCGATGGCGCTGGCGGCCGCTCAGTTCGCCCTCAGCAGCACGGCCAGCGCGCAATCTGGCGACACCAAACCGACGCGGCCCGCGATCAAGCCGGGCACCAACACCTCGTTCGGTCCGTTGAAGCGGATCAACGCCGGCCTGCTCAATATCGGATATGCCGAAGCCGGCCCGGCCAATGGCCCGGTGGTCATTCTGCTGCACGGCTGGCCCTACGACATTCACAGCTTTGTCGATGTCACGCCCTTGCTGGCGCAGGCCGGCTATCGCGTGATCGTCCCGTATGTGCGCGGTTATGGTACGACGCGTTTTCTTTCCGATGAAACGATGCGGAACGGCCAGCAAGCGGCGGTTGCTGTCGATGTTGTCGACTTGATGGATGCGCTCAAGATCGAGAAGGCGACTGTCGCAGGGTTTGACTGGGGCGCGCGGACCGCCTGCATCATGGCGGCGCTATGGCCGGAGCGCTGCAAGGCCCTGGTCTCGGTGAGCGGCTATCTGATCGGCAGCCAGGAAGCCGGCGAGGCACCGTTGCCGCCGAAGGCGGAGCTGCAATGGTGGTACCAGTATTATTTCGCTACCGAGCGCGGCCGGGCCGGGTACGACAAATATCGTCACGATTTCTCGAAACTGATCTGGCAGATCGCGTCGCCGAAGTGGAATTTCGACGATGCCACGTTCGACCGATCGGCCGCCGCGTTCGACAATCCCGATCACGTCGCCATCGTGATCCACAATTATCGCTGGCGGCTCAACCTCGCCAAGGGCGAGTCGAAATACGACGATCTGGAACAGCGGTTGGCTAAATTCCCGGCCATCACGGTGCCCACCATCACGCTTGAAGGGGATGCCAACGGCGCGCCGCATCCGGAGCCTGCTTCCTATGCCAAGCGGTTCACCGGCAAATATGAGCACCGGAATATCACCGGTGGTATCGGTCACAACCTGCCGCAGGAAGCGCCGCAAGCTTTTGCGCAAGCCGTGATCGACGTCGATCGTTCCTGATCGGTGTTCGTACTGCCGGAACATCTGAGCAAACAAAAAGGCCCCGAACCGCGTTCGGGGCCTTTAGTTTTTAATTGACGCTGCCGTGATTACGCCGCGGGCTCGCCGATCGAGACCTTGAGCGTGCCGACGCCATCGACGCCGCATTCGATCTTGTCGCCGGGCTTGAGCTGTGAAACACCGGCCGGCGTTCCCGTCATGATGATGTCACCGGCGGCGAGTTCGACTTGCTGGGAGAGCTGCCAGATGATCTCCGGCACGTTCCAGATCAGCTCAGTGAGGTCGCCCTTCTGTTGTTCGGTGCCGTTCACCGTGAGCCAGATCTTACCCTTCGAGGGGTGGCCGATCTTGGAAGCCGGCTGGATCGGCGAAGTCGGTGCGGAATGGTCGAACGACTTGCCGATTTCCCACGGCCGCTCCTTCTTGCGCGCGGCGAGTTGCAGGTCGCGGCGGGTCAGGTCGATGCCGACCGAGTAGCCATAGACGTGATCCAGCGCCTTGTCGGCGGGAATGTTGAGGCCACCGCTTTTCAGCGCCACGATCAACTCGACCTCGTGATGGAGATCCTTGGTCAGCGGCGGGTAGGGGATGGTGGCGCCATCGGGCTCGATCATGTCGGCGTGCTTGGCGAAGAAGAACGGCGGCGCGCGCTCGTCATTGCCCATCTCGCGGATGTGCTCGAGATAATTGCGGCCGACGCACCAGATGCGGCGAACGGGAAACAACTTGATTCACCGGCGACGGGGATCGAGGCTTGCGGAGCGGCGGGAATGACAAAGGTTGTGGCGTTCATGAAGGGTCTCGGCGGGTTACGGACTAAAAATCGGGGGTAGCATTACGCGGTTGCGCTGATCGGCGCCAGCGTTAACGGCCCGGTGTCGC
>CAVTWC010000024.1:0-89991 GCA_963738105.1 uncultured Alphaproteobacteria bacterium | reverse complement strand
CACTGAATTTCTGAGGCGAAAAAGTCCTTCAAAATCAGTTGTTTCCAAAGTCGCCGGTTAGGAACGGTGTAGCATCGCAGTGTAGCACTCGCCCCCACTTAATAAAGGCTTAATGCGGTCCGCGGCCATCGCCGAAGCTGCATCATTTTCGAGCCGAGTTGCGGCGTCGGATCGGCAAGGAACAGGTCGCTCGAGCGGTCATCCTGAAACGTGCCGCCAATCGCCCGTCCTCAAGGTGAACGGACTTGTCCTTGAGCAGGGAATGGCAAGTTGAATTGGTGGCGAATGAAGGCCCTGCCGATGCAAAGCACGAAAATATTGGCAGCAAGAATCGAAAAGCTGATTTCGCATTGACATATCGGAGCAACCGCAAGTGGATAGAGGAGAGGGATGCCCTCGATCTCGGCGGGTTCGATCGCTCACGCGCGGGAATCGCGAGATACGAAAGCTGTCATTGTCGGAAACTCAATCCGACTAGCAAGTGGAGTCGAATTGGGTGATGCTCTTGGTTGATGAGAGATGTTTGCAGCCTGATTTGGTTGGCGCTGATCGGATTGTTCCGGTCGCGAGCGTCGCTGCAAGCAGAGATATTGACGCTTCGTCATCAACTCAACGTGCTGCGACGTAAATCGCCGCAGCGACTAGGCTTCACCAGCATCGACCGTCTGGTATTTGCCGGGTTATATCAGGTGGCACCTGGCGTGCTGGACGCTTTGAAGATCGTCAGGCCGGAGACCGTGATCCGCTGGCATCGTGCCGGCTTCCGAGCATATTGGCGCTGGAAATCAAGACCGCGCAGTGGCCGTCCAAAGACCCCGCTGGAAATCCGTCAGCTCATTCGCGAGATCAGTCTCGCCAACCCATTGTGGGGCGCACCACGGATTCATGGCGAGCTTCTCAAGCTCGGCATCGATGTCGGACAAACCACCGTTGCGAAGTATATGGCGAGGGGAAGGCGACCACCGTCCCAAGGGTGGAAGACGTTCCTTCATAATCACGCCGACGGCATCGCGTCGATGGACCTATTCGTGGTCCCGACAATCTCATTCCGACTGCTCTACGGGCTGCTGATACTGCATCACGATCGCCGCCAAATCCTGTGGCTGGGAGTGACCGCGCAGCCAACGGCGGAATGGGTTTCGCGCCAGCTCACCGAGGCCTATGGTTGGAAAGTAGCGCCGCGATACATCATTCGTGACCGCGACGCCGTCTACGGCGACGTCTTTATCCGCCGCCTTCGAGCAATGAGCATTCGGGATAGGCCAACCGCGCCGCGATCGCCGTGGCAGAACGGATATTGCGAAAGGGCGATCGGTTCGATCCGGCGGGAATGTCTTGACCACGTTGTCGTGTTCGGCGAGCGGCATCTTCGCCATCTGCTGCGATCTTACGCAACCTACTATAATGAGACGCGCACGCACCTGTCCTTGAATAAAGACGTCGCCCCTATCGCGTACTGTTAAGAGGGCAGGGCGTATTCTTTGCCGCCCAATCCTCGGCGGACTGCATCATAAATATGTCCGGATTTGATTTGCGACAGGCACAAGGCGTTTCCCTTATTTCCGAGCGAGCGGGCTCTTGGTATAGGCCGCTCGCGAAGCGCGCTCCCCAATAGCGCCGTAGCGAGCGAGCGGCCGTGCGCGGATCGCTTACGACTTGATCAGCAAAAGAAACTCCAAACTAAAATCCACCAAGATCAGTCTCCAACTGCCGCACCAGCTTGCTTGGAGTTGTCCCAAGCGCTTTCGACAATCTCAGCAGCGTAACAAGCGTTGGAGATTTTAGTCCGCGTTCAAGTTGGCTGACGTAAGTCCGGTGAATGGCCGCCCGATCCGCAAGCTCCTCCTGCGAGAGTTGGGCAGATTGCCTTAGATCGGCAATCAATTTTCCGAAGGCTATGTTGGGGTTTGTCACCCCGCCATAGTCCGAGCTTGAACACTAAAGAACTACAGACTATAGTATTCAATAATCCATTTCGGATAAGGCTGGGTGAGTTGGAAAATGACGATGCGATTGCTTCCGGTTGGAGATTTGCACCTGGAGCGTCGGAGTTTGGATGATATCCCACCCCTGGAAGACGAATCCTTTGACGTGCTGGTAGCTGCGGGCGATCATTGGGAGGGGCAACCGGAGAAGGCCGTTCAGAGTGTGGTCGCGATCGCGCGGGGCAAGCCTTCGATCATGGTTCGCGGTAATCATGATGTGTACACGTCAGGTCCAGAAGACCGCCGCACCATTTCCGATTTCGACCGGCTCCTGCGCGACGAGGCAGATCGCCAGAACGCGCGGGCTCACAGAGACATCGTCACCGTGCTGAGTGCGGAAGACCCCGTCTGCGAAATTGGACAGACGCGGTTCATCGGCCTTACGCTCTGGACAGATTGGGCCCAGGCCGGCCGCTGGGTACCGAACCCATGTCCTCAGATCATTGAACTGTCAGCCGCCGAGGCCCGCGCTGGGGCTGGGCATTGGCGTAGCGGCGCGCGCGAGTATGGCGCTATCAGAACAGAAAAAGGTAGATGGTCACCGTACGATGCTGTTGCGGAGCATGCGCGCGAAAAAGCGATGCTACTCGATGAGTTGGTTTCCTACCACCACGGGCCGACCGTCGTCGTCACGCACCATCCTCCGCTCGCCGATTGCGCCGACGCATACCGTGGCCGCGCGCCGTGGTGGGCACCAGCCTTTTATGGCTCGGATCTGCTTCCCGTTTTGCCCGAGGAGATTCGGCCTGACGTCTGGATCTTTGGTCATGTGCATGCGGCATTCGACGTCCGATGTGGGAAGACTCGGGCAGTCTGCAATCCCGTCGAAGGCGGGAATTTCAACCCTCACCTCATTATCGAGATATGAGAAATGACCGAAGAACGAGGTTGCCCAATTCCTTGCAGAGTTGTCGACCCCGACGTGGAAGCCATACGTCGAGGACGCGAATGGAGGGCCGAGATCGTTTCAAGTTACCCTCGGATATTTCATCCGCCGAAAAGCCTGCCAGAGTGTCGCGAAGGGTGGCGATCGTTGATTAAAGATGTCTGCAGAGAGATCGAAGATGCTCTCAGGCCGGAAGAAGGCGACACCATCAACGTGGTGAAGATCATAGAGAGAGGTGGACTCCTGCACATCTTCTGGGAAGGGACGCTCTCAGCACGTGCGAGGGCCGAAGTCGAAAGAGCCATAGAACGCGCAAATATCGAATCCGCCCATACATGCGAAATTTGCGGTGACGATGGCCGTCTCTACACCAGCAATGGCTGGCTCCTGACAGCCTGCACAGGCCACGGTAGGGGAAAGCCGGTATCGTGGAAGAGAAGGCCTAGGTTTGCACGCGTAGTGCGCGGAACGATTGATGGGCAAGATCGCGTCCTGTCCTACCGACAATATGAACCCGAGCATGACGGCTTCTTCGATATCCAATCTCTAGGAGTTGACGGTTGGCGAAGGACTGGAAAATCGAATTGATCGGGGCACACACGCGCCTATTTCGCCCTCCGAAAGAGGGTCTTGAGGGGGCTCAAGGCTATCCAGAATGCGACGAAGGGTGGCGCGATCTGATTGAGCGCGCCTGCGTCAGGATCGAAAATGCTCTCGATAATGGCGTGACCTTCCAGATTGTGCAGATCAAGGAAAAATACGGCACCCTGCGCTTCTATTGGAGCAGCCGCCTCCCGAGCGAGACCGAAGCGAAGGTCCGCGAGGTTGTCGGCCTAGCGGAAGCCCGCTCCGCCTGCACCTGCGAAATCTGCGGGGCGGAAGGTCGTCTGTACAACCGCGGCGGTTGGTTTGCGACAGCCTGCAGCGTGCACGCCCGGGGCGAACATGCGCCAGTCAGGCCGAGATTCGAAAACCTTCATGTCGTTCGCAGGTTCGGTGCCGGCGGACCCCCGACGGTGGTGTCCTGTCGCCGTTACGACCGTGCGACCGACGCTTTTGTCGACGTCGACCCCGGCTCTCTCGGAATCGAGTAGCAGTGACATGCGAACCATCATCAAGGACTGGAGGGTTGTCTTCATGCAAGCGCATGAACGCCTTTTCGATCTGATCCCCAACAAACCGGAGCGCTCGTTCGGCTACCCGCAGTGCGACGCCGGCTGGCGGGACATTTTGGAGCGGCTCTGCATCAGAGTCGAAACCGCGTTGCAGGAGAACGACGCGTTTGAATTCGTTCGCATCAAGCAGAAATTCGGAGTGCTTCGGGTCGACTGGGACGGCGAGATTTCGAACGACACGAGGGTCAAGATTCTTGAGGCCATCGATCTCGCGGTCGCCCGCTCAGCCTGCACCTGCGAAATCTGCGGAGTCGAAGGTCACCGTTACAACAATCGCGGTTGGCTGGCGACGGCCTGCGCCGAGCACGCGGTGGGGCGATCCCGAACTTGTACGGCCGGGCTTCGAGAATATCCGCAAACTCCAAAGGGTCGCCGGCGAGCCGGGCATGTACACGTGCGTTACGACCGGGAGGCCGACACCTTGACACGGTGTCCCAAATTCGCTCGGGCTAGAGCAATAGCGATGGCTAAATTTCGGTGCCGCGTCGGCGGCGAGGATGGCACGTTTGTCTACGACGCCGGCCACAAACGCTGCAGTGCCGCTCGATCGAAATCCAGTTCGCCATCAGCAGTGAGGATTGCTGGGCGAAGACCCCGCTTGTCGAAACGACGAGCATCGGTCGAGGAAGATAGAAACGAGGACTGACGTGCTGCTCTGGATATTGTCCGATCTGCATCTAGAACTGACGCGAGGCTGGGACCTGCCGTCCGAGGGCGCGCGCCCGCGCTTCGATGTCCTGGTGATCGCCGGCGACCTGATTCCGCGCATGGAGCGCGGCGTCGCCTGGTTGCGCCAGCGCGTTCCTGACCGTCCTGTCATCTACGTGCCGGGCAATCATGAGGGCTACGGGTGCGACGTCGACAGGACCGTCGAGAAAGCAAAGCATGCCGCCGAGGGCTCGAAGGTGTTGGTGCTGGAGAATGAGGCCGTCCAGATCGGCGACGTGACGTTTGCCGGTGCGACCTTATGGACCGACTTCAATCTTTTCGGCGATCAGCGGCGCGCGATGGTTGTCGCCGGCGAGCGGATGAACGACTTCCACAAGATCAGGACCGCACGGTACGCGGTGCGCTTCCGGCCGCCGCACGCGCTCGCCCGCCACCTGCGATCGCGCGCGTTTTTCGAAGCCGCATTTCGTAAGCCACGTAACGGCGCCCTGGTGGCGATCTCCCATCACGCTCCGTTTCGGCGCACCCACCCGACGACCGCCGCGAACAGGGTCTCGGACGAGGAGATTCTGGACGCCGCCTATCGCAGCGACCTGACTTCCCTGATGGCCCCTACACCGGACGACGGGAGCGGCGAACTGCAGCCGCCTGACGTTTGGGTCTTTGGCCACACCCACGAGCACGTGGACACCGTCGTGGGTAAGACCCGCGTCGTGAGCAACGCGAAAGGATACGGCCCGCTATACGTCGGAGATCCCTGGACCAATCCCAGGTTCGATCCGAACTTCGTCATCGAGGTCTGAGGAGGCATCTCCATTCCGATCAAAAGCTTTGGTCCTTCAAATATTATTAGCAGGAGAACAGAATGCTACGCGTCACCGTTGAAATTTGGCCAGGGGGAGACAAGACGCACGCCCGCGCGATCGCGATCGCGAACGTCGCCAATCTCAGCGAGCTCGCGGATGTGAGCGACTACGCGGTGTTCGTCTCCGAGGGGCACAATCCCGTCACGAACACTCCACCCTGGTCGCAGCGCGGACATGTCTTTCAACACGATCGCAAAACATCGGTGTGGGCACTTATCGCGAAGATCGCAATCTGGGCAGCAGACGAAGCCGGGAAAGCCGGGCGATGATCGCGAGGCGCGCTCGAACCGCCGGTCGAATGGCAGATCGGCGAGGAAGGCGGCGATCTCGATGATCCTGGTTGATTCCAACGCCACGTATTTGTTCGTGCCGAACTGGTCCGCGAAGATCGAATACATGTACGCCGATTATCGGAATGCGGCCTACCTGTCAGCTTTTGCTCCCGGTGGTATCGGGCTTGAGCTGACCACAAACACTGTGAAGGCCGGAGTGAATTATCATTTTGGCGGCCCGGTCGTTGCCCGCTACTAAATCGCATCACTGAGTTGGGGCGAAGGTGCAGGCAGCGATGCCGATCCCCACGCCCGGGAACACGCCATCGACATCGCCCGCCATGACCCGCCGCCGGTCTGTCTCCGGATGCGGCGGAGGTCGAAGTCCGCGAGGTTCTGGACTCGATCGGGGACACTTGCCCGGAGTGCCCGCCGCAGTGACGGCGGCCTCCTAGGTCACTTTTTGCCGGCCAGGCGCTTCTCAATTTTCTTGCGGACGTTGCCGACTTTTTTGACCGCCTTCTTCACCGCCGGAGCCGACCGGCCAGTCTTCTTGGCCTCATAGCTCACTTCGTATTTCTGCCCGCCGGCGACCCGCGCCCGATCCTGCTTCCGTCCGCGCCGTCTTGGCCGTCTTTTTGTTCTCTGCCATCGTCATCTCCTCCTACTGTGTGATGGTACCCGGCGAAGCAACGCAATGGGGATTTGTCGGTTCCGGAACGAATCCGGCCGTGTCGATTTGAGTTGGCTGTCGCGTTACGTGGAGTTCGTTGGCGGCGGTTCGTCGCCATCATGTTGGGCCTACTGCCATCATGTAGAGCCCCCGACCGGCTTCGCAATCATGCAGCGGAAGCGATGCTGATGATCGGCGGGATCTCTCCAACCACGCGGTTGCCGCTGATCCTGATCTCGGCGATTTCAGCCTGGCGAAGTGGTTAGGGCGGGATCTAAAAGCGCAAGGTGCGACCGGTTACAAATGCTGAAATGTCCAAATACGATGCTCGGACGGTCATGCAAGACAGATCGAGCTTCAGTTGGCCCAGACTCCACGGGTCAGGGGTTTCTAGACGTAGATCGGCCGGCAACTCGATTTCGTCTTCTTCAGTTAGTCTAGCTCTTTGCGGCGCCAGGTAAGCTTCGCGCAATTGGTTCACGATGTGCATTGTCAAGGGGTGCGCGGTACCCTGCAGCTTTTCTGCGACTGCGTCTGCATGTTCGCTATCGGGATGAAGAAGTTCGGCCAGCAATGCAAATGAGCGCGCCGAGCGATCGTCGCTTGCGAGGAGTTCGCGTACGTTGGTAGCTAACAAGAGAGGCGGCCCGGGCGGCCCCCTCTCCACCACTTGGCCATAAACATCTTCGAAGCCATCACTGGCCGAATCCTCGCTTGGTAGGATTCCGCCACCGTTGGCGAGTACGCCAAGAAGAGGGCAAAGCGGGTCGCTCGGCGACTTCGGGCTCCTTGGTACCGGAAAATCCTCAATCGTCCAGCTGGATTTTGTAGAAACACCAATGATCGAGTCCGACAGCTGTTTAAGGTCGGTCGACAGCGCGCCCGGCAATGATGCACTCAGCATCATCGCAAGGGAATCAACATTGCGTGCGACCGAAGGATCGACGATGACTGATGCGGTACGAGGTCGGCTTGCCGCTAAAACCAGCGCTGGCCAGGCGCGTCGAGCATCGCCGAGCTCGATGCGAAGGTTTGCTGCATCTTTAATCTGCCGCGCTTCTCGAATTGAGAGCGCGAAACCGGATCGAAGCCATGGAAATCTTCGGGTAGAGATCGGTATGATCTCACCATCCGGCAACTGAGCTTGAATAGTTGATGGCCGGGGATCCTTGGAGAAGATTGTCGCAAGTTGGCCTTCACGAACTTTCGGAGGCAAGACGCTATAGTCTGTGCGGCTGAAGACTACCGGTTGCCAGGGCCATAGCAGGACAGGACCATGAGTGAGCTCGGCAACGAAGGGGGGCATACCCGTTTTGGCGCATTTTTCGCCATAGGTCCTTCTCAACGCCTCATCGGCAACCTTCACAGCTGTCGCATTCGTGCAGACGGTGAAGTCGAACTGGTCTCGATCCTCGGGAGATTTGTCGATTGCCTTGAAGGTAAGCTGATTGCTCATGAGCTTGACAGCGCTTGCCGTCAACCCGGCGCGCAGTAGCCGCTCCGGAGAGTCGCACTGTTCAGAGATCACCCTGAAGGTGGTGAGGCGATCCACCGCGTAACAAGCGAGACGGTTCACTACGACCCCGGTTTCGACGGACAAGTCCTTGCCCAATATGACTTCCGCTTCGGCCTGGTCTGCAAGCGCGAACAGTTCTGCAAGATCTTGATCGGCCAGACGTTCGGCGTGTGGCACGATAACCAGCCCAAGAGCGGGCAAGGCGCGTCGCTTTCTGGACCTGGCTCCTGTCGAAGCGCTGACGAGTACTTGCTTTAGCGTCGCGACAGCTGGAGCTGTCGACGCGAGCACCTCCGCCATTGCGGCACAATCGGACCTTCGATTGCCAACGATTAGTAGATCGCTTGCGTTCTCGATCCGTCGATCTTTGAGAACGGCATTGATTGCTGCGGTCACACCATCTTCATTCGCGCCTATGGCTGCGTGGATCGTGGCGTCTCCCCGCTTTGAACGATCCACCAAATGCACGGCATATTCGATTGAAGCGTGGATCGCAGCTGTTGTAACGAAGCGCGCCTTGTTTGCGTTGGCCTCATCCGCGAAGGCGAGCACGTTCGAATGGCTAAGGATTTGGTCGAGCGCCCGCTCCCGATCATGCCAGCTATCTATGCACTTGGCGAGAAAGGCCCGGAGCTCCTCGATCTCTAGTGTTGAGCGCCGCCGTAGAAGGGCTGTGAGCAGCTCGCAGGGATGGCCATAGATAGCCGCAACATTTTTGTCCATTAGCTGCGCGCGGTGAAAGGCCAGGCGTCCGGTGTTGCTGCCCCGTCCTGCTGGTCTCAAATGTTTCTGGGGGAATGGCGCGACAGGATCCACCGGGATGTCTGTGCCGCACTCGAGCAGGTGCGTGCGCAACACCTCGCTGGTTAAGTTCGGCCAATGGATGCCCTCCGCAACATAACCACGACGAACCGCGGCGATGCCGGTTCGAATCTTGCGGGGGGCCAACCCGCCTGGCCCCACTTCGCGCGTCAGCATAAATCCGTGGCCGTGCCGATTCTTGGCTCCTGGCGACTGTAAACCAGGATCGTGGATCGCTAGGTACACCGGAAGGCGGCTGCGTTGCCGCGCTTCATGGAGGATCCGCCAACCGATTTCGCGGGCCTCGTCGAGCGTAACCTCGCCATCGGGAGGCAAAGCGGTGATAAGCGCCACGCCGATCTGCGGTGGACGCAGGCTGCCAGCCAAGTTCCGGACTTCGGCGCATTTCCGCCGCGTCATTTTCAATTGAAAGTTGCTCAATATCTGCAAATTCGGGCGGCGCGCCCTCAGGCAGCCAAAGCCCCGAGTAGACCAGGTCAGAGCGGAGCCGCGTGAAATCCAACCGCTTCTCTAAGCGGGGATCCCACATCGAGAACCGACCGATATAGGTCAGCAGCCCGGGGGTGCCGGTGTCCGTCGTTAGATTTGGATGACTGGCATTGGTGAAAATGATCGGCATGCGGGTCCGAAATCCAATTTCTGGAGCTCTGCATATTGAGATTGCAGACGCCGTGCCGAGTTAGCAAGTCAGCGGCGTATATTTTCGCTGTATAGCGATTTGCCAAACCCCATGAGACCTTCCGCGGAGGTAGTCAGCAGGAGTGCAATGGTCATGGGAAAGACGGCCGAACGTGAAATCAGGGTTTGGGAGGAGATGGCAGCCAAGGCCGCGAAACTCAGGGCAAGAGCGGCAGGTCTGCTGAGGGAGGCCGAGACCGTTGAGCTGGCTCAGAAGCGCCTGTTCGAGAGCGTCATCCTGAAAACCGCATATGCTGCAAAGCTCCAGCAACTGCCGCTCAGCACGATTGTGGCGGGGCTGCAGGCGCTGCGCGATAGTGCGGACAGCTCGGAAACGCGCCGCGTCAACACCGATCCGATCGCGCAACCGATCAAGGTCAATGTTGATGGCGCGGGCAGCCCCGCGAGCGACGCGACCATAGGACTAGTCGTCAAGATCGGCCGCAACACGGCGTCAGGAAGATTTGCCGTACTGAATGAGTATCTGACGTGGAACGGCAAGGACGGCCACTGGTCTGGTATGGTAAGCGGCGCGGTCTTGGCAATATTCGAAGCGACATTCGAGCCGGAACGACTGATCGTTTCGAAAGAGGAACACGAACTGGCGGGCACCCAGCGGCCGAATACTGCAAGCGAGGTGCTTGATAACGGCCCCGAGGCGCCTGGCGGAGCGACGCAAGCGACCTCCCAGCTCGTGGCCGACATCGAAAAAGCCCAACCGGCCGACGTCAACGATGAAGAAGATCAGCCAGGCGCGACTGTCGGCAGCGCGTGGCCGGCGGCTGATGCCGCGACGAGCGATGGTGAGGCGGTGAATGGGCGTCCGACGCCCATCTCCCCAAGCGGCAACCACCAAGTCGCCGACCTTGCCGCGACTATCTCGGCCACCGAGGTCGATCCGGGCTCAATGGCCGTCCCGGACCCGCCTCCCGAGCTGCTGAGCCCGATGCCGACCGGCAGGCTACCCCGCAGCCCCTTTGCGGGCCTCTCGCGTCGGACCTCGAGCTAGTTAAGGGCGATGCCGTGTTAACCATGGCGCGCGCGAGGCCGGCCGCGACGTTGCGCGGCTTGACCAGAAAACCCATCTAGGGGCAGTAGTCCGCAATGTAGTCCACCCAGTATCCCATAATCCACCGTGAACGCGATTTTTCTAGGTATAATGGCCGGATAGTATTTTACCTCCGGAGAGTCCCTCCCTCTCCGCCAGTTTTTAAATCCTATCCGCCACTTTCTCCTCGCGAGAAACCCTTGAAAGACTGCGTTTCCGGCTTGCGTGAGTGTGCAAGTGCCGAAGCGTGTATCCCTCGATGTAGTCCATAAAGTAGTCCAGGGCGGCGGCGTCGCGAAGCAGCGCGGGAACGGTCGCCGGCGGAGCGCGCCGTCCTATCTTGTTCGTCGGCTTTCCACGTATTTCTTCCAGATCCGAGCACCCCATGAGCTTGCACCGGGAGGCGGCCTATGCGCTCCTATTCGGGTACGGCTCGGCGTGCTGCCCAGGAGGGAGGCTCAACGCCGCGCTGCCTGGCTTGGCACGCTGGCGCAGGCCGGATTTGGCGAATTCCGCACGACCGCACGCTGAAGGCACTGGTGGATTGCCTACAGGAGATGGGCGTCGAGTTCCTGATGGACGATGCCGGCGTTGGCATTCGCGTCCGCCATCCCAAACTTCATCTGGAAATTCTGGCCGCTCAAGACCAGACGAGCGCATAGCGTATGACCTTACGAACATCAGAAAGCGGGAATCCGGGAAAGAGGGTGAGCGGCCGGTTCTGGCGCAAAGCGGTCGTTCGTAAAATGAGGGGTTATGGAACGCCGACTTTCCGAGCGAGCCAAGCCCCGACGATCCCATGAGGCCGGTTGGACACGCGGGCTGCCGTGCGTCGAAAAGTAGGCCTCGAGCTCCGATATCGCCAAATGCTCCCATCGCTCTGCCTCCCGTAGAAGGGAGTGACTTTGGAGCGGACGGAATGCCGCGGTTTGGCGGTACAGCGAAGCTATCGCGCGATACCGACGTACATTTTCTAGAACGGCCTTGCTGCTCATAGTCATTCTTCCCGTCGCCTGATCCCGGGGTCGAATGTGTCGCGGACAATTTTCCAATTCGTTAGCGGGGAAGGCCAAGATGTCGAATGGTTTCCGGATTCTTGAGCTTCACGGGCCCCCCGAGCTTCGGAAAACTTCCGCACGGGTTTGTTCCGAATTGCGGCATCGCGTCGTAGCCGTGAACCAAGCCCTCCATCACTTGCTTCGACCGGCGCTGAAGTCTGTCATCGGCTGATATTGTTGCAAAAGTCGTTTTGCAGAAGGTATCAAAATTTCCGAGGGCCGCTGGCTCGGTTTTCGTGTAGAGATGTGACGGACCTCGTCGCCTGAGGCTAAAGTCATAGGCAACCTCGGTAGCGCGACTGACGCTATACGAATCATCGATCTCTTCGCGCTTCAAGTTCTCGCCAGAAATTCGGACCGTTGCAACTTTCGACTTTTGCAACAGTATCGGCTAAAAGCGGATCGAAACTGTCATTGTGTCTCCCGCAACTCCGCTGATAGCCGCCAATCCAGCGTCCAGTGCCACAATGCCCCAGCCGACTCTGTGGGTAAATCCTCGGCGGCCGGGCTTCCCGACCTGAAAAGGCAGTCGGGTAATATCCGGCGGCCTCCAAGGCGAGGCTTGCACTGGTGAGCGATGGCGAGAATCAAAACTGCTGTGGTGACGACGTCAGGCCTTCCATCGCCGATTTCTCTTCGTCCAGGCGCCGTTCGATGAATTGGCGTTCTAGCTCCGTGAGTTCGGTTTGAAGCAACCGCCGATAGCGGCTAACGTTGTTCCGGCGGGCGCGAAAATGGTCCCAGTTTTCATCGATCATCACTGTTTACCCTCTAAGTGCGGTTGCTGAATTCCCTTTCATTCCCAGATTGCCATCCGGCCGCAAAAATAGCGGGTCGGCGGCGCAACGCGGCCTGGAGCGGAATATATTCGCTCAGCGGCGTCGGCATTTCCTGGCCGGGTCCTTAAATCCCAGCAGCTTCTGAGCTTGCCTCACGCAGATGACAGAGAGACGAAAGACTGCCGGTTCGCACTCTCCGCGAAACGCAGCTATGCGCGGAAGTGATAGCCATCACGCTGGCGCAATTTGTGGATACAACTAGCCTGAGCAAATCTGGGGCCCGCACAATGAGGCAGCTCAGTATTCGGTTTGCGATTGCAACCATTTTGGCAGCAACTGCAATGTGGGCGGCCTTCGGTTCTCCGGCACCATCGCACTCGCGCCGCACCACATGGTTGCTCTATAAACCTCGTCCACTGGTCCGCCTGAAGTCATGCTCCCGGCCAACCGACTGAAAGAATATCAGTCCTCGTCTGTGCAAATCCGCGTTACACATTGTAAATGTGTCATGTCCGATTCTCGTTACAAGTGCCCGACCTGCGACGCCTTATACGAGTTGGTCCGCGTAGATTCGCCGCCGAACCATGATCGCCGCGAGTAAGTACTCTGCCTCGGGTGCGCGGGCCCGCTTCGCAATCGCGATGGAAAATTTGCCTTGAAGTATTTCCGCGTGGGCTGGTCGCGTAAAGCAGTGGGCGGACGCAAGTCAAAAATGCAATAGATGCCTAGTGTTGGTCTAATGCCGCTAGGCGTCTTTATCGACCTCGGTTTTATCCGCTCGCCGAGAAAAAAATCAGTGGAATCACTGTCCAGCCCTGGTTGCAAAAATATTCAGCTTCCCTTTCGAGGCAAATCACCGGCTCATTGCGTGCATCCCGTCCCGCAAGAGCAACTGTGCTGAGAGTTAGACCGGCGATCGGCCGGCCTCAAGGCTGGCGCTGCCGCGCCCCCGCCTTCGGCGGCTGACGGCCTTGACCCCGGCCGCTCACCGGACTTGAGGACGACCATGCGCTCGGTCGGTACCGAGCGCAGCTGATTGCGCTGACGCGGTCAGGCCACAGCATGGCAGCGAGGATTCCATTTCTGGCGGCGTGCGAGCATGGTGTTGAGGACGATGATCAGCTTGCGCATGCAGGCGACGAGCGCAACCTTCGGCTCCTTTCCTTTGGCAATCAGACGCTGGTAGAAGGCCTTGAGCACCGGGTTGTTCTGCGTCGCAGCGCCGAGACAGGGCATATAGATGGCGTTTCTCACCCAGCGGCGGCCGCCCTTGATGTGGCGTTCACCGCGCTGCTTGCCGCTATCGTCGTCATAGGGGGCGAGCCCGATCAAGGCCGCGGCGACCTCGTCGCTGACCTGTCCGAGCTCAGGCATCCCTGCGATGAGGATTGCGGACGTCGTTTGCGCGAGGCCCGGAACACTCTGGATGATCTCGGCACGCTCGGCGAACTCCGGTGTGGCCTTGACCTTGGCGGAGATTGCGGCCTCAAGCTTGTCGATCTCGGCGGCGAGGCTCTTCAAGATGCGCGCATGGGCCTTCCGAGCCGGTTCTGGTGCCGCATGCTCGTTTTGAGCTTGCAGTCGGATCTTGACGTCAACCAGGGCCTTGCGCGCTTTCGCCAGCGCCGCCAGCTCCTCACGCGCGGCATCAGGAACCTGGCCCGGCGCCTGGCTAAACGTCTCGGCGAACCAAGCGATCATCTCCGCGTCGATCGGATCGTTCTTCGCCAAACGTCCGGCCGACAGCGCAAAGTTGCGGACCCGCCTGGGATCGACAATCCGCACCTCGATGCCGGCGCTGTGCAGCACGTTGCGCCATTCACGCTCGTAACCGCCACTTGCCTCCATCACCGCCTTGCCCACTTGGTATTTGCGAAGCCAGACAGTCAGCTTGCGGCGCCCTTGGAGGGTGCTCGGGAAAGTCTGCCGCAATTTGAACCGGCGAATGCAGGCATCCACCTTGTCCTTGGCCACATCAATACCGACGACAACGAGATCATCTTGTGCCATCATCCACTCCCTTCCTTGCTCGGTTCGGGCTCGAAGCCCTTTCAACTGTTCGGGTTGAGGAAGACGCCGGAGCTGTCCCTCGCTCTGATCACCAGGCTCTACCGCCTTTGGGGCGTAACGGGCTCAGTTCCAGCAACGGGCGGTTTTGCGAGAACCGCCCGTTCACTCATTCTGGCAGGTTTTGGGGACGCAAGGGGCGTATCGCGATCGTCACGGACGTTGGGATGGGATGCGGTGGACGCCGATGCGCTATTGACGAACAGCGCGTGAGGTGGACGGCGAAGTCGTGTGGTCCTGACGCCCCGATGCTGGCGTCAAGTTCGCGATGATGCTTCGCATCACGCGGGCGATGGTGACAAAAAGCCGGTCGCCAGGGAGAGCACGAAGTAAGCCGTAAAACCATTGCGCAGGGAAGGCCGGACTGCTTCCGCTGAACCTGTATGCTCGTGTGCGTCTCTTTCTACACCTTGCACGCGAGACCGCGGGTGCAGCGCGCACCCGGTCTTCCCTGCGTCCCTCTTGGGATCGCCTGCGCCCTCTTTTTTCTGATGGCGTTAATGATGATGAGCATAACTCGGGCGCACGGCGTCGCGAAAACGAGGAAGTGTGCGTGCTTTCTTGCCCCTTCTTCAGGGAAGGGTGTGATCGAGCGCGGACCACAATTGATGCGTAATGGATGTGCCGGAATATTTGGACCGCGCCGTTCCTGCAAATGGCGTCAACCATCCTTTCGAAGTTGGTCAGCGCTCCGATTTAAGCCGTTGGCGATGGGCCGCTTGTTTAGCGCGGTTGCCGCAAAGCGCCATGCTGCACCATCGGCGCGCACGGCCGCGGGTGTGGTCGGCGAACAGCAGGGTGCAGGTCGGGCCCTCGCACGCTTTCACGTTGGAAAAATCCTCTTCGCAAACGAATTCCGCGAGCACGGCGCCGATCGGCAGCAGCAATGATTCCGGTGATTTCCACCGCCGTGTCGATCGCAATTCCAGGCCGGAACCGTTGCCGTGATGGTGGCCCGCCACGATCCGGCCAAATCGCTCATCGCGTTCCAGCAGCCGATTGAGCGGGCTAAGGTCTTTCAGATCGTCGGCGCGAAGTGGCCGCCCTTTGCGATCGTAAACGAATTTTCTGAACCACTTTCGAAGCGAGCGCGCCTGGGCGGCGACGCCGTCGAACTCTCCGGGCATCGCCTGGGCTCGGAGCGCCTTGAGCGCTTCAGGCGGCACAAGTTGCGCCTGCTCCAGCCATCCCAGCAATCCCTCACCATTCTCGATCCAGTCGATCTCGGTGTCTGTCGGCGTGGCAATCGAGTTCAGGAAATCAAGCGCAGGTGCATCTGCAATGAAGATCGCGGGCTGCTGGCCGGAGGCCATTCGGTATCCCCTGATGGAAAGAAATCTGCTTCACTCATGTAACCTCTCTAATGCCGCTTGACAAGTTATCTAGTCAGACGTAACCGTCAAGGTGTGGTTACGGAGGTTATGTAGGTCTCCGCCCAAAGCTGGCGGGCGTGCGGAAGGGAACAAAGATGTCCGAGAACGCTGTCACTGCGGTGCTTGTGCACGGGGCCTGGGCCGATGGATCGAGCTGGAGCAAGGTGATCTCCTCCTTGAGCGCCCGAGGCGTCAAATCGATCGCCGCGCCACTGCCGCTGACGTCGCTGCCGGATGACGTGGCAGCACTGGAACGTGCGCTGGAGCGGATCGATGGCCCGGTGGTTTTGGTTGGTCACGCCTACGCCGGTGCCGTTATCGGCGGCGTGCGGAGCGAGAAAGTCAGATCGCTGGTTTACGTCGCGGCGCTGGCGCCGGCAGAGGGCGAGACTGTTGCTGACGTGTTCAACCGTGCCGAGCCCCATCCAATGGCCCCGAAGCTGGCGCCCGACAGTCACGGCTTCATCTGGCTTCCCGACCGCACATTCGCGGCAGCGTTTACACAGCTTGCAAACCCCCAGGAGCAGATATTGCTGGCGGCGATCCAGCGGCCGATCGCTCTGCAGTGCATCGGCGTCAAGGTTGAACGCCCGCTATGGCTAGAGCGGCCGAGCTGGTTTCTCGTCGCCGAAGCGGACCGCATGATTGCACCGGAAACGCAGCGCTTCATGGCGGCCCGGATGAAAGCACGGATACGACAACATCCGGTCGATCATGCGCCGAGTGTTACGGCGCCGGATCTCGTGACGGATATCATCCTCGAAGCCATTGGCTAGGCGCCGTCCGCTGCCGTCACACCACGCAAGGCCGACCTGCGCCGAGGGCTCATAACCTCTATTAAGCCACCAAAGAAGTTACTGCAGAAAAGGAAAGACGCCATGACCAAGGTCAAATTTCGCTCAGCCGACGTTGACGGACTCAACATCTTCTATCGCGAGGCGGGCAACGCCGATGCGCCGGCGCTGTTGCTGCTGCATGGTTTTCCGAGTTCGAGCCATATGTTCCGGGATCTCATCCCGCTACTGGCCGATCGCTTTCATGTCGTCGCCCCCGACCTTCCCGGCTTCGGGCAATCCGGCATGCCTTCGCGCGACACGTTCGCTTACACCTTCGATCACCTCGCCGAGATCATCAGCCGCTTCACCGAGGTGATCGGTCTGGCACGATTTGCGGTATACGTTTTCGATTACGGCGCCCCGACCGGCTTTCGGATCGCGGTCAAGCATCCGGACCGGATCACGGCGATCATCTCGCAGAACGGAAATGCTTACGAAGAGGGTTTGAGCGAAGGCTGGACGCCGATCCGGGCCTATTGGCAAGAGCCGTCGCAGGCCAATCGCGAAGCCCTTCGGGCTTTTCTCACCCCGCAGACGACACATTGGCAATACACCCATGGCGTCGCCGACGAGACCGCGGTCTCACCGGACGGCCGATCGCTCGACAATTTCTATCTCGCGCGGCCGGGCTCGGACGACGTGCAACTCGACCTGTTCGGCGACTACAAGAGCAACGTCGCGCTCTATCCGACCTTTCAGAATTACTTCCGCACCCACAAGCCGCCGTTCCTCGCGGTGTGGGGCAAGAACGATCCGTTCTTCCTGCCTGCTGGAGCCGAAGCTTTCAGGCGCGACATGCCGGATGCGGTCATTCGCTTCTTCGATACCGGCCATTTCGCACTCGAGACGCACGCCGAGGAGATTGCGGCAGCGATCCGCGACTTCCTCAAATCCTGACGGTGAACTCCAACGCCGTCTCGTCACCATACCTAGCCGTCATCGGAGAACTTAAATGTCCAAATCAGTCGCCATCGTCACGGGAGCCAGCCAAGGCATCGGACGTGCAACCGCAGTCCGGCTCGCCAGGGATTTTTCCGCTATCACCCTTGTAGCGCGCGATCGGAAAAACCTCGACGAAACCGCAGCGGCCGTCACCGCAGCAGGCGCAAAGCCGCTGGTACTTGATCTCGACCTTTCGGAGATTCCGGCCGCCAAGCAAGTTGCCGATCGAACGCTCGCGGCCTTCGGTCAGGTCGATGCATTGCTCAATATCGCCGGCGCGGTGCCGCAAGTCGATCTGTTCGAGATGACAGAAGCGCAATGGGACAGCGCCCTGGCGCTCAAGCTGCACGGCGCACGACGATTGGCGGTCGCGACGTGGCCTTCACTCAAGCAGACCAAGGGCGCCGTGGTGTTCATGTCGGGAAATTCGGCGCTGTTTCCCAAAGCGCCGTATGCCGCGGTCGGCACCATCAACGCAGCCATCATCGCACTCGCCAAGGCGTTTTCGGATCGCGGCATCACCGATGGTGTGCAGGTCAACAGCGTCTTGCCGGGCCCGGTGATGACCGGCCGGCGCCGTTCCTACCTTGCGCATTGGGCGCCGCTGCACAACATGACGGTCGAAGAGGCGACCGCCAAGTTTCCGCAAGAGGCCGGCATTTCGCGTTACGGCGAGCCCGAAGAAATCGCCGATCTGATGGCGTTTCTGGTGTCGCCGAATGCGCGCTGGATGACGGGCTCCACGCTCCGGATGGACGGAGGAGAGGTTAAGTCGATTTGATCGCTCAATCGACTTAACAGCACGTTGCGTTCGATCGCCACGCGGGTTGGCTTGCCTTGTCAAAATCCGACCAGGCGCTCGCTCGCCATGTAGCCGGCGAGCAGCATCAAGCCGAACGCCATGATCAGCACGGCGGCGCCGGCTTCCATGCCTCGCACCAGGACGCCGCCGTAACCGATCTCGCTCGTGGTGAATCGTTGCACGAAAGCCTTCGCGCTGACCGCCAGCGTCGCGATCGCCGCGACTGTGATCGCGGTGCCGAGCCCCATCACGAAGGCCGAGGCCACGCCGGCCCACAGCAGTCCTTGCGACAGCGCGAACACGAGCAGGATGATGGCGCCGGAACAGGGCCGTAATCCGACCGCCACGATCGCCGATAGACCGCGCTTCCAGCCATCGGGTCCAGCAAGCTCCTGTGGTTTGGGGCCGTGGGCGTGACCCCACGGCAGGACGTCGGGTTCATGCTCGTGACCGTGCGAATGATCGTGATCGCAGGCGACACAGTGAACGGCGCTGTGCTGATGTTTGCGCTGAAAAAGCCCGCTGTGGCCGTTGTCGCAAGTTCCTTCGCCATTTGCATCATGAGCATGATGATGGTGCGTACAGCTCTGTGCGCCGATGACTAGATCCCGCACATCATCATTAGTAGCGTCGTTGCGCAGGGCTGCCACCGCGCGAACGAAACCGAGGCCCTTGACCCACAAGAGCCGCGCGCCGAGGGCGACGATCAAGCCGTAGCTCGTGATCTCGATGACGCGGACCGCCTGGCCCATCATCTTCGCCGTGCCGCCGAGCAGGACCGCGGCGACGCCGACGATCAACACGGCGGTCAGGGATTGCACCAGTGCGGACGCGAACGACAGCGTGACGCCGCGGCGCCATGTTTCGTCATTGGCGAGCAGGTATGAGGAAATCACCGCCTTGCCATGCCCCGGTCCGGCGGCATGAAACACGCCATAGACGAACGAGATTCCCATCAAGGTCCAAAGCGCCGATCCATCGTTCTTCGCTGCGAGGATCGTGCCCGACAGCGCGCGGTAGAAGATCGCCTGTTTGGAAAGCACCCAGCCGGCAAAGCCTGAAACGTCTCGCGGCGCGCCGAACGGCATAGTCTGCGCTGAAGCGGATGAGGCGCAGGCCACAACGATAGCGACGATCAATGCCGAGCCAATCAGCATCGCCGCGACGGATATCGTGTTGTCGGGCGATTTGAGAAATCGGTTTAATGTTTTCATGGACATTGCACCGAGATCTTGTTGGCGAAGCTCATGCCCATCCCGACATTGGCTTCGTTCGTCGCGAACATCCCCCTCAAATCCGGCGTCGGCTGGAAGCTCGAATTGTACGGCTTCTGGGTCGAAACCGAACATTCCGGCCGGGCGCCGACCAGTTTGACCGGATTGCCGTCGGCAAGGCCGAAATCGACGAAAAATTCCGGATCATAAACCTCGATCACGATCTGCCTGGCGCTAACAGGGGCCTTGAGCGGCAGCGTCAGGTGCAGCGTGAGTTCGGTCTTCTTCGGATCGAACTCGAGCCAGTAGTCGACCGGCTCGTTGAAGGCTCCCTTTTGTTTCCTGCCGTCGATCACGGCGTAGGTGAAGTAGCGGTATTCCTTCAGCGATTCGATATTGGTCTGGGCGAGCGATTGCAGCTCGTCGCGGGTGAATCGCCCCTTGGTCTTGGCGCTCAGCCCCTGCGTCGCGAAGGCGGAGAAAGTCTCATCGAACGTCCAGGCATGGCGAACAGCGGTGAGTGCGCCGTCAGGCGCGTAGAGCAGTTCCTCCTTCATGGTCACCCAGACATGGGGGTGGGCGAGCGCAGGTGTCGCGGTCAGCAACAGCCAGCAGGATGCGCCAAGATGGAGCCGTCGAACTGACGGTCCGATGCGGATCAAGTGAAGCGTAGGTATGGTCATGGTGTCACCTTCGCGACATGCGGCATCGGCGATGCAGCACGCCGTTGTTGCCGATCGATAGGAATCAGCGCTTGACGAGCCAGGCTCGGAAGCTGCCGACGATGTGGATGAAGTTGAGAGCCATCGCTGCGACAACGCGGGCCGTGATCGCCGGCAACTCAGCGGCGATCGCATTCACGACGAAGCGGCGATGTCAGGCCAGCGGCGGGCCGCGCGACTGGAAATTCGCGCGCGGCTGTTGCGGAATCGCGAGGCCGGCGACGAATGGCGGTTCGACAGTTACGTAAGCGAAATCAAGCAGCAGAACCGGCGGACTGGGTGCAAGTCCGGTTCCCAGTGCTGCCCGCGCCATGCAGATTGGGCAGAGATCGTCGGGATGCCCGTTATGCTTGACGGGCTGGTCGCCTTTGCCGTGAGAGATCGCCGACAGCAGCAAGCCGAGGTTGGTCTCGCCGCCCCGAAAGCCTTCGAGATGAATGTGGCCAAACGACAGCGCAAGGTTGATCGCGAGCGCAAACAGCGCGAACGAGGCAACCTGCCGTGTCTTGGCGCGGAACCAGTTCATTCGGAGACCAAGGCGATCATGGGTCTCGTGACCCAAAACTTGCGCCGGCACGATATCGAATTTTTCCAAGCGGTCAATTACGCAGCAGCGAAGCGCTTTGCATCCCAATCGATTCAAAGGTTGACGCGATCACATCCCGATGTCACGTAGGGCTTGGTAGTGCCCGCAAGGGCTAACCAAGGGAATGTGGTGCGCCGGCTTTTTGGTCGGTTATTCCGCGGCTGCCCCCGCAACTGTAGGCGGATAGTCGACGACCATTAATACCACTGGAGTTCGACAGATCTCTGGGAAGGTGGTCCGAGGCGATGACCCGCAAGCCAGGAAACCTGCTGCCAGTCATAGTCACGCGCAAACGCGTCGGGCGGGGTGCTCCGATATCGTTGGAATAGTCGTTATCCCGCCGGGGGCGAAGGCGGGTGTGGCGACAAATGCGGTGACGTATCGGCGATCGCCCTCGGACTACAATTGTGTCAATTTTTTCAGGCTATGGGCGTTTCACGTCCCATTTCGCGTGCCGTTGTCTCGCGTTATCTCCTCACCAAATTCCGATCAACCGTCTGCTGCGTTACTCGGCCGCTCCGATAGCTGCGCTCGCGTGCTTTTCGGCTGGCGCAGTAACGCCAGTGCTGGCTCAAGCGCGACGCAAGGCGGGCAAACCCCGGGTCAACTCGCGCCGGTCGTCGTGACGGAGCCCCAGCGCAAGCCGGTCACGCGGACACAATCGGCGTCAAAGCAGGCGCTGACATTAGGCCGCGCCGTGCGACATCACGCTAATCAACCCGCCGCACCAACGCCTGCGACATCAAATCCTGTGGACGCGCAATCGCCGCTGAATACCAACGGTGTCGCCGTGAGCGCGAGCCGGCTTGGCCTCACGGTGCGTGAAATTCCTGCCACCGTTGAAGTCATCGACCAAAAGACCATTCGCGAACAGGGATATCGAACCACCACCGAAGTGGCGCAAGGCGCGGTCGGTGTGACCGCGGGTGACGGCCCCGGTGAGCCCGGCGCGTTCTCGATGCGCGGGTTCTCCAACAGCCAGATCAACATCCTCTACAACGGGATCAAGATCGGGCCGCAGAACATGACTTCGCGTTACATGGACACGGCCAATCTCGAAAGCGTCGAGTTTGTAAAGGGACCGGCGTCACTGATGTCGGGCGAAGGTGCCGCCGGCGGCGCCGTTAATTTCGTCAACAAGCAGCCGACCAGCGGGGCGGTACAGAACGAAGCGTTCTTCTCCTGGGACTCGCTGAATTCGTTTCGGAGTTCCTATGGCTCTGGCGGCAGCACCAATGTGCAGGGACTGGACTATCGCTTCGATATCAGCCGCTCGTCCCTCAACGGCTTCATCGATGATACCGACACCAAGATGTTCACCGTGTCGGGCCAGCTGAACTACAAGGTCTCGGAAAACCTGAAGATCTGGAGCGCTATCGAATACAAGCAGGATTTTTCCCGCGCCTATTGGGGGACACCTCTGGTCTCGGCCGCGTTCAGCGGGCCGAACGCGACGCATGGAATCGTTTCTGGAACGTATGTCTCCAACTACAACGGCACCAATCTTGGTCCCGTTACGATCGATGATCGCACGTTGTCGACCAACTACAACGTCGCCGACAACCATGTCGAGGCCAAGGAGCTGTGGCTGCGCACCGGCTTCGAGCTCGCGATCGCGGACAATCTGACCTTGAAGAGCCAGGTCTACGGCTATGGCGCGGATCGTGAGTGGAAAAATAACGAAGTCTCAGCGTTCAACGCTGGAAACGATCTGGTCGATCGTGAGCGCTTCTATGTGGCGCACGACCAGAAACTGGTCGGCAATGTCACCGACCTGACCTGGGACACCAGAGTGGCCGGGATGGCTAACCGGCTGGTGGCCACGGTGGCGGCGAGCGACCTCAATTTCAACCGTCCGGGGGCCGCGAATTTCCCGCACGACTTCGTTCCGCTGTTCGGTTTCGATCCCGGGACCTATGGTCTGCTGACAACGCAAACTCAAACGGCCAACATCGACAATGAGTCGCTGGCATTCGAGGATCGCCTGAAAATCACGCAGACCTTCGCCCTCATCGGCGGCCTGCGCACCGAGCGCATCGCACTCGATCGCAACTCCACCGATGTCGCTGGCGCAGAGAAGGCAGGTTTCCCGTTCTGCAAGGTCTGGACGCCCGTCACCGGCCGCCTCGGATACACCTGGGAGGCGGTCCCGGGAATGACATTCTACAGCCAGTATGCCACCGGCGCCGATGTCGCGGCCAACAACATTTTCCTCTTGAACGCCACGCAACCGTTGAACCTCACGACATCGCGAACCTACGAGACCGGCATCAAACAAGTGTTGTGGGGCAACAAGGCCGAGTGGTCGCTGTCGGTGTTCGATATCCAGCGCGAAAACGTCTATGCCGCGGCCGGCGGCATGACGTTGAACATTGCCGGCCGGGAAGATTCCAAGGGCGTCGAGATTGCCGGAGCGATCCGGCCGACGACCGCTTGGAAATTGTGGAGCAATTTCGCCTATGTCGACGCGCGCTATGCCGATTATGATTTCGCCGGCGGTTCGTTCTCCGGCAATACGCCGCCGAACGTGCCGCAAATCGTTGCCAATGCCGGCGCTTCCTATCGTTTCGAAACCAGGCTGCCCGTCGAACTCGGTATTTCGGCACGCTACGTCGGCAACCGTTTCAATTCCGACGCCAACACGGTGATCATGGACGCGTATACGGTCGCCGACGCCTATGTCTTCGTCGACATCCCGAAAGACTTTTTCCCGGCCGTCGATCACACCCGCGTCACGTTCCGGGTTCGAAACCTGTTCGACCGGCGATATGCGATCTGGGGCGATCCCTTCTATCCAGATCAAATCCTGCTCGGCGCGCCGCGAACCTATGAATTGGCCGCGGCGTTCAAATGGTAGGCCGCACATGGTAGACGGTTAAGCCATGAAAGCGCTCGTTCTCCTGCATCGCTGGCTTGGCGTCGGATTTTGCCTGCTGTTTGCGATGTGGTTTGCAAGCGGCATCGTGATGCATTTCGCTCCGTTTCCGTCGTTGACGGAGACGGAACGCTTTGCCGGCCTGTTGCCGATCGATGTTTCGCGGCTTCAACATGGTCCGGATGAGGCCGTCGTTGCCAGCCATATCGGCGACGTGCGGCGGGTTCGGCTGATCCAGCGTGTCGACGGACCGGTTTACATCGTATCCAGCGCGTCAAAGCCAGCCGCCGTTCATGCAACGGATCTTTCCAATGCTGCGGTCGCGTCGGAGTCGGCAGCGCGGGAAATCGCGAAAGCCCACGCGCAGCAGCGTGGCATCGACGTGGCGCGTGCTGATGTCGCCGGCGTTGCGGATTACGATCAATGGAGCGTGCCCAACGGCTATGACGATCACCGGCCGCTCTATCGTATCGCGGCGAACGATCCGGCGGGGACCGAACTCTATGTCTCCTCCACGACGGGCGAAGTCGTGCTGGGCACCACGCGCGATGAGCGGGTCTGGAATTATCTCGGTAGCGTCGTTCACTGGATTTATCCGACCGTGCTGCGCCGCGATTGGTGGGCCTGGGACAAGGTGGTGTGGACGTTATCGCTGGTTGCGATGATCGGCGCCGTCACCGGTGTCGCGCTCGGAATCACGAAATTACAGGTGTCGCGGGCCGGCGTCGGGTCGCCGTTTCGCGGTTGGCACGCCTGGCACCACATCCTCGGCCTGTTCACCGCGACCTTCGTCGTGACATGGATCTTCAGCGGCTGGTTGTCGATGGACCATGGCCTGTTGTTCTCGCGCGGCCGATTGTCCCAAGCGGAAGCGGCGGCCGTTGTCGCGAGAACGCCGGATTGGGGCAGTCTTCATGGCAAGGCGCTCTCGATCTCGGCGCTGGCAAAGGAAGTGGAATGGTTCGCCTTCGGTGAGCACTTTTACAAACGCGAAAGAACCGGTTTCGCATCACAATCCCTATCGCCAATCGGCTCTGGATCGGAAGGCTCGCCGCGACTGCAACCGTACCTGACCGCCTCTGAGGTCGACGGCCTTGTCCGACGCATGGCATCGGATTGCGCGGCACCGTTCGTCGTTGGCCCGGAGGACAGCTATTCGGTTTCGGCGTCGGTGCCTGATGCGCCTGTCTACCGTTCCATCTGTGGGGATGTCTGGTTTCAGGTCGATGGCGCTACCGGCGCTGTCCTGGAGCGGCTCGATGCGTCACGCCGCGCTTATCGCTGGGCGTACACTGCCCTGCATACGCTCGATTTTCCGATATTATTGCGCCACCCGGTGTTGCGCAGTGGCCTGATCGTCCTGTTATGCGCTATTGGGTTTGCATTCTCGGTAACGGGCGCCGTGATCGGCTGGCGCAGACTACGATTCCATTTTCCGTCACAAGGCGTAGCCGCGAAATCAAAGGCGTATCCGTGAAAACGAATGTCCCGACCGTTGGTGCCGAATCCGAGCTGCTTGGCTTTCGCGGCCGCATCATCGGAATTTATGCGCTTCTGATAGGCGCCAACCTCGGCGCATGGATCTGGGCCTTCATTGCCTTTGCCCATCAGCCGGTCCTGATTGGAACCGCTGTGCTGGCCTACAGTCTCGGACTTCGTCACGCGATCGATGCCGACCATATCGCCGCGATCGACAATGTGACCCGCAACCTGATGCAGCAGGGAAAGCGGCCGGTTGCGGTCGGCTTTTTCTTTGCGCTGGGGCATTCGACCGTTGTGGTGGTCGCGTCGGTCGCGGTTGCGATGACGGCCAGTGCGCTGAGCAAGGAACTGGTGTCCTATCGCGAGATCGGCGGCATCATCGGTACATCGGCGTCGGCGCTGTTTCTGTTCATCATCGCGATCGCCAATCTGATCGTGCTGCGCGGCGTATATCGAGCGTTTTGGTTGGCTGAGCGCGGCGATCTCGTTACGGAGGAGCAGATCGATGCGCTGCTGCATCAGCGCGGCTGGCTGGCGCGGCTGTTCCGGCCGCTGTTTCGGTTCGTCTCACAAAGCTGGCACCTTTACCCGATCGGGCTGTTATTCGCGCTTGGCTTCGAGACCGCCAGCGAGATCAGCCTGTTCGGCCTGTCGGCGCAGGCCTCGAACACGGTGTCGAGCTGGTCTCTGCTGATTTTCCCCGCGCTGTTCGCCGCCGGCATGACGTTGGTCGATACCACCGACGGCGTGTTGATGCTGGGCGCTTACGGTTGGGCCTACCGCAATCCGATGCGCAAGCTGTTTTATAACCTGACCATCACATCGGTATCAGTGCTCGTGGCACTGGTGGTCGGCGGCATCGAAACGCTCGGCCTGATCGGGGATCAGTTCGATCTGCACGGGATATTCTGGGACGCGATTGCGGACCTGAACAGTAATTTCGGTGCGTTGGGCTACGGCATCGTTGGACTGTTCATTGTGAGCTGGGGCGTGTCGTATCTGATCTATCGTTTCAAGGGATATGATCTTAGCCCGAGTCCGGAATGATCCGACCTTGTAACGCGGCGAATCGGCACGATTTCGATTCAACGGTTGACGCAGTTCCGATCCGATGCCAAATTTGTGATCGGTAGTGCTCGCGAGAGCTAACCAAGGGAATGCGGTACGTTTGTTTTCGACGAACAAATCCGCGGCTGCCCCCGCAACTGTAGGCGGTTAGCTGACGACCAGCATACCACTGGAGACCGACAAGTCTCTGGGAAGGTGGTCCGAGGCGACAACCCGCGAGCCAGGAAACCTGCTGCCGGTCATTGTCACGCGCGAACGCGTCGGGCGGGGTGCTCCGATGCGGCGAGAGTAGCTTGCTGTACCTGCCATCGGGCGAAGGTAGTCTATAGCGGCAACCGCGGTGACGGTTAGGCGTTCGCCGTCGGGATTAATATTATCGTGTCAAATTTTGAGAATGATCGGCGCTCTGCGCCGGTATTCACGCGTGGCCATTCGTTTGCGAGCGCGCGGTCACGCGGGTTTCGTTTGAAGGCAACGCCGCTCGGGCTGCTCGCGCTGCTTTCTTCCGTCGCAGCCACGCCGGCCATGGCCCAAACCGCCGCACCGGGCAACTCCGGCGCTATTGCACCCGCGATCGTCTCGGAGCCGAAACGCAAGCCTGCCAATCGCGTGCAGGCCGAAACGAGCCGCGCTGGCCAGCGTGCCCGCGTCGGCGCGCGCACCCGCGCGACGGCAGCCAAGCCTGTCCCAGGGACCTCTGTCGCAACCGAAGCGCCGCGAACCCCGCTCGACCTCAATGTCGTGGCGACCAGCGCGACCCGGCTCGGTCTGACGGCCTTTGAGACGCCGGCAAGCGTCGAAATCGTCGATCAGCAGACCATGCGCGAGCAGGGCTATCGAACCACCACGGAAACCGCGCAGGGCGCGGTCGGCGTGCTATCGGGCGACTCCGCCGGTGCGCCCGGCGGCTTTTCGATGCGCGGCTTCTCCTACGGCGAGATCAACGTGCTCTACAACGGAATCTCGATTGGTCCGCAGAGCATCACTTCGCGCGTCATGGATACCTCCGGACTCGACCGCGTCGAGTTCCTCAAAGGGCCGTCGGCAATCATGTCGGGCCTCGATGCGATCGGCGGCTCGGTCAATTACGTGAGTAATCAGCCGACCACGGGGCTGATCAAGAACGAGCTCGACACCTCGATCGATACGCTCGGCACCTACCGCACGCATTTTGGCTCCGGCGGCAGCACATCGGTGCCGGGGCTCGATTATCGCGTCGATATCGGTCAGTCCAAAATCAACAGCTTCATCGATGGCGACTATCAGAATCTCACCAACTTCTCGGGGCAGCTCAACTACCGTCTGAATAGCAGCTTCAGAGTTTTCGGCGCCGTCGAATACAAGCGGGATGAAGGCCATGCCTATTGGGGCACGCCGTTGGTTCCGACCACGTTCGCAGGCCCCTTCGCCGTGAACGGCGTCGTTTCGGGCACCGCGGTCAATGCTTTCAACGGCAGTATTCTGGGGCCGCTGACGGTCGACTCGCGGACGCTGACCACCAATTACAATGTGGCTGACAATTCGACCGGCGCGCACGAGCTTTGGCTGCGCGGCGGATTCGAGTGGGCGTTCAACAACGACATCACGCTCAGGAACCAGGCTTACGACTATCGCGCCCAACGGCACTGGTACGACAGCGAGACCTACGCCTTCAATTTGGATACCTCCACTATCGATCGCGATCGCTTCTTCGTCACACACAATCAGCATGTGTTCGGCAACAATGCCGATATGCTCTGGAATAGTGCCTTCTTCGGCATGGAGAACCGTCTTGCTGCACAGTTGCAGGTTAGCCGCAATGACATCACCTTCGCCCAGGAGGGCAATCCGGACGTGTTTCCTGCGGACACTGTTTCCGTGCTCAACCCGGATCCCGGCCTCTATGGCATCCCGGAGCCGAATATCCGCACGAGCCATCTCGACACCCTCGCTGGATCAATCGAAGACCGCCTCAAGATCACGCCGATGTTCGCCTTGATCGGCGGTATCAGATTCGAAGATTTCCAACTGTCGCGCGATGGCAGCAATTTCGACGGTTCGCCCGTGACCGGCCAGCCCTTCACCAAGACCTGGACGCCGGTGTCCTATCGCGCCGCCTACACGTTCGAGCCGGTAAAAGGCCTGATCTTCTACAGCATGTACGCTACCGCGTACGATCCGGCGGCGGCCGGCATCTTCTCGATATCGCCTGCTAACTCGCTTGAATTGACCAGCGCGCGGATCTACGAGACCGGCGTCAAGCAGTTGTTCTGGGACAACCGCGCGGAGTGGACGTTCGCCGCCTACGATATTACTCGAAACAATGTCTATGTGGCGATCAGCGAGACGGAATCGGTACTGGCTGGAGAAATCCACACCAAGGGTATCGAGTTGGCGGGCGCGGTGCGGCCGGTCGACGATCTAAAGCTCTGGGGCAATGTCGCGCTAACACAGGCCCGCTACGCGAATTTTGACTTCGAGGGCTTTACCGGAAACACCCCATCGAACGTGGCGCCTGTTATCGTCAATGCCGGAGCATCCTATCGCTTCAGCAAATGGCGTTGGCCGGTCGAGTTCGGCGGCTCGGTCCGTTACGTCGGCAATCGCTATTTGTTCGAAGACGATGCCACGACGATGTTGGCCTACACCACAGCCGATCTGTTTGCATTCGTCGATATTCCGGGCAGGGATTTGCCGTGGCAGGGCCTCGACAAGATGCGAGTCTCGTTCCGGGTACGCAACATCACTAACCGCGTGTACGCCGCGTGGTCCGATCCCGGCTACCCCGACCAGGTCTTGCTCGGCGCGCCCCGGACCTTTGAGTTGGGGGCATCAGCGAAGTGGTGAAACGGCGCGCTCAAGCTTTCTCGGCGCCGACACCGGCCAGTGCGGCGCCGTAAAGGATGATGCAGGGACCCTGCGGTTTCGCTGCGGTGAGACGCGCGGCGATCTCCGTTAGCGTCCCTGACATGACCGGGGTAGTCGGCGAGCCCAGGCTCTCGACCACGACGGCTGGTGTTTCCTCGGATAGACCATGGGCGATCAGCTTTTCGGCCAGCGCCGCAAAGGTGGCTTTGCCCATGAACACGCAGGTCGTCGCGCCAGGATCGGCGAGGGCGGCGATATCGAGGTCTTCAGGCAGTTTGCCGTCGACATCGTGGCCGGTGACCATCTGCACCCGTCGCGCCACGCCGCGCTTGGTCAGTGAGGTGCCAAGATAGGCGGCGGCCGCGGTCGCCGTGGTGATGCCGGGCACGATCTCGATCGGCACGCCGGCGTCGCGCGCCGCGCTGATCTCTTCATCGGCGCGGGCGAAGATCGATGGATCGCCGGATTTGACCCGGACCACGCGCTTGCCGAGTTTGGCGTAGCCGATCATCAACCGGCTCACCTCCTGCTGTTTCGGCGACGGATGACCGGCGCGCTTGCCGACCGCAATCAATTCAGCGTCCGGTGAGGCGAACGACAGGATCTCGTCGCCGGCGAGGTCGTCATAAAGGATGACGTCGGCGGCGCGCAGGCGCTCGACCGCGCGCAACGTCAGCAGGTCGACGTCACCCGGGCCTCCGCCGATCAAGGCGATGCTGCCGAGCGGGGGTTTATCGGATGCCGTCATGGCCGGATCTCCTCGGCCACATCGACCATGTGAAAAAAGCTCCCGGTGATGTGGCCGCGCCGGCTGCCGGTTTCCGCGGTCGTTGTGCCGGAGGCGTCGCGGATCTCGGCCAGCGGTTGGTCTGGCTGAGTCACGACACGCGCATAGTGGAACTCATGGCCGCGCAGTGCACATCCCGCGCCATAACCTGGAATTGGCGCCAGCAATGTCGCGGTTCGGTAACCGAGATGCAGCCTTCGCTGTGCAAAATCGGTCTCGAGTCCCAATAGTCCAACCATCGGGTGGCGCGTCCCTGCGGCGTCGATCAGGCCCGCGCCCAGCGTCATGTAGCCGCCGCACTCGCCGTGCACCGGCCGGGTCTGTGCGAAGGCACGTAGGCCGTCCGCAAAGCGCGACGCCGCGGCGAGTTTGCCCGCGTGCAATTCCGGATAGCCGCCGGGGAGCCAGGCGACGTCACAGGAAGGATCCGGTGGCTCGTCGGCCAGCGGTGAGAAGGTGACGATCTCCGCGCCCGCCGCGCGCCAGCCGGCCAGGAGATGCGGATAGACAAAAGAGAACGCGACGTCGCGGGCCAGTGCGATCCGCTGGCCCGGCGGGGTGATGCGAGACGGGGTCGTGTGCGGTTGACGCCGCGTCGGACGCGCCGCGGCCTCGAGGGCCGCGAGATCGATGTCGCGCGCGACCAGATCGGCCAGCGTGGCGAGCCGCGTCTGCAACGCCTGATCTTCCTGCGCCTGAATCAGTCCCAAATGTCGCTCCGGCATGATCAGCGCAGTGTCGCGCTTCACGGCGCCGAACACTTCGATTCCGATCCGTGCAAAGCCATCGCGCACCAGCGCGGCGTGGCGCTCGCTCGCGACCTTGTTGAGGATTACGCCAGCGATCGTCACGTCCTTGCGATAGCGCGCGAAGCCGAGCGCGACCGCGGCCGCCGATTGCGCCTGGCCGCCGACGTCGAGCACCAGCACCACAGGCCATCCCGTTGCCGCGGCGATATCGGCGGTCGAGCCGTTGCCCCAGGCACCCGATGACGCGACGCCATCGAACAATCCCATCACGCCCTCGGCGACCGCGATATCCGCGTCGGCTGCGATCTCCAGCAGCGCGTCAAAGCGCGCGCGCGACTGCGTCCAGGAATCCAGATTGAACGACGGCCGGCCGGCCGCGATGCCATGGAAGGCCGGATCGATATAGTCGGGTCCGCATTTAAAAGGCTGGACGACCTTGCCACGGCCGCGCAGCGCGGCGAGCAGTGCCAAGGTTAGCGTGGTCTTGCCGCTGCCGCTCGCGGGTGCTGCGACGATCAGTCCCGGTGTCGTTTTCGGCGTGCTAGACGCGTCCACGGCCGGTCTCTGCGGAAGGTCGGAACCTGCGATCATAATTCGCACTGTAAAGCGCACTGTCGGCGAAATCATCGGCCGACAGCGCCGGCCCGACCAAAATCAGCGCGGTACGTTCGATCGCCGCTTCGCGCACTTGCGCTGCGATCGTCGACAGTGTGCCGCGAAGGACGACCTGTTCCGGCCAGCTCGCGCGCACTACCACCGCGACCGCGCCGTCCGCGCCATAATACGGGATCAAGGTCGCGGTGACGTCGTCGAGCACATGGATCGACAGATGGATCGCGAGCGTGGCGCCAGTCGCGGCATAGGCTTTGAGGCTTTCGCCTGAAGGCATCGCCGAGGCGCGGCCCGACGTGCGGGTCAGCACCACGGTCTGCGCTACCCCGGGCAAGGTCAACTCGCGCCCAAGCACGGCAGCGGCGGCAGCAAAGGACGGCACGCCAGGTGTTACCGAATAGGGGATGCCGTGCTCTTCGAGCCGCCGGATCTGCTCGCCCATCGCGCTCCAGACCGAAAGATCGCCGGAATGTAGCCGTGCCACGTCGAGTCCGGCATCATGGGCGGCGACAAACTCCGCAACGATGGCATCGAGGTCGAGCGGCGCGGTGTCGATCACGCGCGCGCCGGGCGGGCACAGCGCGATGATCTCGCGCGGCACCAGCGATCCCGCGAACAGGCACACCGGGCAGCGCGCCACCAGATTTTGGCCGCGCACGGTGATCAAATCGGGTGCGCCGGGGCCGGCGCCGATGAAGTGGACGGTCATGGCGCCAAGTCCTTTAATAACAAGTCCTTCAATAAATTGTCCTCCGATAGAGCCACGGCAGCGGTGGCGTTGCGATCGGCCGAAACCTGACGCGTGACGACAAGGCGCGCGTCGCTACCCGCAACGGCGAGCGCCGCGGCTTCGCAGACGCTGCCGACGCCGCGCTGCCTTAGCACCCGTTCCGAATGCGTGGTCACGCGAGCATCCGCCGCGCGCAGCGCCTCGGCGGCGACGGTCTCGATCGATAGACGAATAGCCTGAGCGGCCGCAAGCAGGCCTGGATGCATCGCCTTGTCTTCCGCGACGGCAAGGACGGTGGCGACATCGGGCATCGCGGCCTTCGCGATGGCATCAGCCAGCACCTCGCCGATCGATTGCGCGGTGGCCCCGTCGCGAAAACCCAGTCCGATCACCTGCCGGCTCATTTGGTGACGCTCCACTGCACCACCGGCATCGCGGCGCGCCAGCCGGTGAGGCCGCCGACGGCACCGGCGCGTTCGACCGACAGCCGCAGCAAGGTGCCGCCATGACGCGCCTGCCAGGCAATCAGCATCGCCTCGGTTTCCAGCGTAACGGAATTCACCACCAGCCGCCCGCCCGCTGGTAGTGCCTGCCAGATCGCATCGAGCACGCCGTCGCGGCTGGCACCGCCGCCGACGAATACCGCGTCCGGCGTGGGTAAATCCTTCAGCGCTTCGGGCGCGGTGCCGTGCCGGAGATCGAAATGCGGCACGCCGAGTGAGTGCGCGTTGCCGCGCGCGGTGGTGAGCCGGTCCTCGCGAGCCTCGATTCCGATGGCACGATTGGCGGGATGCGCCAGCAGCCATTCGATGCCGATCGCGCCGGATCCCGCGCCGACATCCCACAACAACTCGCCGCCACGCGGCGCGAGGGTGGAGAGGCTGACGGCGCGAATTTCCCGTTTTGTAAGCTGGCCGTCGTGCTCAAACAGTTCGTCCGGCAATCCAGCGACGCGCGGAATGATGATGGCACCGGGCTTCGCGATCGCCTCGATCGCCACTGCCACGGGGGATTGGATATCGTTCACGGCGAAGTTCGCGGCGATTGTACCGCGAATGCGTTCGCGCGGACCGCCGAGTGCTTCGAGGATCGTCAGGCGCGATTGCCCAAACCCTAGGTCCTCCAGATAGCGCGCGATCTGCGCCGGCGCCGTGCCGTCGCGCGCCAGCACAATCAACCGCGCGCCAGTTCGCAGATGCGGGCGCAAGTGTTCAATCGCGCGGGCATGCAGGCCGAGGGTGATGGTCTCTTCCAGCCGCCAGCGTAGCCGCGCCGCGGCCCAGGCAAAGGTCGAAGGCGCCGGAATCGCGAGAATTTCCTCGGCGGCCATCGCGTCGGCAAAAACGGAACCGGCGCCGTACCAGAACGGATCGCCGGAACACAGCGCGACCACCCGTTTGCCGCGATGCGCCAGCAATTTCGGGATCGAGGCCGCGAACGGCGTGTCCCATTCCAAGGTCGGCTTGCCGAGCGAGGCGGCCAGCGCCAGATGCCGGCGCGCCGCCGGCAATCAATTCCGCGCGTGCGAGGCGGTCGCGCGCGGCGGCTGATAACCCGTCGAGTCCGTCTTCGCCCAATCCGATGATGGACAGCCAGGGCGTCGGCATGTCATCGCTGCCTGCCATGACGTCCTCCCCGGTCCAAACCATTGCGGGTCCTGATCCTCGGCGGCACCGCCGATGCCAATCGGCTGGTGGCGCAGGTCGCAAAGGATCCGCGTGTCGATGCGGTGCTGTCCTATGCCGGCCGCACCGAAAATCCGACGCCGCCGCCGATCGCCTGGCGCGTCGGCGGCTTTGGTGGCGTCGATGGCCTGGTCGATTATCTCCGCACCGAGAACATCGCGCGCGTCGTCGATGCTACCCATCCGTTCGCGGCGCAGATCAGTGCGAACGCGATTACGGCCTGTGCTGTGGCCAATGTACCGTTGCTCGCACTCGAGCGTGCACCCTGGCAGCACGCGCCCGGCGATCGCTGGATCGACATTGACAACATCGCCGCAGCGCCCGAGGCGATCGGTGCGACGCCCCACCGCGTGTTTCTCGGCATCGGGCGGCAACATCTCGACGTGTTCGCCGCGCATCCGCAGCATCATTATCTGGTGCGGCTGGTCGATCCGCCGCGTGCGCCGTTGCCGCTCGGCGAAGCCGAGGTGATCGTGGCGCGTGGGCCGTTCGATCTCGCCGGCGACCGTGCGATGTTGATGGAGTATCGCATCGACATCGTCGTGGCCCGTAACGCCGGCGGCGATGCGGCTTATGCCAAGATCGAAGCCGCACGCGCGCTTGGATTGCCGGTCGTGATGGTGCAGCGTCCTTTCATTCCCGCACGGAAAAAAGTTGAAAGTGTCGCAGATGTCCTGCGCTGGCTTGGTCATGATCTGGCTCCGACCGAGCGCGGCGTATAGACAAACGGGTCTCCGCTGCCGCGCGCGATCAGCCGCGTCTGCGACGAGCCGATCAGCACCAGCGTGCGCATGTCGGCGCGGCTGGCGACGGCGTCACGCAAGCTCACCGTCTCGATCGCTTCCTTGGGATCGCTGACCGCGCTGGCGAAAATCACCGGCACGGTGCCGGGCAATTCCTCCCGCAATAATTCAAACGCGCGGCCGAGTTGCCACGGTCGCGCCGAGGACAGTGGGTTATAAAGCGAAATGACAAAGTCGGCTTGCGCCGCCAGCCGCAGCCGGCGTTCGACCAGATTCCAGGGCTTGAGGTTATCCGACAGATTGATGGCGCAGAAATCGTGCCCAAGCGGGGCGCCGATACGAGCCGCCGCGGCGAACATTGCGCTGATGCCGGGCAGCACCCGGATGTCGAGATTGCGCCACGAGGCGTCGCCGGACTCGACCGCCTCGAACACCGCCGCCGCCATCGCGAACACGCCGGGATCGCCGGAGGATACCACGACGACGCGTTTGCCCTCGGACGCAAGCGTCAGGGCAAGACTGGCGCGGTCGATTTCCTCGCGATTGTCGGAGCCGTGGCGGATCAAGCCTTCGCGCGCCGGCACCCGTGCCACATAGGGCGCGTATCCGATCAGGTCGGTAGCCTGCGCGAGTGTCTCGGTTACCTCAGGCGTGATCAGGTGTGCAGCGCCCGGGCCGAGGCCGGCAATGGCGAGCCAGCCGCTCATGGTCGTCGTCCGCGGCCGTGGATCAGGATCATCGAGAAGTAGGGCGCCTCGTCGTCGGTCTTCTCGCTTAGCGGCAATACTTTCTCGCCGGCCATGGTGCCGCGCTCGACATAGACGGCGCGCTCCGCAAGCCCGACCGCCTGCAGCGCGCGCCGCACTTTCGGCAGATTGCGGCCGAGCTTCATCACCACCAGCGCATCGATCGATCGCAGCCGCTCGCGCAAGGTGGCCTCGTCAAGCGTCGCCGGCACCACGGTCAGCACGTCGTCGCCAAAGGTGATCGGCGTGCCGCTCGCGGTCCAGCAGCCGGACATGCCGGAAATGCCGGGCACCACCACGACGGGCGCGCGGCCGGTAATGCGGCTGTGCAGATGCATGAACGAACCGTAGAGAAACGGATCGCCTTCGCATAACACCGTAACATCGCGGCCGGCTGATATGTGTCGCAATAGCCGCTGCACGCATTCGTCGTAGAATATCCGCAGCGCCTCGTTATAGGCGGGGTCTTCGAGCGCGATCTCGGTGGTGACGGGATATTCCAGCGCTTCCTCGATCACGTCGGGCGCCAGCATGCCATCGACCAGTGTGCGGGCATTGCCGGCGCGCCCAGGCTTGCGGAAATGCGCGATGACGCCGGCCTTGGCAATCAGCCGCGCCGCCTTGACGCTCATCAATTCGGGATCGCCGGGACCGAGGCCGACACCATAGATGGTCGCGGGCGTGCTCATTCGATCTCGCTCGCGACGGCGTTGAGCGCAGCCGCTGCCATTGCGCTGCCGCCACGCCGCCCCCGCACGATGACGCTCGGCGCGAGGCCGCTTTCGATCAGCGCCTGCTTGGATTCGGCGGCGCCGACGAAGCCGACGGGAATGCCGATGATCGCGGCGGGCGGCGTCACGCCGGGTTCCTGCAGGATTTCGAGCAAGCGAAACAGCGCAGTCGGCGCATTTCCGATGACCACGACGGATCCCGCCAATTGCTCGCGCCACAATTCAATGGCCGCCGCGGTGCGGGTGGTGCCGAGCCTGGCGGCGAGCGCCGGGATGTTGGGATCGGACAGCGTGCAGATCACCGGATTCTTGGCGGGCAGCCGCGCTCGCGTGATGCCATGCGCCACCATCTGGGCGTCGCAGAAAATCGGCGCGCCCGCGCGCAATGCTGCGGATGCGGCCGCACTGAACCCCGGTGTGAAAACGATGTCGTCGGCGATTTCGACCATGCCGCTGGCGTGGATGATCCGTACCGCGACTTTTTCATCGCCGGGCTCGAAGCGGTCGAGCCGTGCCTCGGTACGAATGATCGCAAACGAGCGTTGGTAGATCGCTGCACCATCGGTCTCGTAAGTGTAGTTCATGACGCCGCCTCTGCTTTGGTTGGCGCAGCCGCGATCCGCTCGATCACGCTGTTGCGCCGTGTTACCCAATAACCGGCGTCGAGCATCTGCTGAAAGCGCTGGCGCATCATCTCGGCTGCTTCGGGGTTGGCCTGTTCGATGAAACGCCGCACCTCATCGTCGCCGAGCGTGGCGTCGTAGTACAGATCGAAGTGGTGGCTGTCGACCGCGCCCGCGAGATGCGCGAACTGCGCCATCTGGTCGAGCGTCGAGGCGATCTCCGCGGCGCCGCGAAAGCCGTGCCGCATCTGTCCCTGCAGCCAGCGCGGATTGGCGGCGCGGCCGCGCACCACGCGAGCGATTTCCTCGGCGAGCGTGCGCATCCGCAGATCATCGGGATTGGCCGAGTCAGCATGGTAGAGCGTCGGCGCCGCGCCATTGAGCTTGCGCGCCGCGGCAGCAAAGCCGCCTTCATGGGCGGCATAATCCGGTGCGCTCAGCAAATCGGTCTCGGGCAAATCCTGCGGATGGACGAACGCTTCAGTGGCCGCGGCGCGCTGCTCCAGCGCCGGCCGCGCCGCGACGCCGTCACGTTCCCCGCCATAAGCGAAGGCGCTGCCGGCAAGCCAGGCTTCGCCGGCATCTTCGGCGGTGGCGGGCGTGAACTCGTTTAAAGCCTCGACCACGCCGATGCCGTAATCGCCGGGCGCGGGGCCGAACACCCGCGGGCCTGTCGAGGCGCGATAGGGGTTTTCCTCCGCAGGCTCGTCGCGCGCGGCCAGCGCCGCCGCCGCCTGCTCGAACAACGATGGCAGCGTCGGGAACACATCCCGGAACAGACCGGAAATGCGCAAGCTCACGTCGATCCGCGGCCGTCCGAGCATCGCCAGCGTGACCACATCGAAGCCTGTGACCCGGTCCGACGTCGTGTCCCACACCGGCGTGATCCCCATCAAGTGCAACGCCATTGCAAATTCCTCGCCGGCGGTGCGCATGGTGGCCGAGCCCCAGAGGTCCATCATGACGTTGTGCGGATAGTCGCCGTGGTCCTGCAAATGGCGCGTCAGCAGCGCGTCGGCAAGACGTTGGCCTTGTTCGGCGGCGTTGCGGCTCGGCACCGCACGGGTATCGACGGTGTAGAGATTGCGTCCGGTCGGCAGCACATCACGCCGTCCACGCCACGGCGAGCCCGCCGGTCCCGGCGCGATATGTTTACCGTCAAGCGCCGCCAGGAGGCCGGCGCGTTCGCCGGCCGCGCAGGCGTCGTAGGGAATTTTGCTGTCGTTCTCGACATGGGGCGGCACGCGGCCAAAGATATGCAGGCCGTCGGCAACCAGCGTGTTCTTGACATCGCAGACAAAACTATCCAACCGCACCACCGACTCCAGCGGAGTCATTGCCTCGGTGAGGCCGCTGTCCCGATCGAGCCCGGTCTCGCGCGCGCGATCAACGATCGCATTCGTCAGCCGCTCGCGCCGTCGCGGATCGAGGCCGTCGGCCACGGAATATTCGTCCAGCAGTCGCTCGATCGCATGCAATCCCGGCGGCAAATGGCCGCTAGAGATCGGCGGCGTAATATGGCCGATGGTGACGGCGCCGAGCCTTCGCTTGGCGGAGGCGGCTTCGCCGGGATTATTGACGATGAACGGGTAGATCACCGGCGTCGCGCCGATCAGCGCATCCGGCCAGCAGGATGCTGACAAAGCGACCGATTTTCCCGGCAACCATTCCAGCGTGCCATGCGCGCCCATATGGATCATCGCATCGCATTTTTCGGTTCCGCGCAGCCACAGATAAAACGCGACGTAACTATGCCGCGGCGCGCGCCTGATATCGTGATATTCGGTGGCGCGATCGGCGCGCGTGCCGCGATCGGGCTGCACTGCAATCAATGCGTGACCGCAACGAACGGCCTTGAAAACGAAATCAGCGTTGTCGATCGCGGAATCGCTTTCGGGTGATCCCCTTTGCGCCACAAGGTCAGCGGTCAGCGCGGGATCGAGGCCGGTCAGCGCCGCGCGGTAGTGCTCAAGCGGCCAGCGGATCGTTTCGGTCTTCAGCCGGTCGATCAGCGCCGCGCCATCCGCGGGTAGATCGGCAATGGTGTAGCCTCTGTCGCGCAACACGCGCAACGTTTCGACGCTGCTTTCGGGGGCGTCGAGCCCGACCGCGTGCGCCATCTGATCCTCGCGGCCGGGATAGGCCGACAGCACGATTGCGATGTGTTTGTCGGCGAGAGGAGTTCGGCGCAACGCGATCAGCGCCCTGGCACGCGCGACGATAGCGGCGATACGGTCGTCATCGCCTGCATGCAGCGTGCGCGCATAACCCAGTTCGGGATCGGCGGCCTCGACTTGCTTGAACGAGGCGACGCCGGCGAAGATGCGGCCGTCAAGCTCGGGCAGGACGACATGGATCGCGAGGTCCGACGGCGACAGCCCGCGGTCTGCCGCGGCCCACAGCTCGCGGCTCGCGCCCGATAGCGCAACCTGCAGCACCGGCGCATCCACGACGTCGAATGGCGTGCCCTTGCGGCTATCGCCCTGCGCCGAGAACGCCGTTGCGTTGACGATCACATCGGGCGCAATTCGCGCAATCCACTCCCGCAACCAGTCGTCGGCTTCCGGATCCTTCAGGCTGGTCGCGAATAGCCCGATCGGTCGCATGCCGCGGCGCGCGAGTTCAGCCATCAGGCGGTCGATCGGATCAGTGTCGGAAGCTGACAGAATGGCGCGATAGAACGCGACCAGGACGATCGGCGCGCCGTCCGGCGCAAGGTCGAGTTCGGTTGGCTCGACCACGCCGGTGCCCGGAACATAGAAGCCATGGCGCGGCAAGGTGGCGCGTGCGACCGGCGGCACCGCCGGCAGACCGGCGGCGAGCGCAAGCTGCGCCAGCGCGGCGCGGGCCGAATCCGATCCGCCGTTGTCGCACAGTGTCTTCAGCCGGCGCAGCGTCGATGGCGGCAGGTTCGAGGCGGCATCGAGGCGCGGGTCGGGGCGGCCGTCGCCCGGAACAATCGCCAGCGCAATTCCTTGCGCCGCCGCCAGCGCACTGACCTGCTCAACGCCGTAACGCCAATAGTCGATGCCGCCGAGCAGACGGATCAGGATGCCGCGCGCGCCCGACAAGGTGTTCTGCAGATAAAGATCAACCGAGAGCGGATGCGCCAGGCGGCGCAGGTTGGCCAACCGCAAACTCGGCAAATTGTCGCGACCACCACGCCACGCGGATGCGAAGGCGCTGAGATCGCTGTCTGCAAAGGACAGCACGACAAGATCCGCCGGGGCCTGGCCGAGATCCTCGGCTCCCCCTGCGTCCTCAAGTCCATGCCGTTCCCGCAGCAGGATGTGCATGCGTTACCCCGTCAGTGCGGCGGTGACGGCGTCGCGATCAAAGCCGCGCTCGCCGATCACAACGATGCGCGAGCGGCGTTCTTCATCGGCGCGCCAGGGACGGTCGAACTGCGTGCGCACCCGGGTGCCGACGCCCTGCACCAACAGCCGCATCGGCTTGCCGGGGATAGCGACGTAACCCTTGGCGCGCAATACGCCGTGATCGCGCGCGATCGCTTCGATCCGCGCCACAATCGTTTCAGCGTCGGCGTTGGATGGCAGCGTGATCACGATGGTATCGAAATCATCGTGGTCATGGTCGTCATGGTCTTCATGGTGGCTCGGCCGCGAATCGAGGTCATCTTCCGCCGCGGCTTCGATCCCGAGCACGACGCGCGGATCGACGCGGCCTTCGGTTATATCAAGTACTGGAATGCTGCGCGGCGCTTCCGCCAGCACGGTCTTGCGCGCTGCGGCGAGACGTTCGGGGCTCACCAGATCGGCCTTGTTCAGGATCACGATGTCGGCGCAGGCGACCTGATCCTCGAACACTTCGCCGAGCGGCGTGTCGTGATCGATGCTCTCGTCGGCGAGGCGCTGCCGCGCGATTGCCGCCAGATCCGGCGCGAACCGGCCATCGGCAACGGCTTCGGCATCGGCCACCGCGATCACGCCGTCGACGGTGATGCGCGAGCGCAGATCCGGCCATTCGAACGCCTTCAACAGCGGCTTCGGCAGCGCCAGTCCCGACGTCTCGATCAGGATGTGGTCGGGCGGCTGCGGCCGCGCCAGCAACGCTGCGATCGTCGGCACGAAATCATCCGCGACCGTGCAGCACAGGCAGCCATTGGTGAGTTCGACGATGGCATCCTCGGGGCAATTGGCGTCGGCGCAGCCTTTCAGGATGTCGCCGTCGATGCCGAGATCGCCGAATTCATTGACCAGGATCGCAAGCCGTCGTCCCTGTGGGTTTTGCATCAGATGGCGAACCAGCGTGGTCTTTCCAGCGCCGAGGAACCCGGTGATGATCGTGACGGGAATTTTTTCAATGGACATGGCTGTTCCTCAGACCGGCTTCGGGGATGGCGGGATGCGGGCGATCACCCCCTTGCGGAAGATCGTGGGTCGCTCGCGCCACGGCACCAAGCCGTCTTCGGTCGCTGCGTAACGCGAGGCGCCTGTGATGAGGTCATCGACGGAGGCCAGACTGAGATCGCCATAGATGTAGCTCCAGCGTCCCGGTCCCGTAAGGGCGACGCTGCAGCCGCGATTGCAATTCGAAAGGCACTCGGTTTCGACAATTTGAAAGCTGGGCACCCCGTCCTGATGCCGCTGTGCCTCGGCCAGCGCGTCATGCAGCCGGCGGCCGGCCCGTGGGTTGGCATCGCCTTCTTCGCCGGCGCGACAGGTGACGCAGATATAAAGTGTGACTGCGGCAGGGGAGGATGCGGAGATGGCCTCTTGTGGAGTTGCGTCTAGTGCAGATTGGTCCATAGCAAAGCCCGTCAATGGATGGCGTCCGCTCAAGGAGCGGTTGCCAGACAAGCGGCGAGCGGACCTGCACTCCGTTCGACCAACCCTCTCACTCCAGGACGCCCCGCCCGGAATGGCGATATGGCAGGCGACGGCAGGTTTCCTGGCTCACGGGTCATCGCCGGCACCACCTTCCCGGGTCGAAACCCAGTGGTTTTTGGTGCAGGCTTTCCGCTCACAGTTGCGGGGGCAGCTCCGGCTTCGCCTGAGATTCGGGAACTTTCCCAGATCTCCTGCGCCCGGTATTCCCTCTTAGTCCCGCCCGAAGACGAGACACCGTCGGCTAGGGACTCATTCAAACGGAAACGCCGTCGAGTCAATCCCTCCGGGAACCCGGGCAGGTTGCCCGGACGGGTCTGATATGATCCTGTCGCCGCCCATCGGATAATACCGCAGGAAACCCATGACCGAGATCGATACCGACGAGGCCGAGCGCGAGGCCGAACGGCACCGCGCCAAGATGGTCAAACGCAAGGCGGTTCAGGACGCCGAAGAGGCGTCGAAAACCATCGCCAAGGGCCTGTTGATGGTCAACACCGGGCCCGGCAAGGGCAAATCGACGGCGGCCTTCGGCCTTGCTCTGCGTGCACTGGGCCATGGTTGGCGGGTCGGCGTGGTCCAGTTCATCAAGGGCCGGGTGACTGGCGAGCAGGCGGCGCTGGAATCGTTTGGCGACCGCGTGATCTGGCACACCGCCGGCGAGGGCTTTACCTGGGAGACGCAGGACAAGGCACGCGATATCGCGGCCTGCCAGCGCGCCTGGACCATTGCGCAGGGCTTGCTCGATGATCCCGGCATCAACCTCGTGGTGCTCGACGAACTCAACATCGCGCTACGCTACGATTATCTGCCGCTCGATGAGGTGGTGGCACGGCTGGTGGCGCGGCGGCCCGATCTGCATGTGATCGTGACCGGCCGCAACGCCAAGCCGGCGATGATCGAGGCTGCCGATCTCGTGACCGAGATGGGCGCGGTCAAGCACCACTTCTCGGCTGGTGTCAAAACCCAGGCCGGCATCGAATTCTGATGACCGCGCGCGTCCTCATGTTCCAGGGGACCGGCTCGGATGTCGGCAAGTCGCTGGTTGTCGCGGGTCTGTGCCGTTTGCTGGCCAACCGCGGCGTTGCAGTGCGCCCGTTCAAGCCGCAGAACATGTCGAACAACGCCGCGGTGACCGCCGACGGCGGCGAGATCGGCCGCGCGCAGGCGTTGCAGGCACGCGCGGCGCGCGTGGAACCGTCGGTCGACATGAATCCGGTGCTGCTGAAGCCGCAAAGCGAAGTCGGCTCGCAGGTCGTGGTGCAGGGCCGGGTGGTCGGCACCGCAAAGGCGCGCGAATATCAGGCGCGCAAACCGCAACTGATGGCCCATGTGCTCGGCAGTTTTTCGAAACTGCGGGAGCAATGCGATTTCGCGCTGGTCGAGGGCGCGGGCTCGGCGTCGGAAGTGAATTTGCGCGCCAACGACATCGCCAATATGGGATTCGCCCGCGCGGTTGACGCGCCGGTGGTGTTGATCGGCGATATCGACCGTGGCGGCGTGATCGCTAGTCTGTGTGGCACCGCTGCAGTCGTCGATCCCGACGACGGCAAACTGATCGCGGGTTTCATCGTCAACAAGATGCGCGGCGATCCCTCATTGTTCGCAAGCGGCATGGATTTCGTGGCCGAGCGTACCGGCTGGGCGCCGATCGGGCTGGTGCCGCATTTTCGGGATGCGCACCGGCTGCCGGCGGAAGATGTCTATGGGCTTGAGGCCTCGCCGGCATCGGCGCCTGATACAGGCGGACATCGCCTGCGCATCGTGGTGCCGGTGCTGCCGCATATCGCCAATTTCGACGATCTCGATCCGTTGCGGCTTGAACCCGGCGTCGAACTCATTTTGTTGCGCAACGGTGCGCCGCTGCCGGTCGATACGGATCTGGTGATTCTGCCCGGGTCGAAGGCGACCATCGCCGATCTGGCGGCGCTGCGCGCGTTCGGATGGGATGCCGATATCATCGCGCATCATCGCCGCGGTGGGCGCGCACTCGGCCTGTGCGGCGGTTACCAGATGCTCGGCCGCAGCATCAACGATCCCGACGGCATCGAGGGGCCGCCGGGTTCGGCCGAAGGATTGGGACTGATCGACGTCACGACGGAATTGGCCGGCGATAAATCGCTGGTCGCGGTCAACGGCCGCACGATCGCCGACGACGTCGCCGTGGCCGGTTACGAAATGCATATCGGCCGAACCATCGGCGGCGGAACGCAGCGACCGCTGTTGCGACTGGATGACGGTCGTGTTGATGGCGCGGTCTCGGCTGATGGCCGTGTCAGTGGCACCTATCTGCATGGCTTTTTTGCCGGTGATGCGCAGCGTGCGGCCTGGCTGGCCCGACTGGGGATGCCCGCGAGTTCGCTGAGCTATGACGCGCTGGTCGAAGAGACCCTCGATGCGCTGGCGGCGCATCTGGAGGCGCATCTCGATATCGATAGGTTGCTCAGCCTTGCGCGCTGATGCGCGATTTCAGTCGTGCAGCGAAGCCGCGATCACGCCGATCACCGCGACAATGATCAGCGCGCCGCCAAAGGCGGTGCGATAGATCGTCAGCGCGCGATCGATATCCTGCACGGTCGCCTCAGTGCGGCCGTCGCCCATCCAATGATCATCGACCACAACGCCGTGGTAGGTGCGTGGCCCCGCCAGCCGCAAGCCGAGCGCGCCGGCCATCGCTGCTTCAGGCCAGCCGGCATTGGGCGAGCGATGCAGTCGCGCATCGCGCCGAAACGCCTGCCATGCCGATGATGCCGATGCGCCAGGCACGACAGCGGCGGCGGTGATGAACATCAACCCGGTCAAGCGCGATGCGGGCAAATTGATGAGATCATCCAGCCTCGCAGCGGCCCAGCCGAAGGCGCGGTAACGCTCGGAGAGGTGACCGATCATGCTGTCGGCAGTGTTGATGGCCTTGTAGCCAATCATGCCGGGCAATCCGCCGACCAGATACCACAGCGCCGGTGCCATGACGCCGTCGGAAGCGTTTTCGGCGAGGCTTTCGATCGCGGCACGGCAGATCGCGGCCTCGTCGAGGGCTTCGGGATCGCGGCCGACGATCCTGGCGATGCTTTGCCGGCCGCCCGCAAGCCCTTCGGTTCGCAGCGCGGAAGCGACCGCGCCCACATGCTGATCGAGGTTGCCACCGGCGACCAGCGCAGCGACGACTAGGATGGCGAGAACCGGGCCGAGATAGGGTGCGCGGGCGGCGATCTCCAGAACAAGGCCGGCGCCGAGGCTGACACTGAGCAGCAGCAGCACGGTCGCGATGCCAGCAATGCGCCGCATTGTGTCCGAATAGTCCGTTCGGTTCAGCCTGGTATCAAGCGTCCCGATCAACGCGCCGATCCACGACACCGGATGGCCGATTGCGCGAAACAGCGGCGCGGGATAGGCCAGCACAGCTTCGATGCCGAAGGCGACGATCAGGATCAGGACACGCTCGGTCGGGTCGGCCATGGATGACAGCATGCACGCGCGGGACGATATCTGGAAGAGGACGGCAGCCCTGCGGATCCATGGCGGCCGCATCGACATAGCCGCGTCGCTCTATCCGTTAGCGCCGCAGCCATGGGTCGATTTGTCGACCGGGATTAATCCGATTTGCTGGCCGGTGCCACTGCTACCGCCGGCTTTGTATCAGCGCCTGCCGCTGGCGGCGGACATGGCGCGGATGACGGCAGCGGCCGCCGAGGCCTACGGGCTTCCCGCCAACGCGGCGATCGTGCCGGTCCCCGGCAGCGAGATCGCGATCCGGCTGTTGCCGCGCGTGGCCCGCGCCAAGGCGGTCGGCATTCTGGCGCCGACCTATGGTTCGCATGCGGCGGCCTGGCGCGATGGCGGCGCCGAGGTGCATGAGTTGAACGCGCTGCCGGAACTCAGGCGCCACGATCTTGAGACGCTCGTCGTGGTCAATCCCAACAATCCCGATGGCCGCACGATTTCGCGCGCCGATTTGACCGCCTTCGCGCAGGCCTGGACGATGACCGGACGACGGCTGATTGTCGATGAGGCCTTTGCCGATGTGCGACCGGAGGCGTCGTTGCTGGCCTTGCCGAAATTACCTGCGGGCGCCGTGGTGCTGCGTTCGCTCGGTAAATTCTTTGGCCTTGCCGGATTGCGCGTGGGGTTTGTTATTGCCGCCGAGCCGGACGCCGCGATCTGGCGCGGGTTGCTCGGCGATTGGCCAGTGTCGGGTCCGGCGTGCGAGATCGCCACAGCGGCGCTACGCGATACGGCATGGATCGCGGCGACGCGGATCCGGCTGGCGGCCGATCGAAAGCGGCTCGACGGCGTTTTGGGGCGAGCGGGGCTGAAGGTGATCGGCGGCACCGATCTGTTCGGTCTGTTCGAGGCGCGCGATGGTGTCGATGTGCTGGATCATTTCGCGCGCGCTGCAATTCTGGTCCGCGGCTTTGCCGCAGCACCGCAGCTTTATCGGTTCGGCCTTCCGGCCGATGAGGCCGCATGGCAGCGGCTTGAGGCCGCCTGCGCGACACTGAAATAATTGCACAGCCTTGCGCTACGTGATGAGCGCCTGCCGCGCCGCCGCTTCGCCGGCAATGCGTCCGAACACCGTCGCCAGTGTGACCCCGAGGCCGGCGAGATAGCCATCGCCCAGCACATTCGCGGCCATGATCATGCCGGCCGCAAACATATTGCGTGCAGCCGTGCCATCATTCTTCACGATCCGCAGTCGATCATCGACGGCAACACCGAAATGCGTGAACGTCACGCCCGGCCGTAGCGGATAGGCTGCGAATGGTGGTGCTGTGAGCGCGACCGCGGCGCGCGTTTTCGGCGGCGTAAGCCCGGAGGTCCGGCGTTCGTTCAGCGGCGTGTCGCCGGCCGCGTCAGTCGCTGCATTGAACTCCCGGATCGTTGTTTCGAGTGCCGCCGGATCGAGGCCGAGCCTGGCCGCGAGATCCGCGATGTTGTCGGCCCGGATCGGCGCCAGCGCCGTCGGCAACGCGCGGGCCACACCATTCGCGTCCAGGATCAGATAGGCGGTCTGATCCGGACATTCCGCGATACGCGCGCCCCAGCGCGCAAAATGGGTCTTGCGCGCGTCCTCGCCCTCGTCGTGAAAGCGTTTGCCGTCACGGTCGACGACGATGCCGTGCGGGATCGCGGTGATGCGGGTGACGATGCCGCCGTCAAATTTTGGACCGCGGGCATCGACCGCGACCATGTGAGCACGCGCGGGATCGCCAACCGGTTTGACACCGGCGTCGAGCAGCAAGCGCAACACCGAGCCGGTGTCATAAGGTGTGCCGCGGATCATGAAGCCGTCGGCCGCCCGGCCAAAACTCTGGCGCAGCCAGTCAAGATTAGCTTGATGGCCGCCGGTGCACGCCACCAGTGTTTTCGCGGCGACGCGCTCGACATCGCGGCTATGACGAATATCGGCTTCGCAATGCCCGTCATCACCGAAGGAAAGCGCAACGACCTCGCTGTCATAGCCGATGGTCACGCCCAGCTTTAATGCGGTCGCCGTGAGCGCGTTGATCATCGCCTTGCCGCCGCCGAGGAAAAAAGCCGTGCGCCGCGAGTAGGGCATGGATCCGTCGTTCGGATCTTGCAGGCGCACGCCATTTTGGATCAGCCATGGCGTGATGGTGGCCGAACCCCGGATCAGGATGCGCGCGAGTTTTTCGTCGGTCGCACCGGCCGTGACGCGCTGCAAGTCCCTCAGGAAGGCATCCTCGCCATAGCTATCAGGCACGTACCATTCGGGCTGGTCATGCATCAGGCGGAAATTGCGCGCATGACGGGTGTTACCGCCGCGCAGTTTTGCGGGCGCCTGCTCGACCAGCCGCACGGACGCGCCGCTGTGCCGTGCCGCAATCGCCGCGCATAGTCCAGCGCTGCCGCCGCCGACCACCAGCACATCAGGGCTCTGTAAGATCGTCGTTTCGCTCATGATTTCCCTGGCGCCGAAGAGCCTCCCGCGCTTGCGCGGGCACCTGTATCATGCTCTCGTGGTTCCGTCTTTCGGTGCCTCGCAAGAGGTGAAACGGGAATGCGGTGCGCCTGCCGTGTCATTTGCTTGATGACATCTTGTTGGGTAGGTAACGCCGCGGCTGCCCCCGCAACTGTAGGCGGATCGCCTGAGATCAAGGACGTCACTGAACGCCATCAAGGTGGCATCGGGAAGACGATCGAGGGCATTGTCCGCAAGCCAGGAGACCGGCCGCAAGACGGTGGAATCAACTCATTCGACGGTGGGTCGAGAGGGAAATGCATAGCAAAGTTTCATCCGCCGGATTAAGTGATTGGCCGATCGAGCCGGTCGATCCCTCGCTCGCGCCGCAGCTTCGAACCCGGATCGATGGCAAGGCCAAGCCGCTGGGTGCGCTCGGCCGTCTTGAGGATCTCGCGGTTCAACTCGGACAGATCTGGCATCCGCTGCCGCCGCATACCCGACGCGCCACGATGTTTGTGTTCGCGGCGGACCACGGCATTACCGCGGAGGGCGTTTCGCTCTATCCGGCCAGCGTCACCGCCGCGATGGTCGCGACCTATCTGGCCGGACGCGCCGGGGTCAACGTGCTCGCGCGCGCCTCCAATGTCAACGTGCAGGTGGTCGATGCCGGTGTCGATGCGGACATTCCCGCGCATCCCGAATTGATCAGCGCGAAAGCAAGACGCGGCAGCCGCAATGCGGCGCGCGAGCCGGCCCTGACGCATCAGGAGGCGCGCGACTGTTTGGCGCGCGGTGCGTCGATTGTGGCTGACGCGATCAAGGCCGGCACCGACATCGTGGCGATCGGCGAGATGGGCATCGGCAACACGACGTCGGCGGCGTTGTTGATGCATCGTCTGGCACCGGCACCACTCGCCGATTGCGTCGGCGCCGGAACGGGTCTGGACGCAGACGGCATCGCGCGCAAGCTCGCGGTCGCGGAACGCGCTGCCGCACGTAGCGATGCGACGGCGCCGCTCGAGGTGTTGACCGAATTCGGAGGCTACGAGATTGCCATGATGGCAGGCGCGGTGCTCGGTAGCGCCATGCACCGCCGCCCGGTCATCATCGACGGCTTCATTGCAACGGTCGCGGCGCTGGTCGCGGCGCGGCTGCAGCCGGCGGCCCTCGGCTATTGCGTATTTTCGCATCGCTCTGCCGAGCGAGGGCACGCCCTGCTGCTCGATACGCTTGACGCAAAGCCTTATTTCGATCTGGGGCTACGGCTCGGCGAGGGCACCGGCGCGGTGATGGCGGTGCCGTTGGTGCGGGCCGCGAGCGGTATCCTGACCGAGATGGCAGACCTTTCGGATGTCATGGCCGGCACGCTGCAGCCGTGGTCGGCGAATGGCGGGCAGGGCTGAATTGGATATGGCCGACATCATCTTCATCACGGGACCGACCCGCAGCGGCAAAAGCCGCCGCGCGGTCGAGATCGCCCAAAGCTGGGGCGATGATGTCGTGTTCGTTGCCACCTACCGCGCTGATTCCAACGATGCCGAGATGGTCGAACGGGTGCGGCTGCATCGCGCCGAGCGCCCGGCAAAATGGCGCACGCTTGAAGCGCCTGCGGACATCGGGCAATCGCTTCGCGATCTGCGACCGATGCCGTCGGGCGCAGTGATCGATAGCCTGACGCTGTGGCTCGGCGATCGCTTCGAGCAAAATGACGCTGGCCTGATCGCCGAATGGGAACATCAACTGGATCGCTTCAGTGCGGCGTCGCATCCGGTCATTGTGGTGGGCGACGAGATCGGTTGGGCAACGGTTCCGATCGACAAGGCGCTGCGCCGGTTTCGCGATCTGGCAGGCCTGCTCGGCCAGCGCACTGCGGCGCGGGCGTCGGAAGCGTGGTTGATGGTGGCCGGTTGCGGCGTGCGGCTGAAATGATGGGCGACGAACATCAACCGACGATCGCGGGCCACGTCAGAGACTGGATCGACGATATCAGCCTCGGCATCGGTCTGCTGACGCGGGTACCGATGCCGCATCCGGCCAACGCAACGATTGAGAGCATAGCGCGGGCGCAACGCGCCTTCCCGCTGGTCGGCGCAATGATCGGTCTCATGGTGGGTCTTGTCGATCGTTGCCTGCTGGCGATAGGTGTGCCGTCGCTGGCCGCCGCGGCGCTTGCGCTTGGCGCCGGCGCGGCGCTGACCGGCGCACTGCATGAGGATGGCCTCGCCGATGTCGGTGACGGTTTTGGCGGCGGCCGCGACCGCGCTGCGAAATTATCGATCATGCGCGACAGCCGGCTCGGCACCTACGGCATGATCGTTTTGCTGGTCGGCTTTGTTGCAAGGGCTTCCGCGCTGGCGAGTTTGCCGCTGGCGACGATCATTCCCGCGCTCATCGTGGCGCACGCGTTGGGGCGTGCCGTAATTCCCGTGCTTGCGGCCAACATGCCGTTTGCCCGCGACGACGGGCTGGGCAAATCGGCGGGGCGGCCGGATATCGCGAGCACGTTCACCGCCGTGATCATCGGCGTCGTGATCACGTTGGTGTGTCTGCCAGCAACGCAGGCGTTGTTGGCGGTCGTTGTCGCAGCCGCAGGTACGGCTGCGATCGCGGTGCTGGCGTGGCGGCAGATCGGCGGCGTCACCGGCGATGTGTTCGGCGCGGCCGAGCAGGTGGTGGAAGCCGCCGTGCTGGTCATGCTTGCCACGCAACTATCGTGAGATAGGTCATGAGCGAGGATATTTGTCTCTGGCTGATCCGCCACGCACCGGTCGCGGGACCCGCGGGCGTGATCCACGGGCGCGATGCGCCCGCCGACATCAGCGATACACAAGCGTTCGCGGCGCTGCGCGCGAAATTGCCCGAACACGCCGTGTGCTTTGCCAGTCCCAGCGTTCGGACGCTGGCAACGGCGGCAGCGCTCGACTTGCGACCGACCGCAGAGTCAGCATTCCTGGAGCAGGATTTTGGTGAGTGGACCGGGCGCCGGCATGACGATCTGGCGCGCGATCTCGGCGCCGTCTATCGTGAGTTCTGGAACGCGCCCGCGATTGCCAAGCCGCCCGGCGGCGAAAGCTTTGTCGAGCAGATCGCACGCGTGCGCGAGGGTTTTGCCAAACTCCCGGCTGGCGACGTGATACTGGTGGTGCATTCCGGCACGGTGCGCGCGGCCTTGACGATCGCGCTCGATCTGGCGCCGGAAGCCGCGTTGCGGTTTGCGATCGATCCGTTGTCGCTGACCCGGATCGATTGGATTGCAGGCGGCTGGCGCGTTGTCGGCGTTAACGGCTGAAACGCTCGATGGAGAGACAGATGCGAAAGATCTTCGTCATTGGTATCGGGGCCGGTGATCCCGATCACATGACGATGCAGGCGATCAGGGCGCTCAATCAGGTCGATCTTTTCTTCATTCCCGACAAGGGAACCGAGAAGTCAGCGTTGCGCGACTTGAGAGTGTCGATTTGCGAGCGATTCATCGAGGATAGCAACTACCGCACGATCGGCGTCGACGTCCCGCAGCGCGACAGTGCTGGCGATTATCTCAGCGGGGTCGACGAATGGCACGGCCGCCTCGCGGATATCTATGGTGCGTTATTCGAACGCGAACTCGGCGAAAGCGAGGTCGGCGCGGTGCTGGTGTGGGGCGATCCCGCCATCTACGACAGTACGCTGCGAATCATCGAGCGCGTGCGCGCGAAGGGGTTGGCGCTGGAGTTCGAGGTGATTCCGGGAATCAGCAGCGTGCAGGTGCTGGCGGCGAAACATCGCATCGCCCTCAACCGCGTCGGTGAAAGCGTGCTGCTCACCACCGGGCGCAAGCTCGCGGAAGGTTTTCCGGAACAAGCCGGCAGCGTGGTGGTGCTGCTCGATGGCGTGCAGGCGTTTGCGTCGCTGGCCGGCCAGAACCTCGAAATCTTCTGGGGCGCCTATCTCGGAACCGACCACGAAATCCTGCGATCGGGCAAACTTGCCGAGGTCAAGGATGAGATCATGGCAGTGCGCAAACAGGCGCGTGAACGCCACGGCTGGATCATGGACACGTATTTGCTACGCCAATTCGTGTCGGACCAATGACCCAGCGACCAGTACCGTGAATTCGGTTAGAGTGCCGTGTACCCGCGTGATGAAAGAAGAGACGACGATGCCATCCAGCGACATTCAGACCGATCCTGAATTTTCTCAGGCCGAGCGCGATGCCGTCTATAAATGCATCTTCAACCGCCGCGACGTGCGCGGGCAGTTCTTGCCCGATCCGATCCCCGATCCCGTGCTGGCGCGTATCCTGAAGGCCGCGCACCATGCGCCGTCGGTCGGTTTCATGCAGCCGTGGGATTTCATCGTGGTTCGCGATCCCGCCATCAAGCAGAAGGTGCGGGATTTGTTTCAGGTCGCCAACGCGGAAGCCGCCGAGATGTTCGAGGATGAGCGGCAGAAAACCTATCGCCGGCTCAAGCTGGAAGGCATCATCGAGGCGCCGATCGGAATCTGCGTCACCTGCGATCGCAGCCGCACCGGTTCTGTGGTGCTCGGGCGAACCCACCAGGCCGACATGGATCTGTTCAGCGCGGTCTGCGCGGTACAAAACCTCTGGCTGGCGGCGCGGGTGGAAAATATCGGCGTCGGCTGGGTCAGCATCATCAAGCCGGATGATTTGCGCGCGGCGTTGGGGATTCCGGTGTCGATCCAGCCGATCGCCTATCTCTGCGTCGGCTATGTCACGCACTTCCTGCAGAAGCCGGAGCTGGAGACATCAGGCTGGCTGCCGCGCACGCCGCTGTCGGATGCGGTATGGATCGATGGCTGGCAGCAGCGCGATGCAAAGGATTCGCTGCTCGGCAATCTCTGATCGCGTGATCCTGTCGCCTACAGCAGGCCGCGGTAAATGCCAGGCTCCGAACCATCGATGGCAACCGCACCGACGGTTTTCGAGTAAAACGCCGCAGGCCCGACGCCACCGATGATGGCATAGCCAAAACCTTGCTGCTTCATCGCCTCGAGACAGGCGAACAATAACGCTGCCCCAATTCCGCTTTTCCGCGAGCCCGGCTCGACGCCGGTGGGACCAAAGAAGTTGGGGCAGGTGGCATCGTGGCAGGCAAATCCAACGATCTTGCCTTGGTGGATGGCGATGAAGCAGGAGACGGGTTGGCGGCTGAAAGCGACCTCAGCCTCGCTGGCCCACGCCTCGCTGAAATTGTTTCGCACCCAGGCGATGACCTTGTGTTTTTCAGGGGCCAGCGCCCGCCGCATGGTGATTCCAGCCTGCTGCAGTCTTTCGTACGCTGCTTGCGAACTTGGCAGCTCGTAAAGTTTGACCAGCATATCCATGGCGCTACGGAGTCCTTAGTTCTTTTGCAGATAGCTTTCGGCCGCGCGTCGCCGCACGCTGCTCAGCGTAGTGCCTACCACCACGATCGACAGCGTGGCGGCGGCGATGATGTAGAACGCCGGCATCAATTTATTGCCGGTAGTCGTGATCAGCCAGGTGACGGTCAGCGGCGCAAAGCCGCCGAACACCGTGACGCCGACATTGTAGGAGATCGCCATGCCGGTGGAGCGTACTGATACCGGGAACAGTCCGGCAAGCAAGCCGGGGCCGGGGCCCTGCAATAATCCGAAGACGGTGAGCACCACGAGCTGCGCCAGGAACAGGCGGCCGAAGCCCGGCGCAGCCAGTACATAGGCAAACATCGGATAGGAGATCAGCGCGGAAATCGCGGTGAACAGGAAGAACGTGCGGTAAGGGCCGTAGACATCGGCGAGAAATCCACCAAGGACGCAGGTGCCGATGCCGATTGCAGAAGTCACCGCAACGCCGAGGATGCCCTGCCACAACGGCAAATGCAGTTGCTCGACTACATAGGTCGGCAAATAGGTGTTCCAGATATAAGTCAGCGAGGTCCCGATGACGGTCAGGCCGATCGCCGTTATCACCTGCAGCCAGTGATGTCGCAGCACCGCTCGCACCGGGGCGCGCACGGCGTCCGCCTTGTGCGCCAGCAATTTTTCGAATTCCGGTGATTCCGCCAGCCGATAGCGCACATAGAAACCGAACGGTCCGATCAGCGAGCCGATCAAAAACGGGATGCGCCACGCACCATCCTGCACCGTCGCCGGTGAAAACAGCAGCAGCACCGGCAGGCCGATACCGGTCGCCAGCACCCGCCCCAGCGCCTGCGATGACATCTGGAAGCTGCCATACGTCATGCGCCGGTTTGGTGGCGCGTATTCCACCAGCAGCGCGGTGGCGCTGCCGAATTCACCGCCGATCGAAATGCCCTGCACCACCCGCCCGAGCACGACAATGATCGGCGCCAGGATTCCGATCGTGGCGTAAGCCGGCGTCAGCCCCAGGGTCAGCGTGCCGAATGCCATCATCACGATCAGCAGCGAGAGCGCCTGCCGTCGACCATAGCGGTCGGCATAAGCGCCGAGCACGATGCCGCCGATCGGCCGCACCACGAATCCGATTGCGAAGGTCGCATAAGTCAGCATCAGCGCGAGGTCGCTGCCCGCCGGGAAGAACACCTTGGCGATGATGCTGGCGAAATAGCCGTAAGAGACGAAATCGAACCATTCGAGGCCGTTGCCGAGGATCGACGCCAGCACCACCCGTCGCCGCATGCGGGCGTCGATGGGCGCCGCGCCTGTAGGGGCCGATGCCCGATGGGGGGCAAGAGACAGATCGGACGTCATCGTTTTCGGATCCCCGTGGCGGCCTAATAGGTATCAGGTGCGGACGCGCCAAGGTGGTACACGTCGGCAGTCTACACAACCAAAACCGGGGTATGCCTGAAACCAAATTTTCAGCGTTCCCGGCCCGTTCGGGCTGATGGAACCGGACCCAGGGCTGCAGCTATCTTTCTTTGTTTGCTCCGTTAACCGACGAGTTTTGTTGCTTTTTGGGGCTATTCTTACTAAAAGCCCGTCTTCAACGGAAAGACAGGCGATGGCCCACAATTTCGCGATCAATGACGACGTTCATCATCAGCTGCAGGGTCCGCAGGGCCGTGCCACCCCGCGGGAGCGCAGCGTCTATACCATCGTCGCTTGCCTGCCGATCGAGGCGGACCGGCGCCCGCGTTATCGCATCAAGAGCAAGACCGAGAACGTCGAGCGCGTGGTGACCGAGGAGCAGATCAGCCGGCTGGGTTGATCTGCGCACGCTGTTTTCCTCCATAATGGGCTGTTTGGCGGCTTTTCCGGGGTCTTCTGGCCGGACCCGGCTTATCGCTTGCTATTTCAGCCGTACTAGCATACACGCCGCCCATTCGAACAATCGATTTGCCTTGTTGATCGCGCCGAACCGGCTCTACTCCCCAAGACATCGCTGAAATCGGATTAAAGCTCGTGCGAAGGTCGTACGAGCCCCGCGCATTCGCGCATCTTGGAGAAGTTAAATGACGATCGGTACAGTTAAGTGGTTCAACGCAACCAAGGGCTTCGGCTTCATTCAGCCCGATGACGGCGGCAACGACGTGTTCGTTCACATCAGCGCCGTCGAGCGCGCCGGCATGAATTCGCTCAACGAAGGCCAAAAGGTCTCGTACGAAGCAAAGGTCGACAGCAAGCGCGGCAAGACCAGCGCGGAAGATCTCCGCGCCGTCTGACGCAGACTGATACGGGATTTCCGCGGATGTACCGGGATCCCGATCTGTCGCTTTGACGACATCAGATCAAAACCCGCCGGTCCAACCGGCGGGTTTTTTCGTTATTCGTGAGCGTCGCAAAACGATTGCGAGCCCATCCTTGCCCTCGCCGACCCATCGAAATGACCGTAGTCTTACTGGGTAGGAAATTAACTTCGAACGGCCTGGGTCCTGTTAGACGAATCGCATGTCGCAGCATGAAATCCGGCTTGATGATTCGCAGTTTTCGCACCGGATCGAAGATGACCCGCCGCGCGACGATAGCCTTGAGATTCTCCGGCTCGCCGCGGCCCATGCGCAGGCAAAAGACGAAGCTGCCGCGGCAATCGTCCGCGATCTCAACGGTCCCCTGACCGCGCTCTTGATCTATATCGGCGAGATCAGGGAGCACAGCCATCAGTTTCCGGAGGCCGGGGGCAACCGGGCCTATTTGCTGCAGGTGGTAGAAAACGCATTGCAGCAAACCGAGCGCGTTTGCGCTCTGGTCAAGCAGATCGCGGATCCTCACGGCGGCCTTCAAGGCGGATCCGTCCTGTCGCACCGCGCCATTGGGTTCGAGGCGAATGCCGCTGAAGGCAAAAACGCCGACCGCGCGACAAGTACGACGGTTTCATCCGACAGCAGCCAGAAGCCGCTGACAAAGCGCGAGCGCGAAGTTCTGGACCTCATCAGCGATGGCCATTCCAACAAACAGGGCGCCTTGCGGATGGGCATTAGTCCGCGGACCTTTGAAAGTCATCGCGCTGAAGCGATGCGAAAACTTGGCGCGCGAAACACTGCGGACCTTGTCCGGAAAGCTCTTCTGCATCGGGGCGCCGTGTAACGCGCAACGCATGCGCGGCCTCATTAGATCGCGTGCGCGGTCCAATCAACCCGATCGGTTCAGTAAAGATCTTCAACGAAGCTGCGAACCAGCGATACCGGTCGCAGGACGCTGGCCGAAATCTTGGGCTCGGTCGGAATGAGCGTGATGCTCCAACTCACTGGAACGCTCGATTTGCGTTCCAGTACCGAGCGAACGTGTCCGGTGATCGTCGACCCGCCGGACTTGACGGTTGCGACGCGGCCATTGAACTGCGCGATGCGAAAACGACGAACTTCTTTCTGATCGGTCGTATCAAACGTAAACATGGATTCTTCCTCTGTTTGCGCCACTCTCGCCGCCCAACGTTAGCCATGTATGAACATCGCTAACCGTAGAAGTACGGCCGGACATCACTGGCGTGCGGCAAGATCGGCGCTCTCCGACGAAGCTTTGGTGCCAGTCCAGCCCCGGCTTGTTTAGCCGCGCTCCGCGACCATCGATGCGCCGCGCGCCTGGAGCGTTTTCGAACGAACTGGCGGCCCGTTCGCATCACAATCAAGTTCACGCAGATTGCGTAAACTTGTCTGCATTAGAAGAGATTCGAAGATGATTCACTAGGTTCTAGTCCGGGAAGACCGCTTCCATCGTATATTCCTAGCGGGGACGAAGCAGTCTTTCGTATTGGGCCTTGACCGTCGCGTAACATTCGCAGGCGGTTCTGCCGAGACCATCGGGATCGCTGAGTTCGATGTGCCCGCGGCTGTAGTGGATGTACTTGGCCTGCTGCAGCGTGTTGGCCACAAGGGATACGCTGTTGCGTCGTGCGCCGATCATATGCGCCATCGATTCCTGTGTCAGCACAAGCTTGTCGCTGCCGGAGAGATCTCGTGTCTGCAGCAGGCAGCGCGCCAGCCGGGATTCAACGCTGTGCGAAGCGTTGCACCCGACAGCCTGCTGGATTTGCGCGTACACCGCCAGGCCATGCCGTATCAGCGTTGTCCGGAACGTGGCGCTCTGATCCGCTGCGGCGCGAAGACGGTCGACCTCGAGTGTCGATGCAACGCCCGGAATCAAAACCACCGCGCTGTTCAATGCGGTCGGATCTCCGAGCGCGGAGAATGTGCCGAAGATGCTGTCGCGCCCGATCATCGCGACCTGGATCTGCTCGCCGCGTGCAAGCTTGACGACCAGCGAAATGACGCCGCGATGCGGCAGATAGGCACGCTTGAGCGTTTCGTCGACCTCGACCAGCACCAGTTCTTGCGACAGGTCCACGGTTTTCAAATGCGGACGGATCAATTCGAAATCGTCCGCGTTCAACGCCGACAAAAATCCATTTGGGGAACGAGGAGCGGACGAACGATGAGCCGAGTCCAAAGCAGTCTCCTGCATCACGGGAGCACGACCGATCTCTGGGACGTTAACGTCGATGCAGGTTAGCGTGACACGTGTCGTTGGCAAGAAGAATTAGCGGACGGCGTCGCATCGCGAGATCGTTGTAGTGAGACTAGCGGCGCCGAACAGATCGACGCAACATTGCGGTCACCTATCCGTGATTGCCTGCCTGTAACCATGGGGTGGCTGGTCCGTTAGCTGCAGCAGCCGATCCCGGTGGGCCTTGACGACCCGAAAACATTCGCAGGATGTTTCTTCCAGACCTTGCGGGTCATAAATTTCCATATGGCCACGATTATAGCCGATGACGCCGGCCTGCTGCAGTCCGTGGGCAACGATCGATATGGCGTTGCGTTGCACCCCAATCATTCGCGCCAGCAATTCCTGGGTCAGCGGCAAGGCCTCGCCGCCGCACAGCTCGCGCGCACGCAGCAACCACCGCGACAGGCGCGCCTCGACCGAGTGCGTCGCATTGCAGGCGGCCGATTGCTGGGTTTCCGCCAACAGGGCCTGCTCATGCCGCGCAAGCAGGGAGCGAAAGGCAGCACTCCGATCGGCCGCGGCGCGATAGCTTGCGATGTCGAGGACGACGGCGGACCCAGGCTGCAGAACGATGGCCTCGCTCAATGATATTGCATCGCCGAACGCGGCCGAAGCGCCCAGGATGCTGTCGCGACCGATCATCGCCAACTCGATCGTCTGCCCTTCCGACAAGCGAACCATCATCGAGACGATGCCGCTTTCGGGCAAGTACAGATGTGTCAACGGCGCGCCGGCTTCGAGCAGGACAGTTTCCTTGACCATTTCGACGGATTGCAAATGCGGCCGCAAGGCCTCGAAATCCGCTTGCGGCAGGGCTTGCAACAGGCGATTGCGCGCGCGCCGGTCCGCCGGCGTCGGCTCTTGTATCGGAAACTGGGAGATCAATCGGCTTCTTGTCACCGGGATCCTGACTCGTCGGCGAAGGAACAAATCATATCGCAGTCCTTCAATTGTTCCATGGTCGCACCGCCTCTCAAATCATCGAGTTGCAAAAAGGTTCCTATACACTTTTCCGGGCAGACAGCGTGTCGCGCCGGCGGTGAAGTTGCAAGCGGCGCTGATTCGCGGCGGCAAAAAGCCATAGCGCGATCGACGCATGCGTTCGTCCAACGCGTAGCAGACGGCTGGGGGCCCGTATGCGTCGGATTTTGGTTGTCGACGATGATCTGCATGCCTGCCTTGCGATCAAGGCGTGGCTCGGCGGATATGGCCTCGCGGTCGCCGACCACGGCACGGCCGGCGTTGTCGCCCTCGACAATTCGATCTTCGATCTGATGACGCTGCCCGGTGTTTTCGGTGAAAGTCCGGGGCGGTCGCGTCTCACTGCCGTCGCCGCCGGCGGCCCGCAAAAAGCATACGGCTCAAAAGGCCAAAATGGGGATGTGTAACGAACACAAATAGCCGCCAGCTCAAACAAGTGGGGAGGCATTCAGTGCATTACGATCCAGGAGCGTCCAAACCATCGAATTCGGGTATCCCGCCGCGGCGAGCCGGCATTCCACATATTCTCGTCGTCGATGACGATCCAATGGTCTGCGCGGCCATCGAGGCCTATCTCGTCCGGCATAGTTTCCAGGTGACGATCGCCGATGGCGGCGAGGCCGGGCTTCGGGCCCTGGAAAGCATGGCGTTCGACCTGATGATCGTCGACATTTTCATGCCGCATATGCGCGGCTTTGAATCAATCCGGATCTTTCACGAACGTGCACCTACCATTCCGCTGATTGCGATGTCCGGCTATGCCTTCGCGAACGTTAATTCGCCAGCGCCCGACTTCCTGCGGATGGCGCTCGAACTCGGGGCGGCACGCTGTCTGCGCAAGCCGTTCGCGCCCGCAAGCTTGCTGATGCTGATCAACGAATGCCTGGCGACTGACCGGCCGCGTTTCGCCAACGCTAATCAGGCCCGGTAGGCGCGCGCAAACGCTCGAACCGGCCCAACTCCGGGATGATGCAATTCATGCGAACCGTGATGCGCGGGCTCGCAAGTAATTGTTAACCATCATTCGCGTTGGGCGCGTCAATTGCGACCTGCAGCTGATGCTGCCGGGATCGGTTCTGGCCGTGAGCTACCACCTCATCCGTATTAGCACGGACGCCGAAATTAACGTGGAGGTGAAACCCGCACAGCTATCGGTTGCAATGGAACATTGTTGTTAAGCCATCTCAGATGACGCCACCCGTACGATCCACGGGTTCTGTCGACGATGCGAAGAGCGGTTGACGCTCGGCCGCAACAATCACTGACTGGAAGGCGTATCCTGATGGATGATTTATTGCGGGAGTTTTTGACCGAGACGAGCGAGAGCCTCGACACGGTCGACAATCAGCTGGTGCGGTTCGAGCAGGATCCGAACAACGCCAAGATTCTGGATAATATCTTTCGCCTCGTCCACACCATCAAGGGTACTTGCGGCTTTTTGGGACTGCCACGTCTGGAAGCGCTGGCGCATGCCGGCGAGACGCTGATGGGCAAATTCCGTGACGGCATGCCGGTCACGGGCCAGGCGGTCAGCCTGATTCTGGCGAGCATCGACCGCATCAAGGAAATTCTCGGCGGACTGGAAGCGACCGAAGCCGAGCCGGAAGGCTCCGATCAGGATCTGATCGTCAAGCTGCATGAGATGGTCGAGCACGGCATGGCGGCTATGTCTGGCTCGGCGCCAGCTCGCGTCAGTTGCACCGGCTCCCGTCGTCACTGCTCCCGCGGTGGCCGAAGGCACGCTGGTGCCGCAGATCCTGGAGCGCGAACTGCGCCCGGGCGAAGTCTCGCTGGATGAACTGGAGCGCGCCTTCCAGGAAACCGCGATCGAGATCGTGGCCCCGCGCCGTTGGCGCCCGAGCCGAAGCCGAGCCCGCACCACGCGCCGTGAAGCAGGAAGCGAGCAAGCAAGCCAACAAGGAATCCAGGGAAGCCGGCAAGGCCGCCAGGAAGGCGCCGGCCGACGCCGAGATGGCCGAAGGCGACAAGATCGCCAACCAGTCGATCCGGGTCAATGTCGACACCCTCGAACATCTGATGACGATGGTCTCCGAGCTGGTGCTGACCCGCAACCAGCTATTGGAAATCTCCCGCCGCAACGAGGACACCGAGTTCAAGGTGCCGCTGCAGCGGCTCTCCAACGTCACCGCCGAGCTGCAGGAAGGCGTCATGAAGACGCGGATGCAGCCGATCGGCAACGCCTGGCAGAAGCTGCCGCGGATCGTGCGCGACCTCTCCGGCGAACTGCGCAAGCAGATCGAACTGGAGATGCACGGCGCCGACACCGAGCTCGACCGCCAGGTGCTCGACCTGATCAAGGATCCGCTCACCCACATGGTGCGCAACTCCGCCGATCACGGCCTGGAGACCCCGGCCGAGCGCGCCGCCGCCGGCAAGCCGGAGCAGGGCACCATCCGGCTGTCCGCCTATCATGAAGGCGGCCACATCATCATCTGCATCGCCGACAATGGCCGCGGCCTCAACACCGAGCGGATCAAGGCCAAGGCGATCTCCAACGGTCTCGTCACCGAGGCCGAGCTGGAGAAGATGACGGAAGCCCAGATCCACAAGTTCATCTTCGCGCCGGGCTTCTCGACCGCCGCCGCCATCACCTCGGTCTCCGGCCGCGGCGTCGGCATGGACGTGGTGCGCACCAATATCGACCAGATCGGCGGCACCATCGACATCAAGTCGGTGGCCGGCGAGGGCTCTTCTGTCACCATCAAGATCCCGCTGACCCTGGCGATCGTCTCGGCGCTGATCGTGGAAGCCGGCGGCGACCGCTTTGCCATTCCGCAGCTGGCGGTGGTCGAACTGGTGCGGGCGCGGGCCAACTCCGAGCACCGCATCGAGCGCATCAAGGACACCGCGGTCTTGCGCTTGCGCAACAAGCTGTTGCCGCTGATGCACCTGAAGAAGCTCTTGAAGATCGACGACGGCTCCTCGTCCGATCCCGAGAACGGCTTTATCGTGGTGACGCAGGTCGGCAGCCAGACGTTCGGCATCGTGGTCGACGGCGTGTTCCACACCGAAGAAATCGTGGTCAAGCCGATGTCGACCAAGCTGCGGCACATCGACATGTTCTCCGGCAATACCATCCTGGGCGATGGCGCCGTGATCATGATCATCGACCCCAACGGCATTGCCAAAGCGCTCGGCACCTCGGTCGCCGCCTCCCATGAGATCGCCGAAGACAACGCGGCCTCGCGCGCCAATGCGGCCGAGCAACTGACCTCGCTATTGGTGTTCCGCGCCGGCTCCAGCCAGCCCAAGGCGGTGCCGCTCGGGCTCGTCACCCGGCTGGAAGAGATCACCACCGACAAGATCGAACTCTCCAACGGCCGCTACATGGTGCAGTACCGCGAGCAGCTGATGCCGCTGGTGCAGATGGCCGGCGTCAACGTCCAGACTTCCGGCTCGCAGCCGATCCTGGTGTTCGCCGATGACGGCCGCTCGATGGGGCTTGTGGTCGACGAGATCATCGACATCGTCGAGGAGAAGCTGCACATCGAGGTCGCCGGCTCGCAGGACGGCATTCTCGGCTCCGCCGTGATCAAGGGCCAGGCCACCGAAGTGATCGACGTCGGCCACTTCCTGCCGATGGCGTTCGCCGACTGGTTCTCGCGCAAGGAGATGCGCCCCTCGGTCACGGCGCAATCGGTGCTGCTGGTCGATGACTCGGCGTTCTTCCGCAACATGCTGGCGCCGGTGCTCAAAGCCGCCGGCTACCGGGTGCGGGTGGCGCCGAACGCGCAGGAGGGCCTTGCCGCGCTGCGCTCGGGCCAGAGCTTCGACGTGGTGCTGACCGACATCGAGATGCCCGACATGAACGGGTTCGAGTTCGCCGAAGTGATCCGGGCCGACCAGCATTTTAACGCGATGCCGATCATCGCGTTGTCCTCGGTGGTGTCGCCGGCGGCGATCGAGCGCGGCCGGCTCGCCGGCTTCCACGACTATGTCGCCAAGTTCGACCGTCCCGGGCTGATCGCGGCGCTGAAGGAACAGACCGCCGAACTGAGCAGGGCGGCATGAACATGACGCAAAGAAGCCAACATGACCAGCAAGACCTCCGCAATCGAAGGCACGGTCGCCGAATACGTCACCGCGATGATCGGGGGCCAGCTGTTCGGGCTGCCGATCTCGCGGGTGCAGGACGTGTTCATGCCGGAACGGCTGACGCGGGTGCCGCTGTCGTCGAGCGAGATCGCCGGCGTGCTCAATCTGCGCGGCCGCATCGTCACCGTGGTCGACATGCGGGCCCGGCTCGGGCTGCCCAGGAACGACGACGGCAAGCCGCCGATGGCGGTCGGCGTCGACCTGCGCGGCGAGTCCTACGGCCTGCTGATCGACCAGATCGGCGAAGTGCTGACCCTGCCCGATGACAGCCGCGAGGAAAACCCCGTCAACCTCGATCCCCGCATGGCCAAGCTCGCCGGCGGCGTCCACCGGCTCGACGGACAGCTCATGGTCGTCCTCGATGTCGACCGCGTGCTTGAAATCGTGCCGAAGGCCGCGCTTGCCGCCTGATCCGAATTGCAATCGTAACGCCCTTCGAGAGAGAGCAATGCCGAAATGAAGACCTGTCTGGTGGTGGATGACTCCCGTGTCATCCGAAAAATCGCAAGGCGCATCCTGGAAGAGATGGATTTCCAGATCGTGGAAGCCGAGGACGGCGAGCAGGCGCTGGAGGTTTGCAAGCGGGAATTGCCCGAGGCGATCCTGCTCGACTGGAACATGCCGGTGATGGACGGCTACGAGTTCCTCGGCAATCTGCGCCGCATGCCCGGCGGCGACCAGCCCAAGGTGGTGTTCTGCACCACCGAAAACGGGATCGATCATATCTCGCGCGCGCTTCGCGCCGGCGCCAACGAATACATCATGAAGCCGTTCGACAAGGACATCGTCGCCGCCAAGTTCCAGGAAGTCGGTCTGCTCCAGCCTTCTGCTCCGGTATAGGCGCTGCGATCGCCTCCGGATTTCGTTCGTATCAAGTTGCGTCAGGTCAAGATATGCGTGCTGAATTTACCCACCGGAACGGACTTCCGGCCCGATGGCATCCGGAGCGACAGCTATCCGGGCATGCGCATCAACATCGACGTCACGGCGTCGTCTGGCGACATCCGATCTCAAATCATCCCGATCCATTTCGAGAGGCCGCCCGTGACCCCGCCCGATTACGAATATCTGCGCAAGTTCCTCAAGGACAATTCGGGTCTCGATCTGTCCTCGGACAAACAATATCTGATTGAGAGCCGCCTGCTGCCGATCGCGCGCAAAGCCGGCCTGCCGGGCATCAGCGAGCTCGTGCAGAAAATGAAAGGCGGATCGTCTCCCATCGCCAACCAGGTGGTGGAAGCGATGACCACCAACGAGACGTTCTTCTTCCGCGACAAGACGCCGTTCGATCACTTTCGCGATTCGATCATGCCGGAAATCCTGCAGGCGCGCGCGGGCCGCCGCAGCATTCGGATCTGGTGTGCCGCCGGCTCGACCGGTCAGGAGCCCTATTCGCTGGCGATGTGCCTGAAGGAAATGGGTGCCGCGCTCGCCGGCTGGCGGGTCGACATCCTTGCCACCGACCTGTCGCTGGAAGTGATCGAGAAATCCAAGTCGGGACTATACAGCCAGTTCGAGGTTCAGCGCGGTCTGCCGATTCAACTGCTGGTCAAATATTTCAAGCAGGTCGGCGAGTTCTGGCAGATCAACGCCGACATCAGGGCAATGATCCAGCATCGGCAGCTGAATTTGCTGCACGATTTTGCCCAGCTCGGAACCTTCGACGTGATCTTCTGCCGCAACGTCCTGATCTATTTCGATCAGGACACCAAGGTCAACATTTTCCGCCGTCTTGCCAAAGCAACCGAGTCCGACGGCTTTCTGGTGCTCGGTGCCGCGGAAACGGTGGTCGGGCTGACCGACGTCTACAAGCCCTATCCGGAACGGCGCGGGCTTTATCGCCCGGGCGGATTTCAGGCAATGTCAACAAAGATGACGGCTGCCGGCGCCACCGCGCCGAAGGTGGCCGCAATGGCGGGGCGATAACGATGGCAGAAGAAAGCAAAGGGCCGGAACGGGTCACGTTCAGCCGCGGCTATGGCGTCTGCATCATGGGCATCGATGGCACATGGCGCCGGGATTGTATGCTCAACGCGATATCGGACACCGACGCGATCCTGACCGTGGATGGGTCGATTCAGGGCCTCAATCTCAAGGAATTCTTCCTGCTGCTGTCGTCGACCGGGCTGGCCTATCGCCGCTGCGAACTGGTCCGCGTCAACGGTGCGGAGATCGATGTCCAGTTCCTGCAGGGCAAAGCAGTCCAAGAAAAAGGGCGCCAAGTCACCGCAAGAAGCCCTCAGCGGCTGATTGAAAGACGTTCTAGAAAATCCTCCGTCAAGAGATATCGGCAGTCGAAGCTGTTCCGCGGCGGCCGCAGCGCTGCGCAAGTCTTCAGGCGCAATTCGCCAAGTCTGCCGGGCTGCGTTGCGCCGGCAAATCCGTCCGTCTCGATATTCCGGCATCTCGGCTATCCAGCATGCAATGCAAGGCAACCTCAAGTCCTGCCTTGCAGGCGTGCAATGCGGCATTCGCCTTCACATAGCAGGGCGTGACATCGTCCAGAACGATGACATTCTCATAGGCCTCCGGATCGCCGGCAGGCAATTCCCGGGCGATCGCCGTCTCAAGCATATTCATGCTGGCCTGGATGTGCGCGGCCAGGGACATGAGATCCGAGACGACCGAGAAATAATTGTCATTTCGGCTGTTGGGCTGTGGGTAGCTGCCTGCCTCATCCTGCATGATGGCTCTCCTTGATGTAGTGTTCTAAAGCCCGCAGCGCTACTTGTGCGTTAAGTCGTGGTCCCGTACAAATACGGTGGGTTCTAATCTTGACCGGCGCCGCGACCGTTCGGCGAGCGCTCTTCACTGTCGATGGACGATGGTACATGGCCGAAAATCCTCCTCCCCGCGGTGAGATATTCGTGGTCGATGACGACCCCGCTGTCCGCGACACGCTTTCGATGGTTTTGTCGGCGGGCGGCTATCAGGTCATCTGCTTCGCAGATGGCGCAGCGCTGCTCGCGGTGGCGCGCACGCGAGCGCCCGCGTGCATCCTGCTCGACGTGCATATTCCCGGCAAATCGGGACTCGATATTCTGAAAGAGCTGCGCGGTGAAGACTATCCGGCGCCGATCTTCATGATCTCCGGGCAGGGCGACATCACCATGGCGGTGAGCGCGATCAAGAATGGCGCGCTGGATTTCATCGAGAAGCCGTTCAGAGGCAGTGAAATCGTGGCCCGGCTCGATGAGGCGATCGGGGCCTATGCGCGACGGCAGGCGGAGGGTAACGCCTCGAAAGCGACATCGCTGCATTTTCCCGGGCGCGAACCGCTGACGCGGCGCGAGCGCGAAGTGCTGGAGCAGTTCGCCGCCGGTGCGTCCAACAAGGAGGCGGGGCGTCAGCTTGGAATCAGCCCGCGCACGATCGAAGACCACCGCGCCAACATCATGAAAAAGCTCGGCGCCCGAAATGCCGCCGATCTGATCCGGATCGTGCTGACCGCTCAGCGCGATTCCTGAGGCGTGCGCTATAGCGTTTTCGAACGAAGTGGCAGCCGGATCGGACTTTAGCCGGCCAGCGCGGTGCGGATCATCACGGCCATTTCCGATTTGCGATAGGGTTTGGCGAGCAGCAGAACGCCGGAATCGAGCCGGCCGTGATGGATGATCGCATTTTCGGTGTAGCCCGAGGTAAAGAGCACCTTCAATCCGGGCTTGATCCTCTGCAATTCGTCGGCGAGCTGGCGGCCATTCATCGCCCCCGGCATGATCACGTCGGTGAATAGCAGATCGAACGGATGGCTTGCCTTGACGATGGCGAGGGCTTCCGCCGCATTCGCCGCCTCCAGCGTGACGTAGCCCAGCGAACGCAGTTGCGTCAGCACATAGTCCCGCACCAGTTTGTCGTCCTCGACGACCAGGATGGTTTCGTGGCCGCCTTCGAGGGTAGATGCGATAGCGCCATTGAAGCCGAGGGACGTCCCCGTGCCCGGCGGCAGGTACATCCGGATGGTCGTACCGTGGCCTTCCTCGCTGTAGATCTTGATGTGGCCTGCGGATTGCTTGATGAATCCGTAGACCATGCTGAGCCCGAGGCCGGTGCCTTTTCCGGGTCCTTTCGACGTGAAGAACGGATCGAACACCTTGTCGAGCATCGGAGCGGGGATGCCGCTGCCGGTGTCGCTGACGGCGATCAGGACATAGCGGCCCGGCTGAACATCGCCGTGCGCGCTCGAGTAATTCTCATCGAGATAGGCCGAGCTGGTCTCCAGCACGAGCTTGCCGCCATTGGGCATGGCGTCACGGGCGTTCAGCGCCAGATTGAGGACGGCGGTGGTGAGTTGATTGGGGTCGACGATGGCGAAACATGCTTCGTCGTCCAGCGCGGTCTCGATTTCGATGTGTTCGCCCAGCGTCGGCCGCAGCAGCTTGGCGGTATCGGTTACCAGCGCATTGATGTCGGTCTCCCGCGGCTGCAGCGGCTGCTTGCGGGCAAACGCCAGCAGGTGCTGGGTCAGATCTGCGCCGCGCGACGCGGCCTCGTCGATCATCCTGGTGATCGCCGCGAGTTGCGGTTCCTTGTGCACGGCCTCGGCCAGAATCTCGATCGTTCCCGTGATGACCGTCAGAATATTGTTGAAGTCATGCGCGATGCCGCCGGTGAGTTGGCCGACGGCTTCCATTTTTTCGGCCTGTCGAATGCGATCTTGCGCCGCGATCCTGTCGGTCAGATCGCGAATAAATCCGTTGAACACGATGCCGTCGTGGCGCCGCAGCCCGGTGATGCTGAGCTCGACCTTGATTTCCTTGCCATCACGCCGCAGCGCTTCGAGTTCAAGACGGCGCCCAAGGATCTTGCGGTGCCCAGTGCGCAAATAGCGTTCGAGTCCCGCTTCGTGGGCGTCGCGCCGCTCCTCCGGAACGATCAGGTCGCCGAGATGCTTGCCGAGCGCTTCGCTTCGCGACCATCCGAAGATATGTTCGGCCTGGGAATTCCAGTCCGAGATGGTGCCGTCTTCCTTCATCTGGACGAACGCATCGAGCGCGGTATCGATGATGCCGCGTCCGAGTTGCTCGCTTTCGCGCAGCGCCTCCTGCGCGACCCGGCTCTCGGTCATGTCGCGGCCGATGAAGAAATGCCGGCGCACCGGCTCGGACCATGCCCCCATCCACGAGAGCGTCACGATCCGCCCGCTCTTGTGGATGAAACGGCTGTCGAAATTTCGCGTATGCTGTTTGCGCCGCACAGCACGCATTTCGTCGCGCGTGTTGTTGAGGTCGTCGCTGTAGATGAACTTGATCGAATTGTAGCCGATCATTTCCTCCGGCAGATATCCCAGGATGGTCTTGGAGCTGGGGCTGACCTGAACCAGAACGCCCTGCGTGTCGGTGACCAGGATCAGGTCCTGGGAGGTTTCGAAAATGCGCTGCCGCTCCTCGATCTCGCGGTTGAGCGCCTCCCGGGTTTTCTTGGCTTCGGTGATATCGCGCGCGATCTTGGATGCGCCGATGATTGCACCGGATGGCGCCCTGATCGGGGATATGCTGAGCGACACCTCCACCGGGGTGCCCGTTTTGTGCAATCGCACCGTTTCGTGTTGCTCGATCGCCGCGCCTTGCCCGATGCGGCTCAGGGTATTCTGTATCTCGGACAACCGGTCGGGAGGGACGATCAGATCGATGCCCTGGCCGACGGCTTCTGCCGCGGTAAATCCGAACATGCGTTCGGCTGCGGGATTCCAACCTGTGATCTTGCCTTCAAGGGATTTCGTGACAATGGCGTCGTGGGACGATTCGACCGCGGCGCTGAACAGACGCTCACGCTCGGCATGGAGATCTCTTGCGGCTTCGGTGCGGCGATGTTCCCCGATTTCGCGCTCGAGTGCGACGGTCTTCGCATTGGCCTCACCGATCACCCGCGCAAAGGCGCGTGCGAGTACGCCGGTTTCGCCGCTTGCATCGACGGGAATCGCAGGGGAGCGGGCCTTGCCCGCGCCCTCGACCGCCGCAGTCAATTGAATGATGGGGCGGGTCAGCGAACGGGCAATCCACACCGCCAGCGCCGCCGCGCTTAACACCGCCACCAGACCGGCCAGCACGGACGACTTCTGAATGGCGTCGGCCGTAATCATGACGACGGTGCTCGGCGCGGCCTTGATAACCGCGACCCATTCGTTGCCTGCCAGAATGGCCGGTGCCATGGCTATTCCACCGGGCCGGCCGCTCTGATCCGGCACCACATGCGCGACGCTTTGGGTGGCGCCGATCGACGATGCGAGAGTCGGGAAGTCGCTCTGCCAGTTTTCGATCGGCATGCCGAGCTCGGAGCCGAATTCGCGTGCCTGATCGGGATGGACGAGATAGTCGCCGCGTTCATTGACGAGATAGACGGTTTCCCCCGGCCGCGCCGATGCACGAACGCGGTCGAAGGCCGCGCGCATGTCGACATTGAGGAGGAAGACGCCAAACAGTTTGCCATCGGGTGTGAACAGTGGCGACGCCACCCGCAGCGTCGGCCGATGCGGTGTCCGGACAGCCCAGTCGATCCGATCCAGATTGAGCCTCGAAACGTATATTTCGCCGGGCCGCAGCTTGATCGTCTCCTTGAAATAGGATCGGTCCGCCCTTGGGCCCAATTCCGCATCAGGAACGATCCGGATCGCGCCGTTCGCCCCGGAGCGCTCGACGCGGACGATTTCGCGTCCGCCGTCATCAAGGCCGATGACGCGAATCCCGGCATAAGCAGGCTTGGCGGTCAGTTCGTCCGACAGACGGCTCGCGAGCCGCTCGCGCCAGGTGGCTTCGGAAATCCCGTCGGCGGAGCCGCCGGTCTGGCGGGCGCGCATCAGGGCGTTCACCGCAACGCCCGATCGAAGGCTCGCGACATCGCCGCGCGCGCCGGCGACATAGGATTCGAGGTCACTGGCGACCAGCCGCGCCTGACTCTCGATGCGATCGAGCACGCGCGGGATGACGACCTGTTCGACGGTTCGATAGTTCAGCCAGCCGACAGCCGAAACCGAGATCGCCACGAGTGCGATCATTGCGACGGCCAGTTTGGTGGTGAGCGTCATCCGTGCTTCGCGTCATCCCCGGGCCGCCATGATACAAGGATAGCTGAAGCGGGCAACATGGTTGGCATCAGGGACCGCAAACAGCACCGGGCGCTGCGGCCGATGCCGACGGGCGCTTGGCGGCTTCCAGGCACTTGTTGACGGCCTCGATCAGGGCGGCGGGTTTGAAAGGCTTCTGCAGACTGGAGACCGCCCCGAGTTTGGTCGCCATCGTCAGAAAATCCGGCATCTGGCCTGCATCCGACAGAATGGGATTGCCCGAGATGACGATGATCGGGACCAGCGGCCGCTGTTGATGGACCAGCCGCATGGTTTCGATTCCGTCCATTCCCGGCATGAAGATATCGAGGAATAGCAGGTCGAACGCGTCGGTCTCGAACTGCGCCAATCCGCTGCGGCCGTCGCTGGCCGCGACCACGCTGTGGCCGGCCCGTTCCAGCAGCAATTTGATGGTTGTCCGGACGGCGTTGTCATCGTCCACGATCAGGATTTGGGCCATGCCGGGTTTCCAAGGGCAAATATCAGCGCAAGTATCACAACAGTCACGGATTGCGGCTATGTCCGGTTGTGAAACCGTTGCCGCGGTGGCGCAAGCATTTCTTGCGTAAAGCTGCTTTGCAACCTTCCGGCAGATTTCGCTCTCGGAACCTTTGATCTGCACGTTTCAGGGCAGAGCTGGATCAGGCGATCGGGCGAAGCGCCTGATCCCGTATTTGCATTGCAGTGCACGCGGCAACGATCATGCCGGATGGAGACGATGCGCCACCGTCGATCAGCCGAACCCCATGCAGTATTTCATGGCCTGTTTCACATCCGGAACTTGCACCGGGTGGATGGCCTGTGAGAAGACCTTGGAGGTCTCGAACAGGTGATCCAATGACAGAAAAGAAAAATCCGGAAACACTCCGCAGCGCGCGCTGGTTCGCGCCCGACGATCTCAGGGCCTTTGGCCACCGCTCGCGCGCCATGCAGATGGGCTACGCGCCGGAGGAATGGAAGGGCCGCCCTGTCATCGCGATCCTCAACACCTGGTCCGACGCCCAGCCGTGCCACATGCATTTCAAATCGCGCGTCGATGACGTCAAGCGCGGCATCCTGATGGCCGGCGGCTTTCCGATGGAGCTGCCGGCGCTGTCGCTGTCGGAATCCTTCCTCAAGCCCACCACGATGCTCTACCGCAATCTGCTGGCGATGGACGCCGAGGAATTATTGCGCGGCCATCCCGTCGATGGCGTGGTGCTGATGGGCGGCTGCGACAAGACCACGCCCGCACTGCTGCTGGGGGCGACTTCGATGGGCCTGCCCGCGATCTATCTTCCGGCAGGTCCGATGCTGCGCGGCAACTGGAAGGGCAAGACGCTCGGTTCGGGCTCCGACGCCTGGAAATATTGGGACGAGCGGCGCGCCGGCAAAATCTCCGACAAGGATTGGGTCGATGTCGAAGCCGGCATCGCCCGCAGCTACGGCACCTGCATGACCATGGGCACCGCTTCGACCATGACCGCGATCGCCGAATCGATCGGCATGACCTTGCCTGGCGCATCCTCGATCCCGGCCGCCGACGCCGGCCATATCCGCATGAGTTCGGAATCCGGCCGCCGCATCGTCGAGATGGTGTGGGAAGATCTCACGCCGAAGAAGATCCAGACCCGCAAGGCGTTCGAGAACGCCATCACGGTCGCGATGGCGATGGGCTGTTCGACCAATGCCATCATCCATTTGATCGCGCAGGCGCGCCGCGCCGGCCAGGATATCGGCCTCGACGATTTCGAGAAAGCCAGCCGCAAGGTGCCTGTGATCGCCAATGTGCGGCCTTCCGGCGACAAATATCTGATGGAGGATTTCTTCTATGCCGGTGGCTTGCCGGGATTGATGGGCCGCATCAAGGAGCATCTGCATCTCGATGCGATGACGGTGACCGGCAAGACGCTCGGCGAGAACATTGCGCGAGCTGAAGTCCATGATGACGATGTGATCCGCACGGTCGCCAATCCGATTTATGCCGAAGGCGCGCTTGCGGTGCTCAAGGGCAATCTCGCGCCCGATGGCTGCGTCATAAAACCCTCGGCCTGCGAGCCGCGTTTCCTCAAGCATACCGGGCCGGCGCTGGTATTCGACGATTACCCGTCGATGAAGAAGGCGACCGACGATCCTGATCTCGACGTCACCGCCGATCATGTGCTGATCCTGCGCAATGCAGGGCCGCAGGGCGGGCCGGGCATGCCGGAATGGGGCATGCTGCCGATCCCGACCAAGCTGGTGAAGCAGGGCGTGCGCGACATGGTGCGGCTGTCGGATGCGCGCATGAGCGGCACCAGCTACGGCGCCTGCATCCTGCACGTCTCGCCGGAATCCTATATCGGCGGCCCGCTGGCGCTGGTGCAGAACGGCGACATGATCACGCTCGACGTCAACGCGCGCACCATCAATCTTGATATTTCAGAAGCCGAGATGGAAAAGCGCCGCGCGGCGTGGACCAAGCCCGAAACCCGTTTCGAGCGCGGCTATGGCTGGATGTTCACGCGCCATATCCGGCAGGCCAATGAAGGTTGCGATTTCGATTTCCTCGAGACCAGCTTCGGCGCACCGGTCGGCGAGCCGTCGATTTATTGATGTGTCGTCCCGGCGAAGGCCGGGACCCATAACCCCTGGCATTGGTAGTGAAGCAAGATATCCGCCTCACTGCATAAAAACGCGACGACACGGCGTATGGGTCCCGGCTTTCGCCGGGACGACGGTCTTCCAGATGACCAACTCCGGGATACAAAACCATGACAAAACTCAGCGACGCCACCCGCAACAAGCTCAAGACCATCTCTACCGCCACCGTTGCCACTGCGCTCTACAAGCGCGGCTTTCGAAACCAGTGCATTCAGGACGTGCACCCGCTCGGTCCGGACCAGCCGACGCTGGTCGGTGAAGCCTTTACGCTGCGCTACATGCCGGCGCGCGAGGACCTCAACAAGCTCGAGGTGTTTCGTGACCGCTCGCATCCGCAGCGCAAGGCGGTGGAAGATTGTCCGCCCGGCGCGGTGCTGGTGATGGACAGCCGCAAGGATGCCCGCGCCGCGTCCGCCGGCGCCATTCTGGTGACGCGGCTGATGCAGCGCGGCGTCGCCGGCGTCATCACCGATGGCGGCTTCCGCGATTCGGTGGAAATTTTAAAACTCGGTTTTCCCGCCTATCATCACCGGCCCAGCGCGCCGACCAACCTGACCCTGCATCAGGCGATCGAGATCAACGGCCCGATCGGCTGCGGCGACGCGCCGGTGTTTCCCGGCGACGTGATCCTCGGCGACGGCGATGGCGTGATGGTGATTCCCGCGCATCTCGCCGACGAGATCGCCAACGAAGCTTTCGAGATGACCGCGTTCGAGGATTTTGTTACCGAGCAGGTTCAAAAAGGCCGTCGGCATCTTTGGGCTCTATCCCGCGACCGACGAACAGACGCTCGCCGATTTTGCGGCGTGGCGAAAGACAAAGGGAAGATAGCCGGAAGCCGAAAGCGCCGCGGCGGGAGTTAATCCTGCCGCATCACGGCGTGCTGTTTCCTCAGGACGGTGTTGTTGTCCTGGCCCTTCGCGACCTGGTCGATCACCAGCAATTTTATCGGATCCGTGCCGACATTCTCGGCCTTGTGCCATTGTCCGAGCGACTCGATGATGAAGTCGCCGGGCTTGTAGGTCACGCTCTTGCCGGTCTCGATATTGGTGATGCGCAACTCGCCGGACAGCAAATATCCATACCTCGGATAATTATGCTTATGCTCGGGTAGTTTGGCGCCCGGCGGAACCTCGTACATCGATGTGATGACTTTGACGTGGCCGTGCGGCAGTATGATCGGCTGCCCGCTCGATGTGACGCTGGTACTGAGCAGCGGGTCCACCTTGACCGGATCGGCTTTCGCGGAAAGCGGTGCCACCAGTGTCAACAGCATCGCCGTTGTGTAGATCTTGTTCATGACATAATCCCTCGCGCGCGTTGCGCAGCGTTCGTGTGTTCCTTTGCACGCGCATCTCGTTCGCTCGTGCACGTCTTTCGCTATTGTCCTGCGTCTGGTGTTTATTTCGGGCAGGGCGCATCGCCGTGCAATGCCAACGCGCGTTGAAATTTGTGTTACCACCACACCGCGCCGACGCTGCCACCGCGGACTTGCGGATGGCATCGACGAATTCACAGCATCTGTGGTTTGAACAGTTTGCGATAGCGGCTGGTGTTGGCGCCGGAAATCATGAATTCACCGTCGCCGCGGTAGTGAATTGTCTTCGGATATTTCGGCGAGGTCGCCACATGCGCCTTCACAACTTCGAGAACAAACAGACTGTATTTCCGGATCAGGCTTGAGTCCGTGAGCCGGCATTCGAAATTGGCATAGCATTCGTCAATCAGCGGCGCGTGGACATGTGTGCCCGGCTCGGGCGTGAGGCCGAACTCGGCAAACTTGTCGATGTCGCGCCCGGAGCTGTTGCCGATCTTCACGACCTTTGCCGCGAGGTCTTCCGTGGGAATATTGATCACGCATTGCTTGCTCTTGCGGATCATCTCGAAGCTGTGGTTCGCGGTCCAGATGTAGCAGCCGATCAGCGAGGGCTGGAATTCCATGATCATGTGCCAGCCCATGGTCATGATGTTGCTCTCGCCCTTGTACGCGGAGCTGACGAGCACGATCGGCCCCGGTTCGAGAAAGCGGCGGACGTTATCGACCGGGAAATCCGCCTTGGTGTACTTCGCCATGGCTCTGTCGGACCTTTGCTTCCGTCTTTACCGCGTGCGGGGAGAGGGAGAAGCTCGCACGCTGTCCTCAACGAACTCACACCTCGCCCTTGTCCGCCAATCCCACCGCCCACAATGCGAAGGCGTACGCGATCGCGACCTCGTCGAGCCGGTTGAAGCGGCCGGAGGCGCCGCCGTGGCCGGCGCCCATATTGGTGCGCAACAACACCGGGCCGCCGCCGGTCATGGTGGCGCGCAGCCGCGCGATCCATTTCGCCGGCTCCCAATAGGTCACGCGCGGATCGGTCAGCCCGCCCATCGCCAGGATCGCCGGATAATCCTTCGCCGCGACATTGTCGTATGGCGAATAGGACAGGATGGTGCGGAAATCCTCCGCGCTCTCGATCGGGTTGCCCCATTCCGGCCATTCCGGCGGCGTCAGCGGCAGCGTATCGTCGAGCATGGTGTTGAGCACGTCGACGAACGGCACCTCGGCGACGATGCCCGCGAACAATTCACCGGCACGGTTGGCGACCGCGCCCATCAGCATGCCGCCGGCGCTGCCGCCATGGCCGACGATGCGCTTGGCGCTGGTGTATTTGGCTTCGATCAACGCGCGGCCAGCGGCGGCGAAATCATCAAAGCTGTTGGTCTTCTTCTTGCGCTTGCCGTCGAGATACCAGCCCCAGCCCTTGTCCGAGCCGCCGCGGATATGGGCGATGGCGTAGACGAAACCGCGATCGACCAGCGACAGCCGGTTGGCGGAAAATGACGCCGGCATCGCCATGCCATAGGAGCCGTAGCCGTACAGCAATAGCGGTGCGTGGCCGTCACGCTTGAGGTCCTTGCGGTGCAGGATCGATACCGGAACCTGCGCGCCGTCATGCGAGGCCGCCATGATGCGGGTGGTGACGTAATCGGCCGGATTGTGGCCGGACGGAATCTCCTGGCGTTTGCGCAGGACGCGTGTCCGCTTCGCCATGTCGTAATCATAGACTTCCGACGGTGTCGTCATCGACGAATAGGAAAAGCGCAGATTCGTGGTGTCGAATTCATAGCTGCCCATGGTGTCGAGCGAATAGGCCGCCTCGTCAAAGGCGATGGCGTGCTCGTCGCCGGTTGCGAGATCGCGGATGATGATCGCGGGCAACGCGTTGGCGCGCTCCAGCCGCACCATGTGGCCGGCATAAAGCTCGACATCGAGCACATAAATACCCTGACGATAGGGAATCAAATCGCGCCAGTTCGCCCGATCGGGCGCGGTGAGCGGCGCGGTCATTACCTTGAAGTCGATGGCGCCGTCGGCATTGGTCAGGATGAACAGCTCATCGCCGCGATCGTTGACCGAATACTGCACGCCTTCCTGGCGTGCCGCGATCAGGCGGGGCGGCGCCTCGGGATTGGCCAGGTCGATCAAGCGCTGCTCTGAGGTCTCGTGGTCGCCGCCCGCGATCACGCAGAACCGGCCGCTGGAGCTTTCATGCAGATGGGTGAACCAGCCGGAATCCTGTTCCTCGTAAACCAGAACATCGTCGTGCTGCTTGGTACCGAGACGATGCCGCCAGACCTGCATCGGACGGTGGTTATCGTCGAGCTTGACGTAGAAGAAGCTTTTGCAGTCGATGCTCCACACCACGCCGCCGTCGGTTTCCTCGACCAGGTCGTGCGTGGTCTTTCCCGGTCGCCCAGTCGCGCACCCGGATCGAGAAATATTCCGAGCCCTTGATGTCGGCGCTCCAGGCTTCGAGCTTGTGGTCGGGCGAATGCCGCGCGCCGCCGAACTTGAAGTATTCCTCGTCGGCGGCGAGTTCGTCACCGTCGAGGATGATCTCGGTCGCGCCGCCATCGCGCGGCATGCGGCTGAACAATTCATGCTGGCCGCCCTCGCGGAATTTGCGGAAGTAGGCGTAGGCGCCATCGGGGGAGGGGACGCTGGAATCATCTTCCTTGATCCGGCCGCGCATCTCCGCGATCAGGGTCTTTTGCAAGCCGGCGGTATGGCCGAGCAGGCCATCGGTGTAGCCGTTCTCGGCTTCGAGGTATTTGCGGATATCGCCATCGAGGATCGAGGGGTCGCGCAGCACTTCCTGCCAATTCTCATCCTTCAGCCACGCATAATCGTCCGTCACGGTGATGCCGTGGGTGGTGAAGGAATGCGGCCGGCGCGGCGCGACCGGGGCCGGTTGTGAAGGCTTGGTGTGGGCTGCTTGTGTCACGCGATCCTCGTTCGGTCTGCGGTATCGGTTCCGCCCCACCCTTATATCGGTGCGACGCCGCGAATTGCCAGAAGCCTCAAGAAATCGGCCTGAAAACGCAGGGTTGTTGGCCGGCAAGTTGTATGGTTAGGCTCCTGGGTGCGATTGAGAAAGGCCGGATGCTCTTCAATTCCTACGCGTTCATTTTTGTGTTTTTGCCGGTCGTTTTGCTCGGCTATTTCGCATTTGGCCGGCTCGGCAATCTGGCGCCGGTGCTATGGCTGGCGCTGGCCTCGCTGGCGTTCTATGCCTTCAGCAATTGGCAGTTTGTGCTGTTGCTGCTCGCCTCGATCGCGTTCAACTACGGCATCGGATATCTGCTGATCGCGCGGCGGCTATCATCGGCATCGCGATTTGCCGTTCTCACCGCCGGCGTCGCCGGCGATCTGGTGGTGCTCGGCATCTTCAAATATGCCGGGTTCTTCGCGGCCAATCTCAACGCGCTGCTTTCGACCGGGATCACGATCCACCTCCTGCTGCCGGTAGGCATCTCCTTCTACACCTTCACGCAGATCGCGTTTCTGGTCGATGCCTACCGCGGCAACGTCGCGCGCTATGCGCTGCCGCATTACGCGCTGTTCGTCACGTATTTCCCGCATCTGATCGCCGGGCCGATCCTGCATCACAAGGACATGATCCCGCAGTTCGAGCGGCCAGCGACCAAGCGGCCGGATGCGCATCTGATCCTGTGCGGCCTGATGATCTTCGCGATCGGCCTGTTCAAGAAAACCGGCCTTGCCGACGGCATTCAGCCGCTGGTCGCGGTGGCCTTTGGTCCCGGCAACCCGTCGTTCGATCAGGCCTGGATCGGGGCGCTGGCCTACACTTTCCAGCTCTATTTCGATTTCTCCGGCTATTCCGACATGGCGATCGGAATTTCGCTGATGTTCGGCATCTTCCTGCCGCTCAATTTCAATTCGCCCTACAAGGCCGCCAGCATTGTCGATTTCTGGCGGCGCTGGCATATGACGCTGTCGCAGTTCCTGCGCGACTATCTCTACATTCCCCTGGGCGGCAACCGGCGCGGCCGCATCCTGCGTTACGTCAATCTCATGGTCACGATGCTGCTTGGCGGGCTCTGGCACGGCGCGGCGTGGACGTTCGTGGTCTGGGGCGCGCTGCATGGCGCCTATCTCTGCATCAATCACGCCTGGAGTCGTTTCGGGCCGTCGGCGCCGCCGCGCATTGCGCCGTTGGCGAAATTCGCGAGCCTGGTCTTGACGTTCATATCGGTTGTCGTGGCATGGGTGTTCTTCCGCGCCGACAGTCTGACGCAGGCCCAGTTCATCCTGTCGAGGATGGCCGATCCCACCCATGCCGCATTCGGCCGTGGCGAAATCGCCAATTTCGGGTTCCTGGTGGTTTTTGCTGCGATCGCGTGGTTCGCGCCGAATACGCAGGAAATCATGGGATACGATCACGACAAGCGGCGTGTCGGCGAGACACTGGGCTTCGGGCGGCTGCGTCCGTTGCTGATCTACGCGACTGCCGCGGTGCTGGCATTCGGGATTCTCGGAATCTCGCAGCACAGCGAATTCATCTATTTCAGGTTCTGATGAGCGCTTCGTCCCGCAATCTGTTGCGATTTCTCGGTGCGGCCGTCGCGGTCATCCTGATGGCGGCGGCGCTGAATTTTATTGTCGATCCGCTGCAACTGTTCCGGCCGGCGCGGTTCTATCAGCCGATGTATTCGAACGACAGCCGTATGCAGGACGCAGGCCTGGTGCGCAGCCAGAGCTTCGATACCGTCTTCATGGGGACCTCGCTGGCGATTCATTTCAGGCAGAGCGATATCGATCGCATCCTCGGAGTGCATTCGCTGAAATTATCGATGACCGGCTCGAACTCCCACGAACAAAGCTTCGTGCTGGCCGCGGCGCTTGAAAATCATCCGAAGCGGGTGATCTGGCAGGTCGACGACTGGATCTTCCGCGATGCGCCGGAAGTCGACGCCGATATTTATCTTCCCGCCGATCTGTACCGGCGCAACATCAAGGGCGTGGCTCAATATCTGTTCAGCGGCGCGATGGCGCGGGAGTCGCTCTGGATGCTGGCTCGATCGATGCCGCTAGTGGGGAAGATGGCCGCGCGATTGAGCACCGGCGTGCTGTTCAAATTTCCGATCGCCTCGGTTGATGACATCAACGTGCTGACGCCAGGCTTTGATGTTGCGGCGACTTATAATGCCGGCAAGGCGATGGCGGAATTCGTCGATATCACCAGCCCTGCCCGCCGGTCGTCCCTGTCGGAGTCCTACGATTACGACGCGATGGTGCGCAACTTCGAACGCGACGCGATAGGCCTGATCAAGAGTAATCCCGACACCCATTTCGATATTTATTTTCCGCCCTATTCGATCCTGCAATTCGTGGCGATGCGGGACGCCTCACCGGCGACGCTGAAGATCGTCTACGACTTCACCGCCTATATCAGCCAGCGGCTGGCGCAATTTCCAAATGTGAGCTTGCATGATTTTCGGGAAGCGGAGGACATCACGCACAATCTCGGCAACTACGCCGACGTCGTCCACCATTCGCCGACGATCGATCTCAAGGTTCTGTCGATGCTGGCGAGCGGACAATACGTCGTCGACCGCGCCGCACCGACCGCCTCGCTGCAGCGGCTCAAGGCCCAGGTCGAGGCGTACAAGGTTGAGAAGTGACGGCGTGCTCGCAGCCATGGTTCGAGACGGCGCGGAGCCTGTCATCGGGCCGCGCGTCGCGCGGACCCGGTGGCGCCTCCTCACCATGAGGCCACCACAAGAACGCCCTCATCCTGAGGAGCGCGCCGTTGCGCGCGTCTCGAAGGATGGAGTTCAGGCGGCGTCGCGATCCGGCTATCGCGCCCGGGTGCTGTTGCCGGCGCCGAACATCGGGATCTGGTTGACGGCGAGCACCACGGAGAAGGTGATGATCAGCATCGAGATGCCCAACACCGCGATCGCGGCGAGGTCGCCGCTTTCGTTGAGGTCGTAAATCAGCACCGAGATCACCTTGGTCTGCGAGGTGAACAGCACGATCGCCGCCGACAATTCTCGCATCACGCCGATGAAGATGAAGCACCAGGTCGCGATCACGCCGGTGCGCAACAGCGGCGCCGTGATCTGGATCAGGGATTTCAGCCTTGTCGCGCCGAGGATGCGGCTGGCGTCCTCGAGTTCCGGATGGATGGTGGTGAAGGCGGCCTGCAATTGCTGATAGGCCGACGGCAGATTGATGGTCAGGAACGCGATCAAGAGGATCCACAGCGTGCCATAGAGCACGAAGGGCGGTCGCGTGTAGCTCAGGAACAACCCGACGCCGAGCACGATGCCGGGCACCGCGACCGGCGCGGTGGCGAGGAAGCCGAGCACGCGCCAGCCGGCGATCACCTTGCGGGTCGTGACATAGGCGATCACCAGCGCCAGGACCGTACCGATGGTCGCGGTCGCGGTGCCCAGGATCACGGTGTTCTTGATTGCCAATTGCGTTGACGACAATTCGGTAAACACGAACACGATGTTGTGCAGCGTGAAGCTCGACGGCGTCACCAGCGTTGTCGCGTTCGGTGAAAACGCCGCGTTGAGCAGCGCCAGATAGGGCAGGAACACCGGGCTCATCAGCACCAGCAGGCAAAATGCCAATGCCGGCCACCGCCATTTCTGCATCTCGACCCGCCGCGGCGCGCCATATTTGCCGCCGACGACCGAATAACCGCGCCGCCCCAGGATGAATTTCTGCGCCTGCAGCAGCAAAATGGTCAGCAGCAGCAGCGGTACCGCGGCCGCCGCCGCCAGTTCGGGTTTCGGCGGATATTGAAACAGGCTCCAGATTTTCGTGGTCATGGTGTGGAAGCCGGCGGGCAGCGCAAGGATCGCGGGCGAGCCGAACAGCGTCATCGCCTGCAGAAACGCGATCAGCGCGCCGGCCACCAGCGCCGGCAACGCCAGCGGAATCGTGATCCGCCGCGCCGTGGTCCAGGCCTTGCCGCCGAGAATCGCGGAGGCGTCCTCTAGCTCGCCCGGCATGGTGTCGAGCGCATTGGCGACCAAGACGAACACGAACGGGAAGGTGTAGCAGGAGATCACGAAGATGATCCCGGTCATCGAATAGATGTTGAAGATATGATCGTCAGACTCCGCGCCGGTCAGCAATCGAAACAACTGATTCAGCAGGCCGCTGTTCGGCGCCGCCAGCAGTTCCCAGGCCACCGCGCCGAGAAACGGCGGCGTCACGAACGAGGCCGTGACCAGCGCGCGGATGAATTGTCGCCCCGGCATGTCGGTGCGCGACACCAGCCATCCCATTGGCGCTGCGACGATGCAGCAGATCACGGCCGATGTGGTCGCGATGATGGCGGTGGTCAGCAGCGGATCGAGGAAGTCCGGATCGGTGAACAGCGTGACGAAGTTCTGCAGCGTGACATGATTGTTCTTGTCGGTAACGCTGTAGACCGCCAGCCAGGTCATCGGCAGCACGATCAACGCGATCAGGAACGCCGCGAACAGCCACAGCACCGGCTTGGTCCAGTCGATGCCCGGCTTGGGGGCGATAGTGGTAGTGATGGTCATGTGCTTTTCAATGTTGGAGGCTGTGGGCTCGCGGTAGACTCCCTCTCCCCGCGTGCGGGGAGAGGGTCGGGGTGAGGGGGCGTTTCAACGAGCTCGAGCTTGGAGAAACGCCCCCTCACCTGGCTCGTTCCGGCGCAAAAGTGCGCCGGAGTCGCCGACCTCTCCCCGCACGCGGGGAGAGGTGAAAGTCTGTGTCGCGTGATCGTGCGTCACACCCTAAATAGCTTCGCGTAGCGCGTCTTGATCTCTTCGCCCATCGCCTCCACGCCCGCGGCGTCTTCCTTCATAAGCTTGAGGTCGGAAAGCTTGCGCCGTCCGGGCTTCGGGGTGACCTCCGTATGCGCCGAGTATTGCGCGGTGAAGTCGGTAAAGAACTGCTGCGTCTCGCGCGTATGCAGCCATGCCTGAAACAGCCGCGCGGCATTGGGATGCGGCGCGCCGGCGAAGATCGCAGTCGGCCCCGAGATCGTCGGCAATCCTTCGGTCGGATACACCGGCTCGACCGGCTGGCCGGCCTCCTTCAGCAGCACCACGCCATATTCGTTGCCGTCGGCCATCACGGCGCGCTCGCCGAGCGACAGCTTTTTCGGTGGATCGGTCGAGGATTGCACCTGCATCACGCGCTGCTTCGACAGTTTCTCGAAGTAGCCCCAGCCCAACTCACGGACCAGCTGGAAGGTCGCGGTCATGATGGTGCCGCTATAGGCCGGATGGCCCTTGACGAGCTTGCCCGCCCATTTCGGGTCGAGCAGATCCGCAAAGCTCTTCGGCGCGTCTTCGGGTTTCACGAGATTTGTATTGTAGGCGATCGACGACAGATAGATCCGCGAAGTGGCGGACATGCCGTCGGGATCGCGATAGGCCGGCAGGAAATGCTGCGCCATATCTTCAGACACGAAAGGCGCCAGCCAGCCGTTCCGCTTCCACGTAATGATGTGCGAGGCGTCCGTTGTGTTGATAATATCAGCGGCGTGAATGTTGCTCGAGTATTCCTGGGCGACGCGCTGGAACAGCCGTTCGGCACCGGAGCGCTCGATCTGCACCTCCATGCCGGGATATTTGGCCTCGAACGCCTTGCCGAGCTTCTCGCCGACCGGGAGATCCATCGACGAATACAGGATCACCTTGCCTTCTCTTTTCGCGGCCTCGATCAACTCAGGCGTGATCGAAACCGGCTCCGGGCTCGCGGCTTTGACGGAGGCCGCAAATGCCGTGACGCCGAACGCCGCGGAGCCCTTCAGAAGCGTACGCCGGCTTAAAGTTTTTCGCATCGGTTGGTCCTTCTTCGTCATTGCGAGGAGCGAAGCGACGAAGCAATCCAGTCTTTCTTTGTTGCTCTGGATTGCTTCGCTACGCTCGCAATGACGATTCAAACGTGGAATAGTTTCTGATAACGCGCCTTGATCGCTTCGCTTTGCTTCTCGGCGCTTTCGGCGTCTTCCTTCATCAGCTTGATGTCGGCGAGCGGCTTGCGGCCCGGTTTTTCCCTGGCCTGGGCATGCAGCGACCGCAGGCCGCCCACCTCGATGATGATCTGCTGGGCTTCTTGCGTGAAACAGTAGTTCTGGAACAGCTTTGCGGCGTTCGGATTTGGCGCCGCCTTGAAGATGCCGTTGGGGCCGATGATGAACGGCGTGCCCTCGGTCGGATAGACCGGCTCGACCGGCTGGCCGGACTCTTTCAGCAGCAGGACATTGTATTCGGTGCCGTCTGCCATTACGGCGCGCTCGCCGAGCGAGAGCTTCTTCGGCGGATCGGTCGCCGATTGCACCTGCATGATGTTTTGCTTGGCAAGGTTCTCGTAGAAATCCCAACCGATGTCGCGCACCATCTCGAACGTCGCGGTCAGGATGGTTCCGCTGTAGCCGGGATGGGCCTTGACGATCTTGCCCTTCCATTTGGGATCAAGCAGATCCTTGAAGCTGGTGGGCGCCTCTGCAGCCGTGACCTGTTTGGTGTTGTAGGCGATCGGGCTCAAGGTGGCGCGGAACCCGGCATAGGTGCCGTCGGCATCGCGATGCTCGGGCTTGTAATATTTGGCGACATCCTCGGGTACGTAGGGCAGCAGCAGGCCTTGCGTTTTCCAGGTCAGGAGATGCGAGGCGTCGGAGGAGTTCACCACGTCGACCGCGTGGACGTTGCTGGCATATTCCTGTCCGATGCGCTGAAACACCCGCTCGGCGCCGGTGCGCTCGACCCGCACTTCGACGCCGGCGAATTTGGCCTTGAAGGCGCCCGCGATCTTTTCGGCGACCGATAGATCGACCGCGGTGTACCAGACGACCTGGCCTTCTTTTTTCGCCGCTTCGATCAATTGCGGCGTGATTGCCTCGGCCGGCGGCGCTTCGGCGCGCGCAGGCGCGGCGAACACGGTGCCCAGCGCCAGTGCGGTCGAGCCCTTCAGGATGTCGCGTCTCGAGGGCTTTCGGTTGTTCATCGCGTTCTCCCGTCGTTTTCTTGATAGGTCGGCTTTTGACCAGCCGGCTTCTTGATCGGTGTTTTCTATCGAGCCAGCGCGCGGCAGCGCTCGGGCGGCAGCGTCAGCCAGACTTCGGTTCCCTTCGGAACCGGATTCTCCGTCGCCGCGACGATGCGCAGAATCGTGCCGTCAGCGGTTTCGACCATGTAGTCGCGGTTGGCACCGAGAAACACCTGACGGGTCACGGTGGCCTTGACCGCATTCTGCGCCTCCTGTGGCGCCTGCGTCGATAGCTGGATGTCGTGCTGGCGGATCGCGACCGCGGCGCTTTGTCCGGCGGTCAGTTTGGCGCCGACCACGCGCAAGGTCGCGCCGGCGAACGAGACATGCGTCTCATCGAGCGCGCTGCCCTTGATGACGTTGCTGGCGCCGATGAAGCGGGCGACGAATTCCGATTGCGGCCGGTCGTAGATATCTTCAGGCGTGCCGAGCTGATCGATCTTGCCGGCATTCATCACCGCGATCAGGTCGGCCGTGGTCATCGCCTCGGACTGGTCGTGGGTGACGTACACAGTGGTGTAGCGATATTCATCGTGCAGCCGGCGGATCTCGAAGCGCATCTCTTCGCGCAAATTGGCGTCGAGGTTGGACAGGGGCTCGTCGAGCAGCAGCGTTTCCGGCTCGACCACCAGCGCGCGCGCCAGCGCCACGCGTTGTTGTTGGCCGCCGGACAATTCGCCGGGATAACGCTGCGCCAGGATTTCAAGCTTGGTGGTTTCCAGGATCGCCCGGAGCTTCTTGGCGATGGTGTCGCGGTCCATCTTGCGCAGGCGGAGCCCATAGACGATGTTTTCGGCCACCGTCATATGCGGCCACAGCGCATAGCTCTGGAAGATCATCGACATCTTGCGCTGTTCGGGCGGCAAAGTGCGCGCGCTGGATGACACCAGCCGGTCGCCGACATGGATTTCGCCGTCGGAAGGCTCCAGGAACCCCGCTATCAGCCGCAAGGTCGTGGTCTTGCCGCAGCCGGACGGGCCGAGCAGGCAGACCAGCTGTCCGTGATCGATCCGCAACGAGACATTATCGACCACCGCAAGCGATCCAAATCGCTTGGTCAGGCCGCGCAATTCAACGGACGCCAATAGATCACTCCCTGGAACTTCTTTTCGCGTATTCTGGTCGCAAAACCGGTCTCTACTTTTGCGGAATACGCGCGCGCCGTTGTCGGCCTCTTATTTATCACAAGATCACTATAAGCACGAATGCAGGGGGTCCGAAAAGGCTGGTGTCGCCCCTAGGCGCTTACACTTTCGGCGAGCCAGTCGATCGCGGCCCCGGCGCCGCCACTGCCGTGCGGGATATCGAGCGCGTTCAGCGCCATTTCGATCACGCCGAGCGTGCCCAGGATCATCGGCGCGTTGACATGGCCCATATGGGCGATCCGGAACGCCTGGCCCTGCAGGTCGCCGATTCCGGTGCCCAGCACCACGCCACATTTTTCCTTGCAATAGCGCTGTAGAGCCGCCGGATCGGCACCGTTCATGACCACGGTCGTGACCGTGTTGGACCGCTCGCTGGCTTCGGTGACATTGAAGCCCAGCACCTGGCCTTCGGCCCAGGTTCCGACCGCACGCCGCACGGCTTCGCCGAGCAGGCGATGGCGCAGGTGCGCGTTTTCGAGGCCTTCCTCAAACAGCATGTTGATCGCCTGACGCAGCGCGAACAGCAGATGCACCGGCGCGGTGCCGGCATATTTGCGGTAATGCTCCGGGCCGTCGCGTTCGGTCCAGTCCCAATAGGGCGTGCGCATATTGGCCTTCTTATGCACCTCGCGGGCACGATCGCTGGCGGCGACGAAGCCGAGGCCGGGCGGGGTCATCAGGCCCTTCTGCGAGCCGGACATCGCGACGTCGATGCCCCAGGCATCCATTTCGAACGGCATGCAGCCGAGCGAAGCCACGGTGTCGACCATGTACAGCGCCGGATGCCCGGCAGCCTTGATCGCCTTGCCGATCGCTTCGATATCGTTGTAGGCGCCCGATGCGGTATCGACCTGCACCGCCAGCACCGCCTTGATGCTGTGGCTCTTGTCCTGCCGTAACCGTTGCTCGACTTCGGCCGGGCGGATCGCGCGGCGCCAGTCGCCCTTCAACACCTCGACCTCGGCGCCCATCGCCGCGGCAGCATTGCCCCAATTGATCGCGAACCGGCCGCTCTCCAGCACCAGCACCTTGTCGCCGCGCGACAGCACGTTGCTCAGCGTCGCTTCCCAGGCGCCGTGGCCGTTGGCGATGTAGATGTAGGAATGGCCCTTGGTGGCGAACAATTTGCTGAGATCGCCGAGCAGGCCGTCGGTCAGATCCACCATGTCCCTGGAATAGATGTCGAGCGCCGGGCGATGCATCGCCCGCAGCACTTCGTCGGGCATGGTGGTGGGCCCGGGGATCGCCAGGAATTCCCGGCCGGCGCGAACCGTCATTGTTGGCTTTCCTTGTTGGTGCGACAGGCCATGCCGTCGTGGTCGAGAGGGGAGCGCAAATCGCGAATTTCGAGGGTTTTACGCGGGCAGCCGCGCGATGAAAAGCTTCTATCTCTTGGTTTCGCGGCAACCCGCGGCTTCGGCGTCCTCGACCGAGCAGAACCAGCGGGTGCCTTTGCTGACCTGCATCTTGATCTGGGCGTACCAGCGGCTCTTGGGCGTGTGATAGATGCATTCGCCGGCGCCGTTGACGTTGCCCTTGATGGTGCAGTCGGGTGAGGGCGCGACCGGCCCGGACGCCGAAGCCAGCAGGATGGCGTGGGCATTGGCGGGCGGCTTGGCCGCTCCCAGGATCACGGTCTTCTTGTTGCGGATGCGCCAGTCCCAGGGCGCGATGAAGGCGCCCTGCCACATCCCGGCCTTGGCTTCGCGCGCGGCTTTTTCGTCGGCCTCGTAGTCATGGGAGAATCGCGTATAGGCCAGCGCCCAGCCGCTCGACACCAGCCATTTCTGGATGTCTTCGCCATCGACCGTGCATCGCGCCACGTTGCGGCCGCGGCGATCGGTTCGCTCGATGTGGCAGGTCCAGCTCTTCTTGTCGGTGTGGTGAATGAGTTCATCGCGCGCGGCGACGCCGCAGGTCCAGCGCTCGCCGGTGTTGTTGAGGCAAAGCTGGTCGACCGAGGGCGCATCGATCCCGCCCAGGCGAATGCGCGAGCTGCCGATCACGACCTGATCGCCCTCGCGGATTTTTGGGACCCCGGTGATGTCGGCGGCCTCGGCCATGACAGGCACCAGAAGGATCGCGATCCCGAGCAGGAATTTCATCAACATGCAAAGCGCCGTCTGTAATGAGCAGTCGTAAGTAATATGTGACGATATTACCGTCGGAATTGTGGTGCGGATCGGTTCAGTGCGCCAGCGCTCGCTGCCGCATCGTCTGTCAACTTAACGCGAGGCGATCTTCTAATATCGAGCGCCGTTGCGCCGCATCAGGGCGCGGCGGGCCAGCGCCAGCCCCATCAGAACGAACGCCGACGTAACTTCCGGGCCGCCGACCAGGATGCGGATCGGCGTCTTCATCTTATTCCATTCATAGGCCTTGAACGGCCCGTGCCGGCCACCTTCACCGAGATGGCCGATAATGCAATGCAGGGCCGGCGTGAAGGTCGCGGGCTCGGCGCCAAGATGTCCCAGCGCGATCAGCGCCAATGCGGCGTCGAACACGTTCATCTCGGCGGTGATCAATTCGTTCTCGACGTAAAAAAGCACCTTGCCGCGGATGAATTCGAACGTGCCGTCCGGGTCGATCGCCTCGCGCGCCAAAGCCGGCAGGGCGATGAAGGCCGCGTAGCAACGGCCGAAATAGGCGCAGTACAATTCCGGCAAATAATAGATGTGCGAGCGCGGATTGGCGAACGCGCCCGATTGCACCAGCCGCTTTTGAAAGCCGATGATCCGGTGCACGGTCTTGAGCCGCTGCGGAGTCTCGATCACCTTCCAGCGCGCCAGATTGCGGAAGGAGACTTCGAGGATGTCGAGATTGAGCGTCGGATCGAGGTCGTTGCCATAGGGCCGTTCGCCGGCGAGGTTGTCGATCCAGGTGACGACGCCGCCGTCGTAATCGATGTTGTCGTTGAGCGGCACCGTGACGCGCGGCTCGTTGGTGGCGCCGTCGACCTGATAGCCGGCGTAGAAATCCAGTAGCGGCTGGTCGAGGATCGGATCGGTCGAGCCGGCTTGCGTTGCCGCCGAGAACGAGCACGCCGTGGTGTCGCAATCCGGCACATAGATGCCGAAGCCGAGGTCCTGCTTGATATGCGAGAAGAACCGGGAAAAGCGCGGATGCGGCAGCGGCGCCAGCGCGGTGATCACGTTGAAATGGGCACCGTCCTGCGCGCGCACCTCTTCCTTGCTGGTGACGAGGCAGAACTCGACCATGTCGGATATCGCGCGCTGCGAAGCGGTGACCTGGTCGGGCGAGGCGAGGCCGCTCTCGACAAAGCTCAGCAGGGCTTCGGTGAAGAACGCGTCGTAATAGGCCGAGCGATGCCGGATCTGCATCGGCTGCCACATCGGCTCGGCGATGCCGCGCCACGGCGGGTTGATCAGTTTTGACGCGTGCGAGCGCGCGATGAACACCCGCGCCAGATTGAACAGCAGCGTCGAATTCTTGTAGCCGCGCGCGTTGAGCCCGTTCAGCGCCATCTCCAGTTCACGGCCGCCCACATCGGGGTCGCCGATCAGATTGAACGCGGCATAGGTCGGGATGAATCCGTTGCAGCGGAACGAGCGCAACAGATGCGCGCCGCAGCTGCGGATCACCGCCTCCAGCTCGGCGAGCGCGGGCGCCAGCGTTGGCGCATCCGCGGCCGGCGGCTGCGGGTGCTGGAGATCGATGGTGTCGAGCAAGGCTGCGACCGGCTGGCCGATCGCGCTCCAGTCCGGTGCGTCGTCCTGTCGCGCCCGCAGCAGCGCGCGCTGCAGCGACTGCATCCGGATGGGATCGCGCAATTCCGGTAATCCGGCCCGGCGCAGCAGCGTACGCAGCGCCGGATTGCCCAGCGCGGTCCGGTAGAACTTGCCGAGATGACGGTCGCCGCCGTCATATTTCAGCAGCAGGGGATCGCAGACATCGTAAAGCGACGGCCCATCCTTTCGGGCTGTCAGCGCGCGGCAGGCTGCCCCGGCGATCTCTCGAAAATGCATGGAATTCTTTCCGCGCGGCCCCTTCGCGTGGCTCGCCCGATCCCCAAATCCTCCCCCGCGGCGCCTGCCGGTTTCCCGGCCGCCTGCAAGTAATTGAAAACTTATCCGAATATCAGGGAAATACAAATGTGATGTAGGTCACATTGCGGCGCGATAATTTGAGGGAATTTATTAACCCAAACTGAGTCCTATGCCGCCCGAAAGCCGGGGCCGGCAACCTGCCCGCAAGGCCTTATTACAAGGGCTAGTCAAGACTTTTTCGCGTATTGCCCGGGGGCTTTGGCTGGGTTAAAGGAGCATTTGTTGCGATGCCGCAAATTGAGCGCAATTTCGTCGGCAGTGAGACGGCAACCCCTCAAACCTAGACGGCCAGGAAACCTAGAAAGTTTTGGGCGCGACTAACCTGCGCGCCTTCGGCCACGACCAGGAATGAATGTGATGCAAGTACCGCAGTTTCTCTCTCGCCGCACCGTCACCATCGCCGTCACCTTGGCGGGTGTGCTGTCGCTGGCGATTGGTGCCCATGCGGCGCTCAGCATGCGCGCGCTCGATGCCGCCAAGGCGATCGCGACCGAGCAGGACGACAGCTCGGTTGTCGGCCGCTCCTCGCGGATCGCGCTGGTAATCGGCAACGGCCATTATCCCGACGCCACGGACCCGCTCGGCCAGCCGATCAACGACGCACGTGCCTTGACCGCCACGCTGCGCCGCGACGGCTTCGACGTCGATGTGGTGGAAGACGCCAGCAAGGACGACATGACCCGTGCGGTGGCGCGGTTGAAATCCCGCATCCGTCCGGACTCGATGGTGATGCTGTTTTTCGGTGGCTACGGCGTTCAGGTCGGCCGCGAGAGCTACATGATCCCGGTCGATGCCGCGATCTGGAAGGAAGCCGATGTGCGCCGCGACGGCGTCAGCATTGAATTGGTGCTCGACGTGATGAAGGAGCGCGGCGCCCGCGCCAAGCTCGTCGTGGTCGATGCCTCCCGCCGCAACCCCTATGAGCGCCGCTTCCGCGCCTTCTCCCACGGCCTCGCGCCGATCTCCGCCCCCGACAACGCGCTGATCCTGTCCTCGGCGACGCCGGGCCAGGTCGCCGACGATTCCGTCGGCCAGAACAGCGTGCTGGTGGCGGAGCTGTTGAACAATCTCACCGCCCAGGCCGGAATCGAATCCTCCTTCAACAAAACCCGCGTCACCATCTCCCGCGCCTCCGAAGGCGTCCAGGTCCCGTCGGTGTCGTCCTCACTCTTGGAAGACGTCCACTTCGGCAGCGACAACGCTGGCGGCTGAGGGTTAAGCTTCAATACGAAGCCTTTCAACCGGTCGTCCCTGCGAACGCAGGGACCCATAATCACAGGTTCTCGTGATTACGGGAGGCATCAGCCACATCGCCTGAACGCGATCACACGGCGTATGGGTCCCTGCGTTCGCAGGGACG
>CAVTWC010000023.1:0-30384 GCA_963738105.1 uncultured Alphaproteobacteria bacterium | reverse complement strand
CGATCATCGACGTCTCCCTCGCGATTTTTTGCAACAACCTGAGCTTGGTAGCACGCCCCGGGGATGCAAGTCATCCCTAGGGGGTAGACGGCGCCCACGGCTCGGCTTGCGCGATACCCTTGGCCTTGTTGGACACCGGGGCTTCGCCGATCACATCCACGAGCGCCCGCAGCGCCTCTTTGACGCCTTCGCCGGTCGCGCCTGCCATCAACAGCGGCGTTTTCTTGGCCGCCCGCTTCAGGCGATCTTTCTGCTTCTTCAATCTCGTCCGGCGTCACCGCGTCGATCTTGTTCAGCGCCACGATCTCGATCTTGTCGGCGAGCTGCCCCTCATAGGCTTCCAGCTCGCCCCGGACCGTCTTGTAGGCCTTTCCGGCGTGCTCGCAGGTTGCGTCCACCAGATGCAGCAGCACGCGGCAGCGTTCCACATGGCCGAGGAAACGGTCGCCGAGACCGGCGCCTTCATGGGCGCCTTCGATCAAGCCCGGAATATCCGCCAGCACGAATTCGCGGCCATCCACGTCGACCACGCCGAGCTGCGGATGCAGCGTCGTAAACGGATAATCGGCGATCTTGGGTTTTGCCGCGCTGACCACCGAGAGGAATGTCGACTTGCCGGCATTGGGCAGGCCGACGAGGCCGGCGTCGGCGATCAATTTCAGCCGCAGCCAGATCCAGCGCTCCTCGCCTTCCTGGCCGGGATTGGCGTTGCGCGGCGCGCGGTTGGTCGATGACTTGAAATGCGCATTGCCGAAGCCGCCATTGCCGCCTTCGGCCAGCACGAATTTTTCGCCGAGCGTGGTGAAATCGTGGATCAGCGTTTCGCGATCCTCGTCGAATATCTGGGTGCCGACCGGCACCTTCAGCGTAATCGGCTTGCCGTTGGCGCCATGGCGGTCCTTGCCCATGCCATTGGTGCCCTTCTGCGCCTTGAAATGCTGCTGATAGCGATAGTCGATCAGCGTGTTCAAGCCGTCGACCACCTCGATGATGACATCGCCGCCGCGGCCGCCATTGCCGCCGGAGGGACCGCCGAACTCGATATATTTCTCGCGCCGGAACGCGACGCAGCCGTTGCCGCCGTCGCCGGAGCGGATATAGACCTTTGCTTCATCAAGGAATTTCATGGGCCTACCATAGCGTTTTCAAGCGAAGTGGATACCGGTTCGCGTTGCAATCAAGTTTACGCAGATTGCGTAGACTTATCTGCGTTAGAAAACGCGTCAAAACGGAAGTCTTAGAACCTCGGTTCCGGACCGAGGTTCTAAGTAGGGCAGGGGGGCCAATGCGGCAACCCTCAAGACGCCCGGCATCGGCGAAAAGCCTTAATTTTCGGGGCTTTTTCGAGGCGCGGCGCCGCGGCCGCCTGTCTCAGGTTTGGGCCGGCCGGCGGCGGATCAGGAATTTCTGCATCCCTTCCAGCACCAGTTCGCGGCGCTGGTTGAACACGGTGCTGCGCAGGGTGACCGTGCCTGTGGTGCGGCCGGGCGCCAGTTCCGTGACTTCGAGCGCGGGGTAGATGGTGTCGTCGGCGTAGACCGGCTTCAGGAACCGGCTCGATTGCTCGAGAAAGCCGACCAGCGATTCCTCGACCAGATAGGGAAACAATCCGGCGCCGGGCGCGGTGTGGACCAGTGTCTGGAAGCCGTGCGCCAGCAGATGAGGCATGCCGCGGGCCCGGCAATATTCGACGTCATAATGCACCGGATGGGTGTCGCCGCTCGCGGTCTGGAACGCTGCGAACACCGCCGAAGTCATGGTCCGGCTCGGGATCACGAAGCGCTCGCCGAGCACAAAATCCTCAAACCAGCGCTGCTGCGGCACCATGCGATGCTGGGCGGGATCGAAGTCGGTCATGGCGGGTTTCCTGTGGCGCTTCTGCCTACCGGTAGCGCTGATGTCGCGCGACGACAATTGTTTCAATCTCGTGGTGCCCGGAGGCTTGTCCCGGGCATCCACGTCTTTAACATGGCGCTGCATGTATATACGTCGAGACGCGGCCGGAACAAGTCCGGCCATGACGGATGAGCGTGGTTATCAATGAGCCTGTTCCGAAAATCTCTGTCCACTACCGACGAACGTTCCGCACGGCTGGCCGGCATCGGGTTGATGGTGTTTGCCGTCTTCATGTTCTCGTTCGGCGACGCGCTGGGCAAGTACATCGTGGCGACCTATTCGGTCGGGCAATTGCTGTGGTTGCGGGCCTGCGCGGCGCTGTTCGTGCTGTCGCCGATGGTATGGCGGCATCGCCGCGAATTCATCCGGCTGGAACGGCCGTGGCTGCAATTGCTGCGGGTGGTGCTCTCGACCCTCGAAGTCGCCTGTTTTTTCCTTGCGACCGTCTATTTGCCGCTCGCCGACGTCATCACCTATTATCTGGCCTGTCCGATTTTCGTCACCGCTTTGTCCGCGATCGTGCTGCGCGAACATGTCGGCTGGCGGCGCTGGACCGCGATCGTGATCGGCTTCTGCGGCGTGCTGATTGCGCTGCGTCCGTCGTCGCAGACGGTCAGTTGGCCGGCGTTGATCGCGCTCGGTGGCAGCACGTCGTTTGCCGTGCTGATGTTGATCACCCGCTCGCTGCGGGCGACGCCGGATATCGTGCTGGCGTCGTCGCAATTCGCCGGTACTTTCCTGCTCGGCGCGCTGTTGTCGCCGATCGGCTGGGTGACGCCGAGCCTCGATAGCCTCGCGCTGTTTGCGACGGCGGGCTGCATTTCGGTGGGCGCATTATTGTGCGTCAACCGCTCGCTGAAGCTCGCACCGGCCAGCGTCGTGGTGCCCTATCAATATTCGATGATCGTTTGGGCCGTGATGTTCGGCTACGCGGTGTTCGGCGACGTGCCGTCGATGGCGACCATCATAGGCGCCACCATTATCATCGGCGCCGGACTTTATATCTTCCTGCGCGAGCGGCATCTGGGGCGCGAGGAGACGTCGGTTAGTCCGCCGGTGTGAGAATGCTTCTGCCCTCTCCCGCGAGGGAGAGGGAAAGCGAGCCGGCGCACGAGCGAATAGCGCTATCGCTCTTTTCGGGTCGAACTGGCCCAATTCTTCAGCGACGACCAGACGCTGCGCGTGAGCCGGAAGCAATCGACCGGGGTCGACGATCCCAGCGCCTCGAAGCGGTGCAGCTCGACGCCGCTCCACTGGAAGCCGCATTTCTCCAGGATGTTGCGCGACGACGGGTTGGCGACCCGCGCACCCGAGATCAGGTGCTCGACGTCGAATTCCTCGAAGGTGAAATCGATCACCGCGCGCGCGGCCTCGGTCGCAAAGCCCTGGCCCCAATGCTCGAAGCCGAGCCAATAGCCGAGTTCCGGCGCGTCCGGCTGGCGCCAATCGACGCCGACGGCGCCGATCGGGGTGTAATTGTTTTCGATCAGGAACACGGTCTCGCGCGGTTCATCGGCCAACGCGCGGACGAACTCGATGGCATGGTCCTGCAGATAGGGATGCGGCAGACGGCGGGTGTTCTCCGCGATGCGGCGATCATTGGCGAGATTGGCAATTGCTTTTACGTCCGCGAGCGTCGGCCTGCGCAGCGTCAGCCGTTCGGTCTCGAGGACGCAAGCTCTCGACTCGCGCAACGTCGGTGTTGGGATATCCTGCAACATCTCGGGCTCCTGTTCGCGAACGCAAACACCTAATTCGGAGCGCGTGTTCCGGTCGCAAAACCGGTGTCCACTTTCGCGGGACACGCGCACAAAAAAAGAGAGGCTGGTTTCCCGCCTCCCCTTTGGAGCCTTCAGGAGCTCCGCCGGTTCAACAGGACCGGCGGACTCGATGTGTCCGCCGTTTACTCGGCCGCGGCTTCAGTCATCGGAATTACCGAAACGAAAGTGCGGCCGTTACCTTTTGCACGAAACTCGACATGGCCTTCGACCTTGGCGAAGAGAGTATGGTCGGTGCCCATGCCGACATTAAGGCCGGGATGCCAGGTGGTGCCGCGCTGACGCGCAATGATGTTGCCGGGAATGACACGCTCGCCGCCGAACGCCTTGATTCCGAGGCGCTTGCCTGCCGAATCACGACCGTTGCGCGATGAACCGCCTGCTTTTTTATGAGCCATAGCCCGTCTCCAACTTCTCTTTGATCTTTAGATCAATTCCTTGACGGAATCATTTCAATTCAATTCGGATCACGCTTCAAATCTTGCTTCGAAGCGATCACTTTTTATTTGTCCTTCGCGGCGGCCTTCTTGGCCGGAGCCCGCTTGGCCGGCGCTTTCGCGACAGCCGCCTTCTTGGCGGGCGCCTTTTTCTTCGCGGCCTTCGGCGCCTCGTCGTCGCCGTCGGCCGGAGCCACAACCACCTTCTCGCGCTTCGGGCGCGGACCGATGGTCGGCTTGTTGTCGTTGGTCAGGATCTCGGTGATGCGAAGCACCGTGATCTCGTCGCGATAACCGCGCTTGCGCTTCGAATTCTTGCGGCGGCGCTTCTTGAACGAGATGACCTTCGGGCCGCGCTTGTGCTGCAGCACTTCGGCCGCAACCGAGGCGCCCGCAACCGTGGGCGCACCAAGCACCGGCGAGTCACCGCCGACCAGCAAAACTTCACCAAGCTGCACGATCGTTCCGACATCGCCGGCGATCTTGCCTATCTCGAGCACATCATCCGGAACGACACGGTATTGCCGGCCGCCGGTTTTGATGACTGCGAACATCGTTTAATTCCTTCGTGTTCGATCCCGGCCTCGGCGCTATTCCCAAAAGGGACATGTCCGGGCCGGCTTTTTCTTCAGTCGTTATGGGTTCAATTTTCGCGCGTCAGGGCAAGATCCTTTGACAAGGAAGTGTCCCTCAAAAAACCGCGCAAAAACAAACAGCGCGAGAAAACCCGCGCCGGATTGGGCGGACTTATAGCTTGCGGGCGCGCCAAGTCAAGGCAAAGCTCGCCAAAATCCGGCTAAACCCTAGCGTATTTCTGGCGTTTTCGCCCCTTCCCGACCGGGTTTGGCGGCCTAAAAGCCGGCTCGCAACAGGGCCCAATGAAACCAATGGGTTCCCCGCTCGTTGTCACCGCAGTTTTGACCGGGCAAGGGGCCACATGGCTGAAGAAATCGCAACCACCACGGGCATCGCCCGTCACGGCGCCACGCGTCTGCCTTCGGTAGACATCGACAGCTTCAATGTCGAATTGAAGGACGATGAGGGCTTTATCGGCGACCGCGCCAGCAAGGGCGCGTTCCGAAAAATCCTGGAGACCCTGCGCAAGCCGCTGAAGAAGAACGGCGACGACCCGCTGGGCAAGAAAGCCGCCGGGGATATCGCCAAGAGCGATCTCGACGAGGCGCTGGTCGGCGACGACGTCGCGGCGGCGGCGCTGGTGCATGGCGCGATCGAGGAATTCGCGCAGGAACTCGCCTATGTCACCGGGCGCTTTCTCAAGACCAAGGCCTGGGCCGATACCGAGCGTATCGTGGTCGGCGGCGGCTTTCGCCAGAGCCGGGTCGGCGAGATCGCGATCGCGCGCACCGACATCCTTCTCAAGGCCGAGGGCTACAAGATCGATCTGGTGCCGATCCGTTTTCGATCCCGATGACGCCGGCCTGATCGGCTGCCTGCATCTGGCGCCGTCGTGGATTTTCGAGGCCTATGACAGCATCCTCGCGGTCGATATCGGCGGCACCAATATCCGCTGCGGCGTGGTCGAAACCCGCTGGAAAAAGGCGCCGGATCTCTCGAAGGCCGAAGTCTGGAAATCCGAACTGTGGCGTCATGCCGACGACGAGCCGACCCGCGAAGGGGCGGTCAAACGGCTGGTGAAGATGCTGAAGGATCTGATCCTGGCCGCCGACACCGACGGGCTGAAGCTGGCGCCTTTCATCGGCATTTCCTGTCCCGGCGTGATCAACGAAGATGGCTCGATCGAGAAGGGCGCGCAGAACCTGCCGGGCAATTGGGAAAGCAGCAAGTTCAACCTGCCGGCGAGCCTGGTGGAGGCGATCCCGCAGATCGGCGATCACGACACGGCGATCCTGATGCACAATGACGGCGTGGCGCAGGGGCTTTCCGAAGTTCCCTTCATGCAGGATGTCGAGCATTGGGGCGTGCTGACGATCGGCACCGGATTGGGCAATGCGCGCTTCACCAACCGCAGGAAAGAAAACGGCAAGGACAAGAAGGACAAGAAAGAAAAGAAGAGCAAGGAATGAGGCCGTCGGCCGCGGTAACCTTGACCGGTTAGGTTAAAACCGAGATCGCGTTGCCGATCTCCGGCAGATCGCTACCGTCAAATCGTCGCTCCGACTGACCGGCGAAGCCGCACTTCCTGGCCAGTATTGCAATGAAGCGGCACGGGACCGCTGGTTTTTACCGCGTCTGGCGGTCCCACCTTTCCCCGCCAGGATTCCTCCCGCATTTCTGGGCCGATTTTGCCCCGGCGAGCCGGATTTTGTCGCGCGCCACGCCTTGTCTCACCAGCCGTCCTCGCCTAGAACACGCCCCGACCGCGGGTGACGCAAATCACCCGTCATGGCGCCTGGAGAGGTGGCAGAGTGGTCGAATGCACCGCACTCGAAATGCGGCATAGGTGCAAGCCTATCGGGGGTTCGAATCCCTCCCTCTCCGCCAGCTCATCGCGACGTGCGAAAAACCCAATAAAACCGGGCATTTCTCGAGCCGCCGGATTTGGACGGCGGAGAACCACGGTGGAGACCCGTGGCCGTCTCAAGTTGCCATCATTAGGCTGTCAGCGGAAGCCTGAAATCCTTGAAAAGCGGGGTCGGGGTCGGGGCATCTAGCATCGGCTGGATCCTTGAAGCGAACCACAGCACCTATGTGAGGGTGGGATGTCCCGCGTTGTAAACAGGTGAGTGAACCGAGGCTCATTCCAAGAACTCGCCCCCCGCACTGGCCGCAGGTCTTCGTAGGTCACGATTCTCCGTGGCTTTAACAAGCACGGCTATCCCCGGGACGCCGAGTTGTGTCCGTGCACTTTCTGCGTGCGGAACCTCGATCGATCCCGTAGTTTGCCAGACTGGTGACCCTGCGCTCGGGGAGCGCAGGCTCACGCTTGGGTGGTGTCGTATATGTCGTTCAAGGAGCCGGGTGCAGCGGGGGCACCGGAACGAGGAGTAACCGATGACGACGGTGCCATTGTCGAGATGGTACGACATGGCATTCAAAAGGCCCGCGAGAAACTGATCGACCTAAGTCTTCGAAATGGCATGTTGAACTATCGCCATTCGGAATCCTCCAGCCGCCATGTTCGAGTTGTTCATCAACTGCCGAGTGCAGTGGTGGAATGCCTCGCCTCCGAGAAAAGCATCGATCTCGTGCCGTTACCCCCGGTCGAGACCATACCTCGCGACGAGGATACCGATGTTTTTCGTGCCGCGTTGAGGGAGGCCAAGGCCGTAGATCCCGAGTGGCTTGCGGCGGAGGACGCCAAGCGCGCTGCGGGCAGTCGGCGTCGCAGCAAAGACAAAGCTGCCGAGCGTTCATTGCGGGATCGCGTCCGAGTGCAGGTAGGCTTGCCGGAATGGCGGGCCGCGACCGATCCCAAAGTCCGCGCGCAGGAACTAGGCATCGATCCCTCCTATGATCTCAAGGATGGCGTAATCAGCGGGGATGCGGCCTCGGTACATCCGAAGCTTCAAACGCTGTTTTTTCCGGATCGACTTGAACCCAAGCTTGCCGCGATCCATGCGGCCGCGCGCACCCTGCAAGAAGATGCAGGGGTCAGTGCGCTGTCATGCGCAGTCGGCTTTTTAGAATGGTACGAAACCGACGATGGGCCGACGGCTGCCTACGCACCCTTGTTATTGTTGCCCATCAACATGGAGAAGCGTGTCTCCGGCGGCGAATACATCTTCTCAATCGTAGGCCGGGATGACGACGAGACGACAAACGTAGCCCTGCGCGAGAAGCTTCGGCAGCACGGAATTGAGTTGCCCGAATATGATCCGGAACAAGGCGCGGAACATTACCTCGCAACCGTCACTGAGGCGCTGCGCAACCGCCCGCGCTGGCGCGTGCGGCGGTGGGTTACGATAGGGATTTTCTCGTTTTCAAGGCAGGCGATGTGGACCGATCTCGATCCGGAGCGTTGGCCCGCTGCCGCACGTCCAGATCGACATGGGCTGCTTCAACAAATTTATGGTGACGCGCCAGTCGGTGAGCTGAATACGCTGGCAGCCGTGCACGACATCGATCATCCCGATATCGAAGCGCAAGCACCGGTGCTCGTAACAGACGCCGACGCCTCCCAGGTTAGTTCTGTTATTGATGTCGCCGGCGGGATCAGCCTCGTAATTCAAGGTCCGCCCGGCACCGGAAAATCGCAGACTATCACCAACATCATTGCCAACGCGATGTGGCAGGGAAAATCGATCCTGTTCGTATCCGAGAAAATGGCGGCTCTCGGGGTGGTGAAGGATCGGCTCGACCACATGGGGCTCGGCCTGTTCTGCCTTGAAGTTCATTCCGCCAAGGCGTCAAAGGCGCAGGTACTCAAGGCCCTGAAAGAGCGCATGGATGCTGGCCGGATCCGCTCCAACGCCGAAGAAATCGAACGCGCAAGAACTGCGCTGCAGGAAGCGCGTCGGCGGCTGACGGACTACGCCGGCGTGATCAATGCCCCGGCGGGCGATACCGGTCTCACGGCGCACGATATCCTTTGGGGCGATGCCAGCCGCGGGACCCTGCCGGCCGGCGTGCCTGCGTCGGCCCTCGATTTTCGGTTTCCCGATGCCGTCTCCATCGATCGTTTCAGATTGCGTGAGCTCGTCAGTGCGGGGAAGGCACTGGACGACCAGGCGGCCGCCATGGGTTCCTTTGCGGAACCTGCGCGTCAGCCGTGGCGCGGCGTTGGCAATCTTAACATCACTCGCTTTGACCGGACGAGTGCCATCGAGGCCGTGCAGGAGTGGTCGTCCGCTCTTGCCGATCTGCTGCAAGCGGTACGGGCCATCCGTGCCGCCACGCAATGGGAAGGAATCGATACGACAGAAGCCGCGAGGCAAGTCTTCCAACTCATCCGGGCGCTGCCGCGGCCCGAGCCGGAGATCGCCTGCGGGTTGCTGCCCCGGATGCTGGATCCATCGTCCGCGGCTGCATTGTCTCGGTGGGTCGATTTGGTGACGTCGGCGCGCGAATTTGAGGCGTCGGCCGAGGCGATCTGCGAACGCGAAAAAATGCATTCCTCGCTGGGTAGCGTTCGGACGTTGCTTGAGGCGGCCAAAACCCTCGAGGTGGAAGGCGCGACGCTGGATGAACTAGCAGAGGTTCATGCGAAGTCCCGCGCTCGCGCCGATGAGCTTGCCGGCGCCGTCGGTTTGATGCGGCAGGTCTTGAGTGTCACGGACCGCGATCCTGCAGCCGGCCTCGATGTCCGCGCGGAGGCACTCGCGGCAAGCTTCCTCCGCAACGTTCAGGCTTTTCCCTACGCCAAGGCCCATTTACGTTTGGTGCGCCTGGCCGAAGACGGCGTGCTGGAAGACATTCGGGTTGCGCACGGATTTGCGACAGCGGCTTCCGACGCGGCTTCCGACGCGGGGTTCGGCGAACCTCCGACGGCTGCCCTTGCAGCATCGCTCCCGAGCGCCCGGGAAATGCGCGCGGCCGCTGCCGTCATCAAGAGCACCTCGTTTGTCGGGAGGTTCTTCAGCGGTGAGGGGCGGCGGGCCAAGGCCACTTGGCGACAAAGCTTCCCTGGCGAGAAGATTTCCGGATCGAGCGCTGCACGGCTCATTGCGGGGGCGAAGTGGAAGGAAGGGCTGGAGTTGCTCGAAGGCTGTTTGACTGCCAAGGACGCCATAGCCTCCCATTGGCGGGGAAGTGCCACACCCTTCGCAGACATTTTGGCCGTGGGCGAATGGATGCGGGCCGTTCAGAAAGTGACTCCGGCTGCCGTGCACGGCGCGCGGGACTTGCGGCGGCTGTTGTTCGACGGCGCTTCGGAGGACATCAGGAACTTGGCCGAGGCGGCCAGCAGTGCCGAAGCGATGGACCTGATCGGGATCTTCGGTGCGAGCTACGCGAAGCAAAGCACGGTCAGCGAGGAGGCCCGGAGCGAGTCCGATCGGCTCAACCGAATGGCAGCGTTGCTCGAGCAGGCGCATGCGAACGGACTGAGGCCCGGCGTTGCCGTTGGAAAATTCAGCGAGGCGATGACCGGCGTTGCCCAGGCGTTGGAATGCCGGACCGTGATTGCGGCGCTGCGGACCGACGCGATCGCGGTCGGCGAACTGTCAGCCGAGAACGAACCGGCTCAGGTACTCTCGGTTCGTGCAACGCTCGCTCGTGCAGGACAAATCGCCGGCATCGGGCTTCCCGCCGGCGCCGTGAAATGGCTGCTTCATCCGGACCATGTCTCACGCACCAAAATGCTTTCGCAGATGGCCTCGGCGGTCGAAAGGGCGCTCGAGGCAGAAGGCTCGGCCCGCGAGCGGGCGGATGTCCTGCTGCAGATCGATGCGGTCTCGTGGTCCGGTGGGCCGTTCACGGTTGTCCCGATCGAACGACTGCTGGACAAGGCGCAGCGTGCGGTGCAGGCGCCTGACAGTCTCGAGAAGCAGATCACGCTGCTCGCGACCGAGGACGAGGCGCGTCGACTGGGACTCGGCGACCTGATCGCCGCCTGGAGCAAAGAGGGATTGCGATATCAAGGCGTATCATGGACGGTCGAAGCCGCATTCTACCGTTCGGCGGCCGCGCATCTGATGCGCGAGCACCCGGCCCTTGCGAGGCATACCGGAAGCACGCACGAGCAGGTTCGTAAGAGATTCCAGGAGCTCGACAAGGAAATCCTTTCGCTGAACCGTCGCGTGGTAGCAGCGAAGCTCTTCGCCCGGCAGGTGCCGGTAGGACAGCGCGCCCAGTCGACGCGCGACTATACCGACAATCAGATGCTCGATCACCAGACGAACCTGCAGAAGCCGCGCATCGCGCTCCGCCGGCTGTTCGGCAATGCCGGCGCCGCAATCCGCGCCTACAAGCCCTGCATCATGATGAGCCCGATGTCGGTCGCGCAGTATCTGGAGCCGGGCAAGCACCGCTTCGACGTCCTGATCATCGATGAAGCCTCGCAGATGCGTCCTGAAGATGCGCTTGGCGCGCTGATCCGCTGCGCGCAGGCGGTGGTGGTGGGTGACCCCGAGCAGTTGCCGCCGAGCGACTTCTTCGTCGCGGCGGAAACCCGCAACGAAGAGGAAATCGAGGATTTTCCGGAAGAGTCCATTCTCGAACTGGGACGGCGCTGCTGGCGTCCGATGCGAATGCTGGGAGTTCACTACCGATCGCGTCATCAATCGCTGATCGCCTATTCAAACCGTGAGTTCTATGACGACCGGCTGCTCGTCTATCCGAGCCCCGTCCTGGACGACTCCGACTTCGGAGTTACCTGTCAAAGGGTCGCCGATGGCGGGTACGAAGCTGGCCAAGGTCGCAATCCGTTGGAAGCCCGAGCGATCGTGGCCGAGGCAGCGGCTCTCATGAGGCGACGGATCGATCGATCCATCGGCATCGTCGCAGTCAATAAGGCGCAAAGCGAGTTGATCGAGACGTTGATGGACGAAGTCGCCGCGTCCGATCCCGAGATCCAGGCCTATCGCCAGCGCTGGGACGGTACGCTTGAGTCGTTCTTCGTGAAGAACCTGGAAAACGTGCAGGGCGACGAGCGCGACATAATCCTCGTCTCCACCGTCTACGGCAGAACGGCCGAAGGCATTTTCCATCAGAATTTCGGACCCATCAACAAGGCTTACGGGCATCGCCGTTTGAACGTACTATTTACGCGCGCAAAACGCAGGCTGGCGTTGTTTACCTCCCTCGACCCATCGCAGATCCTGACTGAGGGCAAACAGCGCGGAGTGCGAGTGCTCAAGGAGTTCCTTGAATACGCCGCGAGTGGCAAGATCCAGCACGGACGGCAAACGGGGCAGGAGCCGGACAGCGATTTCGAGCGGTGGTTCCTCTCGCGTCTCAAGTCCGCCGGGTATGTGGCGCATCCACAGGTCGGCGTGGCCCAATACCGAATCGATATTGGCGTCATCGATCCGGACCGGCCTGGCAGCTACATCATCGGTCTCGAATGCGATGGAGCGACGTATCATTCCTCGAAATCCGCGCGCGACAGAGACCGCTTGCGGCAGTCGGTTCTCGAGGAATTGAATTGGAGAATCCACCGCGTGTGGTCGACCGACTGGTATCGCGACGCCGAGCGAGAATTCGATCGGCTCGTTCAGAAAATCGAAAGTTTGCGAGAAAAAGTAGACGCCGAGAAATGGCAAGGGACCCGGTGATGGGCTGGATAAGACGCCACGTGGTCGTCGGCCCAGGATGCTGTTTCACATTTCCCCAGGCCGCGTTGGGCGGTTAGGATTTTAGCTCGGTCGGTGGTTCTTATTCAGTTCCCGGTCCAGTACGCAGGCGGCGTCGGCAAAACAGGACGAGCACGCCCCAACGGCACGGCCAGCGTCGATCCTATACGAGGGTGATAGAATTCAAAATACAATCGAGGATCGAATCAATCAACGGCGCCTCATGCCAGCTCCTCTTCGAAAAATCACACGGGACGGGACCGCCTACCGGCGACGGCCCGGCATCGAGGCCGCCTTGGACCACCTCATTTCCGTGCCAAGGTCCAATCTTGCCGAACGATGCAAAGCCCTCGACCCAACCGATCCTGCCTACCTTCCTTCGGAATGCTTGCTGCATCTCGTCAGGAACTGTCGGACTGACAATTCGGATGGCCATTTTGAAGCGCTTTACCGGACACTAAGGCAGCGGGTGCTGGCGCGAACGCCCATTGCGGCGGTCGGGCGCGGACCCGACGGCGAAGTCCTGGTCTCGCAGGCACGGATGAACACTGCCGAGGCTGTAATGGACAGGTTCCAGGAACTACTAATGTTGGATCGCACCGCGTACGAGGACCGCCTGGACTACTTCGAGGTGAATTTCGACGATGCGATTGCGGCACTGAGATTAACCGCTCGGAAAAAAGTCTGGAAGGAGGAAAATCGTTCTGCGCCAATGGCTTATGACGACGAGACCAGCGAGCTAAACGCCGAGATAGAGGAAGCCGCCGCTGCTCAGAATGTCCTGTCCGAGTCGAAACTTGACGATCCGGGTTACCGGTTGCGCCTCGATGCGGCGATTGACGCCTTACCAGAGCATCAGCGTCGCGTTGTCGAGTTGTTGAGACAGGGTTTCCCAATCGATTCACAGGAGCCGGGGGGCCAGACGATCGTCGGGATCCTCCGTTGCGCCGAGAAGACCGTCCGCAATCGCCGAGACAAGGCTTACGAAGCGATCCGGAAGGCGCTGGAAGAGGAGGAGTTATGAGCCCAGCGAAACCTGAAGTCCCGCTGGAGGACGTGCTGCTCGCGTTCTCGGTCGAGCCCGTTCACGACAGGGCGACGCTTGAGCGCTACCTGAGCCATTATCCGCAGTTTGCGGAGGACCTGGTCGACATGTCGCATGAACTGCGCATCGGAGGCCGCGGCGTTTCGGAGTCAGTGGAAGACGACGCGACGTTCCAGCGCGCGCTGAAGCAGCTCATTGGCGCGGCCGCACAGGTTTCGGGCACGGCAGCAAATCCGTTCGATGCCTTCCGCGGTCCGGCTTTCGCAGAACTCGCCGATATCTTGCGGGTACCTAGGTCGATTTTGATCGCGTTCAGGGACCGTCTCGTCATCGAATCGTCGGTACCGCCGGCGTTCGCCATCCGTGTGGCGCGCTCCGCACGAACGACCGTCGCCGACCTGATGGCGCATTTGCAGCAGCCGCCCGTCCTAGCTGCGACCGCGAACTACAAGGCCGACCAAAAGCCATCCGCTTCCGGGAAGGTGCCGTTGGACGCGCTTCTTGATGCGTCCGGTGTGACGCCCGAGCAGAAGGCCGACATCTACACGTCGGCTGTTTGAAATGGACACCGTCGAGGTCACGCGTCAGACGGCCGAACGACTACATGCGGAAGCGGTGGCTCGCGGCCAAGATCCTTGGCAGCCCTACGACTTTGCGCAGGTCGAGGCACGCCGGCGGTCCATAGCCGTCGAAAAGCTGCCGAAAGGTGACGTGCGCCTGCGTGGCGCCCGCGCGTCATACGATCCCGATGCCTTGACGATTCTTCACGAAGATACCGGCGACGATTTCATGAATGCGTTTCTCGTGTCGCACGAAATCGGACATGTGGAGTTTGGCGGCGCGGGCGAAGCGAACGCCTCGTTGGAGCCCGACCCCTTTCGACCGGCGGAAGCGGCGCCCATCGGTATCGACCGCGTCGTCGATTACGGCCGCCGCGAGCGGCGCGAGGTCCAGATGGACCTTTTCGGTCGCGAATTTCTCTTGCCGCGATCCGTCTTGCGCCGGCTGCACGTCGACGAAGGGATGACGGCTGCGGCCATCGTGACACGTATCGGCGCGCAGTTCGAAGTGGTCGCGCAGCAACTTTTGGACGCGCTCCTGTTGCCCCCGGTAACGCCCGATATTCGCACCAGAGAAGAGAAACCGCTCAACAAAGAGCAGAAGCTCGCCGCCGAGCATTGGGGCTCATCGTATCTGCTGGAGGCGGGGCCGGGCACCGGCAAAACGCAGACACTCGTCGGCAGGGTGGAATGGCTTCTAGAAGTCAAGAAAGTGCCGCCGGACAAGATCCTTGTGCTCACGTTTTCGAACAAGGCGGCTGGCGAGCTTGTCGACCGGATCGCGGCCAAGCACCCCCACGCGGCTGCGGCGATGTGGATCGGTACGTTCCATTCGTTCGAACTCGACATCATCCGACGCTTCCACGAGCGTCTGAAGCTTCCGCCAAATCCGCGGATGATGGACCGCACTGAGGCGATAGACCTGCTGGCCGACGGGTTTCCGCGACTCGGGCTGACCCACTACCAGAACCTGTGGGATCCTTCCTTCGAGATCAGCGATATCTTGGCCGCGATCTCGCGCGCCAAGGACGAGGTGGTTTGCGCCAAGCGCTATGCCGAGCTTGCCGACGACATGCTGGCAGTCGCAAAGACGCCGGAGCAAAAGGAAGCGGCTGCAAAGTGCCAAGAGGTTGCAAAGGTCTATGCATTCTATGAAGCGCTGAAGGAAGAGCGAAAATGCCTGGATTTCGGCGACTTGGTATCGACATCCGTCCGGCTGATGGAGCGTGATGGGGAAGTCCTGCAGCACCTACGCGACCGTCACCGACACGTCCTTGTCGACGAGTTTCAGGATGTGAACCGGGCGAGCGTGCGCCTGCTCAAGGCGCTCGCGGGCGACGGCGAAAATCTGTGGGCCGTCGGCGACGCGAAGCAGTCCATTTATCGGTTTCGGGGAGCCTCGTCAGTCAACGTGGCACGGTTCGGCAAGGAGGACTTTCCTGGGGGCAAGCGTGGCCGATTGAAGGTCAACTACCGTTCCACTGAGGAGATTGTCGACACATTCGTCGAATTCGCCGGCCGCGACATGAAGGCCGCTGCAGGCGACGACGTCAGGCTGACGGCCGAACGAGGGGCCTCCGGCGTCAAACCGCAGTACCGCGCGGTCGAAATGGCACCAGACGAAATAGCGGCGATCGCCGAAGCGATCCAGGAGAACCGCGCCGCGGGAATGTCGTATCGCGATCAAGCTCTGCTCTGCACCGGGAACGAACGGCTGGGAAGGATGGCAGCCGGGCTGGAGAGCTTGGGCATTCCGATCCTCTATTTAGGTAGCCTCTTCGAACGAGACGAAATCCAGGAGCTCCTTTCGCTTCTGTCGATGCTCACCGACCGCCGAGCAATGGGGCTCGTTCGCGTCGCCGCCATGCCGGAATTCCGTCTCCAGCTCTGCGACGTTGCAGTCATCATTGCGCATCTCAAAGAGACCGAGGAGAAGCCGCTGCAATTTCTCGGTGCGATCGACGGCTTGGCGGGCCTGTCGGCCGCCGCCGGTTCGGTGCTCGGCAAGCTGCGTCAAGCCCTCGAAGGCTTCGATGCGAGCTCAAGACCCTGGACAGTTATTGCGAAGTCTCTGCTCGATCGGACCCGGATCGGCGCGGAGATTGCGGGATCGGGCGAAGTCAACGTCCGGGCCCGCGGTGTCGCGATCTGGCAATTCATGAACTTCGTGCGGGCGCAACCCGCAGGCCCAGGACTACCGATCTTGCGGCTGCTCGACCGCATCCGCCGTCTGGTGCTGCTGGCCGACGAAAGGGATCTTCGCGAATTGCCCGCAGCCGCGCAGAGCATCGACGCCGTGAGGCTCATGACGGTCCATGGCAGCAAGGGTCTCGAATTCCCTGCAGTTCACATCCCAGGCATGAACGCGGACACGCTGCCCCGGTCGCCGAACCACGTGCGGGGATGCGCGCCACCGGACAACATGGTGGAGGGCGTGCTTGGCACCGGTATCGAGGTCCTCAAGGCCGGACACGTCGAAGAACAGGAATGCCTGTTCTTCGTAGCGCTATCCCGCGCGCGGGACCGCCTGATCCTCTACTCGCCGACGATGAAATCCAACCGCGCGCCACGGGCACGATCGCCGTTCATAGACAGGCTCGGCAGCCGGATCGATAGCAGATCGGTGAAACCAAAGCTCGCATTGCCGCCTGCCCCCGATTACGCGTCCATTTCCGTGCGGTTTCCAAGCGGTATTCTGCTGACCGATCACAAGCTCGGGCTTTTCGATCGTTGTCCGCGACGATTCTTCTATACCCACATTCTCGAGGTCGGGGGGCGACGGACCGAGACACAGTTTATGCAGATGCATGGGGCCGTGAGAACCGTCGTCGACTGGATGACCGGAGATCCGTCGGCAGCGCCGTCGGCGGCGGAGGTAGATGCCCGTCTTGCGGAGGCTTGGGACCAGCAGAGGCTCGGGGATCAGGGCTGCTCCGAAGACTTCAAGGTTATTGCAAAGCAGCTCGTCAGCTTTTTCGTGGGATCTCGGAATGGATTTACGAAATCATTGCCCTCCGAGATGCGCCTCGCGGTAGCGGGTGGCGAGATTGTAGTCCGGCCGGACGAAGTGCTGACCGGGAAAGACGGCCGGACCCACGTCCGGTCCGTTCGCACAGGCCATGCCTCGTCGAAGGAATTGGAAACCGTCGCCACGGCCGTGTTCACGCTGGCGGCGCATGGGGCCTTTCCTGGCTGCACGGTGGAATTCATCCACCTGAGCGATGCCACCGTCAGGGCGGCTTCCATGAAGCCGAAAACCCTTGTCAACCGGCAGACAACCGCAGAGGAAGCGCTCGCCGACATCCGAGCGGGCCGTTTCCCCCGGGATAAATCGCCGCGGACCTGCCCGCGTTGCCCGGCCTTCTTCATTTGCGGCCCGGTGCCTGCTGGGGCTATCGAAAAAAACTTCTCCAAATAGCCGACCGGCGTTACCGGTCGGACCTCTTCGTTCCGATTGACCCCTTGAAGGCAGCCCATGATGGGCCGCTATCAACGGAAATCGGAGCTTACTATGAATTCTCAAAACCATCAGCCGACGGAGGAGGGCCTCATCGAAGAGGCGGTCCACGTCGAGGTCGAGATTGAGGACCGTGTCGAACTGCTGGTCGTCCCGATAACCGAAGGGATGGTGTTGGTGGAGGTCATCCGCACCAAGCTCGAAATCGGCAGCCGATGTGCACTTCTTCGAGCGCGACCGCGACGAGCCGCTTCATCATCATCCGCATGGCCGCAAACATATCCGCGTGGTCGGCCATCGCTGCCATCAGGTGAAGCTGGAAGTCCGCTACGAGCACGACACCAAGCATCATCACTTTCCGCCATCGGCGACTGTGTTTCGCGCCTTACAATGGGCGGTGAGCAAGCACGGCTTCAACCTCGATCCGATGGCAGCGGCGAAGGCGAACCTGATCTTGCCCGGTGCGGACCAGCCGCTGCCGCGCGAGGATGTCCTCGGCAAGCACGTGAAGGGTGATCACTGCACGCTGGTGGTGGACCTGACGCTGAAGGATTTCACCAATGGCTGACGAGACCGTATCGGCCTCTCAGCGCTCGCTGGAAGCGCAGATCAACTCGGTGCGCTTCCTCTCCGGCCTCGAAGAGGGGCGCTGGACTATTCTGCGCTACGCGTTCCCCATTCTCGACGTGCGGGTGACGGGATGCGAGCCTTACAGCGGAAAGACCGCGAGCTTCGATTTCCAGTTGCTCTGCGATAACTATCCTGCGGCAGGCCCTTTTGTGCAGCGCTGGGATCATGCCGCCCAAGAGCGGCCGCCGGCGCCGGCGAACGGCACCACGTCACCTGGTGTTTTCGATGCGCTCAAGGATTGGACGCGCGATGGCACAACCGAGCACGGCGGAATCTACCGTGCTTGGCAACGCTATGCAGCGCTGCACAACGGCTGGGCGGCGAAGCGCCCCGACGAGATATGGCGGCGCGACCGGCACATCACATTCATTATGGAGCACCTTTATGCACTCGTTTCTGAACACGCTGCTTGGCTGGCTCGGCCTCGCACCGCCTAGGCTAAGATGTCGACGCGACGTCTGGGAGGCCGGCGTGTCCGAACTCGCGCGGCGAACGCTGGGTGGCCGCCGCGAGAGCGGCGCCTATTTGCTCGGGAGCCACCGAAAGGACCGCAGCCGCGAGATTTCGGAGTTCGTATTCTACGACGACATCGATCCGAAGGCGCTCGATACCGGCATCGTGACCATCCGCCAGAACGCTTTGCCGCGTCTGTGGGAGGTTTGCAGAGCCCGCGGCCTCGGCGTCGTCGCCGATGTTCACGTCCATCCGCACGGATACGGCCAGAGCGAATCCGACCAAGCCAATCCGGTCATCCCGCGCGTCGGTCATCTTGCGCTGATCCTGCCGAACTTTGCGCGCGGGGTGCCGATGCCCGGATCGATCGGCATGTACGAATTCTTGGGCGGCGGCGAGTGGGCCACGCACAGTGGCAAGGGCGCCCGGTTCTTCAGGTTGGAGGGTTGAACATGACGATTTATTGGAAGCGGTCCCGCATCACCAAGGCCTTCGCCGACGCGTCGCGCGTCGGATCCTTCGCGGAGGCGGAGGCGCGGCTTAACTCCATCAGGTTGGAGATCGTCGTCGCGGTCGACCAGCTCGCGACGCCCGCGGGACAGGCAGCGACGCTCACGGCGATGGCGACCGCCCGAAAATGCTTCGGCCGCGTAACCGTCGTCGCCGATCGAGACGCGGCGTTGATCGCATCGTTGCCGCTGGGCAAGACGCTTCTCGAAGCGGCTCGGCGTCTCGGCGGTCGGGTCGCAAAACGTCCGAGCGGCAAGGCGACCCACGAAATTCGCGTCGGCGGCGCGCCGGCCAGGGCCGCCTGGAGTGTCGTTTGTTGGTGGAATCGCTGGTCGGCGGGCACGCGCGCGTTCGGCGATGAGGAGGCCGGCAATTCCCGGCTCGCTTTGGCCGGCACGTTCGCCGGCGCACTCGCGGTCAGGCAGGTGTTCGCCTGCGCCGTCGCGGGCCGCAACCTGCCGCCGCGCGACGAGACCGTCTCGTTGTGGACGCCGTGGAGGGAGGCTGACCGGGCGGATGCCGGACCGGAGCGCTTCGACGTGCCTGACAAGCTCTGGATTCTCGGGCTCGGCCACCTCGGACAGGCATTCGTCTGGAATCTCTGCCTCCTCGGCGGCTCCGGAGACAGGCTCGCGGTGCTGCAGGACGACCAACTCGTCGCGGAGGAAAACGAGGCGACGAGCCTGCTGGTGCTGCCCGGCGGTCGGCAGCTCGGCCGGAAGAAGACGAGGACGGCAGCGGCGTGGCTAGAGGCGACCGGCTGGCGGACGGATGTCATCGAGCGAAGGCACTTCGGAGACCTCGCCCCGACGCCGGACGACCCTCCCTACCTCGTATCGGGGCTGGACAGGGTGGAGCCCCGGCTCGTTCTCGCCGAGCACGGCTTTCCCTTCATGGTCGACGCCGGCATCGGCCATGGTCCGGGAGATTTCGAGGGTATACAGATCAGGACGATCGCGAAGGGCAAGTCCATCGACGGTCTATGGAGCAAGCCCGCGGCCACCGACGAGGGGCGCGTGGCGAAACTTCAGGACAGTCCGGCCTATCGCGAACTCGAGCGGCACCTCGGCCGCTGCGGAACGTTCGAATTCGCAGAGGCCAGCGTTGCCGTACCCTTCGTGGGAGCGGCCACCGGGGCCCTGGTTCTGGCTCAGATCATCCGGCTCGCTTCGCTCAAAGAAGTCCCTGCACTGTTTCAGATGGAGCTCGGCGCACCGCAGATGGTGTCGTCGGGAGAGATGCTGTCGCCGCCGAAAGTCAATCTCGGTAGCCACGAATACCGACTGGGAGCGCGGCGCGACTCGGACGGCGAAAGCGAGAAGTCCGGAGCGATGGACGGAGTCAAATTGCGTCGCCGGACACGATCCGGTGTCCACAGGGGCGGCGAAAACGCTGGTTAAACCAAGAGAGCGGCGTCAACGTCGGCCGAAAAGGGAATCAAAACATGCAAATCATTCATTCCGCCGACTGGCAGATCGGCAAGGTGTTCAAGCAGTTCGGCGCAAAGGAAGAGTCGCTGCGACAGGCTCGTCTTGTCCGCCATCGAACGTCTCGGCGTCCACGCCAGGGAGAACGGTGTTCGGCATGTCCTCGTCGCCGGCGACGTCTACGACAGCGAGGCGCCCAGCGCCGCACACGCTGCGAGCGCCGATCGAGCGCATGAAGCCGTTTGCAGACGTTCAGTGGCACCTGCTCCCGGGTAACCACGATCCCCACCGTCCGGAGGGCGTCTGGGATCGGGTCGCGCAGCTCGGCGTGCCTGAGAACATTCACCTTCATCTCTCGCCGATTCCGTCGACGCTCGACGAGAACGCGGCCCTGCTGCCGGCACCGCTGCTCCGCAAGAGCGAATTCGACGACATTACTGCATGGATGGACGCGGCGCCGACCCCGCCGGGCGCGCTGCGGATCGGCCTCGCGCACGGGTCTGTCGTCAATTTCGGCAGCGGGGGCGAAGCGACCAATCCGATCGATCCCGCGCGTGCCGCGAAGGCACATCTCGACTATCTCGCGCTCGGCGACTGGCACCGCACGCTGCAGGTGGGTCCGACCACATGGTACGCGGGAACGCCCGAACCCGATCGCGATGGCGGCCAGGAGCAGGGCACCGCGCTCCTCGTCGACATCGCGGGCCCGGGCGCGCCTCCTTCGGTCACCCGCTCGTCACCGGCACCTATCGCTGGGTCACGCGCTCGGAGCGGCTCGACGACGAAGAGGCATCCGCCGATCTCGATCGTCGGCTGCGCGAGGAGCCCGATCTCTCGCGCCTGATACTACGCCTCAAGCTCGAAGGCAGCCTGCCGCTGGCAGCATATGGAGCCTTCCGACGCCGCATGGTCGATCTCGACGCCGCGGTGTTTCATCTGGATCTGGATGAGGCCTCGCTGGCGGCGCGGCCGACGCAGGCGGATCTGGAGGCGATCGATTTCGACGGCGTGCTGCGGCGTTCCGCCGATCGACTTCAAGAACGTCGTCGACGACTTCACCGCCGCACCCGATCTGCGGCGGCGCGCCGAGGAGGCGCTTGTCGAACTCTATCTCCGCGTGGCCGGCGCTGTCCGCGAGGAGGCCGCCTGATGCTCATCAACGCACTCAGCGTCGAAGGAATCGGCCGCTTCGCCGGCGTCGCCCGCGTGGACGGCTTCGGCGCAGGCGTGAATGTACTGGCGGCCGGCAACGAGATCGGCAAGTCCACCCTCTTCAAGGCCATCCGCACGTGCCTGTTCTCCGCCACGACAGCAAGACCCAGGAGCTAAGGGATCTCGGATCCGACGACAGCCAGCTTCCCGCCACCGTCGAACTGGACTTCGACCACGAGGGTCGGCGCTACGTTATCCGGAAGAGCTTCCTCCGTTCTCCCTTGGCCGTCCTGACGGAGGACGGCCGCGAGATCGCCCGCGCCGGCGAGGCCGACAAGGCGATCTGGGACATCCTGGGCATGGCGCCGGGCAGCGGGCGGAGCATCGACGACGGCGCGTTCGGTCTTCTATGGGTGGGGCAGGGCGCCTCGTTCAGCGCGCCCGTTCCAGGTTCGGGCGCTTCGTCGCTCCTCAACTCCGCTATCGAGTCGGAGGTCGGAGCGCTCGTTGGCGGGGAGCGCGCGCGGCTGGCGATCGACGAGATCACCGGCGAGATACGGCGAAACATGACCGACGGCGAACGCGGTCCGCGCAGCGATGGCCCGCTCGCCCGTGCCCGCGAACGTCTTGAGCATTGGCAAAAGGCGGAAACCGACGGCTTCGCCAAGGTCGGCGCTCTCGAAAAGCAGTTCGCCGAACTTGCGCAACACCGCAGGCGGCATCGCGAACTCAAGGATCCGGCCGCCGCGGCGCACATGACAGAGGAGCTCACGGGCGCCCGAAACAAGCTGCGCGAAGCGCAGGCCGCACACCAGGAAATCCGAAGTCTCGAGGCGGAGACATCGGCGGCGCGGCGCGCGCTCGAAGGCGCGGCCCAACGCCTGCGGCAGCTCCGCGAAATCGCCGAGCGCGTGGATCGCAACCGTTCCCTCGAAGCGGATATGAACGGAAGCCTGCCCGGAATTCTCGCGCAGGAAGAGGAAGTTCGGGCATCGCTCGCTCGCACCGTGGAGGCGTCGGCGGCGACCGAAGGCGAAGCGAAGGAGCTGATCGTCCGGGAGCAGCATCTCGGACGACTGGCCGGCGCGGTGCTTCGCGCCTCGCGCAAAGACGAATTGATCCGCCGGCTGGACGTGCTCGAACGGGCCGCCGACAGTCTGAGAGCGATCGACGCCCAGCTTTCGCAGGTCCGCGTCGATCCGGAGACTGTCGCCAGGCTCGACGACCTCGACCGTCAACTGGCGTCGTTGGACGCGCAGCTATCGGCGGCAGCGGCGACTTTGACGATCGAAGTCGGCCCGGCGGGTGCCGGGCAGGTGCGGGTCGGTTCGCTCGGCGTCGACGGCAACCAGGTCACGGCCGTGCTGGCGCCGACGAAGATCACGATCGGCGATCTCGCGACGATCACGGTCACGCCAGCTCTCCATCCCCGGCATGAAGCGCGCAAGCGCCTCGATGCCGACAGGTCGGCGCTCCTCGCAGCGTCCGGCGTGGAAGACGCTGCGGAGGCTCATGCGATACTGACGCGCCGTCGCGATCTCGAGCATGGCCGTCGCGGCGTCCTCGCCGAGCTGAAGGGCCTCGAAGCGAGCGACGATCCGGCGAGAGCGGGCGCCGCGGTGAGGTCCGAGCTCGCCGCGGTGCAGGCGGCTATCGACGCCGTTCTCGCGGCGACCTGCCGAGCTGCGCTGCCCGGTCAGGCGGAGATCGATTCGGAAGGACTTGGCTACGAGCAGAGGCGTGCTTCGCTAGAAGCCCGGCGTGAGAAGCTCGCGGCCGCCACGCAGGAGCATCGGAGGGCCGTGGAAGCCGCGGTAGTGCGCGCGCGCCGACGTTTCAACCAGGCTGGAATTCGTCCGGAAAAGCATTGCTGAGGACCTCGTCGTCTGTCCCGACGCCGACCGCGCGGCCCGCGACGCCGCCTTGGTCGCTGAAGTCGCGGCCTGCGAAACCATGCAGCAGACCAAGGCGGCCACGCTCGCCGCCGTCCGGCAGGCAGCCCCGGATGCCGCCGAGATCGAGCGCCGCGAATTGCGTTGCTCCAGGCTGGAGAAGGCCCTCGAAAACCATAACGCGGAGCTCATGTCGCTGGAGCGCGACATCGGCCGGCTGACCGGGCAGATCCAGGCGGCTGGAGGCGACGGCGTCGGCGAAGCGTATGCCGTCGCGCAAGAACAGCGGAAGATCGCCGAACGCGAATGCGCGCGTATCGAGGAACGCGTCGCCACACTGCAGTTGCTGCGCGACACAGTCGGCGATTGCCTCGCCGAAGGCCGGGAACGCTACTACGAGCCCGTTCGGCGTCACCTGCGGCCTTATCTGAACGATCTTTTTCCCGGAGCGGAGCTCGAGTTGGGCGATGGGTTCGCGGTCACCGGGATCAAGCGCACGCGTTCGGAGAGCTTCAAGCGGCTTTCCGGAGGAACTCAGGAGCAAATCGCGGTGCTTGTGCGTCTGGCCATGGGAACGCTGCTGGCTGAGCGCGGAGGCAACGTGCCGATCATCCTCGACGACGCTCTGGTCTATTGCGACGACGAACGCATCAACATGATGTTCGACGCGCTCAGCCGTGCCGCCAAAAGTCAACAGGTCGTTGTCCTGACCTGCCGGTCGCGTTCGTTCGCCCCGCTGGGCGGAAACACGCTGAGGGTCCTGATAGACGGTGAAATCCGATAGAGGCACAGAACAATACCGATGTTCGCCTGGAGTCCGGCCAGGAATCCTTGTCGGTTTTCCACCGCCGCGAGCAAGGATGAATCCTTGAACTTGGCAACGACCATGTAGCCGCGTCGACCGCGAGATGGCAGACTGCGCGGGCCATTGGCTTTGGAGCTTTGGCAGGCAAAAAAAGCATTGGCGGAGGAACGGTGGTCGGATCCGAGTCCTTTGGAAGGGCACGACGGCGCCTGAGGGCCACTCTGGGCCACAACGTTCGTGAGCTGCGCGTCTCCCTCGAGATGACGCAGTCGGATTTGGCCGATCGAGCGGAGATCCGGCGCGCTCTAATCTCCGATATCGAGCGAGGAGAGACGAATCCGACCCTCGACTCAATTCACCGGATAGCAGTGGTGCTCGGGGTGGAAGCTGCCGAACTTCTCAAGCGGCGTCGATGAATCAATCTTGAGGCGCCCGAATGAAGATGGGGCGCTTCCTCGGTATCGTCCATTTTTTGACCGGAGGCCATATGTTTGGCGCAATCGCAGTGTACGATATAACGTACATGAGACGAGACGTTGTTTTTTGATCTGTTGTGGCGCGCGAGTTAATTTCCAAGTCGCCCGCGGATGGTCTCGGAAATAGCTACAACACTTCGGCGGGAAACGCGCGTCAAATGACGCCGGCCGCACATTGACCGCATAGTCTGCGGTGATGCGCGACCAAAATCTCGACCGCTGCTTCCAGATCGGCAACGCCCTCCGTCATCGAAACATGTTCAGGAGAGGATCATGCGTCCCACCCAGTGTCGCCCTAGAGCTGCAGTTCCTGCACTTTTCGTTAGCTGCAAATGCGAGATCGGAGTTCCGATACGGCAGCCGCCGCTTCTCCGCTACGCGCTCGAGCAAGCGGCCCTCGATCCTGCGGTCCTAGCTATCCGCTATCGGACAGGTCCCATTATCGAGTGTCCCCCGCTTTCGCTGCATGGCGTCGTTCTTTATCGCGTCGACGGTCGCTTCCTACTCAGGGTCTACGAAACGCAACCAGAAACTGACGAGGGCCAGCGGGCTCGCCTCACTTACGCGCTAGGACGATACGGTCTCCGTTTGCTAGAGCGCGACTTAATAGACATCCGGCGCGAGCCGCTCTTCACGAACTCGCGCACGGTGTGGTCGTATGCCCGGCACCAGGTATCGCTCTTAGACCGATTAAGAATTGGACTCGCACTTGAAGGGGAGGGTCCGCAGTCGCTTGCGGAATTGGAAGAACGTGCTCACCCCACCCGCGACATCGTGGCCAACATTTGTGCTCTCGCGTGTGCAGATCTGGTCAGCCTTAATATCCATCATGCTCCGTTCGGACGATGCACTATCGTGTCAGCGCGGTAGCTTGACGCCAAACGCGACGTCCCCGACGAGTTGGGCGGGCGCAGTAGTTCGATCGTGCTTTAGGCGCCGTGCGCCTAGCTTACCGCGCCCGCTCGCAATCAAGCCGAATAGCTGCTCTCGATGGAGCGAAGAAAGGATCTTTAAGCAGTCGGTCCGCGTGGCCTCCTGAGGCGATCCTATCGCGACATGTAGGCCGCTAAAAGCGGGCACGAACTGCTGACCGCTAATTCCCTGTGCCGCCCCTGATGCCCGATTGAGCGGCTTATCGAAGACTTGTTCCGTGGTCCACCAGCTCCGTCGGACGGCCTCATCAGAGCCGATCTAGCAACAACAGTATTCGTCACTCGGCAAGCACAGTTCGGTCTCACAGAACCGTGGAGCGAACGGATGATCAGAGTTACGGTTGAGATCTTTCCTGGCGGATATGCGGAAGGCCGACGCACCATCGGCTTAATGCATATCGCCAACGTCTCCAATCTTGCAGCCCAAAGCGATTACCGGGTCGACTTTGCGGAAGGAGAAAACCCCTTCGCGGGTACGGACGCGCGGACCGGCACGGTCTACGTATGCAAACACGACCGTTGGCAGAGCGTCTGGTCATTGATTGCGGCCGCCGCTGACGCAGTGAAGAGCGCTGGAGGTGATCGCCACTCTGGCGAATAATTCCGATTCCCGAGCGCGGCCCTCGTACGAGATTCGTCTCTGACGCCTGCCAGCGAAATGCAAATGCCCGCTCAACGATTTGGTTACCACATCGTCATCGCACCGAGTGCGCTAACTTCTGGTTGAGGTTTGTCCATGATGTTGCATTCAGGAGCCAGTACGGGGGGCAAAAAGTCTGGCTGTGTCACAGCGGATGGCGGCGTCTCTTCCAAGAAGGCATCACCCGAAAAAGAGCTGCTCCCCATCGTAAACGCGAATCGGGCAATCCGTCTCGCGATATTGGATCTGTCCAAAGCAGGAGTGCATCCTCCAGGTCGAATTGCGGAAAAGCGGGCGCCAACTGCGAGGCCGAACGTCTATCCCTGCTGCTGCCATTTCTCCGAGCTCTGGCGGAAGCCGACGTTGAACGCCAAGCCGGTGAAGCAGTGGCAAACCTTCTTCGTCGGAAGGCCGGATTTCAGCGCGCACGGTCGATGCGGTTACGGCGCCCAAGCGGTACGACGGGCGAAAGAGTTCGAAAATAGGAAGAAGAGATGACAAGAGAACAGCTCGAGTGGGCCAAGCTCCTGAAACGTGCCGCCGAAAGGACAATTGGGCAACCCGACCGGAAACGAACAGGCACTATTCGGGTCATGTCCTATGCGCGAGCCTCGACAAAGAAGCAAGACATGTCAATTCACGACCAGCTCAAGGTCATGGAGACGTTTCGCTCCAAGCAGAAGGGGTGGAAGTCTGTCGGTATCTTTTCCGAAGTCCAGTCAGGCAAAGGACAGCGCAAACGAATTCAATACCGTAAACTGAAAGACGCCATCCGTAAACGTGAGGTGGACATAGTGTTGTCTCACGATTTTTCGCGCTGGGGGCGGAGTTTGCCGGAGCTTGTCCGGTTTTTCGAGATCGCAGAGAACCATCGAGTTCAGATATGGACCGTCGTTAACGGAGAGATCCACTATGTAACTGGCGTGGCTCTGGCCATGGTCGCCGATCTGATGCTGGGCATGGCGCGCCAACAGATCAAGCGAGCACACTACGCCATCAATATGGACGGGCGACACGTGGGCCGTGAGCCGTATGGCTATCGGCTCGTCCGAAAAAAAGGACAAAATGGCCACCTTGAAATTGTTAAGGCGGAAGCGGCGATCGTCAGAAAGATCTTCAAAATGTACCTGGAAGGCAAGTCGCCGCCCACGATATGTAAGATCCTGAATGCCAAGAAGATACTATCACCGCGCGGCAAGAAATGGCGCAAACCGATCCTTACCCTAAAAAGCGGGCGCCGGGGTATTTTGCATAACCACGTGTACACGGGGTTTGTGATCTACGACAAGACCGAGAGGATAGTACATCCTGAAGACGAGACGGTCTCGCACCAAATTGGACGCGAATGAGTGGAGATTTAAAGAGGGTAAGCATACAGCCATTATCAAACAGCCTGTCTTCGACGCAGTTCAGGAGCGCTATGACAGACGTCCGAGGAGCGAACAATCCACGCCGGGGCCTCCGGCTCTGTTCGCCGGAAAATTGAAGTGTGCGGAGTGTCTGGTCGTGAATAAGGATGGCACGACCAACTACGGCAGCATGAAAATCAATGGTGGGGGGCATAATCGGCAAATCCGCGTACAATGCGGTGGGGTCAGGTCGGGAAACTGCACCAACAGTCGCAGCTACGTCAGATCCCTGGTTTTTGAGGCAGCGTTGAGGACCCTCCGAGAAAATCTAAAGGAGCCGAAGGTCATCGAAGCGTTTCTAAGGGAGCACTCGAGCCATGGGAAGGCCGTCATACGGAAGAAGAAGAAGGAGTTCTCTAGGCTTAAGAAGCTGCTGGATGGCCTCCACGGCGCACGCGAGAATTTAGCCGCGGCCATCAAGAGTGGCGGCGACCACGTCTACCTCATTGAAAAACTCTCTGAGGTTCAGCTGCAAATCGACGAAGCCCGTCAGCAGGAGGACGCACTTCGCGCTGGCACCTACGAATTCAAGATCCATGCACCCTCAGCTGCGAGCTATCTGAAGCTGGTAGAGGAAACCCTTGAACGACTGACGACCGCTCCCGCTAAGGAGGTGGATCTGGCAGTCATGGAGGAGCTGAACGCACTTGTCGAACGGATCGTCGTTCATCCCAAAGACGGCCGGGAATTCGAAGTAGAGGTCGTGGGGAAGCTCGCTCGATTTGTGTCTGGCTCGGACTCATTCCGGGGTGAGGGTTCTCGACCTAACAATATTGTTAAGTCTGGAACCCTCACCGCGGAAGATGGATGCAGACGCTGAGGATCGCGTATCCGAAAGAGGGTTCGGAGGGAATGGTCCCATTTCACAAGAAGGTCGAAGACCTCCTCGTCAGCGACGTCGAGCCGGTTACCATCCATGAGATTCAGAAGCGCTTAGCCGAACGTGGTGTCGCGGCGACACCGACAGAGGTGGAGCGAGCTATTGGTTACCGGCGCGACACATTCGTCAACATTCGCAGGGATGGCTTCATGTTGAAGGCCGCTTATGACGCGTTGCCGGTCAAGTGGTTCGAGACTACGGACAGCATCATTGAGGCGACCCGAATGGTCCTTCGCACACTCTCTGAGCCCGCTACGACAGAGCAGCTCCTGAAAAGCCTTCGAAAGCAAGGATTCGATATTCACGGGGATCGCGTTCGGATCCTTCGGAAGTGCATGAGCAAATCGGGGCAATTTCTAGTCTCGGGCCGCAGACCAACGTCGTGGCAACTGAAGCCAGTCGGGAAGAGAGCGCTACAGCGGTCATCCAGCCTAGCCGCCGCAGGTCGGCCCCTCTCCCTGCACAGGTTGTGACCGGCGAGGCACTGATTTAGCTCTGTCGCGAAGGGCCACGGCCCGGCGAGACTTCCTTGACGCTGCGCATTGTCCGAAGGGTCGACACGGTCCCGAACCGCTGCATTCCGGTGGATCGGCTCGATTTGGTATCGCCACCACCGTTAGGGGTGGGGTTCGGAACAGAACAGGGATGTCTCCTTCGTACCGCGAATCTCCTGACCCTGGGGGGCTTCTTGTGCCCTCTACTTCGGCCTCATGGGTATCTTGATGGCCATCGACGTTCCCGTCAGTTCCGACGCGCGGACACCGGCCCTGCTGGTCCTCGGAGCGATTGCGTTGGCGGGCTTTGCGGCCATGTCGGTTGGCAGACTGGCGAAAGTCGACGACCGCCGTGATGGCGGAGACCCGCCCCATCTGACGCATCGGGAATCCCTGATGTGCCTGCAACGTTACGCGGCGTCGATCACTTCGCCATCCTCTTTGACAAAGCGGCGGATCGTGGGGATTGGGCAGGAGATTGAGCACCGCTTCGGACGGCCGACAGAGTTTGACGCCCTTCGGCGTGACGACGATCGGCCGGTTGATCAGGATCGGATGTGCCAACATCCGAACGATGTAGCTGCTCGTCGGTCCACTTCGGGTCATCGAGGCCGAGCTCGTTGTAGGGCGTACCTTTCTCGCGAAGCAGGGCGCACACGAGATGCCCATCGCCGAGATCAACTCCTTCAGCCTTTCGCGCGAAGGCGGCGTCTTGAGATACTCGATGACGGTCGGCTCGACGCCGCTCTGGCGGATCATCGCGAGGGTGTTGCGGGAGGTGCCGCAGTCGGGATTGTGATAGATCGTGACGCTCATCGAGATGTCTCCGCGATTTTGACCGGGCCCCGTACTTCGGCGCGGCCCAACAGCCAGTTCATCAGCAGCATCCCAACGAACGCGCCGCAAAGCTCGGCCAGTATGAAGACCCGGAAGGTCCACCGGACAAGAATACCCGAGAAGGTGTTTGTCAGCGAGCGGGCGATGGTCACCGCCGGATTGGCGAACGAGGTCGAGGCGGTGAACCAGTACGCTGCGGTGATGTAGAGGCCGACGACCATCGGCGCCGCGTTCGTCCGGAAGCGGATTGATCCCGAGGATCGTCGCGACCAGGCCGAAGGTGGCGACGAACTCGGCGAACCATTGAGCCCCGCCCGTGCGGGTCTTCATCGAGAAGTCGATGATCGGTAACCCTCAACCAGCTCGCCGCCGATGCCCAAATCAATCCCCAAGTGTGAACCGGTTCATACCCGCTTGCACTCTTTCGGCATAGAAAATTCCGTAGCGGAGGGTACACGCCATGACCCAATCTGCGAAGCGCATACCCGAATGGCTGACGACCGACCTGCTTGTGATCGTCG
>CAVTWC010000022.1:0-395035 GCA_963738105.1 uncultured Alphaproteobacteria bacterium | reverse complement strand
GACCAGATTGCCCTGCAATTCGGAACTCAGCGCGGATTCGAGATAGGTCGTGATTTCCATGTCCTCGCCTCGGCCGGTCGCGCCCATTTCGGGGGCGCCGGCAACTTCGGCGGAGAAGCGAACGCAACGCGTGCACTGGATGCAGCGGTTCATCGAGGTCTTGACCAGCGCGCCCAGATATTTGTCTTCGACGGCGCGCTTGTTCTCGGCGAAGCGGCTGGTGTCGACGCCGTAGCCCATCGCCTGGTCCTGCAGATCGCACTCGCCGCCCTGATCGCAGATCGGACAATCCAGCGGATGATTGATCAGCAGGAATTCCATCACGCCTTCGCGTGCCTTCTTGACCATCGGCGAGCGGGTCGAGATTTCCGGCGGCTCACCCTTCGGACCGGGACGGCAATCGCGAACGCCCCAGGCGCAGCTTGCGACCGGCTTCGGCCCGCCCTTCACCTCAACCAGGCACATCCGGCAATTACCGGCGATTGACAGCCGCTCATGGTAGCAAAACCGCGGAATTTCGGCGCCCGCCGCTTCACACGCCTGCAGCAGCGTGTATTCCGGGGGAACATCGATCTCTTTGCCATCGACGATGAGTTTGGTCATTGGTCTCTAAGTCTTTCCGAGCTTGCAGTCGGGTGGTGTGACGCTGGCGGTCTTCAAGGACGCCTTCACCCATTGCTGGGTGTCGTTGCTATAGGTCTCGAGATAAGCCGGCTCCGCCACGTTCTTTTCGCACAGGAACGGCAGATGCGGCCTCAAATCGTAATCGCAGGACGCCCGCCATTCCGGCTTGCCGGCGAACGCGCCGATGGCTTCCTCGCAGGCATACAGGAAATACGAGACAAAGCTCTCATATTGGACCCGCTCGTCGCGACCGCTCGCCTTGATGGTATCGTAATTCGGCGCCGAGAATTTCGGATTTCTGAACGCGAGGTCGGTATAGCCGAGGAACGCCTGCCGCGCACTTGAGGCGCGATTACTGGAGCGAATTTCGGTGATCTGGGTCAGGATCGCAACCACGCCGAGCAGCGCCACGGCCGCCTGCGCCATCTGCGCAAGCGTTCCGAACTTCTGCCACCAGAAGGTGCCCGGTTGCGACATCAAGATCACTCCGCCGCCACCATATGCGCGGGATCGAGGATGCCGGCATCGTCGACATCCGCCTTGTGCGAATATTCGTCGATCCGTGCTTCGATCTCGTGACGGAAATGCGCGATCAGGCCCTGGATTGGCCACGCCGCGGCATCGCCGAGCGCGCAGATGGTGTGGCCTTCGATCTGCTTGGTAACCTCGAGCAGCATGTCGATCTCGCGCTTGTGGGCGCGGCCTTCGGCCATCCGGGTCAGCACCCGCCACATCCACCCCGTGCCTTCGCGGCATGGCGTGCACTGGCCGCAGCTCTCATGCTTGTAGAAATAGGAGATACGCGCGATCGCCCGGATCAGGTCAGTCGACTTGTCCATCACGATGACCGCTGCGGTACCCAGACCGGAGCGCAATTTGCCGAGGCTGTCGAAATCCATCGGCGTATCGATGATCTGCTCCGCCGGCACCATCCGCACCGATGAACCGCCGGGAATCACCGCCTTGAGATTGTCCCAGCCGCCGCGGATACCGCCGCAATGGCGCTCGATCAGTTCGCGGAACGGAATGCCCATCGCCTCCTCGACATTGCAGGGGCGTTCGACATGGCCGGAAATGCAAAATAACTTGGTACCGACATTGTTGGGCCGGCCGATGGCAGCAAACCACGCCGCCCCGCGCCGCAGGATGTCGGGCGCAACCGCAATCGACTCGACGTTGTTGACGGTGGTCGGGCAGCCATAGAGACCGACATTGGCCGGAAATGGCGGCTTCAGGCGCGGCTGCCCCTTCTTGCCTTCCAGGCTCTCCAACAGCGCGGTTTCTTCGCCGCAGATATAGGCGCCGGCGCCGTGCGCGACGTAGATGTCAAACGGCCAGCCGTTGAGGTTGTCCTTGCCGACCAGTTTGGCTTCATAGGCCTGGTCGATCGCGGCCTGCAGATGCTCGCGCTCGCGGATGAATTCGCCGCGCACGTAGATGTAGCAGGCATGCGCATTCATCGCGAAACTCGCGATCAGGCAGCCCTCGACCAGCAGATGCGGATCGTGCCGCATGATCTCGCGGTCCTTGCAGGTGCCGGGCTCGGACTCGTCGGCATTGACCACCAGATAGCTCGGCCGGCCGTCGGTCGATTCCTTCGGCATGAACGACCATTTCAACCCGGTCGGAAAGCCCGCCCCACCCCGCCCACGCAGGCCGGAAGCCTTCATCTCATTGATGATCCAATCGCGGCCCTTGTCGATAATCGACTTGGTGCCATCCCAGGCGCCGCGGCGGCGCGCACCATCGAGGCCCCAATCGTGGAGGCCATAGAGGTTCTTGAAGATACGGTCCTTGTCGTCGAGCATGACGTGAATTTCCTCGGATCAACGATGGGACGGCGCGCGAACACGCATCATGTGGTTTCCTTCAACGTGGTCGGTCCACCCATCGGCGCGGAGAACTGACGGCCGTTCTGCGGCCCGGGCTTGACCGGATTGCCGGAGGCAAAACCGTCCAGCACCTTGCCGAAGCTGTCCTTGGTCAGGTCTTCGTAGGTGTCCTTCCAGATCAGCACCATCGGCGCATTCACACAGGCGCCGAGGCACTCGACCTCTTCCCAACTGAAATTGCCGTCGGCGGACAGATGGAAAGGATCGTGATGGATGCGACTCTGGCACACTTCGATCAGATCGCCGGCGCCACGCAACCGGCACGGCGTGGTGCCGCAAACCTGAACGTGGGCCTTCTTGCCGACCGGCTGCAGCTGGAACATCGTGTAGAAGGTCGCGATTTCGAGCATGCGGATGTAGGGCATATCGAGTAGGTCGGCGACCGCACGGAGCGCGGCCTCCGACACCCAGCCTTCGTGCTGCTCTTGCACTCGCCACAGGATCGCGATCGCGGCTGAAGCCTGACGCCCTTCCGGATATTTGGCCATCTGGGCTTTCGCCCACGCCAGATTTTCCGCCGAGAACTCGAAGTTCGCGGGCTGTTGTTCCTTTGGTGCAAGGCGGCGGACGGACATTCTCTCAGTCTCTCATTGCGAGCGGCGCGCGGCATTGGCGTTCAGGGCATTGATCCTGTCCTGCCAAAACGCGCTTGCGGTGCCGAATACGTTATATCCGACGTGGGATGAAACCTTGATGCGGTCGAGGATCGAAAGCTCGGTCACGGTCTCGAGCCGATTGCTGCGAGGATCGTAGACGATCAGCTTCAGCGGGGTCTGTTCAAGGATATAGCGCGACACCGTGTGTTGCGGATCGTTGCCGTGCTCCTCGCACAGGATCACGCTGTCGCCCTGCAACAACCGCGTGCCGCCCTTGATGGCCTCGATCTCGACGCCTTCGACATCGAGCTTGATCAGATATTTTCCGGCGGCCGATATCTTGCCGTCATCGAGCAGATTGTCGAGCGCAAGCACCGGCACTTCTTCGCCATCGTCGGCTTGTTCACCGGCGATGCTGAATGCCTCATGCTTGGTGCCGGAAAGCCGCGCCGTGCCGCGCGCAGCACCGATCGCACATTTCATGACTTCGAAGCGCTTGCCGTTGATCTCGGAATTATTCTTGAGCTTGGCGAAATTCTGCGACGAGGGTTCGATCGCGATCGCCTTATGCGAACCATAGGGCGCGCTGGAGACCAGCACCGACCAGTAACCAAAATTCGCGCCGCAATCGAGCAACATGTAATCGACGCTGACGGAATCCAGGAACAACAACGCGAGTTCGTCTTCATACGAAAAGGAGCGGTTGAGCAATTTGCTCCAGTAGCCGTCGCCATACGGGAATTCAAACGTCGCATCGGAGTTAAGCTTGATCGCAATATCGCGGCTGGGCAGCGTCTTGCGCAACAAATTGGCGCAAGAGTTGTAGCCGCGATGCGAAAAATGCGACGATATTTTTGAGCCAGTCGCCAACGCCAGTGCAGCCGTCCGCTCCCACAGGTTGGCCCCCTCAAGGGCTCCCGAGGCGCGGTCGAACTGGATTGGCGGCTGCGCCATCACCGGTCGACCTCTCCAAACACGATATCGAGCGAGCCGAGAATGGCCGAAACGTCCGCCAGGAGATGGCCTCTGCAGATGAAATCCATCGCCTGCAGATGTGCAAAACCCGGCGCGCGGATCTTGCATTTATATGGCTTGTTGCTGCCGTCGGAGACGAGATAGACGCCGAACTCGCCCTTCGGCGCCTCGACCGCGGCATAGACTTCGCCGGCCGGCACATGGAAACCTTCGGTATAGAGCTTGAAGTGATGGATCAATGCTTCCATCGAACGCTTCATCTCACCGCGGCGCGGCGGGAAAATCTTGTGATCCTGCACCGCGACCGGCCCCTGCCCGTCGGCGGCGCGCAGCTTGACGATGCACTGCTTCATGATGCGCACTGATTGGCGCATTTCTTCCATGCGGATGCAGTAGCGATCGTAGCAATCGCCGTTCTTGCCGATCGGAATATCGAAATCCATCTCGGCATAGCATTCGTAAGGCTGCGCCTTGCGCAGATCCCACGCCGCGCCGGAGCCGCGCACCATCACGCCCGAAAAGCCCCATTCCCATGCCTGCTGCAGCGACACCACGCCGATATCGACGTTGCGCTGCTTGAAGATGCGGTTGCCGGTGAGCAGGGTTTCGAGATCGGCGACGACCTGCAGGAACGGGTCGCACCACGCATCGATATCGTCGATCAACTTCGGCGGCAGATCCTGATGCACGCCACCGATCCGGAAGAACGCCGCATGCATCCGCGAGCCGGAGGCGCGCTCGTAAAACACCATCAGCTTTTCGCGCTCTTCAAAACCCCACAGCGGCGGGGTCAGCGCGCCGACGTCCATCGCCTGCGTCGTGACATTGAGCAGATGCGACAGGATGCGGCCGATTTCGCAATACAACACGCGGATCAATTGTCCGCGGCGCGGCACCTCGATGCCCAGCAGCTTCTCCGCCGCAAGGCAGAACGCATGCTCCTGGTTCATCGGCGCGACGTAATCGAGGCGATCGAAATACGGAATCGCCTGCAGATAGGTTTTGTGCTCGATCAGCTTTTCGGTACCGCGATGCAGCAGGCCGATATGCGGATCGACCCGCGCAACCACTTCGCCGTCCAATTCGAGCACCAGACGCAACACGCCGTGCGCAGCGGGATGTTGTGGCCCAAAATTGATCGTAAAATTGCGGAGGTTTTGCTCGTTCATGGTCAGACCTTCGGTCCCGCCTTCTCATCCCCGGGCAGCGGCGGATAGTCCGCGCCTTCCCACGGCGAGAGGAAATCGAATTTGCGGAATTCCTGATTGAGCCGGACGGGTTCGTACACTACCCGCTTCTCCTGGTCGTCGTAACGGACCTCGACGAAGCCGGTGAGCGGAAAATCCTTGCGCAGCGGATGGCCGTCGAAGCCGTAGTCGGTCAGCAGCCGCCGCATGTCCGGATGGCCGGTGAAGATCACGCCGTAGAGATCATAACACTCGCGCTCGAACCAATCCGCGCCCGGAAACACCTCGATGATCGAGGGCACTTGCGTGGATTCGTCGGCTTCGGCGCGCAGACGAATGCGCGTGTTCAGCGTCGGCGACAGGAAATGATAGATCACCTCGAAGCGCTTCTCGCGCCCGGGATAGTCCACCGCCGTCACGTCGGTGAAGTTGACGAAGCGGCACCCCGGATCGTCGCGCAGGAAGCGCACGACATCGACGATCTTTTCGGCCTGAACCGTCACTGTAAGCTGGTTGAACGCGATCGCATGACCGGTGGCGGCGCCCGGAAGCGCGCCAACAATCGTCTGCCCCAGGGCGTCGAGCCTGCCGTCGTCCATGACTTTACCCTTAGCGTTCGATGGTTCCGGTGCGCCGAATCTTCTTCTGCAGCAGCAAGACGCCGTACAGCAGCGCCTCCGCCGTCGGCGGGCAACCCGGCACATAGATATCGATCGGCACGATGCGGTCGCAACCGCGCACCACCGAGTACGAATAGTGATAGTAGCCGCCGCCATTGGCGCACGACCCCATCGAGATCACGTAACGCGGCTCCGGCATCTGGTCGTAGACCTTGCGCAGCGCGGGCGCCATCTTGTTGGTCAGCGTGCCGGCCACGATCATCACGTCGGACTGCCGCGGCGAAGCACGCGGCGCAAAGCCGAACCGCTCGACGTCATAGCGCGGCATCGACACCTGCATCATCTCGACCGCGCAGCAGGCGAGACCGAACGTCATCCACATCAGCGAACCGGTGCGCGCCCAAGTGATCAGGTCGTCGGCGGCCGCAACGAAGAAGCCCTTATCGGACAGCTCGTGATTGACCTCCAGAAAGAATGGATCATTGGCGCCGACCGGCTTTCCGGTGGACGGATCGAGGATGCCGGTCGCGGCCTGCGCGACTGCGGGTCTTGCCGTTGTGGCAGCGGGGCTCAGTCCCATTCGAGCGCGCCTTTCTTCCATTCATAGGCGAAGCCGACGGTAAGGACGGCGAGGAAAACCATCATCGACCAGAAACCGGTGGCCCCGAGTTTCCCGAACGCCACTGCCCACGGAAACAGGAAAGCCACTTCGAGGTCGAAGATAATGAAAAGAATCGCCACCAGATAGAAGCGGACATCGAACTTCATGCGGGCGTCGTCAAAAGCGTTGAATCCGCATTCATAGGCGGAAAGCTTTTCGGGATCGGGCTGCTGAAACGCGACCAGGAAGGGGGCGACCAGCAGGGCAACGCCGATCAGGCTTGCAACCCCGATAAACACCACGAGTGGAAGATAATTCTGCAAGATGCCGGTCATCGGCGACGCCTTTTCCTGCGGTTGACGCCCCCGCAGATTCGTTGATTGGAATTATTCTGAGGCTTAGCGCAGCGCAACAAGGGGCGCAAGACAAGCTATCTTGACAGTTCCCGGCGTCCCCAGACGCGTCGGGAAACTCAAAAACCGGGCGCCTTGAATACCCCGGCCCCGCTAGCGCGGCCCCTTGCAAGCCCTCGACATCCTGACCGGCGGATCGCCCATCGAGGCCGCAGCCTGAACCCGGGTGCGGCCCCCGCCCGATCAGCGGTTCTCCGACCCAACCCGACAGGACTGACCGTCATCTTCGAGGGTCCCGACGCGTTAAGTCAGCTTGCCTGTATATTTTTCAAGCTGCGCCCAGGCCTCCGCGCCATAGGTCTTCTGCCACTGGGTATAGAAGCCTGCCTTGACCAGCGCCGCCCTGAATTGCACCGAGTCCGGTTTGTTGAAGATCATGCCTTGGCCGGTGAGCTCGGCCTGTAGCGTGCGGTCCATTTCGACGAGGTCGGCCCGTTCGTTGGGGGCCGCGGCATCGAAACTGGCGTTGACGATTTCGAGCAGATCGGGCGGCAGGCTCGAAAGCGCGCGTCGATTGCCGATGATCCAATAGCCGCTCCAGCAATGGTTCGACAGCGCGCAGTATTTCTGCACCTCGTACATCTTGTTGGTCGAAACCTGCGCCAGTGGATTTTCCTGGCCTTCCACGATGTGCGTCTGCAGAGACGAGTAAAGCTCGCTGACGCTGATGCTCGCCGGCAACGCGCCAAGCCCTGAGAACAGCGAGGTCAAAAGCGCGGTGACCGGAACGCGGATCTTGAAGCCCTTGAGATCCTCGACGCTGTTGATCTGCCGACTCGATGATGAGGTGATTTGCCGGAAACCGTTGTCCCAGACTTTCCTCATCGGCACGACCCCGGCTTTGCCGATAGCGTCGCGGACGAGGTCGCCGACCCCGCCGTCCATCGCCGCCCAGACCTGGTCGTAGCCGGGAAAGGCAAAACCGATGCTGGGCAACCCCGACAGCGGCACCAGGATCGACAGCGTCAGGCTGGGCGCCGCCATCAGTTCGATGCCGCCGGCACGGACCTGCGACAGCATTTCGGGGTCGCCGCCCAACTGACTGTTCGAGAAAACCGCGATATTGAGCCGGCCGCCTGACTGTGTCGCGATCGCCTTGGAAGCCTCGACCAGTCTGATCGTCAGGGGATGGCTGTCCGGCGTGTTGACCCCCAGCTTGAAGTCGAATTCGGCCGCGGCCTTGGCCGGTTTGCCGAGAACAGTGGTCGCCCATGCGGCCGAAGCCGCCCCTAGCACGCCCCTGCGGGTCATTTTCTTCATTATTGCTTCACTCCCTGATGCTTAAGGGCAGTTTCTGACGAACCGCGCTGCACTGCAACCCTTGCCGACCGGTCGCCTGCCATGCGGACGAAACACGCTTTGAAGGCAGATGAAACCATTTAGAGGAAGCCGCGAAACCATTCTGAAACACGCGCGCGATACGAGTTTCCCAACGAACGGCGATAAAGACGCCCTGGAGGCTCAGATGAACCACTCGTTTCACTCAGCAGACCGCGCGACCCACCTCAAGATCGTGGTGATAGCCCTCGTGGCCGGTATTGTGGTGGCAGGGTTGGGAATTTCCGCCCGTACCAATACGGATTACAGCCAGACCGCACACGTCGTTAAGGCCGGCAAGCCGGTCGCGGTGACCAGTTCGGATGCGATGATGGTCCGCTAGGACTTCCTGATTTTCCAAAGCAAAACGGCCGCCTCTTGGGCGGCCGTTTTGCTTTCTGGCATCGCGTGGACCTACCGGGATAGATCGCGCCATAAAACTACGGCCTCGGCACGATGGCCGCCCGCGCCGAGCCAACCTAAGCTCCCCACAACTGATTCGTAATTCGGCGGTTCAAATTCGGGCTCGATTCCAGGCCCCTTGGGGAGACATCGATGGGACGCAAGCTGGCCTTCGTACTTGCTTCCTCCAATCACGGGACAATGATCGTCAACCGATTTGACTATCGGATGGTCGACGCCACCCAGGGATATGGCGTCGGCTTCCAGATTCTTGAGACCGGGACCTTCGATCTCGGTGAGGTCAGGATGGCGCTGGAACTGCTCGGCCGCCGTCGTCATCATCATGGCGACGGTGTCGTGGCGCTCGATTGCGGCGCCAATATCGGCGTCCACACGGTGGAGTGGGCCAACGCGATGACCGGATGGGGATCCGTGCTTGCGATCGAAGCGCAGGAACGAATCTTCTATGCCTTGGCCGGCAATATCGCGATCAACAACTGCTTCAACGCCTATGCGCTGCATGCCGCGGTGTCGTCTGAACCCGGCACACTGGAAATTCCCAATCCGAACTATCTCATCCCCTCCAGCTTCGGCAGCCTGGAACTGCGCCAGCGCGCCGGGAACGAGTTCATCGGCCAAACGATCGACTATGCGAAAAACACCGTCATCGTCCGGAAGTTGACGATCGACGAGATCAATCTGCCGCGGCTGGACTTCATCAAGATCGACATCGAGGGTATGGAGCTGGAAGCTCTGGAAGGCGGACGCGCCACCATCGAAAAAAGCCGCCCGATCATGCTGATCGAGAAGATCAAGGCCGATTCCACCCAACTCCTGGGATGGCTGGAGTCGCGCGGCTACAAAGTCATGCAAGCGGGCATCAACCTGCTGGCCATTCATAGCAGCGACAAGACGCTCGGCGACATCAAACAGAGCTGACATCGCGACGCTGATACAATCGAGCCGAAAAATCCGGAGCAGGATCGAAACCTGTCGATGCCACAACGCACGATTGCGCAGATGTGGCCGGACGGGTTCGAACGGAACTGCTGGAGTTGATCGCCGTGCGGCCGGCGTTAGGGACGCGTTAACGGTTTCAGGCTCGCTAAGCCATTGAAATAATGGCGCGAGAGACGGGACTCGAACCCGCGGCCTCCGCCGTGACAGGGCGGCGCTCTAACCAACTGAGCTACTCCCGCGGATGCCGTAATCAAATCCTAATCCGCGTAGAAACGAGGGCATAAAGGCCCATCCCCCTTTAGTCAAGGCAGTTGAGAATCCCCATACCAACCGGGTGTTTTCGCGACCGCGATGCAAATAAGGCCCATTTTATCGGCAAAACCGCGTAGTCAGCCGGCCTGCAAATCATTTAAGGCCTGCTACGTCTCAGTTTCTTGAGCCATCAACAACGAGGAGGGCCAAATATGGCGAAGAAAGCAGCGACTCCGACCACGATCACGCTGAAGCATCTCGCAGCAGCGCTGTCGGAAGAGCACGAATTGTCGAAAAAGAGCGCTGAAGCGATTCTGGGCGACCTGGTCAGCCGGATCACCAAGCACCTCAAGAAAGGTGAGCGCATCCGCATCGTCGGCCTCGGCATTCTGCAGGTTCGCAAGCGCGCCGCCCGGATGGGTCGCAACCCCGCCACCGGCGAAGCGATCCACATCAAGGCGAGCAAGAAGGTCGCGTTCCGCGCCGCCAAGGAACTCAAGGAAGCCGTCTAAAAAAGACGCCCTTACCCGTCCGATTTTAAGCGCCATTCCGGCCCGTGACGCGGCCCCGGAATGGCGCTTTTCTGTTATAGAGCGATCCCGTTTCTCATTTCGCCGCGGTCATCATGCAGGCTCCGTCCCTCTCGTTTTCGCATACCGTCACTGAACGCTTCCTGCGCTATGTCGTGATCGACACCCAGTCCGACCCGGCTTCGCCCACCTGCCCTTCGACCGACAAGCAGAAGAATTTGGGACGCCTGCTCGCGAGCGAGTTGCAGGCAATGGGGATCACCGACGCCCATCTGGACGAATACGGCTATGTCTACGCGACGATCCCGGCGACGACGGACAAGAAAGTCCCTGTCATCTGCTTCTGCTCGCACATGGACACCTCGCCGGACTGCACTGGCAAGGACGTCAAGCCGCAGATCGTGCGCAATTATCGCGGCGAGGACATCGTGCTCCCAGCCAATTCCACGCAGGTGATCCGCGCAGCCGATCATCCCGCTTTGGCCGATCAGATCGGCAACGACATCATCACGACCGACGGCACCACGCTGTTGGGGGCGGACAACAAGGCAGGTGTGGCCGAGATCATGGACGCCGCGGCGTTCCTGATGCATCACCCCGAGATCAAACACGGCACCATCAAGATATTGTTCACACCCGATGAAGAGATCGGCCGCGGCGTCGACAAGGCCGACCTGAAAAAGCTCGACGCCGATTTCGCCTACACCATTGACGGTGAGACCGCCGGCAATATCGAGGACGAGACCTTCTCGGCCGACGGCGCCACCATCACCATCGAAGGCGTCTCGACCCATCCCGGCTTTGCCAAGGGCAAGATGGAGCACGCGATCAAGATCGCCGCCGCCATCGTCGAGCGGCTGCCAAAGGATACCTGCTCGCCCGAAACCACCGAGGGCAAACAGGGATTTCTGCATCCGATCGCGATCTCCGGCGCGCTGGAGCAGGCCACCGTCAGCTTTATCGTGCGCGACTTCACCGATCAGGGCCTGGTGGAAAAAGAAGCCCTGCTGGAAGACATCGTCAAATCGGTGATGAAGGATTTTCCGCACTCGACCTACCGGATGGAGGTCAAGCAGCAATATCGTAACATGAAGCAGGTGATCGACCGTCATCCGGAAATGATCGACTACGCCATGGAAGCGATCCGCCGCGCCGGTCTCAAACCGGTCAAGACCTCGATCCGTGGCGGCACCGATGGCTCGCGGCTGTCATTCATGGGGCTGCCCTGCCCCAACATTTTCGCCGGCGAACACGCTTTCCATTCGCGCCTGGAATGGGTCAGCGTGCAGGACATGGAAAAAGCCATGCAGACCATCGTGCATCTGGCAACAATCTGGGAAGAGCGGGCTTAACGCTTTACGAAGCCCGCGCAGTCACGATCCAGATCGATGCGGCGAGCGGCACCGCGTTGCCCTTGACGAAAGGTGCAAGCGTTTCACGGATCGAACTGATGGCTGCCGCGCGTAACTCTAGCGGCTGCCCCTCCAACGCGCGGTTGGCAGGTCCGATCTCGAGCGCGCTCTGCACCGCGGCCTCGAGACCCCGCCCGATCGCGATATCGAGCGACAGCGGGCATGGCTCCATGGCGATGCCGCGAAAACCGGATTCGCCGAGGATCCGGTGCACGCGCGCTTCCGAAGCGAACGCGAACGGTCCCGGATCCTCCGGCCCCTGCTGCGGCAATTTCGGAACGTGTTGGTAGACCGCCTGCAGCGGCGCCATCATCCACGGGTTTTCGCGCGGCTCGCGCCAGCAGGCAAAGGCCAGCCGGCCCGACGGCCGCAGCGCTTTGCGCATGTTCGCGAAAGAGTTCGCGGGATCAGCGAAGAACATCACGCCGAACCGCGAGGCCAGCAGATCAAAGCTGGCCGGTTGAAACGGATAGATCGTGGCATCGGCGAGCACGAAATCGATCGCCGCGCCCTCAGGGACACTCTGCCGCGCCCGTTCCAGCATCGGCCCGGATACGTCGACGCCAAGGGCGTGACCCGTTGGACCAACCTTTTGCGCGAACGCGATCGTGGTGGCGCCGCTGCCGCAGCCGATATCGATAACCCGTTCGCCAACCCCGGGTTTGGCGCGATCGATCAGAACATCAGCGACCGGCGCCAACAGGATATCCTGCGCCTGCTGCCGGCTGGCCCAGCGCTGGCCGCCCGGTCCGTTCCAGTAGGCGATCTGGTCGGCGTTCTGATCGTGACCTGTCGGTGCGTCCATAGGCGTTCACTCCGCTTGCGCGGCCTTACGGTACCTTGGGTATGTTCCGCGGCCCAGCGGAAGTTCTCGCGTAGCGGCAGGATGCGTTTAGGGAGGCGGCGATGCGACCGCCAATTCCAGGCATTCCGGTACGGAATTTGTCGCTGGGCATCACCTGCGTCCGCGAGGTCGGGCCTTCGAACAGGATCGGATGTGTTGGGCTCCAGGAGTCATCTGAATTGTAAAAGAAATTGGTGCAGTTCGGCGCAGCCAGTGCCGAAGAGGTGGTGAGCGCACCCAACACACAACCAATCGCACTCAGGACGAAACAGGCCCGCAGGCTGGCAGCAGCTTTGACATCTCGCATCTATGGACCGGTCATGACCTTGGCGGGCGCAGACATATCGCACGCGCTACACAGCGGCATGACAGCTTTCAAAGAGGGCCGCCAACGGGAGGTAGCCGATCAGCAGTCCAAGCAGTGCGGCGAAGAAGCTGCGCATGAAGGCTTCGGCATGGTTCGCCTTCGTTGCCGCGCAACTTGGTCGCGACAGCCTTCGCCCTGCGGGCTTCCACTTGGCAAGCCGACGCCCGTAGGGCGAGGGCTGGTAGGCGATGACGGACTCGAACCGCCGACATCTTCCGTGTAAAGGAAGCGCTCTACCAACTGAGCTAATCGCCCTCAACCTCTGTTTAGCGCTGCGGTGCCCCCCGGCGCAAGCCGTGGCTGCCGTCACGAAGCGCTTGTTACAAAAAAGCGGCGCCCCGGATAGGGGCGCCGCCTTTGGTTTCGTTGACCGGCTTCAGTGCGCCGTCAGGCCGCCCGGGGCCTCGTCGGCAGCGTCGGGCTTGACCGGCACCTTGGTGTCCTCTTCCCAGACGATCGGCACCGGCGGCCGCACCAGGGCCTTGGAGATGACGTCGTCGAGGTAAGCCACCGGAATGATCTCCATCCCGCCCTTGATCGCATCGGAAATCTCCGTGAGATCCTTGGCGTTGTCTTCCGGTATCAGCACCGTCTTGATGCCGCCGCGGGCCGCAGCCAGCAGCTTCTCCTTCAAGCCACCGATCGGCAGCACCCGGCCGCGCAGCGTGATCTCGCCGGTCATCGCGACATCGTGCCTGACCGGAATGCCGGTCATGACCGAGATGATCGTGGTGGCCATCGCGACACCCGCCGACGGTCCGTCCTTCGGGGTTGCCCCCTCCGGCACGTGGACGTGGATGTCCCGCTTGTCGAACAAAGGCGGCTCGATGCCGTAGACGATTGCCCGCGAGCGGACGTAGGACGCCGCCGCCGAAATCGACTCCTTCATCACGTCACGCAGATTGCCCGTGACCGTCATCTTGCCCTTGCCGGGCATCATGACGCCTTCGATGGTGAGCAGCTCACCGCCGACATCGGTCCACGCCAACCCGGTGACGATACCGACCTGATCGTCCGTCTCGATCTCGCCATAGCGATACTTCGGAACGCCGAGGAAGTCCTCAAGGGTCTTCTCGGTGACCTTCACCGACTTCTTCTTGGAGATCATCAGCTCCTTCACCGCCTTGCGGGCGAGTGTCGACAGCTCACGCTCCAGGTTACGCACGCCCGCTTCGCGGGTGTAGCGGCGGATCATCAGCAACAATGCATCGTCGTCGATCGACCATTCCTTCGAATCCAGGCCATGCTTGGAGATCGCGTTCGGGATCAGATGCTTGCGCGCGATCTCGACCTTCTCGTTCTCGGTGTAGCCGGCGATCCGGATGATCTCCATGCGGTCCATCAGCGGCCCGGGAATATTCAGCGTATTCGCGGTCGTGATGAACATCACGTTGGACAGATCGTAGTCGACCTCCAGATAGTGGTCGTTGAAGGTCCCGTTCTGCTCGGGGTCCAGCACCTCGAGCAGAGCCGAGGACGGATCGCCGCGGAAATCGGCGCCCATCTTGTCGATCTCGTCCAGCAGGAACAGCGGATTCGAGGTCTTCGCCTTCCGCATCGACTGGATCACCTTGCCGGGCATCGAGCCGATATAGGTGCGGCGGTGACCGCGGATCTCGGCTTCATCGCGCACGCCGCCGAGCGACACGCGAACGAACTCGCGTCCCGTCGCCTTGGCGATCGACTTGCCGAGCGAGGTCTTGCCGACGCCGGGAGGGCCGACCAGGCACAGGATCGGGCCGGTCAGCTTGTTGGCGCGTGACTGCACCGCCAAATACTCGACGATGCGATCCTTGACCTTCTCCAGCCCGTAGTGATCGTCATCCAGCACAGCCTGCGCCGCGACCAGATCCTTTTTCACCTTGGACTTCTTGTTCCACGGAATTGACAGCAGCCAATCGAGATAGTTGCGCACGACGGTCGCTTCCGCGGACATCGGCGACATCTGGCGCAGCTTCTTCAGCTCGTGCTGCGCCTTCTCGCGGGCTTCCTTCGACAGTTTGGTCTTGGCGATCTTCTCTTCGAGATCGGCGAGCTCATCCCGGCCCTCGTCATCGCCGAGTTCCTTCTGGATCGCCTTCATCTGCTCGTTGAGATAATATTCGCGCTGGGTCTTCTCCATCTGGCGCTTGACGCGCGAGCGGATGCGCTTCTCGACCTGCAGCACCGAGATTTCGCTCTCCATCAACCCCAGCACCTTCTCCAGGCGCGCGGTGACGGACAACGTCTCCAGGATAGCCTGGCGATCGGCGATCTTGACGGCCAGATGCGAAGCAACCTGATCGCCCAGCTTGGCGAAATCAGTGATGGCCTGCACCACGCCGACCACTTCGGCCGAGATCTTCTTGTTGAGCTTCACATAGCTCTCGAAATCGGACACGACCGAGCGCGCCAAGGCTTCCGCTTCGACGGAATTGGCGTCGGTGTCGGCGAGCGCCACCGCAGTGGCTTCATAATATTCGGATCGGTCGGAGTACTTCTCGACGCGCGCGCGCTCGAGCCCTTCCACCAGCACCTTGACGGTGCCGTCGGGCAATTTGAGCAGCTGCAGGACGCTGGCAAGCGTGCCGGTCTCGTAAATCGAATCCGGAGCCGGATCATCATCCGACGCGTTCTTCTGCGTCGCCAGCATGATCAGCGCGTCGTTCTTCATCACCTCTTCGAGCGCGCGGATCGATTTCTCGCGGCCGACGAACAGAGGCACGATGATGTTGGGGAAAACCACGATGTCGCGGAGCGGCAGCACCGGGTAAGAGCGGCTTTCACCGTGAACGATAGTTGGCCGGGGTTTCGGAGTCGTCATGGCCTATTCCTTTTGTTGTGCCCCCTTGCACGCAGTCCGCCCTTTTGCGCAACCGCCACAAGGTGCCTGGATGGGGTCGTTTGGCCTTGCTGCAGCCTAATTCCCCGTTTCGTGGAGTGACGAATCTCACGCATGAATTTCGCCGCCGATAGCATTAGGTGGCTATCGACCGGGGGGGTGTCAAGTCTGGGAAATGCCCGCCAAATGGGGCTTAAGCGTGCAATATCATCCGGGCGGCAACTGCGCCATCGGGGCCACGGGAAAGCTCCCGCAGCCGTTATTTTTGCATCGCCGAACCAGCGCGATCAGGCGCTGGCGCTGCTCTCGACCGCACGGTCGGAACGATCGGCGTAGATGTAGAGTGGACGCGCGGTCCCCTCCACCACTTCGCGCGAGATCACGACTTCCTCGACGCCTTCCAGACCCGGAAGATCGAACATGGTCTCGAGCAGGATGCTTTCGAGGATCGAACGTAGTCCGCGCGCGCCGGTCTTGCGCTCGATTGCCTTGCGGGCAACTGCGCCAAGCGCCTCGTCGGCGAAGGTCAGCTCGATATTCTCCATTTCGAACAGCCGTTGATACTGCTTCACCAGCGCGTTCTTCGGATCGGTCAGGATCTTCTTCAACGAGGCTTCGTCGAGATCTTCCAGGGTCGCAACCACCGGCAAGCGGCCGACGAATTCCGGGATCAGGCCGTACTTCAGCAGATCCTCAGGCTCGACGTGGCGGAAGATTTCGCCGGTGCGACGATCTTCAGGGGCCAGCACCTGGGCGGCAAAACCGATCGAGGTCGAACGACCGCGCGCCGAGATGATCTTCTCGAGCCCGGAGAACGCGCCACCGCAGATGAACAGGATATTGGTGGTGTCGACCTGCAGGAACTCCTGCTGCGGATGCTTGCGGCCGCCCTGCGGCGGAACCGATGCAACGGTGCCTTCCATGATCTTCAGCAGCGCCTGCTGCACGCCCTCGCCCGACACGTCGCGGGTGATCGAGGGATTGTCGGACTTGCGGCTGATCTTGTCGATTTCGTCGATATAGACGATGCCGCGCTGCGCGCGCTCGACATTGTAGTCGGCCGACTGCAGCAGCTTCAGGATGATGTTCTCGACGTCCTCACCGACATAGCCGGCTTCAGTCAGCGTCGTCGCATCCGCCATCGTGAACGGCACATCGAGAATCCGCGCCAGCGTTTGCGCCAGCAGCGTCTTGCCCGAACCGGTCGGACCGATCAGCAGGATGTTGGATTTCGCCAGTTCGACGTCGTTGTGCTTGGTCTGATGATTGAGCCGCTTGTAGTGATTGTGGACGGCGACCGACAGCACCTTCTTGGCATGGCTCTGACCGATGACGTAGTCATCGAGAACCTTGCAGATTTCCTTCGGGGTCGGAATGCCATCGCGCGATTTCACCAGCGAGGATTTGTTTTCCTCACGGATGATATCCATGCAGAGTTCAACGCACTCGTCGCAGATGAAGACGGTTGGCCCCGCGATCAACTTGCGTACTTCATGCTGGCTCTTGCCACAGAACGAGCAATATAGCGTGTTCTTGGAGTCGCTCGTGCCGACCTTACTCATTCTTATCTCCGTCCGCCGTTCGATCCGTCAGCTCGTTGATCTCAAACTCTGTCCTATTCCGGCACCGCCGGCACAGAATTATAGATAGAGCAAAATTCGTACCAAAAAAGACCCTGCTCTCCCGAAACCGAGAATCACGGTTAGCTCGAATCCCTCACAACCATAACCTACCCGGCCTAGCCAACCATGCTGACAGCCGACTATCAAGAATTCCCTAATCGGCCGCGCTTCGGATACCCGTGACAATACCGTGATTTGTCGCAGCCGCGCGAGCGCCGGATGCGGAAATCAGCCAAGCGTTGCGCGATTACCACGCCGCCAAACCAGCACGAAAGCGGAACTTTGTGCCCATGCGAAGGCACTAAAGCGCTGCTGACGGCTGAATTTTGCCAATCGCGGCACAGTCGCTGGGGTTAACGAAGGAACCCGGCGCTGCCGGGTCTTTGCGAGGGCGCTCCGTTTATCGGAACACCCGTTGGTTAAGGGCCTCTTCGTCGGAGAGACTTGGAGCCTGAGAACCCAAAAATCAGGGCGCTTTGGGCGTCGGCTCTTCCGAGCGCTTGTCGATTACCTTGTCGACGATCCCGAAGTCACGCGCCATTTCCGCGGTGAGGAACTTGTCGCGTTCCAGTGCGTCTTCGATCGCTTTGTAGGTCTGGCCGGTGTGCTTCACATAGATTTCGTTGAGGCGCTTCTTGAGATTAAGGATCTCCTGCGCGTGCAGCATGATGTCGGTGGCCTGGCCCTGAAAACCGCCGGAGGGCTGGTGCACCATGATACGCGAATTCGGCAAAGAGAAGCGCATGTCCTTTTCGCCCGCGGCCAGCAACAGCGAGCCCATTGAGGCCGCCTGCCCCGTGCACAGCGTCGACACTGGCGGACGAATGAACTGCATGGTGTCATAGATCGCCAGCCCCGACGTCACCACGCCACCCGGCGAGTTGATGTACATCGAGATTTCCTTCTTCGGATTCTCGGCTTCAAGGAACAGAAGCTGCGCCACCGTCAGTGTCGACATGCCATCCTCGACCGGTCCGGTCACGAAGATGATGCGCTCCTTCAGGAGACGCGAGAAAATGTCGTAGGCGCGTTCACCGCGGTTCGTCTGCTCGACCACCATCGGGACGAGGTTCATGTAGGTTTCAACGGGATCGCGCATTAGTCACCCCAAGGGTTAGGTAGTGGGTTGGCGGGGACGCACATCCACCGGCGAGGACCCGGAAAGAAAACCGGATTTGCCGGCGAGGACGGACGTCCCGTGATGCAAGGACTTCCAAAGCCAAGAACTTGCAAAGCGAGGACTTCCAAAGACGTGCTCACAGATATGGGGCAATTCCCCCCGGTGACAAGACCGGGCAACGGCACAGTGAGCTGGACAAGTTCAAGCTGATTCGACACGCCTCGCCTAGCGACGGATGCCGTCGCCGGGGCGCTTTCGCGGTTCATCATTAACGCCCAGTACCTGCTTAAGCACCTGCAAAAGTACCGATACCGGCGCCGATATCAGGCGGCGCTCTTCTCGTCGTCCTCTTCCTTGAACAGTTCCTCACGCGTGACCTTCTTTTCGGTCACATTGGCGAGTTCGAGGATGAAATCGACGACCTTGTCCTCATAGATAGGCGCACGGAGCTGGGCCAGCGCGTTGGCATTGTTGCGATAGTAGTCCCAGACTTCCTTCTCGCGTCCCGGCATCGAGCGCGCGCGCTCGATCACGGCACGACTGACCTCGTCGTCGGTCACCGTGATCTTGTTCTTTTCGCCGATCTCCGACAGCACCAGGCCGAGCCGCACCCGGCGGTCGGCGATCTTGTGGTATTCTTCCTTCGCCGCCTCTTCGGTGGTGTTCTCATCGGCAAAAGTCTTGCCGCTGGATTCCATCTCCGCCTTGATCGAGTTCCACATCAGCTGGAACTCCTCGCCAATCAGCGACGGCGGCGCCTCGAAGCGATGGGCCTCGTCGAGACGATCGAGCAGCATACGCTTGACGCGCTGGCGGGTCGCACCCGCGAACTCAGCGGTCAGCCGTTCGCGCGCGGCTTCCTTCAGCTTGTCGAGCGATTCAAGCCCCAGTGACTTGGCGAACTCGTCGTCGATCACGGTTTCCTGCGGCGCTTCGATCGCAGTCGCGGTGGTTTCGAACTCGGCAGGCTGGCCGGCCAGCTTCTCGCTGGCGTAATTCTTCGGGAAGGTGACCTTCAAGGTACGGCTTTCGTTCGCAGCGATGCCGACCAGTTGCTCCTCGAACCCGGGTATGAACTGTCCGGTGCCGATCACGACCTGGATGCCCTCGCCGGCGCCGCCCTCGAACGGCGTGCCGTCAATGCTGCCCTTGAAGTTGATCGTCACGCGATCGCCGGTTTCGGCCTTCGCACCCTCGGCCTTCGCAACGTAGCTGCGGTTCTGGTCGGCGATGCGCTTGATGGCCTCGTCGACATCGGTGTCGCTGACATCGACCACCGGCTTCTCGACGGTAAAGCTCTTGAAGTCGGCGAGCTGGATCGCGGGCACCACTTCGATCGAGACCGTATAGGTCAGATCGGACTTGCCGTTCAGGATGTCCTCGACCGCCTTCTCTTCCGTCGGCATCGTGACCTTGGGTTCGGTCGCGAGACGAAAGCCGCGCTCGGTGAAGATTTGCGAGTTGGTGTCGCGGATCGTCTGCTCGACGGTCTCCGCCATCACCGACTTGCCATACACCTTCTTGAGGTGGCTGACCGGCACCTTACCCGGACGAAAGCCGTTGAGACGGACCTTGTCCTTGAGATCGACCAGACGGGCGTCCGCCTTGGCGTCGAGATCCGCCGCCGGAACGCTGATCTGAAACTCGTGCTTCAATCCCTCGGCGAGGGTTTCTGTGACCTGCATGGTGTCAATCTTCTTCCGCTTTCGTCCCGAGCCGACGGCCCCGGACAGTGTCAATATGGTCGGCGCGCGGCCGTTCAAGCCTGCGCCGGTGGTTCGGCAATCCTTCCCCCAAAGGAAAGGCTCGCCGGAATTCGTCATGCAAACGCTTGATGAGCGCTTGGTGCGGGCGGAGGGACTCGAACCCCCACAACTTTCGTCACTGGAACCTAAATCCAGCGCGTCTACCAATTCCGCCACGCCCGCCAATAGCATCATGTTCGGCCGCGATGCCGCGAGCGGCGGGCTTATAACATGGGCCCACCGGTTCGCAGCAAAAAAATGGCCGTTCGGAGGCCCCTTCCGAGGTAGCCGCAGCCGCTGGACATATCCAGCAGAAAATGGTCCGCATCCACCATGGCAGATCGCATTTTCCGTCCCGATCGACGCGAGCTGATGACCGGATTGGGGGCTGCCACGATCAGTCCGCTGCTGCCCGGGCTGGCGGCCGCCCAGGCCCGCCCCTCGCTGACGCTGCAGGCCAAAGCCAGCGCCATTGCGCTGCGCCCGGGGCAGCCGGATACGCCGATCTGGTCGATTGGGGCCGAGAATGATGCGTTCCGCTTCAAGCGCGGCGATACGCTTGGGGTAGACCTCACGAACGACACCGCTGCACCGGTCGCGTTCAACTGGCATGGACTCGGCGGCGTCCCGGCAACCGAGCCGCTACTAGGCGGACCGGCGCTCGCCTCCCGGGCAAGGCAAAGCCTCGCAATTCCGTTGCGTTATGCCGGGACATTCATGTGCGACCTCAGACTGCTGGGCGATGGCCAAGCGCGGCCCTCGGCGGCGCGGGCGCTGGTCGTCGGCGAGAATGACCCGGTCACGGTCGATCGCGACGAGGCCTTGCTGTTCGAGGACTGGCGATTGCGACCAGACGGAACCGCGGTTACGCCCGGCCGCGATCCCAAAGACACGGCGGCGATCTACACGGTCAACGGTCAGCGGACGCTGGACATCCCGGCGCGGGCACGTGACCGTCTTAGACTTCGCTTTATTAACGGCTTCCAACGCAATGTTATTGCAATAAAAATCGAAAACCACGATGTCCAGGTGATGGCCCTGGATGGGCAGCCGTCCGAACCGTTCCTGGCACGCAACGGCGCGGTGGTGCTGGCACCCGGTGGCCGCGCCGATGTCTTCGTCGACGCTGCGATCGCCGCTGGCGCGACCGCATCAATCCTGCTGCACGACGGAGCCGAGGCACACCCGATCGCCCGCTTGGTCGGCTCCGGGGAAGCGCCTGTCCGGAACGCGCCCCTACCGGCGAGCCTACCGCTGCCGCCCAACGGCCTGCCCGATCGGCTGGACCTCCGCAGCGCCCTGCGCATCGACCTGCCCCTGAACGGACCGCAAGCCGGCTGGATTGCACCCGCAACCTTCTCGGCGTCGGCAGCCCCCGCGTTCAAGGCCAAGCCCGGCCGCATCGTGGTGCTGGCGCTGGCCAATCGAGCCGACAAGGCCATCGTATTCCACCTGCATGGCCACCACTTCCGGTTACTGGACCGGCTGGACGATGGCTGGAAACCGTTTTGGCTGGATACCCTCGCGGTCGAGCCCGGCCAGACCCAGCGCATCGCCTTCGCGGCCGACACCGCCGGGCGCTGGCTGATGGAGGCGACGGCAACGGATTGGTCGGCGCCGCGCCTACTGCGATGGTACAGTGTCGAGTGAGGATGCAGCGGCGTCGTTTCGAGCTGTCCCGAAACGACGCCGCGATTGCAAGATACCCAGTGGAGACCCGCGCCTGATCAGAGGCTACGCATTCCAGCGCCGCACCCTGGCTTGCATGGCGATCTCGTGGGTACCGCTCGGCTGCAGCCGTTTGAGCACGTCCATGTTGAGGTCGGTGCCGAGGCCGGGCCCGGTCGGCACGTAGAGCCTGCCGTCCTTGACCTTCACCGGATTGGTCATCAACTCATCGCGCAGCGGATTGGGCGACGTCGGATCCCACTCGACATAGCCCCGGATATGGCCCGGAATCGCCGCCGCGAAGTGCAAATTGGCGACCTGGCCCAGCCCATTGAGCGTATGCGGCGCGATGATGCAGTCATAGGCGCTGGCGATGTGCGCCATCTTCAGTGACTCCGAGAAGCCGCCGGACTTCACCACGTCGGGTGTCAGATAATCGACCCCGCCGCGCTCGAGGAGGTTTCGATAGTCGAACCGGCTGTAGACGTTGCCGCCCGAAGCGATCGGCGTATGGCCCATCGAGCGCAGTTTGCCGACATCGTCGTGGTGATTTGGAATCGAGAAGTCGAAGGGATCCTCAAGCCAGTAGGTGTCAAACTCCTGCAGGCGCTTCGACAGATCGACCGCCTCGGGCCAGCTATAACGGGCGTTGACGTCGATCATCAGGTCGATGTCATCGCCGAGCGCCTTACGCACCGCGCGCATCGCCGCGACGTCCTGCTTGACCCCGGCGCCGCCACGAATCTTGAGCGCCTTGTAGCCTTCGGAGACATAGCCCTGGGCTTCCTCGACCAGCTTGTCGTGCGCCTTGAAGCCGAGCGACATGCAGCCGACATAGGCCATGACATAGTCAACGCCGCCGCCGCCGAGCAGCGTCGCAACCGGCTGCTTCGACACCTTGCCCAAAATATCCCACAACGCGATATCGATACCGGCCAGGCCCTGCACACCGGCTGACCCGATATAGACCGTCCCGTAGAACAGCCGCTCCCAGATCGCGCCGATATCGAGCGGATTGAGCCCGATCACGGCCGGCGCCACCTTGGTATCGACCACCGCCTTCATCGCAAGGCCGGCATGCGCATGATAAGATGAGCCGATCCCGGTGATGCCCTCATCGGTGTGAACCAGCACCAGCAATTCGTCGCGCTGCTTTGCCGAGCCGATCCCGGTTTCCCAGGAATGGGCGAGAGGCGCAGACACCAGGTGCGTTTCTACTTTCGTGATCTTCATCAGTTTGGTCTCCAGTTTTCTTGAGTGTTTTGGGGTGAGCGGTCTAGGCGCCGCGCGCATTCCGGCGCTGTGCGGAACGCGCCAGGGTGCCGCGGGCGATCGGTTTGAGCAGGAAGAAGGCGAGCACGGCGGCGAGCAGGTCGCAGGCCGCAGCTATGTAGTAAGGCGCGACAAACGAGCCGGCGAACGCGGCGGCCAGCGCCGCAGCGCCCCAACCGGAGAACAATGCCGCCGCGCCCTTGCCGGTATAGACCATGCCGAAAATGGTCGAGGCGTAGCGGCTGCCGAACAGATCACCTGTTGTTGCCGACAACAGCGTGTTGATCTGACCATAGCCAAAGAACACGAGCGGGAAGATCACAACGAAAAGAATCGGATTTCCTGCGATCAGCGTGACGGCGAAAATGCAGATGGCCTCGATCAGGAACACGATGGTCATGGTGTTCTCCCGCCCGATCCGGTCCGAGGCGGTCCCCCAGATGATCCGCGACGCCGTACTGGAGATGCCGTTCGCGGTGGCGGCGAAGGCCACGATCGAAATGCCAAAGATGGTCGCGTTCTGGACGTGCAGCGAACGGGCGATTTCCGACAGATTGCCAAGCGTCATGAGGCCGCCGAGGCTGATCAGGAAGTGGATCAGGTACAGCAGGTAGAACTCCGGCATCCGAAGCGTTTCGCGCCAGGTGTAGTCGACTGACGTCTGTGCCACGCGGCTGTTGATCGAAGGATCCCAACCGGCCGGGCGCCAATCCCGATCCGGGGCTCGGAGATAGAGCGCGAGCAGGAAAATCACTGCCCCCTGTATCGCTCCCCAGATCGCCATCGCCTCGCCCCAGCCGATCGATTGGATGGTGAGCGAGATCGGGATCGGTGTGAGCGCCGATCCGCCGCCAAACCCGGCGGCGGTGATCCCCGCCGCGAGCCCACGGCGGTCCGGGAACCAGCGAATGGCATTGCCGACCACCGCGACGTAAATGATGCCGCAGCCGACGCCGGCGATGAGGCCGTACCAAATATAAAGCTGGAACGGACTGGTTGCGGTTAGCCCGCCTGCGATCCAGCCCACGCCGATCAATACCGAGCCCGTCAGCATCAATTGCCGGATGCCGAAGCGATCGATCAGCGCACCGGCCAGCGGAACGGGCCAGGTCTCGAACAGCACGAAAATCGAGAAGATCAACGCGATCTCGGAATACGCAGCGCCCTTGAACTGCTCCTTCATCCCAGGGGTGAAGAGGGTAAAGCAGTACTGATAATTTGACAGCAGCACCATCACGACCACACCCGCCGCCAGCATGCCCCAGCGCTGCCGGTCTACCGGCGCCTGTGCCACTGGCGAAACTCCCGGCTGCCCCAGAGGGAGCGCTACCTGATGCGCAGTTTCCTCGGCCATTCCCTGCCCTTCATCGTTTTATTGCTTGAGACAACGTTGTCTCAGATAGAATATCTTGTCAAGCGCCCGCTTTCCCCCGAGATCAGTTGGAGGAGAATGCATTCTTGACCGTCCCTGAGTCCGACAACGAGACGCTACAGCCGCCCGGCCAACGCCGCGGCGCGCCGACGCTCGTCGATGTCGCACGGGTCGCCGGGGTATCTGTCAGCACGGCCGGCCGCGTGATGCGCGACGACGGCTGGCCGGTCGATCCGGAGATGCGGGATCGGGTCCGTGCAACCGCCGCCCAACTTGGCTATGTCCCCAACATCGCGGCGCGGACGCTGCGCGTCGGCGCGCCGGCTTTGGTCGGCCTGGTGGCTGGCAACATGCTCGATCCCTATTACGGAGAGATCGCCGAAGCCGTGACACGTCACGCCGAGGCGGCGCATCCGATGATGGCGATGGTCTGCAACATGCAGCGCGATCCTCTGCTCGAGCTCAAATATTGCCGTCAGTTGTGGGGGCATCGGATCGCCGGACTTATTCTGGCCGGCGGCGGCTTCGATCAGGTGACGCATCGCGACGAACTCGCCATCATCCTGGAACAGATGACCAAGAGCGGCGTGGTAGTGACCCTGCTCAGTCCGCGCGATCTCGATGCACCGCAGTTCTGCGTCGACAACCGGCTGGTTGGAGAAATGGCCGCCGCTGAGCTGATCCGGCATGGTCATCGCCAGGTCGGCATCGCGATCGGACGGGTCCAGAATCTGGTCCGCCGGCAGCGCCTGGAAGCGATGACCGCGGCCTTCGACGCCGCCGGCGTACGCTATACGGTGCTAGAGCCAACGCTGCCCGGGGATCCCGAAGCCGCCGTATCAGACTCGCTGGCGAAGAACCACGAGATCACGGCACTTGTCGCCAGCACGCACATGATCTCCATGGGCATCATCAACGAAGTACAGCGCGTGGGGCTTTCCGTCCCCGGCGACATTTCGGTGGTGGCGATCGGAAACGCCAAGCTGCTGGAATGGAGCACGCCGCGCCTCACGCATATCGATTTGAATCTGGAGGCGTGCGGCCGTGTGGCGCTCGACTTTATCGCGGCCCGGGTTTCCGGGCAGCAAGCGGAAGCGATCACATTGCCGACCATCCTGCCAAGGCTGGTGCTGGGCAATTCGGTCATCGACGTATGAGGTAGGGTCAATACTCAATGTCGAAGGCGTCATAGAGACGCCTGAACACCGCCGGTAGCGTCTCGGACAGGTCTTCAGCGATCAAGCCGGGTCCGGCCTCCCGCGCCGCCTCGCCGTGCATCCAGACCCCGATACAGGCCGCCTCAAACGCCGGCACACTTTGCGCCAGCATGCCCGCGATCATTCCGGCCAACACGTCGCCGGCACCGGCGGTGGCGAGCCATGGCGGCGCGTTGGCCGCAATCGCCGCGCGTCCGTCCGGCGACGCCACGACGGTATCCGGCCCCTTGAGCAGCACGATCGCGCTGGAACGTTCGGCGGCGGCCCTCACCCGCTCCAGTTTCGAGCGAAGCGGATGCTTGTTGCTGATGTCGCTGAACAGCCGCGGAAATTCGCCCTCATGCGGCGTCAGGACCACCTCTGCATCGGGCGATGATTTGATCGCTTCGAACAGGCGATCGGGCGCATCGGCAAAGCTCGTCAGTGCGTCCGCGTCCAGCACCAGATGCCGTTTCGCCGACAACGCAGTCAGCACCAGATCGCAGGTGCGCGCATCGACACCCGCGCCCGGCCCGATCACGCAGGCGTTGAGGCGCTTGTCGGCCAACATCTCGCCGAACTCGACCACCGTATCGATGGGCCGGATCATCACGGCGGTGAGCGCCGACGCATTGACCGCCAGCGCGTCTCTGGGCGAGGCCAGGGTCACCAGCCCGGCGCCCGCCCGCAACGCGCCGCGCGCCGCCATTCTGGCGGCCCCGGTAGCCGCGATCTCGCCCGAAACCACGATCGCATGGCCGCGGGCATATTTATGCCCATCGATCCGCGGCACCGGAAACGCCCGCTGCCAGAGTTGCGGCGTATTCTCGAATGTCTGCGGCGCGATTTCATCGAGGACATGCGCATCGATGCCGATGTCGGCGACACGGATGCGGCCGCAATGAATCCGGCCCGGCAACAACAGATGGGCGGGCTTCGAGCGGAAAAAGGTGACGGTCTCTGTCGCACGGACCGCAATGCCCATCACGGCGCCCGAGGTGCCGTTGATGCCGCTCGGCAGGTCGACCGACAACACCGGGGCGCCATTGGCGTTGATCGCCTCGATCATGTCATGAGGATCGCCCTTGACGGGCCGGTTGAGGCCAGCACCGAACAGCGCATCGATGATCAAGGCTGGTCTGCCGATCGCCTGCGGATTGAACGGCAGCACCGGATGCTTCCATCCGCGCGCCGCGGACGCCGCATCGCCCTGCAGGCTGTCGCGCTCACAGAGCAGGATGACCGAGACCTCACGACCGCGTGCCGCGAGCTCCGCAGCAGCCACAAAGCCGTCGCCGCCATTGTTGCCGCGGCCGGCCACCACCACGATGGGCCCCTGCTCGACAAGCTCCATCGCGGCTTCCGCGACGGCCTGCCCCGCGCTCAGCATCAGCGCGAAGCCGGGCGTCCCAGCGGCGATCGTCAGCCGATCGGCACGCTCCATTTCAGCCGTGGTCAGAACTTCCATGCCGAATTCCCGATACAAGCGCCTTATCCTGAGGCATTTTCGAACGACGTGTCGTCAGGCCCTTGACGAATGCATATGGATTGAGCTGTTTGCCTATTCGTTAGGCCGACGATATTATGCATCTCCTTGCCAAGCTGAGAAGGATAGCCATTAAAAGTCTGATAACGTTTTAAAATCAGACGCCTTGGTAACTTGGCATAGACCCTGCTTTTGAGGAAGCCGAACTCTGGCAATGACGCCAGCCTGGAAAACCAACCTTGGAGCCAGCCTTTGAGCACGCGCCGGACCGTCCGGTTCACTGGCCACGAATGCGTGCAGGTTGCCAACCGGGACACCCCTCGAACAGACCGCGCACCAGGCGCAATGACGAACCTACACTCTGAAATATCGAAATGCCCGGGAGGCGCTCAGTGAAAAAAATCGAAGCCATCATCAAGCCGTTCAAGCTCGACGAGGTGAAGGAAGCGCTTCAGGAAGTCGGACTGCAAGGCATCACCGTCACCGAAGCCAAGGGTTTTGGCCGCCAGAAGGGTCACGCCGAACTGTATCGCGGTGCGGAATACATCGTGGACTTCCTGCCCAAGGTTAAAATCGAGATCGTGATCTCCGACGACCTGGTCGAAAAAGCGATCGACGCCATCCGGCGCGCGGCCCAGACCGGCCGCATCGGCGACGGCAAAATCTTCGTCTCCAACATCGAAGAAGCCATTCGGATCCGGACCGGGGAATCCGGGCTGGACGCTATCTGAGCCGGGTGCTATCCCGCCTTTCGTGACTTAAAAGCAAGAAACAAGGCTGCTTCTGCGGCCTGATTTCGTTCGTGAAGCCGCAACGGAATCGTAATCATCACCTGGAAACCGACCCGCAAACATCCCGCAGACATGAAGGGGTATTCATGAAGACCGCCAAAGACGTCCTTAAGTCGATCAAGGACAACGACGTAAAATACGTCGACCTGCGTTTCACCGATCCGCGCGGCAAGTGGCAGCATGTGACATTCGACGTCGGCATGATCGACGACGACATTTTCGCCGAAGGCACCATGTTCGACGGCTCGTCGATCGCGGGCTGGAAGGCGATCAATGAATCCGACATGTGCCTGATGCCCGATCCCGTCACCGCCACGATCGATCCGTTCTTCGCGGAGACGACCATGGTCATTACCTGCGACGTGCTCGAGCCGACCACCGGCGAACCCTATAACCGCGATCCCCGCGGCATGGCCAAGAAGGCGGAAGCCATGGTCAAGTCGATGGGTATCGGCGACACGATTTTCGTCGGACCGGAAGCGGAATTCTTCGTGTTCGACGACGTTCGCTACCAGACCACGCCCTACAACACCGGCTTCAAGCTGAACTCGTCGGAACTGCCGATCAACTCCGACACCGAATATGAAGGCGGCAACCTCGGCCACCGCATCCGCACCAAGGCCGGCTACTTCCCGGTTCCGCCGCAGGAACTCGGTACAGGACATGCGCTCGGAAATGCTCGGCGCGATGGCCAAGATGGGCGTCAAGGTCGAGAAGCATCACCATGAAGTGGCATCTGCCCAGCACGAACTCGGCATGAAGTTCGACACCCTGACGCTGATGGCCGACCAGATGCAGATCTACAAATATTGCATCCACCAGGTCGCGCATATCTACGGCAAGACCGCAACCTTCATGCCGAAGCCGGTCTATGGCGACAACGGCTCGGGCATGCACGTCCACCAGTCGATCTGGAAGGAAGGCAAGCCGGTTTTCGCCGGCAACAAATACGCCGACCTCTCGGAAACCTGCCTGTCCTACATCGCCGGTATCATCAAGCACGCCAAGGCGATCAACGCCTTCACCAATCCCTCGACCAACTCCTACAAGCGTCTGGTCCCGGGCTATGAAGCGCCGGTGCTGCTCGCCTACTCGGCGCGTAACCGCTCGGCGTCCTGCCGCATCCCCTACACCTCCAACCCCAAGGCCAAGCGCGTCGAGGTGCGTTTCCCCGATCCGATGGCCAATCCGTATCTCGGCTTTGCCGCGATGCTGATGGCGGGCCTCGATGGCATCAAGAACAAGCTCGATCCGGGCTCGGCGATGGACAAGGATCTCTACGATCTTCCGAAGGAAGAGCTGAAGCAGATCCCGACGGTGTGCGGCAGCTTGCGCGAAGCGTTGGAAAACCTCGACAAGGATCGCGCGTTCCTCAAGAACGGCGGCGTGTTCGATGACGACTTCATCGACAGCTACATCGAGTTGAAGATGACCGAGGTCGAGCGCTTCGAAATGACCCCGCATCCGGTCGAATTCGAAATGTACTACTCGCTGTAATCGGTGCGCGGGGAGTTCTCCGCGAACCGGCCGCAACGTCAAAGGGCGCTCCTGATGGAGCGCCCTTTTTGTTTGGGCTTTGGAAATATCGATAACTCCTGCAGCGCGCGCCAAGTGCTGCGCCGCGTTAACGTGCGAGGAAAGAAGATACGGCTTCGCGTTTTCGCGACGCGAGGCGCCCGAATGATGCATAAGCGCTTGCCCCAAAAAGGGTGCAGGAAAAGCCGGGTGCCCGCTGCACCCATAGCCCCGTGTGCAAAAGGTAGAAAGCACACGGTAGTCGACCACAGGTTCACCGGGACACCCGGCTTTCCCCGCGCAATGGTTTTAACGGTTTCCTTCGTGCTCTCCTCGGTGACCGGCTTGTTTGTCACCGTCATCCGCGTGATGCGAAGCATCATCGCGAACTTGACGCCAGCACCGGGGCGTCAGGACCACACGACTTCTCCGTCCGCCTCACACGCTGTTCGTCAAAAGCGCCTCGGCGTCCACCGCATCCCATCCCGCGTCCGTGACGATCGCGATACGCCCCTCCAGGGGATGTGACAGCAAGGGATAAGCCGGTGATTTGGCTCGCAGGTAAAGCTGGAAATTTTTTACGGGAGGACTGGACAGGGCAAATCAGATTGAAACGCTTCGACAAATCCGATTTTTGGCGCACGCTGGCGTTGCGGGTTTTGCGCCCCGCGCCGTTCGTAAGAAAGATGGGCTGACCACCTTGCGGCGCAACCTACACTACTCCACTGCAATGGCCGACGTCTGTGGAGACATCGCCAGTCCGACGGGCCAAGGTTAGCATGATGACTCGATGAAGCGACGGGTATTGCTTCGCTCCACTCGCCGTCCGGCGTCCCGCCAATTTTTGTCTCTCTGTTTGTCTCGGGGCGACGAGATCACGCAAAACTGAACGGCGATTGAATCACTTGCCCTGACAACACCCTGCACCGCGCGCCGGCGGCCGCATGCCATGATGCGGTGCATGATTGCGAGGATTGGCATCCGGACTACAATGTACGAAGGGCCGCGCGATCCAACGACGCGGCCTTCACAACCCCAGGGAAATCGCACATGGCCAAATGGATCCGTTTTGAGCAGGGTGGCAAGACCGGCTTCGGCACGCTGGAAGGCGATAGCATCGCGGTACATACCGGCGACCTGTTCGCCGGCGCCAAGCCGAGCGGCGAGAAACTAAAACTCTCCGACGTTCAGGTCATGACGCCGTGCGAGCCTTCCAAGATGATCTGCCTGTGGAATAACTTCCATCAGCTCGCTGCCAAGAACGACTTCAAAGAACCGAAAGAACCGCTCTGGTTTCTCAAGGCGCCGAACGCCTATTGGCCAGCGAACCGGCCGATCGAACGTCCCGCCACCTATGCCGGAAAGATCATTTACGAGGGCGAGCTCGGTGTGGTCATCGGCAAGAAATGCTTCAATATCAGCGAGGCCGAAGCCGGTGATTACATCTTCGGCTACACCTGCGTGAACGACGTCACCGCGGTCGATCTCCTGCGCAAGGACAAATCGTTCGAACAATGGGCGCGCGCCAAGAGCTTCGACACCTTCGGTGTGTTCGGTCCGGTGATCGCGACCGGCGTCGATCCGATGAAGCTGTCGATCAAGACCATCCTCAATGGCAAGGAGCGGCAGAACTATCCGGTCGCCGACATGTTCTTCCCGCCGCATAAACTGGTGGCGGCCATCTCCAAGGACGTCACGCTGATGCCCGGTGACATCATCGCCTGCGGCACCTCGCTCGGCGCCGGCACGATGGGCGACGCCCATAACGTCGTCGATATCGTGATCGATGGCGTCGGCAGCCTCAGCAATGTCTTCGACCAGGTATTGCCGAGCCCCTATCTCATGGGCTCCCCGCCCAAGCCGAAGAAGATCTGCGTGGTCGGCGCCGGCGCGATCGGCGGCCTGCTCGCGGCGAAGTTCGCGCTCGCCGGCGAGGACGTCACCGTGATCGACCAGGGCGCCCATCTCGCCGCGATCCAGAAGAACGGGCTGAAGCTCGAATGGCATGACGGCAAGGTCCAGACCGCCAAAATGAAAGCGGTCAACAAACCGGCCGAGGCCGGCAAGCAGGACATCGTCGTGCTGGCGGTGAAGGCGCATTTCCTCGATCAGGTAGTGCGCGACATCGATTCCCTGCTGGGTCACGACACGGTGATCCTCACCGTGCAGAACGGCCTGCCCTGGTGGTATTTCCAGCGGCTCGGCGGCCAATACGACAATCACCGGCTGGAAAGCCTCGATCCCTCGGGTGTCCTGACCAAAAACATCGATCCGAAGCGCCTGATCGGTTGCGTGGTCTATCCGGCGGCAGCGGCAACCGCGCCAGGCGTGATCCACCATGTCGAGGGCGACCGCTTCCCGATCGGCGAGCTCGACGGCAAGGAAACCACTCGCGTCAAGGAACTGCACGACGTCTTCATCAAGGCCGGATTGAAATCGCTGGTGCTGCCGGATATCCGCTCCGAGATCTGGCTGAAGGCATGGGGCAACCTCTCCTTCAACCCGATCTCGGCGTTGACTCATGCCACGCTGGTGGACATCTGCCAGTTCGCCGAAACCCGCGAGCTGGCGGCGACCATGATGAAGGAAGCGCAGGACATCGCGCAAAAGCTCGGCGTCACCTTCCGCGTCACCATCGACAAGCGCATCGCCGGCGCCGAAGCCGTCGGCGCGCACAAGACCTCGATGCTGCAGGACGTCGAAGCCGGCCGTTCGCTCGAAACCGAGGCGCTGATCGGCTCCATTCTCGAAATGGCCAAGCTGACCAATACGTCGGCGCCCGCGATCGAATCCGTCTACGCGCTGGTAAAGCTGCTCAACAAGGTCATGCTGCTGGAAGGCGGCGGCGTGAAGGTCGAGAAAGTGGGCAAGGCCGCCTGAGATTCTTTCCTGAGCCTAGCGCCGCTGGCTCGCCGTCAGCGCTGCGCCGAACGCCTGAAACAGCGCCCGGTTGATCGGATTGCGCTGCGGATCATATTCCGCGTGCCATTGCACCCGAGCGCAAAGCTCGGGGCATCGGCGATGCGGATCGCCTCGATGGTGCCGTCCTCGGCGACGCCTTCGATGACGACGCGTTCGCCCGGCTCGAGGATGCCCCGCCCGTGCAGCGAATTGACGCGGATGGTCGCGCCGGCCCAACAGCATGGCAAACGTGCCGCCGGCGTGAGACTGACGAAGGGATGAGGTCTGCTGTTGGGCACGAACCGGACCAAACAGCGCGCTCTTACGAAGTCCGTTGTTCGGGCCATACCGGAAGTGGCGGTTCGAGGTTGTCAGGGCTGCCTTTGTGAAGGGTTTCGGATGACGGCCCATCGCGACGGTTCGGCTTGCACCGGGGCCGTCGTCCGAAAGCCTCCAGTGAAGGAACGCGCGGGAGATGAAGTGGCGATGGTGATGCCGGGCTATGGCGATTTGATCGCGGTGTTGGCGGGGGACGCAAGGCGCGAGAGCATGGCGGTGAGTTGAAGGCGGACGCTGGTGGGTCTCGGGCTCTCTTTGAGCACCGATGAGCATGGCTTTCGGGACCAGTTGCGCTGTGGGACGCGCTGACGGGCATCTGTCCGGTCGAGCGTCGTCCTGGCCGGGTTGTGACCAGCGAGAAACGCGCTTGACGATGCGGGTGAGTGATGTGGCGGCCGCGCTCATGAGGTGTCGATTCTGATTGCGACGAGAGGTGTCGTCGGGCGGTGGCGTGGTTGGCAGCCGGCCTCGAAGGTCTCGATCACGAACATGCGGCCGCCACAGCAGGGGCAAGGCTTTGCGAGTGGCTGCGCCGCCGCCGGATCGATCTCGACCGCCGCTTCGGCCGCGGGCGTTGCCAGTCCCAGGAGTTCACGCGCCCGTGCGATTGTCTCGGCGCGGTTTGCGCTGGCGAACAAGCCGTAGTGGCGGATGCGGTGGAAGCCTTTGGGCAGCACGTGAATGAGGAAGCGGCGGATGAACTCGCCGACGTCGAGCGTCATCGTCGTATATCGGCCGGGGCCTTCGATCCTGTAGTTCTTGACCTTGAACGTGACGCTCCGCTGGTCGACTGCGATCAGACGGCTGGTTCGAGATGGCGACGCGGTGGGTGTAGCGCGACAGATAGGTGAGCACGGCCTTTGGGCCCGCGAACGGGCGCTTGGCGTAAACGAACCAGCGCTTCTTGCCGAGCGGGGCCAGGAACGCCGCGAACGTATTGGCATCGGCCAGATGCGCATGTGAGCCCAGGAACTGCAGCCTTCCCGCCTCGTGTGCGGCCAGAAGCTTCTCCAGCATCAAGCGCCGAAACAGCTTCGACAGAACGCGCACGGGCAGCAGGAAGTCTGACTTGCATGAGATCCAGCGGCTGTCGTCCATCGAGAGCCCGCCGCCCGGCACGATCATGTGGACGTGTGGATGGTGGGTCATTGCCGAGCCCCAGCTGTGCAACACCGAGGTGATGCCGATGCGAGCTCCGAGGTGCTTCGGGTCGGCCGCGATGGTGAGCATCGTCTCCGACGAGGCCTTGAACAGCAGATCGTAGATCACGGCCTTGTTCTGGTAGGCGATGTCGCCAATCGCCGAGGGCAGCGTGAAGACGACGTGAAAATAGGGAATCGGCAGCAGTTCGGCCTCGCGCGCCGCCATCCATTGGCGTGCTGCCGCGCCCTGACACTTCGGGCAGTGCCGGTTGCGGCAGCTGTTGTAGGCGATCGTGGTGTGGGCGCAGTCCTCGCAACGCGCGACGTGACCGCCCAGCGCCGCCGTGCGGCAGTTCTCGATGGCGCTCATCACCTTGAGTTGGAGCAGGCTCACGTGACCGCGGTTGGCATGACGCCACGCGGCCCCGTGGTCGCGGAAGACGTCCGCGACCTCCAGATCTGGACGGGCCATGTGGGCCCGTTACGCTGGCGGCTCGTCCTTCTTCTTCGGCACCAGCGGCGTGAGCCTGTCCAGAGGGCTCATGACCTCGCGGATGATGTTGGTGGCCACCTGGGTGTAGCGCGCCGTGGTGTCGAGCTTGGAATGCCCGAGCAAAACCTGGATCACACGAATATCGATGTTCCGCTCGAGCAGGTGCGTGGCGAAGCTGTGTCTGAGCGTGTGCGGCGCCACCCATGCGGGCAGCTGAGCCCGCTCGGCGGCCATGTGGCAGACCCGATTGAGCTGTCGCGTGGTCATCGGGGTGATGCGATCGCGGCCAGGGAACATCCACACCTTGGGATGGGCGATGCGCCACCAGTCGCGCAGCAGCTCCAACAACCGCGGTGACAGCATCGCATGGCGATCCTTGCGGCCTTTACCCTGCTCCACGCGGAGCGTCATGCGCTTGGAATCAATATCGCAGACCTTCAGTGCGACGACCTCCATGGCGCGCAGGCCGGCGCCGTAGGCAACGCTGAGCGCCGCCTTGTGCTTCGGCCCGGGTGCGGCCTCCAGCAAGCGCAATACCTCCTCGGGCGAGAGCACGCGCGGCAGCTTGCGCGGTTCGTAGACGAACACGAGATGTCGTGTCGTCTCCGGCCGGTCGAGTGTCACCTTGAAGAAGAACCGGAGCGCGGTCACGGTCGCGTTGACGCTCGGTGGTTGCATACTGGTCTCGGTCAGATGCAGCTGGAACGCGCGCAGCTCTTCCGCCGTCGCGGTGTCGGGAGAACGTCCGAGGAAGGTCGCGAGCCTCTTGACGGCACGGATATACTCGCGTTGCGTATCGGGCACGAACCTGCGCATGTTCATGTCTTCGAGCATGCGTTGGCGCAGCGGGCTGATGGGCTTCTCGCTCATTGGGGGCTCCTGTCTTGAGGTTGGAGTGCTTGAACCCCTCAATCCTCAAGACGGAGCGCCCGCCCGTCACGTGCGCTCGCTCAAATAGTTATGATGGTAGACGTAATACGCCCGACCGACCAGCAAGCGCCCTCCCGCGGTAGCGGGTTCGTTCATTGACCCGCAACGGACATTGGCTCAGCAGAAGAAAATCAGGTCGCTAGCGGGCCAAAGCTATTGCCAAAGCTATTAATGATACCCGCGCGGTTCCCTATCGTTGGCAAAAGTTCCGATTGCTGTTTCATTAATGCCTGCTTAGGTTTGACCGGTGGAAGGGCCAATATTGTTTGGCCCGTGCCGATTACGAGAAAACGCGAAGTAAGCCGGATGATCACTCAGGGTCCCGTGACACAGGTCGGGCGCGCTGGCTCAGGGACCCCTCTTTTGAATTACTTTTGAATTTTGAATCGGCAATCAAAACGCCGGCACGGGGCCGTGTTGCCAAATTGAACAGGCGCTGAGCAACGGCAGAACAGAGCCGCAGGCTGCAGACCGATGCTAACGCAGGAAAAAGTCCCGTCAAATGACGACCATTGTTCTGAACGACGATATCCGCAACGAGGCCGAACTCAACACCGCCATCGAACAGGCGGCCACGTATAGCTCGGGCATCCTCATCATCGGTTTTGGCGCCAATGTTGATATCAAACTCAACAGCGCGCTTGCGGCGATCAATCTGCAATCGGGCGTGACGCTCGACGTTGTCGGCGGCAACAACGCCGTCACGCTGGACGGCGAAGGGCAGCAGCGTGGCCTGTTCGTCTATTCAGGCGTCGTTAACATCACAAATCTGACCATCGAGAATACGGTAGCGAAAGGCGGCGCAGGCGCGGATGAAGGCGGCGGCGGTGCAGGATTGGGTGGCGGCCTGTTCGTTGCCGGTGCGACGACCCCCGGCGGCGGCGGCGCGAGCGGCGATCCCGGTCAGCAGGTCGTCCCCGTCGTCACCTTGAGTAACGTCATTTTCAAGAACGATAGCGCCGTCGGGGGCAACGGCGGGGCTGGCGGCAATAACGGGTCCGGCGGCGGCGGTGGTGGCCTCGGGGGTCCCGGTGCTGCCGGCAGTCAGGGCGCCGGCGGTCCGGGCTTCGGCGTGCCCAGCTTCGGAGCCGGCGGCGCCGGGACCTTCGGAGGCACGGGCGGCGCCGGCGGTTTCGGCGGCGGTGGTGGCGGCACAATTTCCGGCGTCGGCAGCCCAGGCGGCTTCGGCGGTGGAGGCGCCAGTGGATTTGACGAAACGTTTATTCCAACTGGCGGGACCGGTGGCTCTTCTGGAGGGGGCGGCGGCGAGTTTATCCCGCTTCCGAGCGGGGGCCCGGGTGGCTTCGGCGCTGGCGCCGGCGGGATGCAAACCCGCGGCGGAGGCGGTGGTGGCCTAGGTGCTGGCGGCGATATTTTCGTGCAAGGCGGCGCGACGCTTATCATCGACGGCGGGTCATTGGTCGAGAATGGAACTGTCAAGGGAGGTTCAGGCTCAAACGGCGGCGGTGACGGCCAAGCTCTTGGCGACGGCATTTTTATTCAGGGCGGCACGACGGCGGCGCCGGCGACCATCACGTTCGGCACGGACCAGACCGCAAGCCAGATTACCAGCATCTCCGGCGCCATCGCCGATCAAGGCGGCAACGGCGGCGCTGGCGCGCTGCAAATTCAAGGCGCGGGAACAGTCAAGCTCGCGGCTGTCAACACTTATACCGGCGGCACCACCATCGATTCCGGCGTGCTGGAAATCGCCGCGGGCGCCTCTGCGGGAAGCGGTGCCATCGCGTTCGGCGGCACGGCGATATTGCGCCTCGACGCAACGCCGGTCAGCGGCGCGACCTACGCCGATGCTCTCACAAACATCGCGGACGGTGATCAGCTTGATCTGCGCGGTCTGGCCTATGCGCCGGGCGCGACCGCGGTCTTCTCCGGCTCGACCCTGACCGTGAGCAGCGGTGGAACGACCGAGAAATTTACGCTCGACGATCCGGGGACAGGCTTTTTCAGCGTGACCAGCGACGGTAACGGCGCGACACCGGGCACGCTGGTGACGGGCGTGACCGGCGCACCGACGATGTCGGTCGCGACACCTCCGGTTTCCGACCTAAAGCCAAATCTTGCGGTGTCGGTTTCGGCCGCGCCGTGGAATGGCCAGAGTTTCTATTATTTTCCCGGCGGCGGCCCCGGTGGTGCTCCGGCCGAGATCGATATGGTGACTAACCAAGATAATCCCTTCAAGCCATTCGTCGGCGTGACCATCGATGACCGTAACTTTAGCGCTACCGACACCGTCACCATTACCGCACTCGGCGCAACCGGCACGCTCTCCGGCGCCGGACTGAGCGGCGGCAGCAATGGCGTCTATGAGCTCACCGCGAACGCCTTAAGCATTTCGGCGGCATTGCGGGCACTGGTCTTTTCGCCCGCCGAACCGCCCGGCCCTGAAACCTATCCCATCGACTTTACGCTGAGCGACGCGAGCAGTGCATCCGCCACCTCCCCGACCGCTTCACTCAAGGCGTTCGACATCGAAGACATAGCGCAGTCGACCTATGCGATCCCCTCGGTCAAGGTCACGACCACCTCTGAAGCAGCGGTTCACCCGTTCGCCGGTCTCTCGATTGACGATCCGAACGCACCTCAGGCCGATACGGCATACATCTCGGTCTCCGGCCATGGCGGCACGCTAACCGGTCCCCCGGCGCTCCGTTTCGAGGGCACTTCTGGCGGCGTCGAAAACTATATCTTAGGCGGGGATTTGGAGACCGCGGCTCAACTTGCTACGGTTTTGCAGTCGTTGGTTTTCACACCCGACCCGGGCACTGCCGGGACGCAATCCAGCACGACGCTCTCGATCTCAATCGCTGAAGCTTATGGGGGACCCCACGCATCAGGCCCATCATCCGTCAGCGTCACCGACATCGATCCAGGCAACACCGCCTGCTACTGTCGTGGCACGTTCATTCGCATCGGCCGTATACAGAAGCGGGTCGAGGAGCTTCGGATCGGCGACGAGGTGGTGACCGCGTCCGGCCTGGCACGGCCGATCAAATGGATCGGGCGCAGAAGCTACAGCGGCCGCTTCGTGATGGGGCGCACCGACATTCTGCCGATTTGCTTCAAGGCAGGTTCGCTCGATGACAACGTGCCGACGCGCGATCTCTGGATCTCGCCGCATCACGCTATGTATTTCGAGAACGGCAGCGGCGGCGTGCTGGTCGAAGCAAAGGACCTTGTCAACGACGTCTCGATCGTGCAGGCCGAGCAGGTCGACGACGTCGAATATTTTCACATCGAGCTCGAAACCCACGACGTCATCATCGCCGAGGGAGCACTGTCGGAGACCTTTGTCGACGACGACAGCCGCGGTATGTTCTACAACGCCCATGAATATCGCGTGCTATATCCGGGAGCGGCCACGATCGTACGATATTGCGCGCCGCGTCTCGATCAAGGCTACGAGGTTGAGGCGATACGGCAACGCGTGGCGCTGCGCGCCGGATTGGAATCGAGAAACGAAGCGTCGCGGGTCGGCAATTTGCGGGGTTTCCTTGATCAGGTCACGCCACATATCATCGAAGGCTGGGCGCAGAACACCGATCATCCCGAGACGCCGGTCTGTCTGGACATCTACGCCGGCGGCCGGTTGATTGGACAGGTTCTTGCGAACCGCTATCGTGCAGACCTTGAACGGACCGGCCTCGGCTCCGGCCGTCACAGTTTCAGCTTCACTCCGCCCCCCGGACTCGCGCTGAACGCCGGCACTGTCGCGGCGCGCCGGTCACTTGATGGGGCTATTTTGGGTGTGACAGCACAGGCGAGAAGGTTCAACTAAGCGCGGCACAGTGCCGATGCTCAAGGTCGGTTTGTGGTGCACTTTTCGGAAGTGCCGCAATGTCCAACTTGAGTCCGGAATGCGCATCAAAGCGGACGTCCCCGGCTGCTCGCACTTGTGGGTTCACTGCCTAATCCGCGGCATGCGCCTCAACGCCTCGACTACCGCCGCTGGCTCGCCGCCAGCGCTGCGCCGAACGCCTGAAACAGCGCCCGGTTGATCGGATTGCGCTGCGGATCATATTCCGCGTGCCATTGCACCCCGAGCGCAAAGCTCGGGGCATCCGCGATGCGGATCGCCTCGATGGTGCCATCCTCGGCAACGCCTTCGATGACGACGCGTTCGCCCGGCTCGAGGATACCCTGCCCGTGCAGCGAATTGACGCGGATGGTCTCGCATCCCAGCAGTTTGGCGAATGCGCCGCCGGGGGTGAGACTGACGTCATGGCGGTCGGCAAAGATCACGGTGGGATCGGGATGGATCTCGCCGTTCTCCAGCCGCGGCATCCGGTGATTCATACGGCCCGGTATTTCACGGATTTCGGGATGCAGCGAGCCGCCGAACGCGACGTTCATTTCCTGCAACCCGCGACAGATGCCAAACAAGGGGATACCGCGGGCGACGCAAGCTTCGGATAACGCCAGCGCCACATCGTCGCGCGACATGTCATAAGGCTCATGCTTGACGTGGGGCTCGGTTTTGAAGCGCGTCGGGTGCACATTGGCGCGCGCGCCGGTCAGCACGATGCCGTCGACCGCGTCCAGCAACGCACTGATGTCGGTGATTTCGGGCGAGCCCGCGAACATTAGCGGCAGCGCGCCGGCGACGTCCACCACCGCACGGAGATTCCGTTCACCGACCATTTGTGTCGCGAAGCGATTTTCGATGCGGTGTGCGTTTCCGATCACGCCGACGACAGGCCGTCTCATCGCTCCACTTTCAAGATCTCAGGCGAAATCATCTACGCCAAGTCACGATTCCAGTGCGATCATGCCTCCCGGCGGCCAGCGGATCAACATTTTATGCCAGCATCCGTCACTCCACAGCCCTGCGATCGGCTCAACCGGCGCGGCCGGACGGCAGTCCGGGCACACTCGGGCAGGCGCTTATTTGCGCTGGAACGCCTGGCTAGCGTCGATCGTGCCGCTTCCCGGCAATCCGGCCGCACGCAGCGCCTTTGCCGCCGGATCGTCGCGATTCAGCCAGGGCAGCCTGGCTTCGATCCCGCGCGTCACCGGCTCGCCCAACGAACCGCCGAAATCGAGCGGCCAGAGGCCGTTAGGCACCGCTTCCACCGACATCCCGTGGAGACGAAATCCCTTACCCAGCGTCTTTTCCGGATCATCAGGCGCGATCGCATGTGCCGAGAGGGGATCCTCGGGATTGCCGAAGGTGAGTAGAACCGGGGTCAAGGCGCCGGTCACGGGCACCGCACCGGTCATCTTGCTCAGCCCGTTGAATGAGACGTCGCGGCCAGCGCCACGATAGGCGCGCAATGCCAGATAATTCATGCCATCGAGATCGACCGACTTGTCGATCTGCGCCAGCAACGCGATCAGATTTTTGCCCCCGCCGAGATCGACGAACACGGCGTCGCCCCTGGTGCGGGTCTGGCCGCCGCGGCTGTAACCCCGATCGGGAAACACCGCCATGACGCCTGACGCCGACTTCACCCCTTCGGGCGTTTCGACCTCGACCGTCAGGCGATATTTGTGGCCGGGCCGGTTAATTCGAATCTGATCGCCGATCACCAGCGCCGCCAGCAGCAAAATCGGCCCAAGCCACTTCGTATCAAGCCATCTGATACCAGGCCAACTGGTGTTCATGCTGCCGGTCCCTGCCCCACCCGCGACGCGATCTTTCGTGACGCTTCGCACGTGGGGCCAGCCGGCGTCAAACCAGCAAGCTTTGTCAAACCAGCAAGCCTTGCCTCCTTAACTCCCTTCTCCGCTTGATCCCGACGCCGTTTGACGAAAGAGTACGGCCTGGAATCGACATCAAGCAGGGAAGCGATTTGCCAGATACGGTTGACCATCGTGTTTCCACCCGCGGGGATCTGGCATGGGCGATATCCGTCGGCGGCATTGGCGTCGTCGCGTTCGCCGCGCTGCTGCTGTTTGCGTGGTATTTCGCCGCGACGTTGTTTCTGATCTTCGCCGGCATGCTGCTTGGAGTGGCGCTCAACGCCATGACCAATCTGCTCGGGCGCGTGGTTCAGCTCCCGCACGCGCTGCGGCTGACCATCGTCTGCCTGGTGCTGGCCGGCCTGTTGTCGGGCGTGGTCTTCCTCGGTGGCTCGACCATCGCCCAACAGGCCAAGGTATTGAGCGATACGATCAAGTCGCAGCTCGTCACGGTCAAAGCCTTCCTGGAGAAAAACGGCGTCGATACCAGCTATTTTGACCTCGGCAATCCAGCCGCCACAACGTCGGCCTCACCGACCTCGGAAACGCCTGCGCCGGCTCCGCCGCGCGCGCTTCCGAGCGCGAGCGAATTTGCGTCAAGCGGCGGGGCGATCGTCACCCAGACGCTCAAGCTGCTGCTCGGCACCGTCAGCGCAGTCGGCAATTTCTTTATCGTGCTGTTTCTCGGCCTGACCTTCGCCGCGCAACCGAGCGTCTACCGCAAGGGGCTGTTATTCATGGCGCCGGCGCGACACCGCGACCGCGCGACTGTTATCGTCGACCGCATCGGCGACACGCTGGAGCGCTGGCTGATCGCGCAGATCCTGACGATGGCGGCGGTATTCCTGGTGACCTGGATCGGGCTCGCGCTGATCGGCATCCAGAGCTCCTTTATCCTGGGCATCCAGGCCGGCTTGCTCGCGTTTATTCCGACAGTCGGCGCGTTGCTGGCCGGATTGATCGTGGTGCTCGCAAGCCTCGCCTCAGGATGGGTCGCCGCAATCAGCGCCTTCGTGCTGTTCCTCGGCGTGCACGCGCTGGAAAGCTACGTCCTGACGCCGATCATCCAGCGTCAGGCGCTCGACATTCCACCCGCCACCCTGTTCGCGTTCCAGATCCTGCTCGGCGTGGTGTTCGGGATCTGGGGACTGGCGCTGGCGCTGCCGCTGATGGCGATCGTGAAAGTGATGATCGACTATTTCAAGGCCGAGGAAGAAGCGCCGGTCGTGGCGGCCTAGCACAGACTGAGACGTCATGCTGCGAGGCCGTGAAGCTATCTCCAACCTCATCCTGAGGAGCTTGCGAAGCAAGCTCTCGAAGGATGGATGCAAGCACTGAATCGCAACGCCGGAGCAGAACACCCATGGTTCGAGACGGCGCAAGAGCGCCTCCTCACCATGAGGCCGCGTAACCTTGGTCGCTCAGCCTGACGTCACGACCGTTTCGGTGTGCTCGACCTCGGGCGGTGCCGCAAAATACTGGCCGACCAGCCCGCGCCAGGCGGTGAAGTCTTCGGAGCCTCTGAAATCGACGGTGTGATTTTCCAGCGTCTCCCACCTGGCCATCAACCGGTAGCGGGACGGCTTCTCGATCGACTTGTGCAGTTCGAATCCCTTGCCGCCCTTGGCGCGCAGGAACAGCGGGCGGGCCTTGGCGACCGCGGCTTCAAAATCCTTCTCGGAACCGGGCTTGACGTCGATTTGGGCGATTTCGGTGATCATGGGATTTCGGCCTCTCGTTGAGCAGCCATTTCTCTATCCCAGCAACCCGCAAAGAAAAAGGCGCCTCGCGGCGCCGATGGTCTCAACTTTTGGCCCGGCCGATCAATTCAGCAGTAGCACCGATCCAGCCACGACAAGCGAGCAGCCGAGGAACATGACGATCGGCCAGCGACTGCGCGGCTGATCGTAGCGCCCTTGTGCGCGCCGTTCGGTGATCAGCGCGGTCTCGTATTCGTCCGAACTCGAGAACATGCAGGCAAATCCGCCACGCGCCGACATGGCGTCGGCTTCGAGCGACATCAGGGCGGTGTGGACGTTGTGACGGCGAGACGATTCCATAGCCGTCAGGATATGGAGCGAATGGTAAACAGCGGGTTACCACCCCCGTAACTACGCCAGGCTTGCAACGCCCGCTCGCTGCTGGCCGGGCAGGCCCGCGGTTTTGCGCCGCCATTTTTCCAACGACAACGGCAACTCTTCCGCGGCCTCGACGCGATTTCGACCGCTGCGCTTGGCCTGATAGAGCGCGGTGTCGGCCGCCGCCAGCAGCACCTCGAGTTCGGTGCCCGCCGGCCCGCCGGCGACGCCGATGCTGACCGTAGTATCGACCGGTCCTTCATCGACCGCGATTCCGGACGCCTCAAATGCTTCGCGCACCCGCTCGGCCGCGAGCACCCCTTCTTCGAGCGAGCACGGCAACAAGGCCGCGAATTCCTCCCCGCCGATCCGTCCCGACAGATCCGAGATCCGCAGCGTATTGATCACGATGGTGGAGAACAGTTTGAGGATCTCGTCGCCGGCCGGATGACCGAAGCGATCATTGATCGATTTGAAATGATCGATGTCGAAGATCAGCACCGTTACCGGACGGCCGGCATTCGCTTCGCGTTCGATGACACGAGCGGTTGCTTCCGAAAATCCGCGCCGATTGAACATGCCGGTCAGCGGATCCATCGAGGCTGCGGTCTTGTGCACGGTCACCGCACGTTCCGACACCAGCATGAAGATCACGAACACGGTGCCGACCGCATAGAGGACGAGTTCGACCGAGAACACCGTCATCCAGATGCTGCCCGAGAACGCGGCGTCCTGCGGCCGCAGAAAGTCGCCGAGCAGGATCGGCAACATCAGCACCAGGCCATGCAGCACCGGTACCACGAAGGCCGGCCAGCGCTGTTGCAGGTTCCGGCGGCGCTCGGTCCACAATTCGGACGCCGTCAGCGCCGCGTAGACGGCAACAATGCCGGCACCGATCGTCATGCGCAGCGCGGAAGCCGCCGGCGCCAGCGTCATGACGGCCGCGACCCAGGCGATCGCTCCGAGCACGAGCCCAGGCAGATTGGGCTTGCGGCCATGAAATACCCGCGAAGCATTCCAGACCATGCCGCAGGCAACAAAGCCTACCGCGTTCAGCGCCAGCGAGAGCGTCTCGCCGAGCGCGCTGCTTGCCAGTGTCCAGAGCGCAACCGAAGCAGCGCCCAGCAGATAGGCGGTTCCCCACCATTTCAATGCCGGGATGCTTTCCTGCCTGCCGAAGAACAGCAGCATGGCTCCAAGCATCGCAGCCATCATCGTGGCGACGAGATAAAGCGTTGAGATATCCAGCAACATGAATGTGCCACCCAGCCCGAGTTTTACGCACATGCCAAGGCAAACGCTTTGGCACCATCAAAACCGTAGGACAGCGGGTGTTGGCAATCCGTTTGTGTTCACAGACAAGTTTTCAGGAAAAATTGCGTATATTCCACGCTAAATACCCGGCAACTTCGCTCGCCTTGCTCGATGGCGGCACAGCTCCAAAACAAAAGGGCGCCCGAAGGCGCCCTTTCGCACGTGCCGACTTCGCGGCAAATTTTAGTGAAGCAATTAGCGCTTCGAGAACTGGAACGACCTGCGCGCTTTGGCACGGCCGTACTTCTTGCGCTCGACCACGCGCGAGTCGCGGGTCAGGAAGCCGCCCTTTTTCAGAACGCCGCGCAGCTCCGGTTCGAAATAGGTCAGCGCCTTCGAGAGGCCATGGCGCACCGCGCCCGCCTGGCCCGACAGACCGCCACCGGTCACGGTGCAGATCACGTCATACTGGCCGGCACGGGCGGCTGCGACCAGCGGCTGCTGAATCATCATCCGCAACACCGGACGCGCGAAATAGACTTCGACTTCGCGGGCGTTGACGGTGACCTTGCCGGCGCCCGGCTTGATCCAGACGCGGGCAACCGCGTCCTTGCGCTTGCCGGTGGCATAGGCGCGGCCGAACTTGTCGACCTTCTTGACGTACTTCGGTGCTTCCGGCGCGGCGGTCTTCAGCGACGACAGCTGGTCGAGGGACTGCATGGTATCGGACATCTTACGCGGCCCTCATGTTCTTGCGATTCATCGACGCGACATCGAGCGTCTCGGGTTGCTGAGCTTCGTGCGGGTGCTCGGCGCCGGGGTAAACCCGCAAATTGCCGAGCTGAACGCGGCCCAGCGGCCCGCGCGGAATCATCCGCTCGATCGCTTTCTCGACCACGCGCTCCGGGAAGCGGCCTTCGAGGATCGACTTCGCGGTACGTTCCTTGATGCCACCGATGAAGCCGGTGTGATTGTAGTAGACCTTGTTGTCGCGCTTGCGACCGGTCAGCACCACCTGTGCCGCATTGATGATGACGACGTGGTCACCGCAATCGACGTGAGGGGTATAGGTCGGGAGGTGTTTGCCGCGAAGGCGCATTGCGACGATGGTGGCGAGACGACCGACGACCAGACCTTTGGCGTCGATCAGCACCCACTTCTTCGTCACCTCGGCGGGCTTTGCCGAAAACGTTTTCATGTGAGGAAATCCGTGAAAATGGAAATCGGCGCGAAGCGCGCCGAACTGATCGGGTTTCTAGATAGTCCCGGCGCCAACGTCAACGTCCAGCAGAGACATTTATTCTTTTAAAAACAGATGCTTACAAATATGGTGCTATATTACCTCAGAAAACTCTAAGTATTTGGAATGGAATAGGTCGCCGTCACGTGGGCGATTGGATCCGCTGATGTCCCCGACAGCAGACTGACCTCTCCCACCGCCAACCGCTTGCCCAGCTTCAACAGCCGCGCCGCCGCCAGGATATCCTGCCCCGGCTGGCCCTTGCGCAGGAAATTGATGTTCAGATTGGTCGTCACCGCGAGCCCGACCGGGCCAATCGCCGACAGCAACACCACATACATGGCGAAATCCGCCAGCGCCATCAGCGTCGGTCCCGAGACCGTGCCGCCGGGCCGCAGCATCCGGTCGCTGTAGCGTTGCCGAAGCAGACACGACGTACCGTCGGCACTTTCGATCGCGATATCGCCGGCGCTGAGCATCTGGGGAAACTCGACCTGAAGAAACTTCTCCAGTTCCGCCACGCTCATTTTTGCAATAGCCATACGCCCCGCCCACCCTCGCCTGCTGCCGTCTGTTACATTAAGATGACGACCTCGCCCACCCGGATATTTTTATGACTGGTCAAGCCGCCCACGCCACGACGCCGCAATCGCCGATCCTGCTGCGCGAAACCGTTGGCAGCATCGCGGTGCTTACGTTGAACCGCCCCGGTGCGCGCAACAGCCTGTCGGAGGGCCTGATCGCCGAACTCCACGCCGCGCTCGACGACATCGCTGGCGATGCCAAGGTGCGCGCGGTCGTCATCGCCGCCAACGGGCCGGCCTTCTCGGCGGGCCACGACATGAAGGAATTGACCGCCCGCCGCAGCGACGCCGACCGCGGGCGCGCTTACTTTGCGCACATGATGAATGCCTGCAGCGCCATGATGCAGGCGATTGTGCAACTGCCGAAGCCTGTCGTCGCCGCCGTGCAAGGCATCGCTACCGCGGCCGGATGCCAGCTGGTGGCAAGCTGCGATCTCGCCGTAGCCTCGGAAGCCGCCAGCTTTGCCACCCCGGGCGTCGATATCGGACTGTTTTGCTCGACCCCGATGGTGGCGCTGTCGCGCAACGTTCCGCGCAAGCAGGCGATGGAAATGCTGCTGACCGGAGAATCCGTCCCGGCCGAACAAGCGCGGGACATCGGTCTGGTCAACCGCGTCGTCACCGCCGGCACTGAACGCGATGCGGCGATCGCGCTGGCGCAGAAGGTCGCGCTGAAATCCGCCTACACCGTCAAGCTCGGCAAGGCCGCATTCTACCGTCAGGCCGAAATGAACCTTGCGGACGCCTATCGCTATGCCGCAGAGGTAATGACCGAGAACATGATGGCCCGTGATGCCGAGGAAGGCATCGGCGCCTTCATCGAAAAACGCGAGCCGAAATGGCAGGACAGATAGTCCCGTCATTGCGAGCGAAGCGAAGCAATCCAGAGCAAGGAAAAAGAACTGGATTGCTTTGTCGCTTCGCTCCCCGCAATGACGAAGGAAAGAAGCCGGCGCAATGAACCACGATGCCTACGCTGACGATTACATCCGCGAAATCCTCAACGGCGTGAAATCCATTGCGATGGTCGGCGCCTCGCCGGTCAATGTGCGGCCGAGCTATTTCGCCTTCAAATATCTGGCGCAGCGCGGCTACGACATGATCCCGATCAATCCCGGTCACGTCGGCAAGAGCCTGCTTGGCAAACCCTTCGTCGCCTCGCTCGCCGATATCGGCCGTCCCGTCGACATGATCGACATCTTCAGGAATTCGAGCCACATCATGCCGGTGGTCGACGAGGCCCTAAAGCTGGTGCCCCTGCCAAAGGTGATCTGGATGCAGCTTGGTGCGCGCGATGACGCCGCCGCCGAGAAAGCGGAAGCTGCCGGCCTCAAGGTTGTCATGAATCGCTGCCCCAAGATCGAATATGGCCGGCTATCCTCCGAGATTTCCTGGATGGGCGTCAATTCACGCACGCTCAGTTCGAAGCGCGCACCGGTGCCAACCCAGGGCATGCGGCTTTCGCTGAACCGGACGAGCGTGGGCGGCGGAGAGACTGCGGCTTCTGATCGTGCCGCCAAAAACAAGAACGAACTCTCGTGACGCTATTGCGAAACGATTGTCCTGAGAGGGCAACAAACCGAAGCACGATCATTCGAACTCATTGAGCCGATACCGCGCCGCCTTGACTGCGGTCTCCTCTGCCGCGATTGTTCTCCCCCAATCAGGGGACGCATTGGCTCCAGCCAAGCCATAATCATCGTGTTGCTCAATCTTCGGAACCAGCCGACCGGGCTGTCGCTGAAGATGATACTGTCGGAAAGGAAAGAGAATGACCGATCGTTTGCCCGGATTTTCAACGCTGGCGGTGCACGCGGGTGCGCAACCCGATCCGACCACCGGCGCGCGGGCGACGCCGATCTATCAAACCACCTCGTTCGTGTTCAACGACGCCGATCACGCCGCATCCTTGTTCGGACTGCAGGCTTTCGGCAACATCTATACCCGCATCGGAAATCCAACCAACGCGGTGCTCGAAGAACGCGTTGCGGCGCTCGAAGGTGGCACTGCGGCGCTGGCCGTGGCCTCCGGACACGCCGCCCAGGTCGTGGTGCTTCAGCAATTGTTGAAGCCCGGCGATGAGTTCATTGCGGCGCGCAAACTATATGGCGGATCGATCAATCAGTTCACCCATGCCTTCAAAAGCTTCGGCTGGAACGTGGTGTGGGCCGATCCCGATGATACCGGCAGCTTCGAGCGCGCGGTCACGCCGCACACCAAGGCGATCTTCATCGAGTTGATCGCCAACCCCTCCGGCAGCGTCACCGATATCGAAGCGATTTCGGCAGTTGCGCGCAAGGCAGGTGTGCCGCTGATCGTGGACAACACGCTGGCGACGCCCTATTTGATCCGGCCGATCGACCACGGCGCCGACATCGTCGTGCACTCGCTGACGAAATTCCTCGCCGGTCACGGCAATTCGCTCGGCGGGATCATCGTCGACGCCGGCACCTTCGATTGGTCGAAGGACAACAAATATCCGATGCTGAGCGAGCCGCGCCCCGAATATCACGGCATCCGCATCCAGGAGACGTTCGGCAATTTCGCGTTTGCGATTGCATGCCGCGTGCTCGGTCTGCGCGATCTCGGCCCGGCGCTCTCGCCGTTCAATGCCTTCATGATCCTGACGGGCATCGAGACCTTGCCGCTGCGCATGCAAAAGCATTGTGAAAACGCCAAGGCGATCGCAGAATTCCTCGCGGGCCATCCGGCGGTGGCGTCGGTCAATTACGCGGGTCTGCCGGGGGATAAATACAACAATCTGGCCCGCAAATACGCCCCAAAGGGCGCGGGCGCGGTGTTCACCTTCAGCCTCAAGGGTGGCTACGACGCCGGCGTCAATCTGGTCTCCAACCTGAAGCTGTTTTCGCATCTCGCCAACGTCGGCGACACCCGCTCGCTGGTGATCCACCCGGCGTCGACCACGCACAGTCAGCTCGACGACGCCGCCAAGGTGAAGTCCGGCGCGGCGCCCGACGTGGTACGGCTGTCGATCGGGATCGAAGACAAGGAAGATTTGATGGCGGATCTGGAACAGGCGCTGAGCGCCTGAGTCCAGGCGCGGCTTCGTAAACGTCAATGGCCGGGCCTGCGCCCGGCCATTCGTTGAGCACCAACCCCGTAGTCGCGAATCCGTTGTGGTTAGCCGCGCTTTGCCAATGTCGCTTCGGTGGTCGAGGCCGCCTGCTCGGCGGTCAGTTCGGTGGCCATCAGGAGCTCAATCATCTTCGTACGATCGCCTCGCGCGACGGCCCGATCCCATTCACGAATCAGGCCCGAAATGACGAGCCTCTCATTGACGGTCATTCCGGCGTAAAGTGGCATGAGATGATCCCGGTGATTCGGAGCGGAGCCATGATGCGCTGGATGACGTCATTTGTTGTCGCTGTCTTTGCGGTCGGGTCCGCGGCCGCTGCCGACCTGCCCAACCGTGGAGCAACCGTCTATCGCAAGGCCCCGCCTCCCTATGGCCGCCGAGCCCCTGTCGAAGAATCAGACCTTCTTTTCACACCGTCTGACGATGGTGTTCCCTACGTCAGGTTTCCGCCCCACACGCCATTGCTTCCGGGATCGGCGACGCTTCCGGGATACTACGGCTCGACCCATTCCTACGAGTATCAAGGGCCCTATTATGGTGGCCCAAATCTCAGTTACTGGTATCGCCTGCCCTACGCCTGCGGCGTCTACGGCTACTGCTAGCGCACCTACCCGTTCAGGATTTTGGCTTCAGGATTTCGCCGTGCGCACGGCATTCTTGTCCGCGCGAGTCAGCCGGCTGTTACGCTGGAACACCGAATAGGTCGCCAGCGCAAACACAATCACCAGCAGTTGCGCGGACAATGCCTCGACCGTCGGGTTCAATCCGATGGCACCGAGCCAGGAGAGGCTTTTCAGCTCGGTGAACGGCAGCACCGATTGCTCCTGGAATTCCTGGACGGCTTCGCCGATGAACTTGATCGCCATGGCGAACAGGAATGCCGAAGTGATGATGAACAGCGGCCGCAACGGTATCTTCTGCGCGATCAAGTTGATGAAATAGAACAGGACCGCAAGGCCGATGGTGGCAACACCAAGTCCCGCGAACAGGCCGGCGCTCCAGCCGCCTTCGGTGGTCGCCAGCGCATTGATGAACAGCACCGTCTCGGCGCCTTCGCGAAACACCGCGAGGAAAGCCAGCGCGCCGACCGCCCATACGGTGTCCTGCGCCAGCGCGTGATCAGCCTTCTGCGCCAGATAATCCTGCCAGCCGCGCGGATCCTGTTTCACCATCAGCCAGCCGCTGACATAAAGCATCAGGCCCGCGGCGACGAGAATGATGATCCCTTCCAGGATGTCGCTGTGCTCACCCGAATTGAGGACGGCAAACAACCAGGCGGCGACGAGGCTGGCGGCGACAGCGGCGAGCGCGCCGCCGTAGAGCGCCTGGACGCGGTGGCCTGCGCCGGATTTGGTGAGATAGCCGGCAAGCGCTGCAATCACCAGCATGGCCTCGAGGCCTTCGCGAAGCAGAACGACCGCGGCTTGAATGAATGCAGACGACATGACCAAATCCCTGTCTTTGGCCCGTTTTATCGTCCAGAAATTCGAAGTAAAGCAGCGCCGTCCGACACAACTTCGTCAGTTGCCGAGAGGGCCAAGGAAAGCCCTGAAAATCGGCTATTTCTGGGTATCTTGCAAAATTAGAATCACTCAAATCAGCCGGGCTGGCCAACTGGCACAATCGATTCCTCCGGCGCCGGTTTCGGTTGCCGCGCCGCCAAACGCTCGGCCTGAATCGTTGCAAGCGTCAGAACCGCGATCGCAACCGCCTGATGTGTCAGCGCGAGATCGATCGGGACCTGATTGAGCAGCGTAAGAATGCCAAGCGTCGCCTGCAATGCGATGACAGCCACCAGCCACAGCGCGCCGCGGATCACGGCACCATCGGCCCGCGATCTGACGGCGTCGACTGCATGCAACACTGCAAGTGCGAACAGCGCATAAGCGGTCATGCGATGTTCGAATTGCACCGTGAGCGTATTGTCGAACAAATTGCGCCACCATGGCTGGTCAAAGAACAACCGCGCCGCGGAGGGAATAAACCCACCGTCGATATCGGGCCAGGTGTTGTAGACGCGGCCCGCGCGCAAGCCAGCGACCAGCGCGCCGAGATAAAGCTGCACGAATGTCAGCGCCAGCAGGACCGCGCTCGTGGCCTTCAGCCGCCGGTTCGCCGTGGCCGGCGGCCGATCGGTCAATCGGCGCAAGGTCCAGACGATCGCCGCAAAGATCAATAGCGCCAGCACCAGATGGGTGGCGAGACGATAATGCGAGACTTCGACCCGCTCCGAAAGGCCGGAGGCCACCATCCACCAGCCGACCACTCCTTGCAGCCCGCCGAGCGCGAAGATCCCCCATAGCCGTCGCTTCAATTCGCCGCTGAGATAGCCGCGCCACATGAACCAGAGGAACGGCAGAAAATACGCCATGCCGATCACGCGACCGAGCAGCCGATGGCTCCACTCCCACCAGAAGATCGACTTGAATTCGGAAAGGCTCATGCCGGCGTTGAGTTCGCGATATTGCGGAATGGCCTTGTAGCCTTCGAACGCCTGCGTCCACTGCGCCTCGCTGAGCGGCGGCAACGTGCCGGTGAGCGGCTTCCACTCGGTGATCGAAAGTCCGGATTCGGTCAGCCGCGTCGCGCCGCCAACCAGCACCATGATCGCGATCAGGGCCGCCACCGCAACCAGCCACCATCTGACCGCACGATCGTTCAGGGACTGATTGTGCAAAGCCTGGTTCGACAAGGCCTGATTTGACAAGGTTTGCTGGGCAGGACTACCGGTCATTTGAGGCTGCGCTTGAATGAATTCGCGCGCCCCTTATAGTCCGCCCCTTCCCGCGTGCAAGGCACGCTCCGGCCGAGAACCGCACATTTCCGTCATGACCATACGCACCCGCAAGCTCCTCGGAACTATCGCTTTGCTCATGCTGGTGGTGGTGTGGTCGCTACTGGGGATGACGGTGGCGCAGACGCCATGGCTGGCGAACTCCGGATGGCTGCAGGCCATCTTCTATGTCGTTGCCGGCATCGGCTGGGTGTTGCCGGCGATGCCCATCATCAGCTGGATGGCGCGACCGGACGCCTGACCTTATTTGTCAAACGCCTCGCCGGATCGCGCCGGGCGTTCGACCTCGCTTTTCCCTATCGCCGCAGGCGCAGCTGGAAACCCGGCCCCCGAAAGCAGCACGCGCATCGCGCGCATCGAGCGCAGCCGTCCATCCCAGGCAAGGCGCGGAAGCGCGTGCAGATTGCTTCGCCCCGCCGTCTGAACCACGCCCGGTATCGCCGACACCGCACTGACGAAACCCGCCTCCTCGGCCATCGCCACATGCCGCCGCCGCCATGAGGCGCCATCGCCGAACGGAAAGGCGAAATGCCTGACGTCGCGGTGGAATGCGGTTTGCGCCACCGCCATTCCCATCGTCATCTCGCGCAGCGCCGCAGCATCCTTCAAGTTCGAGAGATCAGGATAATTCACGGTCGCGCTTCCGATCGTCACCCGCGGATCGGCGGCCAAGGTGGCCAGGTCGCTCCAATCCATAGCAGCGTCGCGCGACAGCGCCGCAAGGTCGACCGAATATCGCTTGCAGAGATCGTTGATCGCCGCCGAGAGATCCGGCGGTGGCAAAGTACGCATCCAGCCTTCGAGAAATGCGTAAAGCTGATATTTCTCGGATACATTGGCGATACCGAAATGCAGTTCCTTGCGGTCGATCACCAGGCTGAGGCGATTTTCCCGCGCGATGATCGCCTCCAGCGCCAGCCACCAGGCCTCGCCGACGCCGTCCGGAAACGCCGTCGGTACATAGACGGCAAAGGGCACACCGTGCCGCGACAGCACCGGATAGGCCGATGTCATCAGGTCCTTGTAAGCGCCGTCAAAGGTCAGGCAGACAAACCGCCGTGGCGTAGCCAGCGTCACCGCCCGCCGGCACACCTCGTCCAGTGAGACGATATCGAATTTCCAGCGCTTCAACGCCCGGATTGTCCGGTCGAGAAAGTCCGGCGTGATCTCCCGGGATTTGAGCGGCTGAAAGCGGCCGCGGCGCCGCGGCCGTACGCGCTCAAACCGCAGGATGACGCCGGCGCCGCCGGTATTCCGCTGCACAATCCGCGCATAGCCGCTGAAATAAGCGAGCTCCAGCCTGGCGCGGGTTAGGAATCCGATATCGGACGGCAAGCGTATCGCCTTTCAATGCGCCGAATCTGCTTCGCTGTGGCCGCATTGTCATTACCCTTTGTTGACATTTCTTTGCAAAGGTCGCCCCACGCCGAAAAAGTAAATATTCCCTTTTGACAGGCTCTTAGATGACCATGGCGGCCGCGATCGAAAGCCGGACGGCGGAAGCAGCGGCGGCGTGGTCGAAACCGGGCCGCATCGCAGCCGTCGATATTTTCGGCGATCTCGGCCAGGCCGAGACGATCTGGCGCGATCTTGAGGATAAACGGCCTTTCTCGACGGCCTACCAACGGTTCGATTTTCTATCGGCCTGGCAACGGCAGGTCGGTGAACGCGAGAATTTCAAGCCCTTCATCGTCGTCGCCCGCGATGTGGAACGCCGGCCGCTGTTATTGCTTCCGCTGGCGCTGAGGCAGGAACGCGGGGTCCGCACCGCAAGCTTCATGGGTGGCAAGCACGCGACCTTCAACATGGCGCTGTGGGACAAGGAATTCGCCGCCGGCGCTACCTCAGCCGATCTCGACGCGTTGATCGCAGGCATACAGGTGCGATCGGAAGCCGATGTCCTGACCTTCCATCAGCAACCGATGCGCTGGCAGGATCTACCGAACCCGTTGGCGATGCTGTCCCACCAGGCTTCGGTCAATGATTGCCCGTTGATGACGATCGTGCCCGGAGCTGAACCCACCTCGCGCATCAGCAACTCGCTCCGCCGCCGGCTGCGGAGCAAGGAACGCAAGCTCCAGGCGCTTCCCGGCTATCGCTACCGGGTGGCTTCCACCGATGGCGAGATCATGCGGTTGCTCGATGCCTTCTTCCGCATCAAGCCGCTGCGGATGGCGGAACAGAAGCTGCCCAACGTATTCGCCGACCCCGGCATCGAGGCGTTCATCCGCAACGCCTGCCTGACACCGCTGAAGGGCGGCGGTCACGCGATCGATATCCATGCGCTGGAATGCGACGCCGAGGTGATCGCGATCTTCGCCGGCGTCGCTGACGGTACCCGCTTCTCGATGATGTTCAACACCTACACGATGTCGGAAAACGCACGCCACAGCCCCGGCCTGATCCTGATGCGCGACATCATCGATCACTATGCCGGGCTTGGCTATCGTGCCCTCGATCTCGGAATCGGATCGGACGAATACAAGCGAATGTTCTGCAAAGACGACGAGCCGATCTTCGATTGCTTCATACCCCTCACCTCGCGCGGCAAACTGGCCGCCGCGGCGATATCGGGCATCAATCGCGCCAAGCATCTGGTGAAGCACAATCCGGCGCTGTTTCAGATGGCTCAACGGCTGCGCAGCGCGTTCCGCTAGAGCTTACTCACAAGATCCGGCCTGACCGCCCTCAGGCGGCGGCTACCTCGCGCTGGCCGGGATCGACGGCATCCGATGGCAGTGCCGGCCCGCTCAGCATCGCCACGTCGCTGAACCCCACCGCCTTCAACTGATCGCTCATCTGGCCGCGTGCGTCCTGCTCCATCGACGCGTCCGGCACCACCACGGCGCGCGCCTCCGCCGTCAGCAATTCGGCCGGCAGGTCGGAGGCAAGACCGGCGTCCAGCAGCACATGATCGTACACCCGCACCAGCGCATCGATCGCCAGCGTCAGGCGCGGCGATTGCAGCAGCGTGCGGTCCGAGCCGGGGCGTCCGGCGCTCACCAGATGAACGCGCGAGAGCCGGTCCCTGGTGATGACTTGCGAGAAGGACGCCTCCCCCAGCATCAGTTCGGCCAGTCCTGGCGCGGTCGGGTCGACCGAGACCGCCGACATGGTCGGCGACGACGCCGACAGATCGACGACGACAACCCTCGCGCAGCGCGCGATCAGCCGTCCCAGCGTCAGCGCGGTCAGCGTGATGCTCTCGCTCGAAGCGGTGCCGAGGATCGTGACCTTGCGCGCGGCATCGCCGGCATTGGTTAGATTTTCGGCGAGTTGCTGGATCTCGCTAATCTCGCTGATTTCACCGATCTCGCTGATCTCGGTCAGTGGCTCCGATATCGCTTCGTCGAAGACAGGATCGGGCGCGGCCGCGGCGGCCGCCGGTGCACGAGCTACAGCCGGGACAAACACCGGCTCCGGACGCGGTGCCATCAGACGCGGCGCGGTGATGCGCAGCAATTCACCGGTTGCGATGGTGCCGGCGCTGAGCAGCAAGGTCGCCAGGGTCGCGATCAGGACGATCGGTAGTTTCTTGGGATATGCCGGAGCATTGGAAACGCTGGCGCGAGAGATGATCCGGCCGTCCGCGGGCGCGGCTTCGATATTCTCCCTTGTATTGGCTTCGCGGTATTTGGCCAGATAAGATTCCAGCAAATCGCGCTGCGCCTTGGCTTCACGCTCGAGCGCCCGAAGCTGAACGTCCTGACCGTTGGTCGAGGTCGCCTGCTTCTTCAATTGATCGAGGCTATTGCTGAGACCTTCAACCCGTCCTCCAGCGATGCGGGCGTCATTGTCGAGCGAGCGGGAAACCTTGCTTGCTTCGTCGCGAATTTGGCTATCGAGCACCGATAGCTGAGCCTTCAATTCCTTGATGCGCGGATGGTTGTCGAGCAATGTCGACGACTGTTCTGCCAATTGCGCGCGCAGAGTCACGCGCTGCTCGGACAGCCGGCGGATCAGCTCGGAGTTGATCACATCCGAAGCCTCGATCGGCTTGCCGCTCTGCAACATTTCCCGGATCATCCGCGCCTTCGATTCCGCGTCGGACTTCAATGCGCGCGCGTTATTCAGTTGCGTATTGAGTTCGCCCATCTGCTGGTTGGAGAGCGTGGTGTTGTTGGTGCCGACAAACAGGCTCGACTTGGAACGGAAATCCTCGACGCGGGATTCCGCATCCGCGACTTTCTTGCGCAGATTATCGATCTCACCGGAAAGCCACTGGCTGGCGGACTTGGCCTGCTCCTGCCGGGCGGCCTGCTGCAGCACCAGATAGCCATCGGCTATCGAGTTGGCGACGCGCGCCGCCAGATCCGGATCGCGCGACTGAAACTCGACAACGATGACGCGCGATTTGTCGACCGCGTAAGCAGTGTAGCGGTCGAAATAAGCGTCGAGCACCCGCTCTTCCGGCGTCAGCGAGAACGGATCGCGGCCGATGCCGAACAAGGCCAGCAGCGATTTCAGAGGCGAAAGTCCGCCCAGCACCGGATCGAATTCCGGCAGTTCCGCAAGCTTGTTTTTCTTGATGATCTGGCGAGCGAGATCGCGCGACAACAATAGCTGGACCTGGCTGGTGACAGCCTCGGCATCAAGCCCGGCACGCTGTTCATCGTTGCGCTCACCGTTCGGACGCAGGAAGATGTTCTCGCGTCCGTCGATCAGGATACGCGCCTCGGACTTGTAGCGCGGTGTCACCAGATTTACCGCGGCAATCGAGAGAACGGCAGCCAGCACCGTCGGGACAATGATCCAGCGCCGTTTGCGCATCAGCGCTTGCCCCAGCGCACGCATATCCAGATCGCCGGTGACAGACGCGGCAGGCCGCTCGATGACCGGCACAGGCTCGGACTCGACAGACTTGACTCACAGACCTGACTCGACAGACCTGGACCCGACAAACCTGGCCTCGACCGCAGGCGTAGCCTCGGCGACCGACGGCATTTCCTCGGGCGCCTTGTCCTTGCTGGTACGCCAGAACGCTAAACGCATCGCACACTCCCGCAGACGCCACGACTGCACCTGATGCCGCCGATTACACTCCATTAAGGTTGCCGCTGGGTTAATCGAGCCGATTTGACGCCACGAAGTTACTGCTCGGCCCGCGATGTCACGTTTTGTTAACCATGAAAGCCCTTAATCGGAATCAATACTTCCGATGGATTTTCCGATGCGAGGCGCGTGCGCCGCTATTTCCTGTCTGCTTGCTGTGCTCGCTCTGCCGGGCTGCATAGGCACGCCTTCGCCAGTCGCTTCCATCCAGCCGCGCAGCGATCTCAACCCGGTGGCGTATGGCGATACGGTCCAGGTCGGGGAGCACTGGTTCTGATCATGTCCGAAATGTCAGATCAGCCGCTTCGTATCCTGCACGCGGTGCGCGCACCCGTTGGCGGAATCTTCCGTCATATCCTCGACCTCGCCAACGGCCAGGCCGAGCGCGGCCATCACGTCGGTCTGGTCGCCGATAGCCTGACCGGCGGCGAACGCGCCGCCGCAGCACTGGCCGAGATCGCGCCGCGTCTGAAGCTGGGGGTCCATCGCCTCGCCATTCGCCGCGAGCCGCATGTCACCGATGCCCTGGTCTGGAGCCGCGTCATGCGGTTGATCCGATCGCTCAACCCGGATGTCCTGCATGGCCACGGCGCCAAGGCCGGTGCTTTCATTCGCATGAAAGGTGCTTCCAAAGGTTTCATTCGCGTCTACACGCCGCATGGCGGTTCGCTGCATTATCCGCTGAGCACGACGAAAGGCGTACTCTACAGCCGCATGGAGCGTACGCTGATGAACCGGACTGATCTGTTCCTGTTCGAAAGCGCGTTTGCGCGCGACACCTATCAGCGGACCATCGGTACGCCGTCCGGGTTGGTGCGTTGCGTGTTCAATGGCGTAACGGCGGACGAGTTCGACCCGGTCGTCAAGGCAGAGGACGCAACCGACATCGTCTATGTCGGTGAATTCAGACACATCAAGGGGGCGGACCTGCTGGTCGACGCTGTGGCGCGGCTGCGCAGCGATGGCCGGCCCGTCACGCTGACCTTGGCCGGCGACGGCGAGGAAACCGGCGCGCTGAAGGCTCAAATCCAGCGGCTCGGCCTCGGTGAAGTTGTGCGCTTCATCGGCCACGTCAAGGCACGGTACGGATTTTCAAAGGGTTCCCTGCTGGTGGTTCCCTCGCGCGGAGATTCGATGCCCTATGTCGTGATCGAAGCGGCGGCTGCCGGCATTCCGATGGTGGCGGCCAATGTCGGCGGCATTCCGGAAATTTTCGGCACGCACACCGACGCGTTGTTCGCGCCGAACATCGTGACCGCCATGGCCGACGCGATCGAGATCGCGCTGGAAAATCCTGCTGCCGCGCAGGAACGCGCGAAATCGCTCCGCGAGCGAATCTTCCAGCATTTTTCGCAGAAGGCGATGGTCGCGGGAGTGTTGGCGGGATACCGCGACGCGCTTCAAGTGTCCCGCGGCTGACGGTTCGCATCCGCAACAGGTCGTTAACCGTTCTTTACCATCGATAACTGTTTCTTCCGATTTGTCCTCTAAGCCGGGAAGCGGGGCATTACGCCTTGCGACGCGCATCCCCAGATGTGCGGTACAGGTACGGACTGACGACAGTGGAACCAATCAACGCACGCTCGATGCTGGATGCGGCGGCAGCTGAAGCAACCACGATATCGGGCGCTCCTCGTATCGAGCGACGGCGCCGCCTGACGCAGGCAGCGCTCGCCGTCACCAACCAGAAAGTACGCCGGGCCTATTCACCGATCGTGATCGCGGGCGCGGTCCGGCTGATCGATTTTGCGCTGCTGAGCATCGTCGGCGTCGCGATCTATCTCTTCTATGTAGCGCCGCTCAACGGCTTCAACTGGCAATATGTCGCGTCCATTTTCGGCATGAGCGCGATGGCGGTGGTCTGCTTCCAGGCCTCCGATATCTACGAAGTGCAGGTGTTTCGCGGCCAGCTCCGGCAGATGACGCGGATGATCTCGGCCTGGGCGTTCGTGTTCCTGCTGTTCATCGGCGCGTCGTTCTTCGCCAAGCTCGGTGGCGAGGTATCGCGGATCTGGCTGTCGTCGTTTTTCTTTGTCGGCCTGGCAGCACTTATTATCGAGCGGCTGGCGCTGCGCGCGGTCATCCGTAGTTGGGCCCGCGTAGGCCGGCTGGACCGCCGCACCATCATCGTCGGCTCCGACGAGAACGGTGAGAAGCTCGTTGAAGCCCTCAATGCGCAGGCCGATTCCGACATCGAGATTCTCGGCGTGTTCGATGACCGCAATGACAGCCGCGCGCTCGATACCTGCGCCGGCGCGGCGAAGCTCGGCAAGGTCGACGACATCGTCGAATTCGCACGCCGCACTCGCGTCGACCTGGTGCTGTTCGCGCTGCCGATTTCGGCGGAAGTCCGTATTCTCGAAATGCTGAAGAAGCTGTGGGTGCTGCCGGTCGATATAAGGCTATCGGCCCACACCAACCTGCTGCGCTTCCGCCCCCGCGCCTATTCCTATCTCGGCGAGGTCCCGACCCTTGACGTGTTCGAAGCGCCGATCACCGACTGGGATCTGGTGATGAAATGGCTGTTCGATCACGTCGTCGGCGCGTTCGTGCTGTTGCTGGCCGCGCCGGTGATGGCGCTGGTGGCGCTTGCGGTCAAACTCGACAGCCCCGGCCCGGTGCTGTTCCGCCAGAAGCGCTTCGGCTTCAACAACGAGCGCATCGATGTCTTCAAATTCCGCTCGCTCTATCACGATCAGGCCGATCCCCTAGCCTCCAAGGTCGTAACCAAGAACGACAGCCGCGTCACCCGCGTCGGCCGCTTCATCCGCAAGACCAGCCTCGACGAATTGCCGCAGCTCTTCAACGTCGTGTTCAAGAGCAACCTCTCGCTGGTCGGCCCGCGTCCCCATGCCGTGCAAGGCAAGCTGCAGAGCCAATTGTTCGACGAGGCCGTCGACGGCTATTTCGCGCGTCACCGCGTCAAGCCCGGCATCACCGGCTGGGCGCAGATCAATGGCTGGCGTGGCGAGATCGATAACGAAGAGAAGATCCAGAAGCGCGTCGAGTTCGATCTCTATTACATCGAGAACTGGTCGGTGCTGTTCGACCTCTACATTCTTCTCAAGACGCCGCTGGCGCTGATTTCGAAGAACGAGAACGCTTATTAGGCGCGGCCCAACAGGCTCGCCAGGTTACGAGTTGCGTCGCGTAGTGTTGCGAGTGTGTGATGGCGTATGCGGCGACAGCCGAGAGTTCCTTTCCGTCGGTGACGGCTGCGCCGGGCGTGCTGGCGCTGCAGCGGGCGCTGGTATGGCTGGTCGGCGTATCAAGCGCGATCGTCTTCATCGAGCCAAGCCCCTATGAGCTGATGACGATCACCGCCACCGTGATTTTCGTCGCCACGGGTGTGCGGCTGCGGCTGGTTTTCATGCCGCTGTTGTTGCTGCTGATCCTGCTCAATGTCGGCTATTCGATCGGCGCCATCCCATTCATCGAAACATCCGAAGTCGCCAATTGGATCGCGACCTCGTGGTACATGGCCTTCACGGTGATGTTCTTCGCGATGGTGGTCGCTGACGACACGCAGGTCCGGCTCGACATGCTGCGGCGTGGCTTGATCGTGGGCGCCATGATCGCATCACTGGCCGCCCTGGGCGGCTATTTCAATCTCGTTCCCGGCGGACACGATTTGCTGACGCTGTATGAGCGCGCGCGCGGCACCTTCAAGGATCCGAACGTGCTGGGCGCGTTCCTGATCCTGCCGGCGTTGTTCGTGCTGCAAAGCGTCGTCTCGGATCCGCTCGGAAAGTCGTTCCGCAACACCATCGCGCTCGGCATCATGGCGCTGGCAATCCTGCTGGCATTCTCGCGCGCGGCCTGGGGCGGCCTCATCATCACATCGGCCTTCATGCTGGCGATGATGGTGGTGACCAGCCCCTCGCCTGCACAACGCACGCGCATCGTTGTGATGGCGGTGGCCGCAATCGTGCTCGTGGTGGTGCTGCTGGCCGTGCTGCTGTCGTTCGATTCCATCAGCGAGATGTTCCAGCAGCGTGCAAGCTTCGACCAGAGCTATGATGAAGGCCGCTTCGGGCGCTTCGGACGGCACATCCTCGGCGCCCAGATGGCGCTCGACCTGCCGTTCGGCATCGGGCCGCTGCAGTTTCACACCTATTTTCCCGAGGACACCCATAACTCCTATCTGAACGCCTTCATGTCCGGCGGCTGGATTTCCGGCATCTGCTACCCGGCGCTGGTGTTTGTCACGGTCATCACGGGTTTTCGCTACGTCTTCGTCCGCGTGCCCTGGCAACGCGCCTATCTCGCGATCTTCTCGGCCTTCCTGGCTACGGTCGGCGAGAGTTTCATCATCGATACCGACCATTGGCGGCACTTCTGGATGATGCTGGGCGCGATGTGGGGCATGTTCGCGGCGGCGGAGCGGTACAAGGCGACACAACCGGAGCCTGATCGGTTCTGATTGAATCAGAACCGGGCTCCAGATTTTTATTTTGACGCGTTTTCTTCACGCGAACCGGCTGCCACTTCGCTCGAAAACGCTATAGTCAGCGCCGAGCCTTCGCCGTCTTGAGATTGGCGCGTTTGTCCGGCGGGGTGTCGAGGACGCCCTTCAGCGCCTCGGTCGCCTCGAGCACGCCTTTGTAGCCCTCATTGGCGAACCGCAGCAGCAAGCGCAGTTCCTCCTCGGAATAGCCATTCCAGACCTTGTGCATCGACTGCTGCATCGGCACGTAGAACTGGCCGATCTTCGCCGCCGCTTCCGGCACCACCACGATAAAGACCTTGCGACGGTCGGTATCATCGCGCTCGCGTCGCACCAATCCGGCCTTCTCGAGCCGGTCCACCACGCCGGTGATGGCGCCCGTGGTGAGGCCGGTGACCTCGGCGAGCCGCCCTGCAGTCACCCGTCCCTCGAGGTTGAGAAAATCCAGGCATTCCAGATCGGAACCGGAAATTCCAGCCACGTTCGCAACGGCTTGGCCATAGAGCACGCCCTGGGCGGATGACCGCCGCATCGCCTCTTCCAGTTCCTGCAGCAGCGCAGCGCGCGATTTCGTCCTTGACAAGGATCGCCTCTTATCTTAGTCGATAAATCTCTTAGCTAATAAGACAATTAGCCACTGATCTTTCTAACCCACCCGGATACATGGAGCAAGATATGACGCAGCGCCCCCGCAAAGCCCTCATCATCGGCGCCGGTATCGCCGGCCCGGTCGCCGCGATCTTCCTGAAGCGAGCAGGTTTTGACGTTCAGTTGTTCGAGGCCTGGCCGTATTCGACCGGGATCGGCGGCGGCCTGCAGATCGCCCCCAACGGCATGCATGTGCTGGCCGAGATCGGCCTCGCCGAGGAGATGATCGCGGCGGGCTCGGTCTGCGAAGCCTTCGAATTTCTGACGCAAACAGGTGGCCGCATTGCTGCCATCAACCGGAACATGAAACAGCGTTTCGGCCAGCCCGCCGTCAACATGTGCCGTTCCACGCTGCTCGAAGCCCTGGTCAACAAGGCCTGGTGCGAGAATGTCGAACTGCATTTCGAGAAGCGGTTGGCGCGTATCGAGGATCGGGCGGATCGGCCCGTGGTCGTGCATTTCACCGACGGCACCCACGCTGAAGGCGATTTCGTGATCGGCGCTGACGGCGCGCACTCGATGGTGCGCCAGCATGTCGTCCCCGACGGCCCGCGGCCGTTCGATACCGGCCTCATCGGTTTCGGTGGCTTCGTGCCGCGCGCCCTGATCGAGGATTTTGGCGTGGGACAGATCGTGATGGCGACGTTCGGGCAGAGCGGCTTTTTCGGCTACGGCTTTTCCAGCCCCGATCCCGAAACCGGCGCGATGTGGTGGAGCACGCAGCCGTCGCATGGGGTCGATGCGGCGACCTTCCGCGCCATGGATCAGGACGCGGTGCGACAGCATTTGCTCGACTTCCATGCTGGCTGGCACGATCCGATCCCACGCCTCCTGGAGGCGGCGGATAACATCGCGGTCGCCGACACGCTGGATATCGCAACGCTGCCGACATGGTCGCGCGGACGCACGCTTCTGATCGGCGATGCGGCTCACGCCACCAGCCCGCATGCGGGCCAGGGTGCATCACTGGCGCTGGAAGACGCCATGCGGCTCGGCCGGCTGATGGCGCAACACGAAGAGCTGCGCCAGACCTTCCAGAACTTCGAGGAAGAGCGTCGGGCACGCGCCGAGAAGATCGTGGCGATCGCCCGCCGCAACGGCAACAACAAGCACGCCTTCAGCGCCACCGGCGCGTGGGCTCGGGACTGGATGTTGCGGCTGCTGATCCCGCTCACCTCCAAGGGCATGGACTTCATGTACGCCTATGATCCGCGTGGCATTACGTCCGGCCTTGCATCTAGCGTTCCACCGCAAATGTCAGGCCAGCGTGATCGACGAGCCGCTTGATCAGCTTGTGCTGCATCGCCGCGCCCGGCGTCCAGAAGCCCCCTGGCACGTCGGGCGTGTCGCGCAGCAGGCAGATCGCGCATTCGGAGATCATCTTCGACGTTGAGCCATAACCGGGATCGCGATCGCCTTTCACGGCGGCGCGGACCTGTCGGCCGTCAGGCGCGATCGCGACATAAAGGAGATCGTAGAGGCCGTTCTCTTGCTCCTCCTTCGACGGCCCCTCGCCCGGCTTGCGCGCGTTGGGACCGGTTTTTTCGTTGTTCGCGGCCACCACGCGCTTGGCGTCGGCTTCGCCCTTCTCACCGGGACCGGTGAGCGCCATCTCGTCGTAGATGAACTCGCGGCCGTAGGGGAATCCCATCAGCATGTTGGAGCGATGGACGTTGCGCGTATTGATCAGCGCCATCATGAAGGGCGCGGCCCATGACTGCAGGTCTTCCTCGTAAGCAAGCTTGTTGCCCCGCGGTTGTTTTGGGCCGGTAAATCCTGGCGTCAGCGCAAAGGGATCGTTGAGGATGACGACCAGGCTGAGATCCTTGGCGACCGCGTCAAACGTGGCCTTGGCGCTCGCCGCCGTGCCGCCGGAGAGCGTGCCGCGCATATCGCGCACCCGGCCCTTGACGCGGGCGGCCGGCGCGCCGAACACACGTCTGGCCTCTTCCTGCACGAAGAACGCACCAAGTTCGAACGGCACTGAATCGAAGCCGCAGGAAAACACGATGCGCGCGCCCGATGCTTTGGCCGCCGCCTCATGCGCGTCGATCATCTGGCGCATCCACACCGGCTCACCACAGAGATCGAGATAGTCGGTGCCGGACGCGGCGCAGGCCGCGACCAGCTCGGAGCCATAGAGCTGGTATGGGCCAACCGTCGTCAAAACCGACCTGGTCTGGTCGACCATCGCCTTCAGCGAAGCGGGATTGCCGGCGTCAGCGACGATCAGCGGCGTGTCAGCCGGCGCGCCGATCGCATCGCGCACCGATGCCAACTTGTCCAGGCTGCGCCCGGCCATCGCCCATTTCAGGTCGCGGTCGCCGCGATAGTTCGCAGCAAGATATTCCGCTACGAGCTGGCCGGTGAAACCGGTGGCGCCGTACACGACGATGTCGAATTTCGACGAAGGCATATTTTATTCCTCTAACGTTCGTCATTGCGAGGAGCGAAGCGACGAAGCAATCCAGTTCTTGCTTGCGGCACTGGATTGCTTCGCTACGCTCGCAATGACGGTTTCACTCTATTCCGTGGGCTCTTAAGTCTTGGCGTAGGACGCGCCCATGCCGGCGCGCACGTCGTTCTGGATACCATAGGGCGCGATCGGATAGCGCAGCCCATTCTTCGACAACTGCTTCATGCCGACGATGGCCTTGGCGAGATAGGCCGGCGGCAACGCCATCAGCATTTCCTCGTCCGGCACGCCGCCATAGCGCCGCTCCGCAAAACAGGGCAGCGACAGGCTTGGCTCGCCGGTCTTCAGCGCGCGGCCCCATAAATCGGCGCAGGCGGTTTCGCCGACCACGCTCCATTCGAATTTCTTGTACCCGGTATATTGCAGCCCGTTGATCAGGATGATCATCTGTCCCGGTGTCGCATACACCAGGCAAATGTCGGGCGGGTTAAGCCGTCCGCTGGCGAGCGGGCTCACCGCCAGCGCCTGGTATTGGCCGAACGGCACCACATCCAGCGCCTCCTGCCGCTTGCGCGCGTCTTCCGCCGTGCCATGCCAGACACCGACATAGTTTTGGCCGGCGAGCCATTTCTCGTCCTGCGGCGCCAGCCCGATCACCGCCCGGCACTGCGCGCCAACGAGATCGTCAGCGGTGATGCCGACGGTCCAGCCGAGCCGCGAGGCCATGCTGACGATCTGGTCAGTGGTGTGGACTGCGGTGGGACGCCTGATCTTCGGAATCGCGGCCATCTCCTCGACGCGCGCGAACATCTTCATGCCGATCACGGTGGTCTTGAGACGCAGCAGATTGTTCAGGTCGGCCACCATGCCGAGCATGTCGAACGGTTCCGGCAGCGTTTGCTGTTGCATGGCGTAACTCCCAAATCGGCGCGGCTGGCGCGCGCCTGCCCGATCCTAGATTAGTTTGTTGTCGGCCCCGGAAGCAATTCGTCGATCTTGCCGGTGGCCCGGTAGGCAATCAGCCCCAGCCATTCACGCAAACCGACATCGGTATGGCTGAGCCCCTCGATTGCCATGGAAGAAAATGTAAAGAGATCGCTGCGTCCTCCGACCCGCCAATCCACCGGATAAGGCTCGACATTAAATCCCGCCTTGCGGAACAGACCGACCGAGCGCGGCATGTGAAAAGCCGAGGTCACCAGGAGCCATCGCTCACCGCTTTTAGGTTCTACCATCGCCTTGGAAAATTCGGCGTTCTCCTGGGTGTTGCGCGAGCGCCGTTCCATCGTCAGCCGCGCTTTGGCCACACCGAGGCTTTCGAACAACGTGCCGGCATAATCGGCCTCTCTTGCATCGTTCGACACCAGATTGGGACTTCCGCCGGTAAAAAGCACCCGGGCATTAGGATAGCGACGGGCCAGTTCAGCGGCTGCGATGATGCGGTCGGCTGCACCTCGCACCACAGTCTCGCCATGCGCCTCCGAAAGTTCGGCGTCGATCGATCCGCCCAGCACGATGATCCCGTCCGGCGCACCGCGCGCGGCATCCCACGGCGGGAATCGGGCCTCCAATGGATAGAGCAACCAGGTGCCGAGCGGCGAGAACCCGCAGATCGCTAGCAACGCGACCGAAGAGATCATCAGCCTGCGACCGAGCGCGACAAATCGCGTCGCCAGCAGCAGCGCGCCGATGACACCGATCCCGATCAGGAAGTTTACCGGCAGCAGCATGACGCCGATGGTCTTGGAGAGAAAAAAGAACAAGAGAAGCCTCTTCGAATGTCTGCTACAGCGTCATACGCTGTCCCCTTCGTAACCCAAAGCCTCCTCATGACCCATCATCATCTGCATTCCAGCCCCGAGACCTGCCATTGGGGCTTCTTCGAAGCCAAGCTGAAGCCGGTTCTGACCATCGCCAGCGGCGATGAAGTGACCATCGACACCATCACCGGCGGCCCGGACGTGGTGCCCGACCGCAGCCGGTTTCATGTGCCGCCCGAGCTTGACGAGGTGCACGCCAAAAACGAGCGAATGGTGCCCGGCCATATCCTGACAGGTCCGGTCGCGATCGAAGGCGCCGCGCCCGGCGACGTGCTGGAAGTCGAGATCCTCGACGTCCAGCTCCGGCAGGACTGGGGCTATAATCTGATCCGCCCGCTCGCGGGCACCCTGCCCGACGATTTCCATGAAACCCGGCTGTTGAATATTCCGCTGGACCGGAAACGGATGGTCGGCAGCCTGCCCTGGGGGCTCGACCTGCCGCTCAAGCCGTTTTTCGGCGTGATGGGCGTGGCACCGCCGCCGGCCTGGGGTCGCATCACCTCGCTGATCCCGCGCGCGATGGGCGGCAATCTCGACAACAAGGAGCTGACGCCGGGCGCCAAGCTCTATCTGCCGGTGTTCGTGCCGGGCGCGCTGTTTTCCTGCGGCGACGGCCATGGCGTCCAGGGCGACGGCGAAGTCTGCGTCACCGCGATCGAAACCGCGCTGCAGGGTCGTTTTAAATTGACGCTGCGCAAGGATCTGCGGCTCGATTATCCGCGAGCCGAAACGCCGTCACACTACATGACGATGGCGATGGATCCTGATCTCGACCAGTGCGTGGTGCGCGCGCTCCGCGACATGATCGTGCTGCTCGGAGAAAAGCGCAATCTATCGCGCGAAGACGCCTACACGCTCTGCAGCCTCGCGGCGGATTTGCGCGTGACGCAAACCGTCAACGGCTGCAAGGGCATTCATTGCATGATCGCAAAGTCGGTCGTGCACGGCTGAACCGGCTTAGTACTTTGGGTGCGGCGCGCGGCTTACCCCAGTCGCCAGCCCACTTTGGCGGCGTAATCCTGGAAGAAATCGGCGTCATAGGCACGCTCGGGCGTCTGCCGCACGCGCGCGTCGATCTCGTGCGCGTCGTCGCCGACCAGGATGCGCCAACGCTCTGCCTTGACGCCATCGAGGATGACCTTCGCCGCAGCCGCCGCGGTCATCGGGGCGTCTTCGCGAAACGACCGGGCGCGATCGAGCGCCAGTTGCTGAATGTCGTCATCCGACATGGCAGCAGTATCGATGCCCGCGCCTTTCATGCGCTGCCTTGCCTGCGTGATTTCGTTGGGGCCGAGCTGTTCCGAGCTGGATCCGTTCAGAACCTTGCGCGAATTGGAGAGGATCGAGGTGCCGATATGGCCCGGCATCACCACCGAACATTTGATGTGCGGTGCGTTCAGCCGGAGATCGTTGATCAGCGCCTCGGTAAACCCCTTCACCGCGAATTTGGCGGCGCTATAGGCGGTGTGCGACACGCCCATGCCGACCGTTGCCCAGAAACCATTGATGCTGGAGGTGTTGACGATGTGGCCCTCGTCAGCCCTGAGCAGCATCGGCATGAAGGTACGGACGCCGAGATAGACGCCGCCCCAGCAGATGTTGAACGTCCTCTCCCAGTTCTCACGCGTATTGGTGAACAGGCTGCCTCCGCCACCGATGCCGGCATTGTTGAACAGCAGATGGATCTTGTCGGTTGATTGCTGCTCTGCGAGTTCGTCGCGAAAGCGCTTGAGCTGGTCTTCGATCGAAACGTCGGCGACGTGGGTGGTGACGCGCAGGCCCTGCGGCAGTGTTTCGGCCTCGCAAAGCCGCTTGGTTTCCGCCATCGCCTCCATGGAGACGTCACACATCGCGACATTGCAGCCCTCGGCGACAAGCTGGCGCGCCAATTCGCGGCCCATGCCCGTGCCGCCACCGGTGATCACGGCAAACTTTCCGGCAAAGTCCTTCATCGCGGCCACCGACCTCTCTGCTATGGAATGCCTCAGATTGCGGTCTTCCGACTGATGGGCAGTCCCCATAAGTCCCAGAAAACAGCTTCTCGCAAGCCTGATTTGCAAATCGCGGCAACGCAGCAAGCGCGCAAAATCATTTTGATACGACGGGTTAATTCACCGGATGTCCAATTTGTAACCCGGCGCGCTCGAACCGGCGCGACCTCTGAATGCGACCGATAGGTGCTTCACCAGGATCAGAAGCGATGAGATCGAGGAGCATGTCATGACATCATTGATGACGACAGGACTACTTGTTGCCTCGCTGGCGCTGAGCGGCAACGCCGCAATGGCCGCGAACACCGCACCCCACAAACACGTCAGCCGTTATGCGCCGATGGCCAGCCATGTCACCCAGCGGCTACCGCGCGATCAGTTCGGCGCCGATCTCGGCCAATTCATTCACTCGATGTTTGGTGGTGGAGTGCCGATGCAGTATGCGCGATCGCAGCGCTCGTATCGCTCGTCACGCACTTCGAAATCGTTCGACAATTCGCCCTCGGTCGACACCAGTTCGAACGATGCGCAGGCCGCGTCCGACGCGGAAGTACAGTCTCAGCAAGCCCTCGACGATGAAAACGCGCTAAATGCGTCGACGGCGGCAGCCGAGGCACAAAACGAGGCGGCTCAGGCGGCGGCGATTCAAACCGAGATCAACGCCAACAATTGAGGGAGGCGGCGGCCGTGGGCGCAAGCAATTGTGTCCGCGCCGTCATCCGATCGAAGCTTGACAAGCCTCGCGGCAGATTGAAGGCTGGCAGCAATAACCAGTCCGAAAACAGCCAGGGAGGAATGCAATGGCCCATGTCGTGGTGATGTACAAAACGCCGAAAGATGCAGCCGCTTTCGACAAGCACTATTTTGAGATCCACGTGCCGCTTGCCAAGAAAATTCCTGGCCTCAAAAAATTTGAAGTCAGCCAAGGGCCCGTTGGCACACCGGTCGGGCCGTCCGGCTTTCACCTGATCGCCACGCTTTATTTCGACAATCTCGCCGCCATTCAGGCCGGCTTCGGCAGCGCCGAAGGCAAAGCCGCCGCAGCGGATCTGCCGAAGTTCGCGAGCGGCGGCGCCGATATGATCCTGTTCGACACCCGCGAAGTCTGAGCCGGTCAAGAACGGGGACTGCTGGGTGGGTCGGGGAAACGAAACCCACCCGCTCACTCCAACTTGCTCACGTCCAATCTGCTCACGTAAGCCGTTGCGACAAGTTGCAACGGCGCCAAACCCGTTCGGGCGCTCTAGTTTGCCGTGCTGCCGGTTTTAGTGGGCTTCGCCGGGGCGGTTTTCGCAGCAGATTTGGTGGCTGCCTTGGCTGCACTCTTGGGCGCGTCGGTGCTGCGCGCATTACCCCAGGGATCGACTGGCCCCTTGTCGGGAATGTTGCCGAGCGACTTCTTGTAGGCCTGATCGTTGGCTTTCTCTGTCGCGATCTCGTCCGGTGTTTTGGAGCTGTCCTCGCCATATCTGGGCACAGGCTTTTGCTGGGCAAATGCCGGACCGGCTAGTAACGCAAAAATCGCTGCTGCGCAGAAAATCCTCATGCTCGCTCCCCGCCGGCTTCTCGTCGTATCGCTACCCTGCAAGAACGATATGTCAGAATCGCGTCAGAATCACAGGGAGAAAAACCGGTGGATTCGACGATATTTTGGTCGGAGCGAGAGGATTTGAACCTCCGACCCCTAGTCTCCCAGACTAGTGCGCTAACCGGGCTGCGCCACGCTCCGATGCCGTTCCCTTAGCTTCGATCAGGCCCGGGCGCAAGAAGCGCGGTGGCCCATTGGCAGAAATGCCAGTTCCATCAGGCTGAGAGACCCGAGCAGGAATTCAAACCGCGAGCCGAAGCAGCTAGCCTTCCTTGAGCGCGTGATCGAGCAATTGCCGGCAGGCGATCAAATCGTCCAGGGCGGCCTTGAGCCTGGTCGTATCGAGCTTGGGCGCGATGGCGACACTCTCGGCCCTGGAGGCGGCAACCGGCGACACCTGCGGCAGCCCCACCGGATCGGGCCGCCGCGCGACCGGAGCGATCTCCGGCGCGCGCCGCGCCGCTACGGGCGCCTCGACCACCTCATCCTCTTCGATATCGTCTTCGACATCGTCTTCGTTGTCCGCGACGTCGATATCCGCCGCGTCCTCGTCATGCTCCGCGTGCTCATGCCGCGCCGCTTCGTCGGTGGCCGCAAAGGACGGCGTCGAGGGCGATCCATCGATCAGCCCCTGGACCGACTTGATACCGTGCTCCTTGAGAATGCGCTGCACCCCGCGAATGGTGTAGCCCTCGCCGTAGAGCAAACGGCGGATGCCGCGCAGCAGGTCGACGTCATCCGGGCGATAATAGCGCCGGCCGCCGCTTCGCTTCATGGGCTTGATCTGGCTGAACCGCGTCTCCCAGAACCTCAGGACGTGCTGGGGGATATCGAGGTCGTCGGCGACCTCGCTGATGGTTCGGAACGCATCCGGCGCCTTGTCCAAATGCTGGCTCCTGTTTGAGATATCCGCTGGGATATCCCTGTTGTGGCGTATCGCTGTTGGACCTGTCTCAGCCCAGCCGATGTTCAACTGGCCTTCTCAGTCAGCTTTCTTCTCAGTCAGCCTTCTTCTCAATCGGGCTTGGCGTCGCCGGTACCGTTGCCGTTGATGCGCTGCTTCAGTATCGCCGACGGCTTGAACACCATCACACGCCGCGGTGAAATCGGCACCTCGGTGCCGGTCTTCGGGTTACGTCCGATGCGCTGACCTTTCTTGCGCACCATGAACGACCCGAACGACGACAACTTCACGGTCTCGCCCTTCTCAAGGCAGTCGGTGATCTCTTTCAAGACCAGTTCGACGAACGCAGACGACTCCGTGCGCGACAAGCCTACCTTTTGGTAGACCGCTTCGCACAGATCGACGCGTGTCACTGTTTTCCCGGTTCCGGTCATCGCCTGCCCCGCACTCTCGGCGAACAATTATACTCTAAAATTATGAGCTTAACGCGCAATGGTCAACAGCGCTCATCAATGCAATGGCATGAAGAAGGTACAATATGGTTGGACTTTTTAACACGGTCCTTACCAGCGCAACAGCACCGAACCCCATGTGAAGCCGCCGCCCATGGCTTCCAGCAGCACCAGATCGCCCTTCTTGACGCGTCCGTCCGCGACCGCAACCGACATCGCAAGCGGTATCGACGCCGCCGATGTGTTGCCGTGCAGGTCGACTGTCAGCACCACTTTCTGCGGCGCAATATGCAGCTTGTGCGCCGACGCATCGATGATTCGCTTGTTGGCCTGGTGCGGAATGAACCAGTCGATGTCCTCGGCGGTTGCACCGGTCGCCTCGAAGGCATCGACGATCACGTCGGTGATCATGCCGACCGCATGCTTGAACACCTCGCGGCCCTCCATCCGGAGATGACCGACCGTCTGGGTCGAAGACGGGCCACCATCGACATAGAGTTTCGACTTGTGCCGGCCGTCAGAGCGCAGATGCGTGGTCAGAATGCCGCGGTCGGACGATTTGCCCGGTTGCTCCTGCGCTTCCAGCACGACGGCGCCCGCACCGTCGCCGAACAGCACGCAGGTGCCGCGGTCGTTCCAGTCCAGAATACGCGAGAATGTCTCGGCGCCGATCACCAGCGCGCGTTTGAAGGCACCGGTACGCAGGAAATTATCGGCCGTCGCCAGCGCGAACACGAACCCCGAGCACACCGCCTGCAGGTCGAAGGCGGCGCCGTGGTTGATGCCAAGCGCGTTCTGCACGGCAACTGCGGATGCGGGAAACGTATTGTCCGGCGTTGAGGTCGCCAGCACGATCAGGTCGATCGCCTGCGCATCGATCCCGGCATTGGTGAGCGCGGCGCGCGCCGCATTGATCGCCAGATGGGAGGTGAACTCACCATCGGCCGCAATGTGACGCTGACGGATACCGGTACGCTGCACGATCCATTCGTCTGACGTGTCGATCCGCGCGGCCAGTTCGGCATTGGTCAGGACCTTCTGCGGCAGATAGGAGCCGCAGCCGAGCACGACCGAACGTATTGCAGTCACGAGACAGCCTCCGGCGGGGTCGGCGCCAATGCGCTGCCCTCGCGATTGAGCATCTGATTGATCTTGGTAAGGAGATCGTAGTGGACCATCTCATAGCCAACATCGACCGCATAGGCAAAGCCTTCGGCATCGGTTCCGCCGTGGCTTTTGACCACAATGCCGTTCAAGCCGAGCACGACGCTGCCGTTGGATTTTGAGGGGTCGAGCTTGTCGCGCAACGCCTTGAAGGCGGGCTTGGCAAAGAGATAGCCGAGCTTCGAACGCCAGCTACGCGACAGCTCTGCGCGCAGGAATTCGGTGATCTGCCGCGCGGTTCCCTCGGCGGCCTTCAGCGCGATGTTGCCGGAGAACCCCTCGGCGACGATCACGTCGGCCGCCCCCTTGCCGATGCCGTCGCCCTCGACGAAGCCGATATATTCCAGCTGCGGCAGGTTCATTGCGCGCAGCAATTCCGCGGCCTCGCGGATTTCCTCGCGGCCCTTGATTTCCTCAACCCCGATATTGAGCAAACCGACCGTTGGGCGCGGCCGGTCGAACAGCACGCTCGCCATTGCGCTGCCCATCACCGCCAGCGCAACCAGATGCTGCGCATCGCCGCCGATGGTGGCGCCGAGGTCGAGCACCACCGAATCGCCGCGCGCTGTCGGCCATATCGCCGCCAGCGCCGGCCGGTCGATGCCGGGTAGCATGCGCAGGCAAAACCGCGCCATCGCCGCCAGCGCGCCGGTGTTGCCGGCGGAGATCGCCACATCGGCCTCGTTTTTCTTGACCGCCTCGATGGCCAGCCACATCGACGAGTTCTTGCGGCCGCGGCGCAGCGCCTGGCTCGGCTTGTCGTTCATGCTGACGGCGACGTCGGTGTGGATGACGCGCGACGCTGCCTTCATTGCCGGATGCTGAGCAAGTTGCGCGTCGATCAGCGCATGATCGCCGAACAACAGAAATTCCGTGTCGGGATGTCGTGACAGTGAAACGGCAGCGCCCGGAATGACAACCGATGCGCCGACATCGCCACCCATGGCGTCAAGCGCGATTCGAACCTTTTGAGGCATGTCCGTCCCGGAAACCTGATCTTTGTGCGGACTAGGAGCGCTCGGCCGCATACTGGAAATCGCAGCAGATAGCGGCGATCGGCGAAGCGCAATGCTGCACCCCGGCCGGGCCGCGACAATAGCGTTTCCGCGCCCCGACACAACCTCTTGACCGCGCCGTTTTGGTAATCGCGTCACCACGGCGCAGAATCGCAACAACACAACAAGTGTATATAAATCAAAGCATTAGGACGATTTCTTGACGGCGATTCCATGTCCATTCGGCTTGGAATGCCGCCGAGCCGCTCCATCCCCGGCGCTTTGGCCCTCATTCAAGGCTTTTTGGGCTTCTTTTTGCCGGTCGGTTCAGCGTCGACCTTCAACGCCTTGAGCGCCGCGAAGGGATGCTCCTCAGGATCGGGCGCGGCCACCAGCGGCTCGAAAACGGCATCCGGCTTGCGCGGATAAGGATCGATCGCCAGGAACAGCGCATCGGTCGCCACCCGGCCAAGGTCGATCATACCATTGTCGATCGGCTCCGGCGGGTCCGGAACGTCTTCTTCGCTTTCGGCAGCCTCGTCGACGAGATCGGCGAGTTCGGGGATCTGGTCGGGCGGCGCGAAAATCAGATCGATCGGCTCATCGATCTCGTTCTCGATCGGATCGAGCGTGACGACACAGGTTTGCCCGATCCGGGCCTGGACACGGCCCGTCACATGGAAGCGGCCGCCGCGCTCGGGCGTCACGTCGAGTGATGCGCGTGCCGACAGAATCTCGCGCAGACCGGCAAGCTCGGCCATGCCGTCGCGTGCGGTCTGGTCGGCCTCGAGGTCGCGATGCAATCCGGTGTCCGGGATTTGCTCCACCTCGACGCGAACGCTCCAGGGATCCACCTGATCTGTCCGGCCTGTTCTGTTCATGATTGCGTGCTCGGGCCGGTTGGCGGGGGAAACTTCCAGGATTGGAGCGATGAAGCGTTCTGCAGCGTAGCCTCGTCGAGGCCTGCCAGGGCGGCAATAACGGCCTCGGCATACAGGGCCAGCTGCCGTGCGTTTTCGATGCCCTGCCCGTTCAATATATTCTTGCACAGCGCCTGCGCCAGCGGCTCCTGGCCCGCGCTCAGCGCGAGATCATAGGCCGCAGCCCGGCCATAGAACGCCTCCCCGAAGGCTTGCATTCGTTTTGGCACCGTCAGGTCGCCGACCCCCATCTCGCGCAAATTATCGTCCATATCGATGCAGAAGTGATCGAATAGCGCTTGGGAACGACTATCGCCCCCCGGGAGCGCTTTGAGTCGCCCCAAGACCATCCACAGGTGCAGCACCAGCAGGTCAAAACGGCCGTTAACCGTATCCGGCACGCCCAAGTCCCGATAAAACAACGGTTCTCGCGCCTGTGTCACGATCATGCCATAGATGGTCTCAATGGTGCCGCGCGAGGCGATCCGGGGTTTTCTGAAGTGATTGAACGGCCAAAGCATTGTGGGTTCCGCAAGCGAGCCCTTACAGCCCGCGCTTGTTGCAATCCAGCATGCTGCCCGGTACGTCAACGCCTCACGCGACGCAAGGGGACGGGACCAGTTCCACGATGACTGAAACGAACCCGATAGGCTCAACGGCCCCCGCTACGGGTGGCCGGCCCGCCGCCTCGCGTCGCCAGACCGCGGTTTCGCGTGGCATGGCCGCGAGCTGGCGCGGCTTGCGCTCGGCCGCAGCGATCGCCCTGATGTGCGCGGCGCTGGGCGGCTGCCTTACCGGCGAGCAGTTTCAGAAGGGCTACATCCTGCCACCGGGCGCGCTCGAACAAATCCCGATCGGGGCGAGCCAGGACCAGGTGCTGATCGTGATGGGAACGCCTTCCACGGTCGCAACGCTGAACGGCGAAGTGTTCTATTACATCTCGCAGCGCTCCGAGCGGCCGGTCGCCTTCATGAACCAGCGTGTGGTCGATCAGCGCGTCATCGCGATCTATTTTGACAAAAACCGCCAGGTGCAGCGGCTCGCCAATTACGGCCTACAGGACGGCAAGATTTTCGACTTCATCAGTCGCACCACGCCCACCTCGGGCCAGGAGCTCAGCTACCTGACGCCGCTGTTCAAGTTGCTCAGCTTCAACTAGCCGCCACCGCCTACGACGACTTGTTGATCTTCTTCAGCTTGGCATCGGTGCTGTCGATCGACAGCGCCAGTTCCATGATCGCCTTCGAGAGCAGCTCGATAGCCTCCTTCTGGTCCTGCGACTTCGAGGCGCGAAGCGCATAGTTCCGTGCGGATGAGAGCGACATCGATTGATCTCCTTGTTGTTCGCGTTTGATTCCCAATTCAAAGGAAAACCCCGCGGCTCGCACCGCGGGGTTTTTGTCTTGATCGCTTCGGCGCGGCTCAGTGCGCCAGGATCGCCAGCAGCAGCAGCGCCACGATGTTGGTGATCTTGATCATCGGATTGACGGCCGGACCTGCCGTATCCTTGTAGGGATCGCCGACGGTATCGCCGGTCACCGCGGCCTTGTGGGCATCGGAGCCCTTGCCGCCGTAATGGCCGTCTTCGATGTACTTCTTGGCGTTGTCCCAGGCGCCGCCGCCCGAGGTCATCGAGATCGCCACGAACAGGCCAGTCACGATCACGCCGAGCAGCATCGCGCCCACGGCCGAGAACGCCGCCGACTTGCCGTCAGCGCCGCCACCCGCGATCACGTAGATCAGGAAGTACACCACGATCGGCGACAGCACCGGCAGCAGCGACGGAATGATCATTTCCTTGATCGCCGCCTTGGTCAGAAGGTCGACCGCCTTGCCGTAGTCCGGCTTGTCGGTGCCCTGCATGATGCCCGGCTTCTCGCGGAACTGACGCCGCACTTCCTCGACGATCGCGCTCGCCGCACGGCCGACCGCGGTCATGCCCATCGCGCCGAACAGATACGGCAACAGACCACCGAACAGCAGGCCCACAACCACATAGGGATTGTTGAGCGAGAAGTCCGGATTGACGCCCTTGAAGTACGGGTGGTTGACGGCGTCCGCAATGAAGAATTTGAGGTCCTGGTTATAAGCCGCGAACAGCACCAGCGCGCCGAGACCGGCCGAGCCGATCGCATAGCCCTTGGTGACTGCCTTGGTGGTGTTGCCGACCGCGTCGAGCGCGTCGGTGGCCTTGCGCACTTCCTTCGGCAGGCCGGCCATTTCGGCAATGCCGCCGGCATTGTCGGTGACCGGACCGAACGCGTCGAGCGCCACGATCATGCCGGCCAGCGCCAGCATCGTGGTGGTGGCGATCGCGATGCCGAACAGGCCGGCAAGGCTGTAGGTGACGAGGATGCCCGCGATGATGACGAGCGCGGGACCCGCGGTCGCTTCCATCGAGATCGCAAGGCCCTGGATCACGTTGGTGCCGTGGCCGGTGACCGATGACGCCGCGATCGACTTCACCGGGCGATAATCGGTACCGGTGTAGTATTCGGTGATCCAGATGATCAGGCCGGTGACGACGAGGCCGACGATGCCGCATTCGAACAGAGCCATGCCGGTGTAGTTGACGCCGGCGAGCGGGCCGAAGCCAACCAGCCAGTTGATGGCGCCAGCAACCCCGAGAAGCGACAGGATGCCGGTGGCGATCAGGCCCTTGTAGAGCGCGCCCATGATCGACTGGCTGGCCCCGAGCTTGACGAAGAAAGTGCCGATGATCGAGGTGATGATGCAGATACCGCCGATCGCGAGCGGCAGCGTCATCATGTTGGTCAACAGCGGCGACTTGGCGAAGAAGATCGCGGCGAGAACCATGGTGGCAACCGCGGTCACCGCATAGGTCTCGAACAAATCCGCCGCCATGCCGGCGCAGTCGCCGACATTGTCACCGACGTTGTCGGCGATGGTGGCCGGGTTGCGCGGATCGTCCTCGGGAATGCCGGCTTCGACCTTGCCGACGAGATCGCCGCCGACGTCGGCGCCCTTGGTGAAGATGCCGCCGCCGAGACGGGCGAAGATCGAGATCAGTGAGGCGCCGAAGCCGAGCGCGACCATCGCGTCGACCACCGTGCGGCTGTTCGGGGCAAAGCCCATCATCTGCGTCAGATAGGCGAAATAGATGGTGACGCCGAGCAGCGCGAGACCCGCAACCAGCATGCCGGTGATGGCGCCGGCCTTGAAGGCGAGCTCAAGTCCGCCGGCCAGCGACGTCGTTGCTGCCTGCGCGGTGCGCACGTTGGCGCGAACCGACACGTTCATGCCGATGAAGCCGGCGGCACCCGACAGCACCGCGCCGATCAGGAAGCCGACCGCGACCAGCATACCGAGGAAGTAAGCCAGCAGCGCGAAAATCACGATGCCGACCATACCGATCGTGGTGTACTGGCGCTTCAGGTAAGCCTGCGCGCCTTCGCGCACCGCCGCTGCAATCTCCTGCATCCGCGGATTGCCGGCGTCCGCTTTCATAACCGACGACGTGGCCCAAATGGCGTAGACGATCGAAAGCGCTCCGCAGAGCACAATCACCCATAATGCTGTCATTGATTTTGCCTCAAACCCTTGCTTGTCACCCCAAACGCCATTCCGCGAGCGCGGTAGCGCATAAAAATGAGGCCTTGCTGCCCGCGAGGGCGGCCTCAATTGGGCAGGACCTTGCCAAAATCACATCCCGCACGCAACGCCGCGAAGACCCCGGGGAGCGCTTTTCGGGCCATGAGTGCCAGTTTTTACACGGTATCTAGGCATTTCGATTGAGAGCCGGTCGTGCTCCCGGAACCCCTGCTCTGCCCATCGACCAGAACTGGAAAATTCTCTGAGCGAATCGGCAGGGAATCAGGCGCGCGGACCGGCGGCCGTCGGCGCCGACCGGTCCGACCGCGTCACTTCGTAGGTCGGGCCGCGCGGGCCGAAGACTTGACGGACCGCAAAGCCGTCGGTCGGTTTCATTTTGCCCAACGGCAGATCCTGTCCGGGCATGATCAGTGTCGCCTCGTCGTTGACGAAGACGATCACGTGCCGGCCGTTCCTCAGATTGATCTCGGCCCATTGATGCAGCTGTTTGTAATAAGGCTCCTTGCGCCAGGCCGACGGCGCGTTCGGATCGACCTGCACATACATGAAGCCGTTGAGCGGGAAAATCGTGACGACCATTTTGGATCGCTCCGGCTTCCAGGCCGGTGTCATGGTCGCTTCGGTCAGCCACAGGCAAAAGAAGTCACGGCATTGCGCCGGCCGCGTCGGATGAATGGCGCAACCGGAACCGGGCGTGCAGTGCTGGCACCATTTGCCCGCCACCTTGTTGATTTCGGCGACGTGATAAACCTTGCAACAAAGCGTACAGGATCCGCATTCACGGCCGGGTACCACCGGGGCAGTTGCCCCAGCCATTTCCGCCGCAACAGGTCCGTCCGATTCAATCGACATCGCTTAATTCAATTCCCGAAACGTTTCAGGTTTCAACTCTAACGGCAACGACCGGATAAGTCATATCGCGGCATGCAGGTCAAAAATGACTGTAGGACAGGCGCGGCAGTATGATTTCGTCGCCCTGCCCATTAATGAAGCGCGGCGACGAACCCGCGATGATCTCTCCGATCACGGTGACGGCAACCCCAACCTTCCGCGCCGCCTGCTCGAACGCATCAAAGGAGCCGGGCGGAATCGCACACAAGATCTCGTAATCATCGCCACCGGCGACGATGGCTTCGATGCCGACAGCGCCGCTCGCCACCAGCGACGCGGCGGCCGCGGACAACGGGATGCGCGCCGCATGAATCGTCGCCGACACGCCGGAGGTGCTGCACAGCTTGGCGAGATCGCCGGCGAGACCATCGGACACATCCATCGCCGCGTGTGCGTGATCGCGAACCGCCGAGGCCAGCGCTGTGCGCGGCTGCGGCACCCGATAACGCCCGATCAGCATTGCCTTCGCCGCGGCATCGACAGCGCGCGTGGCCGTCCCCTGCCTGAGCACATCGAGGCCGAGCGCGGCGTCGCCGATGGTGCCCGTCACCACCACGAGATCGCCCGGCTTCGCACCGTTGCGGCGAACCATTTTGCCCGATGGTACCCGCCCAAACGCCGTGACCGAGATCATCAGCGGCCCCGGTGTCGAGACCGTATCGCCGCCCAGCAACGGGCAGCCGAACTTCGTCGTATCCTCGCCGAGCGCCTGCGCGAACGCGCTGAGCCAGGCCTTGTCCGCGGTCCGCAGCGCCAGCGTCAGCACGCATCCGGCGGGCGCAGCACCCTTGGCGGCGAGATCGCTGAGATTAACGCCGAGCGCCTTGCGCGCGATGGTGTCGGGCGGATCGTCGGGTAGAAAATGCACGCCCTCGACAATGGCGTCGGTGGTCACCACGATGTCGTCACCGAACGCCCTGAGGACCGCCGCGTCGTCGCCGAGATCGAAAGCGCCGGGGGCGGTCGCCAGCGGCTTGAAATAGCGCGCGATCAGCGAGTCCTCGCCGGACGCGGGTCCTTCGCTAGCCACGGATAAACTCGTCGGCGCGAAACTGCCGGGCGATCTGGTCGAGCACCGCATTCACCATGCCGGTCTCCTCGGCTTCGACAAAGGCATGCGCGACATCGACATATTCCGAGACCACCACCCGCCCCGGCACGTCCTTGCGATGCTCCAGTTCGTAGGAACCGGCGCGCAGCACCGCACGCAGGATGGCGTCGATCCGCTTCAACGGCCAGCCTTTTGACAGCGCATCGTCGATCAACGGATCGAGCTTGGCCTGATCGCGCACCACACCGGATACGACGTCGCGAAAGAACGCCGCTTCCGCCGGCAAATAGGTGTCGCCCTCGACCTCGTTGCCGAGCCAATGGCTCTCGAACTCGGCAAAGATGTCGTTGATCCCGGCGCCGCCGATGTCCATCTGATACAGTGCCTGCACCGCAGCGAGCCGTGCCGCGCCGCGCCGGTTGGCTTTTTTGTCCAGATTCTTGGGTGCTGGTTTCCTGTTGTCCGCCATGGTCAGGCCCGCGCCAGGCGGCGCTTGATCCGCAGCATCGCCAAAGCCGCGCGCGCGGCGTCGCCGCCCTTGTTGAGTTCGCTGGCGCGCGCCCGCGCCCAGGCCTGCGCATCGGTGTTGACGGTGATGATGCCGTTGCCGAGCGGAACTTTTCTCGCCACCGCCAGGTCCATAAGCGCGCGCGAGGATTCCATCGAGACGATCTCGAAATGGATGGTGTCGCCGCGCACCACGCAGCCCAACGCAATCACCGCATCGTAAGGCTTGCCGTGGCTCTCGGCGGCATCGAGCGCAATCGCCACCGCAGCCGGAATTTCCAGCGCGCCCGGCACCGTGATGATGTCATGCGTCACGCCTGCAGCCTTCAACTCCGCGATCGCACCTTCCAGCAATGCGTCCTGGATGTCGTCGTAGAACCGCGCCTCCACGATCAGCGCTCGCGCGCCGGAAATATCGGTCTGATCCTTGAGCGCCGCGCGCCGTGCGTCTGCCATCACTTAATCCAATTTAAACGCGTGACAATTTGCATTGGCGTAAATTGTCAACATTCGCGGGTTTTAGGCGCAGCCAAGGGCTGCGTCTACTTCATTTCCGACAGCCGCGCCGCATAGCGGGCCATCAAATCGACTTCAAGGTTGACCTCGCTGCCGGCACGCCAGCCGCTCAGCGTCGTCACACTCAGTGTGTGCGGAATGATCAACACCGAAAACAGCACGTCGTGCACGGTATTCACCGTCAGCGACACACCATCCAGCGTCACCGAGCCCTTCGCAGCAATGAACCGCGCCAGTTCCCGCGTCGTTTTCAGCTCGAACCGCGCCATGTCCGGCAGGTCGTCGCGCTGGACGATACCGGCAATGCCATCGGCGTGGCCGGCCACGATGTGGCCACCGAGTTCGTCGCCGATTTTCAACGCGCGCTCCAGATTAAGCCTGGTGCTGACCTGCCAATGCTTCGCCGTCGTCATCCCAAGCGTTTCGGCGGCGGCATCGACATCAAACCAGGTCTTGCCGCCCTCGACACCCGACGCAACCACGGTCAGGCAGACGCCGTTGCAGGCGATCGAGGCACCATCCGCAATGGTGGTGCGATCGTAGCGGCACGCGATCCGCAGGCGATGCAACTGGCCCTGCGCCGTTGGCGTCAGCGCCGTGATCTCGCCGATGTCAGTAACAATGCCGGTAAACATTAACCTTCCCCACCGTCATGGCCGGGCTTGTCCCGGCCATCTACGTCTTTCTTCTCCTGCGTCCAAGACGTGGATGCCCGGCACAAGGCCGGGCATGACGAATTGGGCTATGCGCGCTCGTAAATCGTAAGAGTGTCCTGATCGAGGCTTTCGCTAGCACGAACGCGAAATCCCGGCGACTGCGTGATTGTCGTGAGCGGCAATGCGTCCAGCGCAGCGATGCCGCCGGCGCCGATTGCATTGGGGCCGCGCAGCAACCAGATTTCGTCGGCGAGATCGGCCGACACGAAGGACGATGCCACCTTGGCGCCCCCCTCCACCATCAGCCGCGTGATGCCCTTGTCCGCCAGTGCATACAGCACGGCCATGAGATCCAGCCCCGGCGGCGGCGTGATCGCGGTGGCTGTGCGCATTACCTGCGCGCCGGCGGCGCCGAGCTTCATCGCCGCGGGTGCTTCCGAAAGATCCGAGGTCATCACCCATAGCGGCGTCTGCCGCGCGGAATGAACCAGTCTGCTCGTTCCCGGCAGGCGCAACGCGCGATCCAGCACCACCCGCACCGGCGAGCGCGCTTCCATGCCCGGCAGGCGGCAGGTCAAGTCAGGATCGTCCGCCAGCACGGTACCGATCCCGACCAGAATGGCATCGCATTGCGCCCGCAACAGATGCACCCGCGCCCGCGCCGCCTCGCCGGTGATCGCGACCGGTTTGCCGCCGGCAGCGCCGATCTTGTCATCCGAAGAGACCGCGAGCTTGAGGATCACGTGCGGGCGCTTGTCGCGGACGCGCCGGAAATGCCCGGCATGATCGCGAGCGGCCTCCGCCGCGCACAGCCCGATATCGACGGTGATGCCAGCCGCACGAAGCCGCCCGTGGCCCTGCCCCGCCACTTCCGGGTTGGGATCCTCGATCGCCGACACCACGCGGGCGACACCGGCGGCGATGATCGCGTCGGCGCAGGGCGGCGATTTGCCGAAATGCGAGCACGGCTCCAGCGTCACATAGAGCGTGGCGCCGCGCGCCGCTTCACCGGCGCGCTTAAGCGCCTCCGGCTCGGCATGAGGCCGGCCACCGGGTTGGGTCCAGCCGCGGCCGACGACAACACCATCCTTGACCAGCACGGCGCCGACCGCGGGGTTGGGCCAGGTTCGGCCCTGCCCGCGCCGTCCCAGCGACAATGCCAGTTGCATGAAACGCTGGTCGGCCGCCTTCGACTGTCTGGATTTCTGCGCCATCTGATCTTCCAGAATCCGGAAGATCATTTGCGCAACAGAGCCGGTCGCGGGTCTTCCTCGCCGGAGAGTTCGCCGAGCACGGCCTCAAAATCCTTGGCCTCGCGAAAATTGCGATAGACCGAGGCGAAGCGCACATAGGCGACGTCATCGAGCTGACGCAGATGCTCCATCACGATCTCGCCGATCGCCTCCGACGAAATTTCGGCCTCGCCGCCGCTTTCAAGCTCGCGCACGATCGCCGACACCATCTTCTCGACCCGCTCCGAATCCACCGGGCGCTTGCGCAGACTGATCTGCAGCGAGCGCACCAGCTTATCGCGATCGAACGGCACCCGGCGGCCGTTGCGCTTGATCACCGTGAGCTCGCGCAACTGCACGCGCTCAAAGGTGGTGAAGCGGAAATTACAGGCGATGCACACCCGCCGCCGCCGGATCACGGCGGAATCCTCCGTCGGACGCGAGTCCTTCACCTGCGTATCGAGGCTGTTGCAGCTGGGGCATCGCATCCGGCAACGTCGAGACCTTACTGATAGATCGGGAAACGGTCGGTGAGCGCCTTCACCCGTTCCTTGATCGCAGCCTCAACCAGCGGCGCCTGTCCGTCGGACGATTGCGCGATGGCATTGAGCACTTCCGCGATCAGGCCGCCGACCTGCTGGAATTCCGCGACGCCGAAGCCGCGCGTGGTTGCCGCCGGCGTACCCAGCCGAAGGCCCGAGGTGACGAACGGCTTTTCGGGATCGAAAGGAATGCCATTCTTGTTGCAGGTGATCGCCGCGCGCACCAAGGCCTTCTCGGACACATTGCCCTTGAGAGACTTCGGCCGCAGATCCACCAGCATCAGATGATTGTCGGTGCCGCCGGAAACGATGTCGAAGCCGTGCGCGCGCAGCGATTCAGCCAGCGCCTTGGCGTTCTCGACCACGTTCTTGGCGTAGACCTTGAAGTCCGGCCGCAGCGCTTCGGCAAAGGCCACCGCCTTGGCGGCGATCACATGCATCAGGGGACCGCCCTGCAGGCCCGGGAAGATCGCCGAGTTCAGTTTCTTGGCCAGCGCTTCGTCGTTGCTCAGGATCAGACCACCGCGCGGCCCGCGCAGCGATTTATGCGTCGTCGTGGTGGTGACGTGGGCATGCGGCACCGGCGAGGCATGCACGCCACCGGCGACCAGACCGGCGAAATGCGCCATGTCGACCAAGAGATACGCGCCGACGCTGTCGGCGATCTCGCGAAAGCGCTTGAAATCCCACGAGCGCGAATAGGCCGAGCCGCCGGCGATGATCAGCTTCGGCTTGACCTGCTCGGCCTGCCTGGCGACGGCGTCCATGTCGATGATCTGGTCCTCGCGCCGCACCGTGTAGTGCGAAGCCTTGAACCACTTGCCGGACATGTTGACCGGCGAACCGTGGGTGAGATGGCCGCCGGCGGCGAGATCGAGGCCCATGAAGGTATCGCCGGGCTGCATTAGCGCCAGGAACACCGCCTGGTTCATCTGGCTGCCGGAGTTGGGCTGCACGTTGGCGAACTGCGCGCCGAACAGTTTCTTGGCGCGATCGATTGCCAGGTTCTCCACCACGTCGACCCATTCGCAGCCGCCGTAATAGCGATTGCCTGGATAACCCTCGGCGTATTTGTTGGTGAGGACGGAACCCTGCGCTTCCAGCACAGCGCGGCTGACGATGTTCTCCGAGGCGATCAGCTCGATCTCGTGCCGCTGACGACCGAGTTCACCGCGGATCGCAGCCGCGATCTCGGGATCGGCCTCGGTGAGCGGGGTCGCGAAGAATGAGTCGGGCCTGGAGGCCGATTGGGCGCTGGCAGAAGAGCTCATGGAAGAAATATCTCCGCCGCCGCAGCCGGTTACGGGGCTTGCGGACGGTCACGTGTGGCGATCAATAGCGGCGCTGGCGAGATACCACATTGGCCTGAAATGGCCAAGCACTTGCGGTAGGCACCTGGTATTTATGCAAGATATGGTGGGGATGGCGGCGATACAAGGTTCCGCGCTTGCGGGGTCGCCCACGGTCATATCCGTCATTCCGGGATGGTCCGAAGGACCAGACCTCAGATGCGTAATTGCGCATCGGGGAATCTCGAGATTCCGGGTTCGATGCTTCGCATCGCCTCGGAATGACGTCGTATGCCCATTTCGCAAACCGGTACGCCCCACCCTTCTCGATGCTTCGCCGAAACGCCGGGCGGGCGTGCATCCGCGACAGCCAGGCCGCCAGATTCGGGTATGGCCCGAGCTTCTCGAACACTTTCGCCATGTCGCCGACGAAGCTCATCTGGATATCGGCGCCGGTGAGCGATGGACCGATAAAGAACTCGCGGCCTTTCAGCGCACCATCGACGTAGCCCAGATGATTGGCGATTTCGCTGTCGATACGCGGATGCAGCGGCGCGCCGGCTTCCTTCAACCTGGAGACGTAAAGGTTCAGCATCAGCGGCAGCATCGCCGAGCCCTCCGAGTAATGCAGCCACTCGTTATAGGCTTCATACGCGGCACTATCGGGCGCGGGCATCATGGCGCCCTTGCCATAACGGCGAATAATGTAATCGACGATCGCGCCCGACTCCGCGATCTTGATATCGCCGTCGGTAATCACGGGCGATTTGCCGAGCGGATGAATAGCCGTCAATTCCGGCGGCGCCAGCCGCGTCGTGGCGTTACGCTGATAGTGCTTCATCTCATACGGCGTGCCGAATTCCTCCAGCAGCCAGAGTATCCGCTGCGAACGGGAGTTGTTGAGGTGATGAAGCGTGAGCATTGGGTTTCCTTGGGCTTCTCGTTGATCGCGGCATTCACTTTAGACGGTCATTGCAAGCGAAGCGAAGAATCCAGGAGCCGCAAGGGGAGCCGTCATTCCGGGACACGCATTTTGCGTGGGCCCGGAATCCATAGCCCCTGTGTTGTTGGTCTGCACCGAACTTTGTCACAGGGGTTGATGGTGTGGACGGCCCCCTACGGCATCGCGTTGTGCCAGAATGAGGTTGTTGAGATCTCAGACAAGGGAGCCGTCCGTGGACCAGATTATCCGCATTGGAATGGATACGTCGAAGCATTTTTTTCAGTTGCACGGGTCGATGCCGCCGAGCGGCCGGTGCTGCGCCGGAAGCTGCGGCGCAATGACGTGCTGGCGTTTTTCGCCAAGCTACCGCCGACGATGATCGGGATGGAGGCCTGCGGCGCTTCGCATTTCTGGGCGCGGGAACTGCGCAAGCAGGGCCATGAGGTGAAGCTGATAGCGCCGCAGCACGTCAAGGCCTACGTCAAGCGCAACAAGAACGATGGCCGCGATGCCGAGCGCTGAGCGTAGCGATGATGCGGCGACGATGCGGTTCGTGGCGGTCAAGAGCGAGGACCCGCATGCGGCGCTCATGCTCGGGCTACGCGCGCAGTTGATCGCCCGGCGCACCCAGCTGAGCAACGCTATCCGCGGCTATGCGGCGGAGTTCGGCCTGACTACGGCCAGGGGACTGGACAAGATCGAGCCGCTGCTGTCACGGATCGCGCAGGATGAGACCGTCCCGGCGCTGGCGCGCGAGCTGTTCGTGCTGCAGGGCAAGGAATATGTGCGACTGCAGGAGGAACTGAAGGCGATCGACGCCAAGCTGCTGGTCTGGCACCGCGCCGACGCCTGCAGCCGGCGACTGGCGCAGATTCCGGGTGTCGGGCCGATCGGCGCCACCGCGCTGGTGATGAAGGCGCCGGACCCGCGCGCGTTTGCCTCCGGCCGGGATTTTGCGGCCTGGCTCGGGCTGACCCCGAAAGACCACTCCACCGCCGGTAAAACCCGGCTCGGCAAGATCACCCGTGCTGGCGACGAGGCGTTGCGCAGCATTCTGGTGGCGGGGGCGACCGCGGTGATCCAGCAGGCGCGGCGCGGGCGCGGCAGTTCGTCGTCATGGCTGACCGCGCTGCTCGCACGCAAGCCGCCGAAACTTGCGGCAGTGGCGCTCGCCAACAAGACCGCCCGGATCGCCTGGAAGCTGATGGTGAGCGGTGACAGTTACAACGGCGCGCGGATGCCTGCGACATCGGCGAGCGCCGCTTAAGAGATCGGCCGGCGGGCGAACATCGCCCGGTGGCCGGGCCGGAGCTGCAAAAGGGAGACAGATGGTGGGATCGATCGATCCGAGGTGCGAGACACTCCGTGGAATCCATTGGCCGAAACAGGTCGCGGGATTGTTTGGAATTCGCGTCGCGGAAACCATCTTGGCCAGTGGTCCAGCGCGACCGCATCAAAAGGCCGGACATATGGATGCAAGCGATCCGATCAGACCATCAAGAACTCTTGCAGCTCGGGGGCCGTCCACATATGGATTCCGGGCCTGCGCCAAGTGGCGCATCCTCAGGTGCGCAATTGCGCACCGGGGAATGACGAAGGTGAAAACACAACTCCACGTTCTCGCGACACTATGCGCCCGAGTTTTGCCAATCGCTCCGCCCTGAAAATAAAGGGCGCGGGGAATGCCGGGTGCCCGTTGCACCCGCAGATGGGGTAACGGGCACCCCGGGGCCTTCCAACCGAGCCGCGCTAGCTACGGCGCTGTTTGTAGCGCGCGTCGCGCGGCTTGGTTGGAAGGCAGGCGGTCGTCCCTCACATTGATGGTGTAACGGAGTCAGAGGGATGAGCCTCGCTCCAAGCATCAAGGAGAGACGACCATGGAGCATTATGCAGGAATCGACGTCTCAATGGAATGCTCAAGCGTGTGCGTAGTCAACGCGAGCGGCAAGATCGTCCGGGAGGCCAAGGTGGCGAGCGAACCGGAGGTGCTGATCGGCTGGTTCGGTCCGCTCGGGCTTGGGCTCGCCAGGATCGGACTTGAAGCAGGGCCGCTGGCGCAATGGCTCTATGCAGCCATGAAGCAGGCTGGCCTTGCGGTCGAGCTTCTGGAGACACGACACGTGTACGAAGCCTTCAAGTCGATGCCGGTGAAGTCCGACCGCAACGACGCGCGCAAGATCGCGCAACTGATGCGGCTCGGCTGGTTCCGGCCGGTACACTGCAAGTCTATCACGGCACAGGAGATCCGCGCGATGCTGACGGCGCGCAAGCTGGTGCAGAGCAAGCTCCTCGACGTCGAGAACAGCTTGCGCGGGATTTTGCGCGGCTTCGGACTAAAGGTCGGCAACACGACGCGGACAAACTTTGCCGGACGCATCGACGAACTGGTGAAGGCGCATCCGAACCTTCAGACGATCGCGCAGGCGCTGCTTCGGGCGCGGGCCGTTCTGCTTGCAGAGTTCAGCGGTTTTGAGAAGCGCGTGCGCACGATGTCGCGCCTTCATGACCAGGCCAGGCTCTTGATGTCGACGCCCGCGGTGGGACCGATCGTTTCGCTGACCTTTGCCTGCGCAATCGATGATCCCTGCCGTTTCTCGTCAGCAAAGCAGGCGGGGCCGCATTTCGGACTGACGCCGAAGAAGTATCAATCCGGTGAGACCGATTACACCGGCCGCATCAGCAGGCACGGTGATGCCTCCGTGCGTGAGGCGCTGTACGAGGCCGCTCACATCATGCTGACAAAGCCGATCAGGCACTGTTCAGAACTCAAAAGCTGGGCGATGCGGATCGCCCGGCGCGCCGGCGTCAACAAGGCCAAGGTGGCGCTGGCGCGCAAGCTCGCCGTGATCATGCTCCGCATGCTCAAGGACAATGTACCGTTCAATCCAGCTGCCAAGGCAACAATGGCCTGAAGGAGGAACCAACCGGTTTCCGGGCGGGCCATCACACCAGGCTCTCCCCGAAGCGAAGTCCCTTCGCCGGGACGAGGGACCAGGCCAGGCCGTCACACGGGTTGTCGACGCATCCAGCGATGCGATCACGCCTTCCGCAGATTGGCCGACCTGTCCTTCATGAACCCCGTCAGGCGACGGCCCCTGCGCCGATCCCGCACAGAAGCCAGTACCCGGCGAGTGGATGACGCAAAAAGGGATTGACTCTCCGAGGCCCGTTACAGAAGCCCGTGTGCAAAGGTAGTAAGCACACGGTAGTCACCACGGTCGCACCGGGATCACCCGGCATTCCCCGCGCAATGGTTTTAACGGTTTCCTTCGTGCTCTTGTGTCTGGCGGATGTGCCAGAATGTGCGGACGGGCGGTTCTGACCAACCGCCCGTCGCTGGATCTGAGCCCGTTCGTGCTCGAAGGCCAAGAGCCTGCCGGGGAGCGTGGGACAGGTCCGGTGTCTTCCTCAACCCGAACAGTTGCATGGGCTTAGAGCCCGGACCGAGCAAGGAAGGGAGCTGGATGATGGCACAAGATGATCTGGTTGTCGCGGGGATCGACGTCGCAAAAGACAAGGTGGATGTTTGCATTCGATCGCTGTCATTGAGGTGCGCGTTCGCGAGCACATCGAAAAGTCGGCGAGAGCTGGCTTCCTGGCTGCGCCGGCGGAAAGTTGGCAAGGCCGTGATGGAAGCTTCCGGCGGGTACGAGCGCGAGTGGGCCAAGGCGCTCCGTGCCGCGAGGATCGAAGTGCGGATCGTCGATCCGAAGCGGGTTCGCAGCTTCGCTCGATCGGCTGGACGACTTGCCAAGAACGATGCGATCGATGCCGAGATGATTGCCTGGTTCGCCGAGACCTTCGGCGAGGCCTCTCACCAAATCCATGATGCGGAACGCGAAAGGTTGGTGCAAATCGTGAATGCGCGGCAGGCTCTCCTTGAGCTGCAGACCGGGTTGCAAAACAGGAGCGAGCATTCGCCGCCGGATATCGTGCAGAAGGTACAGGAGCGGCTTTTGAAGAAGATAGCCGCCGAGCTTGCCACGCTCGAGGTAGCGATCACAGCCACGATTAAGGCCACGCCGCAATTTGCCGAACGCGCCGAGATCATCGAAAGCGTGCCGGGACTTGCCCGGATCACCTCCGCTGGCTTGATCGCGGCGATGCCGGAACTGGGCCAGGTAAGCAACAAGGTCGCCGCCGCTCTGTTGGGCGTGGCCCCATACGATGACGACAGCGGCAAACGGCGAGGTGAGCGCCAGATCAGAGACGGACGCCGCAAGATACGCAACATCTTCTACATGGCCTGCCTGGGAGCTGCGACCCGACACAATCCTGTGCTCAAGGCCTTCTACCGGCGCCTGGTCGCTAAAGGCAAAGAGAGGAAGGTCGCACTGGTAGCCTGCATGCGCAAACTCATCGTGATCCTCAACACCATGATCGCTCGCGGGCAGAAGTGGAATCCGGACCTTCACGCATTGGGCTGACTGAGCGGCCCGCCGCGCTCGGTTCTCGACCGAGCGCTTGCAAAGCCAACAGACCGGTGAGCGGGCGGGGTCAAGGCCGTCCGCCGCCGAAGGCGGTGGCGCGCCAGCGCCAGCCTTGAGGCCGACCGATGACCGGTCTCCGTCAACACAGTTGCTCCTCGGTGACCGGCTTTTTGTCACCGTCGCCTCGTGGAAATTTTCCGCAAGACTTGACGCCAGCGCCGGGGCGTCAGGACCACACGACTTCGCCGTCCGCGTCAGCGCTGTTCGTCAAAAGCGCATTGGCGTCCACCGCATCCCGCGCCAACGTTCGTGACGATCGCGAAACGCCCCTCTTGGTGGGCGCGGGATAGCCGAGATTAAGCCGGTGATTTGGGTCAAATGAAAACAAGAATCTTTTTGCAAAGGGGGCTGGACAGGCAAATCAGTGATTTGCCCTGGGCCAACCGCCGCCGGCACTCCCGTCATCCTGAGAGCTTGTGACGCTTTCGGCCGCCGCGGAGCTTTGGAGCGATGTGGCGACTGCTCGTCGCGGCAAGTAGCAGTTTTGGGGGGTAAGTCTGTCGACAAACTCCCGTTTATACCCTGCAGAGGCGGCTGCCTTGCAGGATGTTGTTGGTGAGCGCGTACCAGAGCACGACGGCGCGGACCTTTTCGATGCCGCGCACGGTCAATTGCCGGAGGTCCCAATTGCGCCAGCGGGCATGGATGCACTCGCATATCGAACGGGGCTTGTACCGGGCCTTGCCCTCTTCGCTCGCCATCCTCGCGCGCCAGGCCAGTACCCCGGGGCCGTCGCCGCGTCGCGGCAGATAGGGATCGGTGCCGTGCTTGGATTGAGTGGGCGGACAAAAGATGTCGATGCCCTCGGCATGCGCCCATTCGATGTCCTCGGCGCTGCCAAAGCCGCCGTCCGCGAGATAGCGTTTGGGTGGACCGCCAGGGCGCGCGCGCTGCCGCTCCAGCATGGGGCGCATCAGGCCGCGGTCGGACCCGATGTTGGTAACTTCGAACCCGGCTACGATCTGCTCGCCGGCCGCGCTCACCACCTGCACATTATAACCAGGGCGGAAGCCGCCGTCGGCCATCTTCATGACCCGTGCATCGGCGTCCGTCGTGGACGCGCGTGGCTCCTTCGGTTTTTTTGCCATTGCCGCGCTTTTCTTCGCGCTCCTTGCGCTGCTGCTTGATCTTGGCGAGCGCCGTCTGCGCCGCTTTCACGCGCTCGCTGCGCTCCCGCGCGGCTCGCTCCTTGGCCGCCAGGGCGCGCTGGTTGCTGGCGTCCGAGCGCGCGTCGACCTCGCGCTTGAGGTCTTCCACCACCGTCTCGGCCAAGGCCAAATGCCGATCGAGTGTCGCCCCGCGCCGGAACGAGGCGGCTCCCGCGCTGGCCCGGACCCGTACCCCGTCCTGCGCCAGCGTCTCCAGATTGACAAGGCCAGCCTTCGCCAGCGCCGCCAGATGCTCGCTGAGCAACTGGTCGAGCAGATCGGCGCAACCGACCCGGAAGTCCGCCAGCATGTGATAGTTCACCGATACCCCGCCGCACAGCCAACGATAGGCATCGTGGCTCTCGCACAGCCGCTCCAAAGCGCGCGCGCTGCCGACACCCTCGCTGGTGGCATAAAGCCACAGCGCCAGCAAAAGCCGCGGCGATGTCGCGGGGTGACCGGGGCGGTCACCTCTCGCCTTGATCCGGTTCTCCAACTCGCTCAGATCAAGCCCTTCAGCATAGGACCAGATCAGGCGCACCGGATGGTCTTCCCCGATCAGGCTCTCGATATTCACCACTCGCAACGCGGTTTGGTCGCGTTGCGGTTCACGCAGCCGCGGCGCCCCGAGCGGCGACGCTTCGGCTTGCGGCTTTGCCTGCTCCGGCAGATCCCCAAACAATTCATCGGCAGCCATCAGCGTCTCCCGCGTATCCATCATCGCCAGAGAATCACACCGCATCAGCTATCGGCTAGACTTGCTTGCTAGGCCGGCGAAAAAAAATCACACGCTCTGAGGTGCACGCCGTCTTCGGCGCGCCTCGAAGGATGTTGTTCAACGTCGTGCTTGCGGCCATCCTTCGAGGCGCGCCGGGGCGCGCACCTCAGGATGACGGCAGCTGGTCGCGACGCGCCTGCATGAGCCGACGCGCCGAACGATTCCGCTGATTAACAAAATGGCGCGCCGTGACCGCCAATGTGTCACGCTGGCACACGGCGAGCGGCTGCGCCCTCGCCTTACAACCCGGTAAATCCAGCCTTCACCGGATCAGAGCTGCCGTCGAGCTCGCGCAGATAGGTCAGGCCGCACACCGTCAGTCGATGCGGATCCTTTTCGCCGGCCTCGAACAGCGTGGTGATGTAATTCGTCACCTTGGCACGCGCTTCCTCGCTGACTTCGAGCGTATGGTTCGCCAGCAAGGCGTAGGTCTGCATGATGCGGTCGATAGCGGATTCCATGGGGTCCTCTTCGTTATGCGACAAGGCCGGCGGCTTCGAATTTCGTGATCGCCTTGTTGGCAAGCCTGATTTTGTTGTATTCGCCGCGCTGAAAGATCTCGACGATGAGTTCGAGCAACCGATCATTGGTGGCAATAGTGTCGGAAATGGCGCCGGTGCGTCGCAGATAATTGGAGGCGATGGCATAGGCGTCGCCAACCACCTCGACATTCATCACCTGCAAACCGCGCTCGACCAGCATGATCAACCTCCGCTATGGAGGGGTAAAGCACTGCAGCGGGAACAAGTTCCGCCCGGGAACAGGATTTCTTGCAGTGCCAAAACAAAAAACATCGGGCGCGGAAAAACCGCACCCGATGCGCGCTGGGAAGCATCGTTTGATCGAAGGGCTTGCCGGTCTTTTGAGACGCCGGCTTGGCCGTTTTCTTGTTGTGGCTGGTTTCGAAGTCTCAGAGACGATACAGAATCTGGTCGGTCCAGAAGCGCTCGAGGCGGTGCAGCGACTTGTTCAGGGTCGCGAACTCCTCGTTCGAGATGCCGCCGACCTGTTCAACGGTCTTGACGTGCTTCTGATAGAGCGCATCGACGATGCGGCGGATTTCCTGGCCCTGGGGGGTCAGGCGAATGCGCACCGAGCGGCGATCGACGCGCGAACGCTGATGGTCGAGGAAGCCGAGTTCGACGAGCTTCTTCAGATTGTAGGAGACGTTGGAACCGAGGTAGTAACCGCGCGTACGCAGTTCGCCCGCGGTCAACTCCTTGTCGCCGATATTATAGAGCAGCAGCGCCTGCACCGAATTGATGTCGGCGCGACCGCGGCGATCGAATTCGTCCTTGATAACATCGAGCAGGCGGCGATGCAGCCGCTCGACCAAAGTCAACGCTTCAAGATAGAGCGGCTGCACCGGAGCTTGCCCCGGAGCGCGGTCAGCGGTTTCCACCGCCGTCGCAACGGCTTTGATCATAACACTTCCCCTGTTGTCGTTTTTATCGACTTATTCGACGAAACTTGTGTCCCGCCTGATAGCTTCAACTTAAGGGGCGCGTTTGAAGATCCGCTTAAATAAGAGAATAAAGAGATCATGAATTTAAGACAGTGAATTGCGGATTAAGCCCATGAATGAAGGGCTTTTCGCAACTATTCATTGACGGTGGAGCGCCGATGTTCACGCTTCGTCTGCGATACTTGTCGCATATGGAAACAGGATCGCTCAAATTGGAAATACCTGCGTAACAGGTGTGGCGGACCCATTAGGGTGACCGAAAAGTTACCGGAAAAAAATTGCGAACAATTTGTCGGACGGCGGTCGGATTTGCGGAGTGAATTTGGCAAGGGACGTGTGTCCATCCTTCGAGACGCGGCGAAGGCGCCGCTCCTTCAGCGACAACGGCAAAGCCGTTGCGCGGGGATGAGGTCTTGCCTTTTGAAGACGCAGGATCGCGCCGCGCGTTTCAGCCCTCATGGTGAGGAGCGCGGCAACGCCGTGCGTCTCGAACCATGGCCACGCATGCCGCACTAAAATCAATTCTCGCGGAACCGGCTCGCGGCTATGGCGGCCGTTCGCGCGCGGCCATCCAGGCCAGCGCCAGATAGGCGGCAAGCATCACGGCTTCGGCGCCGACGATGACGAGGCTGCCGCCATAAATTCCCGGGAACATCAGTTCGATCACCGCCATCGACACCACGGTGGTCAACCACACCACCGCGCCCCAGGGCGTGGCGAGCCACAGGCCGACCGCGGCGACGAGTTCGATCACCGCGAAATAGACGGTGGCGGTTTGCCAGGCCATCGGCTGGTTCTCAAACGCTTCCTCTTCGCCGCCGATGAAGCCGGTCACCTGCGCCCAGTGATAGAGGCCCTTGGCCACCGAGACGATCGCCATCAGGCGCAGGAAGAACACCAGCCGCCGGGTCCAGACGTTTTCATCGGATTGGATCCGTTCCGACGAAATCGCCGCCACCGACATGGCGCTATCCCGCGCCTGGTCGCGAGAGGGGATTTCAGACATGCGAAACGGTGCTCATGGGCGCTGTAAACCGATCGATGGAAGTACCTGCAAGGCACCTGAACGAGATTTTGACGACGTCATGACCCGCCCGAGTGCCAAAATCAATTGGCTCAATTGGCAGTGGGGGTATTCCCGGTGCGGTCCGAGCGACGCGAGGCATCGTCCGGTGACGGCGCCTGCACAAGATGCTAGATTAGAGCAGATCAAAACTGGTCCGCAAACCGGGCTAACCGCCGTCTTCGGAGTACCATCACATGGCGATCAAATTTGGGCGTCCCATCGAAGTGCGCGAGCCTGCGCGCGCCAAATCCGCCCTCGCCGTTCCGCCGCTCGATCTGGTGGCCCGTCCGCGCCGCAACCGCAAGGCCGAATGGGCCCGTCGGATGGTGCGGGAAAATGTCCTGACCACGGACGATCTGATCTGGCCGCTGTTCGTGGTCGATGGCCACAACCAGCGCGTCGAGATCGCCTCGATGCCCGGCGTTGAGCGGCTCAGCGTCGATCAGGCGGTGCGTGACGCCGAACGCGCCATGAAGCTGAACATCCCCTGCCTCGCGCTGTTCCCCTATACCGAGGCTTCGCTGCGCGACGAGCAAGGTTCCGAGGCGGTCAATCCTGACAATCTGGTGTGCAAATCGGTGCGCGCGATCAAGCAGGAGTTTCCCGGGCTTGGCGTGCTCTGCGACGTGGCGCTCGATCCCTTCACCAGCCACGGTCATGACGGGCTGCTCGAAGACGGCCGCATCCTCAACGATGAAACGGTCGCGGTCCTGGTGCGCCAGGCGCTGGTGCAGGCCGAAGCCGGCTGCGACATCATCGCGCCATCGGACATGATGGACGGCCGCGTCGGCGCTATTCGCGAGGCGCTGGACAATGCCGGATTCCTCGACGTCCAGATCATGGCCTATGCGGCAAAATACGCCTCGGCCTTCTACGGTCCGTTCCGCGACGCCATCGGCTCGGCCAAAACGCTGACCGGCGACAAGCGCACCTATCAGATGGACAGCGCCAATTCCGACGAGGCCCTGCGCGAGGTCGAACTCGACATTGCCGAGGGCGCCGACATGGTGATGGTGAAGCCGGGCATGCCCTATCTGGACGTGGTGCGGCGGGTGAAGGACACCTTCGCGATGCCGACCTTCGTCTACCAGGTGTCCGGCGAATACGCGATGATTGCGGCTGCCGCCAACAATGGCTGGATCGACGGCGAGCGCGCGATGATGGAAAGCCTGGTCGCCTTCAAGCGCGCCGGCGCGGATGGGGTGCTGACGTACTTCGCACCGAAGGCCGCGGAGAAGTTGAAGGCGGAAGGTTAAGGCTGAGGGTTGAAGCGGATTACCTGGCCTGCGCCATCACATAGGCGTGGGCTTCTTCGGCCAACGCCAGCCATTCACGCTTGGTGCCTGGCGCAACGGTCAGCCATTCCTTTTTGACGCGCCCTACCCCGGTCGAAAACCGAACCGCCTTTTTTGATTTCACCAAGGCATCGACGCGCGCTTCCGGCAGTTTCAGCAGCAACCGGCCTTTGCTCAGCGAGGCGAAGATCTTGCCGTTGACCTTCAGCGCGTTGGAGCCGAAGCCCTTGGACGGGCTGGCCTCGACCGTGCCGGCATAGCGCGCGGCGACCACCTGATATAATTCTTCCGCCGTAGCGTTCGCTGTCGTTGGCAAATGATGACCCCCATCACAGTCGTCGGATGCGCCAGCGCACATATTCCGCGCCGTACCGAGCTGGATCAATACGCCGCATGCTCTTATTTGGCACCGGCCCCGGACCATCCGGTCGCCGAATTGCCGGAATATTGCGGATTGTTGATTGTGGCGAGGGCTTGCAAGTGTCCGGACGGCTCCCATTTCCTCAGCGGCAATTGACCCTCGGGAGGGGAGACCATGTCTTACAGCGGTTCGGGCAATACCGGCGGCGCTTCTAACGCTGGCGGCGGCTCTAATGCTGGCGGCGCTTCTTATGCTGGCGGCGCCTGGCGAAACGACGGCGGCGTGCAGCCGCATGCGTTCGATCCGGATCTGCATCCGGAGTTGTTTCGCGGCGTACTGACACGGCGGATGTTTGCGTTCCTGATCGACCTTGTGGTGCTGTCGGTCCCGGTGATCCTGGCGTGCATCTTCATCGCGATCTTCGGCGTCGTGACGCTCGGGCTGGGTTGGGCGCTGTTCTGGCTGGTGTCGCCGGCCTCGATCATTTGGGCGCTGGTCTATTACGGCTCGTCGCTCGGCGGACCGCACTCCGCTACCATGGGCATGCGGGTGATGGATCTGGAGCTGCGCACCTGGTACGGCGCGCCCTGCTATTTCGTGCTCGGCGCCGCCCACGCCCTGACCTTCTTGTTCTCGGTCTCGTTCCTGACGCCGCTGGTACTGCTGATCGGGCTGTTCAACGGCCGCCGGCGCCTGCTGCACGATATCGTGCTCGGAACCGTCGTCATCAACAGCTCGGTCCGGGTCCCGGTACCGCAGCCGGCGCGGACCTATTAGTTAACCGCGGCGGCACGCTGACCACCACACAAGGCGGGCCGCCGAGGCAAACAGATTGACCATTTGCGCCCGCGGCGCGATGCTGCGGGTTGATTGCTTGCTTCGGAGCCCAACGATACCCCGTGACCCAGCACTCGCGTGACACCCCGCAATTCTACCTGACCGCGCCCTCGCCCTGCCCCTATCTGCCGGGCCGGCACGAGCGCAAGGTGTTCACGCATCTGGTCGGCGACAAGGCCGGCGATCTCAACGACCTTTTGACCCATGGCGGCTTCCGGCGCAGCCAGTCGATCGCCTACCGCCCGGCCTGCGACCAGTGCCGCGCCTGCGTTTCGGTCCGCGTCGTCGCCAACGAGTTCCGCCCCTCACGCAACTTCCGCAAGATCCTGGCCCGCAACGCCGACATCATCGGCGAGCAGCGCAGTGCGGTGCCGACCTCGGAGCAATATTCCGTATTCCGCACCTATCTCGACCAGCGCCATCGCCATGGCGGCATGGCCGACATGACCGTGCTCGACTACGCCATGATGGTGGAAGACAGCCACGTCGAAACCCGCATCATCGAATATCGCCGCCGCAATGCCGACAGCGGCATCACCGGCCGCGGCTCGGATCTGCTCGCGGTGGCGTTGACCGACGTGCTGAGCGACGGGCTGTCGATGGTGTATTCGTTCTTCGAACCATCGGAAGAGAGCCGCTCGCTCGGCACCTTCATGATCCTCGACCACATCACCCGCGCCAAGCGGCTGGGTCTGCCTTATGTCTATCTCGGCTACTGGATCGAAGGCTCGAAGAAGATGGACTACAAGGGCCGCTTCCTGCCGCAGCAGCGGCTGGCGCCAAGTGGCTGGCTTCGGATCGGCGCGCCAGGCGACGTGCCGTCGGAGCCGCAGGAGTAAGCCAACGAAAACCTCATCCCCGCGCAACGGCTACGCCGTTGTCGCTGGAGGAGCCGCGCAAAGCGCGGCGGCTCGAAGGATGATTTCTTGGCACATGGTTCGAGACGCGCACGATGCGCGCTCCTCACCATGAGGGGAGTTTTGTTGGACGGCCGGATAGTCAGCCCTCACCCACTGACAAAATCCCACACCAGTTTTACATTCAGCCCGATGATCAAAGCCGCCGTCATTGCCGCCAGCACCGTGAGCCAGCGTGGCGCGACGAATGGCCCCATCTTGCTGCGGCTGGCGGTGAACATCACCAGCGGCACCACCGCGAACGGCAATTGCAGGCTCAGCACGACCTGGCTCAGGATCAATAGCTGACCGGTCGCTTTCTCGCCGGCCCAGATCGTCACCACCACCGCCGGCACGATCGCGATCATCCGCGTCACCATGCGCCGCAGCCACGGCGCGATGCGCAAGTTCAGGAAGCCTTCCATGACGATCTGGCCCGCCAGCGTCGCGGTGATCGTGGAATTCAGCCCGCAGCACAACAGCGCAATGCCAAACAATGTCGGCGCAATGCTGGAGCCGAGCAGCGGCGCCAGAAACGCGTGGGCCTGATCAAGTTCGGCAACATCGGTCTTGCCGGCGCGGTGAAAGGTCGCCGCGGCCAGGATCAGGATCGAGGCGTTGATGATCAGCGCCAGGCACAGCGCGAAGGTGGAATTGATAGTCGCAAGCTTGATTGCCTCACGCCGCTCTTCGATGCCGTGGCCGTAGCCGCGGGTCTGCACCAGGCCGGAATGCAGATAGAGATTATGCGGCATCACGGTGGCGCCGAGGATGCCGAGCGCCAGATAAAGCATCTCGCGGTTATGCAGGATCTCGGTGGTCGGCGCGAAACCCCGGATGACCGCGCCCCAGTTCGGATCGGCCAGCGCGATCTGGATCGCAAAGCACGCCGCGATCACGCCGAGCAACGCCACCACAAAGGCCTCGATCCAACGGAAGCCGAACGCCTGCAGCGCGAGGATCAGAAACACGTCGGCCGCGGTGATGATGACGCCGATCTCGAGCGGAATGTGAAACAGGAGATTGAGCCCGATCGCGGTGCCGATCACTTCGGCCAGATCGGTTGCGGTGATCGCGATTTCCGCCGACAGCCATAACGGCCACGCCATCCAGCGCGGATAGGCATCGCGGCAGGCCTGCGCGAGGTCACGTCCGGCGCCGACGCCGAGCCGCGTGCACAGCGACTGCAGCACGATCGCCATCAGGTTCGACAGCAGCGCCACCGTCAGCAGCGCGTAACCGAATTTGGAACCGCCCGCGAGCGAGGTCGCCCAGTTGCCGGGGTCCATGTAACCGACCGCAACCAGATAGCCCGGTCCCAGGAAGGCCAGCAGCTTGCGCCAGAACGATCCCTGCGTGGTGGTCCGCACCGAGCCGAACATGCCCGCCAGCGACGGCTCGCCCCGCTCGCCGCGCCAGCCGGACCCAAACGGACGGTCAGAAGTGACCGCCGACACTGGGGTATCGGAGACAAAATCGGGGCTTCGTGCATCCATCCATTTAAGGTGGCGGATATCGCTCTTTATTGCAACTCATTTGCAACTGCATCTAACCATCACGAAAATGATACTGGCGCCCGATCTTGTAAAGCACTGAGGAAGTGCTTTACCTTCAAAGCATGGTCAAACTTCCGACCGAGACGGCTACAGCGACCCTGCGGTACGCGCTCGCCCCCGACGAAGCGGGCATTGCCGCGATCGAAGCGACGTTTGCGGCCTACGACCGGATGATGGCGATCCTCGGCGATGTCGCCCCTGTCGGTGCCAACCTCGTGTCGCTGCATGCCCAGGCCTACGAGAAAGTCCGCAAGGAGACCGAGCTGCCCGCCCGCCTGGTGACGCTCGGCCTGCGCGACCGCGCCTTCTACGTGGCCGGCTCGATGCCGCGCCGCATTCCGCTCGATGACAAATTGTTCGCTATCAAGGCACCGACTTCACTGACCATTAGCACTGTCCGAGGACGCGTCTTGGTTGCATTTGACGTCCCGGGCTATCTTGCCGGCTGGGATAGTCCCTTCCCGGCGCACCTGGTCTCGGACGGCCAAACTTACGAAATCCACATCGCCGTCAAATCGAAATCGACACAACCGGAGGAGAAGACCATGCTTCACGAGGGCATCCTTGCACGTATGGGCCGGCTTCTTGCCGCCATCGCCAGCCAGACCATCGACAATGCCGAGAGCAGCAACAAGGTCGCGCTGGTCAAACAGGCGATCCGCGAAATCGATTCCGGCGCCGACGAAGCGCGCTACGCGCTCGGCAAATCGCGCGCCGAGGAATTCCGTCTGACGCGGCGACGCGAAGAACTGGATAAAGAAAACGCTACGCTGACCGAGAAAATTCGTCTCGCACTTGCGGAAAACCGCGAAGACCTCGCACGCGCCGGCGTCGCACGGCAAATTGATCTTGAGTCCCAGGAGCTCGCGCTGGAATGCGCGATGGATTTCATCGAACTCGAAATCGATGAGCAGACCAAGGCCTTACAGGCGATGCTCGGCGCCCGGCGCGAGGCCGAAGTCCGGCTCGCCGATCTCGAACTTAGCCTTTCGCAGCATGCGCCGCATGAAACCGGCAAGGGCTCTGCTGCGACTAAACCAATAAGTCCCGACCGAGCCTTGGCGGCAATCGCGCGCGTCACAGGCGTTCCCGCTTCCAGCGTGCTCGGCGGCAAAGAGCTTGATGAACTCGACCGGCTGGCCCGCGAAAAGGAAATCGCGGCGCGGCTTGAAAGGATCAAATCTCAGCAATGAGTGCAGCGACCGATATCCTGCTGGCACCGGACGTACGACCGTTCGCGGTCGCCGCCGCGATCATGGTCTCACTCGGCGGCATCGAATTGCTGACCATGATCGTCGGCTTCTCGCTCAGCGAACTGGTGGGCCACGATTTCGGACTCGACGGCGACAGCCATAACGGCATCGGCGGGCTGTTTCTGTGGATCAATGCGGGACGGCTGCCGCTGTTGATCCTGATCATCCTGGCGCTCGGCATTTTTTCGATCGCGGGATTCCTGCTGCAAGCCATCGCGCATGGTGTCGGCGGCGTGCTGCCGGTTCCGATCGCAGCATTGGCGGCTTTGGGCTTCAGTATCCCCGTCATCCGGGTGACCAGCCGCGGCATCGCCCGCATCATCCCGCGCGACGAGACCTACGCAGTGAACGAGACCGATTTTGTCGGCCATGTCGCCGAGGTTTCGATCGGGCCGCTCGACCAGGGATTACCCGGCCGTGTCCGTCTCAAGGATGTCTTCGGCAACTGGCACAGTGTGGCTGCGCGCGCCAGTTCCGATTCCCCGCCACTGCCGGTCGGCGCCCGCGTCCTTCTGGTCGATTGTAACAACAGAACCTTTATCGCCATTTCCGCACCAACCGATCTCATCACCCAATAACAACCATCAGGCAGGAATTAGAAAATGTGGGAGCTCGCAGTACCCGTCTCCATCGGCGTCGTCGTCATCCTTGTTATCGGGCTGATGCTGGCGAAACTCTACCGGCGCTCGACGCGGGATGAAGCCTATGTTCGCACCGGCCTCGGCGGCCAGAAGGTCGTACTCGACGGCGGCTCCCTTGTGTTGCCGGTCTTCCATTCGACGGCTGCGGTCAACCTGAAAACGCTGCGGCTGGAAGTCGCGCGCGGCGGCCCCGATTCGCTGATCACCAAGGACCGCATGCGCGTCGATATCGGCGCCGAGTTCTACGTCCGCGTCAAACCCGACATGTCGTCGATCGCGCTGGCGGCGCAGACGCTCGGCAACCGCACCAACGACGCCACCGAATTGCGCGAACTGATCGAGGCCAAATTCGTCGACGGCCTGCGTTCGGTCGCCGCCACCATGAACCTCGAGGAGTTGCAGGAGCAGCGCGCGACCTTCGTCAAATCGGTGCAGGACGCTGTTGGTGCCGACATCCAGAACAACGGCCTCGAACTTGAATCGGTGTCGCTGACGCGGCTCGACCAGAGCGACATCAAGCATTTCAATCCGACCAATTTCTTCGACGCCCATGGTTTGACGACCCTGACCAAGATCACCAAGGAGCGTGAGCAGGAGCGCAACCAGATCGTCCGCACCACCGAAGTCAATATCGCGCAGCAGGATCTGGTCGCCCGGCAGACCACGCTGACGATCGAAAGCACCAAGCGCGAGGCGGAGCTGGCGCAGCAGCGCGACATCGCCAACAAGACCGCCGCGATGCGCGCGCAAACCGCGCAGGTCGAACAAACCGCGCTGCAGAACGAGGCCGAATATCGCATTCAGCAGGAACTGGCGGTCGCCAACAAGCAGACCGAAGCCAACCAGGCCCGCGACACCCGCAAGATCGAGGCCGACCTCGCGGTCAAGCGCCGCAATACCGAAATGGATCGCGACCTGCAGATCGTGGCGCAGGAAAGCGCCATCGCCGTCGCATCCAAGAGCAAGGAGCAGTCGGAAGCACAGACCATCGCCGAGACGGCGCGGGCGATCGCGATCGCGGCCGAGGAAAAGGTCACCACCGCGCGCGCGACCGAAATCGCCGAACGCGACAAGACCATCAATGTGATCGCGGCGCGGAAGGCCGCCGAAACCAACGCCATGCCGATCACCGTGATGGCGGAAGCCGAAAAGCAGGCCGCCGCCAACAAGGCTGAAGCCATCAACGTGCTGGCCAAGGCCGACGCCAATGCCGCGACTACTCGCGCCGCCGGCGTCAAATCGCTCGGCCAGGCCGAGGCCGAAGTGGCGACGCTGAAAGCCGAAGCCCGCAACAAGCTCTCGACCGCGATGGTCGATTACGATCTCGATCTGGCGCGCATCAACATCATCCCGGGCGCGCTGGCGGAAGCGGTCAAGCCGATCGAGAAGATCTCCGATATCCGGATCTTCGACACTGGCGGCCTGCTCGGCCGTGGTGGCGCAGGCGGCAATGGCGCCAATGGCGGTCACGGCAATGGTTTGGGACTCGGCGATGGCCTCGCGGCGCAGTTGCTGTCGGTCTCGGCGTTCAAGCCGATGATCGACCGGATCCTGACCGAAGCCGGCTTCGCAGCCGGGCCCGATGCGCTGACCAGCCTCACCAACGCGCTCGCGCAACGCAAGACGGAAGTTGCGGTGGAGGTGCCCACACCCGCCGACGATCTCCCGCACTCAGCGCTGATCGGCACGATCACGGGCCAGTTCGCCGCGGGTCCCAAGCCATAATCACGGACGGCACAGCCGCCGATATTCAAATCAAAAGGCCCGTCGCAATTCTGCGACGGGCCTTTTGCAAGGCGCGGCGCGGGCGGCGGCAACTCCGCACCGCACGCTAAATATTAGTCAAGGATGATTGCCACTCGTCGTTGACGGTGCGGTGACCCCTGTGCCAACCTAAAGGTGTATTCCGGTTTCTCGCTTCGCGGGTTTCCCCGCCAATCGCGCCCGCCGCTGCACCCAGGTGAAAGATGAGCATTATCGCCGATAGCTCCGCGCCGCGCGGCCGAAAAACGTCCCATCTGGATTTGATGGACGAGGTCGATCAGAGCCGGGTCCGCGCGGATCTCGCGACCTTCTTTGGGCCGCGTGCCGAAGTGTTCCTCGACACCTATGAAAAAATGCGATCGGCGACCGGGATGCGGCGAAGGTCGCCGAAAACCTGGAGCTGGCCGGTCTTCCTTGGATCGTTCACCTGGTTCTTCTATCGAAAGATGTACGCCTATGGCGCCATGATAATCATCCTGCCGATCGTTCTCGGCTATCTCATTGGTTCCGCCGGCAGCGCGCTGCCGATCCTGTTCGCAATATGGGCCAAGGGCTGGTACGTCAGCAGCGCCCTCAACCGCATCGCCAAGGCCGACAAGCTCGGTTTGATCGGGGCTGAGCGCACCGATTATCTGCAACAGGCCGGCGGCGTGTCGCTGCCCGCGGGCATCTTCGCCGGGTTGATCTACGCCACCCTGCTGGCGCTCGTGATTTTCGCTGCGACGATAAAACACAAAGTCGGCCACCGATGAAATTCTTCGTCCTGCTGGCAGCGATTACGCCGCCGCTGATCCTGCTCGCTTATGGGATCGGCAAGGCGCGGGCCAGCTGGAACTCCGAAGCCATATGGAATGCATTTCTGGTCGGCGCCGTCAGCGCTTTTGCGGCTGTGGCGGTGGAACTGTCAATCGGCTATCTGCTGCCGCTAGACCGCAACGGGCCCGTCGAAGAAGCCGGCTTCACTGCGGTCCTGATCGCGGCGATCCCGGAAGAAGCAGTCAAATTCTTCGTTCTCGTCAGCCTGGCCGAAAAGCACGTCGACGTGCGCCGCCTGCAGGACCTGCTGATACTGGCGCTCGCCGTCTCGCTTGGCTTTGCCACGCTTGAGAACTTCTTCTACGTGATCTCGAGCGGCGGCTGGAAAATGGTCGCGGCGCTGCGCGCGATCACCGCCGTCCCGGGCCATGGGATCGATGGCCTCGCGATGGGCGCGCTCCTGATCCGGGCGCGCATAACCGAACGTCCGGAGGATCTGAGACTGGCCCTGATCGTGCCGATCCTGCTGCACGCGCTTTACGATTTTCCGCTGTATGCCATGCACAAAGACGTCGCCAAACTGTGGTTTGGCGTAATGTGGCTGGCGATCATCGCTGCTTCCTCGTTCTTCGTCATTACGCTGTGCAACCGGACGCTCGCGGCGGCGACCGCAGGCGATTTCGCGGCGGGACACCCCGACAATTCGAACAAGTCGGCGAACTGGTTGATATCAGGCGGAGCCGTCGTCCTGATCGGCGGGCCCCTGCTGGCGGCATGCGTGTTCCTTGCCAGAGGCGTAGAGGTTGCTTCGATGGCAACGGCGCTGAGTATTTTCCCGGTTGCCTTCGGAATCGATTCCATTCTCACCGGTTTGGCGCGCCGGCGCAGCAGCCGCGCAAAGCCCGCGTTCGATTACACACATTGACGGCGGCGGATCCGCCGACCAGACCGCGACGAGCCGCTTTCCTGGCAGCGCCCTTGCGCCGTCTCGAACCATAACTGTGCTGCGCCGTGCCTCAGTTATCTAATCGGAAACCGGGTGGGTTTTGCGCGCGCGACGCCGGACATTGGTGGTCAATCGACCATTCCGGAGTTCCGCCATGTCCGACACGCGAACCGATACCACCTTGCCCTCAACCTTCAACCGGTTGGCCTGGTCCAACCTCGCCGCGCAATCCGCCGAGCAGATCGCGCTGGCCGCGGCACCCATCGTCGCGGTGCTGATGCTGGGCGTCGGCGAAGGCCAGACCGGCGTGTTGCAGACCGCGCTGACCTTGCCGTTTATCCTGTTCGCCATTCCAGCGGGCATGCTGGCCGATCGCATCTCGCGGCGCTGGCTAATGACTTCAGCCGAAGCGCTGCGCGCAATCGCCCTGTCAGCGATTCTGCTGTTGATCTGGCTCAACTGGCTGACGCTGCCGCTGCTGGCGCTGACGGGCTTCGTCGCGGTCTGCGGCACCGTCGCCTATAGCGTCGCAGCGCCGGCGCTGGTGCCCTCGCTGGTGTCACCTAAACTGCTCCCTGCGGCCAATGCGCGGATCGAGCTTGCGCGCACCGTTGCGTTCGCGAGCGGGCCCGCGCTCGGCGGCGTGCTGGTCGGATGGGTGGGCGCCGCACCTGCCTTCGGATTTGCCGCCGCGCTGTCGATCGTTGCGGTGGTGCTGCTGTCAGGAATTTACGAACCGGCGCGCACGCCGGCGCCGCGGCGCCATCCGCTACAGGAGATCCGGGAAGGTGCTGCATTCGTGCTGCATCACGCGCTGCTGCGCCCGGTCTTTATCACGCAATTGATTTTCAACACCGCATCGTTCCTGCTGCTGGCGGTATTCGTGCCCTACGCGGTGCGCCGTCTCGGACTATCGGCGGTTGGCGTCGGCACCACTTTGGCGATGTATGGCGTCGGCATGGTGGCCGGTGCGCTGTCAGCGACGCGGGTGATGCGCCGGCTGCCGTTCGGCGTCGTAATCGGGCTCGGGCCGGTGACGGGTTTCGCGGCATCCGCGGTGCTGGCGCTGACGACATTCGTTCCAAGCCCCCTGCTCGCCGGGCTAGGCTTCTTTCTGCTCGGCGCCGGCCCGATCCTGTGGGTGATCTCGACCACAACGTTGCGGCAATCGGTGACGCCGCCGTCCCTGTTGGGACGGGTCTCCGCCATCAACATCATGAGCTATGGCGCCCGCCCGGTCGGCGCCGCGCTCGGCGCCATCGTCGGCTGGCTGTATGGGGCCGAGAGCTGTCTCTATCTGGCAGTCGCGATCTTCGGGGCGCAGGCGCTGGTGATCCTGCTATCGCCAGCGGTCGCGCTGGCACGGCAACCGGCCATGATCGGTGAGCCAGACAAAGCGTTGCAGCGATGCTAAGCAAAAACGCTCGGAGCCACGCAGCAAATCGATCCCTTATCCAACCGTTTGGTTGACATCGGCCGGTTTCCGCCACTAGACTTTTTTAAGTGCACAAAAGTGCGCCGCAAGGGAGAGAAACATCGCCGCTGGGAAGCGCGCCCGGCATGCGCGCGAATGCGTACACGCGGCGACAGGAAGATGTACCCATGAAACCCGTGCTGTTTTCGTTGCTTGCGGCTGTAGGCCTGGCGCTGGGCGCTTCAACGGCGTCCGCGCAGGATTACCCGGTCAGGCCGATACGCATCGTGCTGCCCTTTGCCCCCGGTGGCGCCGTCGATATCATTTCGCGCATGCTCGGCGAGAAGATGACGATGGCGTGGGGCCAGCCCGTGATCGTCGACGGCAAGCCCGGTGCGGGCGGCATCATCGCCACCAATGCGGTCGCGAAATCGGCGGGCGACGGCTACACGCTGCTGATGACGACGGCCAATCTCACCATCAACCCCAGTCTCCACAAGCAGCTGCCCTACGACACGCAAAGAGATCTGGCGCCCGTGGTGTCCATGATCGGCATCCCAAACGTGATCGTGGTGCGTGCCGACCTGCCGGTGCATAGCCTCGCGGATTTGATCGCGCTGGCCAAGCGCGAGCGCGGCAAGCTCAATTACGCGTCTCCCGGCACCGGCACGTTCCCGCATCTGGCTTTTGAGCTTTTCAAGAAGCGGGCCGGAATCGATGTCGTTCATCTTCCTTACAAAGGCGCGGCGCCGGCGCTTCTGGCGCTGCTGTCCAAGGACGTCGACATCGTATCGACCAACATATCCGACGTTCTGCCGCACATCGCTTCAGGCGCCGTGCGGCCGCTGGCCGTCACCAGCGCCACTCGTTCCAAGACCTTGCCCAATGTGCCCACTGTGGCCGAGGCCGGCATTCCCGATTTCGAGGCGGCTGGCTGGATGGGCATACTCGCTCCCAACGGCACGCCCAAGCCGGTCATCGATAAGCTCAACAGGCAGATCGTCGACAGCCTGAAGAGCCGGGACATGACCACCATGCTGGTCGATCAGGGTTTCGACATGATCGCCGGTACGCCCGAGGAATTCACGGCCTTCATTGCCAAGGACATTCCGCGATGGGCCGAAGCGGTTAAGATATCGGGAGCCACGGCCGACTGATGCCCGGCCCGGGACATCGGCGGTTGGCCAAACGGAAGCGACCCCATGCGCACTCAACTGTCTGTGAACCGCCGGTCGAATATGAAGCCCGCTAAACGCAACGAGCCCGGCACGATCGACGGTGGCGAGATGCCTGACACCAGGAGGCTCGTGCTCGGCGTCGCGCGCAGCGAATTCGCACTCAAGGGACTGGCCGGCGCACGGGTGGACGAGATCGCCGACAAGGCCGGCGTCAACAAGCAGGCGATCTATTATCACTTCGATAACAAGGACGACCTGTTCCGCGCTACGCTCGAGAGCTGCTACGAGGACATCCTGGCGCAGAACAAGGCCTATGCTGCGGTCGCACCCGTCAAGCCGCCGCGGCAGGCCGTGCGCAGCCTGATCGAGCACATGTTCGACCGCATCGAGAAACACTCGGCCGTCGTCCAACTCATCATGGACGAGAACCGCTACACCGGTCGTCACCTCACCAACAGCGAACTTATCAGCTCGTCCGATGATCCCCTGATCGATCATCTGCGCGCCGTCTTCAAGGCAGGCGAAGCGGCCGGCGAGATTGCCTCCGGCATTGATGTCGAGCAGTTCTTCATGGACATCATCGCGCTCTGCATCTTCTACTTCTCCAACATCCATACGGTTTCCGCCGTGATGGACCGCGACCTGGCCGCGCCGCGCGCGGTGCGGGCGCGCCGCCGCCATATCGTGCGCCAGCTGATGGCTTCGCTGTCGCCGGCCGCGGCCGCCGATGCAGTTTGAACCCGTCCCTCGAAGTAACGCGCAAAAACCAACCATTTGGTTGACAGGCTTCGACACTGAACGTAGCCTCGTCGGCAAAACAGGCGCACGGGTTCTCCCTACCCCGCAGTTCCGCATGCAGACCGAGGAACGTTCATGATTCTCGCGACCTTCACCCGCGACGGCGGTCCGCCCCGGATCGGGCTGGTGGACCGGGAGCGCGGCGCCATCATCGACTTGCAGACCGTCCATCAGCAGACCCGTGGCCGCGAGAACCATATCTTGCAAAGCATGCTGGCGTTGATCGAGTCCGGCAGCGAGGGGCTCGCTTTGGTTGCCGAACTCGGCAAGCAGCAAGACGACAGCGCGTGCTGCAAGCTGGAGGCCGTGCGGCTGCTGGCTCCGGTGCCGATTCCAGCCCAGGTCCGCGAGTTCTCGCTGTTCGAACAACACGTCCGCGACGCGCCCCGTGCTTCCGCCCGAATCCGCGCCAAGATCGCGGGTTTGCCGCCGCCCGACCAAGGGCCGACGCCCGCGCGCGGGGCGGAGATCTTCTATCGCCAGCCGGCGTTCTACATCATGAACCGCTTCAGCATGGTCGGCCCCGAAGTGGACGTCGAGTGGCCCAGCTACTCCGCCGGCTATTTCGACTATGAGCTCGAGATCGGGATGTACATCAGTAAACGCGGCAAGAACATCCCGCGCGAGAAGGCGCACGAACACATCTTCGGCTACACGATCTTCAACGACTTCTCCGCCCGCCAGCAGCAATGGGGTGAGATGGAGACCCGCCTCGGGCCGTCCAAGGGCAAGAGCTTCGACACCGGCAATGTCACCGGGCCGTGGATCGTCACACGTGACGAGATCGGCGACATCCGCGATCGCGCCGTCGAAGTGCGCGTCAACGGCGAAGCGTGGGCCACGACGACCACCAAGGGCATGCTGCACTCGTTCGAGGACATTGTCGCCTACACTTCCGTGGACGAGACGCTGCAGGCGGGCGAGCTGTTCGCCTCCGGCACCGTCGGTGGCTGCTGCGGCATGGAGATCGACCGCTGGATCAAGGTCGGCGACGTCGTCGAGCTTGAGGTCGCCGGCATCGGCAAGCTCAGAAACCGTATTGTGGCGAGCCGCAACGCTACCTAGGCGCCGCCTTTGACGCAGGCACATGAACCCCAGCGGCGCCGGTTCGGGACCGGCGCGGACCGAGGAACCAGCTGATGGATATCGACATTCACGATAAGGCGATTGGCGAGATATTCGCCCCGGACGCAACGCTGACACGCGTCGTCACCGGTCTGCAGTTCGGCGAAGGTCCGGTCTGGGACAAGCGTCAGAAGTGCCTGTACTTCGTCGACAACATCGCGAGCCGGCTGTGCAAATGGACCCCGGGGCGCGGCGTCGAGACGGTCGTCTCGCCGACCGGCCACGCCAACGGCGCGACGCTCGATCGCGAAGGCCGGGTGATCGTGGCCGGCTGGTCCTCGCGGACAGTATGGCGCCTCGAGCATGACAGCTCGCTCGTGACCCTGGCCTCGCACTTCGAAGGGAGCAAGCTCAACAGCCCGAACGATGTGATCATGCGCTCGGACAACTCGATTTACTTCACCGATAGCGATGGTGGCCTGTTTATCCCCGCGATGGACGGCGAGGACCTGCAGCGCTATCTCGATTTTTCGGGTGTCTACCGCATCTCCCCGGACAGCAAGGAACCGCAGCTTGTCATTCGCGAGCTGGCCTTTCCGAACGGCCTCGCCTTCTCACCCGACGAACGCCTGCTGTATGTCAGCGATACCTGGCAGAAGGACATCTGGGTGTACGAGGTGCAGGCCGACGGCAGCGTGCGCAACGGCCGTCAGTTCTACAAATTGCACGGCCACGAGCCGGGCCATGCCGACGGCCTCAAGGTCGACACGCGGGGCAACGTCTACTCCACCGGGCCGCTTGGCGTGCACGTGGTCTCGCCTGAGGGCAAGCTGCTCGCCCGCATAAAAGTACCGGAAGAGTGCACCAACATGGCGTGGGGCGGCGACGACTGGCGCACGCTTTTTATCACGACCTTCCATAGCGTGTACCGGACCAGCGCTTTGGTTTCCGGCATCGAGGTGTGGTGACATGGGTATGTGGACCTTCGAGCGTGTAGCCGGCCCCTATCAGGGCGCCCTCTGCGGCGTCGCATGGACGGGCACTGACGTCCTGTTCTGCGCGGAGACCGAGGGGCGCATCCTGCGTTTCGTGACGGCGTCGGAAAAGGTAGAGGATTTTCGCCGCTACTCACCCCGCGTCAGCGGCCTGGCTTTCGGCCCCAAGGGCGAGTTGTACGGCTGTCAGGAAGGCAGCCGCCGCATCGTGGAATATCTGCCGGACGGCTCCACGGTGATTACGGCGACAACACTCGACGGCAGGCTGCACAATTTTCCCCGCGACCTCACGGTCGACAGAGCCGGACGGATCTGGTTCGCGGACCCGCACAGCCCGGTGCTGGCGCTTGGGCCGCAGATCTATCCGGCGCTCGACCATGCCTCGGTGCTGATGGCCGCCCGCGCCCGCAACAACAGCTGGTTCCTTCGTCGCGTCACCTACGACAGTGTTGCACCTCGCTCGGTACTGCTGTCGGCCGACGAGAAGACCTTGTTCGTCGCCGAGGCGGGTGGTCCGGATGGCCGCCGCAGCGAGTTGCGCGCCTATCCGATCCAGGGAGACGCAGAGGTCGGGCAATACACCGTGCTGCATACTTTCTCGACGGATCACCGCGGCGCCCAGCGGGGAATAGAGGGCATGTGTCTCGACGCCGAGGGCAACATCATCGCCTGCGCCGGCTCGCGCAAATCCGGTCCCGGCCCGCGCATCTATGTGTTCTCGCCCACTGGCGCCGTGCTCGAATTCGCACGACTTTCCGGACGATCTGCCGGTGCGCTGCGCCTTCGCCGGACCGGGCCGCGACAGCCTCTTTGTGACCACCGCCACCGGAAGCCTGTACCGGGCGAGCAACCTCTCCCGGCGCGGACCGACCTGAGCAGACGAAACGAGCGGCTATTCCTCCCGCGCCAATTCCGGCAGCACGCTGTAGCGGGCGATCTCATGTGGGAAATTGGCGCTGTTGGCGAGCAGGACGATGCCGGCTCTGTGGGCCGGCACGAGGCCGATATAGGCTGAGGCGTTATTAAGTCCGCCTGGCTTGTCGACAATTTCCACGTCGTTCAAATGAACGTTTTCCCAGGCCATCGCCTGTCCGAACTTCTCGCTCACATGAAATGTCTCGCGCTGCGTCATTCGCAATGCTTGCCGCAATTGCGGATCGATCGCCACGCCATCGATACAGGCGCCGAGAAAGGTGGCCAGATCACGCGCCGAGGAGAACATCTGACCGGTCCCGGGGAAATCGTAATAGCTCTGCTGGTTTCCAGGCGGACCAATCGCGATGCCCGTATCGGAGTAGCCCTGCACGACGCGCTTCAACAGCTCCGGATCCATGATGGCGCGATTGTCTGGCCCGCGCTCGGGAAAGAACGTTTGGTTCATGCCGAGGGGTTTCAGGATACGGTCTTCGATAAGCTCACCGATGGGGCGGCCGTAGCGGCGTTCGAGCGCGAGCTGCAGCAGCACGTATCCCGCATGCGTATAGATGCGCTGCTTCCCGGGCTGCTCGCCCGATTGCGGCGTCCATGCGTTGAGCATGTCCAGGAATTGCTGCAGCGTGAACGTGTCGTTCGGCCACGGCGGATGATCGGTCGGCAGCAAAAGGCCTGACGTATGCGTTGCCAGTTCACCGATCGTCACGCCTTTGATGTAGTCGCCGTGCAGCTCGGGGACATACCGGCTCACTGGATCATCCAGACTGAGTTCGCCACGAAGCGTACCCAGCGCGACCAGGATCGCCTCAAACGGTTTGCGCACCGACGCGACATTGAACAACGTGTCTGACGTGATGGGCCGCTTGGTTGATCCGTCGGCGAAGCCGTAGTTGAAAAATTGCGTATGGCCTTCCGTGTAGACGGCCACAGCGAGACCGCCCGCTTTCCCCACCGTCTCCGGAGCCAGATAGGCCGTTACGATGTGCCTAACCTTGGCATCCATACCAATATCCGCAACCGACTCGCGCGCCAGTGCGAGCAGCAGAACGGGAAAAATCATCAGGCTTATCGACCGACGATGTCGCCGCCAGCGCGTGGAACTTGTCACCATACAGGGCCATCGTCATGTGAACGTCGAGCGAGGTTCTTACCTGCCCGATTCGGGCGCTAGTCGGGAAACGCCCGTCAACTTGCCGTGAGGGTGCCGAATTCGGTCGACTTGCGAGTCAATTGCCTCAGTCGATCACCTCATTCGCGGTCGCAAGCAGCGCCGGCGAGATCGTCAGACCGAGCGCCTTTGCAGTCGTGAGGTTGATGACGAGATCATATTTGGTCGGCGCCTGTACCGGCAGGTCGGCTGGTTTGGCGCCCCGAAGAATACGATCGACGTAACCCGCCGCTCCCCGCCAATGTTCGAGCTGATCGAATCCGTAGGAGGCCAGCCCGCCGCCGGTCGCGAAGTAACGGAACGGATAAATCGCTGGCAAACGAAGCCGCGCCCCCAACTCGATGAGAAAATCCCGGTTATTGATGTTGCCGGGATGCGGCAGCACGATCAGACCGCCATTCGGGCTATCGGCAAATCGGGTAATACCGCGCGCGGTTTCGTCAGCACCCACGGCGCTGATGGCGGACATCTTCACGCCGAGCGATTGCGCGACCGCTTCGGCCGCATGTAGGAACTCGATATGGGCCGCCGTGTCCGGGTACACGATCACCGCCGCCTCGGTGACAGAAGGCGCGATCTCCTTCAGCAGCCCCAGCCATTTGCCGCCCATCGCGGGCTCGAAATTCTGGAAGCCGGTGACATTGCCGTCGGGACGCGACAGGCTATTGACGAAGCCGCTGCCAACGGGATCCGAGACCTGCACAAAGACCGTCGGGATCGTCCTGTCCAGTTTTTGCAGAACGGCCAGCGCGGCGTTGGCGCTGATCACGATCGCGTCGGGCGCCGAACCGACCAGCGCGGTTGTTTCCTCCCTGATGCGGTCGATGTCGTTGCTCGACCATCGAATGTCGAGCCGGACATTGCGGCCGTCGTTCCAGCCCAGACCGCGTAACGTGTCGAGGAACGCCGCGACGCGCGCCTGCCCTTCCGGATCGGTTTGCCGATAGCCCGTCGGCAGCACGCCGACTCGCCGTATTTTGTCGGATGGCTGCGCGCGCACGGCGAACGGCCACATCGCCGCGCCGCCGAGCACGGAGATGAATCCTCGCCTTTCGATGCCGGCCGCCATTTGACCTCATGGTGAACCACTGCCGGTCCGGACCGTAACACGCCGCAAGCGACGCTCACAGGTCAGGCGAACCTCGATCAAGCGGCGCCACTGCAGCCGCCGATGCCTATTGCCCGGCGCTCATCTTGGCCTTGGCGGCCAGCGCACCGAGACGCTGGCGTTCGGCTGCAATGAAAGCTGCGAAATCAGCGACCGAGCCGGCCGCAGTTTCGATGCCGCTCTCGGAGAGCTTGTCGCGCACCTCGGCGCTGTTCACGGCCGACAGCGCCGCGTTCATCCGCTGAATGATCGGCTCGGGCGTTCCGCGCGGCGCCAACAGACCGGCCCAGTGGCCGATCCGCACGGTCGGAAATCCCTGCTCCTCGGTCGTCGTCAGCGAGGGATACGCGCTCACGCGTTTTTCGTAAGTAGTCGCGATGGCCCTCAACAGCCCTGCCTTGATCTGCGGCAGGACGACGATGCTCGCCTCCGACGTCACCGACGCGCTGTTCGAAAGCACCGCGTTGACGCCGTCGTTTCCGCTTCGGTAGGGAACGATCGTTACATTGGCGCCCGTCGCTTCCTTGAACATCTCGGCGACGAAATGCGGCGTGCTGCCGCTGCCGGCGGTAGACCAGGTGATGCCCTGGTCGCCCTGTGTTTTGGCCCATGCGACGAACTCGGTCATGTTGGTCGCCGGCACGGCTGGATTTACCACGATGATCGACGGTGCGACCGCGATCATGCCGACCGGCACCAGGTCGGAATCCTGATAGGGCAGATCCTTCAGCAACAGGCTGTTGGTAATGACGCCGGCAGCGCCGACCAGAAAAGTGTAGCCATCGGCAGCGGCCCGGGCGACCGCCTGCGTTCCAACCGTCGCGCCCGGCCGGTTTTCGATCAGGATAGGCTGTCCGAGTTTTTTGCTGGCGGCTTCGGCCGCTACCCGGGCAATCAGGTCGTTGGCGCCGCCGGGGCCAAACGGCACGATCCAGTGGATGGCACGGTCCGGCCACTCGGCGTGCGCCGCCGGTGCGGAAACCGCGCAGACCAGAATAGCAACAGCCAGTGCAACGCCCTTCATTCACGTTCTCCCCGATGGTCGCCCGATTCTGAATTTCCAGCGGGCCGGCGACGATGGCTGGTCGTATACCTGATCCATGTCCTTGGCGCGAATAGCGGCTGTGGCTATCGGTGCAAGGCTGCCGAATTCAGAAATTGGTACCTCCAAGAGTTCGCGCGACATCCGACCTGAGCCCATCATGCGCACCAAGGTGGCCATCGGCCGGCCGGCCTGAACTGTGGTTGACGCCTGGATTGTCGCTCCAGGGCCTCGTCGCTTCCCGTTTAATATGATATCTGTCATCTCATATTGACCGGGGGAGTTCCCATGGCCGACGAGATCATTTCGACGACATCACCCGTTTCAACGATATCATCCGCGCCGAGGTCGGAGGCGGCCTCGAGTTCGGCGCAGATCGCGGTGCTCGCCGCGCTGGCGGCGACCGGAACGCTCGCCACCAACATCCTGCTGCCGTCGCTGCCGCAGATGGCCGTGTCGTTGCAGGTCTCAAGTGCTGCGGTCACCTCGGCGATCACGGTGTTCCTGGCGGTATTCGCGCTTGGCCAACTCGTCGTCGGGCCGGTCTCGGATCGTTACGGCCGGCGCTGGCCGGTGCTGACGGGATTTGCGGTGTTCCTCGTTGGCAGTGCCTATTGCGGCTTTGCCAATGATCTGGCGAACCTTTTGATCGGCCGCGTCATCCAGGCCGCCGGCGCCTGCGCTACCTCGGTACTGTCGCGCGCGATCGCCCGCGACCTCTTCAGCGGCGCGGCGCTGGCGCGCGCGATGGCGCTGATCATGATCGCGATGGCGGCGGCGCCCGGCTTCTCGCCGCTGCTTGGTGGCGCGCTCGATCATTATTTCGGCTGGCGCTCCGAATTCGTCTTTGTCGGCGCCTTTGCCGCGATCGCCGCCCTCGCCTACGATCTGGTGTTCGGCGAGACCCATCATGCGACGCGGACGCCGCTTAATCCGCTCGCGATTACCAAAACCTATTTCGGATTGATCATCGATCGCCGCTTCGTGGTTCCGGCCGCCACCGTCAGCCTGATCATGGGCGGTCTGTTTGCGATGTTCTCGGCGGCGCCGCGCATCCTGATCGAAGGGCTGCATTTCACGCCGATCCAGTTGGGGCTGTTTTTCGCAGGCACCGTCATGGTGGTTTTCGCGGCCGGCATGCTCGCCACCAGACTGGCGCCGCGCTTCGGGCTCGACCGCTCGATCAAGGGCGGCCTCTTGACAGCCGCGATCGGCAGCGCCGCCATTCTGCTGGTGTCGATCTTCACGCCGACCTTCCTGCCGTTCCTTGGCGCCATGTCGGTGTTTCTACTCGGGATGGGCATCGTCAATCCGCTCGGCACCGCGCAGGCGCTCTCGCCATTCGGCGAGAAGGCTGGTGCCGCCTCCGCGCTGGTCGGCTTCTGGCAGATGATGAGTGCGGCGATCGGCGTGTGGCTGGCCGCAACGGTCTCGCCTCAGGCGATGTTCGCGCTGGGCGCCGTGCTGACGGCTGCTTCGTTGGTCGCGGTGCTGCTTTACACGGTGCGCGCCAAAACGGCTCAGCCGGCCAGATAGCGCTCGTACTTGCCGGTCGCGACCTCATCGGCCGCAATCGCGGGATCGAGGGTGTAGAGGTCCTGCGCGCGCCCGATGCCGCGAAGCGCGAACCGGCCGGTGGAAACAAGATAATAGCGCCCGGCCGCATCGAGCCCGGCGCGAAAATCTGATGATGCCAGCAACTCGCGATCGACCGATCGGCACATCGAGGCAATGCGGCTGACTTCGTTCACTGCCGGCCCCACCACGGTGAAGTCGAGCCGATCCTCGCTGCCGATATTGCCGTAAAACACCTCGCCGACATGCAGGCCGACATAGGCCGACGTCGTTGGCCTCGCCTCGGCGGCACGGCGCGTGTTGAGCGCGATCATGTTGCGGCGGAACTGATGTTCGGCGCGCAACGCGGCGCGCATCGCCGTGGCCATGTTCTCATGGGTAAACATCGCCAGCACGCCGTCGCCGATCAGCTTCAGCACCTCGCCGCCGGCATCGTGGATCGCGTCGATCGAGGCCTGCGCGTAATCGTTGAGGAACGGAATGATCTCGTCCGGCGCGATGCTCTCGCTGATTCCGGTCGAGCCACGCAAATCCGAGAACCACAATACGGTGTTGATACGCTCGGTGACGCCGCGCGAGATTTTTCCGCGCAATACCTGCTCGGAGGCGTCGCGGCCGAGATAGACCCGGCCCAGCGTTCGCGCGACATCGGCGTGCGCGGCGGACTTGATCGCAAGCCCCAGTACCGGCACCAGGTCGCGCAACGCCGCAAGGCCCTGTTCGCTAAAACCATCATCGCGTCGCGTCACCCAGTAGGAATAGAGGCAATCCATCTGCCCCATGGTGCCCGCCTCGCCGAAGCGGTGCACAAAGGCGATGAAATGCTTGTGACCCCGGGCGGCGAGATCGTCGATCATCGAGAAATCGAGTTTGTGGCAATCGGCGAGATCGATCCTGATCTCGTCGTGGCCGTGCTCGAGCAGATGATGGAAGGTCGAGCGGCGCCAGATCTGGGCGGCATCGCCCTCATTGGTCGAGCCATATTCGAACACATCGCTCTCGTTGCTCTCGGTGTCGGTCCAGCGGAAGCCGCGGCCCTCGAAGATCGGATGCAGCGTGTCGATGAAGACAATGCCGCGCGACAGATCGAGCCCGCCGGCGCGGCAGCGCTCGCAGAAGCCGCGCAGCAGGTCGTTTTCAGGCAGGCCGGTCAGACCCTGGCTGACCAACCAGTTTATCAGATGCGATCGGGGCGTCGGATCCATGACCGTACTATGCCGCGTAATCATGCCTGGCGAAAGGCTCGCCGGATGATACGCCGCGCGGCTTGACGCGGCTCCGGCGCTGCCCGCAAATGTCAGGCAAATGATCAATCGCGGGGCGGATCAAGGTGGCAAGGAATAACGATGGCGCTTGAGCCATGAGCAGCGGCCGGCTTCCGATCATCCTGGCGCTCGGCACCACACAAACGCTCGCGTGGGCGTCGAGCATGTACCTGCCGGCGATCCTGGCCGATCCGATCGCGCACGATCTCGGGATCTCCTCGAACTGGGTATTCGCCGCCTTCTCCGCCGCGCTGGTGCTTGCGGCTCTGCTGGGCCCACGGATCGGCCGCCAGATCGATCTGGTCGGTGGCAGATCGGTATTGTCGCTCTCCAATCTGGTGCTGGCGGCCGGACTGGTGCTGCTTGGATTGACCACTTCGATTCCGGTACTCGTGATCGCCTGGTTGCTGCTCGGTGTCGGCATGGGATACGGGCTGTACGACGCCGCCTTCGCAGCGCTCGGGCGCATCTATGGCGATACCGCGCGCGGCGCGATCACCGGCATCACCTTGATGGCCGGGTTCGCCTCTACGATCGGATGGCCGCTGAGCGCCTGGGGCCTGCACACCATCGGCTGGCGCGAGACCTGCTTTGCGTGGGCCGCGGCGCACATCCTGATCGGCTTGCCGATCAATTGGTGGATGCTGCCGCCGGTCAAGGGCGTGAAGACTATCATCGCGACACCGGTCAAGCCGCATATTCCGATCGACCGCACTATGATCCTGCTGGCGTTCGCCTTTGCTGCGGCGTGGAGCGTCACCGGCGCGATGGCGGCGCATTTGCCGCGCATCGTCGAAGCCGCCGGCGCGACCACGGCGCAGGCGGTGTTCGCCGGCGCGATGATCGGCCCGGCGCAAGTCATCGCCCGGATCGCCGAAGCCGGCTTTCTGAGCCGCTACCATCCGCTGATCTCGACGCGGCTGGCCTGTCTCACGCATCCGGTCGGCGCGGCCATCCTTGCCTTGGTGGGCGGCGCTGCGGCCAGCGTGTTCGCGATCTTTCACGGCGCCGGCAACGGCATCCTGACGATCGCGCGCGGCACGTTGCCGCTGGCGATCTTCGGACCCGAAAATTACGGCTATCGCCTCGGCCTAATCGGCGCTCCGGCGCGGATGGCGCAGGCGGTGGCACCGCTGGCGTTCGGCCTGCTGATCGACCGCATGGGCAGCCGCATCCTGATCGTCTCCTCGGCACTCAGCCTCGCGGCGCTGCTGGCGCTGTGTCTGCTGCGACCGGATGCGAAGGCCGATGGCGAGCCGATCGATCAGCCGCCGCTCAACTAATTTATCATTTGAGCATGATCTCCGCGCAAACGCTTCGCGTTTGTCGCGAGGGAAAACCGGTTTCCACTTTTCCGGATCATGCTCTAACCACCGCAATCATCCGGCGCGGGCTCGGCGGCAAAGCGGCCCATCATCCAGTCGACCGCGGCGTCGGCGCTGTCGCGCCCGGCAAAGCCGTGGCCTTCGTTCGGCAGCCACAGCATCCGCACTTTGCCGCCGGCCTTGCATTGCCGCTGGAAGTAGGCGCGCGTCACGTCAGGGCGGACCAGGGTGTCGTTGGTGCCCTGCGCCAGGAACAGCGGAATATTTGATGGCAACGGTCCGGGCGAGTTGCGCTGCGCCAGCGTCTTCCAGGGCTCGACCACCGCGATGTTTGGCACCGAGAGGAAATGCTGCTCCAGCGGTTTTTCGGTCCGGCGCCGCTCCATGATATCGAAAATGGATTCGATGCACTCGTCGGCCAGCCGATCGACGGTCGGAATCGCTTCGGGAACCACGACCTTGTTGATCGGCGCGCTGAACACCCGCGACCACGACCACAGCGTCATCGCGGTCAGGTTCTTGCCGCCGGTGGTCTTGAAATCGTCGCCCATCAAGGTAACGAGTTCGGTCGCCGGCGCCGCCGCCGCGACGCCGACCAGATTGAGTTCAGGCGCGTAGCTCTTCACCAGCAATCCCGTGTAGAGCGAGGCCTGCCCGCCCTGGGAATGGCCCCACACCGCAAAGCGGTTACCACCGCCAACGCCGGGCATCAGGCGCGCGACGCGCACGGAATCGATCACGGCGCGGCCTTCGCTGACACCGACCAGATAGGGATGCGGGCCCGCGGTGCCGAGGCCGGGATAATCAGTCGCCACCACGGCCACGCCGCGTTCGATCATCGGGCGCAGTCCCATCATCGACTGGAACACGAAGATCGCCAGCGACGGCGCGCAATGCGGCACCACGCCGGTGGTCGGATGTGCCCACGCCACGATCGGACGGCCTTCCGGCGGCGGCGGTCCCGGCGGAATTGCAACGACGCCGGAGACTGCGATCGGCTCGCCGTTCAGCCCGGTCGACCGATAGAGGATGCGGTAGGCCTGCGCCCCACCGGGCTCGAACATCGGCTCGGAACTGATCAGGGTGCCCGGCGGTCCCGCAATGTCGGCCGGGCTAGCCTGGTAAAACGGCGTTTGCGCCGATGCGCCTTGCGTGGGAACCAAAAATCCGATGATGCAGAATGCTACCAGCGCTGGCAGCCAGCCCAAGCTCACCGCCGACAATTTCATTGGCATCCCCACGCCCCATTCCGGCGCATTATCCGGCAATTCCGTTCGCAGTTTGGTCTTCCAATTCCAGTCCTTTTAAAGCAAAACCTCGGTATGGAAAATGAAGCTGACAAACCGGTCGGACTGCGTGGCCTGGTCGAATGGGCGACCACCCGGCCGCAAGCCTATGCGACCTATTTCCTCGCCGTCGTCTTGATCGGCGGAATGTCATTCTACGCCGGCACGCTGAAGAGGCAGTTGACCAGTCCGCATCCGCCGGCCGTTTCCGCTCCGCGAGACTGACGCGCGAAACCAATCCCTCGATATTTATTGATGCGGGCTAAGCCGTCGCCTCATGCGGGCAACGCTCCACCTCGACCGTGATGTGGCAGAGCCGCTTTAATCCGCCGAGGCGGCGCTTGTAGGTCGCGGGCGGCAGCGGGTTGTCCGAGATCACCGAGATCACGGCGGCGCAGTGGCCGGGACCGACCTGCCACAGATGCAAATCCGTCACCCGATCGCCCTTGGTCTCGATCCGGTCGCGGATCACGGTTTCCAGATCCTTGTCGGCGGAGACGTCGAGCAGCACCGCGCCGGAATCGCGGATCAGCCCGTACGCCCAGCTTGCAATCACGACGCTGCCGACGATGCCGACCACCGGATCGGTCCAGACCCATTGCGAGATCATCGCGATCACCAGCGCCGCGATCGCCAGTACCGAGGTCGCGGCGTCCGCCAGCACATGGATATAGGCGGCGCGCAGATTGTTGTCGTGGTGGTGATGCGCGTCATGGGAATGCGAATGGCCGTGACCATGGTGATGATCATGGTCGTCGCGCAATAGCCACGCGCTGGCGAGATTGACGAACAGGCCGAGCACGGCGATCGGGATCGCTTCGCCAAAGGCGATCGGCACCGGATGAAACAGCCGCTGCGCGCTTTCATAGGCGATCTGGACCGCGATCAGGCCCAGGATGGTCGCGCTCGAAAACGCCGCGAGGTCGCCGAACTTGCCGGTGCCGAAGCTGAAGCGCGCGCTGCGTGCATGCTGCCGCGCGAAAAAATAGGCCAGCGCGGCGATGCCGAGCGCGGCGGCATGGGTTGCCATGTGCCAGCCATCGGCCAGCAGCGCCATCGATCCGAACAACGTCCCGGCGGTGATCTCGCCGACCATCATCGCAACCGTCAGCGCAACCACAAACCAGGTGCGGCGCTCATTACGCTCGTGGCGCTGGCCGAGGAAGACGTGATCGTGGGTCCACTGATCGAGGGAATGTGAGTGCATGGATCAATCTCCGAATCCCAAAACGTGCGCTTAAACCACTTCCGCCGGCGCGAGCCTGCAGACGTCGCTGCTGGCCTCGATCTGCAACGTAGCATGGTGGATATTGAAGCGGCGCGACAACTCTTCGCAGACCCCGTGCAGAAACGCATCGTTGAAGCCGGCCGGACGCACCAGATGCGCGGTCAGCGCGGTTTCGTTGGTGCTCATCGCCCAGATGTGCAGGTCATGCAGTTCGGTGACGCCGTCCAGCCGGATCAGAAAATCCTGCACCTTGGCCAGTTCGACGCCTTTCGGCACGCCGTCGAGCGCGAGGTTGACGCTGTCCTTGGCAAGGCCCCACCCGCTCGCCAGCACCACCGCAGCGATGCACAGGCTGATCGCCGGATCGACCCAGAGCCAGCCGGTCGCCATGATCAACAGCGCCGCGATCACCACGCCAAAGGAAACCCCGGCGTCGGCCGCCATGTGCAGATAGGCGCCGCGAATATTGAGGTCGCCATGACGTCCCCGCATGAACAACAGCGCCGTCGAGCCATTGACGAGGATGCCGAGTGCGGCGACCAGCACCACGGTCCAGCCCGCGACCTCAGCGGGTTCCTGTATCCGGTTGATGGCTTCGACCGCAATGCCGCCGACCGCGATCAGCAACAGGCCGGCATTGAACAACGCCGCCAGGATCGAGGCGCGGCGGTAGCCATAGGTATGTTGATCGGTCGGCTGCTTCTGCGCCAGCCACGCCGCGCCCCAGGCCAGCAGCAGCGCAATCACGTCGGAGAAATTGTGGACGGCGTCCGAGATCAGCGCCAGCGAGTTGGCGGCATAGCCGAACACCAGCTCGGCGATCACGAACACCGTGTTGAGGGTGACACCTACCGCGAACGCAAAGCCGAAATGATCGGGCGCGTGGCTATGCCCGACATGGCCATGCTCATGGCCGTGATCGTGCCCATGGTCATGCGCATGATCGTGGTGATGGTCGTGGGTATGGGCCATGGCGGTTTCGCTAGCGGTCAACGCATTTGACCGCGATTATAGCGCACCTGAAAACCCGAATACTATTACGGTCGCGTGCCGGGGCGTCCCTACTCCACGCCCCGGTTGAACTTATTCGACTTCGGGAGGCCATGCGCGAGGCGGCCGGCGTCGGCGCGGTTGCCGCGCCAATCTGCCAGTTCCTTGGCGCTCATGCTCTGGTCGCGACCGGCAGAATCCTTCCAGGTCAGGCCGGCCTTGGCGTCGAAGGTGGCGACATCGGACAGCGCGGCACTGGTGTATTTCTGCAGCCGCACGCCGCGGCCGCGCGCCATCTCCGGCACCTGGTCGAGCGGGAAGATCACCATCTTGTGGTTGGTGCCGATTACCGCAACGCTATCGCCTGTCACGGTCGTGATGGCGCGGGCTTCGTTCGGCATCTCGACATTGAGCACCTGCTTGCCCTTGCGGGTATTGCCGACGCAATCGTCCTCGTTGACCACAAAGCCCTGGCCGTCATGGCTGGCGACCAGGAACTTGCGCCCGCCTTTGTTGACGAACAGCGCCACGATCGCGGCGTCCTGATCCATGTCGACGAACAGCCGGATCGGTTCGCCATGGCCGCGACCGCCCGGCAGTTTGCCGACGTCGAGCGAATAGAACCGCCCGTTGGTCGCGAACAGCAGCAGCTTTGACGTGGTTTCGGCGAAGAAGGCCTTGTCGAGCTTGTCGTCAGTCTTGAAGGTCAGCCCCGAGAGATCGGCGACATGGCCCTTCAGGGTGCGCACCCAGCCCTTGTCGGACACCACCACCGTGACTGGCTCGCGCTCGACGAACGCCTCTTCGATGGCGGCGAGATCGTGCTCGGGTGCATCGGCAAATTGGGTGCGGCGCTTGCCGAGCGGCGTCTTCGGCCCGAAGATCTCGCGCACATTGCGCACCTGGTCGCCGACTTTGGCCCATTGCTCGGCCTCGGATCCCAGCAGCGCCTTGATCCCCTTCAACTCGCCGCGGAGGTTCTTGTCCTCGGTGCGGATTTCCATTTCCTCGAGCTTGCGCAGACTGCGCAGCCGCATGTTGAGGATGGAGTCGGCCTGCAATTCGGTAAGCTTGAACGCCTTGATCAAGGCCGGCTTCGGCTCATCCTCGGTGCGGATGATCTTGATCACCTTGTCGATGTTCAGATAGGCGATCAGATAGCCGCCGAGCACTTCGAGCCGATGCTCGATCTGCTCCTTGCGGTAGTTGGAGCGGCGCAGCAGCACCTCGCGCAGATGGTCGAGCCACTCGCGCAGGCACTCGGCAAGACCGAGGACCTTGGGGATGCGTCCCTTCACCAGTACGTTGAGGTTCAGCGGAATCCGGCTTTCCAGCTCGGTCAGCCGGAACAGCGATTCCATTAGCAATTCGGGATCGACCGCGCGCGACTTCGGCTCGATGACGAGGCGGATATCTTCCGCCGATTCATCGCGGACGTCGCCGACCAGCGGCAGCTTCTTGTCGTTGAGCAGTTCGGCGATCTTTTCGACCAGCCGCGACTTCTGCACCAGCCATGGAATCTCGGTGATGACCACGACCCAGGTGCCGCGCGCGCCCTCTTCCTGGTTCCATTTGGCGCGGGTGCGGAACGAGCCGCGCCCGGTCATGTAGGCCTCGGTGATGCTCTCCTTGGAGTCGATGATGATGCCGCCGGTCGGGAAATCCGGACCCTTGACCCAGCGCAGCAGCGCCTTCGACTTGGCGTCGGGCTTGTCGATCAGATGCAGTGCGGCGTCGCAGAGTTCGGCGACATTGTGCGGCGGGATCGAGGTAGCCATGCCGACCGCAATGCCCTGCGCGCCATTGGCGAGCAGGTTCGGAAAGCCGCCGGGCAGCACCACCGGCTCTTTGGACTGGCCGTCGTAATTGGCACGGAATTCGACGCCGTCTTCGTTGATGCCTTCGAGCAGCAGCCGCGCGACGTCGGTCATGCGCGCTTCGGTGTAGCGGTAGGCGGCGGGATTATCGCCGTCGATATTGCCAAAATTGCCCTGGCCGTCGACCAGCGGATAGCGCGAGGAGAAATCCTGCGCGAGGCGCACCATGGCGTCGTAGATCGCCTGGTCGCCATGCGGATGGAACGAACCCATCACGTCGCCGACGATCTTGGCGGATTTCTTGAATGGCGTGCCGGGGTCGAGCCGCAGCAACTGCATCCCGTAGAGGATGCGGCGATGCACCGGCTTCAGGCCGTCGCGGGCGTCCGGCAGCGCGCGGTGCATGATGGTCGATAGCGCATACGCGAGATAGCGCTCCTCGAGCGCATCACGCAGCATTACCTCATGAACCTCGGCCGGTTCAGGCGGAATCAGTCGTTTTCCCATGGCGACGGATTAAACTTTTGGGGCGAATCGGGCAAGGCGCGAATCAGGGCAGCCGGGCCAGATAATTTGGCCTCGATTCGACCGCCACCGTCCCCGGGGCCCCGCAGGCGAGCCGCTTTTTGACGGCTACTTGCCCGGATTTCTCTGCGCCGAGGCAGTCTGGGTCAGATCCGACTTGATACAGCGCCGCGCCGCGTCGATGTCCGCATCGGTTGCGCCCTTGCTTCGGGCATATTGCTCGGCGGCCGTCGCCGAATAGAGCGCGACGTAGTACCTGACGGCCACGCAGGACATGCGGTGCATGATGCCGGCTCGCTCCGCGGCCATCGCGTTGGACGACAATCCAAGCAACACCACCAAAAGACATATCACACGCGCCACCATCTGGCGTTCCTCCGAGATCGGCGATCCGGTCCTATCGCAACAGTTGAGAGGAGCCTTGGTTCCCCAAGAGTTCCCCAAGGGTTGAACGGCTCGGCGGTTTGCCGGGATGCCCACCGAGCCGGATCGCATTCCGGCGTGCCGTCAACAACGATCGATTATTTAAAAGCACATGCCGTGCCACGATTGGCTCAGCGACGAGTTCTCCTGATTCGGCATGCGCGATTGGATTATTGATTAGTACGCTGCATATGCAGTTCTGAAAGCGATCGCACCGGCCAGCGATCTCGGACGGGTCCTGACGGCGTTACCATCGTTGCCACTTTGAACGACCCACTGGCCGTTTTCCTGGCCGACAATCTTTCCGACATGATGCCGCCAGACGACGATCGCACCGACGGACGGGCCGCCCGCGTCCGAGCCATAACGCGCCCATGATCGAGCCAGATTGAACGACGAACCGGGATCGCTGCCGACCTGACTGCGCATATACCATCCACACCAGGCTCCGGGACGTCCGGCGTAATGAGCATGCCGTTCGGAGTGGCCGTGGTGATGATGGTACGATCGAGCCTGCGCATTCGACGCGAAAACGCAAAGCACAGCCGTCGCAGCTAAGAGGGTACGCATTAACTTACAAATCCTTGATCGGGGAGATCGCTTCAAATGCGATCAAGACAGCCGCTTTAAGGAGGACGATTTCTGGTCCAGCGGCGCGCGATAAATTCGCGGAACGAGGTTCCGATCAAGGGCTTTAAGTAATTTGAGGTGGCCAAAATGGGGCACAGTGTCCCGCTCAGAAGACAGCGCCATGCGCTGCAAGCGGTGGTCCATCGCTCAACAAAGTTAATACGGCGGATCGACGTAAAATGTCGCGACGAGTGGATAAAAACCGCGATTAATTCGGCTGAATGGCAACCCTGCTTCGCGCCACCGCATTGATAAATCCATCGCGCGCATCCGAATGGCCCTGGCCACGAGGCTCCAGCACGTGGCGCAACAGAAACATTCCGGTCAGCCGGAAGCCGTCCTGCAAATCCTGATCCGACCAGCTGTTCGAAGCGCCCTCGCCTTCACGCAGAAATGGCGGCAACCTCAGCAGCCGGTCACGGTACGGCTCACCCGCCAGCCGCGACACCGCACCACCGGATTTCGGCGAAACGTAAATTAGTTCGGTGCTCCCGCCGGTCGCCGCGCAATTTTCCAGATCGAGTCCAAATCCGAGTTCGGCCAGCATTGCGAGTTCGAACCGCACCAAATGTATAGCAGCAGCGCCGGCGTCGTCGAAATCGTCGAGCGTGCGCTCCAGCATCTCATAGATGTCTTCGTGCGGATCGCGCTCCGGCAACAACCGTACCAGCGAGGCCAGATGCGTGACGCCATAGGTCGCGTGCGCCGACGCCAGCAGGGTCGCCGCACGCAAGCGCGTGCCCTCAACGACGTAATAACCCAGATGCTCGTCGAGCCGCGCCCGCCACACCGTGGTGACGCTGTTGCCGGGCTGCAGCAACGGCCGCATCCTCTTGCCCGCGCCGCCGCGCACCAGGCCGAGATGCCGGCCGTGGCTGCGCGTCAGCAGCTCGACGATGGCCGAGGATTCGCCATGCCGCCGCACGCCCAGCACGATGCCTTCGTCGGTCCATTCCATGTGCAGAGTTTAACATGCCATAGCGGGCCGTCGCTACCGGACTAACCTGCCCGGCGATTGGCGGATCAACTATTGAACCAGTCAATTATTGAAACCAGCCGCGGGCATCGCCGGTGAAGGAGAAATACAGCCCCGCCACGGTCAAGGCGCAGGACATCACCTCGATGGCGCTGTCGAGCGCCAGACCGGTATCGCCGATCACTTCCACCAGCGAATAGACCGACATGACAAGCGCGGCGATCAAGACCCAGCGCGGCCAGCTCTTGCGCCGCTGCGCCGCGAGCCAGACGAAATAGACCAGCAGCAGGATCATCGCGCCCGCCATCACGGTCGCCATCGAGATCAACTGTTCCGTCATCTCCCCGCTCGGGGTGCGGTCCTGAAATGCTATCGACAACGCATCGAGCGTCAGCGACAGATACAGCAGCACCTCAAACCAGACGACGTTTCGGGGTACGTTCATGAGGCGCCGGTCATTCCTTGGGAAAATCCAGTCCCATTTCGCGGTAGCGGTCGGGATCTTCGCCCCAGTTTTCGCGCACCTTCACGAACAGGAACAGATGCACCGGCACGCCCACGATCTCGGTGAGTTCCTTGCGTGAATCGGCACCGATCGACTTGATGGTGGCGCCACCCTTGCCGAGCACGATCTTGCGCTGGCTTTCGCGCTCGACAAAGATCGTCTGCTCGATGCGGACGGATTTGTCCTTGCGCTCGGTCCAGCTGTCGGTCTCGACCGTCGACTGATACGGCAATTCCTGATGCAACTGCCGGAAGATCTTTTCCCGGGTGATCTCGGCCGCCAAATGCCGCAACGGCGCATCCGACATCTGGTCTTCGGGATAATGAAACGGTCCCGCCGGCACCATCGCCGCCAGCGTACGCCTGAGATCGTCGACGCCGTCGCCCGACAGCGCCGAGATCATGAATGTCTCCGCGAACGGCAGACGTTCGTTGGCGGCCTTGGCCAGCGCCAGCAGCTTTTCGCGCGGCACCAGATCGATCTTGTTCAGCACCAGGATCTTCTTGTGCGCGACGCTTGCCACCTTGGTCAGGATCGCATCGGCTTCCTCGTCGATGCCCGATTTGGCATCCAGCAGACGCAGACGAGATCGGCGTCATGCGCCCCGCTCCAGGCGGTCGACACCATGGCGCGATCGAGCCGTCGTTTGGGCAGGAAGATTCCGGGTGTGTCGACCAGGATGATCTGGGCGTTGTTCTCGATCACGATGCCGCGGATCAGCGCTCGCGTGGTCTGCACCTTGCGCGAGACGATCGTGACCTTGGAGCCGACCAGAGCGTTGACCAGCGTGGACTTGCCGACATTGGGGGCGCCGATCAGCGCAACAAAGCCGCAGCGCGTCGCGGCTGTTGGTGCGCCCGTATCGGGGTTTTCATCCGTCATTGCTGCCGCCACCAACGCCTTCACGTTCAATCATCACGGATGCTGCGACCTTCTCGGCGGCGCGTTTGCTGCCGCCAACACCTTCGGCCGACTCCAGTCCCGGCAAATCCACCGCGACCCGAAATTGCGGATCGTGATGCGGCCCGGTGCGCTCGACCTCGCGATAGACCGGGGTCGGCAGCCCCTTGCCCTGGGCCCATTCCTGCAGCACGGTTTTGGGATCGCGCAACGGCCGACGCGGCTTGCGCATCCGCTCGGTCCAGTTGCGCTCGACGAATTGCGCCGCAGCCGCATAGCCGCCGTCGATAAAGATCGCCCCGATGACGGCTTCGCAGATGTCGCCGAGCACGGATTTGCGCAGGCGCGCCCCGGCCGCAGCACCAACCGCGCCGAGCTTGATATCGTCGACCAGCCCGAGCGATTTCGCGACATCGGCGCAGCTTTCCTTGCGCACGAGGTCGGCCAGGCGCTTGGACAATTCGCCTTCGTCGGCCCTCGGATAGGCGCGATAGAGCATGTCGGACACCACAAGTCCGAGCACGTGGTCGCCGAGAAACTCCAGGCGCTGATAGCTGTCCGCGCGGTGTCGGGTGGCAGGCTTCAGCGCCGAGACATGCGTAAACGCGGTGGTCAGCAGCGCAGTGTCGGCGAACTTGTACCCGATGCGCAACTCGATCGCCGCAGCCGCCGCCTTGGCGCTGACCTTGCCGCGTTTCTTCTTCGCCGCGGGCTCGCGCCCGGTGTCAGGCTGAGGGGACGCTTCGCCTGATGACGATGGGGTCTGGATGTCCTGCGCGTCGTCGTTCATCGCACAATTGTGAATATGCGATTCCAGCGCACCGCGGTTGGCCAGCGCCAGAACATCCAGGCATGTTCACCCTCGGCAATGGAGAAGAAAATCATCTGGGCGCGGCCGATCAGGTTCTCGAACGGCACATAACCCACTGCCGACAGCACCCGGCTGTCGGTCGAATTGTCGCGGTTGTCGCCCATCATGAAGAAATGGTCCGGTGGCACGGTGTAGACATTGGTGTTGTCGTAGAAACCGTTGTCGACGCAATCCAGCAACTCATAGCTGACGCCGTTCGGCAGCGTTTCCTTCCAGCGTTTCACCCGCGCGGTGGCGTCGGACGAACCGCAGGGGTCCTCGCCGATGAAGTCGCTGATGCGCTCGCGCACCACCGGCTTTTCGTTGATGTAAAGCAGGCCTTCCTTCATCTGGATGCGGTCGCCGGGCAGCCCGATCACGCGCTTGATGTAGTCGGTGGAGTCATCCTTCGGCAGCCGGAATACGACGACGTCGCCGCGGTTCGGTTCGGAGCCGAAGATGCGCCCCGAGAACAGCGGCGGCGAGAGCGGGATCGAGTAGTGGCTGTAGCCGTAGGAATATTTCGAGACGAACAGATAGTCGCCGACCAACAGCGTCGCCTTCATCGAGCCCGAGGGGATGTTGAACGGCTGGAACAGGAAGGTGCGGATCACCAGGGCGATCAAGAGCGCATGAACGACGACGCGGATGGTTTCACCCAGGCCGCTCTCAGATTTTGTCCCTGTGGTCACGCTCATCGCTTTCCCAATTTCCATCGCTTCTGCCACCGGGTGGCAGCATATCCTCCTTACGCGAATCGCTCGTCGCTTCGCGTCAAGGAAATGGTCGATTCTGGTGTGAAAGCGAATCCCGGCGCAAACCCGAACTCGCCCTGTTTCCCCGCGGCGTTTTAGACGGTTGTTCGCAGCCGCGCAATCAACGACGTTATCAAAACTTGCTAATCCTTTGATAGATCGAAGATTTTTAGTTTCGCCCCGGGATAATTGAAAACCGGCCGCTGAAGCGTCAGGGCTTGCCCGCCGGGACCGCCGAAATTATGACGAAAGCCTGCGCCAACGGCCAGTCGTCGGTGATCGACAGGTCGATCCGCGCCTCATGGCCCGACGGCGTCAGCGCCTTGAGTCGGGCCAGCGCCCCGCCGGTCAGTTGCATGGTCGGCCGGCCACCCGGCAGGTTGACCACCCCCATGTCCCGCCACCAGACCCCCAGCCGGATGCCGGTGCCCAGCGCCTTGGAACAGGCTTCCTTGGCGGCGAACCGTTTGGCGTAGGTCGCGACCACCATTTTCTCGTTTTTGGCTCGTCGTTCGGCCTTGGCGCGCTCGGCCGGGGTGAAGATACGGTCGAGGAAGCGCTCGCCGTGACGTTCGATCACCTTGGCGACACGGGTAATGTCGATCAGGTCGGAGCCGATGCCGATGATCATGCCGGGGTCTCCAGCCGCGCCCGGCCGCGATCCATGGCCGACCGCATCGCACGCACGGTCTCACCGAGCCCGACGAACAATGCCTCGCCGATCATGTAATAGCCGATATTCAATTCGGCGATCTCGGGCAGGCCCGCGATGGTCTCCGCGGTCCGGTAATCGAGGCCGTGGCCGGCGTGGACTTCCAGCCCCGCGGCGCGGGCCAGCGCGGCGCCTTTGACGATGCGCTGCCACTCGGCATCCGCCTTGGCGGTATGGCCCTCCACCACCGCATCGCACCACGCACCGGTGTGGATTTCGATCACCGGGGCGCGCAGCCTGGCCGCCATCTCGATCTGCAGCGGGTCAGCGGAAATGAACAGCGAAACCCGGATTCCAGCATCGTTCAATTGCGCGATGAACGGCTTGAGCGTGTTGTGCTGCCCGACCACATCCAGGCCGCCTTCGGTGGTCAGCTCCTCGCGGCGCTCCGGCACCAGGCACACCGCATGCGGTTTGGTCGCGAGCGAAATCCGCAGCATGTCGGCGGTCGCCGCCATCTCGAAATTCAAAGGCTTGGAGATCTCGGCCTTCAGCCGGGCCATGTCCTCGTCGCGGATATGGCGGCGGTCCTCGCGCAAGTGCGCGGTGATGCCGTCGGCGCCCGCCTCGATCGCGGTCAGCGCCGCGCGCACCGGATCGGGCCGCTCGCCGCCGCGCGCGTTACGCAAGGTGGCGACGTGATCGACATTGACGCCGAGACGCAGCGGAGGAGCAGGCATTCGGGACTCGCAGCTTGAAATGATCTGATGATGATTAGCAGAAGATCGTCATCCTGAGGAGCGCGCTCTTGCGCGCGTCTCGAAGGATGAAGCGTGCAGCACATGGTTCGAGACGGCGCCGGCACGCCTCCTCACCATGAGGGATTCGCCTCTATCCATTGACGCGCTCGACCCGTGCGACGACTGCCTTGGCGCGCAACTGGGCGATGATCGCGCTGAGATGCTTGAGGTCATAGACCTCGAGATCGATGGTCAGTTCGGTGAAATCAGGCGAGCGCCTGGACATGCTGATGTTGTCGATGTTGCCGTCGTGCTCGGCGATCACGGTGGCGACCTGGGCGAGGCTTCCGGGTTCGTTGACGTTATGAACCAGGATCCGCGCCGGAAACCGCTGCGGCGTGGTGTCATCGACATCCCAGCGCACGTCGAGCCAGCGCTCCGGCTCCTCCTCGAAATCGCCGAGCGCCGGCGACTGGATCGGATAGATCGTGATGCCCTCGCCTGGCGAAACGATGCCGACGATGCGGTCGCCCGGCACAGCACCGCCGTTCGGCGCAAACTTGATCGGCAGATCGGAATTGATGCCGCGGATCGGAATAGCCGACGGGCCGCGCGCCGGATCGGACGGCGATTTCAGCTTCAGCTTGCCCGCGAGGTTCGCCTTGGCGCCAAAACGGCCGACGCGTTCCTCCTTGTAATCGGGGTACATGGCGCGGGCGACATCGGACGCCTTCAACTCGCCGCGCCCGACCGACGCCATCACGTCTTCGATCGAGGCCCGCGCCAGCCGCGGCAGCGCGCCCTTCAGCTTGTCGTCGGCGTATTCGATCTTGGCGCGCGCGAACAACCGTTCGACGATGCGGCGGCCGAGACCGGCATATTGATCGCGCACGGCGGTACGGGTGGCGCGCCGGATCGCCGCGCGCGCCTTGCCGGTAACCGCCAGGGCCTCCCATGCCGACGGTGGCGCGGCCTGCGCCTTCGAGGTCAGCACCTCCACCTCGTCGCCGTTCTGCAGTTCGGAAGACAGCGGCGCGAACTTGCCATTGATCTTGCAGCCCACCGCGCTGTTGCCGACATCGGTATGCACGGCATAGGCGAAGTCGATCACATTGGCCTGACGTGGCAGCGCGATCAGCTTTCCCTTGGGGGTGAAACAGAACACCTGGTCGTGGAACAGTTCGAGCTTGGTATGTTCGAGAAACTCTTCCGGGTTGGCGCTTTCCGACAGGATTCCGACGGTACGCCGCAGCCAGGCGAAGGCATTGGATTCACGCTTCAGCAGTTCGGTCGGCGAACCGACGCCATCCTTGTAGAACGCATGCGCGGCGATGCCGAGCTCGGCGATCTGGTCCATCTCCTCGGTGCGGATCTGCAGCTCGACGCGCTGGTTGCCGGGACCGATCACGGTGGTGTGGATCGAGCGATAATCGTTCTGCTTCGGGGTCGAGATGTAATCCTTGAAGCGGCCGGGCACCACCGGCCAGGTCGTGTGCACCACGCCGAGCGCGCGGTAGCAGGCTTCGACCGTATCCAGGACGACGCGGAACCCGAAAATATCGGACAATTGCTCGAAGCCGACCGACTTCCGCTCCATCTTGGTCCAGATCGAAAACGGCTGCTTACGCCGGCCGTAGACATGGGCCGCCATGCCGTTCTTCTGCAGATTGCGCGAGAGCTGGGCTTCGATTTCACCGATCAGGTTACGGTTGCGCTCGGCCAGCGAATCCAGCCGCTGCATCACCACCGCGTGGGCCTCGGGATCGAGGGTGCGGAACGAGAGGTCTTCGAGTTCCTCCCGCATCTCCTGCATACCCATGCGGCCGGCGAGCGGCCCATAAATATCGAGGGTTTCCTCGGCGATGCGGCGGCGTGCCGCCGGCGGCACGAACTCCAGCGTGCGCATGTTGTGCAGCCGGTCGGCCAGCTTGATCAGGAGCACGCGCACGTCGTCCGCGATGGCCAGCAACAGCTTGCGCAGGTTTTCGGCCTGCTTGGCCTCGCGCGACACCAGTTCCAGCCGCTTCAGCTTGGTCAGGCCCTCGACCAGCGCGCCGATCTCGTGGCCGAAAATCTGGTCGATTTCCGCCCGGGTGGCCTCGGTATCCTCGATGGTGTCATGCAGCAGCGCCGCGACGATGGTGGCGTCGTCGAGCTTGAGGTCGGTGAGGATCGCGGCGACTTCCAGCGGATGCGAGAAATAGGGATCGCCGGAAGCGCGGGTCTGGGTGCCGTGCGCCTTCATGGCGTAGACGTAGGCGCGGTTCAGCAGGTCTTCGTTGGTATCGGGATTGTAGGAGCGGACCCTTTCGACGAGGTCGTATTGCCGCATCATTCGCGAGCGCGGCGACTTGGCCGACTTGGTGTCTTTGGTCCCCTTGGCCGTCTCACGGCTGTCAGGCGCCACGGCGACCGAATCAGTCGCGGCCTGCATTTGCCGGTGGTTGCGACGCCAACTCGCCATCTAGTGTCCGCCTTCGCGCTTAAGCCGTAACAGGCCCGCCTCACGATGCAATCTAATGCGTTTTCCGGGCGAAGCAGCACCTCGTTTCCGAGGGAAATGCCCGATTTTCAGCACCAAGCGCAGAGTGTAACGCGAAACCGGCGGCCCGCCGATCACATCGGAGACAGCCGCGCGGGATTCGTCCACGCTGGGTGAGCGCGCCATGGTAACCACAAAAACACCAATAAAAGCAAAGGCCCGAGCGAATGCCCGGGCCTTTGATAAATCTGATCGCTCCGGACTGTCCCCGGAGCGGCCGATGCGAACGAATTACTCGTCCTCTTCGGGTTGCTCTTCCGGCGGCGCCAGACCCTCGAGCCCCTTCAGGAGCTCTTCCTCGGTCATCCGCTCGACGGCAACCTCGGTGTCGTCGGCATCGACGCTGGCGCCGGCCGAACCGATCAAAGGCACCGTATCCGGCTCGGGTTCGTCGACTTCGACGAACTTCTGCAACGAATGGACCAGCTCTTCGCGCAAATCCTCAGGGGATATCGTCGAATCCGCGATTTCCCGCAGTGATACAACTGGGTTTTTATCGTTATCTCGATCAATCGTCAGTTGTGAGCCGGATGAGATCATGCGGGCACGGTGGGCCGCCAGCAAAACCAGGTCGAACCGGTTATCGACCTTATCAATACAATCTTCCACGGTGACGCGCGCCATCGACTGTCGCTCCGTTAAATGGGACCGAATATGCGGATTATGTCGGGTAGTTATAGGGACGAACGGCCTTTCGCAAGGCCAATTTGTGATTTGGCCTTCGCAATCGCCTCTGCTAACCCACCTCGGAACCGGAAGACCGGGCCCTCCGGACGCATCCCGATTTACACGGGGAATTGTCCAGGACAAGAATTCGCTTCATTCCAAGTCGAAGGTATGGGTTTTCCGCCCTTGCCGCACCATATTTCAGGTGGTGTCTGGCGAGTTTGATTCTCCGAGCTTTAGACACCCATCCTGAGCCGCACGTGGTCGGTTGCCGCGATGCCAAAAACGTTAACAACGCGAGTAAACTTGATGTCACCTGCTTCGAATAAGATCGCGCTTTTCATTGATGGCGCCAACCTCTACGCGACCGCCAAGACGCTCGGCTTCGACATCGATTACAAGCGCCTGCTCAAGGAATTCCAGAGCCGCGGCACTTTGGTACGCGCGTTTTATTACACGGCGATTATTGAGGATCAGGAATACTCGTCGATCCGTCCCTTGATCGACTGGCTCGATTACAACGGCTACACCGTCGTCACCAAGGCGACCAAGGAATTCATCGATGCCAGTGGCCGTCGCAAGGTCAAGGGCAACATGGACATCGAGCTCGCGGTCGATGCCATGGAGCTCGCCGAGCATGTCGATCAGATCGTGCTGTTTTCCGGCGACGGCGATTTCCGCTCGCTGGTCGAAGCGGTGCAACGCCGCGGCGTCCGAGTCACCGTGGTCTCGACCATTTCCAGCCAGCCGCCGATGATCGCCGACGAATTGCGCCGTCAGGCTGACGTCTTCACCGATCTGGTGGAGCTGCAATCCAAGCTCGGCCGCGACCCGTCCGAGCGTCCCGCGCCGCGCGAACCGCGTCATCATGCGCCGCAATTCCTGCAGCGCGCCACCACCATGGCGCCGAGGGCCGATGACGACGATTTCGAGGATTAAGAACCTCGGCAAGCCTCCCATCCTGAAGCCTGCGCTTGCCGGCACAGCCCCCCTCCCCGGCTCCGACCCCGACCGCAATTGCCCGCTCTGTCCGAGACTGGTCAGCTTCCGCGAAGCCGCGCGGGCGCGCGAACCGGAATGGTTCAATTCACCGGTACCCTCATTCGGCGATCCCAATGGCCGGTTGCTGATCGTCGGCCTCGCGCCAGGCATGCAGGGCGCCAACCGCACCGGCCGGCCCTTTACCGGCGATTACGCCGGTGACCTGCTGTACGCGACGCTGCTCGAATATGGCTTTGCCAAGGGCGTCTATCAGGCGCGCCCCGATGACGGGCTGACCCTGGTCGATTGCCGGATCGGCAACGCGGTGCACTGCGTGCCACCGCAGAACAAGCCGCTGCCGGTGGAAATCAACACCTGCCGCCCGTATCTGGTCGGAAAGATCGAGACCATGCCCAATCTGCGCGCGATTCTGGTGCTGGGGCGGATCGCGCACGATACGACGCTGAAGACGCTGGGCCTGCGCGCCGCCGCGGCGCCGTTCTCACACGGCGCGGTGCATCAGGCCGGCGCCTTCAAACTCTACGACAGCTATCATTGCTCGCGTTACAACACCAACACGCGGGTGCTGACGCCTGAGATGTTCCGCAGCGTGTTCGCAAACGTACGCGCGGATCTCTCGAAGTAAGTCCCGGACGAATTGAGCTAAGCCGGATTGTGCTTGAGCCACTCCAGCACGTCGCCGGCGTTTCGGTCGGGCGGAAACACCGGATAGAACACGTGCGTGATGCGCCCGTCGTCGACGACCAGCGCCAGCCGCTTGATCAGGGTCAGGCCCGCCACCTGCATGGTCGGCAGCCTGAGCGCATCGGTCAGCAACAATTCCGAATCCGATAATACCGGGAACGGCAGATGCAGCCGTGATGCCATCTCGGTCTGATAGGTGTTGTCCTGGGTCGACAGGCCGAACACGTGGGCTGCGCCCGCGGCCTTCAATTCCGCAAACAGATCGCGAAACGCGCAGGTCTGCGGCGTGCAGCCGCGGGCGCCCGGGATCATGTCCCAATCGTCGACCAGGCCGATCTTGCCGGGCTCGCCGGTGCGGGGATAGCCGAACACCACAGTGCGCCCCGGCAACGCCGACAACATCACTGACGTATCGTCGGTCGCCATCAGGGCCAGCGGCGGAATTGTCATCCCGACCAGATGCCTGGCCGCGCCGTCATCCACCGGCGCCGGGATCTTGCTCCAGTCGACTTCGAGCAGGTTTGGTTGAGCCATTTTTGCGCTTCCTCAAAGTGGCGAATAGAGCCGAAAGTAATGCAGGATCTTGCTGTTCGCCATTCGCTGTTCGCGGGTTTAGCCCCGCGCCCGGAGCAGACGGCCCTTCTCGCGGCCCCAGTCGCGCTTCTTCTCGCTTTCGCGCTTATCGTGCAGCTTCTTGCCCTTGGCCACCGCCAGCAGCAGCTTGGCGCGGCCGCGCTCGTTGAAATATAGCTTGAGCGGGATCAGCGTCATGCCGTCGCGATCGACCGCCCCCATCAACTTGTTGATCTGCTTTCGGTGCAGCAGCAGTTTGCGCGGCCGCTTCGGTTCATGGTTGAAGCGGTTAGCCTGCAGATACTCCGGAATATTGGCGTTGATCAGCCATATCTCGCCGTCCTTGGTATCCGCGTAGGATTCCGCGATCGTGGTCTTGCCGTTGCGGATCGACTTGACCTCGGTGCCGGTTAGCGCGATCCCCGCCTCCAGCGTGTCCTCGATCGCGTAATTGAACCGGGCCTTGCGATTCTCCGCGACGACCTTGATCGGGCGCTCGTTTTTCTCCGCCACATCAGGCCTTTTTTAGCAGGTCGCGGATTTCGGTCAGCAGTTCTTCCTCGCGGGTCGGCTTCGCCGGCGCGGCGGGGACCGCGGCATCTTTTCGCTTCAGTGTGTTCATCGCACGGATCACCAGGAACAGCACAAAGGCGACGATCAGGAAGTTGATCGTCAGCGTCAGGAAATTGCCCCAGGCCAGCACTGCGCCCTGTTTCTTGGCATCGGCCAGATTGGTCGCGGTGACGGCCTTCGAGAGCCCGGTGTAATAGTTGGAGAAATCGAGGCCGCCAGTGATCGATCCGATGATCGGCATGATGATATCGCCGACCAGCGAGGCCACGATGGCGCCGAAGGCGGCGCCGATGATGACACCGACCGCGAGGTCCACCACGTTGCCCTTCATCGCGAATTCGCGGAATTCCTTGAGCATCTGGGAACCCTTCTGTTCTGCGTCGCGGAGTGGCATGGCGATGGATTCGAAAGCCTGGTTGCGTCGATTGTGGTGACGTCGAAGCCTAGTTGATCAGTCCGGCATGCACCATCGCGCTGCGCACGGCGACGCGCGTGGGCTCCGACACCGGCACCATCGGCAGGCGCAGTTTCTCGTCCATCTTGCCGAGCAGCGACAGCGCATATTTCACCGGGGCCGGATTGGACTCGATGAAGAGGTTGGTGTGCAGTGGCATCAGCTTGTCGTGCAGCTTGAGCGCGGTGGCGACGTCGCCCTTCTGCCAGGCCACGTGAAACTCCGAGCACAGCCGTGGCGCGACATTGGAGGTCACGGAAATGCAGCCGTGGCCGCCATGCGCCATGTAACCGAGCACGGTGGCATCCTCGCCCGAGAGCTGGTTGAATTCCTCACCCATCGCGGCGCGCTGCTGCGACACCCGCACCATGCTCGCGGTCGCGTCCTTGACGCCGGCGATGTTCTTCAGCTCGAACAGCCGCTTCATGGTGTCGACGCTCATGTCGATCACCGAGCGCGGCGGAATGTTGTAGATGATGATCGGAATGCCGATCGCATCGTTGATGGCCTTGAAGTGCTGGTACATGCCTTCCTGGGTCGGCTTGTTGTAGTACGGCGTCACCACCAGCACCGCGGTCGCACCCGCCTTCTCCGCATGCTCGGCCAGTTCGATGGCTTCCTTGGTCGAATTGGAACCGGCGCCGGCGATCACAGGCACCCGGCCCTTGGCCTCCTCGATGCACCATTCGACCACGCGCTTGTGCTCGTCGTGGCTCACGGTCGGGCTTTCGCCGGTGGTGCCGACCGGCACCAGGCCGTTGGTACCCTCGGAGATCTGCCAGTTTACCAGCGAGCGAAACGCCGCCTCGTCGAGCGAGCCGTTTTTGAAGGGCGTGACCAGGGCGGTGAATGAGCCTCGAAAATTCGTCTTGGTTGCCATGGACTTCCTCCGAACGCGCGCTGCAGCCGTCTAAATCTGTGAAGGATCAATTCATACCGGGTCTCGGTCCCCCGCGAAAGGCCCGCCGGACGCCCGATCCCCGGCCGCGATTTCGCCGCGGTGATGGTGCAAACACCGCAAACATCCGGCGTAATTAGTATTTTGCCCGCATATTCAATCAAATAGACTTGGTCCCTAAGGGAATCGATGATTTGCCGCGAAGGAACGCCGTGACCCAGCCTAGCCGTGCAGCCGCCCTGCGGTCGACCGCCCTGTCGATGAGCTTGTCGTTGGCATTGTCGATTACCTTGGCAACCAGCCTGGCACTGACCACCGGATTACCGGCATACGCGGAAACGCCGACCCAGCCCGAGGCCGCCAAGTCCGATACTTCCAAATCCGCCTCTTCCAAATCCGAAGCCAAGTCCAAGTCTTCCAAATCGGACGCTTCCAAGACCAAATCTTCCAAGGCCGAGTCTTCCAAAGCCGAGCCTTCCAAAGCTGAGGCTTCCAAATCGGACGCCACGAAATCCAAACCGGCGAAGCCTCAATCGGCCAAATCCGAGGCGGACAAACCCAAGGCGGAGAAGCCCAAAGCGGCCGCGTCCCAAGCTGCCAAGCCTGAGGCAGCGAAGTCCAAAGCCGGGAAATCTGAAGCTGCGAAACCTGAAGCGGCCAAGGCCAAGGTCGGCAAATCAGAGATTCCGTCAGCGAAGACGCCGCCGGCCGCCCATCCTGCCGGTGCTGCTGACGCCAAAACCACCGCGGCCAAGAGCGCGGCGAAAACTGCCACGCCCCGGGCGCCGTCCGGGATCCAAGCCGCGAGCCGTCAGCACGCGACGTTGCCGCCCGTGCCGGCGCGCAAGCCGATCATCCCTGCCGCGGTGGCCGCGACGTCATCGACCTCGCAGGCCGATTCCGATGCGCTGGAAAATGTCATTGATCTGATCCGCAAGCATAGACCGGGCGACGCGACGCAGGCCGAAGCCGGCATCTCCGATCCGGTCGCCAGGAAGCTCGCGGAATGGATCATCCTGCGCAGTGACGACAATGGCGCGTCGGTCGAGCGCTACCGCGCCTTCATCTCGGCCAACCCGAGCTGGCCGTCGCAATCGTTCCTGCGCCGGCGCCTGGAGGCGGCGTTGTGGGACGATCATCGCGAAGACGCCGCGGTGTGGTCGTGGTTCGAAAACGAGTCGCCATTATCCGCCAAGGGCAAGTTCGCACTGGCGCGCGTGCTGATCGGCCGCGGCGAGCGGGCCAATGCGGAACGCCTGGTGCGCGACGCCTGGCGCAATGATTCGATGTCGGAGGAAACCGAAAACACCGCACTCGATCTGTTCGGCGCGCTGCTGACGCCGGGCGATCAAAAGGCGCGGATGGATTTCATGCTCTATGGCACCGAGCAGGAAGGTGCTGCGCTGCGCGCCGCCAAGCGGCTCGGCAGCGGCGAAGTCGCATTGGCCAAGGCACGCATTGCCTCCAACCACAAGGCCAGCAACGCGAGGGCCTTGCTGGAGGCGGTCCCGGGCGAACTTCGCGGCGACACCGGCTACATCTTCGCCAGGATCCAGTTGCTGCGCCGTGAAGAGAAATTCGCCGAAGCCGCGCAGCTCATGCTGAGCGCGCCCAGGGATCCCGGCCGGCTCTACAATGTCGACGAATGGTGGATCGAGCGGCGGCTGCTGTCGCGCAAGATGCTGGATACCGGGGAAAACCGCACCGCCTATCTGATCGCGCGTGACGCAGCTCTTCCGGCCCGCGACATCTACAAGACCGAGCAGGAGTTCACGGCGGGCTGGATCGCATTGCGCTTCCTCAACGACCCCGCGACCGCCTCGCAGCATTTCGCCCGCATCGGGGTCGGCAGCGCCAACCCGACGGCGCTGGCGCGTGCCGGCTATTGGCAAGGCCGCGCCGCGGAAGCGGCCGGCCGCTCCCAGGAAGCCCGCGCCGCCTATGCGGCCGCGGCTGAACAATCCACCAGCTATTACGGCCAGCTCGCGCGCGCCAAGCTCGGCCTGCCGCAGATCGCGCTGAACGGCGCACCGGCCTCGCGTGGCCGCGGCATCGAGCGGCTCGAGATCGTGCGCGCGGTGCAATTGCTGTACGCACTCGACGAGCGCGAAATCGCGATCCCGATCTTCGGCGACATGGGCGACAATGGCGATCCCGACGCGCTGGTCGGGCTCGGCGAACTCGCCTCGCGCAACGGCGACGCGCGCGGCATGCTGCTGCTCGGCAAGGCCGCGCTCAACCGTGGACTGCCGTTTGATTTCTACGCCTATCCCGTCAACGGCATCCCGCCGTTCAGATCGATCGGGCCCGATGTCGAGCAGAGCGTGATCTTTGCGATCGCGCGGCAGGAAAGTGCTTTCAACCCCGCCGTGGTGTCGCCGGCGCAAGCCTATGGGCTGATGCAGGTTACGCCGGATGCCGGCCGCTACGTCTGCAAGAAATACGGCGTCAACTTCGATCTCGGCCGGATGAAGAACGATCCGGTCTATAACGCGGCACTGGGCGCGGCCGAACTCGGCGGACTTCTGGAGGATTATCGCGGCTCCTACATCATGACCTTCGCGGCCTATAATGCCGGTCGCGGCAGCGTCAAGAAATGGATCGACCGGTATGGGGATCCGCGCGATCCCAAGGTCGACGCCGTCGACTGGGTGGAGCAGATTCCGTTCTCCGAGACCCGCAATTACGTGCAGCGGATCATGGAGAATCTGCAGGTCTATCGCGCCCGCTTCGGCGGCGGCACGCGGCTTCAGATCGAAGCCGACCTGCATCGCGGCGCCAACGTCGAATAAGCCAAACGTCCCGGAGACCAACGCCGTCGACGCCGCCACACGGCGCGATGGCGTCATTGTGAATGGCGTGCTGCGACAATTTGGTCCACCCATGGAGGTGCTGTCGAAGAAAACCCAATGATTCCAGACCGGGCGATAAGGCGAAAAGCCACTTTCCCGGCTCGCAACTGGAGCAGGATGTGACGTCCCAACAAGAAACTGCGATGACACTGACATTCCGCTGCCCGGCTGAATTGCACGGATTACTGCCACCGCCGGTCCCAGCCGCACTTGGTCTGCCCGATTGGTTCAAGGCGATGCCGCCGCAGGCGTTCAACGCGATCAACGACCAGGTCGGCGACACGGTGAAGCGGTGCCCGCCCTTCATCGACGCCATGACCTCAGGCTTTTTGATTCCGCTGATCTGCGACGTGAAAGTCGAGAACGGCGAATTCATCTGGGACAATGATCTGCCGCCAGGCGGCGCCGTCGGCTATACGCGTTCGCCGATCGGCTTCCACGACGCCAGCCAGGTCATCGGTACGCCGCTCTTCAACGCCGACCGTTTCCTGATCAAATTCCACAATCTCTGGACCATCGAGGCACCGGAAGGTTACGCCTTGTTGTTTACGCATCCGGCCAACCGTTTCGACCTGCCCTTCACCACGCTGACTGGGCTGGTCGATTGCGACCGCTACCATGACAACTGGATTCACTTTCCGGCCCATTGGCACGACGCGAATTTCAGCGGCGTGCTGCCGAAGGGCACACCGGTAGCCCAATGCATGCCGGTCAAGCGCCAGGACTGGGTCGTGCGCAGCGCGCCGTTCACCGAAGAAGAGACCCAGCGGGCGCACGATCTGACCAACACGATCTACCGCGAGACCGGTGTCTATCGGCGGCAGTTCCGGGCGTAAGACGTCAGCGCTGTTCGATCTGCAGGAATTTCGCGGCCGCGCTTGGCCGCAGGAAGAAGCGGCCGCGTGAAGCCGAAGCGAGCGCGGTGATCGACCGTCCGGCCATCTGCGGCGCGCCGCGTGCCGCCGCGCGCAAGCTTGTCTCCGCCGCGCCGCGCTCGCCCATTTCCAGCAGACATATAGCGAGATTATTGCGCGTCACGACATCGTCGGGCCGCGCACCAAGCACGCGCCGATAGAGCTCCGCGGCGGCAGCATAATCGCCATCGAGGGCCATCACCTTGGCCAACGCCAGCAACGTGTCATGTCGCTCCGGCATCGCGGCGAGCACCCGCTCGAACTGCGCACGAGCCTGCGTGCGCTTGTTGCGCTTCAGTTGAACGTAGCCAAGCTCCATGTGCAGGTCGGCCATTTCGGGCGCCAGCGCGAGGCCGCTTTCCAAGACAGCGACCGCTTCGTCAAGACGTCCGAGCCTGGAGAGCTGGCCGCCATGTTCGAGAAACGCAGGTGGAAATGCCGGTCGCCGCGCCGTGGTCTTGCGCAGCTGCTCGAGCGCGTCGTCGCGGCGGCCCGCAGCGGCCAAGGCTCCCGCCAGCAGGGTTTCGGTCGCCGGATCGTTGCTGCGCCGCGCCGCCCGTTCCAGAACGACGACTGCTTCGGCGGCACGGTTCTGCACCATCAGAGCCCGGCCGAGAACCTGCGCGGCGATGCTATTGCCGCGGTCCGATTTCAGCACGCCGGCCGCAAGCCGTTCGGCCTCATCGGGACGCTGCATCCGCAATGCGAAAGCCGCCCTTTCAAGTGCGGCATTGCCGGAGCCTGGCCGTTGAGGGGCGAAAGGACGTGACGGACGCTTCGACATCGATTGGTAGCCAGTTCAGTAACGCCGGCACGCACGCCCTGGGCGGCGTGCCAACGGCGACAATGTTGGCCAAACATCAATCTCATCGTGGTCCGGGCGTAAACCGGCTTGCGCTCAGCCTTGGCATGCAATCGAGCCGCTTGACAGTCGGCGGCCCACCAGCCCCGAGCAAAGCCGCTGCGCGATGGCTGGCGACCGGCCCCGGCTCGGAAACCGCTCCAATCCAGGCACAACGAAAAACCCCCGGCAGTTTCCTGCCGGGGGTTCTTTTAGAGAGTTGTCAGACGATCAGGATCAGAAGTTGCGCTGAACGCGGACGTTCAAGCTGTAAGTATCCTGGTCGGCGAAGTTGTAGGTCGCCGTCGGCTTCGGAGCGGTCGGGGTCAGAACAGCAGAACCCGTGAACCCCTGGTCGAGGTGGAACCACATGGCTTCGGCCGAGAACGTCAGGTTCTTGACCGGGGTCCAGCGGGTAACCAAGCCGAGCTGCGAGACGTTGTAGTTCGGGTTGCAGCTATAGTCGGCGCTGTGAACGGCGGCCCTGGCAGCGGTATAGGCTGCGCAGATGTTAGCCGACGCCGTGCCGTCATAGCGAACGGCAGAGTAGCTGCCGAACAAGCTCGACGACCAGTACGGATCCCAGTTGTGGTTGAACGCACCGCGAACACCATAGGCTTCCGTCAGATGGATCGAACCATCACCACCGGCCGCAGTCGGAAGCCAAACGCCGTCAGTGGTCGCACCGAAGCCAATGCTCTGATAGGCACCGCCGCTGCCGCCGCCGAACATCGTGAAGGTCGGCGAGGCTGCGCTCGTCGAGATCACGTTCTTGGTGTCACCCTTGGCCCAGGTAGCATCCATCTTGATGTCGTCGCCGGCACCGGTCGGGATGTTCTTGATCTGCAACGCAGCCATCACCGAACCGCCCCACTTGGTCTCGGGATGGCCGCTGATTTCCGACAGACCAGTCGGAGCCGCACCGGCAAGGCCGGTCGCGCCGGCAGGAGCCGCTACGGTGTTGAGGGTGTTGTAGGAGCCGTTCACTTCATGCAGGGCACCCGACAACTGGAAGAGACCCCAAGCCTGGTCGATGCGGATGTTACCGACGATGTCAGGAACCTGCGTGCCGCCATAAGCGTTCGCGAGCGTACCTGTCGCGGTGATCGGAACCGTCAGGTTCGCCAACACGGTGCGGTTGAACACCTCCGAGTCGTCCAGACCGATCGAAGCCGACACGCCGTTGCCGAACTGAGCGGTGTACTGGATGTTGTTCACGCCGGTGACGGTATCGTTGCCGCCGAGCAAGAACGAAGAGTTGTTGCCCGGATAACCGTTCCAGGGCGTCGAGTAAGCCGAAGAAGACTTACCGAACGTGAACCCAGCGAACTGGATGAACACGTACTCGACCGCGACATAGCCGCCGCCGGGGGTGTCGAGCAATTGCGTGCCGCCAACCGGGCTGGTGCCGTTGACCGATGGTCGGGTTCAACGTGTTGCTGCCGAGGTTGCTGAACTGGAAGTCGCCCTGCGCGAAGGTGCGGACGACGCCGTATTCGGTGGCGGTACGGGTATCGACCGTCAGCGCGAAACGGGAACGGGAAGCGAAGTAATCGCGATAGCGGTTGCCCTGCCCGAGGTCACCCGACCAAGCCGGCTGATCGTAGATGCTGCCGTTGAACGTGGTGTCGACGCGCAGATAGCCGCCGATCTTGATGCAGGTGTCGGTGCCCGGGATATAATAGAAACCCGCGCCATACAGGGAGCAGATCCTCACGTACTCGACCGCTTTGGCCTTGACGGGAAGATCAGCCGCCTGTGCTCCGCTCATAGCGACGAGAGCCGTCGCGGAGCCGAGAATAAGGCTCTTAACCATCTTCATGTTAAACCTCCAAGTTGCTCTGTAGGGAAGGTTCCGGATCCGCCGGGTGCGAACACCCTTGAGGTTGGTTCCCTTAATCCCCTGAAACCCGCTTTGTCGCTTCGCGCCTTCGGACACACCCGCGAAACGCGAGGGACTTAAGCGAACCACGAAGAGCGGCACCAAAACCGTCATTGCCACAATAAGTTATTGATTGATCAGGCTATTCGTTCGCCCTAAAATACAAAGGGACGTACAAAATGGCTTCATTGATGGTTGGACTAAATCGCCAAAAGACGGGGGGCTACTCCGCTCGCAAAGTCATCCCTAAGGACGTCCGCGAGGAGTACGCGCGGGCCTATGGTGTCGGCTGGGAAGAGAAGCTGAGCCTACCCCCGGGCTACTCGCCCCATGAAGCGAAGGCCCGCTGCGGGGAGTGGTTGGCCGAAGTCGAAACCCGCATTGGCGCACTCAGGGCGCGCAAGAACGGCAAGGGTCAGCCACTCACACGCCGGAACGCTCATGCGTTGGCCGGCCGCTGGTACAGCTGGTTTATTAGCAAGCACGAGACTGACCTCCGCACTCCGAAGCACTGGAGGTCAATGAGCGACCATCTGGTCTGGGATGTAATCTATCCCCACGCTCCTGACGAATATCATCAAGACACCAAGGGGGACCCGGAGTGGGAGTGGAAGGCTCACCCGGAAGTCCGAGCCGCAGTCAGACCTGTGATTGCCGAAGAGGCCAAGACTGCGTCTTTCCTCCTTGATCAAGGGGTTTTTCTGACCCCTGAAGCTAGCAACATGTTCCTTGATGCGGTGGAGGACAATCTTCTGGCAGCTTATGTGCGGTTAGAGGGACTGGCCCGAGGTGACTATGGACCGGACGCTCTCATGGACCAATTCCCCGAGCATGTCGCAAGCTCGCCGGAGACCAACCGGACCATAGGATGTTGGAAGCTCCTCGAAGCATGGGTTGCGGCGGTTCAACCCTCTCCCAGCACTGTCGCGCGCTGGACAACGGTGTTCAAGACGGCCGACGCGCGCTTCCCGGACGCTTCGACCGTAACCGTTGAGGCTGCGAAGGAATGGATGAACAGCCTAATCGACGGGAAGCGCACCGCGGACACCGTCGCAACCGTATGGAGAACGGCGCTCAAAACCGTGTTTGCATGGGGTGTGGGCGAGAAATTGATTAAAGCCAATCCTTTTAAGGACGTAAAAATTAGCGTCCCCCGCAAGGTGACTGAACGAGAGTCCAAGGCGTTCACAGCTGAGGAAGCTGAGGTGATCCTGCGCGCCGCATTGGCTTACGAGCATCCAAAAACGGTCGACGAGCGTGCTCGGCGATGGGTTCCGTGGCTGTGCGCTTACACCGGTGCCCGTCCAGGCGAAATAACACAGCTCCGAGGATCAGACATTCAGAAACGCGGCGCGGATTACTTCGCGAGGCTTTCGCCATCGGCAGGGAAAATCAAAACGCGCACGGCTCGCACCGTCCCACTGCACGAGCACCTCGTGGAGCAGGGTTTCATCCAGTTCGTAGACGACATGGGAAACGGGCCGCTGTTTTACACGCGTCGCCCTGCAGGTGCCGGGCCTGAACCGGTCCAGAGTCCCGCTGAGCGCACGAGGGAGAGGCTGGGGCAATGGGTACGTTCATTGGGTATCACCGACCCTGAGCTTAGGCCAAACCACGCATGGCGGCACACCTTCAAAGCACGCGCCGAACGTTTTGGAATGTCCGAAAGGTACAGTGACGCGATTACCGGCCATGCGCCGCCTACCGCTGGACGTGCCTACGGGAAACCGATACCGGAGGACTTGGCTGAAGCGGTACGCAAATTCCCACAGTATCGCGTGTAACTCCTGGGGATATTCCCGCAGACACCAGCGTTCCTGCTGGTGTCTGCATTCATCATGCTGCACTTAACAATATCCAAAAATAACAACACTAAAAAAGACCAACAAACTACCCATGGCTGAGAAACTTACGATTATCCTTCCTGCGGGCATCGCAGTATGGCCGAAGCTCGATGAAGTCGACGTATATCAGCCGACCGACAAGAAGGGCAGACCGAGGGGAGCCGCGAAGCAGCGCTTCATCACTCGCGTTAAGTACAACGATGAAGACCGCCGCGAGGTCGACGGCTTCCTGAAGCAGTGTCTGAAGAACTTCCATCTGGAAGACGGCAAGCTGCCGTGGAAGAAGGATAGGAAAACCGGCGAGCTTACCCTGCAAGCAACGTCCGGTGAGAAGTATCGCCCGCCCGTGTTCGACGCCAAGAACCGCAAGGTGCCCGCGAAGGTCATCATTGGCGGCGGCTCGACCATCAAGCTCGATGTCACGGTGAACCCGTACACGGGCTTCGGCGGCGGCATCAACCTCTACATCAACTCCGTGCAGTTGCTGGACCTCAAGCAGTATGACGGCAATCGGTTCGAAGAGACCGAAGGTTTCACCTGCGGTGGCGATGACGAGGACGAGGCGGATGACAGTTCGACTTCACGCCGCGTCGCCCTACGCTCGGCTGCAGCGACCCAGCCAGAAACCTGAACAAGTTGGTCAGGGAGCGAGCATGCTTTCGAACCGCTGAAATCTTGAGCGTTTCGCGGCGACCGCTTCCGTAGGCAATGTCCCGATTTGCTGGCGTGCTTCAGGTAACGGCCGGCAAGACGACACGCGCCTAAGGGCGGTAAGCGATCGTTCGTCCAGGGTTCATGTGGGTCAGGTTTTAGAAATCAGCGATTTGTAAGGGATTTTCGCTTGTTTTGGCGGAGCCGGAGGGGATTCGAACCCTCGATAGGGCTTTACAACCCTATAACGGTTTAGCAAACCGCCGCCTTCAGCCACTCGGCCACAGCTCCGTTAGGGCCGATATGCCCGACGCGGCGGCGGGCCGCAAGCGGCAGATTCGCGGCGTACGGATTTGCTGCTATTTAAGGCCCCCGGGCCGAGCTGAACCCTCTGCTTTCGATCGCCGGCACAGATCCGTTGGGCGCACGTCGCAAACGCGGCGCAGATTCGACAACCATTGCTTGCGGGAATCTCCTGGCTGGGTCGATTCAGGCGCCGGTCCAGGTGCTCGCTGTTTTATGCTTGTCGCGCAATTTGCAAAAACGCTGTGCCGCAAACCTGGATTTAAGTTGCGCGCCAGATCGGCAGTCAGTGCGCCGCCGTGGCAGCAGGATTCGTTTTGAGCCTGCCAGACAAGGGTTTTTGCAAACTGATCCGCGCGCGACCGGAACCTGTGTTCCCAAAATGGGGCAGGTGATCTCGGCACGAAATCGTCATCGGCGCGCCGCCCCGCTAAATGACAGCGCCGTCATATCTGCGCGCTCCGGCCGGTTCGAGCCGCTGACTATTCGGGGAGGTCGGGCGCCGGAGAGCCACTTTTGCAGCGCGATTCGGGGTGTGTCAGGCGCTGAATCGGGAGTAGGCGGCGAACCGGCTGCTCGCCCGACCATCTCTGGATGAAATCGGGCTAAATAAAAATCTATCGATAAAACAAGTGCTTACGAAGAAAGCGCGATCACATCTGCGTGTTATTTGTGCAACACCCGCCCGAAAACAATCTTCCGGATAGCCTCCGAAGCGGTTCCTTTGTTGCGTGTGCAGAAGTCATCGGTAATTGTGATGGCGCGACGGAGGGGGGCATCCCGAGGTCGTCCCGTTAGGTGGTTCGCTTAAGTCCACCCGAGCTACGAGGGGCCTTTGAGTTCCTTAGGGTTTTGACGGCGGTAATTTCGAGCTTTGTACGGCCTTTCGTACGGGCAACAACTTGGAGGTTTAATATGAAGATGGTCAAGAGCCTAATTCTCGGCTCCGCGACGGCTCTCGTCGCCATGAGCGGAGCACAGGCAGCTGATCTTCCCGTCAAGGCCAAACCGGTCGAGTACGTGAGGATCTGCTCCCTGTATGGCGCGGGTTTCTATTACATCCCGGGCACCGACACCTGCATCAAGATCGGCGGCTATCTGCGCGTCGACACCACGTTCAACGGCAGTACCGTTTACGATGCGCCGGCTTGGTCGGGCGATTCCGGCCAGGGCAACCGCTTTCGCGACATGATTGCTTCCCGTTCCCGTATGGCGCTGACGGTCGATACCCGCACTGCGACCGAATACGGCGTCGTCCGTACCTTCGCGCAGGGCGACTTCCAGTTCCAGAACTTCGGCACGTCCAACCCGGCAGCCATCTCCGCGGCGCCCACTGTTCTGGGTGGCTTGAACAATGCGACGCTGTCGAGTGTCGGCGGCGGCTATGTCGCGGTTGAGTATGTGTTCATCCAGTTCGCCGGGTTCACCTTCGGTAAATCGTCCTCGGCTTATGCGACGCCCTGGAATGGTTATCCGGGCAACAACTCTTCGTTCCTGATCGGCGGCAACGACTCCGTCACCGGCGTGAACAACATCCAGTACACCGCGCAGTTCGGCAACGGCGTGTCGGCCAGCGTCGGTCTCGACGATCCGACCGTGTTCAACCGCACCGCCCTCGTCAATACCTCAATTCCTTTTGGTACACCGATCGCGGGCACCAATGGCCTGGGGACCAACGCCTACGGCGGTTTCATGGCGCCGGATCTCGTTGGCAACATCCGGGTCGACCAGGCTTGGGGTCTGTTCCAGGTGTCGGGCGCATTGCATACGGTCAATGGTTCGTACAACCTTCTTGGCGCCGGTGCCGTCCCGGTAACGGGTGCGACGGCTCTGACCAACTCCGTTCTTTCGGGGCATCCTGACACGAAGCTCGGTGGTTCGGTGATGGCTGCGTTGCAGATCAAGAACATCCCGACCGGTGCAGGCGACGACATCAAGATCGACGGAAGCTGGGCCAAGGGTGACACGAAGAACGTGATCTCCACCTCGGGTACGTTCCCCGAACTTCCTGATGCTCGGTGGCGTTCCCGGTCAGTTTGGACCCAGCGGCACCGTCGGCTTCGGCGGGACCACGGACGGCGTCTGGCTTCCGAGGGCTAACGGCGGCGATGGCTCGATCCATCTGACGACGGCCTACGGTGTCCGCGGTGCCTTCAACCACAACTGGGATCCATATTGGTCGTCGAGCTTGTTCGGAGGCATGGGCTGGGTGCGGTATGACTCCACTGCGCAGGCCAATATATGTGGTGCTTTCGGCGCCGTGGTCGCCGGCCAAAATGTAACTTATACCTGCAATCCGAACTTCGCGATCTCGATGCTGGGTATCGTGACCCGATGGACGCCGGTCAAGAACCTGACGTTCTCGGCTGAAGCCATCTGGACCCATCTGGACCAAAGCTTCGGGGGCAGTGCCGTGTTTACGACGGGTGCTCCGCAGCCGATTCAAACCTTTACCTTCCACGATCAGGACACCGCCTCCTTCAACGTTCGCGTTCAGCGCAACTTCTGATCCCGATCGTCTGACGACTATCTAAAGGACCCCCGGCAGGAAACTGCCGGGGGTTTTTCTTGCCAGCAGCTAGGCCAACGCCGGCGAATTGAACACGGCGAGATAGTTCTGCGAACCATGTCGAACATGTACCCTGCCCTTGCATAGCGCGGCCTCGCCAGTGGCCCGCTTCGCCGCAAGCACCGGCGGCGTCGCATCGGTGACAATGACGTCAGGCCGAAGCTCCACTGGTCGAGCGTCTGCCGCCGCTGGCGAGCCCGCTCGCACGCTTCGGCGAGCGTCCAGGTGTCTAGAGAGCCCAGGCCCATTTCGCGAGCCAGCGGCTTCCCTGCCTTGCTGGTGCGCCCATTGAACCGGTATCGAAGATCCAGGACTTCGCGACCTTCACCTTGCCGTCGCCGGTGATCTGGAGGCAAAGGCCGCCGCCGTCGCCGTACATCCCCGTGCGCCTTCGCCTTGGTGACGCAACTGCCGTCAGCTTTCCGCCTGCCATGACACCCGCTCCCGTACCCACATCTGACGGGTGAACTTACGCGAATCCGAAAAGCATGCTATTCACAGGCACTTTTCGAATCTCAGCGAACAGGACCGAACAATGTGGAAGCTCCGGCTCCGCCGGTTTCCACGTTGAACCCGCACGATCTCCGCGGCCTGTTCGAAATTTCCTGCCCAAATGATCGGTTTCGTGCCGGTCCTTTATATATCGACGACATTAAGTGAGCCGCGATACGCAACGCGTCCGCTAGCCGCGACCAACGATCGATGCGAGGCACCGCGTCATGATGACGACACTTGCGATCTCGGGCTATCGTTCCCTGCGCGACATCACAGTAAGGCTGTCCGGACTCACGATCGTGACCGGCGCCAATGGCAGCGGCAAATCGAGCCTCTATCGCGCGCTGAAATTGCTCGCGGACATCGCGCAAGGCCGCATCATCCAGTCACTGGCTGCCGAAGGCGGTTTGCAATCGACATTGTGGGCGGGCCCGGAATCTTTTTCCCGCGCGATGAAAGCGGGCACGCAGCCCGTGCAGGGCACGGTGCGCAGGAATCCCATCAGCCTGAAGCTTGGTTTCGCGGGTGAGGACTATGGCTACGCCATAGATCTCGGACTCCCGTCGTCGGCTTCATCGCACTTCTCGAGCGACCCGGTGATCAAATCCGAAAGCCTGTGGACCGGCGAACGATTGGGCCGGTCCAATGCGTTCGCGCTTCGCAATGGCCCCAGCGTGCGGATTCGAAACGACGCCGGCGAGTGGCGGCAAGCCTACCAGTATCTGGCGCCGTTCGACAGTATGATGACCCATTGCAGCGATCCGCGCGAAGCGATCGAGCTGCTGGTGTTGCGCGAGCGGATGCGCGACTGGCGATTCTACGATCACATGCGAACCGACCCTGACGCGCCGGCGCGCAAGCCGCAGGTCGGCACCTATACCCCGGTGCTGGCGGCCGATGGATCGGATCTGGCTGCGGCGATCCAGACCATCCGCGAAATCGGCGACGGCCAGGCAATGAACAATGCGATTGCCGATGCATTTCCGGGCGGCAGCGTGGCAGTCGCCAACACCGGCGCCTATTTCCAGGTTCAGATGCGGCAGCACGGCCTGCTGCGGCCGCTGCTGGCGTCCGAATTGTCTGACGGCACGCTGAGGTACCTATTGCTGATTGCGGCGTTGCTATCGCCGCGGCCGCCGGCGCTGATGATCCTCAACGAACCGGAAACCAGCCTGCATCCCGATCTGTTGCCGTCGCTGGCACGCCTGATCGTGCAGGCGTCAAAGCGATGCCAGATGATCGTCGTCTCGCATGCCTCGCCGTTGGTCTCCGCGCTCGACGCCGAGGCCGACAGCAGACAGATCGTGCTGGAAAAGACCCTGGGCGAAACGGAGGTCCAGGATTACGTGCCACCGAACTGGACGTGGCCGTCGCGATAGCAGGTCAACGAGGGCTGATGAAGGCCCTCCCCGCCACGCTCAGTGCGTTGTGATCCAGGCCCGGGCTTCGCGCTGCGCGGTGGCGATCTCGACCTCAGACATCATCTCGGCGACCTCGCGGCGCATCGGAATGGCATCGGCGCGGCCCTTCAGGGCGGCAAGATTGAACCATTTGTGCGCGGCGACGAGGTTGACCACGCCGGAGCGCCCGCTGGCCCAATACAGGCCGCGTTCGAACAGCACGTCCGGGATCGCGCTTGCTTCCACCGGCGTTGCCATATCCAGATCGATGTGCCCCTGAAACATCTTCGTCTCCTTTTGATTTTGCGCCGTCCCGTTGCCGAGCGCGGCCCCTGTCCACTGTTTGAAACGTCCCGTTATTCCCCACGCCGTTTGCCGGCTTGTTGGGATGATCATGACCGATCAAATTTGAAGGGCAGTTTAAATATCGGGATGAATCGGAGGTGAACGCCGGCGCCGCCGCCGTCACGGTGAAATCGCGAAAACGCTGGTTTAACGGGGCTTTCCGGCGAAAGGCTGGAATTCGGTTTACCCTGCCATTTCGCGAAACGATAACCATTGGCGGCAATCGAGCTGGCGCAACGCTAAATGGCCATCGTAGCCGGCGGCTGGTCCAATGACGGCGGCCGCAGCGCCTCGTCCGCGACGATCGACGTCGCGACGGAACCTTCGCGGCAGGATACCGCCGGAGGCGAGAACGGAATGTGAGGGATTTGAAGAACCAAAAACGCCTACCCGGCGTCTAACGCCTCATGGGGCGTCTTCCGAAACGCCGGATGCGGCGTCTTGGGAACGAGGGCGTCGGCGAACACGTCAGGACCAGATTTCATTGCGGGCTTTGGGCCCGATGAAATTGCGGACCAGAGATCCGCACCGAACGAAGAAAACTTGTTTCTTCTGCCGGACCGGTTTCGAAGAGCGAACTCCTCAAAGAACGATCCAGCCGTTTGACCTGATGTCTCGCCGACACCCTCTTTCGTCGACCAGAGCCGCCGGGCTGAAAACCGCTTCGAGAAGCGGAGCATCCTGAAGGCTCGTGTGACGTGCCGGCATTAAGTCGCCGGCAATTTCTTAAGCGAAAGTTACTTCTTCTTCTTCGCGACCTTGCGGGTCTTCTTCGCAGTCTTCTTCACTGCGCTCTTCGCCTTCTTTGCCTTCTTAGCTTTCTTGGCCATGTTGCCCTCCTAATGTAAGTGAGATGGCTTAATCGCTGCGTGCACTCGGGAATCGAAATGCACTACATCCCGAATACACCAACACACTCAAAAAAACAGCGTCTGGCTTAAGGAAGTGTTGACGCACGCAAGGGGCAAAGCCCGACGCACGCTCATCGCCAACACCGCAACGCATCCGCGCAACGATGCGAGTAGTGCGTGAAAAAGCGACACATGCATTTGTCAATATCGAAGGAAAGCCCTGTGCTGCAGGCATTTTCGCAATTCTCGCATGTTGCGATGTGAGTGAGATCGCGCCTCTCGCGACTCACTCATGGCGACCAAAATCGAGTTGCGCGGACTCTGAGTCGCAATTTTTGGCAATCAAAAAATTTTCGTGCACAACCGCCCCGCGTCTCATCCGCGCTCGCCAAAACCGGCTTTTTGCGCGAATCGCCGCACCCGATTCGCAAGGCCGCGGTGCCGCGTCGCGACGATGGATTGCGGTTCGATCGGCGCGCGCGGACATGCTCGCGTGCGTTCGATCGACGCCGCGCCGACGACGACAGCGGGATGCCGCGTGAACTCAGATGCCGAGTTTGGACTTGAGCAGATCGTTGACGGCTTGCGGATTGGCCTTGCCGCCGGACGACTTCATCACCTGACCGACGAACCAGCCCATCAGCTGCGGCTTGGCGCGCGCCTGCGTAACCTTGTCTGGATTGGCTGCGATGATGTCGTCGACCACCTTCTCGATCGCGCCGAGATCGGTGACCTGCTTCATGCCGCGCGCCTCGACCAGCTCGCGCGGGTCGCCGCCTTCTTGCCAGACGATCTCGAACAGATCCTTGGCGATCTTGCCGGAGATGGTGCCCTCGCCGATCAGGTCGACGATCGCGCCAAGCTGCGCCGCCGATACCGGAGAGCCCGTAATATCACGGCCCTCCTTGTTGAGACGGCCGAACAGTTCGTTGATCACCCAGTTGGCGGCGAGTTTGCCGTCGCGGATCTTGTCGGCGAGACCGGCCAGCACGGTTTCGTAAAACACAGCGCTTTCGCGTTCGGCGACCAGCACGCTGGCGTCATAGGCGGACAAGCCGAGCTCGGCGATGAAGCGGGCCTTCTTCTGGTCCGGCAGCTCCGGCAGCCCAGCCTTGAGCTCGTCGACATAGGCTTGGCTGAATTCCAGCGGCAGGAGATCGGGATCCGGAAAATAGCGGTAGTCGTGCGCCTCTTCCTTTGAGCGCATCGGACGCGTCTCGCCCTTGTTGGGATCGAACAGCCGCGTCTCCTGGTCGATGCTGCCGCCATCCTCGATGATTTCGATCTGGCGCCGCGCTTCATACTCGATCGCCTGACCGATGAAGTTGATCGAGTTCATGTTCTTGATCTCGCAGCGGGTGCCGAGCGGGCCGCCCGGCTTGCGCACGGAGACGTTGACGTCGGCGCGCAGCGAACCCTTCTCCATGTCGCCGTCGCAGGTCCCGAGATAGCGCAGGATCGAGCGCAGCTTGGTCACATAGGCCTTGGCCTGCTCGGAGGAGCGGATGTCGGGCTTGGAGACGATCTCCATCAGGGCCACGCCGGAGCGGTTGAGATCGACGAATGACGATGTCGGGCTCTGGTCGTGCAGCGACTTGCCGGCGTCCTGTTCCAGATGCAGCCGCTCGATCCCGATGGTGGCGCTGTCACCGCCCGCGAGTTCGATCGTGACCTCGCCCTCGCCCACGATCGGCGACTTGTACTGGCTGATCTGATAGCCCTGCGGCAAATCCGGATAGAAGTAGTTCTTGCGGTCGAACACCGAGCGCAGATTGATCTGCGCATTGAGGCCGAGCCCGCTGCGCACCGCCTGGCGGACGCATTCCTCGTTGATCACGGGCAGCATGCCCGGCATCGCCGCGTCGACCAGCGAGACATGCGCGTTCGGCTCGCCGCCGAACTCGGTCGAGGCGCCGGAGAATAATTTCGACTGCGAGGTAACCTGGGCGTGGACCTCCAGCCCGATCACCATTTCCCAGTCGCCGGTGGCGCCCTTGATCAGATTGTTGCTCATGCGCGTTCACCTCCGAGCAGCGCGGACGCGATCCGCTCCCATTCGGTCTCCAGAGAATCCTTGGCAACGGGCTGGCCGGCCTGCCGGTACCAATAATCGGCATTGCCGAGATCGCCCTCGACGCGATGCAGATAGGCATGGACCCAAGCGGCATCGGCGCTGGATTCGTCCTGTACGATCTTGTGCGCGGCGTCCCATTGGCCCTTCGCGGCCCACCACAGACCGGCGAGCGGCGCGTCGAGACCCGACGCGGGTGCAGCGCCCGACAGACTGGCTTTGAAATCGGCTACGCTCACCACCACCTCGTGGGTGTAAATCGCCCCGCCGCCTGCTCGATCACCTCGCCGAGCGAGAACAAGGTTTCTTCGTCGAACGGACGGCCGATCAGTTGCAGGCCGAGCGGCAATCCTTGCACGTCCTTGCCGGCGGGAACCGCGATGCCGGGCAAGCCCGCCATGTTCACCGTCACCGTGAAGATGTCGTTGAGATACATCTCGACGGGATCAGCGCCCTTTTCGCCGATGCCGAACGCGGCTGACGGCGTCGCCGGCGTCAGGATTGCGTTGACGCCCTTGGCAAAGCAGTCCTCGAAGTCCCGCTTGATCAGGGTACGCACCTTTTGCGCGCGCAAATAATAAGCGTCGTAATAGCCGGCCGAGAGCACATAGGTGCCGATCATGACGCGGCGGCGAACTTCGGCGCCAAATCCTTCGGCGCGGGTATTTTCGTACATTTCGCCGATGCTGCGGCCGGGCACGCGCAAACCGTAACGCACGCCGTCATAGCGCGCGAGGTTGGACGAGGCTTCCGCCGGCGCCACGATATAATAGGCGGGCAGCGCGTATTTGGTGTGCGGCAGCGACACCTCGACCAGTTCCGCGCCCGCAGCTTTCAACCAGCTGGCGCCCTCGGTCCAGAGCTTTTCGATTTCCGCGGGCATGCCGTCGAGGCGATACTCCTTGGGGATGCCGATCTTCATGCCTTTGACCGACGTGCCGATCGCCTTCTCGTAATCCGGCACCGGGCGGTTCACCGACGTGGTGTCCTTGGGATCGTGACCGGCCATCGACCGCATCAGGATCGCGGCATCCCGCACGCTGCGCGCAATCGGGCCGGCCTGATCGAGCGAGGATGCGAAGGCGACAACGCCCCAGCGCGAGCAGCGGCCATAGGTCGGCTTGATGCCGACCGTTCCGGTGAACGCGGCCGGCTGCCGGATCGAACCGCCGGTGTCGGTCGCGGTCGCGCCCATGCACAACAGTGCCGCTACCGCGGACGCCGAACCGCCGGACGAGCCACCCGGCACCAACTTGGTATCCGCGCCATCGCGCCGCCACGGGTTGACCACCGATCCAAAACACGAGGTCTCGTTCGACGAGCCCATCGCGAATTCGTCATTGTTGAGCTTGCCGAGCATCACCGCCCCGTCGCGCCAGAGCTGCGAGGTCACGGTGGATTCGTAAGGCGGCACGAAATTGCCGAGGATCTTCGAGCAGGCGGTGGTGCGTACGTCTTTGGTCGCGAACAGATCCTTGATCCCGAGTGGAATGCCCAGCAGCGGACCGCCCTCGCCCCTGGCGATTTTCGTATCGGCCTCGCGCGCCATGGTGCGGGCCTGATCCGGTGTCTCCAGCACGAACGCATTGAGCACGCGCGCGTCCTCGATCGCCTTGAGATGGGCGTCGGTCAGTTCGAGCGAGGTAAAGGATTTGCTCGCGAGACCGGATTTGGCCTCGGCGATCGTCAGCGATGTCAAATCGGTCATTTATTAACCGGGCTGCAGAAGAACGGAGACAGCGTCTTGTCGTTGGCGGGGTCGGCGCGGCGCGCCTTGTCGGCGGCCTCAAGCTGATCGAGCACGGCATCCATCGCCTTGTCGGGGTCCGCAGGCTTGCCCTCGCGCTCCATCGCGTCGAGGTAATTCATATAGGCCTGATAGGCCTTTTCATCGTCGCAGAGCATGCACATCGGACTTCGCCTTAAAGAGCCTCTATCTTTGACGCGTTTTCTTCACGCGAACCGGTACCCACTTCGCTCGAAAACGCTATGCAGCTACTCAACCACCTTCGGCACCAGGAAGAAATGGTCCTGGGTCTCCGGCGCATTGGCGACCACCTCGTCCGCGATCTCGCCATCATTGACCACGTCGGCGCGCTTTTTCATTTCCATCGGGGTCACCGAGGTCATGGGCTCGACGCCATCGACATTGACTTCGCTCAGTTGCTCGACGAACGCCAGCATTGCGTTCAGTTCGCCCTGAAGATGGGGAACCTCGGCTTCGGCGACCGCGATCCGCGCCAAATGCGCGATACGGCGGACAGTAGCGGCGTCAACGGACATGAATATAGGGCCTCTCGCGGCGAAATTCAGCCCGCCGTATAGCAGACCGGCCTTTTGCACCGCAACCGCGGCAACCCCGCACCGCTGCCCCGGAGCACAGGATTTCAGCGGCGGAAGCCTGCTGACGAAACCATTTTCTGGCCCCGCGCAGTCGTCCCGAAACAGTCGCTGGATAGTGATTAACCAACAAGCGTTCTGGAGGCGTAGCATGGAAGCCAACGACAACCGATCCGAAGGTTGGGACCCGGCGCTCTGGTCAATCGGCACCGTACTAGGTGCCGCGATCTTGTACCTCGCCTGCCTGGCCTGATGACGCGGAGGGCACGATCATGTCCGACCCGAAGGTGCTGCAGGAAAAGGCGGAAATGTTCGAACGACGGGCCGAAGCTGCTGTCGACCCGATCTCGAAGCAACACTACCGTGAGATGGCAGCGCATTACCGGTCGCTCGCCGTCGAGCATCTGAAGGTCGCCCGCGACGAGCCGGCGCATTGATCTACGGGTAGCCCCAACGTCGACCGAACATTTACCCGCTTAGCGCACCCATTCGCGCCAATGCGCTGGCTGCGAGGGCGCGTGTCAGTTCTGCGGCGGCCATGTCGGTCCCCATCCGTACTGCCTGGCCGGCCCAGAGATTGGTGAAATCGACTTTGCCGAGTTTTTCAGCGGCCGCCTTCAGCGGTCCGAGCGCAGTTGCGGCATGCGGGAATGCCGGCGCATGGGGCGAAATGGGCCCGACCTCGCGCATCACCCGATTGGGGACGCCGCGCGCCGGTCGTCCGGTCATGACATTGGTGATAACGGTGCAATCATCGCGCGCCTGCGCCAGCGCGACACGTGCCGGCGCGCTCACTTTCGATTCCGGACAGCGCAGATAGGCGCTGCCGATCTGCACGCCGGCCGCCCCCAGTGCGAACGCAGCCGCGATCCCTCGCCCGTCCGCGATACCACCGGCGGCGATCACCGGAACCTTCACCGCATCGACCACCTGCGGCACCAGCGCGAAGGTGCCGAGTTGTTCGGCGATGTTTTCGGTCAGGAACATGCCGCGGTGGCCGCCCGCCTCCGCACCCTGCGCGATGATGACATCGGCGCCGTTCTCCTCCAGCCAGATCGCCTCCCTGACGATGGTCGCCGAGCCCATCACCAGGCAACCCGCCGCCTTGACCCGCCGAAGCAACGCCTGGTCGGGCAGACCGAAATGGAAACTGACGACTTCAGGCTTGAGTTCCTCGACCACGTCGCAGAACGCGGCATCGAACGGCGCGCGATTGGCGGCATTGACCGGCGCGGCCGGATCGAGCCCCAATTCCTGATGATAGCTCTCGAGCCGCTGCTTCCATCCGGCCTCGCGCGCCGGGTCGGCTTCGACCGGCTCGTGGCAGAAGAAATTCAGATTGATGGGCGCCGAGACGCGCTGGCGGATGATGTTGACCTGTTCGCGCGCCTTCTCGGCCGAGATCATGGCGCACGGCAATGACCCCAGCGCGCCGCCCAGCGCCGCCGCGATCACGAGATCGGCGTCCATGACGCCGGCCATCGGCGCCAGCACGATCGGAAATTCGGTCTTGAAAAGCTCGATAATTCGGCGATCCGGCCACATGGTTTTACTCGCTTTCGTCGATTGAAGATTGAATCAAGCCTGTAGTGCTGCGGAGGAGTTTCGCCGTCCACGCAAAATCTGATCGGCCTCGTTGACGATGCGCTCGACGATTTCGGCCGCCGGCGGAATGTCGTGGATCAACCCGACGGCCTCACCCGCGATAACAGCCGCCACATCGAAATTGCCGGCGGCCTTGGCTGCGGCATATTGGACGGCAACCGCGGTCACGTTTTGCAGTAGTTCGACTTCGTGGCCGCTCCAGCGGCGGAAATGTTCGTTGATCAGGCAGCGCCCGGTAAACGGCGCCGGCCAGACATTGTTGCGCGACAGGTCAAAGATAATGCCGCGCGTCGTGGTGCCGCTGCTCGCCTCGCAGATGCGTTTCTTGGCTTCGTCCACCCCGTCGCATTCCTGACTCGCATAAAAGCGGGTGCCGAGCAGCACGCCGGAAGCACCCAGCATCATCATCGCCGCCAGCCCGCGTCCGTCACCAATGCCACCTGCCGCCACAACCGGCACGCGGCCGGCTGCGAGGTCAACGATAGCCGGGACGATGTCGATGGTGGTGCGCGACGCGCCGTGCCCACCGGCTTCAGTGCCTTGCGCGACCAGAATGTCCGCCCCGGCTTCGAGCGCCTGCCGTGCCATGTCTTCGCTCTGCACCTGACAGATCAACCGCGCGCCGGCGGCCTTGATGTGCGGCGCGAACGGCCGGGGATCGCCGAACGACAGCATGATCGCGCGCGGCTTGGCGTCGAGGGCGATATCGAGCAATTCGGGCTGCTTGGCGAGACTCCAGGTGATGAAGCCGACGCCGAATGGTGCGGTGGCGCGCTGTTTGAGCTTGGTGATCTCCTGTTCGAGCCACGCCCGATCGCCATAGCCGCCGCCGAGAATGCCGAAACCGCCGGCCGCACTGACCGCCGCAGTCAAGCGCGCCCCCGCAATGACGTCCATCGGCGCCGACAGGATTGGATGCCGGATACCAAGCAGAGCGGTCAACGATGTCTTGATCGGCATATCCGCCCTCCGGTCTGGACACACACCCTAAGCCGGCATAACATTCTCTTAAAATGAATACTTGAGAACCCTACGATCTCTAAAACGAAACGATGTGGCTGCCATGGAACTCAGCGATTTCCTGACCTTTTCGGCGGTGGCACGCACCGGCGGCATCACCCGCGCCGCAGCCGAACTTAATACGGTGCAGTCCAACGTCACGCAGCGGATCAAGGCCATGGAAGCCGAAATCGGCACCGCCTTGTTTGAGCGGCACAGCCGCGGCATGACGCTGACCGGCGCCGGACGGCGGCTGTTGCCCTACGCGCAACAAATGGCGGCGTTGTCGCGCGAAGCGGTGTTGGCCGCGCGCGATGATGGCGTGCCAAAGGGGCCGCTGGCGATCGGCTCGATGGAGACCACGGCCGCCGTTCGCCTGCCCTCGCTGCTGGCCGAATTCCACCGGCGCTTTCCGGCGGTGCGATTGAGTTTGCGGACCGCACCGACCGCGGATCTGGTAGCCGCCGTGCTCGATGGCACGCTTGACGGCGCCTTCGTCGCCGGCCCGATCGATCACGCCGAACTCAGCGCCGTCAGCGCCTTCCGGGAAGAATTGGTGCTGGTCACGGCCCGGCGCTGGAGCAATCTCGCCGCGTTGCGCGCGGGCACGCCGGAATCCGGACCAACCGCGCTGGTGTTCCGCACCGGTTGCACCTACCGGCAACGGCTTGAGCAATTGTTTTCAGAGTTCGGCTGGCCTTCCGCGGCACGATTCGAATTGGGCACGCTGGACGGCATGATCGGCTGCGTCGCCGCCGACATGGGCGTAACGCTGCTACCCCGTGCGGTGGCCGGGCGCAGCGATTTGAGTGACAGCATTACCCTTCATACGCTCAAGCCCGCCCAGTCGCGGGTCGATACCCTCTTTATCCAGCGCCGCAGCGCGCATCATTACAGCGCGCTGGAGGGTTTTGCGTCCTGCCTGCAGAAAAGTGGCGAGGTCATTGCCGCCTGACGCTCCAGCGCCGCAGCGCCACCATCGCCCAGATCGCTTCAACCAGCCCGAACGGCCACGCGCCCTGCAGGAAGCCGTAAATCGAACCCAGCGCACAGGCCAGCGCGAAGCCGAGGACATACCAGGGACTGCGGTCCTCCAGCGCGTAACACAACAGCATCGCGGTGACCGCGAACAACCCGAACAATGTCAGCCGATCCAAATTGAATCCTCGCGCTTTGCATGCACCGCGGACCGCGTGGTATGCGGGGCGATGCCTGCTCTCATTCTACCGCTGATCGACGCCGCCCCCCACTGGCCGGAACGCGGCGCGCTGGTTGGACTCGATCTCGGCACCAAAACCATCGGCGTCGCGGTGTCCGACCCCGATCGCCGGCTCGCCACCGGCGTCGAAACCATCCAGCGCAAGGCCTTCAAGGCCGATGCCGCACGGCTGCTTGCCATCGCAACCGAACGTAACGCGGTTGGCTTCGTGCTGGGCCTGCCGATCAACATGGATGCCAGTGAAGGGCCGCGGGCGCAATCGACCCGGGCCTTCGCCCGCAATTTCTCGCAACTTACCAAGCTCGCCATCGCGCTATGGGATGAGCGGCTCTCCACCGTGGCGGTGGAGCGCGAACTGATCGGCATGGATATGAGCCGCGCCCGCCGCGCCGAGGTGATCGACGAGCACGCCGCGATCTTCATCCTGCAGGGTGCGCTCGACCGGCTAGCGACGCTACGCAAAGCCGGCGGAGATCGCTGAGGATGGCGATCGTCCTTGCGGCGCTGATGCCGGTGTTCTTGCTGATCGTTTTTGGCGCTGTGCTGAAACAGACGTTGATGCGGCTGGAGACGCAGTGGCACGGACTGGAGCGGCTGACCTATTACGTGCTGTTTCCGGCGCTGCTGATCCAGACATTGGTCAAGGCCGATCTCTCCAAGGTGCCGGTCGCCGGTGTCGGCGGCGCGCTGTTGCTCTCCGCGCTCGCGGTCTCGGCGATTTGCCTGGCGCTGTGGCCATTGCTGACGAGATCGGCGACCGATGGGCCTGCCTTCACCTCGATCTTCCAGGGCGCGACCCGCTGGCAGACCTATGTAGCGCTTGCGGTCTCCGGCAATCTTTATGGCAATACCGGGCTGGCGCTGGCCTCGGTAGCGATGGTCGCGATCATTCCGATGGTCAATGTGTTCAGCGTCGCCGTGCTGGCGCATTTTGCGTCGCCGGAGAAGAAATCCGTGGGAGCGATCACGATGACGGTGATACGCAATCCCCTGATCTGGGCCTGCGCGATCGGACTTTTCGTCAATATCCTGCACATTCCCCTGCCCCATATCTGGCACGAGGTTGCCGACGCGCTCGGCCGCGCATCGCTCGCGATCGGACTGCTGGTCACTGGCGCCGGACTACAACTCGCAGGTTTCCTGCGCCCGAGCCTCGCGGCCACGCTCGGCGTCGTCCTCAAGCTGGTGCTGATGCCGGTATTGGCGATCAGTCTTGCATTGTGGTTTGGGCTGTCCGGCGCCAATCTCGTGATCGTCGCCGCCTGCTCGGCGGTGCCGACCTCGCCCAGTGCCTATGTGCTGGCGCGGCAGATGGGCGGCGATGCGCCGCTACTGGCGCAAATCATCACCCTGCAGACGATCCTTGCGGCGATCACGATGCCAATTGCGATTGCGCTGGTCGCATAAGCCCCATCAATTTGATCCCACCAGCCAGATCGTCTGCACGACGGCGGCAAGATTATTGAGGCCATGCAGCAGTATCGTCAGCCAGATCGACTGGCTGCGATAGCGGATGTAGCCGAGCACGAGGCCGATCGAAAACACCTCGCCAAGAAAGAACCAGTCATATTGCAGATGCAGCGACGTCCAGACCAGCGACGACAGCAGGATGGCGCCGGGGACGCGCAGAAAACTCTCCGACCAGCCGCGATAGAGAAAGCCGCGTGCGAAAAACTCTTCGGTGATTGGGGCTGCGACGGCGAAGGCCAGCACCAGTAGCCATAATGCGCCATCGGCGCGAGCCGATTGCAGCACATCCCCCATGAATCCCGGTGTGACCTCACGTCCGGTCGCACGCGATATCATATCCCAGCCCATCACCACGATGACCATGGCGACGATCCCGATCACGACATTCTGCCAACTGGTCCAGCGCAGCGCGAGATAATCCGCAAACGGCGTCCGCGACAGCCGTACCGGCAGCCACACCGCGGCAAGCACGGCGGGTAGTCCCGTGATCACGGACAGTGAAATCGTCAGGCCACCGCCAAGCACGTGGATAGCCGCGGCTATGTCCAGCGGACCGTTCTGCCGCAGCATGAACCAGGCGACGACCGCAAGCTGGCCGACGAACATCGCAGCAAAGATGAACAGGCCCCACAGCGCGGTGCCCCAGAATTTCCAGACCCGCGGCGGACGCGCAGCCGGGATTTCCATGACGGGCGGACTTTCGGGATTGAGGGAATCCATCAACGGGCTTTCAAAATGGTGCTGGTTTCAAGCGTCAGGCGAGTTAGGGCAAAGCTCTCTCGAGCAGGCTTTTGATATCGTCGCTGGCGAGATCGACGGCGCCGTACATGCCGGCATGCGTCGTCGCCAGCCGGGTGCGCGCAAACAGTTCGGCGTGATGCGGCGACACGATATTCAACGCCGCGGCAGCCGCCAGCAGTGCCAGTTTCTCGACCGCGAGCCGCGCCACGCGCTCGCCGTCGGGCCGGCGAAACGCCTTGCCGATGAAGGCCACCGCGTCAGCGGCACCAGACAATCCCTTGGTCTCTTGAACCAACCCCTGCAACACCGCTGCCGCCGCATCGGCCTCGCGCGACAATGCCCTGAGCACGTCAAGGCACATCACATTGCCCGAACCTTCCCAGATCGCATTGACGGGGGATTCCCGGTAGTGGCGCGCCAGAATGCCTTCCTCGACATAGCCATTGCCGCCGAGGCACTCCATCGCCTCATACAGAAAGCCCGGCGCGCATTTGCATACCCAATATTTGATCGCCGGTGTGAGCAGCCGCATATACGCCGCCTCGCCGGCGTCGCCAGGCGCGCGGTCGAACGCGCGGCACAGCCGCATCACCAGCGCGATCGACGCCTCGACATGCAAGGCCATGTCCGACAGCACCGCCTGCATCAGCGGCTGGTCGGCGAGATGCTTCTGGAACACGCTGCGGTGGCGGGCGTGATGCAGCGCATGCGCAAGGCCCGAGCGCATCAGGCCGGCGGAGGCGATCGCGCAATCCTGCCGCGTCAGTTGCACCATCTGGATGATGGTGCGGATGCCCTTGCCTTCGTCGCCGACCCGCAGCGCATGGGCGTCTTCGAATTCCACCTCGGAGGACGCATTGGAGCGGTTGCCGAGCTTGTCCTTGAGCCGCTGGAAATGGATCGCGTTGACCGAACCATCCGGCTTGAAGCGCGGCATGAAAAAACACGTCAGGCCGTCGTCGGCTTGTGCCAGCACCAGGAAGGCGTCGCACATCGGCGCCGACATGAACCATTTATGGCCGGTGATGCGGTAGGCCTCGCCGTCACGGGTAGCCCGGGTCATGTTCGCGCGCACATCGGTGCCGCCCTGCTTCTCGGTCATCCCCATGCCGAGCGTCATGCCGCGCTTGGTCCACCATGGCGCGAAGCTGGAGTCATAGGCGTCGGTCGCAATCACCGGCATCGCTCTTGCCAGCAGATCCGGCTGCGACGCCAGCGCCGCCACCGACGCGCGCGTCATCGTGATCGGACAGAGGTGACCGGTCTCGACCCCGGCCGCCATGTAGAATTTGGCCGCGCGGATCACTTCGGAGGGGCCACCGGCGGGCTTGCCTTCCATATTCCAGGTGGAATTGTGGATCCCGGCACGGGCGCTGCGCGCCATCAGTTCGTGATAGGCCGGATGAAACTCGATCTGGTCGCGCCTGTTGCCGCGCGCATCAAAGGTTCGCAGCTTTGGCGTATTCTCGTTGGCTAGCCGGCCGCGCTCGGCCATGGCAGCCGAACCCCAGTGCCGCCCGAACTCAGCCAGTTCCTTCCCGGCCGAAGTTCCGCCATTGGTTGCGACTGCCTGTTGCAATGGTAGATCCAAATCGAACAAATCGACGTCTTCAAACGGCGGCGACTGGTTGAACACCTCGTGGGTCGCGAATGAAGGCTGGGTCATGGGCCGTCTCTCACGAAATACCGGGAATCAATGGCGGCGCGGTTGAATGAGGAAATCATAGGCCTCCCCGCCCGCGCCCGGCAGCGAAAAGTGCCACCACTCCTTCGAATAGTTCACAAAACCTTGCCGACCCATCGCGGCCACCGAGCCGGAACAACTCGCTCGGCCGCGGTCTCCTTGCCGTTTTGCGACCATGCCACCATGTCCGCCACCGCGCGCGCCGGCCGGTAGCAATCCAGCATTTTCAGCGACAGGCTTTGCCGAGCGAGTTCCTGCTGAACACCTTTCAGCGCCAGTCCCACCTTGCGCTTCACCACGCATTCGGCGGCGCCATAGCCCTTCATAGGCCGGCCGATGAAATTGTTCACGCCGGCATAGCGGACGTCCTGGATGATCGAGGGATCGATGTTGCGCAGATAGACGAAATCACCGGGCAAGCTTTGCGCGTTGCCCGGCGAAACGGAGGCTACGACAGTAAGCGCGGTCACAATTGCTTTCACGAACCATGCCCCTCCGTCGTCATGGCCGGGCTTGTCCTGGCCATCCACGTCTTTTTTACGGTAAAGTTGAAGAAAGACGTGGATACCCGGGACAAGCCCGGGCATGACGAGGATCAGGACTGGCCGGGGGATAACTCGCGAGCGCCCTATTCGCCCTTGCCCCCTCCGCCATCCGCCCCTATAGCTCTCGTTTTAATGACCCCTGCATCGAAATCGACCTTCGTCCTCGGTCACCGGCATCTGCTGGGAATCGAGGGCCTTTCCGCTGCCGACATTACCGGCCTGCTCGACCTTTCCGAGGAATATGTCGAGCTTAACCGCCAGGTCGACAAGAAGCGCACCTCGTTGCGCGGCCGCACCCAGGTCAACCTGTTCTTCGAGGCCTCGACCCGCACCCAATCCTCGTTCGAGCTTGCCGGCAAACGGCTGGGCGCGGACGTCATGAACATGTCGGTGTCGCAGTCCTCGATCCGCAAGGGCGAGACCTTGATGGATACCGCGGTGACGCTGAACGCGATGCACCCGGATATCCTGGTGGTACGGCACCACGCCTCCGGCGCCGTCGAACTATTGGCGCGTAAGGTCGACGGTTCCGTGGTCAACGCAGGTGACGGCGCCCATGAGCATCCAACGCAGGCGCTGCTCGACGCGCTGACGATCCGCCGCAACAAGGGCCGGCTCGAGGGCCTGGTGATCGCCATCTGTGGCGACGTGATGCATTCGCGGGTGGCCCGTTCCAACATCCTGTTGCTCAACACCATGGGAGCTCGCGTCCGCGTCGTCGCACCCTCGACGCTGCTGCCGCGCGGGATCGAGCGGATGGGCGTTGAAGTCGCCCGCGACATGCGTGAGGGCCTCAACGGCGCTGATATCGTCATGATGCTGCGGCTGCAGCGCGAGCGCATGAACGGTTCCTTCGTGCCGTCGAGCCAGGAATACTTTCACTACTTTGGCCTTGACCAGAAGAAGCTCGCTTACGCCAAACCCGATGCGCTGGTGATGCATCCGGGGCCGATGAATCGCGGCGTCGAAATCGACTCCATCGTGGCGGACGGCGCGCAATCGCTGATCCGCGAACAGGTAGAAATGGGAGTGGCGGTGCGAATGGCGGTGCTCGAAGCGCTGGCCCGCAACCTGCCGAACGCGTGACGCCATGCTGACCGACCGCCGACCCATCCTGCTCGCCAACGCCCGTGTCGTCGATCCCTCCCGGGATCTCGACGGTCCCGGCGATGTCCTGATCGCCGATGGCATGATCCGCGATTTAAAGCGCGGCATCGGCGCCGCCGGCGTGCCCGAAGGCACCGACATCATCAATTGCGCCGGCAAGATCGTCGCCCCCGGCCTGATCGACATGCGCGCCTTTGTCGGCGAACCCGGCGCCAGCCATCGCGAAACCTTTGCCTCGGCGAGCCAGGCGGCTGCGACTGGCGGCATCACCACCATCATCTGCCAGCCCGGTACCTCGCCCGTGATCGACAATTCGGCGACGGTCGACTTCGTGCTGCGCCGCGCCCGCGATACCGCAATTGTCAACATCCATCCGATGGCGGCAATCACCAAGGGCATGCTCGGCGACGAGATGACCGAGATCGGCCTGTTGAAGGCCGCCGGCGCTGTGGCCTTCACCGACGGCGACCGCAGCATCACCAACGCTCAGGTGATGCGACGCGTGCTGGCCTATGCCCGCGATTTCGACGCGCTGATCGTGCATCATACCGAAGACCCCGATCTGGTCGGCGAAGGCGTTATGAACGAAGGCGAATTCGCCGCGCGGCTCGGACTATCAGGCATTCCCAACGCCGCCGAAGCCGTGATGCTGGAACGCGACATGCGACTGGTCGCGCTGACCGGCGGGCGCTATCACGCGGCCTCGCTGAGCTCGATGGAATTGCTCGAAATTCTCAAGCGCGCCCGCGACGCCGGGCTCGACGTCAGCGCCTCGGCCTCGATCAACCACGTCACGCTGAACGAAAACGATATTGGTCCCTACCGGACCTTCCTGAAACTATCGCCGCCCCTGCGCACCGAGGAAGATCGCCGAGCGCTGGTCAGCGCGGTGGCCTCCGGCCTGATCGACGTGCTGATGTCCGATCACAATCCGCAGGATGTCGAGGTCAAGCGGCTGCCGTTCGCGGAAGCAGCCTCGGGCGCGATCGGTCTGGAAACCATGCTGCCGGCGGCATTGCGGCTGATCCATAATGGCGAGATGGATTTCAAGACGCTAATCCGCGCGATGTCGACCAGGCCGGCGGAACTGCTCGGCTTGCCCGGCGGATCGTTGCGCGCGGGTTCGCCTGCCGACGTCATCGTGATCGATGCGGATATTCCGTGGATTCTCGATCCGGCCGATCTCAAATCGCAATGCAAGAACACGCCGTTCGACGAAGCGCGGTTTTCAGGCCGTGTCGTGCGCACCATCATTGGCGGCCGCACCGTCTACGAGCATGTATGAGATGTACGAGAATTGCTGCCGCATAAGGAGAACCGGCGATGTCATCTGACGCGTTGCTGCCGGTTGCGCTCATTCTCGGCTATTTGCTCGGCTCGATCCCGTTCGGACTAATCCTGACCCGAGTAGCGGGCACGCAGGATCTGCGCTCGATCGGTTCCGGCAGTATTGGCACTACCAATGTGCTGCGCACCGGACGCAAGGATCTCGCCGCCGCGACGCTGATCGGCGACATGCTCAAGGGCACCATCGCCGTCATCATATCAGGCTATTTCGGCGGACCTGACGCCGCGATGCTGGCAGCGCTCGGCGCGTTTCTCGGCCATCTGTTTCCGGTGTGGCTCAAGTTTCGGGGCGGCAAAGGCGTCGCGGTCTATATCGGCGTGCTGCTCGGCCTGTTGTGGCCGGCGGCGCTGGTGTTTTGCCTGATCTGGCTCGCAGTCGCGCTCCTCACCCGCTACTCCTCGCTGTCGGCGCTGATCGCGAGTTTGGCGACACCGATCCTGCTTTGGTGGCTCGGCCACCTCGCCCTCGCCGCGCTATTCACGGTGCTGACCGTGCTGCTGTTCTACGCGCACCGCGAAAACATCAAGCGGCTGCAGGCGGGAACCGAAGGCAAGATCGGGCAGAAGGCATAGACGGCAGTTAGCGCCGCAGCGCCCCCTCAACGAACCGCGCGGCCGCCAGCGCGCCGGCATCGTTGCCATATCGCGCAATCACCTGCACGCCGACCGGCAACCCGCCCTCGGCGACATACGCCGGAACGTTGACGCAGGGCACGCCCATCAGCGTCCATAGCCGGTTATAGCGGGCGTCGCCGGTCGAACCCAACCCCTTGGGCGCGGCGCCCGGTGCGGACAGCGTCAACAGCACATCGACGTCGTCGAACATCGCCGCCAGCGCGTGTCTGGCCTTATCAGCAATTCGCACGGCTTCGTCATAGGCCGCAGGCGTCGTGCCCTTGCTTTCATCGAGCCGACCACGCAGTCGCGGCGCCATCGCGTCATATTGTGTACCGTACTCCCAGGCGAAGGCCTGATGCGCCTCGAATTCCTGCACGATCGTATGGATACGCCACGCCTCCGCAACAATCTCGGGCGGATTGAGCGTGCGCACCGATGCGCCGGCCCGCTCGGCTGCGGCCGCCGCGATCCGTAGCGCTTCGGCACCCGTCTTGTCCGGCGCCCCGGCAAAATCCTGGGTCACGATACCGATCCGCGGCGTCGGGATCGTAGCCGGCAGCAACAATTCAGGCCGCCCGGTCATCGCCGAAAGCCCGCGCGCCAGATCCTCGGCACCGGCCGCGAACAGCCCGACGGTGTCGAGCGTCCACGAATAACACTTCACGCCGATCGCCGGCAGCATCCGGTATGACGGCTTTATCGCGGCGGCACCGCAGAACGACGCGGGTCTGATCACCGAACCACCAGTCTGCGTTCCCAGCGCCAGCGGAATCATCCCGGCGCCGACAGCCGCGGCCGAACCAGCCGACGATCCCCCCGGCGTATGGCCATGGTTGTGCGGATTGAGCGTCGCCGTCGGATCGTTCGATGCGAATGCCGTGGTCGTGGTCTTGCCGATGATGGTCGCACCGGCCGCCTTCAGCGCGGCGACGACAGGGGCATCCGCGCGCGGTTGCCAGCCGCGATAGATCGAGGAGCCGATTTCGGTCGGAAAATCCGCCGTATCGATGTTGTCCTTGATGCCGACCGCGATGCCGCGCAGCGGGCCCTTATCGGCCCCGCGGGCGCCGGCGTCGTGACGGACAAAGGCGCCGATGGCCTTGTCCTGCGCGCCGATCGTCTCGAGCGACTGCGCGATGGCAGCCTGGGGCGACAAGTCACCGGAATCGATCCGGCGCTGAAGTTCGGCGAGCGATATCATGGACGGTACTCTCTGTGGCGACGGGACCGGTTTTACGGATCGGGTCGCAATGGAGCAAGCGCGCGGCGGTGTGACCTGATATGATCAAGCCGACGCCTCTCACCCTCGCTCGAGCCGTTGATGCAACTCCAGTCCACTTTAACCTGTCCAAAGTGCAACCATCAGGCCGTCGAGCAGATGCCTGTTGACGCCTGCCAATTCTTCTACGTCTGTCAGGGTTGCAACGAGAAGCTCAAACCGCTGGCGGGCGATTGCTGCGTGTTCTGTTCTTACGGCTCGGTGCCGTGCCCTCCGGTCCAGGAAAACGGCAAGGGCGGTTGTTGCAACTAGGGGCCGAACGTTCTCCCCCTTCCCCACGCCCTCTGGTTGAGCCATGCTGCGATCCGCAGGAGACATCGTGGATAACCGCAGCATCACCCGCGCGACACATCTCACCGAGGCCGAGCGGATCGACTGGCTGCGGCTGATCCGGTCCGACAATGTCGGGCCGCGCACGTTTCGTTCGCTGCTGAGCCATTTCGGTAGCGCACGAGCCGCGCTGGCGCGGTTGCCCGATCTGGCGCGGCGGGGCGGCGCGGCACGTGAGGGACGGATCTGCAGCGAGGACGATGCACGCGCCGAACTCGCCGCCTGCAAACGACTGGATGTCAGCCTGGTCGCGCCCGGCGAAGCAGGTTATCCGCCGCGGCTTGCGACGCTTGACGATGCCCCGCCGCTGCTCGGCGTCCGCGGCGTGGTCGAGGCGCTGATGCGGCCGATGATCGCGATCGTGGGCTCGCGCAACGCTTCCGGTGCCGGGCTGAAGTTTGCCGGCAAACTGGCGCATGATCTCAGCGAGGCCGGTTTTGTGATAGCTTCGGGCCTGGCGCGCGGCATCGATCAGGCCGCACACCGCACCAGCCTTAACGGCGGCACCGTCGCGATGCTGGCCGGCGGGCACGACCGGATCTATCCGCCGGAGCATGAGGATTTGCTGGCCGCCATGCTCAATTGCGGCGCTGCGATTTCCGAGATGCCGCTCGGCCACGCACCGCGCGCGCGGGATTTTCCGCGGCGTAACCGGCTGATCTCAGGCGCAGCGCTCGGCGTCGTCGTGGTTGAAGCGGCGCATCGCTCGGGATCGCTGATCACCGCGCGGGTCGCCGCCGAACAGGGCCGCGAAGTGTTCGCGGTCCCCGGCTCGCCGCTCGATCCGCGCGCCGCCGGCACCAACGATCTGATCAAGCAGGGCGCGACGCTGATCACGGAGGCCGCTGATGTCATTCAGGCCGTCGAGCCGATCATGGAACGGCCGATCGAATTACGCGAGCCCGACGGCAACGAGCCCCTCGACTTCGAAGCCGACGCGAGCGAGCGCGCACGCATCATTGATCTGCTCGGTCCGACGCCGATCAGTCTCGACGATCTGATCCGGATGACGGACGCCTCGCCGTCCACCGTGCGCGTCGTGCTGTTGGAGCTGGAATTGGCCGGACGGCTGGAGCGCCAAGGCGGCGGAATGGTGTCGCTGATTTAATAATTAGCTGGGTTCATTCCGTCCGTCGAACCGCGCCCGCGCGCTTTCGATCTCCGGCTGATGTTCGTGCGCCCAGGCGCCGAGGGCTTCGACCGGCTTCCAGAGCCCACGTCCGAGATCGGTGAGTTCGTAGTCCACCCGCGGCGGAATGGTGGGGAAAACGGTTCGCGTCACCAGACCGTCGCGCTCCAGCCCGCGCAACGTCAGGGTCAGCATCCGCTGCGAGATACCCCCGACCATGCGCTTGATCTCGTTGAAACGCCGCGGCCCGCCGCCGAGCAGCATGATCACGAACACGCTCCATTTGTCGCCGACGCGCGCCAGGATGGAGGCCACCCCTCGACAATCCGCCCCGAGATGGGCGTTGGGCGGCAGCGGCAGGTCAGGAACTTTGCTGTGCTCAGGTTTCAAAGATGTGCCCGGGTTTCAAAAATGTGCGTTCTTGCGGGGATTCCCCACAGTCACTCATATAGCTCCAGTTACAAACTTATACCAAGGGTGACCCAAATGAAACTCCTGCACATCGACTCCAGCGTTCTCGGCCCGCACTCCGTCAGCCGCCAGGTTTCGGCCGCGATCGTCGATCGCCTGCGTCAGGCGACGCCAGGCCTCGATATCGTCTATCGCGACCTCACCTCGACGCCGCTGGCGCACCTGTCCGGCCCACATCTGGCCGCCGCGCAAGGCGCCGCGCCTGAAACCGCGTTGCTGCCGGATATCGCCGCCAGCCAGGCCGTGCTGGAGGAGTTTCTCGCCGCCGATATCGTGGTGCTCGGCGCGCCGATGTACAACTTTACCATCCCGAGCCAGCTCAAGGCCTGGATCGATCGCGTCGTGGTGGCGGGCAAGACTTTTAAATACGGCGCCCAGGGCGTCGAGGGATTGGCCGGCAACAAGCGCGTCATCATCGCGGTGTCGCGCGGTGGTTTCTACGGCGCCGACACCCCGATGGCGGTCGGCGAGCACCTCGAGACTTATCTGCGTTGGGTGTTCGGCTTCATGGGCGTAACCAACCTCGAATTCATTTCCGCCGACGGCATCCAGATCGGACCGGAGCATCGAGAGAAGGCGCTGGCCGGGGCGCTGCAAGCCGCGACCAATCTGCACGCGGCATAAATAAAAGAATAAATAAAGAAAGAGAGATGCGATATCGCCTGCCGTCGTAAACCGCGACGGCAGGCCGGTGAAAAGTGCGATAACGCCGTTAGTACCAAGCGCCCTGCACGCCCATCAACGCGGCGACCAACGAAACCAACAGGCCAATCCCGCAAAACAACGCGATCGACGCCAGTGGATGGTCGCCGGACTTTGGCGTCGTGATGAAACGGGAATTGATGCAGCGATGCGCGTAGCTTTCGACATAATCATCTCTCCAATGCTGTCGGTGATCAAAAAGTCCCGGCCCTGGAACAGAGTCTGCGCAGCTACAACTAAGGTTCAATGCGTTGTGCGGGTTCGCCCAAATAATTGCACGGCATGAGCGAGCTGCCGGCGCGATCGTGACGTCGCACGATTACGCCGGCCACATCGACGATTTTTCTAAAATTTGATCTAGCCGCGATAGATCGGCGCGCCCGCAGGCGATGCCGTCGTGCCGCCGTCGACGAACAGTTCCTGGCCTTGCACATGCGCGGAATCATCCGACGCCAGGAACAGCACCGTCTTCGAAATGTGATCGGGTTCACCGATACGCCCGAGCGGTGTGCTCAGTCCCATGCGCTTTTCAAACGCCCTCTCGGCTTCCGGCGTCGCAAGTGCAGGTCCCCAGATCGGCGTACGGATCGCACCGGGCGAGACTACGTTGACGCGGATATTACGCGGCGACAATTCCGATGCCATCACGCGCGCCATCGCGCGCACGCCCGCCTTGCTTGCCGCGTAAGCGGCGTAGCCCGGATTACCCAGCACTGAAATCACCGAGCCGTTCAAGATGATCGAGGCGCCGTCGTTCAAATAGGGCAGCGCGGCCTGCACGGTGAAGAACACGGCGGTGACATTGGTCCGCAGCACATTCTCGAAGGTTGCAAGCGTTGCGCTGCCGAGTGGCGTACCGCCAGGGATACCGGCATTGGCGAACACCACATCAAGCTTGCCGAATTTCTCGACGCCTTTCTTGATGGCGGCCTCGGTCGCCGCGATATCGGTGGCGTCGGCCGCGATCGCGAGCGCGTTCGGCCCCAGTTCCCTCGCCGCTGCCTCCAGCGTCTCTTTGTTCCGCCCCGTTATGATGACCTTGGCGCCCTCCGCCACGAAAACCCGAGCGGTCGCCAGTCCGATGCCGCTGTTGCCGCCGGTAATAAATGCCGTCTTGTTTGCCAAACGCATGATCGCCTCCAGGTGGTTGCATTATTAAACTATGTTGCCATCTAGAGCACTTGGTTTCATAATGCAACTACACAAGCGGGTGATCGGCAGGATTGAGGACGACGATCACAAGGAGGTCACGGTGAAACGGACAAGTTTTGCAGGCGCCGAATGCCCGGTCGCGCGGTCGCTGGAATTGATCGGCGACTGGTGGTCACTGTTGATTATCCGCGACGCCTTTCTCGGCGCCCGCCGCTTCGGCGAATTCCAGAAAAGTCTCGGCCTTGCCAAGAACATCCTCACGGTGCGGCTGCGCGCGCTGGTCGACGACGGCATCCTCGCTATGGCGCCCGCCTCCGACGGCAGCGCCTACCAGGAATATCTGCTGACGCCGAAGGGACGCGGGGTTTTCCCGGTGCTGGTGGCGCTGCGGCAGTGGAGCGAGGAGTTCGATGACCGGCCGGAAGAGATCGCAACGATTATGGTGGATCGCGAAAAAGGCCGCCCGGTGCGCAAGCTGGAACTACGCTCGCAGGACGGCCGGCTGTTGGGCGGCGCCGACACCATGCTGAAGCCAAGCCCGAAGGCGCGTGCGGCATCTTCGCACCGCTGAAGGATCACGACAGCTTGGTCTTGCGGCGCAGCCGAAGGTACTCCTCGGCTTCAAGTTCGGCCATCCGCAGTAGATGGCCGAGCGGCTCAAGCTGGTGGCTTCGCGCCAGCCGGACCAGATCTGTCACGGTTTCCGCAATGAAGGTGGCAGCCTCGTCCGGGCCACCCTCGCCGCGCGGTTCTTCGTCGCGCGAACGCCCCTTGGCCGAGGAACCCTTTCGGCCGCCCTTTGTCTTGCTCAAAACGCTTCCAATGCCGTGTATTGACTAAAGATACCCCTTTCGAGAGCGCAACTCTAGGGCGGTATTTTGCAACCTGCTAGACACTAAGTCGCGGTCCGGAAGGCCCCCTTCAACATCTGTCGATTTGACAGGGGCCTCCGCTGCACCCATGTTCGGTTCGAAACGGCCGGCGCGAAGTCTCGCGGAACCGGCCCTTATTTTCCCCGTAAGCTATTGGAATGACATGAATATCGTCATTGTCGAGTTGCCGGCGAAAGCCAAGACGATCAACAAATATTTGGGCTCGTCCTACGAGGTTCTGGCCTCGTTCGGCCATGTCCGTGATCTCCCGGCGAAGAACGGATCGGTCGATCCGGAGGCCAATTTCCAGATGATCTGGGAAGTGGATCCCAAGGCGGCTGGCCGACTCAATGACATCGCCAAGGCACTGAAGGGCGCCGACAAGCTGATCCTCGCAACCGACCCTGATCGTGAGGGCGAAGCGATCTCCTGGCACGTGCTCGAGGTGCTGAAGGAAAAGCGCGCGATCAAGGACCACAAGATCGAGCGCGTGGTGTTCAACGCCATCACCAAACAATCGATCACCGATGCGATGAAGCATCCGCGCGAGATCGATGGCGCGCTCGTCGACGCCTATATGGCGCGCCGGGCGCTGGATTATCTGGTCGGCTTCACCCTCTCGCCGGTCCTGTGGCGCAAATTGCCGGGCGCGCGCTCGGCTGGCCGCGTGCAATCGGTGGCGCTGCGACTGGTCTGCGACCGCGAGCTCGAAATCGAACAATTCGTTCCGCGCGAATACTGGTCGCTGGTCGCGACCCTGACGACGCCGCGCGGCGAGGCTTTCGAGGCGCGGCTGATCGGTGCCGACGGCAAGAAGATTCAGCGGCTCGACATCGGTACCGGCGCGGAAGCCGAGGACTTCAAGAAGGCGATCGAAGCCGCCAACTTCACGGTCTCTACCGTCGAAGCTAAGCCCGCCCGCCGTAACCCGCAGGCGCCCTTCACGACCTCGACGCTACAGCAGGAAGCGAGCCGCAAGCTCGGTTTTGCGCCGGCCCATACCATGCGGATCGCGCAGCGGCTGTATGAAGGCATCGATATCGGCGGCGAGACCACCGGCCTCATTACCTATATGCGAACCGACGGCGTGCAGATCGACGGCTCGGCGATTACGCAGGCGCGCCAGGTGATCGGTGAAGATTACGGCAACGCCTATGTGCCGGAGGCGCCGCGCCAGTACCAGACCAAGGCCAAGAATGCGCAGGAAGCGCATGAAGCGATCCGCCCGACCGACCTGTCGCGCCGCCCGCCGCAGATGCGCCAACGCCTCGATGTCGATCAGGCCAAGCTGTATGACCTGATCTGGACCCGCACCATCGCCAGCCAGATGGAATCGGCCGAACTGGAACGCACCACGGTCGATATCGCGGCCAAGGCCGGCGCCCGCGTGCTGGAGCTGCGCGCCACCGGCCAGGTGATCAAGTTCGACGGCTTCCTCGCGCTCTACCAGGAAGGCCGCGACGACGATGGCGACGACGAGGATTCGCGTCGCCTGCCCGCGATGAGCGAGGGCGAAGCGCTCAAGCGCCAGGCCCTCGCAGTCACCCAGCATTTCACCGAACCGCCACCGCGTTTCTCCGAGGCCTCGCTGGTCAAACGCATGGAAGAACTCGGCATCGGCCGGCCCTCGACCTACGCCTCGATCCTGCAGGTGCTGAAGGACCGTGGCTATGTCCGGCTCGATAAGAAGCGGCTGCATGGCGAGGACAAGGGGCGCGTCGTGGTCGCGTTCCTGGAGAATTTCTTCGCGCGCTATGTCGAATATGATTTCACCGCGGCGCTGGAAGAGCAGCTCGACCGCATCTCCAACAACGAGATTTCCTGGCAGCAGGTGCTGAAGGATTTCTGGGGCGACTTCATCGGCGCCGTCAACGACATCAAGGACCTGCGGGTGGCGCAGGTGCTGGATGCGCTCGACGACATGCTAGGCCCGCACATCTATCCGCCGCGCGCGGATGGCGGCGATATCAGGCAGTGCCCGACCTGCGGCACCGGCAAGCTCAACCTCAAGGCCGGAAAGTTCGGCGCCTTCGTCGGCTGCAGCAATTATCCGGAGTGCCGCTACACCCGCCCGCTCGCGGCCGACAGCGAGGCGAGCGCCGATCGTATCCTGGGCAAAGAGCCCGCAACCGATCTCGATGTCGTGGTGAAGGCCGGACGGTTCGGCCCCTATATCCAGCTCGGCGAGCAAAAGGATTATGCCGAGGGCGAAAAGCCGAAGCGCGCCGGTATCCCGAAGAACATGTCGCCAGGTGACATGGAGCTTGAGATGGCGCTGAAGCTGCTGTCGCTGCCGCGCGAAATCGGCAAGCATCCGGAGACCGGCGAGCCGATCACCGCTGGCCTCGGCCGTTTCGGACCGTTCGTGCGTCACGAGAAAACCTACGCCAGCCTCGAGGCCGGCGACGAGGTGTTCGACATCGGGCTCAACCGCGCGGTCACCCTGATCGCCGAGAAGATCGCCAAGGGACCGAGCGGTCGCCGCTTTGGCGCCGATCCCGGCAAGCCGCTGGGCGATCACCCGACGCTCGGCGGCGTTGCGGTCAAGAGCGGGCGCTATGGCGCCTATGTCACCGCCGGCGGCGTCAACGCCACGATCCCGAGCGACAAGACCCAGGACACCATTACCCTACCCGAGGCCATCGCGCTGATCGACGAGCGGGTCGCCAAGGGCGGCGGCAAGCCGAAGCGTGGCGCCAAGACCGCGGCGAAGAAGGCTGCGGCCAAGCCAGCCAAGGCGGATGCTGCCGCAAAGCCTGCCAAGAAGGCCGCGGTCAAGAAAGCCGCCGCCAAGCCGAAATCCGATGCCGCGAGCAAAGCGCGCGCGCCGGTGACGGCCACGGCGAAAACTTCGGCGACCAAGACGTCGGCCGCCAAAACCACCAAACCTGTTGCCAAGAAGAGTGCCGGCAAAGCCAGCGGATAAGAAGCGGATCGAGTGGCCCAGCAACGCGACAAGGTCTTTCCAAGCCGGGACGCCATCGTCGCCTTTATCCGCGCGAATCCGGGCAACGTCATCGGAACTCGCGAGATCGCGCGCGAGTTCGGCCTGAAGAATGCCGATCGGGCCGAGCTGAAGCGCATCCTGCGTGAGCTGGCCGATCAGGGTGCGATCGAAAAGCGCGGCAGGAAGATCCTGCAGCCGGCTGCCCTGCCCCCGACCGTGATGGCGGACATCACCGGCCGCGACAGCGACGGCGAATTGATCGCCACGCCGACCGAGTGGGACGAGGAAGAGAACGGCACCGCGCCGAAAATCCGCATCCATATCCCGCGTCGGCCGCAGCCCGGCACCGCTGCCGGTGTCGGCGACCGCGCACTGCTGCGGATCGAAAAGCTCGATGACAAAGAGGGCGCGGCCTATCGCGGCCGTATCATCAAGGTCATCGACCACGCGCGCACCCGCGTGCTCGGCATCTTCCGCCAACTGCCCGATGGCGGCGGACGCCTCGTTCCCGTCGACAAAAAACAGGCCGGCCGCGAACTGAATATTGCCAAGGCCGATACCGGCGGCGCCGAGGACGGCGATCTCGTCAGCGTCGATCTGGTGCGTTCGCGCGGATTTGGTTTGGCGAGCGGCAAGGTCAAGGAACGGCTGGGCTCGTTGTCGTCGGAAAAAGCGGTCAGCCTGATCGCGATCCACTCTCACGACATCCCGCAGGCGTTCTCGCCGGCTGCATTGCGCGAAGCCCAGGCGGCGAAACCGGCCACGCTCACCGGACGCGAGGATTGGCGCGAGCTGCCGCTGGTCACGATCGATCCGCCCGACGCCAAGGACCATGACGACGCGGTTCATGCCGAACCGGATTCCGATCCCAACAATAAAGGCGGCTACATCGTCACAGTCGCGATCGCCGATGTCGCGTTCTATGTACAGCCGGGATCGGCGCTGGATCGTGACGCACTGATGCGCGGCAATTCGGTGTACTTCCCCGACCGCGTGGTGCCGATGCTGCCGGAGCGGATCTCCAACGATCTATGCTCGCTGGTGCCGGGCGAGCCGCGTGGCGCGCTCGCGGTGCGGATGGTGATCGCCAAGGATGGCCGCAAGCACTCGCACAGCTTTCATCGCATCCTGATGCGTTCGGCTGCCAAGCTGAACTACGCGCAGGCGCAAGCCGCGATCGACGGCCGGCCCGACGACACCACCGGTCCCCTGCTCGATCCGATCCTCAAGCCGTTGTACGACGCCTATGCGGTCGTGAAGCGCGCGCGCGACGAACGCGATCCGCTCGATCTCGATATCCCCGAGCGCAAGATCCTGTTGAAGCCCGACGGCACGGTCGATCGCGTGATCGTTCCCGAAAGGCTCGACGCGCATAAACTGATCGAAGAATTCATGATCCTGGCCAATGTCGCAGCGGCCGAAATGCTTGAAAAGAAGTCGCTGCCGCTGATCTATCGGGTGCATGATGAGCCGACCCTGGAGAAAGTTCACAATCTCCAGGAATTTTTGAAGACGCTGGATATGTCGTTCGCCAAGAGCGGCGCATTGCGTCCGTCACTGTTCAATCGTGTGCTGGCCCAGGTAAAGGGTCACGACTCCGAGCCGCTGGTGAATGAAGTGGTGTTGCGCTCGCAAGCCCAGGCGGAATATTCCTCGGAGAATTACGGCCATTTCGGCCTGAACCTGCGGCGTTACGCGCACTTCACCTCGCCGATCAGGCGATACGCCGACCTGGTCGTGCATCGCGCCCTGATCCGCGCGCTCGGCCTTGGCGAAGGCGCGCTGCCGGAAAGCGAAACCGTCGAAAGCCTGAGTGAAGTTGCCGCGCAAATTTCGGTCACCGAACGGCGCGCCATGAAGGCCGAGCGCGAAACCGCCGACCGGCTGATCGCGCATTTTCTCGCCGACCGCATCGGCGCCACCTTTCAGGGGCGGATTTCCGGCGTCACCCGCGCCGGACTGTTCGTCAAGCTTAGCGATACCGGCGCCGACGGCCTGATTCCGATCCGCACGCTCGGCACGGAGTATTTCAATTACGACGAGACGCGCCACGCGCTGGTCGGCACACGCAGCGGAGCCATGCATCGGCTGGGTGACGTGGTCGACGTTCGTCTGGTAGAAGCAGCCCCGGTGGCAGGCGCATTGCGCTTCGAGTTGCTGTCGGAAGGCCAGATCGCACCACGCGGACGACAACGCGACCGCGGGCGCGGCGAAGGCCCGAGAGCGCAGATGCAGGCGCCGGCCAATAAACATCCGGGTCGTAGCTCGCGCAAGAAAGACCGCAAATCGGGCAAGGGCAAACCCGGCACTGCCGGTAAGGGCAAGTCCAAGCCGGGCAAGTCCGGCAAAGGCAAGTCTGGTAAGAGTAAGTCCGGAAAGGGCAAGTCGTGGGCACCATGAGCGCAGCACCGAGAACCTTGACCCACAAGACCTTGCGCCACAAGACCTGGACCCGCGAGACCGCGAGCGGCGAGAAGCGCGACGTGTGGACCTCGATCAAGCGCGGCTTTCGCGGCCGCTGCCCACGGTGTGGCGAGGGCAAGCTGTTTCGCGCCTTCCTGAAAGTCGACAACGATTGTTCAGTGTGCGACCTCGATTTCACGCCGCACCGCGCCGACGATTTGCCAGCCTATCTCGTGATCGTCATTGTCGGCCATATCGTGGTGCCGACCGCGCTGTGGATCGAAACCAATTATTCGCCACCGGTCTGGTTGCAGCTTGCGATCTATCTGCCGTTTACATTGGTCGCATCATTGGCGCTGTTGCAGCCGGTGAAAGGCGCCGTGGTCGGCATGCAGTGGGCGTTGCGCATGCACGGCTTCGACGAGAACGCCACCAGCGATATTCCGCCGGTGTAGTCTGATCGAACGCAAATAATCAAAAAAACAGATGGTACTGGGGGTGGAATGACCGAAGCTGCGAAAGTCGAGAAAGAAGAAAAAGAAGCCGATCATCATCCCTACTTTCGTCCCAAGGACGCCGCCACGCTGATTCTGGTCGATCGCAGTTCGGCCATTCCAAAGGTTCTGGTCGGCAAACGCCACGACAAGGTGGTGTTCATGCCCGGCAAGTTCGTGTTTCCCGGCGGCCGCGTCGACAAATCCGACAACCGCGTCCCGGTCGCGGCACCGATTACCCAAGCACTCGAAACCAATCTGCTGAAGGGCAGCCCGAAGATCACCGCGTCGCGGGCGCGGTCGCTGGCCGTCGCGGCGATCCGCGAAGCCTGCGAGGAAACCGGGCTCTGTCTTGGCCGCAAGAGTGACGGCGCTGCGCCAAAGCTCGAAGGCCCGTGGCAGCCGTTTACCGACGCCGGCTTGCTGCCCGATCCGTCCAGCCTGTTCCTGATTGCGCGGGCTATCACCCCGCCCGGCCGTGTGCGCCGTTTCGATACCCGGTTTTTCACCGCGGATGCCTCGGCCATCACCCATCGCGTCGAGGGCGTGATCCATCCCGACGCCGAGCTGGTGGAATTGGTCTGGGTCGAGCTCGGCTCGCAGCCGCTCGCCGATCTGCATCCAATGACCAAGAATGTTCTGGGCGAACTGCACAAGCGCCTCGCCGCGGGGCCCTTGAGCCACGACGCGCCGGTGCCGTTTTTCCATTTCTACAGCGGCAAGATGCAAAAGGACGTATTGGGGGCGTGAGCTTCACTGAGATCGGAGACGCCGCATGGCGACGCCTCCCGCTCCGTCAGCCGTTCAGAATCTCCCCAACCCATCCCAACGGTAAACGGGTGTCCGCGGGTCGTCGCAACGGCTATCGGTGCTTTTGATTGGAAACGTGCCAGCCAGGAAAGTGAGACGCATGCCGAGCAAAACCTACGGGACCGTGAGCCCCGAGCAGCGCAAGGGAATGAGCGGCCTGGAGTTCGTGCAGGGACTGGCCAATGGCACCCTGCCGCTCAACACCATTGCCCGGACGCTTGGCTACGACATTGCCGAAGCCGAATCCGGGCGCGTCGTCGTTGCGGCCGAACCGGGCGAGCATCTCCTCAATCCGGCCGGCACGGTGCATGGCGGTTTTTCGGCGACGCTGCTCGACAGCTGCATGGGACTCGCGCTGCAGACCACCCTCGAAAAGGGCCTCGCGCAGACCACGCTCGAGTTCAAGATTTCATTGGTGCGCCCGATCACGCCGCAAACCGGGCCAATTCGCGCCGAGGGCGTAGTGCTGCAGCGAGGCCGCCGGGTCGGCACCGCCGAGGGACGGATCACCGATGCCAGCGGAAAGCTGCTCGCGCACGGCACGACGACGTGTCTGGTGTTTGAGGGATAGTCGGGGCGGCTTAAATACTCTCGGTCATTCCGGGGCATCGCGCAGCGATGAACTACGATGTGCAGTCGCACATCGGAGAATCTCGAGATTCCGGGCCTGCGCCTCGCGCATCCCGGAATGACGTGTGCGTGGGACCAGAAAAAACAAAATATTCTTCCTTGCCCCGCGCAATAGCGCCGTGCCGCTTCGTCCCTATCTGTTCCACAACGACAACCATAGCGGAACGGGGCGATGGCACAGCGGCAACTCAGGCTCGGCGCTTTCATGCGGCCGGTCTCTATTCATACCGGCGCGTGGCGCTATCCCGGCGCCTGGCCGGACGCCAATTTCAATTTCGGCCATATCAAGCGGCTGGCCCAAAAACTGGAAGCCGGCAAATTCGACGCCTTCTTCATGGCCGACCATCTGGCCGTGCTGAACATGCCGGTCAATGCGCTCAAGCGCAGCCACACCGTCACCTCGTTCGAGCCGTTCACGCTGCTCTCGGCGCTGGCCGGTGCCACCGAACATATCGGCCTGATCGCAACCGGCTCGACCACCTTCGATGAGCCCTACCACGTCGCCCGACGTTTTGCCTCGCTTGACCACATCAGCGGCGGACGCGCCGGCTGGAACATCGTCACCACATCCAATCCGGATGCGGCGCTCAATTTCGGACTCGACGATCACATGGAGCACGCCGAACGCTACAAGCGGGCGCGCGAGTTCTATGACGTGGTTACCGGGCTCTGGGATTCCTTCGCCGACGACGCCTTTGTGCGCGACGTCGAGTCCGGGCTCTATTTCGATCCGGCCAAAATGCACGTGCTCAATCACAAGGGCAAATACCTCTCGGTGCGTGGTCCGCTCAATATCGCCCGTCCCGTCCAGGGCTGGCCGGTGATCGTGCAGGCCGGAGCCTCCGACGATGGAAGGCAGCTCGCGGCCGAGACGGCGGAAGCCGTGTTCACCGGCGGCGGCCCCCTCGCCGACGCGCAAAAGCTTTACGCCGACATCAAGGGCCGCATGGAGAAGGTCGGTCGCAACCCCGAGCATCTGAAGATCCTGCCCGGCGCGTTTGTGGTGGTCGGCGACAGCGTCGAGGAAGCCAAGGAGAAACGCGCGCTGCTCGATAGCCGCGTGCATTACGACAGCGCCATAGCCTCGCTCTCGGTCCAGCTCGGCACCGATGCCTCCGGCTTCGATCCGGACGGGCAACTGCCGCCAATTCCGGAAACCAACGCCAGCAAGAGCGGCCGCCAGCGGCTGGTCGATGTTGCCGCGCGAGACAAACTGACGGTCCGCCAGCTCGCGCAGCGGGTCGGCGGCTATGGCGGCTTATCGTTCGTCGGCTCGCCAGCCACCATCGCCGATCAGATGGAGGAATGGCTGACCAGCAAGGGCTGCGACGGCTTCAACATCATGTTCCCGTTCCTGCCAGCCGGCCTCGACGATTTCGTCGACAAGGTCGTGCCGGAACTGCAGAAGCGCGGGATTTTCCGAAAGGAATACGAGGGACGGACGCTGCGGGAGAATTTGGGGCTGCCGAGGCCGAAAAACCGGTTCTTTGAAGGTTAATTGGCAGGAATTAAGCCGGTTTTTGCCGCCAAAACCTTGACTTTGGGCGATCTGAGGCTACGTTGCGCGGCAAATGCGGGCCTCTTGGGCCGGCTCTCCGATTCCCCAGATATTTGAGGTCTGAACATGGCCAAAGCGGTCACCATCAAGGTCAAGCTCGTTTCCTCAGCGGATACCGGCTTCTATTACGTCGCCAAAAAGAACTCGCGCACGATGACCGACAAGCTGGTCAAGAAGAAGTATGACCCGGTCGCGCGCAAGCACGTCGAGTTCAAGGAATCGAAGATCAAGTAATTTGCCGTCGCATTGCCGATGGATTTAAACGGGGCCCGTCTGGGCCCCGTTTTTATTTTGTGGTGACGGCTCGGCCTTGCTCAGGTCTTGCCCTCTACGATGCCGGTCGGTTCATCGCTGAGCCAGCGATAGATCACGCCGCCCAGCACGCCGCCGATTAGCGGCGCGACCCAGAACATCCAGAGCTGTTCCAGCGCCCAGCCGCCGACGAACAACGCCGGCCCCGTGCTGCGCGCGGGATTGACCGAGGTATTGGTCACGGGAATGCTGACGAGATGGATCATTACCAGCGCCAGGCCGATCGCCAGCGGCGCGAATCCGGCCGGCGCCCTGCCATGCGTCGCGCCCATGATGATGAACAGGAACATCATTGTCATCACGACTTCCATGATGAAGCAGGCGATCATGCTGTAATGGCCCGGCGAATGCGCGTCGTAGCCGTTCGATGCAAATCCCTTGCTGACATCGAAGCCCGCAGCGCCGCTCGCGATCACGTACAGCAGCGCGGCGGCCGCGACCGCGCCGATCACCTGCGCAATGACATAAGGCAGGATCTGCCCCGCCGGAAAGCGTCCGCCCGCGGCAAGCCCGAGCGTCACTGCCGGATTGAGATGGCAGCCCGAAATATGCCCGATCGCATAGGCCATGGTCACGACACTCAACCCGAACGCCAGTGACACCCCGACCAGCCCAATCCCCACTTGCGGGAACGCCGCAGCAATCACCGCGCTGCCGCATCCGGCGAAGGTGAGCCAAAAAGTGCCGATGACTTCCGCGACATATTTTTTGCTGTTCATCTGGTTTCCCCCCAAATTGTTTCGACTCACCGATCAACTACTGGATGCGCCGTAATTACGGCGCGAATTGGCCATGATCATTAGGGCCTGTGGATTGCTGCGGAGCGGTAAATTCAACCCGGAGAATTCGACACGCAATGTCGCTTCATGTCACGCGCGCGTCGCACACGCGCCACGCGACGCCGGTCCGATCATGACCTTCAACGCGCGTGGCGTTTGTTAACCACCGGTCGCTAGCGTGACACTAGATGCAAGCTTTCCTTGCCTTGGAAACCCACAGGTGTGCCGTGCAAACGATTGAGACAGCAGAGCTGACCGAAGCGCGGCGTTGTCGCTTCGCCCAGTTCAGGGGGATGCCGGCCACCTTGCAAGTGGGCGGTATAACGGTCCGCGGCCTTGTCCGATCGGTCATGGAACTCAAAACCAGCCCCACTCCACGATGGGCCGTTACCATCATTTCGAAATAACGGCGGTCCCGAACCGACTGGAGACCAACATGGGTGAGCGGCAGGATACGCTGAAGAAGGCGCGCGAACGTATGATCGAGGACCGCGATGCCCATGCGAAGGTCCTCGCCGCGCCCTTTGATCGCGACAAGGCGGAGCGCGCCCGGATCAAATTTGTTGAGATGCAGGGCGTCATCGACGCGATCGATCGCGCGATCGCCGGCGGCGAATAGACGACGCGCTGGCCGTAACCGGCACGCCACGCGCAAGGCTACTCAGCTCTGAGGGCGATCGCCGATTGATCCATTCAGCGCCTGGCGCAAGACCTCGTTGAATCGTGCAGGCGCCTGCACGTTCCAAAGATGCCCTGCCCGCGGCTCTGTCCACAAACGGGCATCTGGCAGCGCTTTCGCGATGACGCGGGCCGCAGGCACGTTCACCGGATCCTGTTCGCCGCAGAGTACCGTGGTTGGCGCCACAACATCTCGAAGCTCGCTGCGGAGATCGAGCTTCCAAAGCATGTTCATGGCCGCGAGCAAGCCGCGCTTTCCAAGCGACTGCAATCTTCCGCGGCGAAGGCCGCGATCTCGGGATCGTGGTTGACGCTCTTTTTGCTGATGGCGACCAGCGTATTTTCCGGCAGCAAGTTGCCGATCGCGATCTGAAGTCCAAACGCCAAGCGCGGCGCACGCGCATGCGGCGCGGAGAGCACGAGACGGCTTAATCGCGATCGCATCCGCGCCGCGAGCGCCAGCGCCAGGCTCGCGCCCGCAGAAATTCCGCACACCGCAACGGCGTCCAGGGATCGCGAACCAATCGCCTCTTCCAGGGTCTTCGCGAGGTCGCCGATATCGGTCCCGTCGGGACAGCGACGGCCGGCCAATCCGTCGATGTCGGGCGCGATGACAAAATGCGAGAGCTGAAAGCACTCGATCTGCCTCATCCACAATCGGTGCCCGATACCGATGCCGTGCAGCAGGACAAGCGCCGGGTTTTCCGGCTGACCGAAACTATGGAGTTTCACGTTCATCCGCACACCACATCGCGATGCTCACGACGTTCATTGGTGCGGTGGGGCCGCGGGAACGAAAGAGCACGCTTCGCAGTATTCGGGCGGAGTTTGACGAATCCGAGACGCTTTAGCCCTGGCGCATTAGCCCTGGCCCGCCGTCACCAGCGGCGGCTCGCTCGGCCGGATCAAGGCAAACGCAACCTGGATGATGCCGCCGGCGAGACCGAGCGCAACGCCGATCCGCCAGGCCATATTGTAGGAGCCGAGCGAATCATAGATCAGCCCGCCGCCATACGCGCCGAGGAAACTGCCGAGCTGATGGCTCATGAAGGCAAGGCCCTGGATCATCGCCTGCCAGCGCAGTCCGAACATTTCGGCGACGGCCCCCGCGACCAGCGGGCCGACCCCCATCCACAGGAAGCCCATGATCGCGCCGAACAGCAACGTCGTCGCCGGCGTCGGCGGCAGCATGAAGTACCAAGCGAGTGCGATCGAGCGGAAGATGTAGATCCCGCCCAGCAGCGCCAGCTTGTTCCAGCGCTGACCGGCCCAACCGAAAAACAGGCTGCCCAGCACGTTGAATCCACCGATCATGCCAAGCGTCTGCGCGCTCAGCATCGGATCAAGGCCGCAGATCGCAAGATAGGACGGCAGATGGGTGGTGAGAAAGACGAGCTGCATGCCGCAGACGAAATAGGCGCAGGTCATCACCACAAACGAGGCATTGCCGAACGCGACTTTGACCGCGACGCCCGCCGAGGTGTTGCCGAGTTCTTCCGACGACGGCTTCGGCAACGGAATCCGGTCGACCCCGCCGGCGAACCAGGCAGCGGGAATCAGCGCCAGCGACAGCACGATAAAACCGGCCAAACCAGTGCGCCAGCCATAGCCTTCATTGAGGATTTGCCCGAGCGGCGCCGACAGCAGCGCACCGAGCGATCCGGCCCCGGAAACGATGCCCATCACCGTGCTGCGCACGCTCGCGGGCACCGCGCGCGCCGCCACCGACATCGCGATCGCCGCCGCGGTGCAGGCTAGTGACATTCCGATCAGAATGCCGCCACCGATCATGACGCTGACGAAGCCATGCGCGGTCGCCATCAGCGAGAGGCCCGCGATATAAAACAGCGCGCCGATCACCATGATGCTGCGAAAGCCGAAGCGCACGGTCATGGCGCCGGCCAGCGGCTGCAGGAATCCCCAGGCGAGGTTTTGCGCGGCAATCGCCAGCGTGAAATCGGAAACCGATATGCCGATATCGTGCGTCAGCGGCTGCATGAAGATGCCGAGGCTTTGCCGCAGGCCCATGCTCAACGTCAGCATCAAGGACGCGCCGATCAGGATGGGAAGCGTGGGACGCAGGATTTGCAGCAGGGGCATGGTTGTTATTCTCCCTTTGGGCTGCGGAAGAGCCGCCGCAACCTGCGTTTCCCGTCTGATTTTGATTACACAGACCTGTGTAATTACGCTATAGAGCGTTCCGGCTGTCAAGACCAAAGGAACCCACGCGCCCGCATGGCAACCCTGCATCCCAAAATCGCAATGAAGGACCGGATCCTCGAAACCGCGGATAGGTTGTTCTATCTGCAGGGCATTCGCGCCATCGGTGTCGATACCATCGCGGCCGAAATCGGCATCAGCAAACGCACGCTCTACAACCACTTCCCGTCCAAGGATGCGCTGATCTCGGCCTATCTGGAGCGCCGATTCGTGCAGCCGCGTCCCTCCGACAAGCCGCCGGCCGAGCAGATTCTCGGCACCTTCGATTCGCTGGAGCGGCGTTTTGCCAGCAAGGACTTTCGCGGCTGCCCGTTCGTCAATGCGGTCGCCGAACTTGGCGCGGAAGACCAATCGGTTCGCAAGGTGGCGGTCGCGTTCAAGGAAAGCCGCCGTCTCTGGTTTCGCGATCTCCTGGTCCAGCTTGGCGTCACCGATGCCGAAGGGCTCGCGACCCAACTCGCGTTGCTGGTCGATGGCTCGATTGCGCAGGACCTCGTGCGCAACGATCCCGCGATGGCGCGCGCGGCGAAGGAAGCCGCACGGGTACTACTGAAGAATGCGGGAGTTAAGGTTGGCGCCGATGCGGCTGCGAAGGAGCCGCGGCGTGGCGGGAAGTAACGCGTTTGCAATTATCGTACACCTCACCGTCGTCCCGGCGGACGCCGGGACCCATACGCCGTGAGGACCATGATGGAGGAAGACGCCCGTAGCTAACTTCGTAGGCCAGGGGTTGGGTCCCGGCGCCTCACGCGCAATTGCGCGCCAGGCCGGGACGACAAGACCTGGAAGCCCCGCTTCACGTTACGCCGCCGCCGAAACCACCCGATTGCGGCCGTCGTGCTTGGCCCGATACAGCGCGGTGTCGGCGCGCTTGAGCACGTCGGCGACAGGCTCGCCCTTGATTTCCAGCGTGGACAGGCCGATCGAAATCGTGACTTCGATGCGCTTGGTGCCCTTGTTGACGGCAAAGGTCTCGCCCGCAATCGAGCGGCGCAGCCGCTCCGCCACCATCCCGGCTACGTGCAAATCGGTCTCCGGCATCACGATGACAAACTCCTCGCCACCGTAACGGCAGGCGAGATCGATACCGCGGATCGACTTGCGGATTCGGACAGCGAATTCACGCAGCACGTCGTCGCCGGCGTCGTGGCCGTAATTGTCGTTGATCGATTTGAAGAAATCGATGTCGAGCATCATCAGCGCCAGCGGCTTGCCTCGGCTCGAGGCCTGCTCGGCCAATGTAGCGAGATGGCTTTCCATGTAGCGGCGATTATGCAGACCGGTCAGCGCGTCGGTGATCGCCATTTCGATCGAGTTCTGCACGTTGTCGCGCAGATGATCGGTGTAGCGCCGCTTGCGGATCTGGGTGCGCGCCCGCGCCAGCAATTCGTTCTTGTCCACCGGGCGCAGCAGGTAGTCGTTGACGCCGATTTCGAGCCCGCGCAAGAGCCGCGCGTTGTTGTCGGCGTCGGCGATGGCCAGGATCGGCACCTGGCGGGTCCGTTCCAGCGAGCGCGCCTGGCTGCACAGCCGCAAGCCGTCGAAATTTTCAAGGCCGAGCGAGACGATCAGGAGATCATAGTTGCCTTCGGCGGCGTGAAACAATGCTTCGGCGGGATTGGTCTCGACATCGACGGTGTGCTCGGAACTCAATACCGGCGCGAGCCGCTCATAGGATGAGGCGCGGTCATCGACCAACAGGATACGGCCACCTTTGCCGGTTTCGGCGACCGCGCTGCGCTCCGGCGCCTGCACACCGATCTCCAGCGAGGTGATAGCGCGCATGCGCAATTCATCGGTCATCATCTTCAGCCGCGTGAGCGAACGCACCCGCGCGATCAGCACGACGTCGGATACCGGCTTGGTCAGGAAATCATCGGCGCCGGCTTCCAGCCCGCGGACGCGATCGGCGGGACTATCCAGCGCGGTGACGATCACCACCGGAATGAAATGCGTCGCCGGGTTGGACTTCAGCCGGCGGCAGACCTCAAAACCGTCGATGTCGGGCATCATGACGTCGAGCAGGATGATATCGCATTCGGCGCGCGAGCAGATCTCAAGCGCTTCGGTGCCGTTGCACGCGGTCAGGACATCGAAATATTCCGCCGACAGCCGCGCTTCCAATAGCTTGACGTTGGCCGGAACGTCATCGACGACCAGAACACGAGCCGACATCGGAACTCTCCCCCACTACCCTACAAACCGACGAACGGTCTCAATAAATTTTCCAACTGAAATCGGTTTGGACAAATACGCCTCGCAGCCGCCTTCGCGGATGCGTTCCTCATCACCCTTCATCGCAAACGCCGTCACCGCGACCACAGGAATATTGCGCAGCTCGGGATCGTCCTTGATCCATTTGGTCACTTCCAGGCCGGACACCTGAGGCAATTGAATATCCATCAGCACGAGATCGGGACGAAGCTTGCGGACGAGATCGAGCGCCTCGAAACCATTGCTGGTCCCGGAGGTCTGATAACCATGCGCTTCCAAGAGATCGCGAAAGAGCTTCATATTGAGCTCGTTGTCCTCCACGATCAGGACGGTTTTGGCCATCCGTCCCTCCAATCCCCAAAAAGCAGCCCCGGCAGGTCGCGTGTTCAGGCTGCGCCGGACGTCGAAAAAACTGAATTCAAACTAGCGCCAGATTCGTTCTAACCCGTTAAGCCGAGGTGGTAAGTTTCCACGGATCGATTTGCACTTGCTTGAACAAGCTTCGCAAACTCGGGCATGATGGCTTCAAACTAGAGACCAGAAGTTACGGAAAGGCAAACACAACAGTTGAAGAAGCCTGTTCATAACCCCAGACAAGTGGCTGAAATCGTTGCAGTTCAGGCACTTTCCTTCATCGCCGGCGACCCCGAGCGCCTGGGCCAGTTCCTGGCCGAAAGCGGGATTGGCCCGGAGACCCTGCGCACGGCCGCGACCGATCCGCATTTTCTGGCCAATGTGCTCGATTTTGTCATGCGCGATGACGCGACCGTGAAGGCGTTCGCAACCGCCTCGCAGCTTCATCCCACCAACATCGCGGCCGCCCATCAGGCGTTGAACGATCCGCAATGGGAACGCGACGTGCCGTGAGCGCGTCCGCGCCCACGCTGGATGGCCCCACCTGCTTTTGCCGGGACTGCCTCGGCGATCTCGATAGCGCCGCCCGAAGATGTGGCGAATGCGGCTCGCCTCGCCTGGTACGTCACCACGTGCTGCCGGCGCTGACGCTGGCGCACATCGATTGCGACGCATTTTATGCCACCGTCGAAAAGCGCGATAATCCCGATCTCGCCGACAAGCCCGTCATCATCGGCGGCGGCAAGCGCGGCGTGGTATCGGCGGCCTGCTACATCTCCCGCACCTTTGGCGTGCGTTCGGCGATGCCGATGTTCAAGGCGCTGGCGCTCTGTCCGCACGCCAGCGTGATCCGGCCCGACATGGCGAAGTATGTCCGCGTCGGCCGCGAGGTGCGTCATGCGATGCAGGCGCTGACGCCGCTGGTCGAGCCGCTGTCGATCGACGAGGCGTTCCTGGATCTCGCCGGCACCCAGCGCGTGCACGGCATGATCCCCGCAAAGGTTCTGGCGCGGTTCGCCCGCGAGGTCGAACGCGATATCGGCATCACGGTTTCCGTGGGGCTTTCGACCAACAAGTTTCTGGCCAAGATTGCCTCCGACCTGGACAAGCCGCGCGGCTTTGCCGCGCTCGACCCGGAGGAAGCGCGCACGATGCTGGCGGACAAACCGGTCGGCTTCATCTATGGCGTCGGCCCGGCAACCCAGGAAAAGTTGCTACAGCGCGGTTTCCGCACCATCGCCGATCTGCAGCGCGCCGATGAAGTCGAGCTGATGAAGCAGTTCGCCGGAGAAGGCCGCAGGCTGTGGCGGCTGGCGCGCGGGATCGACGATCGCCGCGTGGTGGCCGATCGCGGCGCCAAGACGATTTCCAACGAAACCACCTTCGAGAGCGACATCCGTGATTTCACAGCGCTGGAGAAAACCCTCTGGCGACTGTCGGAGAAGGTCTCCTCGCGGCTGAAGAGCAGCGAACTCGCCGGCTCCACGGTCACCTTGAAACTGAAGACCGCCGATTTCCGGCAGCGCACTCGCTCGCAATCGATTCATGCGCCAACCCAGCTCGCCGCGAAGATTTTCGCGATCTCGCGGGAAATGCTGGCCAAGGAAGTCGACGGAACCGCGTTTCGCCTGATGGGCACTGGCGTCAGCGCGCTGCGCCAGGGCTCCGCGGCCGACGACACCGATATGCTCGACCGCCGCTCCGCCGATGCCGAGCGCGCGATGGATGGCCTGCGCAAGAAATTCGGCAACGCGGCGGTGATCCGGGGCATTGCCTATGAGGGACCGGAAAAGCAGGAAGAAGATGAGGAATAGCTGATCCGAAACAGTCATTCCGGGATGGTCCGAAGGACCAGACCCGAAATCTCGAGAACTCACTTACACGGCTTGGAATCCCTGACGTCGAATTTGCCCATCGCGCCGGCAACGACGAAATCGTTGTAGTCGAGCACCAGCGCCCGCGAGACGCCGTTCTCGTAAAGCTCGAACGACATCGAATAGACTGGCGTCTGTTCGCCTTCCGTGGCTTTGGCGTCATGGTCGTAATAGCTGACGGTGACCGGCCACCGTGTCAGCGATTTCATGACGTCGCTGGTAGTGGAGGGATCCGGCGTGGCGATGGCCTTGTCGCCAGGGATCGCCTGCCCGATCACCGACAGTGTGTTGTAGACCTTCTCGCCATTATCGGAGCCGTCATAGACCGTCAGCTCCAGCACCGATTTTCCAGCCCGCGCGGCCTCGATGATGCGCTCGATCTGCTGGGTCGGAAATACCGTACTGCCGTCGAGCGTAAACGTCTTGGCCTCCGGCTGCTTCAGTTTGACCGTAACGTGGTCGCCGGTCCGCTCGGCCACCCCGTCGACCGGACTCGAGTCGATGTCGTTCATCCGCGAATCGATCTTGAAGCGGTAGCTCTTGCCCTCGCCGTCCTCCCAGGAGGTCGAGCGCAGATCGCTCAAGGTCACCTTGTCCTCACCGCTTTCAAGCTCCGAGACCTGCCTGAATTCGGAGGTATAGCCCTCGCAGGTGCTGCCGGAGAAGTTGTAAAGGATGCGCCCCCGCGCGCTGTTGATCGAACTGGAGCCGCGCGATTTGACCAGACTGAGGTCGTACAGCGCTTGATGCGGCAAAAACGGACCGCTGGCGGCGTGGGCCCGGCCGCCGGCAAGGCCCGATCCAGATGCCAAGGCGGCAACCGCCAGCGCCAGCAACCTGGCGCCACGAGGCGAAATGAGCGAGCCGGTCATGTCTTTTCCTCGAACGAGATTTGTCAGATTAGTGACGGCGCTATTGCGCCGCAACTAGGGCAAACATCACAAATAGCGGCCAGACCACAAGGTTTTCCGGCGCGCCGCGTCTGCCGCCGAAAGCGGCAACCCGCCTTGCACCGCGTCGGCTTGCATGTAAAGGCGCAATGCGCGAAACCAATGTGAACCCGATCACATCTCGTCGGGTGCAGGTCACATCAAACGAGGACGAAACATGGCGGGTACGGTCGAACAGAAACTGGCGGCTCAGGGCATCGTCTTGCACGAACCCGCCTCCCCCATAGCGAATTACGTCGGCTTCGTGCGCACCGGAAATCTGCTGATCGTGTCCGGCCAGGTGTGTGTCGATCCGCAGGGCAAGCTGATCGCCAAGGGCAAGCTCGGCGCCGGCGTTACCGTGGAGCAAGGCAATGCTGCGGCGCGCGGTTGTGCGATCAACCTGCTGGCCCAGATCAAGGCCGCGCTCGGTGACCTCGACAAGGTGGTTCGCGTGGTCCGTCTCGGCGGCTTCGTCAATTCGGCGCCCGACTTTCTCGACGGACCGAAGGTGTTGAACGGCGCGTCCGACCTGATGGTCGCAGCGTTCGGCGACAAGGGCCGCCATGCCCGCACCACCGTCGGCGTCTCGTCGCTTCCGGCCGATGCCGCGGTGGAAGTCGAGGGTATCTTCGAAGTTTCGTAACGAGGCCTCGCCCCTTGCGCGCACCTGACTGGTTGACCGCACGGCCGGTGGCGCATCGCGGCCTGCATAACCGCGCCCGTGGCATCATCGAAAACATGCCCGGCGCGGTGAATGCGGCGATCGCAGGCAATTTCAGCATCGAGGTCGATATCCAGCTCTCGGCCGACGGCGAAGCCATGGTGCATCATGACGATGTGCTGGGCCGCCTCACCGATGGTGCCGGCGCATTGCGCAGCCTCAGCGCCGCAGAACTCAAGACGGTCGCGTTCAAGGATACGCCGGAGCGGATGATGTCGCTCGGCGATCTCTGCGCGCTGGTCGCCGGCCGCGTCCCGCTTGTCGTCGAGGTCAAAAGCCATTTCGATGGCGATCGGCAGTTGGTAAAGCGGATGTCGCAGGTTCTCGCCGCCTATCGCGGACCGGCGGTCGGCATGTCGTTCGATCCGGACCAGGTGATGGCGCTGCGCGAGTTGATGCCGCAGCTACCGCGAGGCATCGTCGCCGAACGCCATTACACCGAAACCGACTGGCCGGAAGCTTCACCCGCGCAACGCCGAGACATGACCCATCTGCGCCACGCCTTCCGCACCCGGCCGCACTTCGTGGCCTATTGGGTCAACGAACTGCCGGCCATGGCGCCCTGGATCACCCAGCATTTGTTCGGGCTGCCGCTGCTGACCTGGACCGTGCGCACGCCCGAGCAGCGCGAGCGCGCCGCGCGCTACGCCGATCAAATGATTTTTGAGGGTTTTGTACCGGGAACCTGATGCGCAGTTTGCTACCCTTGAAGTCACGCGTGCAATGCACGATCTTGGTCAGGTTGGTCACCATGTACGATGGCCGATCGTGACATCAGGCCGGTCCAAGTCGTCGATGGCGCCATCTGAAATATCCCTAGAAGCAGTTCCTTCCGTCAGCGACATCAAGGCTGACGAGTGGGACGCCTGCGCCAATCCGGCGCCCGGCAAGTCGAGCCTCGAAAGCCTCGATACGCTGGCGCCGCAAGGCGCAGCAAACGGCTCCTGCATCAATTCAAAAATAAGCTACAACCCATTCATTTCGCACGCCTTTTTCATGGCTGCGGAAAAATCTGGATCTGCCTGCGCGAAGACCGGCTGGGGTCCGCGGCATCTGCTGGCAAAACTCGATGGCCGTATCGCCGGTATCGTGCCCTGTTATCTGAAATCGCACTCGCAGGGCGAATACGTGTTCGACCGCGGCTGGGCCGACGCTTATGAGCGCGCCGGCGGCCGCTATTACCCGAAATTGCAGGCCTCGGTTCCTTTTACACCGGCGACCGGGCCGCGGCTGTTGATCCGCAACGGCGTCGATCCTGACGTCATCGGGACTGCGTTGGCCAGCGGGCTGGTCGGCCTGTGCGAGGCGACGAGGGCCTCATCGGTACACGTCACGTTTGCCCGGCACGCCGAGCAAAAATTTCTCGCCGAACACGATTTTCTGGAGCGCACCGACCAGCAATTTCACTGGCACAACCAGGGCTACGGTAGTTTCGACGATTTCCTCGCCACACTGAATTCGCGCCACCGCAAGGCGATCAAGCGCGAGCGGCGCGAGGCGCTTTCCGCAGGGATCACGATCCATCATCTGACCGGCAGCGACATCACCGAAGACGCCTGGGACGCCTTCTTCGAATTCTATATGGAGACCGGCTCGCGGAAATGGGGCCGCCCCTATCTGACCCGTGCGTTCTTCTCGCTGATCGGCGAGAGCATGAGCCGGGACGTGCTGCTGGTGATGGCCAAGCGCGACGGCCGCTGGATCGCCGGTGCGATCAATTTCATCGGCTCCAATACGTTGTTCGGCCGCAACTGGGGTGCGGTCGAGCATCATCCGTTCCTGCATTTCGAGGTCTGCTATTATCAGGCGATCGATTTTGCAATTCAGCGCGGCTTGAAGACCGTCGAGGCCGGCGCGCAGGGCGAGCACAAGATCGCACGCGGCTATCTGCCGCAAACCACCTATTCGGCGCATTATATCGCGGACCCCGGCCTGCGTCACGCCATCGCCGACTATCTCAAGCGCGAGCGCGCCTATGTCGCCGAAGCCGGCCGCGAACTGACCGAGGCCGGTCCGTTCCGTAAAACCGCCGAAGACCCGGATTGACCGTCCGCGATAACGGCATAAGAGTTAGAACTCAAAATTCCAGGGAGACGTCATGACCGCGTATGACCCCAACAACATCTTCGCCAAAATCCTGCGCGGCGAGATTCCCTGCTACAAGGTCTATGAGAACGACCATGTGCTGGCGTTTCTCGACATCATGCCGCGTTCGCCGGGGCATACTCTGGTGATCCCAAAAGCCCCTGCCCGCAATATCCTCGATATCTCGGCGGAAGATTTCGCCCACGTCGCGCGCGCGTCCCACAAGATCGCCCGCGCCGCGATGAAGGCGTTCACAGCGGACGGCATCACCGTGCAGCAGTTCAGCGAGCCCGCTTCAGGGCAAGTGGTCTACCACCTGCACATGCACGTGATGCCGCGCCACGACGGCGTCGCGCTGCTTCCGCCGGCGAGCCGCAAGGAAGACGGCCACGTGCTGGAAGCCAATGCGGCCAAGCTGATCGCGGCGTTGAAGTAGGGCGATCTGGATAGTCGATTAAAACTCGTCATTCCGGGGGCGCGCTCTTGCGCGAGCTACGATGCGCAATTGCGCATCTGAGAATCCATAACCACGACGAGGAATATGGATTCCGGGCCTGCGCCAAGAGGCGCATCCCGGAATGACGAAGGATATCACTCCGTCTCGAAATCCCCAGCCTGCGGCGGCGCCAGTGGCGTGAACTCACAGCGGTCAGGTTTTATGTCGAGCAGCGGCGTCTCATCGAGGCAGTCGAGGCCGCGCACCAGCACGACGTTGCCTTCGATGCCGACCAGTTTGACGATCGAGGTGCCTATCGGATTGGGCCGCACCGGGGAGCGAAGCGAAAACGTTCCGCGGGTCGCCTTGTTGTTCTTCGGCGACTGCAGCACCAAATCCCGCCGCGACTGATGCAGCCAGTAGATCACCTCAAGGTTGGAGTAGAAGTCGACGCCCTTCAGCGCCGGCACCCAGGGGTCGAAGATTTCAAGCCGGCAGACCGGGCCGTCATGCCGGCCCTGCCGCGGGGTCGCCAGCCGCGAGGTCCAGGGCGTGCGGATGCGGCCGATAAAGACCAGACCCGCATGGCGCGGCTCCGGTGCCTCAACTGCGATTTCCCCTTCGCGGACTTCGCTCTCTCGTACCATGTATCAATCCAACGATATGTTTTGCGCCTTGATCACAGCGGACCATCGGGCGCGGTCCGCGTCAATGAACTCCTTGATTGCGGCTGCGCTGCGCGGACGTTCCACCGGAGAACCGAGTTTCTCGAGCTTGGCACGAAATGCCTCATCGTTCATGGCCCGATCAAGACTGGCACTGATCTTGGCGGTGACGTCGTCCGGCAGCTTTGCCGGCGCCGCGAAGCCGGACCACAAGCTGACACGATAATCGGGATAGCCGCTTTCGGCGATGGTCGGCACGTCAGGCAGATCCGGGCTGCGATGCTCCGTCGTCACCCCCAGAGCTCGCAGTGAGCCGGATTTGACCTGCGGTAACACCGTGCTGACGCTGTCGAACATCAGCTGGATATTGCCGGCGATCAAGTCGGACAGTGCCGGACCGGTCCCCTTATACGGAACGAGGGTCATCTTGATTCCGGCGAGTTGTTTGAACATTTCGCCCGCCAAATGCACGGTGGCGCCGACACCTCCCGCTCCAAAATTGATCTTGCCGGGGTTTTGTTTGGCATAGGCGACGAGCTCAGCGACAGTCTTGGCCGGCACCGACGGATGCACCTCCATCACCAGGGGCAAGTCGCAGACAATCGCCAGCATCCTGAAGTCCCTGACCTGGTCATAGGACAGCTTCTTGTACAGCAGCGGATTGGTCACGATGACCGAACCGGTCGTGAAAAGCAGCGTGTAGCCATCTGGATCTGAATGCGCGACCTCCTCGGCCCCGATCGCGCCCTGGGCGCCGCCCTTGTTCTCGACGATGACAGGCTGCTTCAAATCCTTGCTGATATAATCGCCGAACAGACGTGCCAGAATATCGGTCGGGCCCCCGGTGGCATAGTTGACGACCAGCTTGATCGGATGCGTCGGGTAATCCGCTGCACGCGCGTCCGTTGCCATCGTCGCAACAATGGCGGTCAGGCAAGCGACAAAACCTCCGGCACGCGCGTTCATTGCAACCTCCCGCCATGATCTTTTTGTTGATCCGAGCTTATCCGACTTGCGATCTTGGACAAGCTCGCCGGTAGGATTTCAGCCAAGCCACCATTTGCCGGCCACGATCACGATCTCGCCGCACACCACGCCGGTAAAAATCGATTTCCGTGAAGCCATGAAGCCGGCAAATCCGACGAGAACAGACGTGTAGCGCAGCCACTCCGGCACGCTCGCCAGCGCGCCCGGCGGCTGCACGACGATTTCCGCGATCACGCCGGCGAGGATCGCGGTCGCCACCGCTCTCACCCAGATCAGCAGTTCGGAGCCCTCGTCGATGCCGCCGCCGAACCACAGTCCGAGCATGCGCCATATCTGATTGGGAATCACGCCTGCGACCACCAGGATGACCAATGCATGCCAGTCGCCGATGAAATCGCTCATGCGTGCGCCCGCCAGCGGTGGACGCCATAGGCGATGGTACCTGCCACCAGGCCGCTGATCAGGATATCGACGCCGCTGTCGAGTTTTGCCGCCAGCGGAAACAACAAAAGCCCGAGCACCAGCGCCGCGATATCGGACAGCTCGCGCGAATTGCGCGCAGTCGAGAACAGAAATGCCAACGGCGTCAGCATCAGGATCGCGGCAGCGAACAGTTGCGACAGATTGGCCGCGAGGCCATAACCCACCGCGGTTGCGGTGAGGCAGACCAGCACGAGGCCGGCGCCGAGCCCGTGGATGAACGCGATCCGGCGGTCGCGCGGCACCTGCGGCAGAAAGCGAAAACATTCGACCCACAGCGTCACGGCGGTCAGATGCGCCACCAGGATCAGATGCCGGCGTTTGGTCTGCGGCGTCCGCAACATCGGCATCACCGACACCACCATGGGAAACAGCCGGATAGCGCTGACGGTGACGGCGATCGCGGCCTGGATCACGGTCGCACCGGAGCCAAGCGTCGAGATCAGGATGATCTGCGCCGGCCCGGCCCACACAAACAATGTCGCCGCCAGCGCCCATCCGAGGCTGAAGCGGCTGTCATGGGCGAGCGCGCCAATTCCGAGATAGGTCGCGAATAGCACCATGGTCAGCACCGTCGAGCCGATCGAGCGCAGCCCCCAGCGAAACGCGCCGAGAGAACTGTGCCATTGGGGTAAATCGAGCGGAGGAAGCGCCACGGGAATCCGAGGGGTTGAATTGCGCCGCCATAACGCTGACCAAACCATCCCCCGTCAAGCGAACTGCCGTTCAGGGCCGCTATGCAGATACGGTCATCAGCCCGCGACATTCATATTGCGCAGCACGAAGCAGGCGCCACCGGCATGACGGATGCGATTGCAGAGATCGTCAGCCGCGGGACGCGTGTCGGCGCCGATCCGCACCTGATAGAACGTGCGGGTGCCGCGGTTACGCAGCACCGAGCTCAGCAGGCTCGGATCCTGATCGCCGATCACCGCGCTCAGCCGCTTGATGGCGCGGGCATACATCGCCAGCGCCTTGTCGCGGCTAAAGCCCGCGGCGAGTTGCACACCCCACAGCTTGGCTGCACTAAGCTTCACGTGCTGCTCCAGTTCGGTGACGAAGGGATTGGGTGCGCGCCGCAACAGCGCCATCAGCTCGCGGCAACCCAAACTCGACGTGGTCGGCGCGCGCTCGGCGGGCTTGCCGCTTTTGCTGGCCGCGGCCCAGTCGTCGACGGTGCTGCCGGTGATCGCAACGACATAATTGCGCGTCTCCTGCGGCATGCCGCCGGTGCCGGCGAGCCAATCCTGCACACGGCGCGGGCCTGCATTGTAAGCCGCCGCGGCCAGGCCAAGATTGCCGAACTGGTTGCGCAACTCGCTGAGAAACTCCGCCGATTTCGGTAGCGCCTGCACGGGATCAAACGGATCGAGCAAGCGGCGCTCGCTCGCGGTGCCCGGCATGAATTGCGCGATGCCCTGCGCGCGCTGGCCGCTCCGCGTTATCGGCCCCACCGCGTCGGACTGAAAGCGGCTCTCCTGCCAGATCACGCGGGCAAAGAACTCGACCGGCAGGTTGTTCGATCTCGCCGCCAACTCGACCATCAGGCACATCGCCTCGCGGGTGCCGGCGTCGCCGGTATCCTTGTTTTCGGCGTTGGGGATCGCGAGCTCTTCGACGCTCGGATGGACCACCCGAGGGTCGGCGGCAGCTGGCGCGTCCTCTGCGATTGCCGAGACGCCCGGCCAGGCCAGAGCCATCACGGCAGCGGAGAGCACCGTTCGCAGACAGATCAGCGTTTGCGCCGCCATATCCCGTTCCCTTGGCTCCTTATCGCCGGCCGTATTCAGCTATTTCGCAATCATGGCGCGCGGATGGGCCCGTCCACGCCGCCAAAACCGCCTGCAATACGTCCGATCGACCCCGTGATCGGTTTACGTTAACGCCGCATTTTACCGGCTGCACCCTTTCGCCGGAACCGTAGCAGGGTAAGGTTCCGCCTCTTTGTTGGGGAGTATGACCGATGCAGGATCGACGCCAAACCACGCGCGACAAGGTTCTTTATGGTGGCGTGGCCAAGTCGGACGAAACTGGCGCGGCCAAGGATTGCGTGGTGCGCAATATCTCGGAAAAAGGCGCCAACATCGAATTCTCGAACGTCGTCCGATTTCCCAGGGAGCAGATGTCGCTGACCGTCGCCCGGAAAGGCCGCTCCTTTCTCGCCAAGGTGATCTGGTGGCGCGACAATTTCGTCGGCGTCGCGTTCTCGGGCGAGCCCCCTGCGCCGCCCGAATCCGATCTCGATGAACGCTTACGCAAAAGCGAAGCCAAAAAGCGCCAGCTGCAGCGCCGGATCAAAGAATTGCTCGGCGAAGGCTAGAGCCCCTTCAGGCGCGAACATAGACCCAGGCCGTATTTCCGGAACGAAGCGGGACCTCTACGCGCTTGTAGTCGGCGACCTCATAGGCGTCGGCGGACGTCAGTTCGGCCTCGGTGATCCGGAACACCTTGCCCTGCACTTCATCGCCAGGATTGTCACTTGCCTCGACGATCGGATGGAATCGTTTGCCGCTTGTCCTGATCACCTCGGGGTCGGTGATTTCGATCCGGGATTGACGGTATCCGACCATGGCGTCCGCCTGCCCTTCCAGCAGGCGGCCAAAGGACGAAAGCTGGACCTCGTCCAGTTGCAGCGTTCCATAGGAAAAAAGCAGGACTGTTCGCTGGTCGGACATGGCGCCTCATCGCTCCCGGTATCGCCTGAACAGAATAGGACATGCCGATCCGAATGTCGCTTGGACGGCACGCCGTCCGAGATCGGCATTCACAGCTGGCCCGCGCAAAACCGGCTATCGGGCCACCGCCAAAAGCGCTAGCCAATTGCTATGAGAAGCCAATTCTTATGACAAGCCAGGGTGCGACCGCTGCGATAGAGCACGCCGATGGATTGCCCCAGCCACAACGGAACTGGGCGATTCTCACCATCGGGCTTGGCCTGGTGATGGCTGTGATCGACGGCGCGATCGCCAATGTCGCGTTGCCCACGATCGCCGGATCGCTCAACGCGAGCCCGGCATTTTCGATCTGGATCGTCAACGGCTATCAGCTCGCGATCACGATCTCGCTGCTGCCGCTGTCGTCGCTTGGTGAAATCATCGGCTACCGCCGCGTCTATCTGGCCGGGTTGCTGCTGTTCACGCTGGCATCGCTGTTTTGCGCGCTGGCGCATACGCTGCTTCTGCTGACGGTGGCGCGCATTTTCCAGGGCTTTGGCGCCGCGGGAATCCTCAGCGTCAACGCGGCGTTGGTTCGCTACACCTACCCGCGCGCCCACCTCGGGCGCGGCATCGGCATCAACGCGCTGGTTGTCGCGATCTCGGCCGCGGTCGGTCCCACCGTCGCCGCCGCGATTCTCGCTGTCAGCACCTGGCCGTACCTGTTCGCCATCAACGTGCCGCTCGGCGTCGTCACGCTGGCGCTGGGCTGGCGCATGCTGCCGCACACGCGGCCCGCCGTGCACCGCTTCGACTGGCAAAGCGCCGGGCTCAGCGCCGTCACGTTCGGCCTTGGCATCGCCGCGATCGACAGCGTTGGCCATGGTGAAAGCCTGCTGGTCTGTCTATCGCAGTTTGCGATCGCGGCGGCCGCTGGCTTTCTGCTGGTGATCCGGCAGACCCACATGGCTTCGCCGTTATTGCCGCTGGATCTGCTGCGCATCCCGATTTTCGCGCTGTCGATCTCAACCTCGATCGCCTCGTTCTGCGGCCAGATGCTGGCCTTTGTCTCGATCCCTTTTTACCTCGAAAGCCGTTTTGGATATTCCGCGGTACAGATAGGCCTGTTGATCACGCCCTGGCCGATCGCGGTCGCTTTCGCGGCTCCGTTGGCGGGACGCCTGGTCGAACGCTATCCGGCCGGACTTCTGGGCGGCATTGGGCTGGCGCTGTTCGCTGCCGGTCTCGGCGCCCTCGCGCTGTTGCCCGCCAACCCGATGGCCTTCGATGTGATCTGGCGCATGGCGCTGGCCGGCGCGGGTTTTGGTCTGTTCCAGACCCCCAACAATCGCACCATGATTGCGGCGGCGCCGCGCGAGCGCAGCGGTGGCGCCAGCGGCATGCTGGGAACGGCGCGGCTATTGGGTCAGACCATGGGTGCCTCGCTGGTTGCGCTGTTCCTGGCGCAATACCCTTCCAACGGCACCCAGATCTCGCTTTTGGTCGGCGTTGGTTTTGCGCTGCTCGGGGCAACGCTCAGCCTGCTCAGATTGTCGCCCGCCGGCGCGCAAGGCGCCGAACGGGTGCGGGTCCGCGACGACCAGCGCCTCAAGGGCGAATGATCGCGATCAGCCTCGAACAAACCAACGGCGCGGCGAGAAATTCCCGCGCGCGGAATTAGACTAAAGAGCATCCTGGCACCTTCACGCCCGCGTCGAAGGAGATAGTTGCCGCAGCAGCAAGCGGACCCTATGCTGATGAAAAATAATCAGCGCGAGGAAACGCATGGTGACGCCGCTCGACCCCGTCATTGCCGAGATCATCCCGAAATTACCGCTACGCGATCCCGAAACAATGACGCCACAGAGCGCGCGCGATGCGTTGCGGGCGCTGGCTGCGGCGCGTGCGGCAATTCCACCGCCTCCGGTCGCGGACGTCAAAGATATCACAGTCAAAGGCGCCGCTGGTCCTCTCGCCGCACGCGTCTACCGCAACGGGCAGGACAAATCGCCGACCGTGGTGTTTTTCCACGGTGGCGGCTGGGTCGCCGGCGATCTGGAAACCCATGACCGCCAGGCCCGCCTGCTGGTGATCGAGACCGGCGCGGTCGTGGTCTCCGTCGACTATCGGCGTCCGCCGGAAACCCGCTTTCCCGGCGCGTTCGAGGATGCGTTCGCCTCCGTCAGAGATATCGTCAAGCGCATCGACCAGTTCGGCGGCGACAGCAAGCGCGTCGGCCTCGCCGGCGACAGCGCCGGCGGCAATCTGGCGGCCACGGTTGCCATTGCCTGTCGCGACGAAGGCATCACACTCGCCGGTCAATTGCTGGTTTATCCCGTGATCGATGCCGCCGGCAATTATGCCGATCCGAAAGAGAACGCGCGCTACCCCTCACGCAGCGAAAACGCCGAGGGTTATTTCCTGTCACGCGCGGTGATGGAATGGTTCGCCGGACATTATCTCAGTGACGACAAGCACGGCACCGACTGGCGCGTGTCGCCATTGCGCGCCAGGAGCCTCGCCGGATTGGCGCCGGCGATTGTCACGACAGCATGGTTCGATCCGCTGCGCGACGAGGGCAAGGCCTATGCCGATGCGCTGAAGGCCGCCGGCGTCGCGACTAAATATCACGACGGTCCCGGCCTGATTCACGGCTATTTCGGCCTCGGCGAAGCTTCCGAGACCGCAAGGAAAGAGGCGCAACGCGCTCGCGCCGATTTCAAGACCTTGCTCGAACGGGGGGCATAGAGCGCGGCGCTATCATCTTCGGCTTCCGCAAACCATCACTGACGCCATCAACCTGGACGAGAAACGATCCATGGCACCCAGCACGGCAAAGCAAGAGGAACGTTCAAAGGAAGTTGGCGCGGCGTTCGACGCCGTGGTCGTCGGCGCCGGGTTCGCCGGGCTCTATATGCTGCATCGGCTGCGCGGACTTGGCTTTACCGCGCGAGTCTATGAAGCCGGCGGTGGTGTCGGCGGCACCTGGTACTGGAACCGCTATCCCGGCGCGCGCTGCGACGTCGAGAGCATGCAGTATTCGTTCTCGTTCTCGGAAGAACTCGACCAGCAATGGGACTGGTCGGAAAAATATGCACCGCAGCCGGAAATTCTCAACTACGCCAATCACGTCGCCGACCGGTTCGATCTTCGGCCGCATATTCGTTTTGATACCCGCGTGACGGCGGCGACCTTCGACGCAACAGCAAAATGCTGGCGGATCGAAACCGACCGTGGCGATCAGGTCTCGGCCAAATTCTGCATCATGGCGGTCGGCTGCCTGTCCGCGACCAACCGTCCGCCCTTCAAGGATATCGAAGCGTTCCAAGGCCCGATCTATCACACCGGCGAATGGCCGCATGACGGGGTCGATTTCACCGGGCTTCGTGTCGGGGTGATCGGCACCGGCTCCTCGGCAATCCAGTCGATCCCGATCATTGCACAGCAGGCGTCAGCGCTGACCGTGTTTCAGCGCACCGCGACCTATTCGGTGCCGGCCTGGAACCAGAAGCTCACGCCGGAATATCGCAAGACGATCAAGGCCGACTATCCGGCGCTACGCGCCAAGGCGCGGGCGCGGCCGACCGGTTTCTATTTTCCGTTCAACATGAAGCCTGCGCTGGAAGCGACCGCCGAGGAGCGCGAACGCCAATACGAGGAAGCCTGGGAGCGTGGCGGCCTGCCCTTCCTCGGCGCCTTTGGTGACCTTTTGTTCGAGAAAGCCGCCAACGACACCATCGCCGAATTTGCGCGTCGCAAGATCCGCGAGATCGTCCGGGATCCGGCGACCGCCGAACTGTTGTGCCCCGACAATGTGTTCGGCTGCAAGCGGCTATGCGTCGATACCGGCTATTTCGAGACCTACAATCTTCCCCATGTGAAGCTGGTCGATGTGTCGAAGACGCCAATCGAGCGCTTTACGCCTGATGGCATCGTGGTCGGCGCCACAGAGTATCCGCTCGACGCCGTAGTCTGCGCGACCGGCTTTGCCGCGATGACGGGATCGTTCGACCGCATCCGCATCACCGGCCGCAACGGGCTGACGCTGTCGGAGAAATGGCGGGCGGGTCCCCGCGCCTATCTTGGCGTTGCCTCGGCGGGCTTCCCTAACTTCTTCACGATCACCGGGCCCGGCAGCCCGTCCGTGCTCGCCAGCATGATCCAGGCGATCGAGCAGCATGTCGACTGGATGGTGGATTGCATGGCGCATTTGCGTGATCTCGGCGCCGATACCCTCGAGCCGCTTCAGCGGTACGAGGACGAGTGGATCGAGCACGTCAATGAGGTGTCAAAGGTCTCGCTGCGGTCGACCTGCAGTTCCTGGTATGTCGGCGCCAACATTCCGGGTCGGCCGCGCGTGTTCATGCCCTATATCGGCGGCTTTCCGGTCTATGTGCAAAAATGCAACGAGGTCATGAGCAACGGCTTCGAAGGTTTTGTCATTGATGGCGCAGCAGACATCCCCAACGACGCGCCGCGGGTACGGCTGACTGAACGGTGGCGCGTTCCACTCGATATCGACGTCATCTCGCCCGCTGCGGTCGCAGCCCGGCGCGTACCTGTTGTGTAAGAGGAGCAAGACGTCCGCGGCGCGCTAAGTTCAGAATGCTAGTCCCATCCGTCGACCCTTGGTCCAGACGATGCGACAATGTTTCCTGGAGCGCCCAAACACCAGCTCAAATCGGTTCGGAAGCTTGGTCTCGCCCCAGATCTCGATGCAGGCACCACCAGCGGAATAATCCACGACCTTGCAATCAACAAGTGGAGCTTTCGGGTCAATGATGATTTTGGCCGCACTCGACATGCCGCCTGACGGTCGAACGCGAGCAGATCGCCGCGGATGCATTCCCGGCTCCTATCCATCACTGAAGTGTCAAATCTGCAGCTTCGTCGATGATCTACAAAACCCCGTTTGTCTTTATAGTTATCAAATCGCTAGTGCGGCGATCATTGGCACCCGGCGTCTCGGGCTCCCGACATCTCGGATCAATGGCCTCTCGGGCCCCTCCGTTACGTGACCCGATTTTCCGATCGCCGGGAATAAATTTCGCGGTTCGATGATCTGGATCAGGGCGACGATCGGACCATCGTCGCGTGGGCGAGTGCCGTAGATGTTTCCTGTCCACACCTATTACGGGTCACGGGTTCGCGCCGGCCCGCACGCCGTTTATTATGACCGATCTAAAATGTAACGGAGAGCCGCTGGGCTGGAGATCATGATCAGAACCGCTCCGGCTTGCGTTGCAACAGTCTTCCTGCTTTTGCCAACGAGTCCTTCGATCGCCGAAGCCGGTGAATGCCCCTCGCCGACGTCGGAAATCGCTACCGATCGCCCCGACGTCACCAACTCCAGCCTCGTGGTGCCCATGGGTTCCCTGCAAGGCGAAAACGGCATCAACTCAACCGGACACGGACCCGAAAGAGCCTTCGACGGCACGAACAGCCGACTAAGGCTGGGCGTCGCGCCCTGCCTCGAACTGCTGGTCGATCTGCCGAATTACGTCTGGGGATTCCGCGGACCAACCGACAGCGGATTTTTCAATGTCGTTCCCGCCATCAAATGGCAGCTCAATTCACTTCCGGAGTCATGGAATTTGTCGGTAACAGCGGGGGCGGGTTTACCGACTGGCGCCACCAAAATCGCCGGCCTCGGCGTTCAGCCCTATCTGCAATTTCCGTGGTCGCATGAACTCGGCAACGGCTGGGGCACCAGCGGCATGCTCACAACATTCTTTTTCCCGTCTGATCCCGTCAATCATCAGACCACCGAAGCGACGTTCGCAGTCGAGAAGAAAGTTAGCGACCGGGTCTCGCTGTTCGTCGAGTATGTCGGCGACTATCCCATCCACGGTCGCGATATCGAACTGCTCAACGTGGGCGGAGAATATCTGCTGACACGAACCCAGCAGGTCGATTTTCACGTGGCCTTCGGCCTCAACCGCAACTCGCCGGATTACATTGTCGGGATCGGCTACTCTTGGCGCTTCGACAATCTGTTTGTGGCATCGACGCGCTGAAACGCGCACAAGTCGCAACGCCAGGCCATGCTAATCCGCAAGGCTCGCCAAAAACACTTCGCGCAGGATCGCGATCGGCGGACGCCATTGGTCTTCGGTCGCGTAGTTGCCCGCGGTCACCGCCAGCACGAACTCCAGTTCCGGAAAAACGAACAGGCGCTGTCCGCCAAGCCCAAAGGCGCCGATCCATTTTGTGCCATAGGTGCCGGTTTTGCCGGGCAAAGCGAGTTCGCCTGTGTACCACTGGTAGCCGTAGCGCCTGTTGTCATCGACCACCGCCGCGGGACGAAAGCTGGCCTCAAGCCAATCGGCCGGAACGATGGTTCGATCATCCCATTTGCCGCCGGCGACGATCATTTGGCCGATGCACGCCAGATCGCGCGGCGCGAGCCGCAGGCCGGATGCGGCCGACGCCACGCCGTCCGGGCCCTTGGCCCATTCGGTCGCGCCGATCCCCAACGGGTCGAACAACGCGGTCTTCGCGAATGACGGGAGGTCGACGCCGGTACCGCGTTCGATCAACCGGCCTAGTAGCGTGGTGGCCCCACCGTTGTATCTGTAGCCCTTGCCGGGCGGGCCGAGCATCGGCCGCTCCAGCACGAAACGATAGCGGTCCGGCGCGCTGTCCATCAGGACTTCATCGGAATGATGCAGCGGATCTTCTTCGTTCCAGTCGAGCCCGAGCGTCATCGTCAACGCATGGGCAATCTTCAGCTGAGCCTTGCCGGCATCTTTGGCCGGATCCGGATACTCGGGAAATTGCGCGAGCAAGGGCTGCTCGGGTGCGGGAACGCGTTGCTGACCGAGCGCGATGCCATAGAGCAATCCGACGATGCTCTTGGTCACCGATCGCATGTCGTGCAGCGTGTCCGCCTTGAAGTCGACCGTACCAAGCGGCCGTCCCCACATCTCATCGGTGCCGGCCAAATAGCGCTCGAACATCATGTGCCCTCTGCGGAAGGCGACGACGCCGTGCACGTTGAGCAATCGCCCGGAATCCTGAAGTGCGGCAAATCGCGAAGGCAGATCGGCCGCAAAGCCTACGCTTTCGGGGGCGACGGGTTCGAGCGCTCCCTCCGCTGAAGCGGTGCGCGGGCCGATGGCGCCAGCCATCAGGATCGTGCCCACGCCCTTGAGCGCATCACGTCGGGTTATTGGAACGGTCACTGGAGGATTCCGCCGGAAGGGAGGACCCAACATCGCTCAAGCGAGGGGCGATGCCAAGCCGCGACAGCCCAAAACCGCGTGACCAGACCGGTATGATATCGGTTGCCCAGCAAAAAGCCGGCGGTCTCGCGACCGCCGGCTGTGATGTTTCAGATATCGAAGGCTCAGACCTTGACCAGCGGACCGCGCGAGGCCGGTCCCTTGGACCCTCCACCGCCGCCACTCCCGCCGCCATTCGGGCCGCTGGGCTTCGGCTTGCGCTTGCGCGACACCGGTAGCTTTTCCGGCTTCGGCGTGACCGGCCCTTCGACGAATTCGAAGCCGATCTTCTCCGCACCTTCCGTGCTCGCCTCGTCCTTGACCAGGACGACACGAACGTGACCGCCGGCCTTGAGCTTGCCGAACAGCACTTCATCCGCCAGCGGCTTCTTGATGTGCTCCTGGATCACGCGCGCCATCGGCCGCGCCCCCATCTGCTCATCGTAACCATGCTGAACCAGCCAGGCCTTGGCAGGCTCGGACAATTCGATGGTGACGTCGCGGTCGGCGAGCTGCGCTTCGAGTTGCAGCACGAACTTCTCGACCACCATGCCGATCACGTCGGCATTGAGATGCGCGAACGAGACGATCGCATCGAGCCGGTTGCGGAACTCGGGTGCGAACTGCCGGTTGATCGCCTCGTGATCGTCGCCTTCCCGCTTGTTGCGCGTGAAGCCGAACGCCTGGCGCGCCAGATCGGCGGCGCCCGCATTGGTGGTCATGATCAGGATCACGTTGCGGAAGTTGACCTGCTTGCCATTGTGATCGGTGAGCCGGCCATGATCCATGATCTGCAGCAAAACATTGTAGAGATCCGGATGCGCCTTCTCGATTTCGTCGAGCAGCACCACGCAATGCGGATGCTGGTCCACGCCATCGGTCAGGAGACCGCCCTGGTCGAATCCGACATAGCCCGGAGGCGCGCCGATCAGGCGCGACACGGTGTGCCGCTCCATATACTCCGACATGTCGAAGCGGATCAGTTCGACGCCGAGCGAGGCCGCGAGCTGTTTTGCAACCTCGGTCTTGCCGACGCCGGTGGGGCCCGAGAACAGGTACGAGCCGATCGGCTTTTCCGGCTCGCGCAGGCCTGCCCGCGCCAGCTTGATCGAGGCCGACAACGCGTCGATCGCCTTGTCCTGGCCGAACACCACGCGCTTGAGCGTCTGCTCGAGGTGCTTGAGCACCTCGGCATCGTCCTTCGACACGCTTTTGGGCGGAATCCGCGCCATGGTCGCGATCGTGGTCTCGATTTCCTTGATGCCGATGGTCTTCTTGCGCTTGTTCTCCGCCACCAGCATCTGCGCCGCACCGGATTCGTCGATCACGTCGATCGCCTTGTCCGGCAGCTTGCGGTCGTGGATGTAGCGCGACGACAGTTGCACCGCGGCCTCAATCGCCTCGTTGGTGTATTTCAGCCGATGGTAATCCTCGAAATAGGGTTTTAGGCCCTTGAGGATCGCGATGGCGTCTTCCACCGTCGGCTCGTTGACATCGATCTTCTGGAACCGGCGCACCAACGCGCGGTCCTTTTCGAAGTGCTGACGATATTCCTTGTAGGTCGTCGAGCCCATGCAGCGGATCGTGCCGGAGGCGAGCGCCGGCTTGAGCAGATTGGACGCATCCATCGCGCCGCCGGAAGTAGCGCCGGCGCCGATCACGGTATGGATTTCGTCGATGAACAGGATCGCGTTCGGATGGGCCTCGAGTTCCTTGAGAACCTGCTTCAGCCGTTCCTCGAAATCGCCGCGGTAGCGGGTGCCCGCCAGCAGCGTGCCCATGTCGAGCGAGAACACGGTCGCCGCCGCCAGCACTTCCGGCACTTCAAAGTCCACGATCCGCTTGGCGAGGCCTTCGGCGATCGCGGTCTTGCCGACGCCGGCCTCGCCGACGAACAGCGGATTGTTCTTCTGCCGGCGACACAGCACCTGTATCGCCCGGTTGATCTCGGCATTGCGCCCGATCACCGGATCGATCTTGCCGTCGCGTGCCTTCTTGTTGAGGTTGACGCAATAGGTCTCGAGCGCCTCGCCCTTCTTCTTGGAGTCCTCGTTGCCCTTGGTCTCGGTCTCCTCGTCGACCCCGCGCACGGGGCGGGCTTCGGAGACGCCGGGCCGCTTGGCAATGCCGTGGCTGATATAGTTCACCGCGTCGTAGCGGGTCATGTCCTGCTCCTGCAGGAAATACGCGGCATGGCTCTCGCGCTCGGCAAAGATCGCGATCAGCACATTGGCGCCGGTCACTTCCTCGCGGCCGGACGACTGCACATGAATCACCGCGCGCTGGATCACGCGCTGGAAGCCGGCGGTCGGCTTGGCGTCATCGGCACCGTCGGTGACCAGGTTTTCGAACTCGGTTTCGAGATAATTGACAAGACTGGTGCGCAGCTTGTCGAGATCGACGCTGCAGGCACGCATCACCGCCGCTGCATCGGAGTCGTCGATCAGCGACAGCAGTAGATGTTCCAGCGTCGCATATTGGTGATGACGCTCGTTCGCGATCGCAAGCGCGCGATGCAGCGATTGTTCAAGGCTTTGAGAAAAAGTCGGCATTCGCGTCCTCTGTGGCCCCCTGCCATCATGATCGCCGTTGCCCGGTCAGGCAACAACAACATTTGGCATATAGTTACATACGATCTAGGTGGAAGACCGGTTCCGCCATTCGTTTACACCACACCATCCCACGCTATCCCCAAGGAAAATCCCGGGCAAATTCCAGGCAACAGCAGGGAAACTCCGCAAAAATTCCCGAGTACACCGGCAGCAACCGGCAAAAGCGCGCACGGAGCACTGTCACGGCCGTTTGCAATGGTCGTTTTTGCAATGGTCGTTAATGCAAGACCCGTTCCGGATTTTACCGGTTTGGTACGGATTAGATTACTTCTTTTCCATCACGCATTGCAGGGGATGCTGGTGCTTGCGTGCGAAATCCATGACCTGCGTCACTTTGGTCTCTGCGATCTCGTACGTGAACACACCGCACTCGCCAATTCCATGATGATGGACATGGAGCATGATCTTGGTCGCGGCCTCGACGTCCTTCTGGAAGAACTTCTCCAGCACGTGAACGACAAACTCCATGGGGGTGTAATCGTCATTGAGGATCAGCACCCGATACAGACTCGGACGCTTGGTCTTCGGCTTGACCTTGGCGATCACAGACGTGGCCGGTCCGCCGTTGCCACCGGAGCGGTTCTCGTCGTCGCCCATTCGGGGCACGGATGCAGCGACCGGGAGCGGCGCGGAGCGGTTGAATCTGGACATTAATTGCAGCATGGCACAGGCGTTCGAAATCCCCACGGAGCACCGGACAGCGGCCGGGTGATACGCAGAGTTCCCAGACACACTGCCAGATCGCCGCTTCCCTGCCGCATCGACCCGTCCGCTGGATCGATGACAGCAATATGGGTCGGCCATCGGTTCACTGCAAGCATGTAAATACCGGCGGAATGCAGCTTGCGGCCGGCCGAAACCCGTTTCAGCGATCCCGCCAAGGTTAATCAATTTCAACCGATTTGACAAAGCAAAGCGGCCGGCGATTTAGGGAGCATTGACGATAGCGAGCGGTTAGCCGCCCCGATTCGCCGGTCTGCCGCTATTGACCGAGTTTTATTAGGCCCGATTTACCAGCTGTTTAGTGGCACCGACCGAAATGGCACCAGAGCCCGCCTCAGGGGTCCAACCTCGGTGACAGCCATGTTCGGTGCATCCATTACCCGTCATATCCGCGAAGCCGCCAAGCGCTTCGTCGGCGCCAATGAAGGCAATATCGCGGTGATCTTCACCATCGCGGCGATCCCCATCATCGGTTTCGTCGGCGCGGCGATCGACTACAGCCGGGCCAATGCCGCGCGTTCGACCATGCAGGCAGCATTGGACTCGACGGCACTGATGCTGTCGAAAGACCTCGCCAGCGGCAAGATCTCTGCGTCGGATGTTACCACAACGGCCCAGAAGTATTTCGGAGCGCTCTACACCAACAAAGAAGCTACGATCTTGCCCATTACCGCGACCTACACGGCCAACAACGGCAATCTGGGCAATACCATTCAGCTCACCGCACACGGATCGATCAATACTGATTTCGTGAGGGTGTTGGGTTCTAATTTCAACTCGATGGGCTTCGGCAGCACATCGACCACCGCCTGGGGCAACGTCAAGATGCGGGTCGCACTCGCGCTCGACAACACGGGATCGATGTCCTCCGACGGCAAGATCGGCGCGCTCAGAACCGCCGTCGCCGGAACCGGCGGCCTGATCGACCAGCTCAGCGCGCTGGCCAAAAACGACGGCGACGTCTACATCTCGGTCATTCCGTTCGCCAAGGTCGTCAACGCCGGTGCGAGCAACTATGGCGCCAGCTGGATCGACTGGACCGACTGGCTGAACCCGCCTACGGCGCAACCGAATAACGCTCTCAGCGGCACAACAAACTATCAAGCAGCGCTTCCTGTGAACTGGCATTCCATCGGACCGGGGGCGCCATGCCCGTTCTCGACCAGTAACGGAGGATTCACCTGTACCAGTAGCCCGAAAAACGGCAGCTCGAATGCTACCAATTCGAAAATTCCGGCGAGCGTAACCTATCAGGGTCAAACGATCACAGGCCCGATCTGCCCGAGCGTCGACAATAATTCGCACACGCTCTACAACGGTTGCTGGGACAGCATAGCAACGGGCAATACCGAACCATTCTGCGCGGGATCGTCGTCATGCAATTGCAACAGTGTCGCGAGCGCTGACGCCGGTTCGTGTTCCTGCACCGGCAGCGGCAGCAACAAGAGTTGCACCGGCAAGACCTATACTCACCACTGGACCCAGCCCAGCGTTAATGCGGCGAACGCTCCTAACGTCATCGTTGGCTATCAGACCAAAACTGGTACCAACACTTACAACGAGTGGACTCCCAACAATAACCCCAGCAGCGTCACGACCGGAGTGAACAACGTCTGGACTGGCGCTTCCACGAACCCCATCAGCACCTGGACCGGTTGCATCACCGATCGCACGCAAAATTACGACGAGACGGGTGACGCGCCAAGTTCAGGCAATACGGCCACGCTATTCCCGGCCAATCAATACTACGAGAACAGCGCCGCCTATTGTGATTCCAGCAGCAACCCCACGCTCGAGCCGGTCATGCCGATGAGCTACGACTGGGCGACGCTGAAAAAGAACGTCAACGCGATGCAGCCTACCGGCGGCACAGATCAGTCCGTCGGGCTGGCCTGGGCATGGCAGTCGCTGTTGCAGACCGGCCCGGTCCCGGCACCGGCCGAAGACCCGAATACCACTTATAACCGGGTGATCATTCTGCTGTCCGACGGTCTCAACACCGAGGACCGCTGGCCGGCTTACGGCAACGGCAGCACACAGAATACCAATAGCAGCGGCGTTGGTTATATCGACGCTCGGCAGGCGGCCCAGTGCCAGAACATCAAGAATGCCGTCGATTCCAGCGGCAGGCCGATGTACACGATCTACACCATCCAGGTGAACACCAGTAGCCCGGCAGATCCCACGTCGAACGTGTTGAAAAATTGCGCGAGCGACCTGAGCAAGTTCTTCATGCTGACGAACTCGAACCAGATCGCCACGACCTTCACCACGATCGGAACGGCGCTCAGCCAACTCCGCGTCGCGCAATAGTCTCCGCACAAGCGCAGGACCTGACGAAAAAAGCCCGGCCATATTGGCCGGGCCAGACTGCTGACAAAGTCCTCGCCATAGGCGGGGACTTTTGATTCACTGCGGCATGCTTCGCAAACCAATGCCGCAACAGACCGCCTTCGAGATGGTTAGTCTCGAGGGTCTGGTTCCGAAGGATCACCTGCTTCGCAAGATCGAAGCGGTGATCGATTTCTCCTTCATTCATGACCGGGTTGCCGGGCTCTACTGCCCGGACAACGGGCGACCTCCGCTCGACCCGACGCTGATGTTCAAGGCGCTGTTCGTTGGCTACCTGTTCGGGATCCGATCGGAACGCCAGTTGCTGCGCGAGATCGAAGTCAACGTCGCATATCGCTGGTTCCTGGGGCTGCAACTGACCGAACCGGTATTCGACGCCTCGACCTTGAGCCAGAACCGTCGCCGCCGCTTTGAGGGTACGACGGTGGCCCAGGACATCTTCGACGCCATTGTCGAGCAAGCGATCGCCAAGGGTCTGGTCGATGGCACGGTGCTCTATACCAATTCCACACATCTGAAGGCGAACGCCAACAAGAACCGCTACGATCTTGCCGTGATCGCCAAGTCGCGGGCGGACTATTGGGATGCCCTGGATGCCGCGATCGATCAGGATCGGGAAGCTTACGACAAGCCGCCCCTGAAGCCGAAGCCGCGCGAACCCGATACCAAAGAGACCAAGGTCCTCGCGGACGGACCCCGAGAGTGGCTACATGGTACGCGATGGCAAGCCGAAGGGCTTTTTCTATCTCGACCATCGAACCGTCGACGGCAGGCTCGGCATCATCACCGAACACCTATGCCACACCGGCCAATGTCCACGACTCCATCGTCTACCTGGGCCGGCTCGATCGCCAGCGGCAACGCTTCGGCTTTGACGTCGGTGCGGTCGGCCTGGATGCCGGCTACGCGACGAGTGGAATTGCCAAGGGCCTCGACGAGCGCGGCATTCCGGGGGTGATCGGCTATCGCCGTCCAACCCCGCCGCGGCCGGGCATGATGGCGAGCAAGCAGTTCCATTACGAAGCCGCGGCCGACGGGTATCGCTGCCCGCAGGGCCAGCTTCTCAGCTATGCCACCACCGACCGCACCGGCTATCGCCATTACAAGAGTGATCCGGCGATCTGCAGGACATGCCCACTGCTTGCGTCATGCACATCGAGCCGCAACGCCACCCGCCTCATCATTCGCCATGTCTGGGCCGACGCGCGCGAACGAACCGACGCAAACCGTCTCACCCCTTGGGGCATCAAGGAGACGGTCGAGCGCTCCTTTGCCGACGCCAAACAACTCCACGGGCACCGTTATGCCCGTTTCCGGGGCCTGCCGGCCGTTACCTTCCAGTGCCTGCTTGCCGCCGCCGCCCAGAACATCAAGAAGATCGCCCTCGCAGGGTCGCCACGGCCCATGCTGGCCTGAGCACTGCCAACACCTTTCATTACTGGCCATCTAAACAAAACCCCGCCGAAAATCGGCGGGGTTTGTCAGCAGTCTGGCCCGGCCATATTGGCCGGGCTTTTGTTTTGGAAATAGCCTTTTAAGAAATAGCCTCGGCGATTAGTGACCTGCGGCCGGCGTGAACTTTGCGGCCATGCTTTCCAGCGGCTTGAAGGTCTGCTTGGCGAGATCGGTGTAAAGGCCCGCGATCTTCTGCGACTCGGCCACGAAAGTCTCGTAGGCCGACTTCGCGAATTCGGTCTGAACTTCAAGCACCTTGTCGATCGACTTCACGCCCGACAGCTTTTCGACATACGATTTGGTGTCTTCAAACGACTTCTTGGTGTAGTCGCCATAGGCGGTGGCGATTGCCTGAACGCCGCTCTGCAGAGAAGTGCCGTACTGCTGAATCTCTTCGACTTTGACCATCATGGAGTCCTTTCCCAGACTGATAATTTGACAGATAGGCGGGAAGTCCCGGCTCCCTGACAACGCAATCATAGTGCATTGCACAATAAAGTCAAGAATCCGTGTGCGCCGCACAAATCGTTAAGTTTATCGCCAAACACCGATATACCCGGCAAGGGTTGCTTAACCTTTTGGAAACTCAGGCCCCCTAACCTGATTCTGTTGCTGTTCGCCTTCCCGGCAAATCGTCGAAAAATTGTGCGCGTGCAGTTGGTTAGCTAGAACAGCGATCCGATTTGCCATTCCAGTGAAGACCCCTGACGCGGTCAGGCGCTTCTGACAGGAAAACGTTGCTGGCCGTTGGGCATAATTTAGCCTCACGAACCGGTGAACAAGACAGAAAATGGGACGGGGAAGTTTATGCTTCATACAACCTTTGCTTCCTCGCGCACGTTGCGCGTGTGCGCTTTCGGCCTGCTCGCCACGACCGCCGCGGTCGCTTTCACTACCAGCGCCGCCGAGGCGCGCCATTCCCGGCATCGCTCCCACGTCGCGCGGCACCAGGAAGAGCGCGAAAGCTACAGTCCGCAGTTCTCCTCCCTTATCGTCGACGCGAACTCCGGCGCGACACTCCAGTCCAACAGCCCCGACGGCATCCGCCACCCGGCGTCGCTGACCAAGGTCATGACGCTCTATCTCCTGTTCGAACGTCTCGAATCCGGCAAGATGACCCTCGATACCGAGATGCCGGTATCCGAACATGCCTCCGATCAGGACCCCACCAAGCTCGGCCTGCGCCCCGGTTCAACGCTGCGTGTCGAGGATGCCATCAAGGGTGTCGTAACGAAATCGGCCAACGACGCCGCGGTTGTGATCGCGGAAGCCCTCGGCGGCGGCGATGAAGGCGATTTCGCCAAGATGATGACCCGCAAGGCGCGGTCGCTGGGTATGACCCGGACCGTCTATGTCAATGCCTCCGGCCTGCCCGCCGACGAGCAAGTGACTACCGCGCGCGATCAGGCGACGCTGGCTCGCGCCATCCAGGACCGCTTCCCGCGCTATTATCGCTACTTCGCTACCGAAGCGTTCAATTTCCACGGCCATACCGTCCATGGCCACAACCACTTGCTCGGCAGCGTCGAAGGCGTCGACGGCATCAAGACCGGCTACACGCGCGCCTCCGGTTTCAACCTCATCACCAATCTGCGGCGCGGCAATCGTCACCTCGTCGGCGTCGTGATGGGCGGCCGCAGCGGCGGCTCCCGCGACGCCATCATGCGCAGCCTGCTCGCCGAGAACCTTGACAAGGCCTCGAGCACTCGGACCGTCGCTGCGATCACCGAGCGCAACCCGGCAGATGCCAATGCAGATGTGGCGGAAGACGAAGCGCAGTCGCGGCCGAACCAGGCGGTTCAGGTCCAGGGCGCCGTTCAGGTCGCCTCGGCCTCCGCGGAGCCTGCAGCGCAGCCGCCGGTGCGTTCGATTGCGCCGGCACAACGCCCGTCCATTCTGGCTGCGGCCGCAGCAGCAGTGCCCCCGACATCTGCCAAACCCGAGCCTGCACCGCTGACCAGCGGCGTCATTCAGACTCAGGCGATGGCGGCGATCCCTGGCTCGTCCGAGCCGATGAAGCCGGTCAAGGTGAAGACGGTCCAGATCAAGGCCGGACAGGTCAAGCTCGCCTCGGCCGGACCCTCCCAGCCCACCCCGGTTACCAGTTCGATATCGTCGACGCCGCGCGCCGAATTGCCGGAAACTTCCGGCGCGGTCGTCGCGAGGGCGGAATCCAGTCGGGCTGACGCCGTTCCGGCCGACATGCCGCAGCAACCAGCCAGGTTCGGCACCGGCAACGGCGTGCTCGGCGTGCTGCCGGCCTCATCCGTTCCGGCCGCCTCCCAGCCGTCGCAGGCGATGGCGTACGCCGATCCCAAACCGCAACCGCAAGCCATTCAGCAAAACGGGGCCATCAAGCCGGTTGCCGCTCACACCGGATGGATCATCCAGGTCGGCGCGCTCGAGAGCGAAAGTGAGGCGCGCGAGCGCATCGAGGCCGCCCGCAGCCAGGCCCGCGGTATGCTCAGCAAGGCCGATCCGTTCACTGAGACGGTGGTCGCCAAAGGCGATCGGAAGCTGTTCCGCGCCCGCTTCGCCGGCCTCGACCGTGATCAGGCCGAAGCGGTCTGCCGGACGCTGAAGCGCTCCGACATCTCCTGCATCACCGTCAAGAACTGATCGCAAGAACTGATCGAACCACCGCCTCGCTGGCCTGATCGCCAGGCCACCCCCGCGAAACGTGAAGTCGTCTGCACCCCGTGCGGGCGGCTTTTTCATTTCAGGGATGGTGCGGCGAATTGATCCAAGTTCACGCCAAATCCGCACGCGCAAACTTCTTGTCAAGATTTGACGGTTACAACTAACAAACATGAAAGATCGACCACGCCGGACAACGGCGGGCGGTAACGGGGCGTCACCAGAGCGGAGGTGCAAGCAACTCTCGGTTTGTAGCGTTTGATTGCGTGCCGGAGTTAATTGAGATGCGTGCGAAGCAAAGTATCCTTGGCCTCGTTTACCCGGGCGGCGAGGTACGTCGAGCCCCCTTGGTCGGGATGCAGTTTCTTCATCAGTCCGCGGTGCGCCCGGGCGATCTCGTCGCGCCCCGCCCCCGGCTGCAAGCCAAGGATCTGATAGGCCTCCTCGTTCGTCATTTTGCCGCTCGGCGCCGCGCGGCCCTGCCCCCCTGCCGCGTTGCCCTGCGCGTTCTGACGCCAGGCGGGAAACCGGCGGTCCAGATAGCTTTCAAGTAACGACACGCTTTCGGCATCGAAACCCGAAATCATCGCCGTCAGTTGCGACAGGTCGAACTCGTCCAGCGAATGGCCGGCATAGGGCCCGGCCACGATCTGTCCCCTAAGGTTGCCGCTGTCATGGTCGAGCATCATGTCGATGAACTGGGAGCGCACCCGCGAAGTCTGTCCCGATGACCGCCGCGCCCCTGAACCGCCGAACAGACCGCCGAGCCCGCTCAACGGGTTAAAGCCCGATGCCCCAAACGGCGACCAGCCGAGCAGCCCTGCGCCGAAGATCCCGATCGGGATCGCCACCGCCAGTTCGCCCCGCAGGCCTGTGAACGCAGCGACCGCAAGCGCCAAAACGCCGCCGCCGATCTTGACCGCGCGCGCCAGCACGGCGGGATTGGCCGCCCGAAACATCTGCAGCAGCGAATAGAGCAGGATAACGGCGACAGCGCCGGCAAGCAGGGTGACCATGATTTCAATATAGCGTTGCCATTGATAAAAAGCATGCCGGCTGCCATCGGCCGTTTCCGCGTGCGATCAAAGCGGGATCACTTCATTTGTCCGAGCAGCGCCGCCGCGCCGCTTGCAGTTTTCGACAGCCGTAGCAGCGCCTCGCGGCCTCCTGCCGCATAGGCCGCGGCCGCCCGCAACAATTCGCGCAGTTGGGCGGCGGCGCCCGGATCAAACCGGCACCACGCGCCACCGGTCAGGCGCGCGATCTCGCGGAACGCCTGCTCGGCGACCCCGTCAGTTCCCTCCTGGAACATGAACAGGGGGACCTTGAGCAAACCAAGCTCCCCGGCCTTGGCGCAGAGATCGTCGACGCCCTCCTCCATGGCGTCGCCAACGAACACGACCGCGCGTACCGCGGAGGCCACCGCTTCCCGCCGCGCTTCCGACAACACCTTGCCGATCTGGGTATTGCCACCGCGGCAATCGATCTTGCCCATCAGCCTGGCCAATTCGGCGCTGTCGGAAATCCATCCCGTGGCGCGGCACTCGTTCAGGCCGCGGTAATACACCAGGCGGATATCGAGACTGCCCAGCGCCGCCGCCTCGCGAAACATATCCGCCTGCAGCGCGCAGGCCATGTCCCACGTCGGCTGCCGGCTCATGGTGGCGTCGAGCGCAAATACCAGCCGGCCCCTGGCGCCTGCGGCATGGGGCGACATCGCGCGCGCCCGGGCGACGAAAGCGGCAATGTCTTCCGAAGCCGACGACGGCACGCGGCCCTTGCCGGATACGAGGTCCGGATCTGCAGTTCTGGGTTTGACGGGTTCGCCGGACATAAGCGCTCGCTGATCGCTGCAAGCTTATGTGGCGTGCGATCACGCCACGGTCAATGCGCGGGCGATCCGCCAATCGCTCCGGATGGGCTGCGTCAGTTCTTGACCGGTGCGTAAAGCGCGACCGGTCCCGGCTCGGTGATCTTCGGCATGTCGGTCAGGACCGGCTTGAGCGGGCTGTCATCCTCGAGGAACTTATCCAACATGCCCTGGATATTCGCCTTGACGTCGTCGGGTCCGCGGTCGCTCATCCAGTTGTGCTGGTAGCCGGTCTGCACGACCGTAATGCCGGACTTTTCGCAAGTGCTGTCGTCAGGCACGACGCCGGGATCTGGCTTGAATACCGGATCCTTCGAGCGGAACGAGAGGATCTTGAACTTACCGTCGGTCATGAACGGCACGCGCAAATTGTCGAGCGTCACGATCTTCTTGATCTCATCAGGATACATCTTGGCGAAATACATCGAGATGTCGCCGCCGTTGGAATGTCCGACCATGGTCAGATGATCGTAATCCGCGTTCGGCTGCATCTGCTTGATCTTGTCGACCGCAAACCTGATGTTGGCGACGGCGCGCTGATATTGCGGCAGGCGCCCAACATAGATCTCGCCGACCTTGGTCACCATCGGCGCATCGGTCGGCAAATCGTGCTGAATGCTTACGACGAGGTAGCCGCGCGCGGCGAAGACGTTTGCGAGGAACGAGTACTCGGTGAATTTGACGGTGTTGCCGTGATTGAGGATCGCGACCGGCAAGTTGATCATGTCGGCATTTGCCAGCATTTCCTTGTCGCGGCGTACGGCGATATCAACTTCGACCGGACGATTGTCGCGTGCCGGATCCAGCCACGTAATTGTCTGATGGCGGATAGCCCATTTGCTCGCAGTAAAGTACGCGGCCGTTACCAGCACACCCAGCGAAAGCAGAACGGTTATTCCACGTTTCATATTCGTCCTCGACGCACCAGCCTCTGCGGAAAAGCCCTTCTCTAGGACTTAAAACCCATCGGGACTCTGCGGACCCTTGTTACTAATATACGTCACAGCGACGTGACAGGAAGGCTAAATGTTGTGAATCCGCCGCCTGATCGTTGTGCGGCGCACCTATTCATTGTGCAGCCGCACAATAAATTAGGACCACTTAGAGAATCCGGTCTTTAGTCGGGTGCGGGTGAAGGTCGGGTTCAGGTCTTAAGTAAATTCCGGGTAAAACCCTGCATGAAAGCTTTAGTTTCCGCAGACTACCCGGGATATCGCGGGGGTCTCCGGGGGCCTGGTCAACCCATGGCCGCAAAAATCAAAAAGGCCACCAACGGGGGCAGCCTCTAACTTAGCTTGAACTAATTATCCTAGGGCGGAGCAATGGGCCGTCCGTTCAGGCGCCGAGGATGTCGTGAAGCTCGAGCGGCTTGTCGAGCTGCGTGAACCACTCGGCACGGTTGGCCGCTCGGCGGCGGCCGCGTTCGTCGAGCGGCAGCTTGAGTTGACGCAACAGGCTCGTGACCTCTTCGCGGGCCGTGACATGGCCCATGCTCGGCCGGGTGCCCAGGGTCGCCTCATCGAGATCGTCGAGCGCGGTCAGCCCGCGCGGAAAGAACTCACGATAGACCACGCGCTCGGCAAACCCATCGATCGAACGAAAGCCGAGCCTGAACGATAGATCCTTGAGACTGTCGGCGACGAGCTGCTTGTTGCGCGATCCGAGCATCGACAATCGATTTCGGACCACGATCCAGTCGCAGCTGGCGCCGTCGAGCTGACGGCGCTTGCGCCTGCTGTCGCGCACCATCTCGGCATAATGGCTCTCACCGGTCACCGAATAATTGGCGGGATCGACGGTGCCCAGCACATCGAAGTCGAGAAAGCTGTCGTTGATTGGAGTCACCAGCGTATCGGCCATCGAGTGCGCGAGCCGCATCAGGTAGGAATCGGAACCCGGGGTATCGATCACGAGGAAATCGAAGCTGCGTTCAATCGCGCTCACGGCCTCGATGAATTGCTGAAATTCGGAGGACTTGTTGTCGGCGATTTGCATGGTGTCGCCGAGCTTGATGCAGCGGTGCACGGGGACTTCAAGATCGAGCCCGGTACGACGCGCCCAGGCGCGGCGGTTTTCGATGTACCGGGTAAAGCTTTGCTGGCGGCAATCGAGGTCGATGGTGGCGACGCGCTGGCCCGCTTTCATCAAGGCGACAGCGATATGGAGGGCGGTAGTCGACTTGCCCGAACCGCCCTTCTCGTTGCCCAGCACCACCACGTGCGCCGAGCCGGATTGTCCCTGAGTAGTTTGCACCAACATCCTTCGACCCCTCAATATATCTTCAAATTACGCACGACTGCGGTCAAGCGAAATGCATGACGAGGGTCTCGAATCCTCAATCGGGTGGCTTAATCATGAATCGGCTGGCTTAATTATGAATCGCAAAGGCTGGGCAGCCGGGTGACTGCTTCGACACGCGGTAAACCGCCTGCGCCCCTTTGTGTCTGGCATCGCCGAGGCTGCGCTTGGCGAGCAAGCATCAGCCTTGATAGGGTCGCCATCGCGCCGCAAGGCTAACCCGCCCACTTCCCCAAGCCACAGAGATCGAGTCCCTATGTCGCGAAGCCCCATGATCGCCCGCACCATCCCCGCGCTGCATCGCGCGCTCGATCGCCTCCGGGTGCGAAAGGCCACCATCGCGCTGGTGCCGACCATGGGAGCTCTCCATGACGGCCATGTGTCGCTGGTTCGGCTGGCCAAGCGGCGCGCATCAAGGGTGGTGGTCTCGATCTTCGTTAACCCGACCCAGTTCGCGCCGACGGAGGATTTCGGCTCCTACCCGCGCACCTGGAAGTCCGATCTCGCCAGGCTCGCCGCGGAGGAGGTCGACCTGATCTGGAATCCGGACGTCAAGACGATGTATCCCGATGGCTTCGCCACCCGGATCGTGCCGGAGGGACCGGCAATCGCGGGACTGGAGGATCGCTTCCGCCCACACTTCTTCGGCGGGGTTGCCACTGTCGTCGGCAAGCTGTTCACGCAAGTCCGGCCCGATTTTGCGATGTTCGGCGAAAAGGACTTTCAGCAATTGCGGGTCGTGACGCGGATGGCCGGCGACCTCGACCTCCGGGTCAGAGTGACGGGATCGCGAACCGTGCGCGAACGCGACGGCCTCGCGATGTCGTCACGCAACGTCTATTTGTCGCCGCAGGAGCGGCAGACGGCGCCGGTGCTATACCGCGCCATGAAGGAAAGCGTGCGGCGCTTGCGGGCCGGAGACGACGTCGCCGCCGCGATGGCAGGCGGCGCCGAGATGATCACCGCGGCGGGCTTCACGCTGGATTATTTCGAGGTGCGCCACGCCGAAACCCTGGCGCCGATCGGTTCGGTGAAAGACGGACCGATGCGGATCCTGGTCGCCGCTAAACTCGGCAAGACCCGGCTGATCGACAACGTGGCGGTCTAGCAGTCTGCTGAAGAACCCAAAGAATTGAGCGTTTGTTCTGCCGCGGGTCCCATTGTTGGGATGATTTGGTCGAGAGTTTGAAGCGCTTCGGTGGTCTGGACGCCAGGTTGGCTATGCTGCAACCAGTTTGGGGATGCGGATCAGGTTATAGGCGATCAGATTGAGCATGAAGTCGGCAGCGACCCCAGCGATGCCGCGATGTTTGGTCTTGTGCATGGTGCCGTGCTGCTTGCCCCAACCGAAGATGCACTCAGTCATCGCCCGGCGCGATTGCGACATGCCATACCCCGGATGCCGCGTGGTTCGTTCATCGATGGCGCTGTTGCGGGTCTTGCCGGTTTTGGTGACGGCCTGGTTCTGCGTCACATGCGGTGTCACGTTGATGGCGCGAAGATTGGCGACATGATCGGCCGTATCGTACGCTTTGTCCTCACCGGCTGTGATGCGGCGGCCGGCAGCTTTGCTTTTGGCCTTCAGCATGATCTCCGAGGCTCGGCGCTCGGCGGTGCCATTGGCGTGCGTGACCATGCCGGCCACCGCCAAGCCATGCCGGTTCTCCATGGTGGCGTGGCCCATATAGCAAAGCTTCGCCTCCCGCCCGGCGGCTTTGCGGTAAAGCCGGCTGTCGGGGTCGCTGGTACTGGCATGGGTATCGTTCTTGCGCTTCTGGCCGTGGAAGTCCGCGCCGTCATCATCGTCACCGCTGCCGTCCCTGGGACGAAAGCTCTTCTGTGAAGCCCAGGCTTCGATCAGCGTTCCGTCCACCGAGAAATGCTCGTCCGACAGCAGAGGCTTGACCTGCGGATGGTTCAGAAGCTTGCTCATGAACTTCGTAAACACCTCGCCGTTCTGCAGCCGGTCCCGATTCTTGGTGAAGGTGGTCGGGTCCCAGACCGGGTCATCAGGCGAAAGCCCCACGAACCAGCGGTACAGAAGATTATAGTCCAGTTGCTCCATCAACTGGCGTTCCGACCGAATGCCGTAGAACACCTGCAGCAGCAACGCGCTCAGCAATTGCTCCGGAGGGATCGAGGGCCGTCCTTCGCTCGCGTAAAGCCTGCCAAGGCTACGGTTCAGCTCACTCAAAACATCGCGGACAAGCTCCCGGATCTTCCTCAGCGGGTGGGTCGCAGGCACCCGCGCTTCCGGCGAGATGTACGAAAACAACCCGCCCTGATCCGTAAAAGCGCCCCGCATGCGAGCCCCCGACGATTCATGATATATAACTGAATCATCAACCGTCGGCCTTTGCGAGGCCTTTTTCAGCAAATTGCTAGAGCAATCCGAGTTCGCGCAATTCGCGGCGCAACGGCTCGGGCATCGCCGCGACGCCGGCGCCCGCCGCACCAAGATCCGGCGGGACGTCGCTTTGGGCGAAATAGCGCCAGCCCTGGAACGCCCGCATCGGCCGCGGCAGCACCGCGACCACTTTGGGCTGCATCACCAGCCGACAGCGCCCGATGCCGTCCTTGTCGCGGAACGGCTCGATCGCGATGATCTTCTCCCTGGCTGCGATTTCACCGCGGATCACCCAATACAGCGAGCCACCGTCGAGCACCTCGTCGACCCGCTTCGGCGTCATCCGCGTGATGTGGATGTGGTGACGCGGCAGGCCCTTCGCCTTCGCGGTTCGTATGCGTTCGGCGACCCAGCTTTTCAGTTCTTTTACGGACTCACAACCGACGGCAAGCTTGATGATATGAAGCGGCATTAAATTCTTTGGCTTTCGAAGTCAGGGAACGGCGACGCGTTTCCGGGGATTCAATCATTGGAGGCCGCAGGAGCCGGTGCCGGCGTGGGGGCTGGCGCTGCGGGTGCAATCTGTACCGGCGCCGCCGCCGCGTGGGGCTTCGCCGGTGGTTTCTTGGCCGCCGCCAGCGCGGGAGCGGCTGGCGCCGGACGCGGCGTCGGGGCTGCACGCGGTGCAGCCGGCGGTGCGTTCGCTGCTGCGGCGGGCTGGCGCGGCGCTGCCTGCCCCGAACCCGGCTCCGGATTCATGATGCTGACCGGCGGCGTGGAAGCTGCGCTGGGGAAGTCGGCATTGGTCGGCCTGCCCGTCGGCACCGACGACGGCATCGCCGCAATCAGGCCTGTGGTTGCGGCTACCGGAGGCGGCGCGTTCCATAAGGGCGCGTACCGCGTGACCAGGCCGTTATAGAGCCGCTCATCCATGTTCGCGGCGATCTGGTTGTGATCCGTCAGCGAACGGAACGCTGCACAGTCCGACGGCGTGCAATGGTCGCGCGTCAGCAGCACATGCGCCACCAATCCATAGCGGTCGCGTTCGACCGAACGTCGGAGCGCCTGCAATTCGGGGGTCATGTTGCGGTTGGCGGCGGCGACGTCGCCGAGCGCGGTCAACCGCGTCACCCGCGATGCCGCATAGGATACCGCGGCCGCGGCAGATTCCGCCGATCCGAACAGGGCCTTTTCGCAGGCCGTCAAAACCGTCTCGCCGGCGAGATCGTCGATACACGACAGCGCCGGCAGCGCGACGCTGACCTGCGGCGGCGATTGCGCCTCGGCGACCGGACCGGCTGCATCGGCCGGGCCTAACCCGCGAGAGCCGACAATGGTGGCAATGGCGATCGCAAGCAGCGTGACGACGGCCAGCGCGCCGTTGGCGACCGATCTCTCGGCGCGCAGCAGCGTGATGAGCAGAACAATTCCAAAGAATGCCGCCGCGGCGATCGTCAGCCACGTCGGAAATGCTGGCGAGCGCCAGGCTTGATCGAACGAAGTTGCCGAGGCCAAGTTCATGCGCGATGTCCCTCAGCGCAGCATAGAACGCATTCAGCGAAAGTGAATGCCGATCTTGCTAAAGCTTGTGCAGAATGGCTGCGAACAGGGCCTTTTGACGGCAGCGAAGCGGGAACCGTTTCGCCACCGTCAGGCGCGCGATTCGTCTCAGGAAACGGCGAGCTGACTTTCTTTCGCCACTCGCTCGAAAGCCTCGGTCGAGTTCTTGATCCGATACTGGCAATCATCGCCATCGGTCGGCAGCAGCCGGATCACCTCATAGGTGCCGCTGGCGGCCGGACGCGCGACATTGCTGGCAGTAAAGTAGACGGTTTCTCCAACGGTGAATTTGTGTGGCAACGCCCTCTCCATACGCATGAGAACGCCGGTCAAGCCCACGATCCCCGTTGCTATGGCCGGCCGAAAAACCCCGTCCCAAACTAGCACAGCAGGTCCCCGCCCGGCCATGCGAACATGGCATGGCAGTACGCAGATTTTGCAAGTTTTTCAGTGCGATACTTGCGTTTTCGCCGGTTCCGCCGGGTGCCTCCCGGAACCGCCAAGACCAGCCCTCAGGCCGAGGCCGGGAGATGGCCGTTCGGGCTAGCGCCGTCGACAGCCTTGGGTAGCATTTGCGCCAGGATCGGGCCGAGCTGATCGATCGGAATATTGAACCGCGCGGCCAACTGCTTGACGGTGTCGCGGCCCAGCACCTGCTGCAATTGCTCCGCGGTGATCGGCAGATTCTGGCCGTTTCCGATCCAGGACTTGACCTGATCGCCGAACCCGCCCTGCTGCAGCTTGGCGACGATTGCCGAAAGCCCGCCCTGGCTGCCGTTGCCGAGCACTTCGCTGAGCACGACCGGAAGCACGGCACCCTCGAGTTGGCCGAGCATGCCCTTGAACGCGGGCGAATTTTCCAACGAATCGAGAATTCCCATGGTCAAAGCCCTCTTCCGCGTGAAGCCGATGTTCGATTGAGACCGCTTTAGCCGCAATCCGTCAAGGCATCATGACGGCCGGTCGTGCGCGGTACCGGCTCATACCGTCTCGAACCTCTCGATCACGATGGTCTCGGCAAGACCTGCCTCGGTCCATTCCTGGAAGGCCGGCAACGCCATCATGGTCTTCATGTAGCCGGCCGCTTCCGGCGCTACCTCGATTGCATAGGTGCGAAAGCGATGCACCACCGGCGCGAACATCGCGTCGGCGCCACTGAAGGCGCCGAACAGAAACGGTCCGGATTTGCCGTAGCGCTGCCGGCATTCGGTCCAGATCTGCTCGACCCGCGCGATGTTGGCGCGTGCATCCGGCGACAGCGGGATCGCTTTTACCGGACGGTGCAGGTTCATGCCGCATTCGTTGCGCAGCGCCATGAATCCGGAATGCATCTCCGCCGAGATCGAACGCGCATGAGCCCGGGCGGCGCGGTCCTCCGGCCACAGTCTCGCCTCCGGAAACCGTTCGGCGGCGTATTCGATGATGGCAAGCGAATCCCAGACGGTAATGTCGCCGTCGACCAGCGCCGGCACCTTGCCCGAGCGCGTGACTGCAAGAATCCGTTGCTTGTCCGCATCCCCGGTATAAAGAGGGACAAAGACCTCGTCGAAAGCGATGTCATTCGCGCGCAACGCCAGCCACGGCCGCATCGACCACGACGAATAGTTCTTGTTGCCGATCACCAGTTTCAGCGTCATGCCAGAAACACCTTTCAAGAACACGCTTTCAGGAAACCCCTGTTGAGCGCAGCACCATGCCATAGCGTTCGCTGCGCGTTCAACCCGCCCGTATTCCAGCCAACCCTTGCGTCTTGCGCCGCGTTGCCGTGAATGGTCCTGCGTGGCAGCATTTGCGGCGGCAAGGGGCGGCGATATGGCGGCATATACGGTCGATATTCTGGCGGTGGGTTTCTTCGTCCTGGAATGGACGGTGTACGCCGTGACGCTGGAGCATTCCGCCTACGGCCGCGAGAGCCTGTCCGCGCGCATGCATATCTACCGCGAGAAATGGATACGGCGCATGCTCGATCGTGAGGCGCGCATGGTCGACACCCAGATCATGTCGTCGCTGCAAAACGGCACCGCGTTTTTTGCCTCCACCAGCCTGCTTGCGGTCGGCGGCGGGCTGGCGCTGTTGCGTTCGACCAACGAGGCGCTGGCGGTGTTCGGCGCGTTGCCGATCGATCTCAGCCCCTCGCCCGCGCTGTGGGAAATCAAATGCGTCGGGCTGATCCTGATCTTCATCTACGCCTTCTTCAAATTCGCCTGGGCCTACCGGCTGTTCAACTACGTCGCCATCCTGATCGGCGCGATGCCGCCGGCCCTGCAACGCGATACCCCCGAGGCCGAAGCGCATGTGGTGCGGACCACGCGACTGTTCGAAGCCGCGGGACGGCATTTCAACCGCGGCCAGCGCGCGTTCTTTTTCGCACTCGGCTATCTCGGCTGGTTCGTCAGTCCGTGGGTGCTGTTTCTGACCACTGCGGCGGTGGTGATCGTGACATGGCGCCGGCAATTCGCTTCGAGTGCCTGGCGCGCGATGGGGAGCTAGCGCACGATGCGTTTGATCGGAGATCACCGGGATAACAAAACACGGCTTCGCGATCTCGCGGCAGGTTACGCCCGAGCTTTGCTGAAAAAATCCCGCCCTCTCCCATCAGAGGGCGCAGTGCGACCTTCAAGAGAGGGCGCAGGCGATCCCAAGAGGGACGCAGGCGACCCCAAGAGGGACGCAGGGAAGACCGGGTGCGCGCTGCACCCGCGGTCTCGCGTGCAAAGGGAATAAAAAAAGCGCACACGAGCATACAGGTTCAGCGGAAGCAGTCCGGCCTTCCCTGCGCAATGGTTTTACGGCTTATAGCGTGCTCTCCCTGGCGATCGGCTTTTTTGTCACCATCATCTCCGAGAAGCTTGCTTCTCAAAGACTTGACGCCAGCATCGGGGCGTCAGGACCACACGACTTCGCCGTCCGCCTCACGCGCTGTTCGTCAATAGCGCATCGGCGTCCACCGCATCCCGCTCCACGTCCGTGACGATCGCGAAACGCCCCTCGTTTGGGGCGGGACGGCATGGGATAAGCCGGTGATTTGGGTCGGATGTGAAGCGGATTATTATTTGAGCGAGGACTGGACAGGGCAAATCAGCTTGAAACGGTTCAGAAAATTCGGCTGCACGCGCAGGCGTCGCGGCCGCCCCGGTGGCCCGCAGATGCCAAGTGATCGCGCGAAAAGCGCGTCATGACAGGTTTTCAGAGACGCTGGATCAACCAGACAATTAAGTGCACAGGTCACCGGAATCCCCAACCTTGTCACACGAGCCGGACCTTATCGGTATATCCGACATCCGTTCTATGCGTCGTGTCGGTGTCCTGGTTGGGATAGATTTCGCTCGATCGTGTCGAAAGCCCAGACCTACGCGAACCGCCAGTTGAATTGGAGTGCACTCGATCGCCGAATATGATTGAGCACAAGGTTATAATCCAAGCCGCAAGCAGGCACGCCAATTCTATATTTCCAAACATTCTGATTTGCGGAATATTACTAGTGCGATATTGGCAAGACAGAATGTACCAAAGGAAGCGAAACTCCTCGCGTATCGATCTCAGATTACGCCAATTGAAAAGTCTTGGACGGCCCAAAGCAGCCCATTGCGTTGCCTCGTAGCGCTCCAGATTTCGGATCAAGCGGCCATACGAAAAGGCGCCTGTTGCACTGACGAGCATCAACAGTCCGAAGCAATGTATTGCTGCGTCGACACGGGCAATTTTCGTTCACAGCTCTATTTTCAGAACATCCAAGGCACTCAAATCAATCAGCACGCCGCAGCCCGGCCAACCGGTTGCGCTACGATGTTCCGTCCACCGACACCTTGGTAGTGAACAACCTGGACGAAGTTAAGCTGCGTCGCTCCTCACCTGCAGCGTAACGGGACATGTCTCTGATAGCCGCTTCGAAAGCCGTCCGAATTTCCGTCTGGCTAAAGTTCCGGTCCCAAAGTTCAGTCATCAGGCCGTTGACGAGGCCATCAAGCGGAGCATCGTAGCTATAGGGATTTTCAGTCACCAATTCCGCGCAACGAAGTCCGAACTCGTAGGCGGCTTCAACCATACGCAATTCCCAAGGCACATCTTCGGTCATCGTGAAGCCTGCTCTATTTCGCTGGAATGATTCGTTTCACGCACGCCTCTGAATACGGAGATGGCGCGCAATCCCAATCTGGACCGAACGAGACGCCCCTCGACATCCAAGGCAGCGGGTAAATCACGGAGAGCACGCAAATAGCGGCGACAAACGCAAGAACCGCTAGGATTGCAGCCAACTCCCCAAACCTGAAGGGCAGCTCCGGTGACTTCGATGGCTTCCAGTGAAATCCTGGCGTAGGTCTCTTCATGCCCGCTGATGATGACAATCGGAGGAAAATGAGTTGCTGACCTAAGTGTGCGCTGAGTTTGTTAACAAATTAAGGTTGCGCGCTTTGGCGAACGCCCAGCGCCTTCAAAACCGAGGTCGACAACGGTCGGCGGCACTAGGTCGAAAAACGGCCGGCCTCAGCTTGGGCAGGAAGGAATGATGCCGGGCCGGCCTAGTTGGGGACATCGTGGTTTCACACACGATGCGAGATAACAAAAAACTGCCCGATCAGATGGTTCCTGAGATTTCAAAACCAGACGAGCTACCCACCAATTGTGAGCCATCTCACCTCTACTTGGCACGGCCCTTGCTGGCGTACTTTCACTGGGAATTTCAGAGACCCAGAGTGACAGGCGCCGCCGGGACACGACATTTCGAGCCCGACGGTGTGGTTTTCACGAGCTAGTTTGCTTTGCCCGATGCTACCAACCGGCGACGGGGCCTCCCTCCGCCGCCGGTTGTGCTTCCTGACCGATCGGCAGCTTTCCGTTAAAAAGCGGCCTGATAATCCGCGCCGAGCTTCTCCAACATTTCACGGGCGGGGCAGACCGCCAATAGTGCCCGTTCGGCCCGAACGTCGCGGATGTTTATGAAGGGCTCAGTCGATCTTAGCGCGATATGTGCTATAATCTTGCCGTCGAAGAAATGACCCACTTCGATACAGGGCTGAAGGCAAAGGGCTCAGATGAATGATAGCGTTCTAGGCAAGCTGGTTGTGACGGTCATTGTTTTGGTGGCCCTGGCGATCTGGCTGAAATTGGATCGCAGCCATCAGCCCGGTTGCTCCGGTAATTGCCCAACCGATATTTCGGCCAGCCGGAAAATAGATTTTCGTTAAACATTGATCCCCTTTCGGGACGCCTTGCGCGAATCCTGCTTCGGCGCCGTATCCGGCGTCCCAACTGCTCCTTGCGGCGAAGAATCATCGTTCAGCCGGCTCTCAAGATCAGGTCATTTGGGCACATGTTGGTCTCTCCGACCGCTGTGACGCGATGGGCCAACAACCGACTACGCAGAAGGCGCGTCAAGGCCGTGCGGCAGCGCAACCAGTATAACATATTGCCCTTCCGGTGGATGGCGCGAGATATGCCCTTTCCCATGCGTATCCTCGACGAGAACTGCCTTTCCAGCGGAGACCCGTCTCATCTCTCCGTCGCTCGTTTCAAACTCGACCTCGCCATCCAACCAGATGACAAGGAGTCGACCCGGTGGGTTATGAAGGCCCGCTTCGCGCACCCCTGGAGGGATATGAACAAAACGAACTCGCGAGGCTTCGTAGTAAGCGGAACGCCAGGCTTCGTAGTAAGCGGAAGGTTCGACGGGCGCTTCGTTCGGAAACGATCGCGCTAGTGTCATGGCGATATCAACTTCCCCCAAGTGGGATTCGCCGTCAGGCGTAGCGAAAATCCGCAGACACTTCATCTTTTTACCTCCATTGTACTTTCGAGGTTATTATGAAGGAGCGAGCAAGCGCGGAAACGTGCTCCGGTAGCCCGCATGAACGCAGCGACATGCGGGGTTCACTGACTGAAAGTTCCGGATATCGCGGAGCCTGTCATCGAGCGCGGATTCGCGCGACCCGTTGGCTTATCCGAGCTACGCTCGCTCACTGCGTTGTCGGGTTGACGTTCCACGTATCCGCCTTGATGCGCAACGCGGGACCGTCCTTCTCCGCGACAACCAAAAAGTTTCCGCTGACATCCATTGTTCGCCCTTCGGGCAGATTAATATTCCCGGTCCAAGTCCCTTGCTCCCAAACCACATTTCCGTCGGCCGAGCAGCGCCCCTGCTGCAGTTCCAGATGATTCCAGACTTTGGCTGCCACCTCGCCCCATTCCTGGATGCCCTTCCGACCAATCACACTCGGTTGTCCGGCCGGCGCGAGAACCGCGTCTTCTGAAAATAACGCCGCCCAACCGCGTGCGTCGTGACTGTTGACCATATCGACGTATCTAGAGTTCAAGTCGGTAAATGCCTGCGAAATATCCATAGTCGCCTCCTGAAAAGGTGCGATGAGATCAACGGTATTTTGAGCCAGTCCGGCGATACCCCTGAGCCTCACGTAACGAAAAATCGCCGTTCGGCCAATCGATCTTGAGGGGTTGATAAAGTTTATTGCCAGGTCGAGCGGATGTCGAGTGGCGAGAGAATTTCAGAAATGTCAGCGTATGCGACATTTCGGTGGGCTATGGCCGATTGTCAGGAGTCAGAGACCCACTTTAGCGGCGAGCTAACCCGCTTGCCCAGAACGATACTTGTGCGATGACGCTGGAAACAGAAGTCTGAATCCGGCACTTTGAGACATGCCGACCGCATCAGGCGATGTCCGCTTTTAAGTTTAACCCTAAACACATTTGCTCGGGCTGAGTTCTTCCGAGTTTGCCGCATCTCGGACTTTGGGCCTCGCCGGACATTGACCCATTTTTCTGCTAAATAGGCGTTCGAGTTCTCCGGCCGAGGTGCGTTTTGAGCGACGAGCGCGTGGAGCGGCGACTGGCGGCTATTCTTGCGGCGGACGTCGCGGGATATAGTCGGCTGATGGGAGCCGACGAAGAAGGTACGCTAGATCAGCTAAAGTCGATTAGAAAAGCGTTTGTCGACCCCACCATCGCCGCGCATCGAGGCCGCATCGTCAAAACGACTGGCGACGGTATGTTGGTCGAATTTGTCAGCGCAGTCGATGCTGTGCGCAATGCGGTCGAAATCCAGCGCAGCATGGCTAAGCAGAATGCCGCCCTACCGCAGGATCCAAGGATCGAATTCCGTCTCGGCATTCACGTCGGTGATATCATCTTCGATGACAACGACATCTTCGGCGATGGTGTCAACATTGCTGCCCGCCTTGAGGGCATCGCTGAACCAGGCGGGGTCTGCATGTCCGAAGATGCCTATCGACAGGTCCGCGGCAAGGTCGGGATCGACTACGATGATATGGGATCACAGCACCTCAAAAATATTGCTGAGCCTATGCGGGTGTGGCGGGTTCGGCTGACCTGTCAAATCCCTTCTGCAGTAAAAGCAGGTTCGGGTGTGGCCAGCCTCTGACGCTCCCACTCCCCGACAAGCCGTCCATCGCCGTGCTTCCTTTCCAGAATATGAGTGGCGATCCTGAACAGGACTATTTTGCCGACGGGATAGCAGAGGACATCATCACCGCACTGTCCCGTTTCAAGGAACTGTTCGTTATCGCTCGCAACTCGAGCTTTACGTACAAGGCGCGCGCCGTCGACGTAAAGCAGGTGGGACGCGAGCTAGGCGTGCGCTACGTGTTGGAAGGGAGCGTTCGCAAAACTGCAAAACGAGTCCGTATCACGGGACAACTGATCGATGCCGCCACCGGAATACATCTCTGGGCAAACCGGTTTGATGGAGGGCTCGGAGACATCTTCGATTTGCAAGATCAGGTGACCGAGAGTGTTGTCGGGGCAATCGCGCCTACCATGCAAAAAGCCGAGATGGAGCGTGCCAAGCGCAAGCCAACCGAGAGTCTCGACGCTTATACGGTCTATCTGCGCGGCCTGGCCAAATTTTATCAGTTTACCAACCAGCAAGCGAACGACGAGGCGCTGCACCTGTTCAGCAGCGCGATTGAGCTCGACCCGGAGTTTGCCTCCGCGTACGGCCGCGCCGCTTCTTGCTATATCTATGCGAAGGCCGCTGGGTGGATTTCCGGTTCAGCGAACGAGAGTGCCGCAGCGTCGAGCCTCGCCCACCGGGCGGTTGAATTGGGCAACGATGACGCGATTGCAATCGCCAACACTGGCTGGGCGTTAGCCTATGTTGCGGGAGACCTTGAGGTTGGCGCCGCCTTGATCGATCGAGCGCTTATGCTCAACTCCAATTTGGCCGAGGCATGGCATTGCGGCGGCTGGGTAAAGATTTGGCTAGGCGAACCGGACGCGGCGATCGAGCGCTTTGCGCACGCCATGCGCCTAAGCCCACTTGAACTTTGGGTCATAGGAATGCGGACCGGGACCGCGCACGCATATTTCTTCCTCGGCAGCTATGAGGAAGCAGCATCCTGGGCAGCAGTGGCTTTGCGGGACAATCCCGACTTTCAAGCGGGGCTACGTATCGACGCCGCAAGCAATGCAATGACCGGACGGCTGGCGCGTGCCCAGAGGGCAATTGCCCGGCTGCAGCAAGTGAATCCCGCACTGCGTGTTTCAAACCTCAAGGAAGTGCTACGCCCTTATCGACGTGCCGAAGACCTCTTGTTGTATGAGGAGGGATTGCGGAAAGCTGGGCTGCCCGAGTGACGCATTGCAGCGCCCCCACCCGTGGCGATTCGAATGAGAGCGGCGACTTCCACATTGGAATTCTTGAGACGTGCCGACCGCATCGAGCGGCATCCGCTTCTGAGCGTATCGCGACCGGCTGTTGAGAAGCGAACTGGAGCGGCGTTGGTGGTTAGCCACCTTCATGACAACCTTGGCAACCCGCCATGCGGAGCACCGTCTTCCTCGTCCGTCAGATGATCTTCAATGTTGTCGGCGATTGCCTCGCAGACCGATGCCAACGCAAGCAGTTCGCCTTTAACGAGAAGATCGTCGGCCCGCTCGGCAAATTTCCGACACGTGGCCACTTGCTCCCATAGATAAGCAAGCCAATCCTGTATGCTGAACACAGTACCGTTGGGCTTGGAGCGGTTACAATCCATGCAGGAGCTTTCACAAGAACGCCCCCTGAATCCGATGTAGGTTCGCAATCCGCTGACACCACTAAAATTGGTTTTAGTTCGTGCTCCACTCTTCGGAAGCGGTCATTGCGAACTGGGAAGCAAGCCCGCCATGCGGCCTCTTTGTAAGGCGAGACTAGACTAGCTAACTACTTTGGCAGATTGTTGATTTTGTCGCGTTTTTTAGGATTCCCGAATCAATTTTTCAATGATTCATGGGTGGTCGGCTCTTGGAGGGCTGACCATGCCGGGATGGGAAGACGAACTCGAACGCTGGCTGATGCCGTTCTTGAACCGACTGGGTCATAAGACCCGGCAGCGGATGTGTCCTCTGTATGTTGCGGGATTGATCGGTCCTGGCGATCGCAAGAGCGTTCAGCCGATGGCGGAACGCCTTGCCACGAGCAACTATGACCAGTTGCACCATTTCATTGCGGACGGTGTCTGGGACGCGACGCCGCTGGAGGCAGAGCTGCTCAACCAGGCGGACCGACTGGTCGGCGGCAGGGATGCGGTGCTGGTTATTGATGACACCTCACTGCCGAAGAAGGGTGAGCGCTCGGTCGGTGTTGCGGCTCAATACGCGTCGGCTCTCGGTAAAACGGCAAATTGCCAAACGCTGGTGTCTTTAACGCTTGCGCGCGGCGAAGTGCCCGTGATGGTCGCGTTACGTCTCTTTCTGCCTGACAGTTGGACAAGCGACATGTCTCGTTTGAAGCGCGCTCGCGTGCCAGTCGAACACCGAGCGCCACGATCCAAGCCGGAGATTGCTTTGGCCGAGATTGACCGCGCGATGGCAGCCAACATGCGCTTTGGATGTGTGCTGGCGGATGCAGGATACGGCCTCAGCGCACCGTTTCGACAAGGGCTAACAGAGCGCGGGCTGGCCTGGGCTGTCGGTATCCCTCGGCACCTGAAAGTGTATCCGGTCGATGTGAAGCTCATTTGGCCGATTACCAAAATCCGCGGGAAACCACGAAAGCACCACGTGCCCGATATCTTATCGATTGCGGCAGAACAAATGCTGGCCAGCGCTAAATGGAAAACCGTGAGTTGGCGTAGCGGGACGAAAGGTCGGCTCAAAGCCCGATTTGCTGCTCTCCGTGTCCGGACCGCCGACGGCCCTCCGCAGCGGATATGGGATAAAGGTCAGCAGCATCTCCCAGGCGACGAAGCCTGGCTCATTGGCGAGCAACGTGCCTCCGGGGAGAAAAAATACTATCTCGCCAATCTTCCAGCGGCGACGGATCTGCGCACGCTGGCCGCCACCATCAAGGCACGGTGGATTTGTGAGCAGGCGCATCAACAGTTGAAGGAGGAGCTTGGACTTGATCACTTCGAAGGGCGATCATGGCAAGGTCTTCATCGCCACGCCCTGATGACAATGATCGCATACGCCTTCCTGCAACATCGTCGCCTCGCATACGCGGGGCGGAAAAAAAGAATCAACGGACCTCCGCCTCAACCAACCATGCCCGCCGTACGTCACGCCATCGTCGATCTCATCCTTCGACCGCCGTCTCAGCAGTGCCCATATTGCCGAAAGCAAATCCTTGAAAAACAGTGGCGCAAACACATTCTGCCAAAGTAGTGCTAGGCCGTAAACTCATAGGCTCGGAGCCACGGTGCAGCCGACCGCAATATCCAGAAGATGACGTTCAACAGGCGGATGTCATCGACGCGCGGCACGCCTCGCGGCTTGTTCGGCAGCAGCGGCTCGATAACGCGCCACTCGAAGTCGGTCAGATCGTATCGGCTCATGCCGATGCAGAATCAGGGTTCCACCCAATGGGCAAGACCGCCAGCCTATGACCGCGCTTGCCTTGACGTTGTGGCCATCACGCCACATGCTCACTATGATTCAAATTGCTCGAGAGAGGAAGGCAATGCGGACATCACTCTACGACCTCAGCGTACCAACCTTCCTGCAAACCGTAAGATCCGTCGGAGGCTTTCTCGACCGTGCGGCCACCCACTTTTCAAACACCGGTGTCGATCCCGATAATTTCGTGAACACCCGCCTCTTCGACGACATGGCACCATTTCATTTTCAGATCGAAGCGGCATGGCATCATTCGGTGTGGGGGGTCGAGGCTCTCAAGACCGGCGCGTTCACCCCTCCCGCCTTGGTCGGACCTGCTCCCTTCACTGATCTACAGGCGATGATCGGCAAGGCAGAAACGGCGCTGGAAGCGTTCGTCCCCGAAGAGATTAACGACTGCGCGGGCAAGCACCTAGACCTCCAGATCGGCCCGCGACGGCTTGCTTTCACGTCGGAGACCTTCATTCTCTCTTTCTCTCTGCCAAACTTCTATTTCCACGCCGTCACCGCATACAACATCCTGCGCTCGCGAGGCGTGCCGCTCGGTAAACGTGATTACGAGGGTCGGCTGCGCACCAGTTCATTCTGAGCCGAAATTTGGTCTCCAGCAAAAGACCGTTGCCACTCGAACACCGCGAGCACCCGCATTTTATGAGTTCACGGCCTGGTACGTCGCCTATCGGCACTTTTGAGACATGCCGATCTGCCTGTCCGGACGCCGACCAAATACGAGCTGGCAATCAACCTCAAGACGGCTGGAGAGCTTGGCCTTAAAGCTCCGCCGCCGCTTGCCCGCGCCGACGAGATCATCGAATAGCGACGACCATTAGCGCCGCCCCGATTTGCCGTGGGTGCTAGACTAGTGACGTGTAGCGTGCAGCACGAACGTGGTTTGGGTCATCCTGGCCACGAAGCCGTCGAGATACACACCTCGCTGCCTGGCCAATTCGCTGTGGAGTTCGTGAATCTTCCGCGACTCAGCAAAAAAGGTCTCGACGGCACGTTTCGCGAATTCCGTCTGAACCTCAAACGCCTTGTCGAGTGACCGCGCGGCCGCGAGCTTCTCCAGGAAGGACCAAGTGAGTTCGACCGATTTCCCGGTGTAGGCGCCATAGGCATTGGCGATCGTTGCAACGCTGACCGCGGCAGGCTCGGCCGATACGGCGGGCACGGACTGGACGATATCAGTCACGGAAGGTGCAAGTGGAGCGATCTCCATCGACGCGACCGGTGCGCTGATCTGCTCGTTGATCTGCTCGACGATCTGTTCTTCGGCACGGATCTGTGCTTCGGCGTGCCGTAGTTGATCCGGCTTGGGCTCCGCCTCGAGGCTTTGTTGTTCGGCGGCCTGCTTGCGCGGCTCAGCCTTCCTGCCCTGCCGCTCTGTCTTCCCCTTGCGCTGGCTGGACTTCCCGATCACCTTATTCCCACCCGCATTTAGCATCGAGCTCGCTCCGGATTTGAAGGATAAATCAAACCGCAAGCCTCCGTCCTGTTTGCGCTGGATTCGCGGTTGCGCCTTGTTCCTCGCGTGGCGGTCATGTGTCTACATTTGGAAGAGTACTCCAGCGGGCATCTCGTGCGCCCCTCGAGCGGCGTGCGATGCAACTCCTTGTTGTCGGTGCGGAGACGGCACAGCCTTTTGATGCCAACTTAGAAATGTCCTGCTCAGAGTGCGTGGCGAGATTCCACTCCGCGCGCGTAACAGGAACTTTTCCGCCCTGTGAACAGCTAGAGTCCGCTGTGAGGGACCACTGCTGCATCAGGTTCTGACAATTAACCACTTATTAACCCTACGGTCGCCTAATGCGAATGCTTTGGGGGAATTCGACTCACCATGTCGGCCCTGCGACGCGAACGAAGTCGGAGCCCTTGTCGGCCGACCTTGCCTTTTCGTTCGTAGAGACAGGCTGGCAGTTCGCGTTACGGCCGTCCTACGCGGAGCACAAAATGTTCGGAGAGAACGACTTAGTGGACAATCTCAGCCGCGATCTCGATCGCGTGCGCGGAAAACGCGACGCACTTGCATCCGATGTCACGACACTGACGGCTCAGATCGCCGAAATCGAAGCCCGCCTTGCTGAAGAAAAAAAGCGGCGGGAACGTAATCGGGTCTTAGGCGAAATCGAAGCGATTAAAAAGCAAATCACGCGCGCTGCCAGCGCGTTTGCGCCCGTCGTCGGTGAGCTCTGCGGGGCGACCGAGATGGCGGCGGCCGTCGTGCCCGAAGCTCGCGAGCTTAATAGCTTTTTATCCTCCGTCGCGACCGAAATCGAAACCGTAGTCGATCCCTTATTGCGCGAGCTGGACCGACGCGCGGATGCGGTGCGAGCCGACCACGCCGCACTGGATCTCCCATGGTTGGCCAATGAGGCGCCGACCGAACCGCCAAAAGACAATAAAGATATTGATGATCGCTTGCTTGGCTTGATCCGCGTTCCAATATGGCTGTCTCGCGCCAAGGAGATGGAAAAGAGAGAAACTGCGGAGAACCCGCACAGCACGGCTGCGTGAAGATCGTGCCCTGCGCACCTCACAGAGTTTCCAGGCTCATCCGCAAGTTTGGCGATCGGCTGGGCCTCTGCGGGGAACGCTCGCGATAGCCAGCCATCCGCATTTGCAGCTGCAAAGAGCGAGCTGCCTCATGCCAACGGCGGCCCTCCCCTTTTCCCAGTCGAGTATTTTCCAGCGGTCCGGGCGATCCGTAGTTAGCTCGCGTGCAAAGTTTACCGCGTCTGCTGTTCCGCATTCTGCATGACAAGTGCCCGTGCTTGCGACGGCTCAGTTAGCCTTGCAGTGCAGGAAGGCCGGGATATCGAGAACGTTTTCCTCGATCAGATTACGCGCGGGAGAAGAGCGACCGTACGGATCGAGGCCCTGCGGAGCCGGGCGCGCATATTCCGCATTCGGGTTTGCCGTCCGCCCTTCGGGGTGTCGGGCCGCCGGCGGGACCGGCGGGCGCTCCGATTGCGTCAGCAGTGGACTACGCTCGATGCGGCCGGCGATGCCACGGCTGTCGTTGCGAAGCCTGCCGGCGAGTCCCGCGAGTGAGCTTGCCGCTGCTTGCGTCTGGCGCGCCGGATCGAGATTATCGATGCCCGTCGCCACCACCGAGACGCGGACGATACCTTCCAGACCTTCATCGAAAGATGCGCCGACGATGATGTTGGCGTCCGGGTCGGCCTCTTCGCGAATGCGGGTGGTAGCTTCGTCAACCTCGAACAACGTCAGATCCCTGCCGCCGGTGATGGAGATGATGAGGCCACTGGCGCGTTTGATCGAGGGATTCTCGATCAATGGATTGGAAATCGCAGCCACGGCTGCATTGAGCACGCGGCTCTCGCCGGAAGCCTCGCCCCGCCCCATCATGGCTTTGCCCTTCTCGCGCATCACGGAGAGAACGTCAGCAAAATCCAGATTGATAAGGCCTTCCTTGACGATAAGGTCGCTGATGCAGGCTACACCCGAATAAAGCACCCGATCGGCCAGGGCAAAGGCATGGGCGAACGTGGTGTTTTCGTTGGCCACCCGGAACAGGTTCTGGTTTGGGATGATCAGCAGGGTGTCCACCGCCTTGAGCAATTCGGCGATGCCGGCTTCGGCAAAGCGCATGCGGCGCTGGCCCTCGAAGTGGAATGGTTTGGTGACGACACCGATGGTGAGAATGCCAAGCTCACGAGCGGCCTTGGCGATGATGGGGGCTGCACCGGTGCCGGTGCCGCCGCCCATGCCAGCCGTAACGAACACCATGTGTGCACCGGTCAAATGATCGCGGATCACATCGATTGCCTCTTCGGCCGCGGCGCGCCCCACTTCGGGCTGCGAGCCGGCGCCAAGGCCTCCGGTCACCTGGGTACCCAGCTGGATGACACGCTGGGCCAGTGACATGGTGAGGGCCTGTGCGTCGGTATTGGCGACGACGAAGTCGACGCCCTGCAACCCGGCTGCGATCATGTTGTTGATGGCGTTGCCGCCGGCACCCCCGACCCCAAACACGATAATACGCGCCTTCATCTCGCGAATATCGGTGATGTCGGTCATTTTCGCCCCAAGTTGCTCTGATCTGGTGGGAAATAAGAGGACACGGCTTTCTCTACCTACAAGCCTTGCGGTCTGCTTGCACGATGGTCGCGGCCAGATGTCCCAGTCGGCGTGCAGCTTGTCCGTGGCTGTCGACCGAGCCGCCAGCACGCAGAGCTGCCACTTCATCTTCAAGCCGTGCAGTCATTTCCTTAGCTGCCATGGCCTCGGCAGTCGCCTGCAGCAGTTCAACCGTCAGGCGGGCGGAGCGCTCGCACTCGCGCTCGAGATCTATTCTGTCATCCGCTGCCCTTGCTTCGAGCCGCGCGATCTCGGCCTTCAATGCCTCGATCTTTGCCGCAAACGGGGCGACCTCGGCTGCCTGGCGACCACGTGGCGGCCGGGGCGTAAACCGTATTTCAGCGAGATCAACGCTTACCAGGGCTTTGCCATCGTCCGAAAGTGAGCGCGGCAACCGGCGTCGCTTGGCAAGCGAACGAGCGGCCTCTGGCGAGACTGTCAGGCGGGCACCTAGAGCGGAATATGTCAGCACCTCAACGGACATCGGCTGTTCTCCTAGAACGAACCGGACGGTAATCGGCTGATGATGACCGGGCGATAACCATAAGCTAGGCTGCGTTGGTTAACAGATTATTAACGGGCGCCAAAACGAGGCACACTTCGACGCTGCGCTCGCGCAGTTACGCGGAGGTTCTGCAAAATGGTTGGCGAAGTCACGCCGTCGCGTGGGAAGATACGAGAACAGCACGGAGAGTTCCGAACCAACAGTCCGCCTGAAGCGCCCGCTCGCGCCCCGCTTATCCAAGCGCGAACATCAATCGAGCGACACCCGAGCTGAGGCCTGGTTTGAAATTGTTTAGCAGACGAAACACGAGCTAAATCGATTGCGGAACGTGATATCCTTCGCCCGGGGATGGGAACGTCCGTCCCCCATTTGGGAGGACATGGCTATGAGGGTTTCATCACTCTTCGTTGCAAGTCTTATGTGCGGCCTGAGCGGCACGGCAATGTCGCAGACCGACGCCAGCATCTCGCTTCCCGACGCCGTGGTCGGAGCGCCGAAGCATGTAGCCAGATTACAGAAACCGCAGCAGCGCGCGGTTGCCTACAGCACCGTGTTGCCCCGGACGTCGATTGCAACCGCGAGTGCTGCCCCAGTATACGGCCGCGATATTCTCTCCACCACGACAGGCAATTGTTCGACCACCACATGGCCGACCGTTTCGCCGGTTCAGTGCACCAAGCCCGTTGCCCACAGCTACGTCGAATGTTCCGAAATGGTTGCGAAAACCGGTGCGAGGCCTAGCGATGCCTGGTGGTGGTGCAGCAATCAGGGTTTCAGGAACTGATCGGTTCACACGTCGCTATCGACGCGTTTGACAAGTCCTGCGATGTCCGCTCACGGGCGCCATCGCAGGATAAGCCGACATATCGCGGACGCCGCGCTTCGCGCCCAAACACGCATTGTCCGCAAGGAGCACGCGTGCCTCTGCGGACCATCTGCTGGGAACAACCAAACGCAGGCTCGGTTGATTTGGCGTGGCGGGGTCCAAACCTCCCTCGCCGCAAGCCTCGCTGCCCGTACCCTCCAGGTATCAGGGTGGCGGGGCCCTCTACTCCCTCCGGGCAATACGAGCGCACGCCCGTCCGGGTTCTAGGGCCCGCGGACAAATCCACCACCGATTTGGCCAGAAAATCATCCCTTCGGGGAGCCCGCTTCGGGCAGCGACCCCTTGCGCCAAAATCCGCTCTGCGAAACACTGTTCCGGGCAATCGGCCCGTGTGAAGATTTTTTCATTCCATTCCTGGGAGGCGAGCAATGTTTAAGGTGAGCCGATCAACCGGACTATACTTTCTCCTGCTTTGCAGCGGTCTCCTGCCAGCTTCGCAGGCACACGCTTTCGATTTGAACGGAGCCTGGGCGACGGTCGCTGACCAGTGCAGCAAAATCTTTATAAAAAAAGGCGATAAAGTCAGCTTCGCTCCATTTTCAGAAGAGTTCGGTCGCGGCTTTGTCGCAGACGGAAATAACGTCAGAAGTAAAACTGAGCACTGCACCATCACGTCGAGGAAAGAGACTGGCGACATCATCGATTTTCAGGCCGCATGCGCCTCGGAAATCATGGCGACGAGCAATAATCTGCGTCTGAAAATCCTCGATGCCAACAGCGTGTCCCGCATTTTCACGGACCCGACTTTCGCGGGAATGGAGCTTACCTTTTACCGTTGCTCGTTGTGATTGCTTAGCTGTCCGGGAAGCTCGTCGGACATTGAGAACGCTTCCGAACAGGCGTCTGGATAAAGCGACGGACAAGTTTTCCGTGCCCTGATCTGAGCAGTCGTGCCCCCAGATCAGGAGGCGACGGCATGAAACAGATCCTTAAACTGGCGGCCATTTCGGTGGCTCGGCTGGCCACAGCCCAGTTTTCAGCGCTGAAGCGTGAGCGGGATGCGAAAGACCTTGAATCCCTTGATATCCGGAAACCACTCCGCCGCCTCTGGGGAGACCAAGGTCAGAAGCGCCGCAGGCACTTCTCCGCTGCTCACCCTATCAAAGGGTTTGGTTTGACCTTCACTCAGCCGGACTCCGGGCGCCCCCGCCGCGGCAAGGGCGATTCCGACAATCGCGCGCGGTACCGATTGCCCCGGTTCAATTGCAAGATCCTTGTTATCGAGATCGGAAACCGATTGGATGTCTCCGCTCGTTATAAGAAGTGCAACTAGATTATTGACGTTGTTTTGCAAAGCGGCGGAATTGTCGGCTTCGTGTCTCGTGTCCGCCGCGCTCACGTTCTCCGCGAGCGCTGTGGCCGCCATCACCTGCTCCCGAACCGTTCTGACAGTCGTAGTGCTCGCGATGGCCGCAGCCGCGGGTGGAGCACCGGCAACCTCTGTCGCAGGCCTTTCGGCGGCAGGGTTTTCAGAAGGCTGCAAAGCGGCGGTCTCAGAGTTTCGCACATTGCCCGGACCTGGCATGGACCGCTTGGCAATGCGTTCGCGTTTGATCGCCCTTTCCCGCGTTCCCCCGATTGAGTGATGAGCCGCTAAGTTCGTCGTTCTTTTCGGGGCTCTCACCTGCGCCGCCGCCGCAGACCTCAAAGTGCGGCGAGACCATTCCATATAGGACTGGCACGCACTATTGCAGGGCAATCCGTCAATATAAACGATGTCGGGAGAATCGAGGGGGTGGGCTCCTGAGGATCCGTAAAAGCCCAGGGAAAGCGTGCACGTCAGAAAGGTGATCAATTTCTTCGACATGACCTACTCCACACTAAAACGGAAACGACCATTCGCGGCCCAATACGTTCCAGGTGAGCGCGATTATTTTAAGGAGTAGTCCAATTGCAGAACTCCTTGCTGGCCGTTCAAAACGAGCTAAGAAACCATTGAGATGGATATCGTACTTTTGTTCGACTTCTTCGACGGAGTGGACGTTTGCGTCACATCCAAGGTTTCTCATCTCGGCAAATAACGCGCCGAGCAGCGTGAATTGCCGTGTGCGACAGTCCGGGAGCATAGCCGACGGCGCCGAAAGCCGCCGCGCCGGTGCAGCTTCGCGGGGCCTCTGGAACTTTACCGGTCGCCGGGCTTTGTAAGGCCAACCGGCGATAAGCCCATGAGCGACGACCCGGATTTTCCTACGGCCAATCACGCGTTGCAGGTGCTGCGCAAAGCCCGTTTGTCGCGAAATGAGGTCGCAGCGTTAATGGTCGGCGATTTGGTCCGCGAAATGGCAGGCACAGGCTTGCGGACCCCCGAAGTAGAAGAAGCTCATCAGGCGGCGCTAGTTGCGATTTCCGCCTTGGCTAAAACTCTCGAAGAAGAAGGGTTTGCCCCGCCTGCCCTATGGAAAGCCGCGTTGGGATCAACGGAAAGCTGGATAGAGCTGCTCGACTAGGCGCATCCATGTGCAATATTAATTAGGGTGACAGTCCGAGACTCGCGACAATCGCCGCGGTCGGCGAGCACATCGGCAGCGCTCGCCGCAGCGTCGGTGTTTGATCAGCGCAGCAGCGCTCGTATTTCGGCCTTTTACTGCGGCCAATCCTTGTAGAGCATGATCCCGATCATGGTCATCGAGACGGCCGCAACCGTCAGAGAGCAGATCACCGGCAACTCTTCCAGGACAGCGACAACGGCTGCCCGCCCGCTAATTCTCTTCCTTTGCGCGAAGCGCCACCCTGCCACACCCATACGGAAACTCCGTTTGGCCCCCAGCAGCAGTGCGGTTTGAATCTATCAATAAGCGCTCGCCGGCAATAGACCAATTCTGACGTGCCCGTTTGCGACTGCATGAAATCCGCTGTGGTGTGTCCAAATCGCAACGACGTATTTGTTCCTTCGATCGGAACAGCAATTTGGATTCGCCACGATCGCCCGCCAATGCAAATCTGCTGCACCCGGGGCGGACGGGGCTTTTTCGAACCAAGCGATTTTGAGCCCGGGAGGCCGCCGGATATTGCCTGGCGGCCTTTTCAATTCTTCCACACGACCTGCTGCCGCCGGCCCCTTATCGAGCCAGGAAAACGTAATATGTTGGCACGGCGAACGCGGCCGAGTGCGGCCCGCAATCCAGCGCGGACTGAAATTCCACGCACGCCATGAGATAAAATTTTGACTTACGCCTGAATAGGGAGGTCCAGAATGGCAAGCACCTTCGTCGGCGAAGCGTCCCAGGGTCCTACTCGCTCCGACATGTTGGCATGGCGAGTACACAAGTTTGGACCGCCGGAAGCGATGATTTTGGAGCGCATTCCAAGGCCGGATCCTGGTCCGGGCGAGGTTCTTGTCGAGGTTCACGCAGCAGGTGTTGGTCCCTGGGACGGCTGGATCAGGACCGGCAAGAGCGCCTTGCCCCAACCTCTTCCTCTTACGCTCGGCGCCGATCTGTCCGGAACCGTCGCGGCGGTGGGATCCGGCGTTTCCGAAATGGCTATTGGAGATCAGATTTTCGGTGTGACCAATAGTCGGTTCCTCGGCGCTTATGCAGAATACGCTGTTGCCTCTGCCGGGATGCTGGCGAAGAAACCGAACTCGCTGAGTTACGCCGAAGCAGCTTCCGTTCCTGTTGTCTCGGTCACGGCGTGGCAAGGATTGTTCGACTACGCTCGCCTCGGGGCCGGTCAGACCGTGGTCATTCACGGAGCGGCGGGAAACGTCGGAGCCTACGCGGTTCAGCTCGCTCGCCGCGCTCGCCTGCGTTCAATCGCAACGGCGGGTACCAAGGATATCGAGTACGTGCGGTCGCTCGGTGCCGACAAGGTAGTAGACTATCACACCCAACGCTTCGAGGATGAGGTGAAGGATGCCGACGCGGTACTCGATCTCGTTGGAGGCGAGACGCAAACGCGTTCTTTTCAGGTTCTCCGCCCGGGCGGCAAGCTGATTTCCGCCGTGTCCCAGCCTGATCAACACCGCGCAAAGCACCACGGGGTCACCGCAGTCTTCTTCCTGGTGAGAGTGACCACCGAGCGGCTGCGCACCATCGCCGAACTCATCGACCGCGGTGAACTAAAAACCCGCGTAGGCGCAATCCTCCCTCTCGCGGATGCGCTAGACGCGCACATGATGCTGGAAGGCGTACCGTCACCGCCGAAGGGGAAGATCGTTCTCAACGTTGAGGCCGCGGGCGAAGGCACCGCGCCCCCTTGAAATCGTGGGTTCGGCTTAACGTTCAAGCAGGCGGGTCGGAAACCTTCGCGGCCCTGAGCTTGGATAGTTCGGTCGCCGTATCGATAATCAAGTCGATCCGGCGTTCGAGCTTGTCCTGTAAGTCGGGTATGTTGACCTTGTCGGTCACTCGATAGGCATTGCCGACCCGCTCGACATAGCCGCGTTTGACCAATTCCTGAAGCCGTCTGTTCACGGTCGTGCGCGGTAGCTTCAACGTCTGCGCAATCGTAGTGGCACGCGCCGGCGCGCACATGGTGGTCTTGAGAAACACATAGATACCGATCGTGCGGTCGGTACAACTGTCGGTGTGCCCGGTGAAATCCGAACCGTAATCGTCGTTCAAGCTACGGATAAGCCCGACATAGAGCCGGCACATCAGCAATCGCTCGCGCGCTAGCTGGATACGCGGAGGTGGTCGGACCTCGTCAATGAGAACGAAGGGATAGTCGTGGTCCGCCGCGCGCTCATTCACATCGCTCCCATCGGGCAGATCGCTCATGTGACGACTCCCTCTTCAAAGCCATATGACGGTGACAGTGCACCTACTTAAATCACGCCATTAACGATCGTCCGCACCTAGCGCGCGCCCTCCAAATAATTTGGAGCACGGTCAGCGCAATTTCCAGAATTTAGCATAGCGACAAAGTAATGGGTATCGCTCCGCTCAACCGATCATGCGGCTGGCCTGACTACGACGCACCGCCGAAATCCTGCGGCGTGAAACTGAGATCGAGCACCTTCCATTCGTTGTATTTGTCCGCGGGCAACATGGCGTAGGGCTGACACGATTGCAGTGCGCTGATCGCGCTCCGCATCAGGAGCGGCCCCTTCATCGACGCACTGGCCTCGATCAGCAGCGGCTCCGCGGCGAGCCGCCCATCGGGCGTCATCAATACCCGCAGCTTGATCGCGACCTTGTCGGAAGCAGCGACTTCCTTCGGCAGCGTCGAGCATGTCTTGAGATGGCGCCTGAACTCCGCGATCGGACTGGATCCAACATCGGCCTGCTCGACTGCCGGAGCATCGAAGCCGTCGCCCGGCCGGTCCTGCGGAAGGCCGAGCAGCACATGATATTTGATAGAGAGATCGGGTTCCGGCGGCCGATAGGCCGGCGCCGGTGTCGCCGGTTGAGCCTGGGCCTGTGGCTGCGCGGCAGGCTGCTGCCGATCGGGGGGCGGCATCGGCGCCAGTTGCGGCAACGCCGCCTGCTGCTGCACCGGCGCGGGTGGTTGTGACGGTTTGGCAGCCTGTTGCGGGGTGGCAGGCGGCGAAGCCGCTGCCGGTGGATTGGCTGGCGGTGGCGCGGCCTTCGCGGAAAGGTCAAAGGTATCGGGGCCTTGCGCCTTGGGCAAAGGCAGCGGCTCTGGCGGCTTCTGCGTCACTTCGTCCGGCGTCACGAGATCGACCGAGACGCTGTCAGGCGCAACCGCCCCGAACGGATGGACTTCGGTAAAGAAGATCAGCAGCAGCAGGAACGACAGATGAACAACCGCCGACGCTGCGATGCTTGAGCGTATGATCTGACGCGGTTCCACCGTACTTGATCGATTTTCGATGACGTCCCTGCCCCACCGGCAGCATACCTCAATCCCATTTCGGTGCGAAACCGAAATCGGTCAGCCGGCCCTTCGGACTTCCCAGCACCGATATCCGGCGCATCTCGTCATCGGACAATTGGAAGTCGAAGATATCGATGTTTTCCGACAGCCGCTCGATCCGCGACGTCCGTGGGATCGCGCAAACGTTTTGCTGCACCAGCCAGCGCAGGCACACCTGCGCGGCGGTCTTGCCATAAGCCTGCCCGATCCCGGCCAGCGTTGCATCGTTCTTGATGCGGCCCTTCGCCACCGGGCTATAGGCGACCAGCGCCATGCCGTTTCGCGCGCAGGCTTCCCGCACCTTGCTCTGGTCGAGATACGGGTGAAACTCGACCTGATCGCACACCAGCGGCTCCGGGCAGGCTTTGACCGCCTGCTCGATCAGGGCCACGGTGAAGTTGGAAACACCGATGTGCCGCGCCAGGCCCAATTTCTTGACGTTGGCCAGCGCACCCAGGGTCTCCTCCAGCGGCACCCGCGGATTGGGCCAATGCAGCAGCAACAGGTCGACGGCCGCGAGATGCAGCTTGCTGAGGCTGTCCTTGGTGGAGCGTTCGAGATCGTGCGGGGCAAAATGCGTGGTCCAGACCTTGGTGGTCACGAACACGGCGTCGCGCTTGACCCCGGAGGCACGCAGGCCGTCGCCGACCTCGCGTTCGTTCTCGTAGATCTGCGCGGTGTCGATGTGGCGATAGCCGAGCCGCAACGCCTGCTCGACCAAGCGGGCGCAAGCGCGCCCGCGCAATTCCCAGGTACCGAGCCCGATCGCGGGAATGATGGCGCCGTTGGCCTCGACGACGAGTTGCATGGACGAATACTCGAAAGATCGCACCCAGAGCCTTTTCCGTTTCGATTGAATCGAAACGGGGCTCTGGATTTTTGATTTGACGCGTTTTCTTGACGCGAACCGGTACCCACTTCGCCTGAAAACGCTCTCAGTATGTCCCGGGGCGGCCGCGCTGCCAACTCAGACGGGTGACGGTTCCGTCGCCAGCGCCGCGAAAACGGTATCGGGCGCATGCGCAATCACCGCAAGCAGGGCGCGAGCCGGTCCGCGCGGCATGCGCTTGCCCTGCTCCCAGTTGCGAATGGTCTCGACGGGAACGCCGAGCCTTGCGGCGAATTCGAGCTGGGTCAGCCGCGCCCGGCGGCGCAGGTCGCGAACGGCGGGTTGCGTTGCACCGTCCTGATGGATGGCGGGGGCCGCGACCGGGGCAATCGCCGGCACCATCGAGGCAGGCGGCTCGGGGGCAAGGGGAAACTCCTGCCCATCCCGCAATTCGACGATCCGTCCGTCCGCCTTGAGCCGCAAGCGCTGCATATCCGACCTCACGGCGAGATGTTCGCCGATGCGCGTTAAGGCCCGATTAATTATCTTCCTGATCCGTCCAAGCAAGGAGTCAGGAAGCCGCTGAAAGTTGCTGCGCGACAAGAAACTGGAACGATGGCGCTCGGAAGCGGTTCAACCACGGTCGATTAGCCAAAATACGAGATCGGTCACATGACGGACGACAGCGAAATCGCATGGCACCGGGAACAGATTGCAAAGAACCGCACGCTCCTCGAGGAACTGCAAGCCGGTAATACTGCCGGTGGCGAAGTCTTTCCTGAGACCCAATCCGAGATCGAGCACCTCGAGGCCCAGATCGCACAATCGGAGTTGATCGTTGCTGCCAGCGAGAAGCTGTAGCCGTGCAGACCGAAGTGCGGTCAGCCCTGCTTGAGCAGGTTCTTGACCCGCTCCTCTGGCCACCGTTCGCCCGGAGGGCGGACGCGGACGACGCACCCGTCCTCGCAGTTGATGAGGCCATGCGAGGCCACATGATCGTTGATTTCAAAAAGCTGTAACTCGGTCGTTGGCAACCATCCCAGGGTCAGGTCAATATCGCCGGGATAGATCTGCCAGACGGACCCGTCGCTGAGCTTGACGATGTGGCTTTCGGAATGGGCCAGAATTTTCATTTATTGCTCCGCGAAATTGGACTGCTAATCCAAGCAATATCGCGAGCCGTTGTTCCGGAATGGCCATGAGCGCCCCAACGCCGGTGCTGTTTCCTCCCGACGCCGAATGAGACCGAAGGAAAAAGGCCGCCAACCGGGGCGGCCTTCCAGGGCCATTCGGTATTCAATTGGGGCCACTTGTAACGCGGAATTTATTGGCATCGGCGGGACGCCAACCCACATCCAGTTGTGCCGGGCCGCACCCGGCAAAGTCCCTCAAGAGACGGTCTCAGCTTCCCCCCAGGCTGGGGCCGTTTCGCTTTTGACCATCGGTGCGGAACGGCAAGACGGTGGCTGGCGAGGGAACGAAACCTTTTGGGAAGCGGCCCACGGGAAGTCCCTGAAATCGTTAGATTTGCCTATGGCCTGATTAACGACACCCGGCCGGCGTGCGACCTCGCCGATCGGGCTATTTGAGTCCGAACCACAGCGTCGCGATGCCGAGGAACGAGAAGAAACCGACCACGTCGGTAATGGTCGTCACGAAGGTGCCCGATGCCACCGCAGGGTCGGCCCGCACCCGCTCCAGCACCATCGGGATCAGAATGCCACCCAGGGCGCCGGCAAACAGGTTGCAGATGATGGCAAGGCCGATCACGAAGCCCAGTCCGGGGATTTTGAACCAGGCCACCGCGGCGATGCCGGTGATGACCGCGAACGCAAGACCATTGACGAGCCCGACAAGGCCCTCGCGCATCACCACGCGAAAGGCGTTGTTGGAGCCGAGCTCGCGGGTCGCGAGCGCCCGCACTGCGACCGTCATGGTCTGGGTCGCGGCATTGCCGCCCTGGCTCGCGACGATCGGAGCGAGCACCGCGAGCGCCACCATCTTTTCAAGCTGGCCCTCAAATAAACCGAGCACCGACGAGGCCAGGAAGGCGGTGGCGAGATTGACCAGCAGCCAGTTGAAACGGCCCCTGGCGATGGTCCAGACGCTGTCGGACAATTCTTCGTCGCTGGTGACACCGCCCAGTGCCTTGAGGTCCTCGTCGGCCTCCTCCTCGATCACATCGACCACATCGTCGATGGTGATGACGCCGACCAGCCGGTCGGTGGTGTCGACCACGGGAGCTGCGACCAGATTGTATTTGCCGAACAGCCGCGCGACCTGTTCCTGGTCGTCCAGCACGGAGACCCGGCGGCGATCTTCATCGATCAGGTCCGCCAATGGCACCGGACGCCGCGCCCGCAGTAGCGCATCGAGCGAGACCGCGCCCTGCCAATGCTGGGCGTGATCGACCGCGTAGATTTCATAAAACCGTTCCGGCAGGTCCGGCGTGTTGCGCATGTAGTCGATCGCCTGCCCGACGGTCCAGTCCGGCGGCACCGTGATGATCTCGGTTTGCATCCGGCGGCCCGCGGAATTTTCCGGATACAGCAGGCTGCGCTCGAGATTGTCGCGCTCCTTTGGCGGCAGCTTCTCCAGGATCTCGTCCTGGTCTTCCTCGTCGAGGCCTTCGAGCAGCTCGACGGCGTCATCGGATTCCAGCTCGCGAACACCCTCGGCGACCGTCTCCGGCTCGAGTTCCTCGAGAATTTCCTCACGAACGGAATCGTCGACCTCGTTCAGCGCCGAGAAGTCGAAATCGGCGCCGGTCAGTTCCACGAGCTGGACCCGGTCATCGGGCGCGAGGGCTGCGATCAGGTCGCCGAGATCGGCTTCATGAAGTTCCCCGACCACGGCGCGGAGCAGCGAGGTGTCGGCCTCCTCAATGGCGCGGGCGATTTCAGCGACGAACTCGGGACGAATTTCGCCTTCTTCATTGCGCATTGGAAACAGATCCTGCACCGCTGCAGCGGCCGGCTGGGCGATATCGACGTCTTCGGCCATGCCGCCCTCCACCGGTTTGACAGGATTGCTGAATTCGTTTGAGCTGTCGCCTGACGCATTACCCAAAGGGCATCACCAAGCGCAATGACAAATATGGACCCGTCAAAATCGGCCCGGGCGCCGATGCGCTCGTTTGCGGTCTCCCTCGGGGCCGCCCTTGTCGCCGCGATGATGTCGAGCACGCAAGCGCGCGCCGCGGCCTGCCCCAACAAGGACGCGCTCGGCACCTCGCGTATCCTTGCCGTCGATGCCGCCTCCACGCCCCGGGTCGGCCTGAAGAGCTTTCCGCAGACCTTGCCGCTGCAGGACCACGAGGTGGTGCTGACCTTCGATGACGGGCCGTGGCCTCCGACCACGCCGAAGGTTTTGGCCGCACTGGCGCATGAATGCGTGCACGCGACGTTTTTCCTGATCGGCAAGCCCGCGTCAGAGCACCCCGCACTGGTGCGGCGGATCGCAGCCGAAGGCCATACCATCGGGCATCATACCTGGACCCATTTCAGCCTCGCGCAGATCAAGCCCGCAGACGCCGTCGATCAGATTAATCACGGCATATCGGCGGTCGAAATGGCGTTGCACGGGGTCGCGACCACGACGCCGAGCACACCATTCTTTCGCTTTCCCGGCTTCGAGAGCACACAAGCGACGCTCGATTTGCTGCAGTCACGCGGCATCGTGGTGTTCGGCGCCGACCTTTGGGCGAGTGACTGGAATCCGATGACGCCGCAGCAGGAATTGAAGCTGCTCACCGACCGGCTCAAGACCGCCGGCAAGGGTATTATCCTGCTTCACGATCCCAAGGGCCACACCGCAGCCATGTTGCCGGTTTTTTTGCGTTATCTGAAGGAAAACCACTATCACGTGGTCCATCTGGTGCCGGCCGTGCCCGGTACCCATGCCAGCGCGGCTCCTTGAATTCAAGCTATCTTGAACCTCGAACCACGGTTGGAAGTCCAACGATTAAGGCGTCGTTCACGGCGCGGCGTATAATGACCTGTGACAGTCACCTGTGACAGACATGGGAATAGTGGTGCTTCATGATCGGTAAGGCTTCGGCTGACGGTTTGACGCGGTTTTGGACGCGGTCTTCGGCTGTTTTATGCACCGCGCTATCTGTGGGTTTGCTAGGCGGCCTCGCCGCGCAGCCGGCGTGGGCCGCGGCCGATTGCCCCGGTCATCCCGACGCGCTCGGCATCTCCCGCACCCTCGTGGTGGATCCCCGCGAGCACACCAAGATCGGCACCATGCAATATGCCGAGACCCTGCCGCTGCGCGACCACGAAGTAGTCCTGACGTTCGACGACGGTCCATTGCCGCGCAACAGCGATCAGGTGCTGGCCATTCTCGCCTCCGAATGCATCAAGGCGACCTTCTTTGAAATCGGCGAGATGGCCCGCAGCTTTCCGGAGGGCGTCCGCAAGCTGCGCGACGCCGGCCACACCATCGGGACCCATACCCAGACCCATCCGCTCACCATGAACAAGATGCCGATCGAGCGCGCCAAAGCGCAGATCGACGACGGCATCGCGTCGGTGAAGGCGGCCCTCGGCGAGGACGCCGACAAATCGCTGGCGCCGTTCTTCCGCATTCCCGGACTGATGCGCGCCGAAGCCGTCGAGGACTATCTGGCCTCGCAGGGCATCCAGACCTGGAGCGCCGATTTTCCGGCCGACGACTGGCGGCATATTTCATCGCAGCGGGTCTATGATCTCGCGATCCAGCGCATCGAGGCCAAGGGCAAGGGCATCCTGCTGCTGCACGATATCCAGGCCCGCACTGTCGCCGCGTTGCCGAGGATCCTGGCAACGCTGAAGGCGCGCGGCTATCACATCGTCCAGGTGGTGCCGGCGACGCCGGACCGGCCGGCAACGCCGAGCGAGCCGCAGCAATGGATGTTGCACCCGCCATCGGAGAACGTGGCGATCTCGCATTGGCCCAAAGTACCGAATTTCGTCGTCGCCCGGACCGACATGCTCGCGTACCCCGCGCTATCGGATTTCGACGGCGCGGACCGCGATCTCCTGCTGCAGCCCGAGCCGTTCGATCGCACGACGCGTCATGTGCGCGGCACGCCGATGCAGACGCCATGGCCGCAGGAGTGGCTGCTGCCCGTCAGCAGCGCCTCGGCCGGCCTCCCCGTCCCTGCCAAGAGCGTATTCGAGCTGCCGGAATTGCCACACCCGACCGCGGAGACGGTCGCGCAGCTCGGGCCCCGCTCGAAGCCTGCGGTTCAGCCTGAAGTGCTGGCCGAACAAGATTCGTCGCCCGAGGCGGTTGCGGCCGGCGGCCGGAATACACCGCGCGCGCTCCGCGGCAAGCACGCCAGCAATCACCCTGGCCATGGCAACCAAATGACCGCGTCTCGCAAGACCCGCCACGGAACAATGGTGGCGGCGCATGATCGGCCCGGCAAGGCTCGCGCGCACGGCGCCCCGCTGAAGCATCTCGCCCAGATCAAGAAGAGAAAAGTCTGACGGCTGACTAGTGGGGGCGTGGTAGTTCAGGGCTGCTCAATTGAGGAGCGGATTGTCCCGTGCCGGACCGCCGGCGCTACGTGGCAACAAGATCCTTGGTGTCGATCGTCGCGCCACCGCCTTGTTCAGAGGTTGCGCGGATCAACGCTGCCAACGCCCCCTCAAATGACCCCTCTGCAACATGCACACGGGATGCACTTTCCACAGGCGTGTCGCTTTCTCTGCCAAGAAAGGCAAGCAGTATGCCTGCGCTGCTGCTCTTTTTGGCGAGCCGCCGAACGGCATACTGGATCTTGGCGTTTGACGGCCGGTCAATGTAGCAGACGCAAACAAGCAAGGTGTCCGCCAGGTCGAGCGAAAAGAATTTGGACATCGATAGAGCATCCGCCTTTTCCGCCACCGCGCCAAAACCGTGGCGCCGCATTATTTGAGCAAGAACCAACGCTGCGGCCTCGTCGAGTTTGGTGGATCCGGGGATGCACAGGACGGAACGCGGCAATCTCCATTTTTCCTGGACCAGGACAGGCTTGTCGTTTGTCTGCTCGATTGCAACGAGTGTGCCGAGATTTGAGCCGGCGTCGGACGTCGTCACGTTGGTCGCTTCCACATCGTGGTGTGTTTCGAGGTCCGTCACCAACTCGCCGACCGTAGCGACGATGCGATCCAATCGCTCGTCGTTGAGATGCCCTAACCGATTGTCGACTTCCGCCAGTTGCAGACCTTTCAACAGGATCGTGTCGTAATAATCTTCAAGCGACGCATGTTTCAGATGATCCTGCGCCTGCTCCGCCGCTTCCATGGGATCGCCTACCAGCATTCGTTGATAAACCAGTTGGGGCGGCGTCAATGGAGGCCGGTCGCCGAGCATGATGTCGAGGAACTTAAGACGATCGACATGGCGCCCGACGACAACGAGACAAACCGTAAGGGGTGTCGCCAATACCAGCCCGACCGGTCCCCAAAGCCAGGTCCAGAACGACGCGGACAGAATGATGGCTACGGGAGACAGCCCCGTACTATGGCCAAAAATCAGCGGTTCCAGGACTTGTCCGGCGAGCAACTCCAGGACCACAAACAAGACCGCCGTCAGTACCAACATTTCCCAGCCGGAGCCCACGGCCGCGGCGAGGATGAGAGGGAATATCGCTGATATCAACGCGCCGATATACGGCACGAACCGCAAAATCATGGCGAGCAGACCCCATAGCGGTGCCGACGGAACACCGATAAGTTCGAGGCCTATGCCAATCGCCAGACCGAATACGGCGTTGAACGCGATCTGGGTCAGGAAGAGCTTGCTCAGACGCTTGCCGGCATCATCCAGGGCAGCGGTTGTCCGCTGAATATCTCCTGATCCGGCCAGCCGGACGAGCCGATTTCGCAGATCTTCCCGTTGCAGCAATATAAAGACCACAAAGATCACGACGATCCCTGTCGTCGTCAGCGGCGAAAGCAATGGCTGGATGATTGCGACCAGCGTCGTCAGGGCACCTGGGTCTGGCTGCTTTACCTCGACGGGTATCGGTATTGGCTTATCCGTCGGCTGCCTCACAAGTCCACTGTCAAGCCGACCGGTTGCATCCCGATTCTGAAGCTCCGTACCCAATTCCTTGAGAACCGAGGACGCCTGCTCCAGTGTTCCGGAGCCGCCCATCAAGCCACGCAGGCTTTCGATCTTGTCGCTCAGCGTTTGCTGATATCCGGGCAGTTTACCGGCGAGGCGGGTCGCCTGAGATACCATCAGACCGCCCAGACTGAATATGATGGAGAATCCGATGAAGACAATTACCAGCACCGAAACTGTCCGGGGAACCCGCCAGGAATGCAAACGCATGACGAACGGCGCCAGGACGAAGCTCAAGAGAACCGCCAGCGCGACCGGGACAAAGATTTCGCGACCGAAGTAAAGCGCGGCGATAATCAGGGCTGCGACGGCCATGTTTATCAGTGTCGTGCCCCGAGGCTGTGTGAGCTTCATATGAGCGGGCTCTTGCAACGACGCACCTCACTCTCACAGCGACGCTGCCGCCGTCCTGTCCACGGCATCCTCTGCAGCATTCAAGGCTTCTTCCAATTACCCTCTGCGCACAGCCTTTTGGCTCTTGCGTCGCGCCAATGGACTTCGATTTGGGACTTCAATTTGGGACTTCAATTTGTAATTTGTCTGAATGGAAAAGGTTCCGGTTCGCCAACGGTCCTGTTGATCAAGCCGGCAGACCTGTTCTGTGGTCCCAATTTCTGTGGTCTCAATCAGCTCAAACGCCGAGCGCACTCGATATCTCGCCGAGGGTCGCCTTTTCGGCGGCGCTCACCTGAACTCCGCCACCGAATAAACTGCCGCCTTCCGAAGCTGCTTCGGCGGTGCTTTGGCCGATCTGCTGCAGCCACCCCTTGAACGCAGCGGCGTCACCAGGGGCTTTTGCGCTCAGCAATGCTGAAACCTCGCGCAACAACTCGATGGATTTGGTCTTGATGTCTGCGGGCTTGGCACCCGAGAATTCCGCCTTGAGGGCATCGTGCGCCGTGCTCCGACCCTCGCCGGTCGAGAAATCGGCAACGACGGCCTTGATAAGCGCGTTGGCGTTTGGATCGGCCGCCACTTTCGTGAGCGCGGCGCCGCCGGCGAACGATTCCTTCAAAAGACCCCAAAGCCCGCTGGGATCGGCCGCGCTAACAGCCATCCCCGCGATCATTGGGCTTTTTAAGAGCAACGCCCATTCATCCTTTGTGAAGCTGGTCTTGTCGGCCATTGATTTCCTCCTGATGTTTATCCGCCACAAATCACGGCGGCAGAGCGCGCATGCCGCGGCTGACTTTAGCAAGCACCGCCGCCGCGCAATCTGCCTCGAGCAGACCGCGCAAACGGCAGCTGGAGATCAAGCGCGCGAGAGCGTATCGAGTTTTCCACGAAGCTCATCGATCGCGGGCTTCGCAATGTCTCCAACTCCGGGCGTCGCCAGCACCTTGTCGCACATCTGGTTGATCGTAGGCGTTGCCGCCGCGATCAATCTGGCGAGTGCGCTTTTTCCTTCGGGGGTGAGCTTCCTCGCGAGGTCGCCGACTTCGTTCAGTTGCGCGGTCGCTTCCCGAAGCTTGGGCAGGGCCGCTTGAGCGGAAGCCGCGTCGGTGATGGTTGGAAGTACGGATCTCAAGGTGCCGACGGATGAGTTGACCTGGTTCGTCAGGTTCACGCCTCCAATCGTCAGATCCGATGGGGCCATACCTACGGTTCCGGTCGCGGGTTGGGTCGCCGCGGGACGCTGCTCGGCGACCGTGTCGCCGCCCGGACGGCCTAACGCATACCAGAGAAGACCGCCCAATACGGCCAGGCCCGCCAGCCAATAGGGCCACTGCGATGCGGCCGCGCTGGTTGTTGCGGAGGCTACCTGACTGGCCCCGACGCCGGCAATTCGGCTGCCGGCGGCCGAAGCTGCCGCAGCACCGCTGCGCACGCCTCCCGCGGCTCGGTCGATCAGGCCTGCAGCGCTCAACTGATCGGCCAGGCCGGGCGGAATTGCCGCGGCGATCTGATCCTTTTGCGAGGCAAGAAGCGACGCCAGTCCGCCTGCATCCAGGCCCGCACTACGTTGTTGCTGACCCAACGCCCCCAGGACCACAGGGCCGAGCATACCGAGCAGCGACTTGCTTGAGCCCCCGTCCAATCCTGCGAACTTGCCGATCGACTGTGCCATCGTGTCCAGCGCTCCGCCGCCGAACAGGCCCGACAACATGCTCGATCCGGTTTCCGCCAAATTGTTCTGGCCTGAACTTCCAATGAGGCCTTTGAGACTCTCGAGCGATCCAGGCTGCTGCTGCGCCAACGTATTGGCGACTTGACGCGCGCCCGTGGGCGTGGAGGCCACGTCCGCGAGACTCGCAAGCAGCGCAGGGACCACGCCTCCGATCGCCTTTTGCGCAACAGTGCGGTCAAGGCCCAATGCAGAAGCGATCTTTGCGATCATGTCAGGAGTTAAGAATTGCATCACAACAGAGACGAGATTTGCGGCCATGGCGATCTCTCCATTAGGGTTGTGAAGTGACCTATTTGGGGTACCTCCGAAGCTGCGACTGAGTCACAGCCAGTCAAATTGTTCAGCAGCTGCTGCTACCGTAGAAATTCTTGATTCGGATCATGCAGGAGTGGCTAGTCTCGGATCGAAAACTTTCCACCAACGGATTTGCGTGCGTCAACAGATTGCGTTGCCTGCAATCGAACCCTTCCATTGGAGCTAGATGTCCAGCCGAAATCAGCGGCCTGTCCAATCACAACACGGAGAGGGTGCGTGCATCGAGTTGGACCTAGGTCCAGTGCGCTGCATCGATCGATATGATTTCCGATTTCCATTCCTCAGGCATCAAGCGCTACCGACGAAGCCAGCAGACATTTGAGGCGAAGAAAGTGGTGCTGTCGATTTCTAAGCAAAAGCCGGTCAGGCCTGCTGACCTACAAAAAACCGCCTAGTCCGTCACGATCTTCGCGATGCACAGCAGCACAACCAGCGCGAGAAACATCAGGTCGATATAGGCCTTCATTTCGCCGTCACGGCGCAGCGTCCCGACGCTGTTGACGATCAGCTTGCGCGAAGCGTCGGCAGCAGGCCCCTCGCCGGCCAGCAGCCCCGCCATACGGCGCGCCTCGAGCTCGAGGCGCTCGACCCGCTGGAAGAAATAGAACGACCGGAACGCCGACACTGCGCGCATGCCGGCATAGGCCAGCACGAGAATCGCAAGGATCGCCCGCTGCTGGTACTTCTCCATGAAATTCAGGCTGTAATAGACCAGCGCTAGGAAAATGAAGTTGGAGATGATCCGGTAGGCGAAACCCAGGAATTTCATGCACGTGCTCCGATCGATATCAGCCGGTCAGTCCTGGTCGAACTCGATCCGAAGAAATCCGGTCGTCAGACGGCCTTGTCAGACAGGCTCGCCCGCAATCCGAATCTGAAACCCTGACGCGTCGATATCCGCCGGGATTACTACAACAAGGCAATGAATGCTTGGTTTGCAGCCGCAGCGTTCCGGCCGTGGGGTTGCGGCCGGGACCGACGTCCTCCGGCCACGGCTGGCCTTTTTCAGCCCGAAGCGTCCGTCAAGGACGTTCAAATCTCGACCACGCAAACGCCGACACCGGCATCGCTTCAGTCGCGGCGATGACGGTTCCGTCGCGGCGCCTTGCTGTCCGAGCAGGCCTGATTTCGGCCGGCAGATGCGATGTTTTGCTCGCCAAGCCGATCGCGACGACCGACTCACCCGTGTCCGGTGCGAGGGCCGCTATATAGGCTAGGCGTACAACCTTCTCGTCGAGCCCGGCCTCTGTGACGACGCGAATGCCGATGGGTTCTGATCGCGCTCCGATGGTCGCGGCGGTCCGCTCTTTCCGTCCAAATTCTAGGCCGGGAATTGAGGATGACCGAACGCACCCCTGACCCATTTCACCAGCGCGCCGGTGGATAAGGAGCGCCGAACACAACGAGATACGTCTCAAATGCAATGCATGCGATGACCCGACGCTGCTGGCGAGGTGGTAACCCGCCGCCCGCTAAAACGCCGATACGTGCTGTCTCTGAGGAGGTGCCGCCGTGAGGCTTGCGCCTCACCCCACCATCGGTCCCGCGAGACGTGGAGGCGATTTGCGAAGCGGCGGTCAGGAGGCCCCACATGCCGGACCTGCATCAGCTATACTGTTCTCTGTCTCATGGACGTGAAGGCGTTTGTGACTGCACTTTGCCGGAAGCCGGCGTCGTCGTTGGATCGCCGAGCACAATTCCATTGGCTGTCTGCCCATACATCGAGAAGCGCGTGTCGTGGAACTTGTTGCGTGTATCTTGGACATCACCCGTGAAGCGAGGATCCTGTGGTCGTATTTGGCTGTCCACGTAGGTTGCGACATCCCACGCTTCCTGGACACTCAAAGACCCACCTCGCCCCAGAGGCATGTTGGCATGGATGAACTCGGCCGCGGTCTTGATCGAAGCCATACCAGCCCCCCAATTAAAGGATTGCGGCCCCCACAACGCTGGGAAGACCACCTTGCCATCGACGGATTGGCCGAGTCCTTGCGGACCATGGCAGGATGCGCAGTTCTGTGCAAAGACCTGAGCACCGCGAACATAGTCCGGGGGCTGAGCGGGCATCGCCAAAGGAGGCAGACCCCTGCCCGGGACCTGTTCGCCGGTTGGCAACCCCTTCGCGAGAAAGTACGCGTAGCTTTCGAGCGCGACGAGAACAGGATCACCAGATCCCGGTTTCTTGCCATTCATACTATAGAGGAAGCACTCTTGGAGGCGCTCCTCGAACGAGTTGACGTGGTCATTCTTGCTACGATACGCGGGATAGCTAACGTAAGCGCCCCACATCGGGGCCGCTCCCGACAACCGTCCCGCCTCGAGATGGCAGTTACTGCAGCTCAGTTGGTTGCCGGTGAACTCAGGCGCAAAGGTTGCCGTCTCACGGAAAACCTGTTCACCAAGACGCACCGCATCGCCAAATTTGCCGCTTGGGATAGAGCTCTCCGGTGGTGGCACGAAGGATGACGACGCGGCGCCAGCTTCGCTGGCGTGCGTCGGGTCCGGAGCCGTCATCCAGATGGACCGGGCGGTCGCGACCGCGGTAATCACCGCTAATATAACGAGTTGGCTCCGGTTCATCGTGGACCTTCCTCTTTAACGAGGGCATCGAGCGGAATCTTACGATAGCGATACCCGTTGTTTTCGGGCGCCGGCAAGCGTCCTCCCGCGATATTGATCTGCACAGCCGACAAGATCATCATTCATCTCCTTGCCCAGCCTTTCGCTGAGAGAGATAGAGAGCCGTGCGACATGGCAAACTTCAAATTCTCTCACAACGGCTGATCGAGTTCGCACAGTGCTCGATCACAAGGATGTTGGTCTCGTCATCTTGATCTGCCGCGGAACCACACCGTTTATTGAACGCAAGTCGCGCGATCGTGGCGGTGCAGATCGCGACTGAAAAAAGCCGAGGCAACACCACCGTCACGGTGCCGGTGCATCCGGAGTTCGCGAAAAGTCTTCGGGGCGGTGCGCGCGGCTGGAATTATTGGTGCGGACGTGTTCACCGGCAAACGGGTGCGCCACCGGGTCCTGCCGATGAAAAAGAAGGCGTGGGCGGCGAGGTTCGAGAAGTACGCGGTCCTGGCCGGCGTCAACGAGCCGAAGAAAGGATGCCATGGTGCACGCAAGGCGCGAGCTGAAATAGCCGCTTACGCCGACTGCACGGAGCCAGATGATGCCACCCGGGAAAAGCTCGGCAAGAGCGGCATGGAGAAGATCGTGGCGTTCGATTAGAGCCAATCGCTGGATGAATTCATGCCGCTGCCCGATGCGAACAGGGCCGGAACGTCACCGGAGAACAGAGCAGTAACTTTGCGTAATAATTTGCGCAAAAAAAGCTCAGCGATTCCAGAGCTAAAGTTGGGTTTATGGTGCGCTCGGAGGGCGGAGAAGATGCTTGTAGCTTCAATAGCATGCCGAGATGGGTAAAAGGCTGGGTGCATTTCGCACCTATAGGAGCTTTTCAAGCTTTGCGAAGGCTAGGCGGCGCGACGCTGGCTCTCCTCGCAATCGATTGTCCAGCAACGCGACCCACTTGAGTGGCTGAAGCCCCCTTCATCGCGGTCTCAGCCCGCCGGCGTTCAATATCCACTTCCCGTCTCGGCCGACACTGCCATGCCATTCTTCGTTTGCCGGAACAACTCACTCGTGGTGATCTCGGTTCATGAGTTCATCTGTACGATCGCCCGCCACGAACGGCCTGCGCATCCGGACGATGCGGCCGGACGAAATCTCAATCGCCGTGAACTGGGCGGCGGCCGAAGGCTGGAACCCGGGCCTCGCCGATGCCGCCTGCTTCGCCGCGGCCGATCCGGAAGGCTTCTTCATCGGCGAACTCGACGGCGCCCCGGTCGCGACCGTCTCCTGTGTCAATTACGGCGCGAGCTTCGCCTTCCTCGGCTTCTACATCGTGCGAGAGGACTTGCGCGGCCGCGGCTACGGACTGCGCATATGGAATGCGGCCATCGCGCACGCTGGCCGACGCGTGATCGGGCTCGACGGCGTGGTGGCGCAGCAGCAAAACTACAGAAAGTCCGGGTTCGAGCTCGCTTATGCCAACGTCCGTTACGGCGGCACCGTCGCGGCCCCGAATGCGCCGCAGGCTGGTATCATCGCGCTGACCGACGTCCCATTGGCGGCTGTGGAGGCGTACGACGCGACGGTGTTTCCGGCTCCGCGCACCGCGTTCCTGCGCGCCTGGATCGGCTCGCCCGGGCATGTCGGTTGCGCGCTCGTGCGCGATGGCGCGCTTGCGGGCTGGGGCGTGATCCGTCCGTGCCGGAGGGGTCACAAGATCGGTCCACTGGTGGCCGACGACCGCGCCACCGCCGAGGTGGTTCTGTCGGCTTTGCTGGCGCGCGTGGGCGGCAGCGAGATCTTCCTCGACGTTCCCAGCATCAACTACGACGCGGTCGCATTGGCGGAAGACTTTGGCCTTGCGCCAGTGTTCGAGACCGCGCGCATGTATACCGGCGCGATCCCACCGTTGCGGCTGGAGCGGGTATTCGGCGTCACCACCTTTGAGCTGGGTTAGCGCCCTCGCGAGCAATGGTGACGTAGCGCTCTCAGACGATCAGTTGGTCGAACGACGCTCGCTTGGGTCGCCTTCCGCTGTGCCTCCGAGAGCGGCGCAACAGCGGACATGCCGTGAGTCCGAGTTGGGGCCAACAACAGACACGGGCAATGGGATGTGTTTGGCAACTACCGATTAACCAGAGCCCACCGAGAGCCAGATGATGGCGATGTTCGGTTGGACCGACCCGAAGATGCCGGCGCACTACATTGCGCAGGCAAACCGGGAGAAGCTCGGCATGAGCGGCATGGACAAGGTCGTCGCGTTCGACCAGAGCCAGTCGCTCGACGACTTAATGCCGCTGTCTGATGCGAACAGGGCCGGAACGTCAGGCGAGAACAACGTGGTAACACTCGCGGGTAACATCCGCAAAAAAGCCTAACGATTTCAATGTAAAACGTGGGTTTGTGGTGCGCTCGGAGGGACTCGAACCCCCACGATTTTACTCACTGCCACCTCAAGGCAGCGCGTCTACCAATTCCGCCACGAGCGCTTGTTGGGATCGATCCCGGACAGATGCCGGACCGGATCAACGGCGCGGGATGTAACAAATCGCAGATGCAGGGACAAGGCCTGCCAAGGAGTGTTTTCGGGGTGTTTTGGCTGGCTAAAACCGGCCTAGCGGACGCCGGGCAGCCGCGGCAGCATTTGCTTGACTTCGACCGCGATCCGGTTGCGATCCACCAGCACCACGCCGCTGGCGACCGGCAGGTTGTTGGCGAGGATCTTGACCTCATCCGCCTCAGTCGCGTCCAGCTCGATGATGGCGCCACGGCTAAGGCGCATTACCTGATGGATGGGCATCGACGTGGTGCCGAGGACCACCATGAGATCGACCGTGACTTTATCGAGCGTTGGCACTGGAACCCAGACTGACAAATGCAAAATTGCGTGGCTTGAGATCACCACGTTATGGTTAGCCAATGGTTAATGACCGCCAAAACCTCGATTTGACGACGTTTGCGCAGCCTTTTGCCGGGGCGGAGGTCGAATGGCGGATCTCCGACGTGCCGGTGCCCTACCCCGAAGCCGTCGCGCTGATGGAATCACGGGCTGCCGCCATCGCCGCCGGCGATGCGCCTGAGTTGGTGTGGCTGCTGGAGCACCCGCCGCTCTATACCTCGGGCACCAGCGGCGACTCAGGCGACCTGCTCGATCCGCGTTTTCCCCTGTTTTCCACAGGGCGCGGCGGACAGGTCACCTATCACGGGCCCGGCCAACGGGTGGCCTATGTGATGCTCGATTTGAAACGCCGAAAACCGGACGTGCGGGCCTATGTCGCCGGACTCGAGGCCTGGATCATCCGCACGCTCGATGCGTTCAACGTGCGCGGCGAGCGGCGCGAGGATCGCGTCGGGGTCTGGGTAAGTCGCCCCGACAAGGGCCCGGGCCATGAGGACAAGATCGCCGCGATCGGGGTGCGGCTGCGGCGCTGGGTCTCGTTCCACGGCATCTCCATCAATGTGGAGCCGGATCTTTCGCATTTCGACGCCATCGTGCCCTGCGGCGTGGTGGACCCGCGCTATGGCGTCACCAGCCTTGCCGATCTCGGCCGCCCGGTGTCGATGATGGACGTCGATATCGCGCTCCGGCAGGCGTTCACCGAGGTGTTCGGCCCGACGACGGCTGGCCTGCCGCAAGCGGCGATCTAAGCCACGAACTCATGACCGCATGATCCGGAATGGCTGGCTGGCATAGTGCTCCTGTTTGAGCAGCTCTTCCGCTTCCTGAATTTCGGGGAGATATTGTCCCGTATCGAAATCGGCGAGGACCGGTGCGAGCACCTCTGTTTCACCCGCTCGGCCACGTGCACCGTAAAGGCGCGCAAGTCCAAGTGCGCTGCGCAGCTCGAAAGTCTTCGTCTGTTGGCTTCGGGCGATTTCCAGGGCTCTGTTGAGGGCATCTTCGGCGCTGGAAACGTTCGGCGGGTCACAACGCAATAAAAGCTCACCCTGGACACGATGCAATTCGGCATCGAGCCAATGCTGGCCGGATTGTTCCGTCCAGCCGCTCAATTCTCTCAAAATTTCCAACCCGGTCTCGACTTGCCCTGCCTCTGCATTCGCCACTGCAACCTGCATCGCCCAAAATGGTTCACAGAGGTAGCAGTCATTTTCGTGAAGCAATGTCCAGCCTCGGCGCATATCCGCGAGGCCGCTCATTCCATCGCTCGCGCGCCACTTTGCCAGGCCGTTCAGGTAGGTGCCGGCGGCCACATACAACGGCATCGCATGCTCGCGGGCGAGAACCAGGATCGTCTCTGTTTGTTGCAGCATGGGTGGATACACCCCGCATAGGCCGTCGAAGACGGACTTCTGGACAAGCGCATTGGCTTGAGCAAGCGCGCGCTTTTCTCCAGGAGCACCCACAGCTTCCCTGGCGAGCCGATGCGCTCGATCTATGCTCCCGAGCGGCCAAAGCACCAAGGCAAGGAACCTCATGATCACGGACGGCAGGTCCAGAGCCGATGCCTTGAAGGTCGCGGGATTCGGTTGAGCACCATAGATCGCAAGTGCTTGCTCAAGATGCACTCTCGCGTTCAGGTAATCGCCCGCGAGCCAGCAGGTCACCCCGCTTGTCCAGTGTGCCACGATTGCTGCCACCGGCGATTCCGGTCGCCGGTCGGCAGCGCTCATTATCGCCTCCGCCAACTCCCGCATCGGCGCGATCTCGCCCTGAGTCATGCAGGCATTGAACAATCCCGAATGGATCGGCGCCAGTTCAACCGGATCATCGATGTCGGCTGCCAACTGTCGGGCGCGCGTCCATGCGGCCACCGTTTCAGGTGCGCTGTGGCCAAGACCGCCCCGCAGCGCACGGCCGTATGCAATTTGGAGATCGAGCCTGTTCGTGGTCGGGCTGCGCTCAACAGGCAGTTCGTCAGCGATGGCAACCGCCTTGGCGAGATGTGCGATTGCCTCGGCATAGGCGGAGCGTTTGAGCGCCTGCTGGCCCGCCTTGCGCCACCACTCGAGGGCTGTCCCGCCCAGCCCCGCTTCGGTGAAGTGGAAGGCCACGACTTCCGGCTCGGTCTCGGCGACGACCGGAAACTGACCGCGCAGGACATCGCCGATATGTTTGTGAAGCAGTTGCCGACGGCTCTTCAGGAGACTGTCGTAAGCCGCTTCCTGAACGAGTGCGTGCTTGAAGCTGTAGCTCGCTTCCGGCGGCGTCCCGCGGCGTAACAGCAGTTCAGCCTCTTCGAGCTGCGCCAGCGCAGCGCTCAGCGTCAGATCATCGCGTCCCGCCACAGACCGCAGCAGCGAGTATGAGAAGTCGCGACCAATGGCGGCGCCGATCTGTGCCACTTCCTTGACCGGCGCCAGCCGGTCGAGGCGCGCCATCAGCGAGTCCTGCAGCGTCGCGGGAATGCCGAGCGGCGGGAGCGGATGATCAAGGCGATAGCGCCCGGCATCTTTCACGAGCAGGCCGGACTCCAGTATCGCCTTGGTCAATTCCTCGACAAACAGCGGGATACCATCCGTCCTGTCGATGATCTGCGTCATCATTTCGCATGGCAGCTGCCGACCGACGGTCACGTGTTCGACCAGGGCGCGCGCGTCTTGCCGGTCAAGCCGATCGAGCCGCAGCTGGCTGACGTTGGCAAGACCCGCCCAGGGCGGCTCGAACTCGGGCCGGAATGTCATGAGCGCGAGTATCGGCAAACCCCTGAGCCGGTCGACTGCGAGATCAAACAGCTCAAGCGTCGTGGCGTCGGCCCAATGCATGTCCTCGCAGACAATCAGCACAGGTTGCTGCCGGGCCAAACCCTCAAGCTGATCCAGCAGGGCGGCGAACGTCTGTCGCCGCTGCTGCGCTGGATTCAAGCTGAGCGGCGGATAGCGCTCGCCCGTTGTGATCGAAAGAAGCGCGGCGATCAGCGGTGCCGCCTTGGCCACCTGCTGCGTTCCGAGTGCAAGCATTGCCTCAAGCTTGTCGAGCTTTTGCCCGGGCGTATCCTGTGCCCTGATGCCGGCGGCGCGCTCGAGCTGAGCGATAAAGGGATGAAGCGCACTGTTGATGTGGTAAGGCGAGCACTGATACCGCACCCGGCAGTGCGCTCCCAACGCAGGGTCCTCGCAGAGCGTTGCGACCAGACGCGATTTGCCGATCCCGGCCTCGCCGGAAATCAACACCGCCTGGCCTTGGCCCTGCCACGCCAGTTGCTGGCGCGAGAGAGCGAATTCGATCTCGGCCTTGCGGCCGACAAAGCCCGTCGAGCGCGCAGTGCGCACCGCCTCGAACCGGCTCTCCGATGCGGCTCCGCCTTCGACCGCCCAGACCGCGATGGGCTCGGAGATACCCTTGACCTCGCGGAGGCCGAGGTTACGGAAAGTGAACAAATCGCCAAGCAGCTCGCGCGTCGAAGCAGCAACGACGACCGCCCCCGGCTCTGCCAGGCTCTGCAGCCGGGCAGCGATGTTCGGTGTATCGCCGACCATTGCCTGCTGCTCGGACGCGCCTCCGCTGATGAGATCGCCTACCACGACCAGCCCCGTCGCGATCGCGACCCGCACCTCGACCCGTTCTGCGCGCGTTTCGAGCGACCCTATTGCGGCGATAATGCCGAGCCCCGTTCGCACTGCGCGCTCCGCGTCGTCCTCGTGTGCGCGCGGATAGCCGAAATAGGCGAGTATTCCGTCACCCACAAACCTCGCTATGATGCCGTCATAGGCGGCAATGACCCTCGCACAGGCGGCCCGATAGGCACGGATCACCTCCCACATGTCCTCGGGATCGAGGCGCGCCGAGAGCGCGGTCGAGTTCACCAGATCGCAGAACATAACGGTGAGATGGCGTCGTTCGGCATCGTGGCCACGAGCCTGCTCGGTGATGACTTCGGCTTGTTTGAGTTCGGCGATCATCCGCAGCATTTTGCGGCGATGGCCGAGAAGAACCCCGAGCCGATCGAAGTCCTGGTCTGTCAGTTCGGGAAGGACACCAAGATCAATCCCGTTCTCGGCAAAACGCAGCGCGTATTGCCCAAGTCCAAGCTTCTCGAGCCAGTCCGCAATTTGCTGCATTGGCTCCACCGACTGTCTGCTTGACGGTTGGCCGAAATTTTGGACCACGGCGAATAAAGCTATCCCAATCTTTTTTGGGATTGCATGTCCTGGTTTGCGGCATTCGGCCGCAAACCGGCCCTCGATCTCTGCCAAACCGGTGCATGGATACAGGCACCCGCTACCAAGCAGGGCATGGCAAGAAGAGAACAACCGGATCGGCTGCGACGAGCGCTGACAGAACTGCTTTCATTTAGCCGAGCCGCCGATTCAGTTCTGCCGATTGCCGGCGCATCCCCCGATGGGGGGATGAAACGCCTCCGTGCCGGTGTTATTGCCGAGGAAACCCGCGTCCGTCCGACACCATCCCAGCGTGACAGGTCATCCCATGCACGAGAGCGGAATATTTCCCGACCTCATCGAGTTTATCTACGATGCCGGGCTGCAGCCGGCTCGATGGAATGACGTCGTCGTCAAAATCAAAGACTTTGTCGGCGGCCAGGCCTGCGGCGTGTTCTCGAAGGATTCGATCAGCAAATTCGGCGTGACGCATTATTACTGCGGCGCCGATCCGCATTTCATTCAGCTTTATTCGAAGACCCATTCGAAATTCGATCCGCTCAGCATCCTGCCGCCGTTTGGACAGGTCACAGCCATTCCGGACCTCGTGGACTATGACGAATATCGCAAGGGACGCTTCTATCAGGAATGGCTGAAGCCACAGGGTTGCGTCGACGCCGCCAATGTCGTCATCGAAAAATCAAGTCCGAAATGTCCGGTGCTGCTGACGATGCTGCCGGGCAAGCGCATGGTCGATGCCGAGATGCGTCGGCGGATCGCACTCGTTGTCCCGCACGCGCACCGCGCGCTGATGATCAACAAGGCGATCGAGGCCAAGCAATCTGAAACCGCCAATTTTGTCGATGCGATGGACGGGCTCAGCGCCGGCGTGTTGCTGGTCGATGCCCAGGGGCGGATCGTTCACGCGAATGCCGCGGCCCAGGCGATGCTGTCTGCGGACGATTTCCTGCGCTCGATGGGTGGACAGATCACGGCGCGCAACGCCAAGGTCAATCAAAGCCTGCGCGACATCTTCGCCGCCAGCGCCGGTCTCACGGCAGCGAACGGCGGCGCCTTCCCTCTGACCGCGCATGACGGAACGCGTTACGTTGCCCATGTGCTGCCGTTGAAATCGGTGGTGCGCAACGAGCGCGGGCCGAAGCTCAAGGCCGTCGCGGCGCTGTTCGTGCGCAAGGCGGGACTGGACAGCCAATCCTGCAGCGAACTTCTGGCGCGCGCCTTCGAATTGACGCCGACCAAACTGCGCGTGCTGCTCTCGATCGTCGAGGTCGGCGGCGTGCCGGAGACGGCGTAGATTCTCGGCATCGCCGAGACGACCGTCAAAACCCACCTGCACCGCGTGTTCTCGAAGACCGGCACCAATCGCCAGGCCGATCTGGTCAGCCTCGCCGCCGGATTTTCCAATCCGCTGACGAACTGAGCGAGCGGCAGCTAACGCAATTTTATTAATTGTACCGCACCACGCCCTTGCCGGCGTAGCTGCGGGTGACATCCGAGAACTCGTCTTCGAACGTGCCGGCGACGGACCAGCCGTTGATCAAGTTAAGCTCCGCCGTTGCCGTTGTCAGCGCGGCGTCGTGCGCGAGAGCCGCGCCGTTCACGACGAACGAGGCACCAGGCAGCGTCTGGAAGGTCGCGCCGACGGTGCTGTCCGGATTGAAGTCGTGCGCCCAGGCGGCGCGGCCGCGCAACGTCAGCACCGCGCCATCGAACGCGAAGGATTTATCCGTGCGCAGCCCCAGTTCGCTGCGCGTCGCGATCGATGTATTCGCACCGTAGCTCAGCGCAAATGTGCTGGCACCTGAGATCGCATGCTCCGCATACGCCGGCAGTTCGAACACCGTCGCCTGGAGAGCGGCATAAGGCGAGACACCGAGCCCGCCGAACCACGGCTGCACGAAGCGATGGCCCAGTTCGAGGCGGCCCGAGTATGAGTTAGTGTTGAAGTTCGCGCGCAGATAATCGACGCCCGCGACGGTCACATAACGATCCGTCGTCACATCCTGCCAGCCGTAAGCGGCGGATGCCGTCAGATACGTCGCGCCGATATCGTGACGCACGAACGCGCCGAGCTGGAACATATCCGAACTGCCGGTGCCTCCGTTGACCACACTGTAGTTGGTGCCGCCACCGGCCAGGGCGAAGCCAGCGACGGTGTCCCACGACACGCGATAATCCGCACCGACCGCAACGCCGTAGATGCTGCTCGATGTGGTGTTGGTGCCCGCAACCGCACTGCCATCGGTCGTCTGCGAGCCGCCGTAGCCCATGACCCACGTGCTCCAGCGTTGAACAAACGCGGGTTGCGCCGGCGCCCTGGTGAACGACGCAAATGCATCGCGCGGATCGTTCGACTTCGCCTTGTCCGCATCAGCCATGCTCTTGCCGGCGGCTTCATCGGCGTAACCCGCAGCACCGCCTGCGCCACCTGCCCCGCCGCGGTCCGCAGCGCCCGGATTACTCATGATGGTCATGAACTGCGTGGACGCCCGAAAACTCGTCTGTTGCGCGCCGCCGCCGATTTCGCCGGAAATCTGCGTAAGGCCTTGCGGATTCAAGCTGCCAAACACCAGCGGGATGCCGCCGTTGCTGTTGAAGAAGTTGACGATAGCGTGGCCGACGTTCGACTGATTGCCGCTGAACGAACCGCCACTCGGTGGCACAAAGCCCAGTGTGAGATCGAGATAGACATGGCTCGCGTCGTAACTCAGCGCAGTTTTGAATCCCGACGGCAGATCGGTGTTGACCACCGTAGAATTGAACACGCCGCTGATGCCGCCTGCATTCAGGATGGTGTATTGCTTCACGACGTAACTGCCGCCGGCGAAGTTCGCTGCGACAGTCGCGCCGCCAAGTGTCGCCGCACCGGTGACGTTGGCGAAGCTCGATGTCGATGGATTGAGATTCACGCCGTAGAACGCACCCGGCTGGAACGCGAGGCTTGCGACCGTCATCGACGAGCCTGGCGTGCCGCTGCCCGGCGCAAACGTGCCCCCTGCATTGACCTGCACCGCGCTCGCCGTGCCGGTGCCGCTCAAGACAGCGCCTGTATTGATGATGGTGGACGAGGCCGACGCAGTCGATCCGTTCACCACGAGCGTGCCTTCGTTGACGACGATGTCGTTCGCATAAGTCGCCGTGCCGGTCAGCGTCCACACCGAGCTGCCGGTCTTTTCGAACGACGAGAAGCCTCGATAGGTGCTGGCATTGTCCAGCGTCGAGATATCGAAGCTGCCGTTCGCCGTGCCGCCGAGCGCCAGCCTGTCGCCCGTGCCGTCGCTTACGGCGTTGCCGTTGAGGACATAGCCGCTCTGCAGTGTCAGCGTATTTCCACCACCAGTGAGGCTGACTGCATTGGCTCGTATGGTTCAGCAGGTCTTGGACGTCGAAAAGATAGTAGAAGCCCGCGCCGCCGGCACCGCCGCCGCCGCCGCTGCCACCGCCGTTGGGAGAAGTACCGGCGACACCAGCTGTACCATCAACGCCGTCACCCGCCGCAGCACCATTTTGATTGTTGAGGCCACCGCTACCGCCGTTGCCCCCGGACCGCTGGGAGTTCCAGGGGCTCCGATGCCTCCAGCGCCCCCGCCGGCAGCGCCGCCGCCTCCGCCGGCATGCACCCAGGCCGGATCATTGCCATCCGCTCCCGCCATGCCACCATAGCCGGTGCCGCCGGCACCGCCGCCCGTTCCGCCGCCCTTGCCACCATCGGCGACCGCGATCGTCGGCCCGCTTGCTGTCAGCAGCAGGGCAAAGAAAAAAGCCGCGGTACCGCGGACCGCGGTACCGCGGCTCGCCGGTTTAGGGGATGGCATAAATATCTCTGGAAGGGGGGCGTCGGGTCCGGATGGCTGACGAAATGGCACGAATCACCCGGAAAAATAATATACGCGCGCTGGTAGCGTGCCATCTATGCAACCACAAGCGCCGCGCTTAGCCGTCACTCCCCCGCGCTCGTGCAAAGCCTCTTCCGCTAGCCGATGTCGAACGGTTTCCTGGACTCGATATATTTTGACACGCTGTCTAGATCGTCGGCAGCACCGAAAACCCCTCGCCCGGACGCCGCAGATTCAAGGCGTCGGGACCGGCGGGTTCATCGGTCACCGTATCGACCCGCGCCGATGACGGCCCACGCCCGCATAGCGTGATCATGTTGGCAACGATCTCCGCCGGTCCCGAGAACAGCGCTTCGACGCTGCCGTCGCGGCGGTTGCGGACCCAGCCTTCGAGCCCCGATAGCCGCGCCTGATGTTCGACCCAGGCGCGGTAACCGACGCCCTGCACCCGGCCCCGGATCGCAACCTGGCGGATCGCGCGATCCATCTACTTCTTCAGCCCGAGAAATTCAGCGCTGCGCTTTTTCATCTCAGCCTCGCGCATGGCGCGGCCAGTCAATTCCGAGGATGCGAGGCCCTTCAAACTCTTCGGCGACGCGCCTTCGCGCAGTGCCTTCAAGGTCTCGTAGACCGCATGCGTCGCGGCGGCGAACGGCGCGTGGCCCTGCAAGGCGATGCGCACGCGCTGACCGCCGAGATAATCCAGCGCGTTCATCTCTTCAGGCGCGCCGCCCAACACGATCGGCAGTCTGGTCGCGGACGCAATGGCTTCGAGTTCGGCGCGAGCCTTGATGCCTGTGAAGAACAACGCATCGACGCCGGTAGCTTCATAGGCCTTCGCGCGCTTGATCGCATCGTCGAGCGAGGTCATCGATGCGGCCCCGGTGCGCGCCACGATCACGAGCGAGGGATCGGCGCGGCCGTCGAGCGCGCCCTTCATCTTGCCGATGCCCTCCTCCAGCGAAATCAGTTGCGGTTTCGCTTCGCCAAAGGCCTGCGGCAGCAAAGTGTCCTCGATGGTAAGCCCACCGGCTCCCGCCGCTTCCAGTTCCTGCACGGTACGACGGACGTTCAGGGCGTTGCCATAACCATGGTCGGCGTCGACCAGCACCGGCATTTCAGCCGCGCGCGACATCCGCCGCATCTGCTCGGCCAACTCGGTCAATGTGATCAGGGTAATGTCGGGATCACCCAGCACCGCCAGCGAGGCAACGGAGCCGCCGAACATGCCCACGGCAAAACCAAGGTCTTCGGCGATCCGGATCGAGGTCGCGTCATAGACTGATCCCGGGTGAATGCAGGACGATCCCGACAGGATTGCGCGCAATGCATTGCGGCGTTTACGGAAGGCCATGGTGAACTCCTTGGTTTTTTCTTCTTGATTTTCGTCATTCCGGGGCGATGCGAAGCATCGAACTACGATGTGCGATTGCACATCGGAGAATCTCGAGATTCCCCGATGTGCAATTGCGCATCTGTGGCCTGATGCTAGGCACCATCCCGGAATGACGGCGTTAAGCAAACTCCAGAATCAGCGCATCCACCGCCAGCGTCGCCCCGGCGGAGGCATGGATTTTCTTGACGGTGCCGTCGCGTTCCGCGCGCAGCACGTTCTGCATCTTCATCGCCTCGACCACCGCGAGCGTTTCACCCGCCTTGACCTCCTGGCCTTCGGTCACCGCGATCGACACCACCAGACCCGGCATCGGACACAACAGTTTCTTGCCGGTATCCGCCGCGGTCACCACCGGCATCAGCCGCGCCGAGGCCGCTTCGGCTTCGGTGAAGACGTAAACCGGCACCTCAAAACCCTGATGCGCGAGGCGAACGCCATTGGCGATCGGGCGCACCTGCAGGGCGACCAATTGACCGTCGATGGTGCCCTGCCAGACTGCTTCACCCGGCATCCACGACGAAACCAGAACATGCGCGTTGCCCGCGGCGCCGTCGGCGCCGACAAAACGCACCGCAATGCCCTCACTTTGACGGGCGACGTCGAGGATGATTTCGCTGCGCTCGAGCCACACCGCGCGGCGGCCCTGGCGCTGCACCGGCCGGCCGATCAGCTGGCCGGAAATCTGCCGCTTGCGTTCGCCGAGTACGTGATCGATGGCGGCGCCGACCGCGGCCAGCCTCCGCGCGATCTCGCCTTCCGGGGCGCGCGCGGTAAATCCCTTGGGGAATTCCTCCGCGATAAAGCCCGTCGACAGATTGCCCTCGCGCCAGCGCGGATGGTTCATCAGCGCCGAGAGGAATGGAATGTTGTGGCGGATGCCATCGACATAGAACGCATCGAGCGCGCGCGACTGCGCCTCGATCGCCGCGGCGCGCGATGGCGCGTGGGTCACGAGCTTGGCGATCATCGGATCGTAATAGATCGAGATCTCGCCGCCCTCCTGCACCCCGGTGTCGTTGCGCACCGTGATGCCGTCGTGGCTTGCTTCCGCCGGAGGGCGATATTTTACCAGACGACCGATCGACGGCAGGAAGTTGCGGAAGGGATCCTCGGCATAGACCCGGGATTCCACCGCCCAACCCGTCAGGGTGACGTCCTTTTGCGCCAGCTTCAGCGTCTCGCCGGCGGCGATCCGGATCATCTGCTCGACCAGATCGATGCCGGTGATCAATTCCGTCACGGGATGCTCCACCTGCAGCCGGGTGTTCATCTCCAGGAAGAAGAAGCTCTTGTCCTGACCGGCAACGAATTCGACGGTACCGGCGGAATCGTATTTCACCGCCTTGGCCAGCGCCACAGCCTGTTCACCCATCTTGCGGCGGGTGGTCTCGTCGAGCAACGGCGACGGCGCCTCCTCGATCACTTTCTGATTGCGGCGCTGGATCGAGCATTCGCGTTCGCCGAGATAGACCACGTTGCCGTGCTTGTCGCCGAGCACCTGGATTTCGATGTGGCGGGGATCGACGATGAATTTCTCGATGAAGACGCGATCGTCACCGAATGAGGATTTGGCTTCGGCCTTGGCGAGATTGAAACCTTCCGCGACCTCGGACTTCGAATGCGCGATCCGCATGCCCTTTCCGCCACCGCCGGCGGAGGCCTTGATCATCACGGGATAGCCGATCTCGTCGGCGATCTTCACCGCATGCTTTTCGTCCTCGATCACGCCGAGGTGGCCGGGGACGGTCGAGACCTTGGCCTTGGCGGCGGCTTTCTTGGACTCGATCTTGTCGCCCATCGCGGCGATGGCGCCAGGATTGGGGCCGATGAAGACGATGCCGGCAGCTTCCAGCGCGCGCGGAAACGCCTCGCGCTCTGACAGGAAGCCATAGCCGGGATGGACGGCTTCGGCGCCCGTCTTGCGGCCGGCCTCGACGATCTTGTCGATCAAGAGATAGCTTTCGGCGGCCGCCGGCGGCCCGATCAGAACAGCCTCGTCGGCCATTTCGACGTGCAGCGCATCGCGGTCGGCCTCGGAATAGACGGCAACCGTCTCGATCCCCATGCGACGAGCGGATTTGATGATCCGACAGGCGATCTCGCCGCGATTGGCGATCAGAATACGTTTGAACATGTTGTTGTTTACTTGCAACCTTTTGGGCGGGATCCCCCCTTCCAATCTGGCACGGGGGGACGGCTGTAACAATTCCGTCCTACAGCAATTCCGGCCCGAGGCAACGGTATATGTCGGCCCGGAGCGTCCCGAATTTGCCGAGGGCCAACGCCGGACGCGGGACGGCCCCTCACGCCACACGCCGACATGACCGGTTCAAGGCCGGCCAACCGTCCTTGCCCGGTCGCGCGCCGGTCCCTAGCATGCCTGAAGCAGCGGCATGGGGGCGGATGATGAAGCACGACACGGGTTTCGGCGTATTGACCGGCAACAATATCGATACCCGGTTCTTCAAGGCCGGAACGGCCATCTTCCGCGAGGGCGACGAGGCGCACGAACTCTACGTCATCAAGAGTGGTGAGGTGCGGATCCAGATCGGCAACCGAACCGTCAGCGAACTCTCCGCCGATCATGTCTTCGGCGAGATGGCCCTGATCGACAACGAGCCGCGCAGCGCGAGCGCGATCGCCGTCACCGATGTGGAATTGGTCCCGGTGTCCGAGAAGCAATTCCTGTTTCTGGTTAGTCAGACCCCCCACTTCGCACTCAAGGTCATGCGGGTGCTGGCCCAGCGACTACGCGTGACCAACAAGACGCTCGGATGAGTGACGCAGGCCCTGATTCTGACAGCGATCAGCCGTTTTAGGAGTCTGGTTGATGGGGATGATGGGGCTCTGTGTGCCGATAAACGCGCGTGTAACAATTCTGTCACACAGCAAAACTAGACAGAGGCAGCGGCTTATCCGCCGTGAAATAGGCCGTTCGGGGAGATTTCGATGCGTTGCTCACTTCTGCTGCTGTCCGCTGGCTTGACCATGTTTTCGGCTGGGCTCGCGTCCGCCCAAACCAGTACGCCGCACAATGTGATTCTGTTCGTCCCCGACGGGCTGCGCGGCCGCATCGTCACACCGCAGACCGCCCCCGCAATGGCTGAACTGCGCGACAAAGGCGTCCATTTCAAGAATTCGCACTCGCTGTTTCCGACCTTCACCACCGCCAATGCCTCGGCGATGGCGACCGGTCATTACCTCGGCGACAGCGGCGACTTCAGCAACACGATCTATACCGGTTATCCCGTTGCGGCGGCCGGCGGCACCGTCACGCCGTTCCTCGAATCCGATCCGGTGCTGCACGATGTCGACGAACATTTCGGCGGCGACTATCTGAACGAGGAAACCATCCTGAAAATGGCGCGCGCCAAGGGTTACAGCACGGCTGCCATCGGCAAGCTCGGCCCGACCCTGATCTTCGACCACACCGACAAGATCGGCACCGACGGCTTGCATTCGATCGTGATCGACGATTCCACCGGCGGCAAGGGCGGCGTTCCGCTTTCAGATGAAATGAAGGCCGCATTGGCCAAGGCCAATCTGCCGCTTGAGACGCCCTCGCGCGGCGACAACGCCAAGGCCGGCGATTCGAAGACCGCCGGCACCACGGTGCCGAATACCAAGCAGCAGGCCTATTTCACCGACGTCGCCGCCAAGGTGGTGTTGCCGATGTTCAAGGCCCGCAACAAGCCGTTCGTGATGGTGGTCTGGTCACGCGACCCCGATGGCAGCCAGCACAACAACGGCGACAGCCTCAACACGGTGACACCCGGCATCAATGGACCGACCTCGCTCGCCGGCATCAGGAACGCCGACGACAATCTGGCGCAGCTACGCAAGGCGCTCGACGAACTCGGCCTCGCGGCGACCACCAACATCATCATCTCCTCCGACCACGGCTTCTCGACGATCTCCAAGGAGAGCAAGACCAGCCCGTCGGTGAAGAACACCTATCCGGACACGCCGATGGATTTCCTGCCGATGGGTTTCCTTGCGATCGATCTGGCCAAGACGCTCGATCTGCCGTTGTTCGATCCGAACGACAAGAACGCGGCGGTCGCCGACAATGCGTATCCCAAAGCGGGTAACGGCTTGCTCGGCAAGGACCCGGCCAAGCCCGATCTGGTGGTCGCGACCAATGGCGGATCCGACCTCATCTATCTGCCGAACAAGGACAAGAAACTGGCTGAGCGCACCGTCAAGGCGCTGCTCGATCAGGATTATGTCAGCGGCATCTTCGTCGATGACAAGCTAGGGCGTTTCCCCGGTACGCTGGAAATGTCGCAGCTTGGCCTCAAGGGCAAGGCGGTCACGCCGAACCCATCGATCGTGGTAAATTTCCGTTCCTACACCACCGGGTGCGACGAGCCGACCAACTGTTCTGTCGAGATCGCCGACACCGTGCTCCGGCAAGGCCAGGGCATGCACGGCAGCTTTGGCCGCGGCGATACCCTGAACTTCACTGCAGCGATCGGCCCGGATTTCAAGGCCGGCTATATCGATCCACTGCCGGTCAGCAATGCCGACGTCGGCAAGACCATCGCGCAGCTCATGAACCTGCGCGCCACCGCCAATGGCGGGCTGGAAGGCCGCGTGATGTCGGAGGCACTCCCCGGCGGCATCATCCCGAAGGCGGCCGACGGCTCGATCGTCTCGAAGCCCGCGGCGAACGGACTGAAGACCGTGGTGAAATACCAGCGCGTGTTGTCGCAACGCTATTTCGACGTCGCGGGCTTCCCCGGCCGCACCGTCGGGCTCGACGCCGACAGCGGCAAACAAAAAACGGCGGGGAAATAACCCCGCCGCTTAGGCCGCAGCGCGGCTCGGCTTCACCAGAAGATCGGCAGGGATTTTCCACGCTTCGCTGATCTTGTGAATCATCTCGACCGTCAAAGGACGCCGGCGATTGAGCAATTCCGAAGCACGCGATCGCGAGCCGAGCAACTCGGCAAGTTCGGCTTGTGAATGTCCCAACTCTTCGATCGCGTAGTTCAGCAGATCGATCGGATCGGAAACATCGATATTAGGCCAGCGACGATCCTCATATTTCTCGACAAGCGTTGACAGAATATCGAGCTTGTCACCGTCCTCAGTTCCAACAGCGGCGCCCCAGAGCTTCTCGATCTCCCTGATTGCCACCGCGTGGTCGTCATCGTTTCGAATGGGATGAATTTCCATATGTGTCTCCTAAAATAGCGAAATCGTCAGTGCATCCACCCTGTCGTAATCGGCGTGGGTTCCGACGAATTTGATGAACGCAATGCCTCTGCCAAAGTCGAAGGCAACGATCATCCGAAAATTGCCTCCGGCGATTTCAAAACGGGCGCGTTCGCCATTCAGAATTTTTGCATTCGGCGCAGCGAGCCGAACCTCATCCATCGAATTCCATTTGGCCGCTCTGACCAGCGTTCGCCAACGATGAAGTGGCGCCTTCGTTTCCGGATGCTTTTCGGCGTACGACGAAAGCACGCTCCAGGCGATAATTCTCATACCGAAATATGTTCCCAAAACGGGAACATTGCAATAGCAGCCAAACAAAAAACGGCGGGGAAGTAACCCCGCCGTTCGCTACGCTGGCATTGCGGCCGGCTGAATTACATTCCAATATCGAACACGTTCGGCAGCTGGACCAGCGGCAACGCGGCGACGCCCACGACGGTGGCGACCAGCCGCATCAGGGTGCGGTTGCTGCGCCGCTTGCCGCGCATCTGGCCGGCGATCCACTGCAGCACTTCGGTATCGACGTTGACGGCCTTCGTGGGGCCCCAGCTTTCGATCGAGATTTCCGGCGACAGCGCCACGGTGCGCGGGGGCACCGGCAGGCCGGAGACGGAAGCGGCGTGATGAACGACGGCCTTGGCCAGCAAGTCGTCAAAACGACCATCGTCGGTGCGCTCGGCAGCCGCGTCGTTGATCTCGAACAGGGCTTCGGCTTCGGCCCGGCTCACGGGCTGATGCTCGACCGCGGTTGCAGTCAAAATACGCGCGCACCAGGCTGCGTCGGCGGCATCCAGTTCGCGGGAAAAATGAACCCGGCCCTTGGTGGTCGGACCTTCGCCGGTGATGACGCCATCGCGCACGACGGCGAGAGCCTGGGCTGCGGTATTTCGGCAGGAAATCTTCGAGGGTTCCAGGGCACCAATCGGTTCGGCGAGCTCAACAAACGGGGCGGACATTGGTAGTTACTCTTTTCAGCTTTTTGTTCCGGGCCAGCATTTCCATGCGGGCGTAAACGAGTGGTTAACGATTCGAAACTCGCTTCACGAGTTTTTTAAATGGTTGCTAATTGGTCGCTGTGAACCACGACATGGTTCAGAAGTCGGGCCGGCGTGGTGGGGGTCATAAGAGGCGGAATCGGGGCAGTCTAGTGCTTTCGGACACGGTGGCGTTTTCGTCGCACCCGCTTGCAGCGCAAGAAGATGCTAGACTTTCCCGCGCCTTTGAAATGATCTTGTTCTTTTCCCGGGGCCGTTCCGTTCGGTCACCTTCCCGCTATATTGAAAAGCTAAAATTCACCTGCAACTTGAATGACATGAGGAGGAACCACCATGGCTCTCCAGATTGGCGCCATTGCCCCCGACTTCGAGGCTGAAACCACGGAGGGGAAGATCAAATTCCACGACTGGATCGGCAACAGTTGGGCGCTGCTGTTTTCACATCCGAAGGATTTCACACCGGTCTGCACCACCGAACTCGGGGCGCTGGCCAAGCTGAAGCCGGAATTCGACAAGCGGGGCGTAAAGCTGATGGGACTAAGCGTTGATCCCGTCGATAAGCATTCGAAATGGTCTGAGGATATCAAGGAGACGCAGGGTGCGGCGCCGAACTATCCGATGATCGGCGACACCGATTTCAACGTATCGAAGCTCTACGACATGCTGCCGGCCGCAACCTCGGGCGATGCCGCCACCCGCACGGCTGCCGACAACCAGACTGTCCGCAACGTCTTCATCATCGGGCCGGACAAGAAGATCAAGCTGGTGCTGGTTTACCCGATGACCACCGGCCGCAATTTCCAGGAGATCCTGCGCGTCATCGATTCCCTGCAGATGACGGCCAAGCACCGAGTCGCGACCCCGGCCGACTGGAAGCAAGGCGAAGACGTTATCATCGCCGGCTCCGTCAGCGACGACGAAGCCAAGACGATCTATCCGCAGGGCTGGAAGGCACCCAAGCCGTATATCCGGATCGTGCCGCAGCCGAAGTAAGTTCAGCCTGGTCATTCCGACGCCCGCGCCTTCGGTCGGCAATTGCCGACCTGAGGCGCAGACCGGGGGTGACGACGGGTGGCGCGACACCAAGCCCGGGACCTAACGCGCGCCAGCCGAGTTGATTGCGTGATGACCAACCAATCAACGCGCCCCTTCATCGTCTGGTTTCGCGACGATCTCCGCCTTTCCGATCACCCTGCCCTGCATGCCGCCGCCAGAACCGGCGCGCCGGTGATCTGTCTCTATGTGTTCGACGAGCCCGATCGTCCCCTCGGTGGCGCGGCGCGCTGGTGGCTGGCGCAATCGCTGCGGGCTTTGCAAGCGAGCCTGCGCGCGATCGGCGCATCGCTGGTGCTGCGCCGAGGGCCGGCGGCCAAAGTCATAGCCGCCCTGGCACAAGAGACCGGTGCACAGGCCGTACACTGGAACGCGATCGCGCAAGCGCCCTATCAGGCGCAGGCCGATCAAGTCGCCGCCGGCCTCGAAGCGATCGGAGTTGCCTCGCCAGGCTTTCCTGGCGACCTCCTGGTGCCACCTGTCCAGATCCGCAACAAGGAAGGCCGCGGCCTGCGGGTGTTCACGCCATTCTGGAAGCGGGTGCAGACGCTGGGCGATCCACCGAAGCCGCTGCCGGCACCGAAGAGGTTGGGCAAGGACTTAGATTCTGCACCGACGCTCGCAAGTGACCGTCTTGAAGACTGGAAACTCGAACCCAGCCGGCCGGACTGGGCTGGCGGATTGGGCGAGAGCGGGAGCCCCGGCGAGACATCAGCGCAGGCGCGGCTTGGCGAATTCCTGAAAAGCCACGTCGCCGGATATTCCGGCGATCGCGACCGGCCCGACCGTGTCGGGACCTCGGGCCTCTCACCGCATCTGCGCTTTGGCGAGATCAGCCCGCGGCAAGTGTGGCACGCCGCCCGCTTCGCTGCAGCTGAACGTCACGCTTTGTCGGGCGACATCGACAAATTCCTCAGCGAACTCGGCTGGCGTGAATTCTGCCGTCACCTGCTGTTCGACGTGCCTGATCTCGCGACCCGTAACCTGCAGCCCTCGTTTGACGCGTTTCCCTGGAAGAAGGACGACAAGGCGCTGACGGCATGGCAACGCGGGCAAACCGGCTATCCCATTGTCGATGCCGGGATGCGCGAGCTCTGGCACACCGGCGTGATGCATAACCGGGTGCGCATGGTGGTCGCGTCATTCCTGGTCAAGCATCTCCTAATCGACTGGCGCGAGGGCGAAAGATGGTTTTGGGACACGCTGGTCGATGCCGATGCCGCCAGCAATCCCGCCAATTGGCAGTGGGTCGCAGGCTCGGGGGCCGACGCGGCGCCGTATTTCCGTGTGTTCAATCCGATCCTGCAGGGCGAGAAGTTCGACCCCGATGGCGCTTATGTCAGGCGCTGGGTGCCGGAACTGAGCGGCCTGCCTGACGATTTGATCCACCAGCCGTGGAGCGCGGCCCCCCTCGAACTGGCAAGCGCCAGCGTGGAACTCGGCAAGACCTATCCCCGCCCGATCATCGATCACAGGGTTGGCCGTGAACGCGCGCTTGCCGCTTACGCCAAGGTGCGCAACGCGTGAATCGAACGCCTCTGTTTGACGCACGAAAAAATCTCGCTATCGTCATCGCATCGCTAAACAATGGGGGATGACATGAACGACGATACACCGGTTCTCGAGCAGATGACCGATGCGATGAGCAACGCTGCCACCACGACCACGGAAGCCGTCAAGACCGTCGCCAAGAAGGTCAGGAAGGCCGCCAAGAAAGTCGCCAAGAAGGTGATGCCGAAGAAGGCCAAGAAAGCGAAGAAGGCCAAAAAGGCCGAAAAGGCTGCCAAGAAAACTTGGAAGAAATCCGCCAAGAAGAGCAAAAAAGCCGCCAAGAAGGTCACGAACAAGGTCGCCAAGAAGTCCAAGAAAAAGAAGGCGAAGAAGTCGAAGCGCTGAGGTTTGAGCGAGCGCAAAAGCCTCCGGGTCAAAGCCCGGAGGCTTTTATTTTGCCGCCACGGTTTTGTTTGCAGCCGCCGGGGTGCCCGGCACGCGCCGGTTGACCAGGAACACGGCGGCGGCGCAGGCCACCATGCCCGCGATTGAGACACCGTCGAGCCGCTCGCCGAACAGCACATAGGCCATCACCGCGGTCACCGCCGGCACCAGATAGAACAGGCTCGCCACCGACGTCGACGCCGAACGCCGGATCAGCCAGTACAGCAGCCCGACCGAGCCGATCGACAACACCACCGCGAGCCACATCAGCGACAGCACGAACTCGCTGCTCCAGTGCACCACATTGCTCTCGAACAGCCACGCGCCGGCGCCAAAGAAGATCGTGACCGCGACGAACTGAACGAGATTGCCGGCCCGCCAGTCGATCCGGCTGCAGTAATGCCGCTGGTAGAGCGTGCCCAGGGTGATGCTGACCAGCGACACGCTGGAGGCAAGCCAGCCCCAGCCGGCGTCCCCGCTCATCGGGCGGCCGTGCAGGATCAAGATCACACCCCCGAGCCCGATCAGTAACCCCATCCACTGCAGCGGGGTCACGCGCTCCCCGAGAAAGCGGTTCGCCAGGGTCGAGGTCAGGATCGGCTGCAGTCCCGGGATCAGCGCCGAGAGACCGGCCGGGATCGAATGCGCGATCGCGATCGCCGTGCCGCCGAGATAAAACCCGTGCACCAGAATGCCGGCGACGATGCTATGGCCGACCTCTGCGCGGTTTGGCCATTTTGGCCGAACGATCGCGGCAATGATGCTCATCAGGACCACCACCAGCGCCATGCGGATGGCGAGATAGGTCAGCGGCTCGGCGCCAACGAGCACGTATTTGGTGCCGATGAAGCCGGTGCTCCACAGCACCACGAAAACCGCCGGCGCCGCGCGCGCCGCAAGAGTCTCAAAGTTCCTGTTCATGGGGCGGTGATTGCCCGAAGCGATGCGGTCAGGCAATCGCGAAACGCGCCGGGTTCCCTGCCCGATATGGCATGGCTAATTTTCCCGGGATCTGAGGTCCTTTGCGATATTTTCGACCGGCGTGTCCCGGGCTTGCTCCTCGCTCTCTCGATGATCAGAGAGATCGATGTCGAGTTTGCGGCCACGCCCCGCAACAGGTTGAGAATAGTCGTGACCTCCTCTTCGGCCAGCATATTGATTTGCAGGTCGAGATGATTGCGCCGTTCCGACTGCAGGTCGATCGCGTTCTGGCGGATCAGCACGAAGGACGTCAGCAAAACGGCTTCCATCGCCAGCCCCAGGGAAAGAAGCGGAAACGGATAAGGATCGAACGGACGCGGGAGCTGAAGTGGCCCCGCATTGAGCAGAACCCAGATCAGGATCGCAAAGCCCTGCAACACGACGAAGTAGATCGTACCGACGAACCACCCCACCGCGTGCGAAACACGATGCAGGGGCGACAGATCCTCGCGCTCCTCCTGCTCCAGATTGAGGATGAATTCGATATTTCTGGCTGTCGTGCCGGGTATCTTGACGGCAGGCCCGCGGCGGGATTGCGGCCCCATCGGCGGCTTCAACCGACCGCTTGATCGGCCGCTTGCCTGGCCTTTTGACCGGTCCGCTCGACTGTCGCCTCACCGGCCTTTTCCGCCTTCGCCCGCAACTCGCACTTGGTCCGGATGTCCTCCAGTTCGTCGTCGGTGAGGTGCTCGATGCCGACAAAGGAATTATGCGCCGCGCTGACCCGAATGAGTTCATCGAGTTTCACTTGAATGGCGGCGCCGTCGCGGTTTTGCGAGTTCTGGATCAGGAAGACCATCAGGAAGGTGACGATCGTGGTGCCGGTGTTGATGACCAATTGCCAGGTATCGGAATAGCCGAATAGCGGCCCCGTGACGGCCCAGATGATCACGACGCCGAAAGCCAATATGAACGCGGACGCGCGCCCGGCCGCCTGCGATGTCCGATTGGCGATCTTACCGAAGAGGTGACTGACCCCAGGCGCGTGCGTCGTGCTGGCGCTCGATTGTTCGGCGTCGCCGACCTTCAGCTGTTTATCCTTTGGCATCGCTATTTTCCTCTCGGCTCAACGGCATTGTGGAACTTTTGTTCCGTCCGCTTCCGATCGCAATTTTATCGTGGACGAGCTTGCGAATAGGCCGGAACGGGCAGTCATTTCGGGACTTGGTTCCTGCACACACACTCGGAGGCTGAAGTGGCCAAAAAACCCAAGCTGCTGAGCGATATGTTTCACGACACGCTCAAGGACGTCTATTTCGCCGAAAACAAAATCCTCAAGACGCTGCCCAAGATGGCAAAGGCGGCGCACTCAAAAGAACTGAAATCGGCGTTTCAAAAGCACGAGAAAGAGACGCGCGGACAGGTCAAACGTCTCGAGGGAGTCTTCAAGATCCTTGGCAAACCGGCCCGCGCCAAGACCTGCGATGCCATTATGGGCATCACCAAGGAAGGCGCCGAGATCATGACCGACTACAAGGGCATGCCGGCCCTCGACGCCGGGCTGCTTGCCGCGGCACAAGCGGTCGAGCATTACGAGATCTCGCGCTATGGCACGCTCAGAACCTGGGCGGAAGAACTGGGTATGCCGGACGCGGTAGCGTTGCTTGACGCGACCTTGAAGGAAGAGAAAGCCACCGACGCCGCGCTGACGACGATCGCCAAATCCGTCGTCAATATCGATGCCGAACAGGGCCTCTGACCGGTTTCGCTCTGGCCAAATGACGGCCTCGCCGTTGGGCGGGACCGTTGTCGTTCGGGACCGGGAGCTCAGCTAGAAGAATTCTTCCGGACAGGGATCGACGATCTTCCAGAGATCCACGCCGTTCCTGAGCTTCTTCATTTCGGTGGTCAGCCCGCCATTGCGGCGGATCCACTCCTTCACCGTATCGGGGTAATAGGACATCAGGTCGGCGGTCCCCGCGCTGCTGGTGACCTTGATGCCGAAGGTGAAAGCCTTGTCGTAGTAGGCCTGGTGGAAGCCGACGCTGGCGCGCGGCGTCACGCAGATCTTGTTGAGCGGCACGATGCCGAACACCAGGGTGCAGGCCGAATTGCAGATGCCGTCGATGATGACGCGCTCGTGGCGATCACGGATGCGCTGGTACTTGGCCTTGTATTCCTCGACATAGCCGCCGTGATCCCTGGTGATGTGCAACACGGCGCGGGCCGGCGTCGCCGCCAGCAGCGGCAACGACAGCCATGACAACAGCAGGATCAGGTGCGTGATGCGCATTTCGATCGGGAAGCCGGAGAGCCTTCTCGGACGCTGAACGGACCGTCGGCAGACCAGACGGCAGGACTCTGGCCATACTGTGTTGGGAATCGGTTCAGCATCCCAATCCGGGCAAAAATCCGTCAACCAGCCCGAATTTCCGGACCATCCCAAGGGGAATCGGCCAGGTCGCGGCCGCCTGGCCCTACCCGGCCAGCCGCTTGCCGAGCCCTTGGCTGACGCGAACTTCGGTGACGGTCAGCCCTCCCCGGCGACTTGCCGAGGCTTTACATTATTTCCCCGCTGGATTGGCGAGGCGCAATCGGTGTAGCACATCAGCACGTTGCCAATTTGTGAAGGTGGGGAATGGCTGAAGCAGACCTGGATGTCCTGATCCGATCGATCGCGAAGAAAACCACGAAAACCCTGATGGACGCCGCGAAGAAGCGACGCGGCAAATACATGGCGATGGCGGCCAAGGCTGCCAGCAAGGACACCAGGGAACGCTACAAGCTGACGGCGAAGAACACCCTGTTGTTCGCAGCCGCTGCCGCCAAGCGGATTCAAAACTCGGCCGATAACGCCGCCGACAGCTATCTCCGGTCCATGAAGCAGGCCGCCGAGCAACCGCTGCCTAAAAAGCCGATCAAAAAGAACGCGGACAAGGCGGCGAAAGCAGCCTCCTAGCGGCTGTTCCGTCGCGGCGCCCGCTGGGGGGATTGAAAAGTTCGCAGCCAAATGCGAACAACCTGCGACGCGCCGGAACGCCCTGGCCCTCAGAGCCAGGCGTCTGGACGTCGAAAAGGCCAATGCACTCGTAGCTCAGCTGGATAGAGCATCGGATTTCGATTCCGAGGGTCGGGAGTTCGAATCTCTCCGAGTGCGCCAAACCTCCAGCAGCGATCCGCCATTACACGGACGATTCGGGCGCGGGTACGCGGCCCGGCGTCGCTCGAACGCTGAACATCACGTGGAGCACCGGCGGCTCGCTCCAGCAGAAGCGTCGCCGAGCGCTTATCGCCAACCTGACGTTTGCATTGAGGCTCCATCAAGGACTGACAAGCTTCTTGCGAATGGCGTAGCGGACGAGTTCGGCCGTTGAGGACATGCCGAGCTTGCGCATTGCGGACGCACGATGAGTCTCGACCGTCTTCACGCTCAGCTTCAGGACGGTGCTGATGGATCTGTTGGTGTGCCCCTCCGCAATGAGCTGGACGACGCTCTGCTCCCGCGGTGTGAGCAGCATGTCCGACTTGTTCTGCTTGTTACTCTGGTAGTCGTGGAGCAGCCTCTCCAGCAAGACGCTGGTGAAGTAGGGTCTGCCGTCGAGCAGCGCCTCGATTGCGGAAATCAGGTGCTGCCTGGCGTCCGACTTGAACAGGAACCCCCGGACGCCCGCCAGAATGGCTTCGGTCAGCAACTCTTCATTTTCGTGCATCGTCAGAATCAGGACTTCCGTCCGCGGACGCAGTGATTTCAGGCGGCGGCTGACCTCCAGGCCGTTCATCAGCGGCATCGAATAGTCGACGATCACGATGTCCGATCGCGTCTCCAATGCCAGCGCGACCGCCTGCTCGCCGTTGGTCGCCTCTCCGCTGACGATCCAGTCAGGGCGCGTCTCAACGATTGCTCGGAGTCCAGAGCGTACGACTTCATGATCATCCGCAATCACGATTCGCTTCACGGTGTCGTTCCCGTATTCCAGCCGTTGCACGATGAGCGGCAGGAAAATCCAATCAAGGTAATACTTATCATTCAAAGGGTTATCCGACAAAACCCGCAGGCCCTCTGGTCGGATGTACTGAATATACCCGATCCTCCACCGTCGGTCGGGCATGGCTGAAACGGCCGGTACCAAGTGATTACCCGTTCGGGAGTGAGGATTCTCCCAACCGGTTCTTTCTTCGCCAAGTCATGGCATTTGCGGCGCGGAAGGGTCGGCTGGCTGTTTTTCGCCGAACCAAGCCACGTAGAGTGTTGGCAGGAAGACCAGCGTAAGGACCGTTGCAACCAGCAAGCCGCCCATAATCGCGAAGGCCATCGGCCCCCAGAACACGGTCGGCGCGATTGGAATCATCCCGAGGACAGTCGATATGGCCGTCAACATGATGGGCCGGAAACGGGAACTGCTGGCATCAACTGCAGCGTCCCAGGGCGTCTTGCCCAAAGCGCGTTCGGCGTCGATCTGACCGATCAGAATGACCGCGTTCTTGCTGATCATGCCGAGAAGCGCGAGCACGCCGAGAATAGCGACAAAGCCCAAGGGCCTGCCGGAAAGCATCAACGCCGCGACAACACCGATCAGGCCGAGCGGTGCTACGCTCAGGACCATGAAAAGTCTCGGAAAGCTTTGTAGCTGCACCATCAGGACCGTAAACATGACGAACAGCATCACGGGCACCACAGCGAGTACGGATGCTTGCGATTTCTGGCTCTCTTCCACAGTCCCGCCCACGACCAGGCCGTATGAGGGAGGAAGAGTCTTTCTGAGGTTCTCGATCGCCGGCGACAGCGCAGTGACCACGCTCTCCGGCAATTTATCGCCGACGATGGCTGCCTGAACCGTCAGAGTAGGAACGCGGTCGCGTCGCCAGATGAGTGGGAATTCCTGGTCATATTCAAAGGAAGCAAACTGGCTGAGGGGAACGGTCCGCCCACCCGGCAGCGGCACCTGCAGATTACGCAGACCATCCAGCGAGACTCTCTGCTCGTCGGTTGCGCGCGCCACGACATTGACCAGATAAATGTCGTCGCGGACCTGGGTGACGGGTGTGCCCGATATGACCGCGTTCAGCACGGTTGCGATCGCTTGCGAGCTAAGACCGAGATGACGCGCTTCGTCCTGGTCGACGCGAATGCGCACCTGGCGATCGGGTTCCATCCAATCGAAATTGACCTGCTTGGCGTCCGGATTGGCGGCGACGATCTGTCCGACCTTGAGTGCGATCTCACGTACCCGTTCCACGTCAGGCCCGCTGACCCGATACTGCAGCGGCCATCCGACCGGCGGTCCAAGCTCAAGGGGAGAAACGAACGCCACGGCTTTGGGAAACTCCTGCTCCAGCAGCTTTTCGAGCTTCAAATGCAGGCGCTCGCGTGCCGCGACATCCTTCGCGATCACGACGGCCTGCGTGAAGAAATCATTTGGGAGCTGCACATTGAGGGGCAAATAGAAGCGAATGGCGCCGCGTCCGACATAGGTGCTCCACCGCGCCACATCGGGATCGGCCGAGAGAGCCGCATCCAGGCGCTTCGCCGCGGTTTCGCTCGCGTAGATTGACGCGTTCTGTGGCAGGCTGACGTCCACCAGCAGTTCTGGACGATCCGACGACGGAAAGAATTGCCGCGGGATCAACGGTAGCGCAAGAAACGAAGCGGCAAAGAGCGCCAGCGAGACTGCGATCGTCAGCCATTTGGCTCGCATCGCGGATGTCAGGAAGCTCCGGTACATGCGGAAAATCCTGCCCGGTTCTGCCGTGTTTGTTTTCTTGGGTGGAACGAGGATAACGGCTCCCAGCAGTGGCGTGAAAATGACCGCGACGAACCAGGAAACCAGCAGCGCGATCGTGACTACGGCAAAAAGTGAGAACGTGTATTCGCCAGCCGAGCTCGCCGCAAAGCCCACCGGTATGAAACCCGCAATCGTCACCAGCGTGCCCGCGAGCATCGCCATCGCATGGGTCTTGTAGGCGAATGTCGCCGCCTCGAGCTTGCTGGCCCCCTCCGCCAACCGGGTGAGCGTCGCGTCGGTCGTCGTCATCGCATCGTCCACCAGCAGGGCGAGCGCGATGATGAGTGCACCAAGCGATATTCGCTGCATATCGATGTGCACGAGCCCCATGATCGGAAAGACAATCGCCAGCGTGAACGGTATGGCGAGCGCGATGATCAGGCCAGGTCGCACGCCGAGGCTGATGAAGCTCACCACCATGATAATGGCGATCGCCTGCATCAGCGAAACCATGAACTCGCGGATCGCCTGGTCGACCACAACAGGCTGGTCCGCGACCAGGCTCGGCTCAATTCCGATCGGAAGATCCGCGGTGATTTGCGCCATTGCCCTCCTGATATTGGCACCAAGCGCAAGAATGTCCCCGCCATCCCGCATGGCGATCGCAAGCCCTATTGCCGGTTGGCCATTGACCCGAAACATCGGCTGCGGCGGATCGGCATAAGCACGCCGCACCCGCGCAATATCGCTCAGGCGAAGCATACGGCCGCCGGCAGAAAAATTGATGTTTGCGATGTCCTGCTCGGACTGGAAGCTGCCCGATACTCGAAGCGAAATGCTTTCCGAACCGGTTTGTATCATTCCCGCCGGCCGCACGATGTTCTGCGACTGGAGCGCCGCAATAAGATCGGACCGATCAATTCCGAGCGTCGCAAGCTCCCTCGTGGAAAACTCGACGAAGATCACCTCATCCTGTGCGCCCAAAATCTCGATCTTTGATACGTCCGGCACGAGAAGCAGCCTCGAGCGGATGTCCTCGACCCGATCGCGCAGCTCACGCTGAGTGAAGCCGTCGCTGGTGAAGCCGTAAATAATTCCGAAGGTATCGCCGAATTCGTCGTTGAAACCGGGTCCGATCACGCCGGCGGGCAGCGTATGACGCATGTCCCCGATCGTTTTTCGAACGTGGTACCAGGTGTCGGTGACTTCCTTCGCACTGGCGCTGCCCTTCAGATTCACGAAGATGGTCGCGACGCCGGCTCTTGTGAAGCTTCGCAGGAAGTCCAGATGAGGTGTTTCCTGCAAGGTACGCTCAAGGCGTTCCGTTACCTGTTTCATCGTTTCGTCCACGGATGCGCCGGGCCAGGCGGCCTGGACAACCATGGTCTTGATGATGAAGGCGGGATCTTCGTTGCGTCCCAGCCGGAAATAGGACAGCGAACCGGCGATCACTGCGATGATCATCATATAGACGACCAACGAGCGGTGTTTCAGTGCCCAATCGGAAAGATTGACTCCTGTCATGGCTCTGACCCGAGCACGCGCACTTTCTGGCCCGGATGAAGTGCCTGAATGCCGGCGGTGACGATAATCTCGCCGGCGTCCAGGCCCTGCGAGATGATCACCTGCGCCTGATCGAACCGCAGTACGTCGACGTTGCGGACCGAAACCATGTTGGTTGAGGGATCGACAATCCACACAGCGGGCTGCTGATTTATCCGCGTCAACGCCGTTGCCGGTATGTCGATCACTGGCCCGGAACCGGCTTCGACCGTTCCGTTCACGGTCGCGCCGAGCTGCATAGCTGCCGGGGGATCCGTCAGGCCGACCTTGACTTCAAACGTCCGCGTGACGGGGTCCGCCTGTGCCGCGATCTGGCGAATACGGCCTCGCGCCGTCACCTTCGGATCGTTTGTCAGGCTGACAGTGACCTGCCGATCGGTTGACGCGGATCTGACCAACTGGGCGGGAACGTCGAACACCGCGTCACGGCCGTCCTGCCGCGCAATCCTTGCAATCATTTGCCCGGCCTGAACGACCTCGCCGGCAGACGGACCTGTCGCGGTGATCTTGCCCGGCGCGTCGGCCTTGAGCTCGGTGAAGCTGACTAGGTCGTGGGCGGCGCTCAGTTGGGCCTCCGCCGCGTCGACTTGCGACTGGGCAGTTTGTTGCGCCTGCGTCGCCGCCTCGAAATTGGCGCGCGTGGTCCACCCCTGTGCCAATAGCGTTTCTTGACGTTCGTAGTGATTGCGCGCTTGCGTCAACTGGCCTTGCGCGGCGGCAAGGGCCGCCTGCGCCTGCCGCAACCCGTTCAGCTCGTTCTGCGACTCCAGTCGCGCCAGCAACTGTCCGGCTTCAACCCGATCACCAATCTTGGTGTCATTCGCCAACAGGCGTCCGGAGATCCGGAAAGCGACGCTCACTTCGTCCTCTGCCTCAATGCGACCGGTGAAGGTCACCGGCGTCGAGGTCTCCCGCTTCTCGACCGTCGTGGTCCGGACCGGACGCGGCGCGGGCGCGGCTTCCGTTTCTGCTTTCCGCCCACAGGCTGCAAGCATCAGTGAGCATGCTGCCGCCACAAGCGCCAGGGAAAGGACTTGTCGAGGCATCGTCCGATTGCCACGCATCCCAGGAACCCTTCGAGTTTCGAAATATTTCCGAGAACGTCAGTCTTTTCCGAACTTTCCGCCGATTGCATCTCCCGCATTTTTGCCGAAGGCACCGATTGCAGACATCGGTAAATCTACCCGGTGCAAGGGGATGCAATCGCGGTTATCGAAAAGGGTGTCATGGGGAATCCCCGATGCATGGTCAGGCAATCACCCGATATCTCGCGTGCTCTCAGGAGCGCATGGTGCGATCCTCATGTGAAGCCATGGAACGAGGCAATGCCGCCGCGCGTAGCTGACGCTGCACATGACCGGCGTCGTCAATCCGAGAATCTGCGCTCGGCGCGACGGCAATCGGCTGGGTGGTCGCTGATCGGTACCAAGCGGTACATTGCATGACCGGGCAAGTGTCCTGGCCGGTGCCGCAAGGCGCTTGAACGTGGTTTCAACTCGATCGACGGACCAGGAGGATTTTCAGATGCGGAAACTTATCCTGATTGCGTGCGAAACCGTGGGACTGCTGGCGATCGTGCCACTGGCTACACCGGCAGATGCCGCACGATACCCATGGTGCTCCAGGAACCAGGGAATGACAAACTGTGCCTACTCGACCCACGCGCAATGCCGCGCGTCCAGGAGCGGACGAGGTGGTACCTGCTTCCACCGACAGGCGTCGCGTTAGTTGCGTGGCAGGATAGCGAGAGCTTATCCAAAACGGCGGCGCCGGACGGTCGGCTTGTGGGCGCCATCCGATACCGATCGAGGTATTCCCGGATGAGAGGGTCCTTGGGAAGACGAAACGGGCCCGCGGGCGCCACGACCGAAGGATGGTGGTCGAGCGCGGCTTTGCGTGCGGCATGGTTCATCTTCCTTTGGCTCGTGATTGCTGGCGCCGACTTCGGAGATATTCCCGCCGCAGCAGTCGCTGTCGCTGCAGCGACGTGGACGAGCTTGCGTCTGCTGGAGCCGAACGCCTCACGGCGCTCGCCGCTTGCCATCGTCCAACTGGTATTCCTCTTCCTGTATCACTCCGTCGTTGCCGGGGCCGACGTTGCAAGACGCGCGCTCGATCCCCGCTTGCCCCTCTGCCCGGGATTTGTCGCCTACCCTACCCGTCTTTCTCCCGGGATACGTCGTAACGTGTTCACAACACTCACCAGCCTGCTGCCAGGCACGGTGCCAACCGGAGAGGAAAACGGGCAGCTTGTCTATCACTGCCTCGACGTCGAACAACCCGTCGTCACCGAACTTGCCGCAGAGGAAGCGGCCCTGGTTCGCGCACTCTACAATGACTGAGTTCCTGACCGCCGCGGTAGGGTTCATTCTGGTGATGCTGGCGCTGGGGCTGGTGTCGATCCTGCGCGGTCCGGGAGACACCGACCGCATGATGGCGGCGCAGTTGATCGGAACGGGAGGTATTGCCGCGCTGCTGCTGGTTGGCACGGTAACGGGGGTACCCGCGGCAGTCGACGTGGCCTTGACATTGGCACTTCTCGCCACCTTTGCGTCCATCGCGTTCGTCAAGAAGGGGCTTTCGAGCCTCGAAGCCGATGGTAGCGGATCGACGGAGGATCAATGAGCGTCGCACGCGACATCATCACGATAGCGGCAGTATCGGCCGGCGCATTCTTCTTTCTGGCCGGCACCGTCGGGCTGCTTCGCTTTCCCGATACACTGACGCGCCTGCACGCGCTCACCAAAGCGGACAATCTCGGCCTCGGTCTCGTCGTACTTGGATTGCTCCCGCAAGCAGCGAGCCTGCGCGACGGGTTGAAATTGGTCAGCATCTGGCTGCTCGGGCTGCTCGCGGGCGCGACGGTCTCGCAACTGATCGCGCGCACCGCGCGACGAGGCGAAACAACAAGATGAGCATCGCAGCGCTCTTCGAGATCTTGCTGGCCGCCGTGGTGCTGGGCCTTGGCATCTGGACCGTCGCAGTGCGCGAGGCCTATTCGGCGACGGTCGGCTTCGTTGCTTACGGACTGCTGGTCGCACTCATCTGGGTGCGCCTCGACGCTGTCGACGTCGCGCTGACCGAGGCCGCGATCGGTGGAGGGCTGGGCGGCGTATTGCTGTTGAGTGCGGCGGCGCGGCTGCGGGACGCCGAGCCGATGGCGGCGGAAGCGCCGGGCAAGGTGATGCGAGTGAGCGCGGCAGCATTATCTGTGCTGACCGCCGCGGCGTTGGCCGGCGCGGTTCTGCTCCTGCCCGATGCTACACCAACGCTTGCCCCGGCAGTTGTTGCGAATGCGTGGGCGACCGGTCTGGCCAACCCTGTCACCAACGTGCTCATGGCGTTCCGCGCGATGGACACCATGCTTGAGAAAGTCGTGCTGTTGCTGGCCATCATCGGGGTTTGGTCGCTTGCACCGGATAATGCCTGGGGCGGCCATCCCGGACCGCGCCATCAGGCCGATCCAGATGGCGTCCTGGTCTTTCTCGCGCGCCTGCTGCCGCCCGTCGGGATTGTCGTCGGGATCTATATCTTCTGGACTGGAGCCAATCACCCCGGCGGAGCCTTTCAGGGCGGCGCAATTCTCGCGTCCATGTGGCTGCTGGCTATCATGGCCGGGTTGACGGACACGCCACCCGTGAGGCGCCGATGGCTTCGGTTCATCCTCATCGCTGGGCCTGGCCTGTTTCTTGTGGTTGGCCTCGGGGGACTTTGGTTTGGTACCGCATTCCTTGCCTATCCGCCGGCGCAGGCCAAGCCACTAATACTTGGCATCGAGGTCGCGATGATCCTGACGATCGCGGCAACCCTCGGCCTGTTGCTCACCGGCGCACCGGAACGGAGGGTGAAGTGATGAGCGGCGTGACAGTGTTCGGAGTGTGTGCCGCTGTCGCGGTCGGACTTGGGCTTTACGGGCTGATCACGAATCCGCAGCCGCTTCGCAAGATCATCGCCTTCAATCTGCTGGGCAGTGGCGTATTTCTTCTGTTCGGCGTCGTCGGACGGCGGGGCGCGGCGTCAGGCGTCGGCAATGACCCGGTGCCGCAGGCCTTGGTGATTACCGGCATCGTTGTCGCATTCTCTGCAACGGCGTTGGCGATCGCGCTCTTGCTGCGGCTGTTCCAGAAGGCCGGCTCCACAACGCTGAGCAACGGCGCGCCGCCGAGCGCTGGCTCTGATCCGCCAGGTGGCTGATGCTGCCCCCCGCCCCTGCGCTGGACGCGACAACAACCACGGGCGGTTTCCTGTTGGTGCTGTCGATCGTCGTCCCCGTCGCAGGCGTTTTGCTGGCCTTCGTTCTGGGCGAGCGGTACGTCAGGCTGGTCGCATGCGCGATTATCCCGTTTGGGTTGGCGATTGCCGTGGCGATTCTCGTCGCACTGCCGGCGAGCAAGGACGCTATCGTCTACCTGCTGGGCGGCTGGCCGCCTCCGCTGGGGGTGGCTCTACGGGCGGACGGATTGTCGGCGGTGATGCTCGCGGCGACAGCAGTCGTGATCTGCGCGGTCGCCGCCTTTGCCGCCGCTGATTTTTCCCCCGCCGCGACCGAAACCCGCGCGCCATTTGCGTTCTGGATCTTGCTGTTGGCGATCTGGGGGGCCCTCAACACGATCTTCCTGGGTGGAGACCTCTTCACCCTCTATGTTGCCCTGGAATTGCTGACATTTGCCGCCGTGCCGCTCGTCTCGCTCGATGGCCGTGCGGAGACGCTGCGGGCCGCGATGCGATATCTGCTCTTTGCGTTGCTCGGCTCCGTCCTCTACCTGATGGGCACGGCACTGCTCTATGGCCTTCACGGCACACTAGACATCGTGCTGTTGTCGCATCGCGTCGGCGCAGAGCCTGCTGCGCTGGTCGCAGTGGCATTGATGACAACGGGTCTTCTCGCCAAGACTGCGCTCTTCCCGTTGCACCTTTGGCTGCCGCCGGCCCACGCCGGCGCGCCGGCGGCAGCCAGTGCGATGCTGTCCGGCCTGGTCGTGAAGGGATCTTTCTTCATCATTGTACGGCTCTGGTTCAACGTCATGCCTGGCCTGCCTGGCTTTGCTGCCACGCAGTTGCTCGCCGCGCTTGGCGGGGCGGCCATCGTGTTCGGCAGCGTTGTCGCGCTGCGCCAGCAACGATTGAAGCTTCTAATTGCCTATTCGACGCTCGCCCAGATCGGATATTTGTTCTTGATGTTTCCGCTCGCGTTCGGCGCTTCCGGACGGCTTGAGAGTGGAGGCGCGTTGGCGGGCGGTCTGTTGCAGGCGGTCTCTCATGCCACCGCGAAAGCTGCAATGTTCATGGCGGCCGGGTCGATCTATGCGACCCTGGGTCAGGATCGGATTATCGCGTTGGGCGGCGTCGGACGAATATTGCCCATCAGCGTACTCGCTTTCGCGCTGAGTGGCCTTGCGCTGATGGGTCTGCCGCCGGGCGGCGCTTACCTCGCGAAGGAGCTGCTGCTTCAGGCGGCCGCCGAGAAGGGGCAATGGTGGTGGGCCGTCGTGCTTCAAGCTGGCGGAATTTTCACGGGCGCATATGTTGTGCTTGTGCTGGCACATGCACTAGCAGCTGCACACGAACCGATTATTCCGGAGAGCGCCGCACCGCGTATTCGAGAGGTGGCAGCGTTGGCGCTGGCGCTGTGCTCGCTCTCGCTCGGCCTTGTACCCTGGGAAGCCTATCTGCCGATTCCGCACGGCGTCGCATCGGACGAACTCAGCCTTGGAGCACTTTCGAAAATGCTCCTCCCCATCCTGGGAGGCGCGGTTGTGGCGGTCTTGCTGGGTCGCTGGGAGCGTCCGCACGGACCTCTATCGCGCTGGAAGGCACTGATAGCGGTGGTCGGCCCGCTCCGTCGCGCAGGCCTTGCGTCGGGTGCCCTGGTTGAGGGATGCGACAATGTTCTCCGCCAGTGGCCCACGGCGTGCATCTCGCTCCTGACGCTGGCAGCGTTGTTCGGAGCATCGATGCTCGTGTCCTTCTGATGCCGCAATCTGGAAAAGCGCCGTGATCCCCGAGTAACTGGGAACCTTCGCCCTAAGCCCGCGGCCTAGAGTGGATATCCGGCTGACGCCTCGACTTTATCAAATGTGCTAGCGACGCCCCCCGAAGAGGCGCAGCAGCATCATGAACAGGTTGATGAAGTTGAGGTAGAGCGATAGCGCGGCGATGACGGACTTGCGGCCCACGGAGGTCTCATCATCCGTGCTGCTGTACATCGCCTTGATCCGCTGCGTGTCGTAGGCAGTCAGGCCAGCAAAGACGCCGACACCGACGACCGAGATCAGCCAGTCAAGCCCGGTCGACCTCAGGAAGAGATTGACCAGGCTTGCGATGATGATGCCGATCAGCCCCATAAACAGGAAGGTACCCAATCCGGAAAGGTCACGCCTGGTGGTGTAACCAAAGAGGCTGAGCGCCCCAAACATCGCGGCCGTGATGAAGAACACTCGCGTGATCGAGGAATTGGTATAGATGTGAAACAGGATCGAGAGCGACACACCAACCAGGGCTGCGTAGACAAAGAACAGCCACCGCGCCGTTGTCACCGACAGGGTATTGATGCGCGCGCTGATGAAGAACACCAGCACCAGGGGCGCCAGGATGAATACCCACATCAGTGGACTCTGCAGCAGCGCCGGACCGGTGACCTGATACGTCAGCCACGCGACGAGAGCGGTCAGGGCGACACCAGCAGCCATTTGGTTATAGATGCGCAGCATGTAGCTGCGCAGACCGGCGTCGATCGCCAGCGCGGTGTTGCCGGCCCCGGATGCCGCCAGGTTTTGATCATAGTCTGACATCGCGTACCTCCTCTCGCATCAGCAGCAGGGGGCCACGCTAGTCTCCAAGGCTCGTCCAGGATATCGGATGATTACCCGAGCCAGGGAGGACAAATTACCCTATCCCCCGGCGCGTCCATGCTGGCGGCAATCACCTTCCGCTCTACAAAACCGTAACCTGAGAGCTCCGCGGATCCCTCCCTCTGGCGGAGAACCTTACGCGTTTGTCGCCAGAAGCCACCAATACTCTGGCGCAATCCGGCCGTATGCGATACTTCTTTCATATCGTCGACAAATACGGACTCTCCCCGGACCGAACCGGATACGAGCATGCCGACCAGGACGCGGCCGTTCTCCACGCCAAACGCATCACGGCCGAGCTCGCCAAGGCCGGTGAATTTTTCCGGTCGAGCCTCGTGCTTGTCGCGGGCTGCCGTTCCCGGATCGATATCCGGTCGTACGCGAGGCACAGCCACTCCCTTCACAAAGGCAGTCCGGCCGCAAATTGGCATGCCGATTTCCTGCCCGCACTCTCTACAGAGAATCCCTGATTTGCGGACTGGAAGGCTGCTTCTAACGTCGCCCCCTGACGCTGCCGGTATGACGTCCCGCGTTTCTGCTGCTGTCTGCGCGGGACATCGCTCTTTTTCCTCGCCAAGCGAGAACGCAAGGAGACGGTCTTCAAGCCGGTCGAAGTCGCTTTGTTTACGGCGCTTGCGATCGCCCTGGCGACCGGAGCAATCTCGACCTGAGTTGTTGTTGTCGCTCGTTGGTCACTTGGAGTCTGGCATGAATATCCCGACCGTTTGCAGCGCCTTAATCCTTGGTGTGTTGGTGGCCATGATCGCGCCAACAACCGCGTCTCTGGCCCAGTCGATCGACAAGGGCGTGTCGGCGGCAAAAGACACCGGTGCATCCGCGCCCAACGCTTCGAGGCCCAATACCAACACGAACCCGACGAAGCATCGCCATTGGCGTCATCGCGGCGGTACACATCCACACTATGGCAGCCGCCGCGTTCGCACCTAAGCCCCGGGTCGCGGCGCCGATCATTTCAGTCGAGTTGGCCAACCGATGAGCGATACGAGGACCGGACACGAGCGCCTCCGCGAGGTCGTGCCCCCTGACGACCCCACCGAACTCGCCGAGTTTAGCGGGCGGCGCAGCGTCCTGGCGACAGGGCTGACCTTGCTCGCCACGTGCGTCGCTCTCTTTCTGGTGTGGCAAACGGACAAGAGCCTCCTGATCGTCTTCGGGGGTGTGCTGTTCGCAGCCTTTCTGGATGCGGCTGCGAGGGCCTTGGCGCCCGTTCTTCCACTCAATCGTACCCTGCGGCTGACGCTGGTGCTCCTGCTGCTCACCGCTCTGACAGGATTTGGCCTCGTCTGGGGCACAGGCAAGCTGCCGGAACAAACGCGCCTCTTGGTGAAGGTCATGGATGCTCAGCTTGACATCCTTCAGGGGCATCTTGTGGCATACGGTGTCGACCTGCTTGGCCCGGAATGGGGCCGCGACCTTACGCAATGGCTGTTCTCCGATCAGGGTCGTTTTCTCAGTCATGCCCGCCTGGTCCTTGGCGGTGCGTCGACTGTCCTGACCGGCGCGCTCGTGATCGTGTTCCTCGGGATACTCTTTGCTTTCGATCCCGCCAGTTATCGCGAAAGCCTGGTGATGCTGGTAAAGCTTTCATATCGCACCCGGATGCGAGCGGTGATGGACGAGATGGGCAACGTCCTGCGGTTTTGGTTCGTCGGCCAGCTCATCCGCATCATCCTGATGACGCTGTGCGTGTGGCTCGCGCTTTATCTCATCGGGCTTCCCGGTCCCTTCGTGCTCGGGCTTCAAGCAGGCCTGTCAAATTTCATCCCCTATCTCGGTCCCATCGTTGCCGCGATCCCGATCGCACTTGTGGCAATGCCGCTCGGCGGTTCAATGCTTGTCTTGGCCGTCGTCATCTACACCGTCATTCAGTCGATCGAGGGCTATGTGATCGGCCCGCTAATCCAGCGTCAGGCGGTCGATATACCCCCCGCCTGGACATTGGTCGCGATCGTCATTTTGGGCGCGCTGTTTGGCGTCCTGGGAATCGCGCTCGCCATGCCGCTGGTGGCCATCGGCCGGGTCGCGGTCATCAGATTCTACGTCGAGGATTATCTTGGCGACAAACCCGAGCAGACGTTCAACAAAGGACCATCGTAAGTGGGTGACCCATGAGCGAGATTGACCCCGAGCGGGACGACGGTACGCAATCTTCTCCAGCGCGTTCGGGCCTGATTTCGTTTCTGTGGCAGCAACTTCCCTACATTGTTGCGCTGGTGCTCGCCATCGCGGGCGTCGCCTACACCTCGGCGCCGTGTTGCTGATCGGCGCAGTCGCTTCGCTGCGAATTCCACGCGACAAATCCACCGCGGCAGTATGTCTATGTAGGACGGATCAGGCGGCTCGGTGTCGACCTCGGCGTGACCAGCGCAGGCGTATTGTCCTGGGCCGTTTTCGCCAGGAATTCGCGCATCGGCCCCGGCACCCTGCGCGGAAACTATGTCGGCGCGAGCGGGAGGTAAATCAGGCATTGAGCCCGCAGTATTGTTCTGGCTTATTTTCACCCCGTCAGGGCCTCCTTGGGGGAACGCACCGTGGGCGTAATGAAAAACTCGGCCTGGGTCATCAGGCGGCAGATGCTATCGCTGTGTGGCGTCGGGGTCGTTTTGGGCTCATTGTTTCTTGCAGCCTCGCTCACGCCGACGCTCATTCCGAGGAGCTATCTGACTCAGGGCGTCCTTGCCGGGATCTGCTTTGCCATTGGTTACGCGGCCGGCATCTTCTGGCGTTGGCTGTGGCACTACCTCGAACTGCCCGAACCCTCCGCGCGCCTTCGATCGACCACCAACGCGTTCGTCGCGATCGCCAGCTTCGTCGTTGTCATCACATTTCTCTGGCGAGCTGCGGAATGGCAAAATTCGATTCGTGCCGCAATGGGGTTGCCTCCGGTCGAAACCGCTCATCCGCTCAAGGTCTGCGCGATCGCGTTGATCACGTTCGTGGTATTCCTGGCCTTGGCGCGGTTGTTACGCCTGGTGACGCGCTTCCTTTCCTCGCGCATTCGGGCCTTCGCTCCGAGAAAGGTTGCAAATGTCGTCGGCGTGATTGTGGCAGCTCTGCTATTCTGGTCGATCGCCAACAATCTCCTCGTCCGCACGGCTTTTCGCGCGCTCGATTCCTCCTTCCGAGAATTTGACGCCTTGCTTGAACCTGAGCGACCGCAGCCGACGTCTCCCGGAAAAACGGGAAGCCGGGCATCCCTGGTGAAGTGGGATGAACTCGGTCGTGCCGGCCGCGAATTCGTTGCGTCGGGGCCGGCTGCCGAACAGATCGGTGCACTCACGGGACGGCCCGCCCGGGAGCCAGTCCGCGTCTACGTAGGCTTGCGCGGCGCCGATACGCCGCAAGCCCGCGCAAAGCTGGCGCTCGACGAGCTCAAGCGCCAGCACGGTTTTGAACGCTCTATCCTCATCATCATTACGCCGACCGGCACAGGATGGATCGACCCAGCAGCAATGGATTCGGTCGAGTACCTCCATGATGGCGACGTTGCCAGTGTCGCGATGCAGTATTCTTATCTCAACAGCCCGCTGTCGCTGCTGTTTCAGCCCGATTACGGCGCGGCAGCCGCGCAAGCCCTGTTCGCGGAGATCTACGGCTATTGGACGACATTACCGAAAGACAAGCGCCCCAGACTGTATCTGCACGGCCTGAGCCTTGGAGCGATGAATTCGGAGAAATCGGCGGAGCTATTCGAGACGATTGGAGATCCGATCGCGGGGGCGCTCTGGAGCGGACCGCCGTTCGAAAGTCGCATCTGGCACTCGATCACAGCGAACCGCAACCAAGGCTCTCCGGCCTGGCTACCGGAATTTCGTGACGGCCGCTTCGTGCGGTTCATGAATCAGAACGGAGCAACGGTGCCCGGTGATGCGCCATGGGGACCGATGCGTGTCGTCTACCTGCAGTATGCGAGTGACCCGATCGTGCTGTTCTCGTACCGAGATGCGTACCAACCCCCGGCCTGGATGAAGCCGCAGCGCGGTCCGGACGTTTCACTGGGCTTGCAATGGTATCCGATCGTCACGATGCTGCAGATTGCTCTCGACATGGCCGTCGCGACCAATACTCCGATGGGCTATGGCCATGTTTACGCGCCGGAGCATTATGTCGAAGCCTGGGTTGCCGTAACCGATGTGCGGCACTGGTCGCCCGAAGCACTCGCAAGGTTGAAGGATCATCTCGGAAATGCGGCGAGGAAGGCGATCGACGACAACGCGACCAACGACAATCCCTATGGCGGCCGGGGAGGATAGAGCTGCGCTTCCGTGATCATCCCTGCTCTCGCCTTCCAGTGCACCGCTGGATCAACTGTGGCCGCATGACCCGATCGTTCATTGCTCAACCAACTTGGCCCTCACCGCATAACGCACCAGTCCAGCGATCGAATTTACGCCCAATTTTCCCATGGCTGACGCCCGATGCGTTTCCGTGGTTTTCACACTTGAGTTCAGGATCGCGCTAATTCCCTTGTTGCTGTACCCCTCAGCCACGAGCTTGACGACGAGCCGCTCTCGCGGAGAGAGCCTCGGATGTCCTTCGCTTGCTTCCTCCGGTTCTCGGCGCGATTCAACACAAGATCGCCCACCCGCAAATGGCCTGTGTGCCATGAGGGCCTCGACGGCTGCCAACAGCAGCTTGTTCGCGTCGGACTTGGCCAGGAATGCACGGGCGCCAGCTTGAAACGCCTCTTGCGCCAGCACTTCGGATTCATGCGCGGAAAAAATTAGCACCTCCGTCTCCTTGAGGTGCTTTTTAATCTGTCTCGTTACTTCCACTCCCGTCATACGCGGCATAAAGAAATCGACGATCGCAACGTCGGGCCGCTGTTCAAGAGCCGCCTCGAATGCTGCCTTTCCATCGGCCGCCTCGGCGACAATATTCCAGCCTGGACGCTGCTCGAGCACCGCCCGTATTCCACATCGTACTGCATCATGATCGTCGGCTATAAGGATTCGTTTCACGGGAGGCCCTCCCTGATGATCCATTTGCTGCCAAAACCAAACCAGCCATGAGGCCCGTCGCTAGCAGCTTTTCTTGATTGCACACCTGCGGCCGTTCTGCTCGATCGCAAAAGTGTATGGAAAGGTCGCACGCAGGGTGGTTCCTCGGCGCGCTGCTGTCGGCGGCGATAATATCTGCAGCCGCCCCCCCATCTCGTCCAGTCTATCGCGCATGATGCGCAGCCCCGTCCCAAGCACTGGCTGGCGGAAGCGACTCTGGCGGTTGCCAGCCATCATGCCTTTTCCGTCGTCTCGAATCTCGAGCCGGAATGCTTTTTCGCCCGCCTCAATCGTGATGTCGACCCTTGTTGCTTTTGCATGGCGGTAAACGTTCGTCAGGGCTTCCTGGACAATTCTCATCAACGATCGCTGCTTCTCGCGTGACAGACTGTCCACCGCCGGCGAGATCGAAACCTCGACCACCAGCGATGTTCGCACCGCGAACCCTTCCGCGTATCGCTCAATCGTCGTCTTGAGCCCTCCTTCAAACAGGCTCTGTGGGTGCAGCAAATACGTGAGAGAACGCAATTCCTTCAGGGCACGGTCGATTGAGAGGTCGACTTGCTCGCAATGCTCCTCTGCCTTTGTTGGATCCTTTAGCGCTTTTCTTACCTGCATCATGCCTAGGCTAGCCGCGATCAGATGCTGGCATGTTAAATCATGAAGCTCGGACGAAATTCGCCGATGAAGCTTTTCTTGCAGCGCGACCAGCTCCGCATCCAGCTTGCATGTCCGCTTCACCCCGCCAGAGGCATTTCGATGATTCCGACTGACCGACGTACCCTGAAGGGACATGACATTCTCACTTTTCTCCAGCGCTCAAACAGTGTGCTGGTCCTATGGCGCAGTCAGACAAATTCTCCATAACGTGAGCAGATCATCGGCTACAGACTATCCGCCGACTATCATCACTATAAACCACTAAGTAGAAATACTGTGGAGAATCTCGGCGATGTATTGAGCATCCCAGGTTTGGGCAAACGTCAGGTTTGTTGCCCGAAGATTCTCCGGAAAAGGGAAAATCGGAATATGCCCCAATGGGCTACTCGCGCTATCGGGTCGGACCGGACCGTGGGGATGCCAGCATGGTTGATGTGATGTGGGCAGGTAACGACGACGTGACAGCGATCGGTGGATTATTTCGGCACCCGTGGAGCAAAGCTCAATCATCAACCGGGACGAGCTGACTGGCTTGCGGTTGTGGTCCTACGACTGATACCTATTCTAGATTGCAACCGCGGCGTTCTGACGTGGCTCCATGCTTGCTTAATGGCTAAGCACCAATAAGACCCTCATACACGATGATGTTCCAACCTCAGTACCTTCTCCGCGGGAGTTCAGGGTTTTGTGGGACGGCTCTTCAGGCCCTTTGCTGTATGTTCATGCCCACTCGAGTTCTGACGCAACCGTCGGTCGATTGACCAGCGGCGGCGCTCTGTCGGGCGCGATTGTCGGCGGAGCGGTTGGCGGCTGCGCGGAGTTATTGCCGGACCCGCCGGCAGCATCGCCATCGGCATAGTTACCACTGGGGGCATGGACAGTGCTGGTATCGCTCTCGGAGCGGGAGATCTCATCCAGAGTCACATCGCTACTGCCGCCGACAAGCGCATCGCGGCGGATCACCCGCCGCAATGAGAGGGCGTACCAGCGGCAAAGGATACTCATGGCTGCTGTTCTGGTCGATGTTCGGTCAGCCCCCGTCCGATCGACCAGAAATGTCCTCGCCCACGAACTGACAGGCCCTGAGTAAGAACGTTTCGACTGTCCTTGGGAGAATTGCGATGTCACGGGAGACTGATGTCACGACACGGCCCCAGGTCCTGATCGATCTTGCCCTGCAAGGCGGTGGGTCTCATGGCGCCTTCACCTGGGGCGTGCTCGACCGGCTGATGGAGGAGCCTTGGCTTCGCATCGAGGCGATCTCGGGAACATCAGCCGGTGCGATGAATGCTGCGGTTCTTGCCGATGGCTGGACCCAGGACGGCGCAGCAGGTGCAAGAGCAGCGCTGGATTCCTATTGGCGCCAGGTCGCCCGCGGGGCTGCGTTCAGCCCCTTGCAACGGTCGCCACTTGATAGGCTTCTCGGCCGCTGGTCTCTCGATAGCTCTCCGACTTATCTTGCGCTCGATCTGATGACGCGTGTCTTCTCGCCGTACGATCTTAACCCCCTCGGCCTCAATCCGCTGCGCAGCATCCTGGCCGAGAGCATCGACTTCGATCGACTTGCTCGCTCGCCAATAAAGCTCTTCATTACGGCCACGAGCGTACGGACCGGACGCGGGCGCATTTTCCGGAATGCCGAGATTTCCGCAGATGTGCTGCTGGCGTCTGCCTGTTTGCCAACGATGTTCCAGGCCATCGAAATCGATGGAGAGCACTACTGGGACGGCGGCTTCGCCGGCAATCCGACCATTACGCCGCTCGTTCGCGAAAGCGACGCGCATGATACGATCCTGGTGCAGATCAATCCGCGTGAGCGAACGGATATCCCGCGCACCGCGACCGATGTTCTCGATCGTCTTAACGAGATCTCATTCAATTCGCCTCTCATGAAAGAGCTGCGAATGATCGCGCTACTCAGGCAGGTCGCCAGTCCTGGTCACGGAGAAGGTTCGCGCTGGGCCGGAATGCGCACCCACAGGATCTGGACCGACAAGCTTGCTGCCTTTGGCGCGTCCTCAAAGCTGAATGCCGAATGGGAATTTCTTGTCATGCTCAAGGAAGAGGGGCGACGCAGCACCGACCGATTCCTGGCTGCCCACGCCGACGACCTGGGAAAGCAATCCACCACCGACCTCGACGTGCTGCTGCAGGAGTGCTGAGGCCATGATCCTGCTCGGTCTCGCTGGCATCCTGATCGGCCTTGGCCTTCTGATCTGGCTGGCGTATCGCGGGTGGAGTGTTCTGCTTCTGGCACCGCTCGCGGCGATGGTCACCGCACTTTTTTCCGGCGAACCTCTGCTGGCGCACTGGACGCAGACGTTCATGGGCAGCGCTGCGGGCTTCCTCGGTCAGTTCTTTCCGCTGTTCCTGCTTGGCGCGCTGTTCGGAAAGCTGATGGAGGATAGCGGCTCGGTCGCGGCGATTGCCCGCTTCATCACAGAACGGCTCGGCGCCCAACGTGCCATGCTTGCCGTTGTGCTTGCCGGAGCGATCGTCACCTATGGCGGCGTAAGTTTGTTCGTCGCATTTTTTCGTGCTCGCCCCGATGGCGCATCAGCTGTTTCGTTCCGCCGGAGTTCCGCGACGGCTGATGCCAGCCGCGATCGTGCTGGGCACCTCGACTTTCACCATGTCCGCCCTTCCGGGAACGCCGTCGATCCAGAACGCCATCCCGATGCCATTCTTCGGTACCACCCCCTTCGCCGCACCCGGCCTCGGTATTCTGGCCTCGCTGATCATGTTCGGCTTCGGCATGTGGTGGCTTGGACGTGAAGAAGCCCGCGCCAGAGAGAGCCGGCGAAGGATTCGGAGGCAGCGAGCCACCCTCCGGCGAACGGCTTGCCGTTGACGAGACACTGCGCGAGCGGGCCACCACCGCACGCGAATTCGATCCGGCGGAAATCATGCGCGCCAAACCAAGTGAAACGCCGCTGGCATTTCTGCCTGCGGCATTGCCGCTCGTGATTGTCGTGTCGGTCAACCTTGCGATGTCGATGTTTTTGCTGCCGCGGCTCGATACCTCTTTCCTGAGCGAAGTCCGTTGGGGCGAGACGTCGCTTGCAGCGATCGGCGGAGTCTGGGCCGTGATGACGGCTCTCGTCTGCGCGATTGTGGCAGTGCTAGCGATCAACTACCGCCGATTGCCAGCGGTCCGCGAAACGATGGACGCCGGAGCGAATGCGTCAGTGCTTCCGGTCCTCAGCGTGGCGAGCCTGGTTGGATTCGGCGCCGTGGTGGCGGCAATGCCAGCCTTTGGCGTTGTACGCGACGCGGTGCTTGCAATCGAAGGCGGCCCGCTTGTGTCGCTCGCCGTCGCGACCAACGTGCTGGCGGCCCTGACAGGTTCGGCATCCGGCGGATTGACCATCGCTCTCGACGTGCTTGCGGGAACCTACATGGAGCGTGCGGCGGACATTGGGCTGGCTCCCGCTCTGTTGCATCGCGTAGCGGTGATAGGCGCCGGAACGCTCGATAGCCTTCCGCACAACGGCGCGGTGGTCACATTGCTCGCCGTCTGTGGATCGACCCATCGCGAAAGTTATCGTGATATCGTCATCGTGGGCATTGTCGGGCCCATCATCGCCCTCGCCGCGATTATCGCTCTCGGCTCGCTCCTCGGATCTTTCTAGGGCTTTTCGCAGCGCTCAGCCATGTATTTTGGAAGCCCAACGACGCATCAGGATCCCGAGCGAACGATGGCACGTTCCTTTGCCTCTGACGATCCGGTGTGCGTCGTTCCATTGCTGAAGTAGTCGATGAGCAACTTCGGAACGATCAGGCCGAAGCACATCGCCAAAATGATCATCGTGGCGGTCATGCCGTCGGCAATCGTCGCGCCGATCAGGTCCGGCGGCGGGTGCCCGTCGCTGGCAATCTGCACAAGCCCGCTCGCGAGCCGGAACAGGTAGACGCCAGGTATCATCGACACCACGGAGGCGAACCCGATCGCCGTGAACGGCATGTGCGTCCGGCGTGAAACAGGCGTAATAACGCCCCCGACAACGGCGCACGCGATGAGAGCGCCGGCCGAGGGGCCGAACCCCAACACGGCGAGCGCCACCCATCGCAGGGCGTGGGCCAGCATGCCCACCGCCACTGGCCAGGGCAGCATGTTCAGCGGGGTCGAGAAGAACACGCTGTAGGCAAACACGGCAACGCCGGCGGCGATGATGTCCTGCCAGAAGGGGACCGCGTCGCCGGCCGGATCGACCGGCAGCGAGGCGCCAAGGAGAGCAAGACCCAACAACATTCCAGCCGAAATCGCCAGCACGACGAGCAACGCATAGATCAGCCGAGCGGCCCCGAGATGGATGCGGCCTGCGACGAGGTCCAGCGCGCCGTTGAGAAAGTGCGGTCCGGGTACCAGGATCATGCACGGGCAGACCGCGACCAGGCGAAGCGATGAACTCAAACCAAAACGGACCGCCAGCGCGCCGATCACGCCGGCGAGGAGCGCCGCGCAGAACGGCTGGATGAAGACATTTGTACTCCACTGCGCCAGGCCGCGACGGAGAACCGCGCCGGCCACCGCGCTGGCGAATATCAGCACCGCGGCGGGTCGGTGCCCGACACCAAAGATCACCGCGAGTGCCACGGCGCCGACTCCGGCCGCGAGCGTGAACAGCCATGTCGGGGTTGCCGGCGCCCTGGCGATCTCCTCGATCGTCTTCAGCGCTGCATCAGGGGTCAGCCTGCCGGCCTCGACATCCCCAATCGCCTTCATCGCGGACACGACGCGATCCATGTCAACGCCGGTCGGATTCGCAGCCCCCTCCGACACGAGGTTGGCTCCCTCGTTCTCGAGCTGGAATTGCACCTCCCCCCAGCGCAGCAACACCTTGGCGCGCAATCCGATCGCCCGCCCCAATCGCTCGACCGCCACCACGGTCTGCTCCGTTGCCTGGCCGTTGACGAAGAGAACCCGGGCAACGGCGAGAACAAGTTTATAGTGCAGTTGCGGTGCCACGCGAGCCTCTCCGCTTTCATGCGTGCGTTCGGAGTCTTGAATTGATCCGGCCCGCACGTGTGCGCCCTGCCCCATCACCGCGATGCTGCCGCTCCGGCAGTCGGCTCCGCTGCCACATACGGCTTCACCATTTTCGCGGGATCGACTACGGAATCGAATTCCGCCTCGGTAACGAACCCCAATTGCAGGGCAGCCGCCTTCAGGGTGAGATCGTTGTCCATGGCATAATGCGCGATCTTCGACGCCTTGTCGTAACCGATGACCGGCGAAAGCGCGGTCACCAGCATCAGCGATCGTTCGACATATTCGTTGATCTTCTTCAGATTGGGCCTGGTGCCCTCGACCAGGAATTTCCTGAAGTTGACGCAGCCATCCGTCATGATCGTGATCGAGTGAGCAATGTTGAAGATCATAAGAGGCTTGTAGACGTTCATCTCCAGGTAGCCGCCAGCGCCGCCGAAGCCCACGGCGACGTCGTTGGCCATCACCTGCACCGCGATCATCGTCAATGCCTCGCACTGCGTCGGATTGACCTTGCCCGGCATGATCGACGAACCTGGCTCGTTCTCCGGAATCTCCAGTTCGGCAAATCCGGCGCGTGGCCCGCACGACATCAGGCGGATGTCGTTGGCGATCTTGTAGAGCGACGCGGCAAGTGTCCGCATCGTTCCGGAGAGCTGGACCAGCGCATCGTGAGCACCCTGCACGGTGAACTTGTTGGGCGCGGTGACGAAGGGCAGCCCGGTGAGCCTGGCGATCTGAGCAGCGGCGGCTTCGGCAAAGCCCGGCGCGGAATTGATGCCGGTGCCGACGGCCGTACCGCCGAGCGCCAAGCGATACACGCCCGGCAGAGCCGCTTCGATCCGCTCCAGATTATCGGACAGCATACCCGTATAACCGGACCATTCCTGGCCCAATGTCAGCGGAGTGGCATCCTGCATGTGCGTGCGCCCGATCTTGATAATATTGTCCCACGCTTGCGATTTCGCGTCGATCGCGTCCCGGAGCGCAGTCACCGCAGGAACAAGGCGCTCCTGCACGTTCACAGCCGCGGCAATGCACATGGCCGAGGGGAACGAATCGTTCGACGACTGCGCCATGTTGACGTGGTCATTGGGATGGACCGGCGTGTGGCTTCCCAGCGCCGTGCCGGCAAGCTGGCAGCAGCGGTTGGAGATCACTTCGTTGACGTTCATGTTGAACTGGGTGCCGCTGCCGGTCATCCAGACATGCAGGGGGAACATGTCGTGATGCTGGCCGGCCAGAATTTCGTCGCAGGTCTGAACGATCAGGTTGCAGCGTTGATCGTCAAGCCGCTTGCCGTCGCGGTTGGCGATCGCGGCGGCTTTCTTCAAGGTGGCGTAGGCTGTGATCATTTCGCGGGGAATCAAATCCTTCCCGATGCTGAAATGCTCGAGCGAACGCTGGGTCTGTGCGCCCCATAGCTTGTCGGCGGGTACTTCGACCACGCCAAGACTGTCGGTCTCTTTTCTGGTGCTAGTCATGTGAACCTCCCGAACGATAGAAAGCAGCGACCGATCCCCGTATGCCGCGTGACACGTGACCGACCTCTCGCCTTTACGCCTTGGCCTCGATATACAACGAGGAAGTCCGTCGTCTTTTGAAGATGGCAAAGGCGATGCCCAAAAGCACGACGACGATGCCTGCCACCACGCCGCCGCGAGCCAGCGCGGGCAGCGGAGAAGCGGGGCCGCCCTGGCGCACCTCGGCGACCTGTTGTTCGGTGATGGTCGTGTCGGCCGCCCCATAATGAGTGAGTACGTAGTTACCCAACATTGCGATGTCTCGATTGCTGAGTGGATTGGCGTCGGTCGGATGACCGCCGAAGCCGGGCATGAAGGCTTGGCGCCCCGATATCGTGCGATCGACGCCATACAGGATGGCGGCAATAAGATTGGTCGGATTTTTCGCACCCGTCGCCGAGTTCTGGAACAGGCTCGGATAGTAGCCGTCCTTGCTGCCTTGACCTTCCGCCGAATGGCAGGAGGCGCAATTGCCTTGAAATAGTTCGGCACCGGTGGCATTCGCGCTGTCGGAGCTGATGCCGTCGCGTCCGCGTAGCGTTGCGAGCTGCGAGAAAGCCTTTCCGGCCGTGAAGCGGGAAGCTCCGTCGCCTGGTTCGTGGACGGCCGGAACGCTTTTCACGTAAGTCGCGATCGCGTCGATATCGGCTGCCGTGAGGTGCTGGAAACTTTTGGCCACGGCTTCGCCCATGCTTCCGGCAGCCTGCGCCTTTCGGGACAAGTGTCCCGTGCGCAGATAGGCCGCCAGATCTTCCTTGCTCCAGCTTCCAATGCCGCTGACGGGATCCGAGGTGATGTTGGGGGCATACCAGGGCCCGACCTGCGCGCCCGATAATGCGCGGCTGGTCTCCTCCTGCATCAAAAACCCTCGCGGCGTGTGACAGGTGCTGCAATGCGCGGCGCCCTGAACCAGATAAGCGCCCCGATTCCATTCGGCCGATTGGTGCGGGTCCGGCACGAACGCCGCGGTGTCCAGGAACAGCAAGTTCCAGCCCATCATCGACAGGCGTATGTTCAGCGGAAACGGCAGCTCGGTCTGCGGTGTCGACTGATCGACCGGCGTGACCGCCTGCGTGAAGTAGGCATAGAGCGCGTGCGCATCATCTTCGGTGAACTTCGCATAGGACGTGTATGGCATTGCGGGATAGAGCTGAGCCCCATCCCGCCGAATTCCGCGACGAAGCGCCCGCGAAAATTGTTCCTCCGTGTAGCGTCCGATCCCGAAATCCTGCGATGGCGTGATATTGGTCGAGTAAATGGTTCCGAGCGGCGTGCCGATGGCCAGCCCGCCAGCGAACGGCTTGCCCTCCGGTGCGGTGTGGCAGGCCCCGCAGTCCGCGGCCGTGGCCAGATATCGTCCACGTTCGATGACGGCAGCCGTTTGACCCGGCGGATCGGCTGCATGAGCGATATCGGCGATCAACGTCCCGGCGAAGAGGACAAGCAATGCACCAAGGCAATGACCGGAGTTGCCCATGATCAGCCGTGTTTGAGTTGATCGACGATCGCGTCGGCTGCCTTCAGCCCCAGCGCCGCCATGGTGAGAGTACTGTTTGAAGCAGTCCCGCTCGGCATCGCGCCGCCGCCGGGCAGGAACAGATTGTCATGATCATGCGCACGACAGTCGGCATCGACGACCGCCGTCGCCGGATCGCTCCCCATAACGCAACCGCCCATGATGTGGTCGCTGTTGAGAAACTCCGGGGATAGCTGGACACTGGTGGCGCCGAGCTCGGCCGCCAATTGTCGCAACCGCGGCACGGTGTACTCCTTGGCGCTTTGGCGCACGTAGTCGCCTACGTCGTAGTAGATGTTCGGCTTGTTGATGCCGAGCCAATCTTTCTTACTGGACAGCGTCAGACGGTTATTTGCTGAAGGCAGTATCTCATGCTCGACGGTCAGCCTTCCGGTGCAAGCCGAAAGCCGTCGGATCTCGATATCCAAGGCCTTGCCTACCAGTCCCTTTTTCAGCGCGGCAGCCGCGCCGAGCGGACTACGCGCAAGATTCTCCATACGGAACATCGCGCCCGCATAGCGGCTGCGGAATTCGCCTTGCGACGTGTTGAGAATGCTGCTGCTCTGAACCGGGCCGACACCCGTCCATAGTGGCTCGGCGAGTTCGACATCCACAAAGAGCTTCGGCTGATCCATCATGTTGCGCCCAACCCGATCGGAGCTGTTCGCCACGCCGTTGGGATTGCGCTCGTCTTTCGACAACAGCAGAAGTTTTGGCGTCTCGATGCCGTTACAGGCAATCACGAAAATCTTCGCAGTCACCTTGTGCGAGGTCTTCTCGGAATCGAAATAGTGAACCGCTTCGATCGCATTCTTCTCGCGTGCCTCAATTCGATAGACGACTGCGTTGGCGAGGATTTTACCGCCTTTGGCCTCGATCTTCGGCAAAGCCGTCGCCGCATCGTATTTGGCAGCAATCGGACAGACCGGAAAACAGTTGTTGTTGCCACAACACGCTGGCCGTCCGTCATAGGAAACGCCGCTGTTACGCGCCTGCGGGGCCGGCAGATTGATCATGCCGATCTTTGCTGCCGCCTCAGTCAGGCGCTGTTCGCCGGGACCGAAGGGAATCGGTCCCATCGGGTAGGGTTTGGAGCGTTTTGCATTCGGCGGCCATTGCAATGCGGGGTCGGATGGACCGCACACGCCGATCGCATATTCCGCGGCCGTATAATAGGGCTCGAGGACATCGTGACCGAACGGCCAGTCCCGACCGACACCGTAAAGACTTTTCAGGCGCATATCTTCAGGGGATATGCGCCAGCTCAGTCCGGCCCAGTGCCAGGTCGCGCCTCCGGCATAGCGGACGTAGCCCTGCATATAGGCGCGGGCATTCGGCCCCTCCAATTGAAGGTATTGCTCCGCTTCTTTTTCACGACGGGTTTCGAGATGTGGCGCCCACGGTTTCGGCGGATACGGCGCATCCCAATGAAACAGTCGAAGGCTTGGTGGCAGGTTTCGATAATTCTCGACGATCCGCCAGCGATCCACCCGAGGGCCGGCTTCGAGCATCAGCACCGACAGGCCGGCGTCCAAGGCCTTTTCAGCGATGAGGCAACCGACCACCCCGGTTCCCACGACGACGACATCTGCGCTGTAGTCACTCGCCATGCGAAAAACGCCTTATTCTCTTTGGACGCACCGCATTCAAAATTCAGGCATGTTGCTCAGAGGGGGAGCGTCGGCCGTCCACCCGTTCGGCCCTGACTTTGCGTAGGACGGGATAGTCATGACATCACTGGTCGGCTGGTACATCAGCGCATACTCGAAGGCGAACACCTCCGCATCGGGAGCATCCGATACGACGCCCAGATACCAGGCGGAAATAATCGCGAGCGCGGTCTGCCGAAGCGGCCCCTCCGGCACATCGGGAAAGAAGTCTTCAACGACCCGAGCGTTCTTCTCTCTTGCGATGGCAAGCAGCCCCGTCACGTGCTCCGCCAACGACGGATTCAACGCGCTCATCAAATTGCCGATGCGCTTCCCGATCGTCGCGTTCAGGCGATGAGGAATCAACAGCGAGGAGATTTCGAGAAACTGGGCCGCCGCTTCATCAGACCATGCGGCGGTGGCCGAAGTAGTTGGCAGAGTAGCGAATGCGGAGAGCCCGCCAACGAAGAGCGCGCCTACCAAAATCTCGCGGCGAGCAAGCTTGAATGCCGTGGGACAATCATCGCGGTCCGGGTCAAGCATGGTCGCACCTCGCCGGCTGATAGACAGGTACTATTTGAGTTGATTGACAGGCTTTACTTGAGTTGGACGCTCGTTCAGTGCGCTCGATCAAGTCCGATCGAGCCATTAAGTATTGCGCCAGCCATGCAAGACGTCAAGCAAAGCCCGGCAGATGCCGAAATTTCAGGCGATGCTACTCATCCTTGCCAGCCGTAGCGCGGCTTGCCTTGAAGTAATGTCCGGACGTCAAACGTTTCACGGAAGCCGCCTCCGGCCCGGAGGCGATGTTCGCTTGGGCCGAAGCCGTAACCCGCTTTTTCGAGTTCAACCCACTTCTTTCCGCCCTCCCTGATTGACTTACGCCCGGGCAGGGCCGTGAGATCATACCGCGAACAATTCCCGGCCTTTTGGAGATTAATCCGTGCGGCGCCCCATCGATGTTGCGATCATGTTTGGCGTCCTGTGGCTATTGGGGTCGATGGTGATCGACGTTTTGACGCCCAAGGAATTGACGGTTTACATGATCGCCGCCGCCACGGCTCCGACCGTGATCGCGATCGGGCTTTGCTACTACCTGCAATTTCCGATGATCGATTTCACGATGATATCCGCAGCGTTTTGGCTGGTGGCAACGATTGCGATCGAATGGATATCGCCGAAGCCGCTGCCGGCCTACATCATCGCCGCGGCATTGGTACCGGTCATGATCGTCGGCGCGGTCCTGCACTGGCGCCGCTACCGTTCCGGCGAGAGTTGGCGGACGTCGGCGTATGATCGACCGGCACGAAGGTCAAATCCGAGTTCGCGCCTCCCTTGCCCGGCGGCGCCCAGAAGAATGATCCGTCCTCGGCGCGCGCAGACGCCGCCTCCTGACCGAGGCACTGCCAGCCGGAGCACCACGCGACAGACGAGGCGTTGGCGGACGTCAAAAATCTGTGAAATCGTTCTGTAGGCCCAAAGCGCTCTAACCGCGATCCACGCTTGCCACGCGAGACGAGTGGATCAGCGGCACGACATCCCGGCCGACATATCCCCCCAGAAGCCACATTGCGTCACCGGCTCGGCCAGCCGGTTCAGGCTGTGGGGACCATGGGCGTGAAGTTCGTCGCGGAACACCAATAGGATTGCAGTTGCCAATATTGCGGCGGATAGCAGAACAGAGAATCTTGTGTGCATGCCCGCAATATGCCCCCCGATCCGCTCGTTTTCCAGCCCAAATGCCGACCGAAATCAGGCAAATAGGCCAGCCGCAGCAGGCACAAGCGCGCTCTGCGTCCATCATCTCGCGCGGTTGTCCCAATCGCTGTCACCGGCGGGGTTCGGTAAACGCGGCCCGCTGTAATCTTGCTGTCGCAATCCTGAGAGAAGACGATGGCCAACCGGACGCGGAAAAGCATTTTGCCATCCGGACGAGTTGGAGCCGGCGGCTTTAACGAATGGATCGCTATGGATATTCGATTTTCTGCGACGACATTCGCAATGAGGCGGGCGGAAAACTCAGCTTCATCGGTTGCTATAACGGGGTGATTTTCATCTCGGAGCCGTTTCCGCTGGTGCTTCCGAAACTATGTGTGCACGTTCATATTCTCTCGCCGGCCTCACGTCCGTTCCGTTCGATCACCGTGCGGTGTTATCTCCCCGGCGATGACAAGCCGTTTTCCGAGGAGCCGATTGAAACGCCGGAATATCACGATCAAACCGAACTCGTGGCCCATTTGAAGACCGACACTGGCGCGCCGCTGTTCATCGTGGCAGCGACCAGCCTGATTTTTGCCCCGCTCAAGCTGCGTGGTTCGGGGCTGATGCGTGTTCGAGCCCTGATCGATGACGATCATGAATTGCGGCTCGGCTCGCTGCGCATCGAACAGACGTCCTGATCTAAAATCCACTGCCGTCCGTGAGCGAATGCGTCATGCGTGTGATCGCGCATGCCTCGGCGCGGTGCGCGTCAACATCAGTAAATATTGAATCAAAACTGTCATCCCGGCGTCAGGTTAATAATGTTTTAACGCGCGCCGAGGGTGGCGATCCCCGCCAGCCCCGCTTTGGATAAAACGAAAGACCCTTCCATGAAAACGATGACTGCTTTGGCGCTCGTGATCGCCAGCGCGCCGGCTGCCTATGCGGCAAGCCCGCTGAACGAGTCCTTCATCGACCAGATCGGCACCAAGAACACCGCGACGATCGCACAGCAGAGCGGCAACAACGGCCAGAGCACGTTCCAGGCTGGCAAGAAGAACTCAGTAACCACCGGACAGCTCAGCCAGGCTCCGGCTGGAAAAAACACTTCGGGCAACGTTCAGGTTGGCAACAAGAACACGGCCACCACCGTCCAGGAAAACACCCCGCCGAATTCGCAGTTCACCACCGCGCCTTACGCCAACAACTCGTTCAGCGCGCAATATGGCGTCAAGAACGACGTCACGTTGCTGCAGACCGGCGGCCAGAACAGCCAGGGCACGGTCCAGGCCGGCAAGAAGAACGAGTCGCTGGTTTCGCAGTCGGACCAGAGCGTGACCGCCGCAACGGCCTCGCCGGTCGGCGGCGCCAACACCTCGTTCACGGGCCAGTTCGGTAACAAGAACACCGCCACCACCTCGCAGAAGAGCGCGGACGGCACCACCGATTTCGGCCAGTTCGAAACCGGTCACGGCAATGCCTCGGCTTCGGTCCAGATCGGCGATCGCAACGTCGCCAACACCGATCAGAAGTCGGTCGGCGCCAACGCGGGCCAAGGCGTCAACAACGCCGCCGCGTCGCTCCAGGTCGGCAAGGACAACATTGAAAACACGACGCAGGGCGGCCATGTCGCGGGCGCGTTCGGCGATACGACTGCCGATCAGGCCGCCAACTACACCAACGCGTCATTCGTGGGTCAGGTCGGCGTCAAGAACGATGCCGAAATCGACCAGAAGAACGGTGCCAACACCCAGGCGACGTTCCAGACCGGCAACCAGAACAGCGCGCTGATCAACCAGACGGCGAAGCCGGCGGGTACCGGTAACGGCTCCAACAACGCCGTGACCGCGCAGTTCGGCGTCAAGAACCAGGCGATCGTCAATCAGTCGATGGCGGTTCCGCTGGCAGTCGGTGAGAACAACTCGTTCATTACCCAGATCGGCGGCAACAACGTCGTCAATTCGGCTCAGAGCGTTGGAGCCCAGGCGGTCGCCGGCAACAACACCCAGGTCGCGATGCAGTACGGCATCGGCAACTCGGTGAATGTTACCCAGACCACGGGCGCGAACGTGGCGAACACCTCGTTCACCGCGCAGTACGGATCGCACAACACCGCGGTCGTTTCGCAGAAGTGATCCACTCAGGCGGCGGGCCCTGCCCGCCGCCTGTTTTCTTTCGACAGATTCATAGACGATGTCCAGCGGTGCAGTGTCCGCCTAGTCGCCTGGCATCTTCGGCGCGATGATCCGGATCGGCTTGTGACCGACCGTCGACGTCAGTGGCGCGATATTCTGCCCCGCAGTGTCGCCCGGGCGGCGCAATTCAAACGTGATTTCGCGATCCAGCGCCCATGCAAGGTCCGCCAGCGATCGCAGAGTGATCTCGTCTTCGCCGGACAATTGACGATTGATGTTGGATCGTTTGTCCTGAAGTCGAAGCGCCAACTCCTGCTGGGTCAGACCTGCCTGCTTTTCCTCCGTCACCGCCCGCAGCAATTCCCTGCGAACCCTACCCAGCAGTCGGCCTGCGGTTCGCGATCGCGCCCCGATGTCAAACCGAAAGAACGTCATCAGGCTCAACTCCCCTCACACACAACGTCGCGTCGACACCCCATTCACGCCGCAGCCGCCGGATCGCGATGCGATAGCCGCGGTAGAGATCATGGTCCTTGATGGTGTCAGCCCAGTTGCCGAACACGGCAACAAAGCAATCTTTCGCCATGAACCACCCGAAGATACGGATGTCCGGCGTCTTCAATTCCCAAACGGCATTCTCTTCCGCGCGGACGACGCGAAACTGCCTTGTAAAGATCAGCGGCTCGCCACTCAAGAACGAATGGAAGAGATCGTCGATTTGCTCGGCCGGCGAGGTCTGACCGAGCCGCTGCGAGGGCTCGTCACCGCGAAGCAGCTCCTGCAACCATTCAATGAATTGCGGGGTACCGTAAAGCAATCGGAGCGGCTGATCGCGCGGCGCAAGCTCGACCTCGATCTTGATGATCGCTCCGCTGTCCACGAGATCTGTGATGGTCGGCATGGCCTGAACTATCAACGTTTTCGAAGAGGGACGACACCCGCTGGTACCAGTTCTTATGCAATTTCATTGTGATCGACACTGTTACACAACTGTTACGAACGCTCTCTAAACGTCTCGATCACAGGCGCTATTGCTGCTGGAAACAGCGCTACCGCGCCCAAGTCCTGATCGAGCGATTGCCAGAAAATCCTTCGATCGGGTGACGACATAGAACAGATCAAATGCCAGTAACCGCCGCATCCGTCGGAATAGAATGTGTGATTCGTGCTCAACCGGACAAGCACTTCCTCCGCCTTGAGGCTGTGGTCCGATCCCAGGTGCCGGTCTCTGGACAATATCGGTTCGTCGTCGCCAAGCAGAGCTCGACGGGCAGCAGCAACAACACGCAGAGCGGCGCTTTCGCTTTGCAGGACGGTCCTGAACGGGTTCTGACCACCCTGGTTCTCGACCGCTCCGCAATCGGAAATTATCGGGCCGAACTTTCACTGCAATCGGACCACGGGAGATTAACGTGCACATCGCCTTGAAAGCCATCTTGTCGCTGCGAGCCGGGCTGATCGCAGCCTTGATGCTGGCCGTCGGTGCGCCCGCTTCGGCGCAGACCGCCTACATCACTCAGGTAAGCCCGCACGCCTCCGGCTTCACAACGTCGGCGTCGACGCAGTCGATCCAGTTGTTGCCCGTCGCACAGAACGCGCCGCATGTAACCGCTTTCGTGCCGACGCCGGAAACGGCATCAGCGCGAAACGGTAACATTGCCCAGACCTTGCAAGTTGGAAGCTTTAATCACGTTTTCCAGTCGCAATCGGGCGGCAACAATCTTTCCAATGTCAGCGTCATCGGCGGCAGCAACAACAATGTCGGCGTGTGGCAGGGTGGCAAGGATTTGTCGAATCTCGCGCTGATCAACACGAAGGGAATGTCTGTTGATGTACTTCAGGCACCGGGCTCGGCACCGGTCAACGCGCTGATCGCTCGACTGCCCAATGGCAGCCTGCTGATCAAACGATGAACTAAAGTTATTAATCTCGGGGGTATGCGTTATGTGTAAGAGACATTGGACAATTGCGGCGATCATCGCGGCTGCGAGCGCGGCGGCAGGGCCCGCTCTGGCCTCTCAGATGGTCTATCATCCGGTCAATCCGACGTTTGGCGGCAATCCACTTAACGGCAGCTCCCTGCTGTCCACCGCGCAGGCTCAAGGCGAAGGTGTCAAGTCCGGATCTCAAGGACCTGACCTGTCCGGTCTTAGCAATGCCTTGAGCAATATCGGAACAGGCACCGGCGGCAGCTCGCCGATCATCATCAATACAAATCCAACTCCATCGAATCCATGAAGGCGCCGACACCGCGCTCGCGGTGAAATGCCGGGCCGTGATCGCCGGCTTGAAACGCCATCTTAGTTGACCTTCGCAGTTCGCTGGATTTTGAACGATGAACAGACATCTCCGGAGTATCGCTGCCATAGCGATGCTCTCGTTGAGCTTGGGCGGCTGCATGACCGGCTCGGCTCAGGACCCGATGGCACATCCGGCCACTTTGGTGCCGGACACCAAGAGCGGAATCGTGCTTGAAAGCCTGCCCGCACCGCGGCGCAAGCTCGACGTTTCCGTCTATAACTTTCCCGACCTCACCGGCCAGAACAAGCCGAACGACAATTTCGCAGAATTCTCGCGCGCCTTGACCCAAGGCGCGGGCGCGGTGTTGATCGACGTGCTGACCAAAGCCGGCGGCGGCGCCTGGTTCGACGTGGTCGAACGCAACGACCTGCAGCCGCTGCTGCAGGAACGTCAGATCATCCAGAACACCCGGACCGCCGCCGAAGGCGACAAGGCGCCGAGCCTGCCGCCGCTGCGCTTTGCCGGCATTCTGCTGGAAGGCGGCATCATCGGTTACGACAGCGATGAAACCACCGGCGGCATCGGCGCAAATTATCTCGGGATCGGTGTCGACACCCAGTATCGGCAGGACATCATCACCGTTGCGCTACGGGCGGTTAGCGTACAAACCGGTCGCGTGCTGGCATCGGTAACGACCACCAAAACGATCTATTCCATCCAGGTCCACGGCTTGGCGTTCCAGTTCGCCGCGGTCGATCAACTGCTGCAGGCGGAGCTGGGCTTCACCAAAAATGCTCCGGCCACGTTGGGGGTCCGGGAAGGCGTGCAGCTTGCGGTCTATGCGCTGATCTTCGAAGGCGTGAAGAACAATCTGTGGCAGTTCAAGGACAGGGCAGCCGGGGAAGCCTTCATGCGCGAACTCGACAAGCAACGCCAGGCAGTCGCCGTTCAGCCGACCCTGCCCGGTGCGCAGAGAAGCTAGGATGAATTGGGAAAACTACCGCGTTGCCGGACGCGCTTGCTGGGTCGCAGTATAGCAGGCTTGCGATGATGCATTCTGGGCATTGCAGGTTGTTGGCGCCGTCGGGCCCGTGCTCGGAATGGCCGCGCCGGCCGTTTCGGGCGTCGGCTTGCTCGGAGCTTTTGGGCTGGGTCCCACCCGCCCGCGCGATTGCTCAATGTAGACATCCGATGCTGCAACGGCCGGCGGCGCCATTTGCGCAACGGCGTGCCGTGAAAGCACAACGAGCAACATCGTCATGGCAAACCAAGTCCATGATTGTGTTTTCATCGCTCGGCTCGCTGTTGGAAAGATGCATGGGCGCGGGAAGTATCTACCGGGCCGGGTTTACACACAATGCGCTCGATAGCGATAGCGTAATTTGTCGGCGCCGCCAACGCGATCGGATGTCGCTAGATCGTCATGTTGTCACGCGCGCTCCACTGTTGTCCCTCACCTTGCTTGCAGCGGTGCTTTCGAGCGCGACGTTTTCGACGCCATCGATGTCAATGCCGCTTCGTGTTGCCGTCGGCGAGGTTTCGATCGCGCAGGTGCCTCAAGGCATGACGCTGCGTTTCACCCGGCACCGGTCCACGGTCGCCGCGACGCAACCGCGCGCCCAGACGAATCCCACGCTCCGGAAGATGGCCGAGGAAGCCGCGACGGCGCACACGTTGCCCGTCGGTTATTTTCTGCGATTGATCCGGCAGGAAAGCGGATTTAACCCGAACTCGGTCAGCCGCGCCGGCGCACAGGGCATCGCCCAGTTCATGCCTGGCACGGCATTCGACCGCGGCTTGCGAGACCCGTTCGATCCAGCCGAAGCGCTGCCAAAGTCGGCCGAACTGCTCCACGAACTCAGGGATCATTTCGGCAATCTAGGTTTGGCGGCGGCGGCCTATAATGCCGGTCCGGAGCGTGTCCACAGATGGCTCGCCGGCAAAAGCCAGTTGCCGCAGGAGACCATCGACTATGTCCGCGTGATCACCGGGCATGAGGCCGTCGAATGGGCAAAATCAAATGATCTTGCCCTCACGCTCAACGCCGACGCGGCTGGCCCCTGCTCCGAGCTGCGCTCGCGGATCAAACGTCTCTCCTGGGAAGCGCAGCTTCTTGCAGCACTTCAGGCCAATTCGGCCAACGCAACCGGCGCAGCAGCGGCAACGATTTCGCCTGCAAGGATGGGCGAAGCGTCGTTGTGCTCGAGCTGCATTTTGCAATCGGCGTATTAGTCAACCCGCATACCAGGTAATCGGCATACTTGAGCGGGGTTGCAAGGCAGGTGCGTGCGCATCAGCGCGGACCACTATAGCCAGTGTGATCTGCTTCATATCGGCTGCGCGCGGATAACGTTAGACCCGTTGCATCGCACCCATCGCGGCGCATGAATCGGAGACTACCAATGGCTGCCATCGTTAGAGCCCTTGCGCGCGCACTTCCCAAGGAGTCGCTCGAGGTCGAAATCCTCAAGCAGATCGCGCTGTTCTGCGGCGCCGGACTGCTGGTATCCTTGCTGATGCTAACCTATGGCCTGGATCTCAGCGCCGGGCTGTTCTAGCAAGCACCCTGCTGACGGCATCTGACCAGGCTGAAAGCAGCAGCCACCGCCGTCGCACCTCAAGCGTAGTGGGCCGCGATTAGATCTACCAGAGGTTGATGGCGAAGAGCCCGAACTGCGGTCGTTGCGCAACTTGCATCGGCGGCGGCGCGACATGCCTTTTCGCGATCTTGCGCTTTGGCTGAGGCTTCATTTTCTTCAGATCCGACGGCGTAAGCTGGGCGAAGGCATCCCGCGCGGTCACTTTGGTTCCAGCGTCGGCAACGGCGGCGGGCGCGGGCGTCGGGGGCGGAACCGAAACAGCTGCGACCGTCGCAGGAACGATCGTCGGAGCGCTGGTGTCGAAAACCACCCTCTCCGGCCATTTGCGATCGGTATGAATCCGGATCATTGGCACATCGGCCGCGGCGGTATCGGTAACGCCACCGTTCTGCGCGGTCGGCAATACCGGGAAGGCTGCAGCCACAACAAACAACAGCGCCAGCAAGGCTGCGCCGACAAAGACAAAGTACCGCAATACGGGCATTTCAGGTCGCTCCGTCCGCGTCATCCCCGCGGAGTGTCAGCACAACTGCGTCTCACGTAGTTTGTTCCGGCCGCTGCCGTAAGGTTCAATCGGGCTAAATCGCTTCTTTGTGAACGCACTTAAAATCAAATGCGGCTGGCGGCCACCGGTACACATTTGGCCCGATCGGCGTTGATATTAACGAAGCCGATGTGAACGCTGGCGAAAGTTTTCCGGCCCCCCGTTTTGACGGTGTCATGGATCACCCGGGTGCGGTCGGTCACATGGCTGCCGTCGCCACGGCTGAAAGCGCAGGAAATCTCGATGTCCTTGACCGCATAGTCGTTGCGGTTCCGGAGCGTGAAGGTGACGAGCGCCTTCGATCCCAAGCCTCCCCGCTGCCAGCGCTGGGATGATATTTTCAGGCGCGCCGCCGCCACTCCGGGCGATGCCTCCGGAGCATTAGGCTCGGCCGCCTCTGGCGCGGTAGCTGCGTCAGGCGCGGTAGCTGCAGCCTGCACGGTAGCCACAGCTGCCGTTACCACCGGTTCCGCTTCGACGGCGACCGCCCGCATGGCAGGTTCACCCTCGGCCCTACTGCCGAATTCGCCTGACACCACTATCCATGTCCCGCCGATCGCGGCCAAGGCAACCGCCGACCAGAACAACCCCGGTCTAGGATGGTCCACCGCCGACCAGTTCGAAAACCGCTTGCCTAGACGAGCGAGCCAGGATCCGGCGAACCAAGTCCATTCGATGCGATACAGCCCGGCGCGCATGGTCACCCCATCGCTGCGACGCGGCTCCACGGCCGATGGCGGGTTTGCGCCGCTAATGCCCTAATCCTCAGTATCGGAAATAGTTGCATCCGACGCTGACGATATCGACACGGGTTACCGGGGCCGCTTCGCTCAACGCATAGGCATGCATAGGCATAATGGGATGGCCTTGCCGGGATGAGACCGCTAAGTTGCCGCCCGCAAGCCAATGCGAGAAGCGCCGCGTCAAGCGGCGCACAAACCGTCAAGGGGAGACCGACGATGCCGATAGTGACCTGGGACCATATTCATTTGCGCAGCCCGGACCCGGAGGCGACGGCAGCCTGGTTGGAAAACATCCTCGGTGGCGTGATTATCCGCGGCCCTGGGCGCATCGACGTCAAGCTCGGGGGCGCTAACGTGTTCATCGCGCCGGTAACGGCTGGCGACGGCGTCAATACCCCGCCGACAACGCCCTATCAGGGGCTCGATCATTTCGGCCTGACGGTCAAGGACATCGACGCGGTGGCGGCCGAGATCAAGGCCAAGGGCGTCGAGTTCACCAAGGAACCCACCACGATCCGGCCGGGCGTCAGGATCTGCTTTATCCGTGGGCCGCAAGGCATTTCGATCGAACTGCTCGAACGCGACAAGAAGTACGCCTGACCCGGTGCATGGGCCGCTGACCGCAGCGGGGTCGATGGCTTCTAGCGGCTCCCGGCGCCTGTCATATTTCTGTCATGCGGCAAGCCCGCTCGCAAACACCACGCCCAAGCACGGCCGCTGCCAACCTGCCGCGTTGACGTTGCGTACCGCTTTGGCATAACAAAAAGCGACCTCGTCGGGACAACGGGGTCATCGGGACGCTATGAAAAACGGGCTGTATTCGATTCACGTCACCTTGCAGGACGGGCGCTCCGGCAAGGGCAGCGGTGTCGTGATGTTCCGGGATGGCAAGATCCTCGGCGGCGACGCTTACCTGTTTTATGTCGGCAGCTACACCGTTAAGGGCGATAACACCTTCAAGGGTGAGGTGCTGGTCCAGCGCCACACCAGCAGCCCTGACGCCAACCCGCTGTTCGGCGGCCCGAGTCCGGTCGGCATCGGCGTCTCCGGCACCTATACGGACAAGTCGGCCGTCATGGACGGGACCGCGCTGGTCGGCAAGGCCAGCCAGATCTTCAAGGCGACGCTGCGCTTTCTGGCGGACGCCGAATAGGCGGGCCACCAGCTCGAATCCGACCGATTATTCCGCCGCTTGCTCCAGCGGGGCCACCTTCGGCAGGATGATCTGAATCCGCGTGCCCTTCCCGGGCTCGGAATCGAGTTCGAGCCGACCGCCCAGCCGATTGGTCACGATGCTGTAGACGATATGCAGGCCGAGCCCGGTGCCGCCCTGGTCGCGCCGCGTCGTGAAGAATGGATCGAACGCGCGGCGCCGGACGTCGAGGCTCATACCGCAGCCATTGTCGGAAAAGATAATCTCGACATTGTCCTTGCCGGACTCCCGCACCTGAATATCGACCGCCCCGGGCCTGCCGTCCGGAAACGCGTGCGCCACAGCGTTCAGGAACAGATTGGTGAGCACTTGTCCGTACGGGCCGGGATAGCTGTTCATGGAGAGATTGGGCTGGCAGTCGACATTGAGCGCCAGATGGTGCTTCCGCAGTCCTGGCCGCAGGCTCATCACCACCTGCTCGGTCAGATCGCCGAGATCGAACGTGCGCTGATCGCTGTAATTGCGGTCTGCGGCAACCTGCTTGAAGGACTGGATCAATTCAGCGGCGCGGTTGAGGTTGGCCACCAATTGCCCCGAGGCATCGCGGCTGGTTTCGAGAAACTCGGTCAGGCGCGAGCGCCGCAGATCGCCTCGTTCCACCTCCGCGGTGAACAGCGCCGTCTTGCGTTCCAGCGATGAGGCCACCGTCAGGCTGATACCGACGGGGTTGTTGACCTCGTGGGCGACGCCCGCCACGAGGCGCCCGAGGGCGGCGAGTTTCTCTGCCTCGATCAGCGAGTTCTGGGTTTCCCGCAAATTGCGCAGCGCCGCCTCGGCGGCGTCTTTCGCCTTGCGCATCTCAAGTTCACCGCGCTTGCGCTCGCCGATATCGAGCGCGACGGTGACGATGCGTTCGATATCGCCTTCGCCGTCGAGCAGCGGCAGCTTGTTGACCAGCCATTGCCGCACCTGGCCGGCCGAATCCATGTACTCCTCCTCGTAGAAGCCAAGACCCTTGCTGGTCGCCAGCACCCGCTTGTCGTTCTCATCGGTCTTCTGCGCACCGTACCGCGACATCAGATCGGAGGTGGTGCGTCCAATCGCATCCGCGGGCTCGACGCCGAAAATGCCGGCCATGTAACGGTTCATCAGGACGTAACGAAGTTCCTTGTTCTTGACGTTGATCACGGCGGGCACGGTATCGATGACCTGCTGCAGCAGCCGCTGGCCCTCGGCGATCGCATCCTCGGCGCGTTTCTGGTCGGTGATATCGCGGATCGTCCCTTCATAACGGACGACCTCGCCAGCCTCGTCACGCACGACGGTGGCGCTGTCCGATATCCAAAGGATCCCGCCGCCACGCTGACGCACCTGGTATTCAAACTCGCGCACCATGCCGTCGCGCTCCATCAGCGCGCGATATCGCTCGCGCGCCGCCGGGTCCACGTAGATGGTGTTGGAGATATCGCTGACGCCGCGGATCAATTCTTGCGGCGTTTCATATCCCATCATCCGCGCAAGTGCCGGATTGGCGTTGAGTAACGCACCGGCGGGCGTCGTCACGTAAATTCCGTCGACCGAACCCTCGAACAGCTTGCGATAGCTTTCTTCCGCGAGCCGCTGCTCGGCCAATGCGTGGATCGCCGCCTCGCGCGCGGTGTCGGCATCGACCAGCGAACGGCGGAACACTTCGGCGGCGCGGGCGATGTCGCCGATCTCGTTCTCGACATCGGTCGCGGGGATCGAGGTCCGTTTCTCGCCGCCCGCCAGCGCGCGGATCGATTTGGCGATCGACTTCAAGGGCCGCACGGTCCGGCGCACCACGAACAAGGCTGCCACAATACCGGCCAACACGCCGCCGATGCCGAGGATGATGCTTTGCCATTTATCATCCCGCAGCGTCCGCCCGAAATCCCTGGCCAGCACCCGGCCCCGGCGTGCGCTGACGTCGCGCAACAGATCGGTGACCCGGCCGATTTGCCGGCCTTCGGTGCCAAGCACATCCTTGTCGAGTTTGGCGATCTCGGCTTCCGCTGCCGAGATCGAACTAATTGCATCGGCGTAGCCGTCGGCGGCGGAGCGAAGCGCGGGATTGCTGATCGGCAGCGCCCGCATCTGCTGGGCCGACTGCTCGGCAGACAACGGATCGCGCGCCAGCAAGGCTGCGGCGATCTGATTTTGCGCCCGAAACAGGCTTCTGGCGACGCTGCGGTCGGGTTCGTCGGCGATGGCAGCTTCGAACCGGTCACGCACCGGCGCCAAGGCCGCGACCAGTTCGGCCCGGCGTCCGATCAACGCCGTGACGCGATCGATCCCTTCGCGGTAATTCGCAAAGCGCTGCGCCACGCCGTCGATCATGACCTGCTGCTCGGGGGCGAGTTCCAGCCGGGTCTTTTTCAACAGCGCGCTCAACGCCGAAACCGCCGCGCTGACCCGATCGGACTGGGCGTTCGGGTCGGTGACGAAATCGCGCGCCGCTAGCCGCAATTCGGCGACGCGGCGGTCGATTTCCTCGGCAAGGTCGCCGACGTCCTGCAGCCGCTGCAGCTCGCCGAAGGTCGCGTCGATATGGCGGATGGCGATGACGCTGGCCATGCTGGTCGCGGTGATGACCGCCAGGACCAGGAGGAAGCCGCCAAAGGTTAATTGACCGATCGAGAGCGAGAACGATCGTATCCGTTGGACGATGGCGGCAAAAGGCATGGTATTCGGGACCGACTCCGGGCTGACCGGTTTTATACGCCGGAATTGCCCCTCAGGGGAACATGGGGCCCCGGCCCACCACGCCGATCCGGCTCAATTCGCCCCCCTTTTCCGGCCTCAATCCGGCGGAATGCCGGCGTCCTTCACCACCTTGGCCCACAACGCGACATCGGCCTTGATGATGCCGGCAAACTCGGCGCGCGACGCCGGCTTTGGCGGGCACCCGGCGAGGTCGAGTTTATTCTGCACATCCGGCGAAGCCAGAGCCGTGTCGAGCGCCTTGCTGATGCGGTCGACGATCGGGGCTGGCGTGCCTGCGGGAACCGCAATGCCGAACCACGGCGTCACCTGGGCGCCGGGATAGCCTTGCTCGGCCATGGTCGGCACGTCGGGGAAATATTTCGAGCGGCCGTCATTGATCGTGCCGATGATCCGGATCGAGCCGGTCTGCACCTGAGCCAGCGCCTGGTTGGCGGACAGGAAGGTCGACGTGATCAGGCCGGTCGATATGTCCGACACCATCTGCGGATAGCCGCGATAGCCGATCCCGGGCACATCGATATCGGCCAGCTTCTTGAACAATTCGAAGCCGAGATGCCCGGTCGATCCCTTTCCGGGGTGGCTGTAGTTCAGCTTGCCGGGCTTCTCCTTGGCGAGCGCGACATATTCCTTGACGTTGTTCACCGGCAACGATTTCGGCACGATGAAGAAATTCGGCGCCGTACAGATCTGTCCGATCGGAATGAAATCGCGCACCGGATCCCAGCGCAGCGAGATGTTCAGGGACGGGCTCGCGGTGAAGAAGGTCGTCACCAGCAACCATGTATATCCGTCCGGCGCGGCACGGGCGACTTCCTCGGCCGCGATCGAGCCATTGCCGCCGGATTTCGATTCATTGAGGATCGTGCCCTTCCATTGCTCGGCCATGTTCTGCGCGACGATGCGCCCGAACACGTCGGTGACGCTGCCGACCGAATACGGGATGATCAGACGGATCGGGCGATTGGGGAAATTCTCCTCGGCTAAACCTGATGTCGTGAGACAAGCGAGCCACACTGCAACGATAACGCCGATGCGCCCAATTCCCATGATGCGTGCCCTGCCCTGACTTTTTTCGGCGCTTTTAAAGCGCTCGGATTTGAAAGCAGGATGCCCGCAATCCCCGTGATCAGCAAGGGCGCCAGCGCAAGCTATCAGCCGAGCGCGCCGACTTCGAACAGTTCGCCGTCATAGCCGGCTTCTTTGGGAATGCGCAGTTGACGGCCGCCATTGAGTTTCGTCATGACAGGCATCACCGTCACGATCGATTTGCCTCGCATGTCTTCAAGCGCCGCGCGCACGTTGGGCTGCTTGCCGAGCCGGATCAGATTGCGCGTGGTCGGAAACGGCAACTTGAAACGCCCGCTCTCGCCGCCTTCGACCGCCTCGCGCGCCGACACCCAGATCGAGTCGGTGGATTCCTTGCCGTCGTGGGCGCCTAATTGCGCTGGTGGTGCGGAGGCCAGGAAGAACCAGGTGTCGAACCGCTTCGGCATCCCTTCCGGCGTGATCCAGTGCGCGTAGGGCATGAGTTCGTCGAGTGCGAGCGACAATCTGTTGTCGGCCAACACTTTTGGAAACGTGGTCTTACTCTCGCACAACGCCGTCCGATGGCCGGCTTCGATCTCGGCGGCGCGCCCGGCATCGACCAGCGATGTCGAGCCCTGCGGCCGGGCCAACAGGATTCCGCTTTCCTCAAAGGTCTCGCGAACAGCGGCGATGCGGAAGCTTAAGTCAGCAGCATCAAGCCCCTCGCCGCCTGAATAAAGCTCCGGCTGCGCGATGATTTCCTTGTCGGTGGCATCGACGCTGCCGCCGGGGAACACCAGCGCGCCCGAATTAAAATCGATCTCATAATGGCGCACCATCATGAAGACTTCGATTTCCTTCCGGGCGGCATTGTCCCGCAGCAGCAAAATTGTAGACGCCGGACGCGGGACCGCAGCTTCAGCCATCAGAACATCAACTCCCCGTAGTCTCATCCTGAGGAGCGGCCCGTGGGCCGCGTCTCGAAGGATGCGTTGTTGATCTCATGGTTCGAGACGGCGCAAGCGCGCCTCCTCACCACGAGGCACGTACTACTCCGCCGCGCTGGCCTGCGGCTGCAGATTGGCGCGCTTGTCGACGCGGGCGACCCGCGACAGCAAATAATCCACCTCGGCCTTGGCGGTTGCGGTGATGGTCGCACCCGGCTTGCGCTGGGCGCTGGAAGAAATGATGCCGCGCTTCTGCAGCACATATTTGCGCACCGACAGGCCGGCGCCGGGCTGCTGCTCGTAACGGATCAGCGGCAGATGCGCGTCGAACAGATCATGCGCCGCGTCGCGCTTGCCGGCTTTCGACAATTTCACGACGTCGATCAGCAATTCCGGGAAGGCGTATCCAGTCATGGCGCCGTCGGCGCCGCGCTCTATCTCGAAATCCAGAAACAGGCCGCCATTGCCGACCAGGATCGACATCGGCTTCAGCGAGCCGTCCTTCTGGTATCCGCGCAGGGTCGAGATCTTTTCCAGGCCCGGCCAATCCTCGTGCTTGAGCATCACGCAGGACGGGCTGTCCATCACGATCTTGCGGATCACCGCGGGGGTGAACACGACCGTCAGGGTCAACGGGTAGTCCTGCAGCACCCAGGGAATATCGTCGCCGATCGCTTCCTGGGCCTGCTTGAAATAGCTCGTGATCTGATCATCCGTGCGCAGATAAGGCGGCGGCGCGATCATGACGCCGGCGGCACCCGCATCCATCGAGGCCTTGGCCAGCGAGCGCATGGTGGCAAATCCCGGCGCGGAAACGCCGACGATGATCTGCATGTTCTTGGCCCGCTTGACGAAGCGGATCGCCACCGCTTCGGCTTCCGCCGCATCGAGCTTCGGCGCCTCACCGAGAATGCCGAGCACCGTGACGCCGTCGCAGCCCACCTCGGCATAGAAGTCGGTCAGCCGGTCGATGGAGGTATGGTCGATACGGCCATCCTCGTGGAAAGGCGTCGGGGCAATGGCAAAGGTGCCGGCGGCTTGGGCGGTGAGTTTCATGGTTTTCCTCTGATCTCTTTCGTCATTCCGGGTCGCGCAAAGCGCGAACTACGATGTGCGGTTGCACATCGGAGAATCTCGAGATTCCAGGCTTCGCGCGCCGCGGAATGACAGCCCTTATACCCGCACGACGGAATTACGGAAGCGTCAGAAACGCCGCGCGCCCATCTTGATCTGCTCCTCGGAGAAGAAAATCTCCCTGGCGTGCTCGACCACGTCCTGCGCCTGCCAGCCGGTATGCGGCGGTTTCCAGCCGTCCATCTCCATCATCCGCATCTCGCGGACGCCACGGGGCCCCGAAACGCCCAAAACCTTGCCGGTCTGGTCGCCCGAGAGGTCGCTGACCATGTACAGCACGGCCGGCGCGATGCCGTCCGGTCCGAGTGCTAGCCCCGGATTTTCCTTGTAGCGCGGCAGATCGGCGGTCATCCGGGTCAGCGCGCCCGGGGCCAGGGTCCAGATCCGGATGTTGTATTTGCGGCCCTCGATCGCCAGCACGTTCGACAGTCCCCAGATACCGCCTTTGGCGGCGCCGTAATTGGTCTGGCCGAAATTGCCGATCAGGCCGGAGGTCGACGACGTGTTGACGATGACGCCGCCGCCATTGTCGCGCATCCAGCGGAACACCGGCTGGGTGCAGCAGAAGGTGCCTTTGAGATGCACCTTGATCACCTTGTCCCAATTGGCCTCCTTGGCCTTGGCGAAGGTCTCGTCGAGCAGGATGCCGGCGTTGTTGACCAGGATGTCGGCGCGGCCGAAATTCTTGATGGCGTCGTCGAACACCGATTGCCCGCCGGCCATGGTCGAGATGTCGGAGCCGTTGGCTACCGCGCGGCCGCCTTCGGCCTTGATCGCTTCGACCACCTTCTGCGCCATGGTCTGGTCGCCGCCGGAGCCGTCGCGCGGACCGCCGAGGTCGTTGACCACCACCGAGGCGCCTTCACGCGCGAACAATTTGGCGTAGGCCTCGCCGAGCCCGCCGCCCGCACCCGTGATGATCGCAACCTTGCCGTCGAGCAATCCCATGATGTTTTCTCCTTTGACCGTTGTTCTGTTTATCCGCCGTCATGGCCGGGCTCGTCCCGGCCATCTACGTCTTTCTTGCTACTGGAGAGAAGACGTGGATGCCCGGGACAAGCCCGGGCATGACGAAAACTAATTCATTGGTTGCCGCGGAAACTTCACCCCAGCACCGTCCTGCCGCTCTTGATCACCGTGACGTTGCGCGACGTCACCTTGGCTTCGAACGAGATCACGTTGCCGTCCTTCCACATCTCCATGGTCACGGTCTCGCCGGGAAACACCGGTGAGGAAAACCGCGCGGCGTGCTGTTTGAAGGCCGACGGATCGTAATCGGCATAGGTCTGCAACACGCCGCGGCAGGTAATGCCGTAGGTGCACATGCCGTGCAGGATCGGCCGCGGAAAGCCGGCGCGCTTGGCGAATTCGGGATCGGAGTGCAACGGATTGCGGTCTCCGCAGAGCCGGTAGACCAGCGCCTGATCGGGACGCGTGGAAATATCGACCGTCTTGTCGGGGCTACGGCTTGGCACCTTGTGCGGCTCGGGCTGGCCTTCCGAGGGGCCGCCAAAACCGCCATCGCCGCGCGCGAAACGCGACGCCACCAGGGTGGCGAGCCTCTCGCCCTTCTCATCCTTCAGCACGGTCTGGTGCCGGATCACCGCGCCCTTGTCCTTGCCCTTGTCGAACACGTCGAGCACGGATGAATCGGCGGTGATGTGGGCAGCAGTAGCAAACGGCTTGTGGAAGGTAATATCGCGCTCGCCGTCGACCACCATCACGCGGTTGAGATTCATCTCACCGGGACCGGCGCCCCAGGCCGCGACCGAGGCGAAGGTCGGCACGATCTTCAGCGGACGCGGCGTGGCGACGCCCTCATTGACGAAGGCCAGTTCCTTTTCATCCATCGGGTCGGCGCCCATCCCGATGCCGTAGGCGTAGAGCATCACTTCGCGATCGGTGTAGGCGTATTTCTGCCCGAGATTTTTCAGCGCCATCAACTCATCGTACTTGATCGGCATTTTGTCTCTTCTCCCGGCATTCGCTTTTTTCAGCCTCATGGTGAGGAGGCGCTCTTGCGCCGTCTCGAACCATGAAGAGTTACACTTCGCATTTCTTGTCGCATCCTTCGAGACGCGCGCAAGTGCGCGCTCCTCAGGATGAGCCATCAAGCCGGCGTGAAGAACGGTAGCGGTGCGCCTTCGGTCGGCTTGAACACCACTTTCACCTTCTGGCCGATCTTGAGCTTGTCCATGTCGCAGTCGACGATGTTGGTCTGCAAGGTCGGACCTTCCTTCAGCGTGACGTAAGCCATGGCGAAAGGACCGTTTGCCGATTTGCGCATCAGGCTGAACGTGTAGATCGTGGCGTCGCCCGAAGCCTCCTCCCAAACCGTCTTGTCGGAGAAACAGAACGGGCAGATCGAGCGCGGAAAATAATGCGGCTCACCGCAGGCGGTGCAGCGCTTGATCATGAACTTGCCGGCTTTCGCCGCCTCCCAAAACGGAGCGGTCTCGGGATTGCCTTCCGGCTTCGGATATTTCTTGGCTTCGGCCATTATGCGCGCTCCAGAATGCAGGTTGAGGCGGCGTGGCGATTGCCCAGGAGTCCGCCGGTACCGTGCGCAATCGCGAGGTCGCAGTTCTTCACCTGCACCTTCGGATGCGCTTCGCCGCGCAGCTGCCGCACGGCTTCGAGGATCTTGGTCATGCCACCGCGGTTGACCGGGTGGTTGCTGCAGAGGCCGCCGCCATCGGTGTTGAAAGGCAGCTTGCCGACGCCGGAAATCAGATTGCCGTCGGCAACGAACTTGCCGCCCTCGCCCTTCTTGCAGAAGCCGATATCCTCGAGCTGCATCAGCACCGTGATGGTGAAGCTGTCGTAGATCGAAGCGTATTTGATATCCTTCGGCGTGACGCCGGCTTCCTCGAAAGCGCGCGGGCCGGACCAGACACCGGCGGAATAGGTCAGATCGAGGTCCTTGCCGCCGCGCGGTCCCTTGGTCGCCTCGCCGTGGCCGATCAGACGCACCAGCGGCTTCTTCAGGCTTTTTGCAATTTCGGGCGTGGTGACGATCATCGCGCCGCCGCCGTCGGTGACGACGCAGCAATCCATCCGGTGCAGAGGATCGGAAATCATCGGCGAGTTCAGCACGTCCTCGACGGTGACGACTTCCTTCAGCATCGCATGCGGGTTGTATTGCGCGTGGTGGGAAGCCGCGACCTTGATCCAGGCCAGTTGCTCGCTGGTGGTGCCGTAGTCGTGCATGTGGCGCATGGCACACATGCCGTAAGCATTGTGCGTGGTCTGGCCGTAGGCCCGCTCGAAATCGTCCTCTGCGCCCGCCGCGCGCGGCGGCAACGGGCCGGTGCGCGGCTTGCCGGCCAGGGTGACCAGCGCGATCGAGCATTTGCCCGCCGCGATCGCCTCGGCGGCATGGCCGAGATGGATGAGATAGGAACAACCGCCGGTCTCGGTGGAATCGATGTGGCGGAGCTTTTTCATATCGAGGCCGAGATAGTCGGCCATCGGCATCACGCCACCCGGAGCGTCACCGGCGCAGAAATAGCCGTCGATATCGGCTTTGGTCAGGCCCGCGTCCTCGATCGCGCCCTTGGCGACCTCGGCGTGCAGCTGCGCGGTGGATTTATCGGGTGCGTGCCGGGTCGGATGTTCATAGATCCCGGCAATGTAGGCCTTGCCCTTGATGGTCAAATTGTTCTCCGCTGGCGTTTCTTATTCCCAGCAGTTTTCTCGCCTGTCAGGGCGGCCTTGGCAAGCGCGGAAATATTCCGTCAGGCGAGACGGCGCATACCACCGCGTTCTCGCGGCACGATGCGCCCGAGTTTTGCCAATCGTTCCGCCCTGTAATCGGAGGGCGCGGCGCGCCTCTACAAGAGGGCGCGGGGAATGCCGGGTGCCCGTTGCACCCGAGGCCCGTGTGCAAAGGGTAGTAAGCACACGGTAGTCACCACGGTCGCACCGGGATCACCCGGCATTCCCGCACGCAATGGTTTTAACGGTTTCCTTCGTGCTCTCCTCGGTGACCGGCTTGTTGTCACCGTCGCCTCGTGGAAATTCCGCGAGACTTGACGCCAGCGCCGGGGCGTCAGGACCACACGACTTCGCCGTCCGCGTCAGCGCTGTTCGTCAAAAGCGCATCTGCGTCCACCGCATCCCGCGCCAACGTTCGTGACGATCGCGAAACGCCCCTCTTGGTGGGCGCGGGATGGCCGAGATTAAGCCGGTGATTTGGGTCAAATGAAAACAAGAATCTTTTTGCGAGAGGGGCTGGACAGCCAAATCAGTGATTTGCCCGTCGGCAAATTAGTTCGTCATTCCGGGACACGCATCTTTGCGTGGGCCCGGAATCCATACCCCCTGTGACAGCGTTCAGCGCTGAACATCAATACAGGGGCTATGGATTCCGGGCCTGCGCCAAGTGGCGCATCCCCAGGTGCGCAATTGCGCACCTGGGAATGACGGAAGGCGATGCGCACTGCCCCCTCTGTCATCGACCTGTCATCGAACGCGCCAACAGCTTGTTCGGCACGCACCCGAGGACACCGATGGATTATTTCCGCCGCTTTACGTTTCTGTTCGCAGCCCCCGTCTTTGACGCCGACGCCCTGGAGGGGCTCCGCTTCAATCAGATCGTCACCGAGATCGAGCGCTCCGGCTTCGAGGTCGTCCGGGCACGCCGGCTCGAGGATGCCGAAATCGCGGTGCAGACCGACGCCGCGATCGGTTGCATGGTGGTCGACTGGGGCAAGAAGGGCCTCGAAGGCAAGACGGCCGCGCTGATCAACCTGATGCGGCGACGCGGCCTCGACTTCCCGATCATCCTGTTGATCCGCCGTAAACGGTTCGAGGACTTGCCGGTGGAGGTGCTCGACTTCATCGACGGCTATGTCTTCCTGTCGGAAGAGACGCCGCCCTTTATCGCCAAGAACCTGATCAGCCGCTTGAAGCAATATGCCGAAACCCTGAAGACGCCATTTTTCGGCGCGCTGGTCGACTATGCCGAAGAAGGCAACCAGTTGTGGACCTGCCCTGGGCATAATGGCGGGGTGTTTTACAGCCGCAGCCCGATCGGCCGGGTGTTCGTCGAACATCTTGGCGAAGCCGTGTTCCGGGACGATCTCGACAATTCGGTGCTCGACCTCGGCGATCTCCTCACCCACGAAGGGCCGGCGCTGAAGGCGCAAAAGGAAGCGGCGCGAATTTTTGGTGCGGAAAAAACCTATTTCGTGCTCAACGGCACTTCGACATCCAACAAGGTGGTGCTCGGCTCGCTGGTGGCCGACGGCGATCTCGTGCTGTTCGACCGCAACAATCACAAGGCGGCGCATCATGGTGCGCTGATGATGGCCGGCGGCGTCCCGGTTTATATCCCGACGGTGCGCAATGCCTGGGGGTTGATCGGCCCGATGCGCTGGGACGCGTTCGATGAAACCGCCTTGCGCGAGCGCATCCGCACCCATCCTCTGGTCAAGGACCCGGAGGCCTGGCGCAAGCCGCGCCCGTTCCGTGTCGCCGTCGTCGAACAATGCACCTATGACGGCACCATTCACAACGCCGAGATGATCATCTCGCGGATCGGACATCTCTGCGATTACATCCTGTTCGACGAAGCCTGGGCCGGCTTCATGAAATTCCATCCGCTCTATGCCGGACGCTTCGCCATGGGGCTTTCCGGTCTCGGTGCCGACGCACCCGGCGTCATCGCGACCCAGTCGACCCACAAGCAATTGGCGAGCTTCTCGCAAGCCTCGCAAATCCACATCAAGGATCGCCACATCAAGGGCCAGCGGCGACGTATCGAACACCGCCGCTTCAATGAAAGCTTTATGCAGCACGCGTCGACGTCGCCGTTTTATCCGCTGTTTGCCTCGCTGGATGTCGGCGCCCAGATGATGAAGGGCCGCTCCGGCGAAGTGCTGTGGGACGACACCATCCGTCTCGGCATCGAGCTGCGCAAGAAGATGCGCGCGGTGAAGCGGGAGTTCGAGGAAAAGGAGATCCGCCCGGAACGCCGCTGGTTCTTTGAGCCGTTCGTGCCGGACCGCGTCGAGATCCCCGATGCTTCGCGCGAAGGCGCGGTCCACAATGTGGCCTGGGAAACCATCAGCACCGACCTGCTCGCCACCAACCCCTCCTATTGGCAGCTTAGTCCTGATGCGGCCTGGCACGGCTTTCCGGATCTGACCGCGGGCTTTGCCATGACCGACCCCAACAAGCTCACCGTGCTTACCCCCGGCTTCGACCCGGCGACCGGCAGTTACGCCGAACACGGCATTCCGGCCCAGATCGTGGCGCAGTTCCTGCGCGAAAATCGCATCGTGGCGGAAAAGAACGACCTCAACTCGCTGTTGTTTCTGCTCACCCCCGGCGTCGAGGCCAGCAAAGCCGGCACCCTGATCAGTGGTCTGGTCGCCTTCAAGAAACTGCACGATGACAACGCGCTGGTGGAAGACGCCATTCCCGAATTCTACCAGCGCCGGCCGGCGCGCTATGCCGGCGTGCGGCTGCGCGATCTCTGCGCCGACATGCATCGGTTTTTCCGCGATGCCGGCGTCAACCTGCTCCAGGCCAAGCAATTCATGGCCGGGCACCTGCCGGAGATCGCGATGTCTCCGCGCGATGCCGCCCGCTATCTGGTGCGCAACGACGTCGACTATCTGCCGATCGACGCCATCGCCGGCCGCATCGCCACCACACCATTCGTGGTCTACCCGCCGGGGATCGCGACCATCGTCCCGGGCGAACGACTTAACGAGCGGGCCCAGCCGATGATCGACTACCTCAAAATGTTCGAAACCTTCTTCAACACGTTCCCCGGCTTCGAGGTCGAGATCCAGGGTGCCTACAAGGAAATCGATGCCTCCGGCCACACCCGGCTGCATACCTACGTGGTCAGCGAATGAACGGGCCGATCGACATGGCGGGCGAGACCATCGCGAACGATCAGCAGGTCACTATTCGCCCCTCTCGCGACAGCGATGTCGAAGCGATGCTGTCGATCTACCGGCGCCATATCAGGCACGGAATCGAGGACGGGATCGACGACAGCGGCACGCCGGAGCCGGACGATCTGCGCGATCGGCGCAAGAACCTGCGCAATCACCGCTTGCCGCATCTGGTGGCCTGTTACGGTGGCGACGTCGTGGGCTACGCCTACGTCGTGCTGTTTCGCAAGCGGCCGGCTTATCGCTATGCCGTCAAGCATTCGATCTATGTGCACCACGACCAAGTCGGCCGCGGCGTCGGACGACTGCTGCTGCAGCAACTGATCGATGTGTGCGCGGCGAACGGATTTCGGCAGATGATCGGCTACATCGACGCCGACAACACCGCATCGCTCGCGCTGCACGTAAAACTCGGCTTTCAAAAGGTCGGGCTGCTTCCGGGTGTCGCCTACCGCTACGGCCGCTGGGCCGATACCGTCCTGGTGCAGCGCTCGCTCGCGGCCGGCACGACGGAGCCACCGCTGATTTTGGGTTTTGGGCGGTGAGGTTATTAGTCGTCATTCCCCGGTGCGCAATTGCGCACCTGAGGATGCGCCACTTGGCGCAGGCCCGGACTCCATAACCCCTGTAGCGATGTTCAGCGCCGAACGCTGTTACAGGGTTACGGATTCTCGGATGCGCAATTGCGCATCATAGCTCGCGCAAGAGCGCGCCCCGGAATGACGGGAGAGACTACTCCGCTGCGATCTGGCGCGGTGCGGGCGGCGGATTGGCCAGAAGCCAGAACACCTAAAACAGCCCGACACCAAACGCGCGCTTACCGGGCTTCAGGAATTGTTGGCAAAATCATTGGAGCAATCCATGCAAGAAAATTGCACGAAACTTTAATGTACATGGATTGTGAAGATGTCGCATGCTTGGTCCGTCAATACTCAACACCGGAAAATCGGTCGCACCACATGCTCATCAGGCTCGTTGCGGAATTGCCCATGAAGAACCCAGCCCAATGTTGATCAAACGATCAATGCTGTTCTTTTGCATTGCGCTATCGGGGGTTCTTCTCGATGCGCGATGGACCTGGTATTCGTACCATTTTGCCGCAGTATGCTCTGACTCAGGAAACATCGTGCCAGCAACGTGGTTTCTATTCTCTGGCGTATCGCTGATTCCAGCAGTCGCATCACTCGTATTTCGTAGCGATCCAGTCTACATTATCCTTTGCCTGATCATGATAGCGCTATACACCGCGTTTCAGATCTATCTGATAACCGATGCAAAACGGTTTGAAGAACTCGCTGGGGTCAATTGCTACAGAGACGTTGGCTCCGGCGCGGCGGTATCGTTTGCGTTTACGGTATTTTTCTCTGCCATCATTGTTGCGATCACTCTGACGTTCGGTGCGATTCGCCTTGTTCGGAAATGGCTGATCAAGGATAGAAGCAAAGCCTGTGCGGTGGCGTAGCCGGTGACAAGCAAAGGCGGACGGCGCCGAACTGCCGCTGATTTTGGGCTTGGGCGGTGAGGTTTGGTGGGCGGCTGGCTCTTGATGCCGCCCAATGACTTCACCGTCATGGCCGGGCTTGTCCCGGCCATCCACGTCTTAAATGCCGCAAAGACGTGGATGCCCGGCACAAGGCCGGGCATGACGAACTTTAATGGCGTTGATGCAGCCCTACTCCGCAGCGATCTGCCGCGGCGCTGGCGGCGGGTTGGCGAGGTCGGCCACCAGCTGCGCATGCCGCAGCTTCGCATCCTCAGCCGCTTTCTCCTTCACCGGGCCGTAGCCTCTGATGCGATCCGGCAGCGACAGCAGTTCGATCGCGGTGTCCAAGGTCACCGGCGACAGCGCGGCAAGTACGGCGGCGACATCCTTTTCGTAGGCGGTGATCAATGCGCGTTCGAGCTTGCGGTCGGCGCTGTGACCGAAGATATCGAACGCGGTGCCGCGCAAGCCGCGCAGATTGGCCAGAATCCTGAACACAGGCATCATCCAGGCGCCGAACGCGCGCTTCTTCGGTCGCCCGAGCGCGTCGGTGCCGCCACCCAATATCGGCGGCGCGAGGTTGAAGTTGATCTTGAAGTCACCGTCGAACTTATCGCGCAGCTGCTTTTCGAAGCGGCCGTCGGTGTAGAGCCGCGCCACCTCGTATTCGTCCTTGTAGGCGAGCAGCTTGGCGTAGTTGATCGCGACCGCGCGCGGCAATTCCTCGCCAAAGCCGCGATCGGTTGCGGCGCTGCGGACCTGCGTCACCAGTTTGCGGTAGCGCTCGGCAAGCTGAGCGTTCTGGTAGTCCGTCAGCAAGGCGCTGCGGTGGGTGATGATCTCGTCGAGCGTCATCGTGTCCAGCGTCTTCGGCGCAACGGTCTCGTCCTGGCCCTTCATCATCGCGACCAGACGCGCGGGATCGAAGGCCGCCAGACGCCCAAGCTGGAACGCCTGCGTGTTCATCTTGACCGCGACGCCATTGACCTCGATCGCCTGCTCGATCGCTTTCGCCGACAGCGGCAACAAGCCCCTTTGATAGGCGTAGCCCATCATCATCATGTTGGTGGCGATGGAATCGCCGAGCAGGGTTTCGGCTGGCTTGGTGAAATCAAAGAACGAGGAGTCCTTGCGCAACGCGGTTTCCAGCACGTGATTGACCTTGCGGCTCTGGAAATTGAAGTCGCGGTTGAGGATGAAATCGGCGATCGGAATCAGATGCGTGTTAATGACGCCGTAGGTGCGGCTCGATTCACACAGCGTCATGGTTTCCTTGGCGGCGGCCACCACTTCGTCGGCCGCCAGCACCAGGTCCGCCGTGCCGGTCACGATCCGCGAACAGGTAACATCGGCGGTGTGCTCCGATAGCCGGACATGGCTCAGCACCGCACCGCCCTTTTGCGCGAGGCCCGACATGTCGAGGATCATGCTGGCCTTGCCCTCGATATGGGCGGCCATGCCGAGCAGCGCGCCGATCGTCAACACGCCGGTGCCGCCGACGCCGCCAACCGCGACGTTATAGGGACGATCGAGCGTGGGACGCGAGGCCGGCTCCGGCAGATCGCCGATATTGCCGAGGTCCGCAGGCGCACGGCGGCGCAGTTTGCCGCCATCGACGGTGACGAACGACGGGCAAAAGCCTTTGACGCAGGAATAGTCCTTGTTGCAGGTCGACTGGTTGATGGTGCGCTTGCGGCCCATCTCGGTTTCCAGCGGCTCGACCGAAATGCAGTTCGACTGCACCGAGCAGTCGCCGCAGCCTTCGCATACCGCGGAATTGATCAGCACACGGCGCTGCGGATCCTCCATGGTGCCACGCTTGCGGCGGCGGCGCTTCTCGGCCGCACAGGTCTGCACGAACACGATGGCGGAAGCGCCCTTGACCTTGCGCAACGTCTTCATGACGGCGTCAAGCTCATCGCGATGTGCGGTCTTGGTGCCCGGTGCGATTTCGGAAGCCGGATAGGCGTCGGGATTTTCCGACACCAGATAAATGTCGCGAATGCCCTCGCTGTGCAGCTGGAACGTGATCTGCTGCGGCGAGAGTTCGCCATCGACATGCTGGCCGCCGGTCATCGCGGTCGCGTCGTTGTACAGGATCTTGTAGGTGATGTTGGCCTTGGAGGCGACCGCCTGACGGATCGCAAGGCTGCCGGAATGGAAGTATGTGCCGTCGCCGAGATTGGCGAACACGTGCTCTTCTTTGGTGAAGGGCGCGACGCCGACCCAGGGCACGCCCTCGCCGCCCATATGGGTGAAGGTCTCGGTCGAGCGATCCATCCACAGCGCCATGAAGTGGCAACCGATGCCGGCAAAGGCGCGGCTGCCTTCCGGCACCTTGGTCGAGGTGTTGTGCGGGCAGCCCGAACAGAAATACGGCGTGCGCGAGATCGGGGCCACCGCCTGCATCTGGGTGGCCTGACGGCCGTTGAACCAGTCCGCCTTGGCGCGCAGCATCGAGGCGATTTCGGGATTGAGGTTAAGCCGCAGCAGCCGTTCGGTCAGCGAACTCGCCAGCGACGCAACGCTAAGCTCTTCCGCAAACGGCAGGAAGCGCTTGTCGTGATCGTCCATCTTGCCGATGATGCGCGGGCGCACATCGTCGCGCCAGTTGAACAGCTCTTGCTTGACCTGGTTTTCGACGATCTCGCGGCGCTCTTCGATGATGAAGATTTCTTCGAGGCCGACGGCGAATTCGCGCACGCCCTGCGGCTCCAGCGGCCACGGCATGCCGATCTTGTAAAGCCTGAGGCCGATCTTGGCGGCGACCTCCTCGGTGATCCCGAGTTCGCGCAGCGCCTGGCGAATGTCCTCGTAGCTCTTGCCGGACGCCATGATGCCGAAGCGGGCGTTCGGCGAATCCACGGTGACACGGTTGACCTTGTTGGCGCGGGCAAAGGCGATCGCGGCAAAGCCCTTGTAGTCCTGCAGCCGGCGGTCCTGGTCGTAGCGGTCATCGGGCCAGCGCAGGTTCAGGCCGCCCGGCGGCATCTCGAAATCGGTCGGAATGATGAAGGGTTTCATCTCGTCGGTGAGGTCGACCTCGGCCGTGGTCTCCACGGTCTCGGTAATCACCTTCATGCCGACCCAGCAGCCGGAATAACGCGACATCGCGATGCCCAAGAGGCCCATCTCGATCATTTCGTGGATGCTGGACGGATAGAGGTAGGGCATCAACGCCGACACGAAAGCGTGGTCCGACTGATGTGGCACGGTGGAGGATTTGGCGCCGTGGTCGTCGCCGGCCAGACACAACACGCCGCCGTTCTTGGCCGAGCCCGCGGCGTTGCCATGGCGGAACACGTCGCCGCAACGGTCGACACCGGGACCCTTGCCGTACCAGATGCCGACCACACCATCATGGTTGGCGCCGGGCGACAGATTGAGCTGCTGCGAGCCCCAGATCGCGGTGGCGGCGAGGTCCTCGTTCACGCCAGGCTGGAACTTGATGTTGTATTGTTCGAGATGCTTTCGCGCGGCGAACAGTTGCTGGTCGTAGCCGCCCAGCGGGGAACCGCGATAGCCGGAGATAAAGCCCGCGGTGTTGAGACCGGCGGCGCGGTCCCGGCGGATTTGCGCCATCGGCAGGCGAACCAGCGCCTGGATGCCGGTCATGAAGACATGGCCGGAGCCCTGGGTGTATTTCTGATCGAGACTGATTGGACCTTGATTGATTCCCATTCCGCCCTCTTCAAAAAGCCCGGACGGCCGCTCGCCGCCGGTCTTTTTTACGTAGTTGTTCAAATCGTTAGAACCAGTCTATGTCGGTTTTCGCAGGCAACGCACCAGAAATCTGGGCAATGGAGGCCCGCGCCGGCAGATCGCAATTTCGTGCCGGGAATACCGGGCTGGTATTTCGGTTTGTGTCGTTACGGAGCTTGGGTACGAAATGCCGTGGCGCGATCGTTCTCCCCGCTTTTGCGCTATAAGACGGTTGGGAGATCAGTTGGTGCCAGGACAATTTTTCGCGATACGGGCGATTCTGCCGCTGCTGCTTTTGTGCACTGCGTCAGCCGTAGGCCGCGCGCAGACCGCGCCTTCCCCCGAAACCATCGCGCGCGGTAAGGCGCTGACCGAAGCCGCGGACTGCGCCAGTTGCCATACCGCCGATCCGGCGAAACCGTTCGCGGGCGGCAAGCGGATCGAGACCCCGTTCGGCGGGATCTATTCAGCCAATCTGACGCCGGACCGCGATACCGGCATCGGCGGCTGGAGCGACGAGGATTTCCGCCGCGCGCTGCACGATGGCATATCGCCTACCGGAGCGCGCTACTACCCGGCGTTCCCCTATCCCTATTTTACGAAATTCACGCGGCCCGACCTGATGGCGATCAAGGCGTACCTCGCGACGCTGACGCCGGTCAGCAATCGCCCGTTGCCGCCGGATCTGCACTGGCCGCTGAACTATCGCATCCTGATGCGCGGCTGGGATTGGCTGTTCTTCAAGCCCGGCATCCTCGAGCCCGACCAGCAAAAGAGCACGGAATGGAATCGCGGCCGCTATCTGGTCGAAGGCGCCGGCCATTGCGGCGCCTGCCATACGCCCAAGGATGTGTTCGGCGCCGACAAGCACAGCCGCGCGTTTGGCGGCGGCCTCGTGCAGGACCAGTTCGCGCCGCGGCTCGATGCTGCCGCGCGCAGTGGGCTGAAATCGTGGAGCGTCGACGACATCGTCGAATATCTGCAGAGCGGCCGCAACGGCCGCAGCCATGCCGGCGGATTGATGGCCGAGGTCGTGGTCAATTCGACCTCGAAGATGAGCGATTCCGATGTTCGCGCCATCGCGGTCTACCTGAAGGATCTGCCCGCGGGCGCGCCGGAGCCCCACGTCGTGCCGCCGCCGGAGACGCAAATGGACGACGGCGCCAGGATCTACAAGCGTGCCTGCATCGCCTGCCATGAAATGGATGGCAGCGGCGCGCCACGGATTTATCCGCCGCTGCCCGGCAATGCCAATTTGCAGTCGGCGATCCCAGCCGACACGCTGCGCATCATTCTGGAGGGCGCGCAGACCGTGACCACGCCGCGCGCGCCCAACGCCGGATCGATGCCGGCCTATGCCAAGGATTTGTCGGATCAGGAGATTGCCGACGTCGCGACCTATATCCGCAACTCCTGGGGCAACTCCGCATCCGCGGTGACGGCAGAGCAAGTGGAGCGCGCCCGCAAGCAGCGCTGAGCGGTGCGTGATCGCGATGTGCTAGCGGCCGTCCTCGTTGAACACGAATTTCGGCATTTCCCATTTGTAGCGGATCGCCAGCAACCGCAGCGACAGGCCGATGACAAAGGTCAGCGCCGTCCATGTCTCGTCGTTCAGCTTCAGCCCGAAGGCGGTGGCGTAAAACAGCCCGGTGATGACGGAGACGCTGGCGTAAAGTTCAGCGCGAAACAACAGCGGCACGTCGTTGCAGAGGATGTCGCGCAACACACCGCCGGCGCATCCGGTGATCATGCCGGACACGATCACGATCGGCAGCGATTCATTCATCTGCCAGGCGACATCGCAGCCGGCCATCGTGAACACCACCAGTCCGATCGCATCGAGCACGAGAAACGCCAAATTGAGCCGGTGCACGACGCGCGCGATCAGAATGGTCACGAAGGCCGCGGCGCCGGTCAGCCCGAGATAGATCGGGTTCTCCACCCACAGCAGCGGATAATGCCCGAGCAGCACGTCGCGGATGGTTCCACCGCCCAATGCCGTAATGCTGCCGAGCATGCACACCCCGACCCAGTCCATGCTGCGCCGTCCCGCGGCCAGCGCCGCCGTCATCGCCTGGGCTGCGATCGCCACCAGCGATAGCCCGTAGAGAACGATATCGTTCGACGGCAGAGCCCGCATCGCACCCTCGTCTCGTCAGCGCCTAGAATCGGGATCTGGAACTTACGTCGCGGGTTCCATCCTGAACAGGCCTTCGAGTCTATCCACCGCATGGCTCAAATCAGCAGAAAACGGGAACCTCGGCGCGCGCCGGCCATTGTCTTGGACTCATGGAGGAACCGATTCATGGCCAACGAACGTATTCCGAACGATCCGTATCGTCCGACACGTGCGGACGACGATCTGCGCGGCGATGACCTGCGCAATCCCGCGCGTCTCGACAATGAGTTGCAGCCTGATCCTGAACTCGCCGAAGGCCCCGCCAGCGGCGCCCGGGTTACGATGTTCGCGATCGCCATCGCCTTGGTGCTTGGCGTGGTGTTTTATGGTTTGAATAGCTCGTCGATCAACCAGGCCGGCACCTCTTCGACCGCGCAGAATGCAACACCGGCAACGACGGCGCAGAATAATACGCAGCCGCCGGCGGCGCCTCCCGGCATGCGTGACGTGACGCCGCGCGGCAACACCCAGCAGGGTGTGACCACGGGTGCCGCACCCGCGCGTCCGCAGACCCCGCCGTCTTCGGCGCCGACCGGTCAGGACGCCAACCGCGCCAGCACCCCGCCGACGAACAACACCCACCAGTAGTCGCTCGGTCGCAAAAGTACGACCGGAATCGAAAACGCAGCGGGCATGATTTACCCGCTGCGTTTTCTGGCGTGTTGGTCGCGCGTTAGCTGAACATCTTGTTCAACTCACCGCCGGAATAGCCGTTGGCGAGCTCGGTGAAGGTCCCCTTCTCCGCCATCTCGCGCGCCGATCGCATGAAGCCGGCCCACGCCGTGCGCGCCAGCGAACCGCCGACGCTGATCCGGCGCACCCCGAGTTCCTCCGCCTGCTTGAGCGACAGACCGGAGGCGCCGATCAAAAGATTGACCGGCTTCGGATGCACCGCTTTCACCACCGCCGAGATCTGTTCTTTGGTTTTGATGCCGGGCGCATAGAGACAATCGGCGCCGGCTTCCGAATAGGCCTGCAGCCGTTCAATCACCATGTTCAGATCGTCGCGGCCAACCAGAAAGCCCTCGCAGCGGCCGGTCAGCAGCACGCCGCTGTTGTCCGCATCGATGGCGGCGCGCGCCGCCTTGATGCGCTCGACCGCTAGCTTGGCGTCGTATAGCGGATTGGCCGCATCGCCGGTGGAATCCTCGATCGACAAGCCGGCGACGCCAGTCTTGACCGCGCGGGCGACGTTGATACCGACCTGGTCGGCCTTATGCGCAAAACCGCCTTCGAAATCGGCGTTGACTGGCAGATCGGTCGCCTCGCACAACGCAGTGAGATGCTGCAAGACATCCTCGAGCGTCACCCGGTTATCGGCCTTGCCGATCGACCACGCAAAGCCCGCGCTGGTCGATGCAATGGCCTTGAAGCCCAGATGCTGCAGCGCCCGGGCGCTTCCGGCGTCCCACGGATTGGGCAGCACGAAACACCCGGTTTCATGCATCTTGCGAAAGGTGAACTCGTCTGTCGGCTGCTGAAACCGCCATGGTTTCTCTCCTTTGTTGTGTTCTGCCTGCAAGATAGCGATACGCACCATCGTGCGCCAGCGCGGCCGCCGTTCACTTTATGCAACGACCTGGCGCAGGAATGTGCGCTCTTCCGCGAGAATGAATTGATGTTCCTCGGCGAAGTTGAAATTGGCCATGCCTTCACTGTCCTTGCGAAGACCCGCGCGATAGCTTTCGTAAGCCGCGAGGCTTTCGAAGGAAATCAGCGCGAACGCGATGTTGTTGGTGCCTTCATGCGGCATCCAGTAGCCCAAGAGACCGCCGCCCATTCTTGGAATGATCGACAGCCAGCGTTTTGAATATTCCTCGAAGTGCGTCCGTTTGAACGGATCGATCTGGTAGCGGATGAACACGGTCACGGTCACGGCAAGCCTCCCGATTTTCGAACTCGTCGCATCCTAGCCGCTTGATCGACGCCTATGCTTCGGCTAACATCGAACTATGAAAGCTGGACCCGATATCGCGATGATCGCCTCGCTGGTCGGCGACCCCGCCCGCTCCAATATGCTGACCGCGCTGATGACCGGACGCGCGCTGACCGCGAGCGAACTGGCGCACCAGGCTGGCGTCACGCCGCAGACCGCAAGTTCGCATCTCGCAAAGCTCGAGGCCGGCGGGCTGGTCGAGCAGGAAAAGCAGGGCCGCCACCGCTATTATCGCCTCAGCGATCCCGATGTCGCCGCCGTGCTCGAGGGCCTGGAGGGCCTCGCCGCGCGCGCCGGTCACATGCGTGTACGGACCGGGCCGAAAGACCCGGCGCTGCGCCACGCCAGGGTCTGCTACGATCACCTCGCCGGCGATCTCGGCGTGCAGATGCTCGACAGCATGAAGACGCAGCGGCTGATCCGGCAGCGCAAGCAGGACATCGAACTGACCACCGAGGGCGAGCGGTTCCTGACCGACACTTTGCAGATCTCGGCCGATGCCCTCACCCACCCGCGCCGGCCGCTATGCCGGGCCTGCCTCGACTGGAGCGAGCGGCGCCATCATCTGGCGGGCACGCTGGGGGCTGCGATCCTGACCCGCTTCACCGAACTGAAATGGGCGAGCCGCGACACCACGCCCGGCAGCCGCGTCGTCAATTTCACCCGCAACGGCGAAAAGCGGTTCACGGCGCTGTTCGGCGAGAGCGAGTAACGCGGCGCGCTTGCCCCGGGCGTCCAGGCGAAGATGGACCGCCTCCCAACGAAGCCTCCCCGTGGTGGACTGACGGCGGTTTCGATCGTCCGAACTCGTACCCGTGGTGCGACAAAGTGGCCGCCAGGAACGTTCGGGAATTTTTCCCGAATTGGGTCGGGACCTTAGTCACATGACAAGAAATTCAGAATCCTCCAAACTGACCGTGCGATCTTCGAACGATCTTGATGCGGTCTTCGAAACGCGCTTGGGGAGTATGCGTGCGCTGAAAGGCGCTGTAGGGAGCGCTTATGAGCGGGAGCGAGATTTGCCGGTGGGGCGGCCTTAGCTCGGTTGTTGGCTCTGCGATCGCCGTCGGGTTATGCACGGCGCCCCCGATCGCACGCGCCCAGACGGTGCTGCCGGATGTCGAGGTGATCGCTCCAAGTCCGTTGGCCGGCACGCGGACCACAAAGCCGAAAAGTGTTGCAACCGGGTCACGGTCGCGAACCAGAGCACGGGGTACGCCGGCGGCGACCTCGGCATCGTCAGCGCCCGCGGCGGCGGTGGTCCCGGGACAGCCAACCACCGATCAGGACCCGACCCTGATCTCTCGCGACAAGGTCCCCTCGAATACCGCGGTGATGACGTCGGCTGGTTTTAACCACGAGTACACGATCGACTTCCTCGATGCGGTCAATCGCGGACTGCCCGGTGTTTCGCTCGGCGATCAGACCGGCAATCCATTCCAGCGTGACCTCGACTACCGCGGATTCAAGGCGTCGCCAGTACAGGGAACGCCACAGGGTATCGCGGTCTATCAAAATGGCGTGCGCATCAACGAATCCTGGGGTGACGTGGTCAACTGGGACTTCATCCCGGAAAAAGCCATCGATCGGGTTTCGCTGTTTCCGAGCAATCCGGTGTTCGGCCTCAATGCGATCGGCGGCGCGCTCAGCATCCAGATGAAGAACGGCTTCTCGTATCACGGCACCGAACTGGAGGTGATGGGCGGCTCCTACGGGCGCGTCCAGGGCAGCGCGCAGGTTGGCGCGCAAGACGGAAATGTATCCGCCTACGCGTTGTACGAATCCGCCTATGACAGGGGATGGCGCGACTTCGCAGCGTCCTCGCACGTCAACCGCATGTATGTGGATGTCGGCGCGCGCAACGACGATACCGAATTGCACGTCAATTTCACCGGTGCCAATAACATACTAGGGAACGTTGCAGCGACGCCGATCCAGTTGCTCGATCAGAGATGGTCGAGCGTGTATACTTGGCCACAGAGCACTCATCTCCAGCTCGCGTTTGTCAACACGACTCTGAACCACAATTTCTCCGATACTTTATCGTTCCAGGCCAACGGCTATTTCCGCGGGTTCCGGCAGTCGCACACGGACGGCAATGGCACCGATGTAGCAACGTGCACCGACGGAGTTAACTTGTGTATCGGTGACGGCCTTCCGCTTTCGGGTCCGGCCGATGGCCCCCCGACGCCAAATACCCTGGGCACTGCGTTCCTCGGCGAAGTCGATCGAAACCAGACTTCCACCAACAGCTTTGGCGGCACAGCGCAGGTCACCAGCGCTGATAAAATATTCGGCTACGATAACCATTTGGTCGCGGGCGTCAGCGTCGATCATGGTTTCACCAAGTTCAACGCAAGCAGCGAACTCGGAACGGTTGATCAGAACCTGTTCGTCACCGGCACCGGGGTTTTCATCAACCAGCCGGATGCCGGCCTCAGTCCGGTAGATCTCCACGCGATCAACACCTACACCGGTGTCTACGTGACGGATACATTCGATGTCACGAGCAGGCTGTCGGTCACGGCAGGAGGCCGGTTCAATCTCGCGAACATCGAGTTGGAGGATCAGACCGGGGTGAATCCGCTTCTCAACAGCATCAACCGGTTCCAACGGTTCAACCCGGTCATCGGCGGCACCTACAAAGTGACTCCGAATCTGACCGTTTACGCCGGTTATTCGGAAGCCAACCGCGCACCGACTCCGCTCGAGCTTGGATGCTCCGATCCGAACCATCCCTGCATGATCGATAGTTTTCTGGTGTCCGACCCACCGCTCAAGCAGGTGGTCTCGCACACCATCGAAGCGGGCCTGCGCGGCAGCTACGGCAAGGACGCCAGGACCGGTTATCTGACCTGGGGCCTCGGGGTCTTCCACACCCTGTCTGACGACGACATCATCGAAGTGGCAAGCCCGTTAGGGGTGAACAATTTCGGCTTTTTCCAAAATGCCGGGCAAACGCTGCGACAGGGCATCGAGGCCAAGCTCGAATATCGCTATGACCGCTGGAATGCCTACGCCAATTTCACCTACGTCGATGCCACCTATCAAAGCGCGATTACGCTGTTTTCGCCGAACAATCCCAATGCCCTCACCGACCCGAACAACGACGACGTCCAATTTGTCAACGTCAAGCCGGGCGACCACATCCCGGGCATTCCAGCAAGCCGCTTCAAGGCCGGGTTCGAATATGCCTTCACGGACGCATGGAAGGTCGGCGCCGACCTCAATTTTACAGGCAGTCAATACCTGATTCACGATGATACGAACCAGAGCCCCAAGGTCCCGGCATATGCGGTGCTGAACCTCCACACGTCTTATCAAATCACCCCGAATATCGAGGTCTTCGGGCTCATCAACAATGTGCTCAATCAGCAGTATTACGTCGCGGGTACGTTCTTCCAAACGGGAGGCTTTGCAAGCACCACAGCAGGTGTCTCCAACCTGTTGGCGTCGCTGAGTGATCCCCGCACCTTCGTCCCCGGAATGCCGCTGGCGGCCTATGCTGGCCTCAAGGTGAAGTTCTAGGCGCCGGAGACCACCAACGCACTTGCAGCAAAAGCCACATGCCGCGCGGAAGTGATTCTCGATAGCTGGCGGCCGGCATTGTTCGACGCGCAGCATTCAGTGCGCCGATATCGAGATTTCCCGCGAAATAACACGTCCAAAAACATTCATTTTACATTCAGTTCCTCATGGATAGGTTCCCGGCGTGCCGAGTTGCGGCTCAGAAGCGGGAGAAAACATGAAATACCTTTTCGCAGCAGTTTTATTAGTCAGTTCAGTTGCCGGCTTTAGCGCGGCCAATGCCGCCGGCGGATGCGGCCCCGGCATGCATCGTGGCCCCTATGGTGGATGCCGCGTCAACGGCGGCGTCGTGGTCGCGCCGGGAGCCGTGGTGGTTGAGCGCCCGGTCGTGGTCGTGCCGCGCGGTCGCGTCTGCGGCCCCGGCTTCGCCTGGCGTGCTGGCCGCTGCCGCCCGTTCTGAGCCGAGCCTCATCGCCTACGACAAAGCCCCGCTCGCGCGGGGCTTTGTTTTGAGCGGGTAGTGTGCTGACGCTTAGCGCCAGTGGCGATGATGCCAATGGTGGCGATGCCAGCCCCAATGATGGCCCCAGCGAACCTCTTGCGGCTTGAGACGGGCGACATCGGCTTGCGAGACCACTGCGGGCTCTACGCCCTGCATCTGCGGAGCCACGAGTTGTCCCGACGCCGGCGCCAGCGGCGCGGCATTCGCAACACCGACAAGCGCCGTAGCGCCCGCGGCCATTCCAATCGCCAGTTTCAAAACAGAACGAAATTCCATCCAATCTTCTCCTTTTACGTCGTGAGTCAGTCACGACAGCTTCGCGCTACGCGGATGAATGCGCGCTGAACCAAACAGCGCCCATGCCCGAGCCAGCGATCACATTGATGCAATCGCGCGTCGACGAGAAAGTTCCAACGATGATGCGAGTGTCGCGACGACACGGAACGTTCACATGCCCGTCATTCCGGGTAGCCCGGAGGGCTGAACCAAGATGCGCAATTGCGCATCTGGGAATCCAGAACTGTTCAGCGCTCAGGAGATTCCGGGTTCGCGCAAACGCGCGTCCTGGAATGACGAACACTGAAGCGGCAGCAAATTCCTCTGCTAGCACTACCGTGGCTAGATCGCCATCAGACTTTCACTTCTGCTTTTGCCGATCGAGAAAATCCTGTCCCTGCTTCAGCATCTTCTGCATCATCTCGTTGGCCTTGGCATCGTCGTCATCATCCGGGTCGGGATCATCCTTCGCACGGTCGGCTTTGCTGGAAGCCGGCGGCGCTGCCGGATCCGGGCAGTTCACCTCGGCATCCTTCACCCGCGTGTAGGAATGACCCTCGGCGGCCGGATGGGTGCACATCACGAAATCCTTCGCGCCCACCGGTACCGGCTTGACACAGACCACGGTCGAGAAGCCGTCGGGTATCGCCATGTTGCAATTCACCTCGCAGGCCATCGCCTGCGCGTAGGGATTGCTCGCGGTCACCGTGACCGTCTTCTTGTCGGCGCTGAGCGTGCAGGTCGCGACGTCAGCGGCAAACGACGGACAAGCGACAAACAACATCGCCGCCGCACCAAACCATTTTTTCATGAAGCCCTTCCCCTCGCCAACATCGGCAATGTTAGTCGCGACGAGGTGGAGATGGGTTCATAACGAGAGAGGAGAGAACGAAGGCAATCTATCGTCTGTCATTCCGGGGCATCGCAAAGCGATGAGCCCGGAATCCATATCCCCTGTATCTGTGTTCAGCGCAGAACTCTGTCACAGGGAGTGATGGTGTGGACGGCCCCCTACGGCATCGCGTTGTGCCAGAATGAGGTTGTTGAGATCTCAGACAAGGGAGCCGTCCGTGGACCAGATTATCCGCATTGGAATGGATACGTCGAAGCATTTTTTTCAGTTGCACGGGGTCGATGCCGCCGAGCGGCCGGTGCTGCGCCGGAAGCTGCGGCGCAATGACGTGCTGGCGTTTTTCGCCAAGCTACCGCCGACGATGATCGGGATGGAGGCCTGCGGCGCTTCGCATTTCTGGGCGCGGGAACTGCGCAAGCAGGGCCATGAGGTGAAGCTGATAGCGCCGCAGCACGTCAAGGCCTACGTCAAGCGCAACAAGAACGATGGCCGCGATGCCGAGGCGCTGTGCGAGGCGATGAGCCGGCCGACGATGCAGTTCGTGGCGGTCAAGAGCGAGGAACAGCAGGCGGCGCTGATGCTGCTCGGGCTGCGCGCGCAGTTGATCGCCCGGCGCACCCAGCTGAGCAACGCTATCCGCGGCTATGCGGCGGAGTTCGGCCTGACTACGGCCAGGGGACTGGACAAGATCGAGCCGCTGCTGTCACGGATCGCGCAGGATGAGACCGTCCCGGCGCTGGCGCGCGAGCTGTTCGTGCTGCAGGGCAAGGAATATGTGCGACTGCAGGAGGAACTGAAGGCGATCGACGCCAAGCTGCTGGTCTGGCACCGCGCCGACGCCTGCAGCCGGCGACTGGCGCAGATTCCGGGTGTCGGGCCGATCGGCGCCACCGCGCTGGTGATGAAGGCGCCGGACCCGCGCGCGTTTGCCTCCGGCCGGGATTTTGCGGCCTGGCTCGGGCTGACCCCGAAAGACCACTCCACCGCCGGTAAAACCCGGCTCGGCAAGATCACCCGTGCTGGCGACGAGGCGTTGCGCAGCATTCTGGTGGCGGGGGCGACCGCGGTGATCCAGCAGGCGCGGCGCGGGCGCGGCAGTTCGTCGTCATGGCTGACCGCGCTGCTCGCACGCAAGCCGCCGAAACTTGCGGCAGTGGCGCTCGCCAACAAGACCGCCCGGATCGCCTGGAAGCTGATGGTGAGCGGTGACAGTTACAACGGCGCGCGGATGCCTGCGACATCGGCGAGCGCCGCTTAAGAGATCGGCCGGCGGGCGAACATCGCCCGGTGGCCGGGCCGGAGCTGCAAAAGGGAGACAGATGGTGGGATCGATCGATCCGAGGTGCGAGACACTCCGTGGAATCCATTGGCCGAAACAGGTCGCGGGATTGTTTGGAATTCGCGTCGCGGAAACCATCTTGGCCAGTGGTCCAGCGCGACCGCATCAAAAGGCCGGACATATGGATGCAAGCGATCCGATCAGACCATCAAGAACTCTTGCAGCTCGGGGGCCGTCCACATATGGATTCCGGGCCTGCGCCAAGCGGCGCATCCCGGAATGACAAATGCCTACGACAACCTCACCCAGCCGCGAACTCTTCCGCCAGCACCAGTGTCTCACGCGTCCGCGTCACATCGGGCCAGTCGCGGTTGAAATCGGCGATCAGCCGCTTCATTTCGGCGCCATTCACGGCACGGTCGAGCGACGCTTCATCGGCGAATTGATACATCGCCTGATGCAGGCTCGGATCGGTCGCACTCCAGAACCGCCACGCCTTCGAAGCGCCAAACGATTTTGTCGCGTCCGGCAAATGCTCGCGCGAATACCAGGCATCGAACGCCTTGCGCTTGCCCGGATCGGCGACGGTGGCGCGGACGATGAAAAAGGCTGTCGGCATTTTGTTTTCCTCCACTCTTCGTAGGGTGGGTTAGGCGCAAGCCGTAACCCCCCCGTGGAAGCATCGTACATCCACTTCGGTGGGTTACGCTACGCTAACCCACCCTACGCGCTGCTCGTCCCAGGTGCAGGAAACGACTTCAGTGGAGTGAGTGCAACTCTCCAGTCTTATAGCGGCAAATTGTCGTGCTTCTTCGCCGGCATCTCCACCTTCTTGTCCTTCAGCATCGCCAGCGCCCGTGCGATGCGTTTCCGCGTCGAGTGCGGCATGATGACGTCGTCGATATAGCCGCGTTCGGCGGCGATGAAGGGCGACAGGAAGCGGTCTTCATATTCCTTGGTGCGCGCGGCGATGGCATCTGAATCGCCGATGTCGCTGCGGAAGATGATTTCCACCGCGCCCTTGGCGCCCATCACCGCGATCTGCGCGGTCGGCCAGGCGTAGTTCATGTCGGCGCCGATTTCTTTTGACGCCATCACGTCGAACGCACCGCCATAGGCCTTGCGCGTGATCACCGTGACCAGCGGCACCGTGCATTGCGAATAGGCGAATAGCAATTTGGCGCCGTGCTTGATCAGGCCGCCATATTCCTGCGCGGTGCCCGGCAGGAAGCCCGGCACGTCCACAAACGTCACGATCGGAATGTTGAAGGCATCGCAAAAACGCACAAAGCGCGCCGCCTTGCGCGATGCGTCGCTGTCGAGCACGCCGGCCAGCACCATCGGCTGGTTGGCGACGAATCCGACCGTGCGGCCGGCGATACGGCCGAAGCCGGTGACGATATTCTTGGCGAAGGTCTCCGAGATTTCGAAGAAATCGCCCTCGTCCACGACCTTGAGGATCAATTCCTTCATGTCGTAGGGCTTGTTCGGATTGTCGGGGATCAGCGTGTCCAGCGACATGTCGAGCCGGCCGATATCGTCAAAGCTCGGCCATTCCGGCACGCCATCGGTGTTGTTGGACGGCAGGAAGTCGATCAGCCGGCGCATCTGCAACAGCGTCTCGACGTCGTTCTCGAAGGCGCCATCGGCGATCGAGGAGCGCGTCGCATGCACCGAGGCGCCGCCGAGTTCTTCCGCCGTGACCACCTCGTTGGTGACGGTCTTCACCACGTCGGGACCGGTGACGAACATGTAGCTGGTGTTCTTCACCATGAAGATGAAGTCGGTCATCGCCGGTGAATAGACGTCGCCGCCGGCGCAGGGGCCCATAATGACGGAAATCTGCGGGATCACGCCCGAGGCGATCACGTTGCGGCGGAACACATAGGAATAGCCGGCCAGGGCCGCGACGCCTTCCTGGATGCGCGCGCCGCCGGCATCGTAAAGGCCAATGATCGGCGCCCTCGCCTTCATCGCCATATCCTGGATCTTGACGATCTTCTGGGCATGGGTTTCCGACAGCGACCCGCCGAACACGGTAAAATCCTTGGCGAAGACAAAGGTCTTGCGGCCGTTGACGGTTCCCCAGCCGGTGATGACGCCGTCGCCGGGGATCTTGTTCTTCTCCATGCCGAATTCGGTCGAGCGGTGCTCGACGAACATGTCGAATTCCTCGAACGATCCCCTGTCGAGCAACAGCTCGATGCGCTCCCGCGCGGTCAGCTTGCCACGGGCGTGCTGCGCCTCGATGCGCTTTTCGCCGCCGCCCAGCCTGGCGCCCGCGCGCCGGTCCTCAAGGGTATCCAGGATATCTTTCATGTCGCTCACTTCCCGCCTGATTTGACCGGGTTCTAACACGGCCTTTTCCCGGCAGGAAACCGGCTTTCCGGGCGCGAAAGCGCTACAGTGGGACAAGTCACTCACGCGGATTCGAGGGGGAACAGGCCATGAGCGAGACCACCGAGGCCACCGGCGCCGTCACCGGCGGGTTACGCACCATGCTGCGGCTCGAGGGGCTGGCGCTGTTTGTGGGGATGACGCTGCTTTACGCGGTCTGGGGCGGCTCGTGGTGGCTCTATTTCATCCTGTTCCTGGCGCCGGATCTCAGCTTCATCGCCTACCTCTCAGGCCCCAGGTTCGGCGCCCTGATCTACAACGCGATGCACAGTTACCTCATACCAGTCCCGCTGATGACGCTGGGGTTCGGGCTCGAAGCCCCGCTGCTGCTGTCGATCGCGATCATCTGGCTCAGTCATATCGGCTTCGACCGCGCGCTGGGTTACGGCATGAAATACAGCGCCGGCTTCGGCTTTACCCATCTCGGCCGCATTGGCCGGGCCGCCGCATCGAGGCCAAATTGACTTCCCAGCCATCGCTTGTTCTAGTTGCTGTATGGGTCCTTGCGTTCGCAGGGACGACTCGTGGTGACTACTTCTCGCCCGGCTTGAACGGAGGCTCCTTGTCCGGCGGCACGGTTTGCTCGGACACCGACAGCAGCATCGCGACCATCACGTAATTGCCGATCACCGCGGTGAGGTCGACGATCTGCTGGTCGCTGAACAGCTTCTTCGCCCGCGCATAGGTCGCGTCGGAAACTTTCTGCGTGGCGGTCAGCTCGGTGACGAAATCATACACCAGCGTTTCATCCTCGCTCATGCGCGACGGCCGCTGGTTGGCTTTCAGCTCGGCAATCACGTCGGACGAGAGCCCCGCCTTCGCCGCCAGCGGCGCATGCGAGAACCATTCGATCTGCGACCGCCATTGCCGCGCGATGATCAGGATCGCGAATTCGTTGAGCTTGAGCGGAACCGAGGTTTCCCAGCGCAGATAGTGAAACAGGTCGAACAGCCGCTGCCCCAGCACCGGGCTGCGCAGCATCGAATTGTAGGGCCCGCCGATCCCGACGCTGGAGACCTTCATGACCTGATCGCCGAGCGACCTCTGGGAGTTGTCGAGCTGATCGAGAGTCAATTGCGGAAAGCGCGGCGGTTTTGTTGGGGCGGTCATGGATTCCTCTCACGTTTCTTATTGGTGCTGGAGGTCCGTTGTACACCGTCATGCCCGGGCTTGTCCCGGGCATCCACGTCTTCCTTATGTGCCTGCGTCAAGACGTGGATGGCCGGGACAAGCCCGGCCAGGACGAATAATGAATTGGCCTGCGACGAACATTGGCCAACGCGCCAGATCAAATCCCGCCGATATCGCGCAAACAGGTCTGCGTCAGCGGCATGCGGTCGGCGATATGGCGCGGCTCCTGGCAATCCATGTTCAGCGCGAACACGGTCTGCGCGCTGCCCTTCTCGGCCCAGCCGACCATCCAGCCCAGCGAAGGCTTGCCGATCTCGGCGCCGAGCAGCCCGCTCTTGGCGCGGATCGTGGCGTCGCCGACCTTGGTGACAGGCAGGATGTCGCGCACCAGATCCTGGCTTCGTTTCGAGATCGGCAGCACGCCACGGCGCAGCCGGTCGACAAAATCGACCTGCTGCCCCGGATCGATCCGCAAATCCCCGGTCAGCCAGAACTGATCGATGCCGCCGCCGATATTGCGGTTACCGTATTCGAACAGGTCGACATATTTCTGCATCCGCTCCTGGCCGATGCGCCGCGCGATTTCCTGATAGACCGGCACTGCGGACGCCGCGATCGCGGTACGCATGGTGTGGTCGCGATTCCATGCCTCGATGTCGCGCTTGATCCCGTCCCATTTGAACACGTCCTTGTCGGGGTCCTGCACCACGCCGGTTTCCAGCGCGATCAGCGAATTCGCAATCTTGAAGGTCGAGGCCGGCAGCTTTGCTTCGCCGGAGCGGTCCTTGTCGCTGGCGATGATCAGATAGTCGTCGACCTTGTAGCCGACGAAAGTGCCGGCGGTGCCTTCCTGGATGAAATGCTGGGCCAGATCGTCGTGCACCTCGCGGCGCTGCTGCGCGACATCGGCAAATCCACGGGACGGCAACAGGCTGGCGGCGGCAAACAGGCCGAGCGCATGACGACGATTGATCACGGCAATATCCGATGCAATGGAAAACGCGCGGCAGATGCTGACGACATCGTGGTAAAACGATGACATCAGGGAGGCTAGCGCACCCGCCCCGACAGCCGCAGCACGAAGATCAGCACTTCGGCTACCGCCTTGTAGAGCTCCGCCGGAATTTCATCGCCGAGTTCGACATTGGACAGCGCCCCGGCCAGCACTTCGTTCTCCTCGATCGGGATGCCATGCTCCTTAGCCACCTCGATGATCTTGGCGCCGATGCTGCCCTTGCCCTTGGCGACCACCCGCGGCGCGCCGGTGCGGTCGTAATGCAGCGCGACCGCAAGCTGTCGCTTGGTTTGTTCGCTCATAGCGCCCGATCCAGGAAATGCCCGGCCCGGGCCGGGATCGGCTGCGGCGGCGCCCCGTCGCGGATCACGATGTCGCCGGGCCGCAATTCGGCGCGGCTCAGCGCCTGACTGAGCTGCGATACCCCGGCGCGCAGTTGATCGGCGGTCGCGGGCCGCTCCGCCCACATCCGCACCGACGTCTTGTCGCCGTTCAGCGATACCAGCGCATGCACCGGGCCCGCCGGTTCGACGCCGAGCGTGAAGCGCGCCCGCCACGCCCGATTGGCTGATGCTTCGGCTTCGTTGCCCGCGCCATCGCGCGAAATCTCGAATTGCGCCATCGCCGTTCCCTGCGGGGTCAAAAACGGGATTTCGAAATTCCAGCGCTGCGCGGTCGGATCGATCCGGCCAGTGGATGGGTCCACCTGGTCCGGCAACGAGGCGACCTGCAGCAACGTCTGCCGCGCGATGGCGCCGTCGGTATCGGCGAGCAGATGATGCATCGCCGTCTCGGCCGATGAATTCGACACCAGGGTCGCTGATATCACCGGTTGCGCCGCCGGCAACGCGCCGCTGATCGGCGGCGGCGGCACGTTGGTGCGGGCAAAGCCGGCTTCATCGGTGTTCGGCAGCCGGGCGCCTGCCACCGCCGGGAGCAGCGACAGCAATTGGCTATCGGCGAGACCCAAACTCGAAGCGCCCGTCGCCGTCAGCGGGCCGGCAAGCGGGCCCGCCTGAATGGCTTCCTGAAGCAGATTGAGCGCGGCGCTGCTCGCCGCCGAACGCGCGACGGCATCCGCCGGTGTCGTTGCCGGCGTGATGATCGAGGCCGCAGCGCTGAACTCGAGCACGCCCTGCGGAATCTCCGGCGCATCGCCTTGCGACGCCGACGGCGGACTCCCGGACACAAGCGACGGCGCCAGCGAAGGTGACGCCGTCGTCTGCGTATCCGGCTCGGCGGTAATGATGACGGAGGATGACGGGTTCGGTGATCCGTCGGACAGGGCTTGAAGCACGGCGTCCGCGCCTAGCTCCAGCAGAAGGGTCGCCGGCGTCGCGGTTGCCGTTGTCGTCGCGGTCGCCTGCCCGTCCGCAGGCACCAGCGTCGCGGCCGCCGTCGTACTGTCGATCGCCGTCGTCAGCACCTGACGCAGCACAATCAGCGCTGCCTTAAGGTCGGGTATGCCCTGTGAAACCGAGCCCTGCGCCAGCGATGCTTCCAGAAACAGGCCGGAGCTTTGGAACGCCTGCTTGATATCGGTGCCGGTCAGGCCCTGATCGAGGATGGTTTGCTGCGCCAGCACCTGCACAGCGGCCTGCTGCACGATCGTCGGCAGGCTGCCTGATGCGGCGGCGACGCCGAGGTTGGCGAATAACGGCGCCACGCTGCTCTGCTGGGCCGCCGCGGTCTGCGCCGCGATCGACACCGCCAGCGACTGCAGCGCCGTGAGTTGAGGCTGCGGTGCCGCCGTGTTGACTGGCGCGGCCGTCGCAGCGACGGCGGAGGTCAAGGTGACGGCGTCCGAGGTGGCATTCGGCGCGGCTGGATTGGCGGCCGCCTGGCTCGCCGTTGCGCCCGCGGGCTGATTGACCACCGCGAGGTTGATGTTGCCGTCGGCGGTTTGCGACACCGACAGTTGCAGCGTCTGACCGGCCTGCAGCGGCACTTGCGAGGTTACATCCAGCGACTGGCCGCCGATCGCAATCCGCACCTGACCGTCGCCGAGCAGCTGCAGCACCTGGGCATTGACCACCGTGCCCGGCTGCAGCACGACATCGGCCGTGATGCCTTGGGCAGCGACCAACGGGACGGTCGAGTTGATGGCAATCGACATGGGCAGCGTTTGGGCTCTGTTTCACCGGATCAGGCCGGTCGAGGCTACCCTGCGCTCGTAAACCCCCCGTTACTCAACCCACGTCGAAATTACTGCGGAATGCCAACGAATTAACGAAATTGAAACGAATTTCTCCGGGCCGAAGTGGAATGCTTTCGTCGCGTTCACTCATCCCCTCAAAGTTTGGATAGGTCGTCTGATCGATCTTGTCGAAGCCATGGAATCACAAGGGCGACTTGTCGCATTCAATTTCCTTCGCCCGGACCCACTTCCAGTTTTGCAATGCGCCGCGCACCCGGTTAGAAGTCGCGACATTAAGTGTGAAAGCGTAATATGCCGATAGACGATTTTGATTTCGACGAGGCCTGGTATCTGGCCAAATATCCTGATGTCAAACAGGCGATCGATGCCCAGTGGATGGCTTCAGGTTTAGCCCATTACCAGAGTTTTGGCCGGGCTGAAGGCCGCACGCCCGCGCCACCGACACCTGCGTTTTCTCCATTGCAGTTCTGCCGTTTAAGTTTCGAGGAAAAGTCGGCCATCAGCTGGGCATTGATGGACATACGTTCGGAGCGTCCGGTGGCGCCAGCCATCCTGGAAAGTCTGCGGGATGCCGGAATAATTCGGATCACTAAAGGCTCACCGACACTAACCGCTGCTGGCAGAGCGCTGACATCCAATGACATTAGCGTCAATCGGCTCAAATCCGCAGCCCTCCGCATGATCGATACCCAGGCTGGCGCTTGACCAATAAAATCCCGCCGTACTGCCAAGTCGCAGCGGGGCCCTGATGTCCAAAACGCGCCGCTCACACCCGGGCGGATGCCGCGTTTAGAGATTTGAGAACGGTTGCGGCGGCGTTGAAATCGACCAGCCGGGCCGCGCGACGCGCCGCGACCTCCTCGTCGACGCCCCATTTTTCGCTGTTCCAATCCTCATCGACATGGGCGGCCGCCCAGACCCTGTCAGCGTCGAGTTCGCCGTGCTGGAGCGCCAGCGCCAGCAGCGCCGAGCCCGTCAAGGTGGTGACCACATGCAGCGCCGCAATCGACCAGGGGTCTGTCGGCAACGCTGCGCGCGCCGCCGCGATCGCAGGCTCCGGCTGGCGGACATGCACGATGCCTTCGGCCATGATGAAATGGGCACCCAGCGCATTGGCGGCCCAGAACACCACCGGATCCCACAATTCAGCCTCGCGCGCGACCAGCGCTTCCGGATGTGCAGCACGGTAAAACAGCAGATCAGAGCCGAAATATTTTGAAAGATCGTCGGCGACCGCGTCGACCCGGTCGACCACCGCCTCGCCGACGGTGTTGGCGAATCTGGTCAGCGGCATCGTCAGGGGATCGATGATCTCGCCTTGCGCATTCCATTCGGCGACGATGCCGTCAGCGATATCGCGGGTCGGCGCGACCAGCGGCCGACCGGAGGGCGTCCGCACCTGCTTGCCGTCGAGCTGAATAGCAAAGCCGTCAGCCGTCTCGGCAACGCCAGCCTGCTTGTAAAAGCGCTTGCGCTGCGGACCGCGCGTGGTGCGCCTGACCGCTTCCTCCGGATCGAGCGGAGATTGGCCGGCCACTTCGTCGAATAATTCACGCATGCTGATATCGTCGGTCCATCGCTGATTTTGGGCCTGAGACTAGGATAAGCTCGGATCCGAATAAAGCGAGACGGCGAAGTTGAGAATTATCGCGGGTATACTGGGCTTATTGGCCGGTTTTGGCCTTTCGTCGCTGCACGCCGGCTTTCGCACGCCGGAATCGCTGGTCCGCAACGGCTACGCCTATTATGGCGACCGGTCGTCGGAACTCTCCAGCGGATTGCCGCGCGACGCCGATACTGCGCCAGTTCTTTGATCCCAGCCTGCAGGGAAACTGGCTCGCGGCGACCGCGCAGCCCTATGATTTCTCTGGGCAGAGCCCGACCTGGAAGCTCGGCGGCATCGCGATTTCGATCCTGCGCAAACAATTCGACAAGACCTATGTCGCGACCGCGTTCGACAATAACGGCCGTCGGGTGACGCTGAATTTCATCCTCGTCAACGGCCCCGATGGCTGGGTCATCACCGACGTCGAAAGCCCACATGATTCCTTGCGGATGTTTCTGGCGCAGTACCGGCACTAGGCCGTGTACCCATAAACCCGGCGGCGTGATGCGACGAAAAGCGATGTCTGCTTTGCCCCTATAGCGACCCAGTTCGTGCGGCAGCGTAATATGTCGCGATGGGCCAATCGCGTCCTTTTGGACCGCTCTCAGGCAGGTCCGATCTACCCTTCAAAGGCAACATGAGGCGACAGACGGATTCAATCGCATCCGCAAACGTCGAACTTTTGATCCGGGCTGCTCATCACCTTGGGTCAGTTCGGCCGCTGCTTCGGGGCATCGAAGCCAAAGTGGATGACCAAGTGCCCTTGGCTTGCTTTCGCCGAAGGTGGTGGAGAAGCTGGGGTATGTGATGGGGCTGGTGCGGGAGCGAGCGTGACTCGTTCGCATCCGTCGCGAAGCGCGAACGCTGCTCGCAGCCACTTCAATTCGTCGTGGTCTTGCCGCCGCGCATGGACACGAGCTTGTCCTCACCAAATCCGAGAATGAGCCAAGCGGTCTCATCGAAACCGTCTGCGAGCTTTCCCTCGTGAGAATACACGATCTGAGCAGCTTCCGACTTCGACGGCGGTCCCAACGCCGTGATTACCTCCTGACGCGACATACCTAAATGCAGCTTGCTGTCGAAGACGACGGGCGAGAACTTTTCCGGGATGATGGCGCAATCGGCCGAGGCCCCGGCGTCTTTCTCGGTGAGCTCGTCAACGATCTCCGTGACGAGATGGTCCGGGCCGCCCATCTCTCCGCTGGACACCACCCATAATCGATACTGCGCGCGCCGATAACACAGCCAATAGATGCTATCTCCAGCGTCGCCTTGGTGTTGGATGGTCCCTTCGCCCACAGCTTCGCGAACCGCGCCGAGCCGCGTCTCTTCGAAGCGGCCGGCGAATGCGCCTAGCGAAAAGCGGGTCGCCAATCTCTTCACGACTGTCGGCGGCACGCGCTCGAACGCATGTTCGTCGACTGGGGGCGGCGGTGTCTGCGCGGAGCAGTCGCCCGCGGGGATCGCGAAAAGGAGAAGGAGCAAGAAGAGTGTCTTTCGACCATCAACTCCGAATTGCCTTACATTGGAGATTGAGCGCTTCTGCAATAGCTCCTTTCCTTTAGCGAGGATGGCGTCAACATCGAGGTCTTTGACGCGGCCAGCCGCTCTGTCCGCCAGTCCTTTATATATTTCTCGCCTCAGCAGGTCGCGCCCAGGCGTCGAGAGTGCGGGCGTCAGTTTCTGGGTGTCGGGCACGTCAGTCTATCTCCTGCGATGAAGAAAGGCACAACATATCATAGCTGATGTATGGAGGAGCCTCCCTCATCCCACCTGTCTCGTCTACGCCCAAGAGCGGAAGCAAAGATGGTGACGCACTGCATCAGAGCAGATTTGCCGTAACTTGCTCGAACCGAAGCGCCGCGCAGGCGACCAATAGTCCATGGATCGGCAAACCAAAATTACGCTTCTGATCGCAGCCGTTGCGATCTGTTCCTATGTCGTATGGTTCTTCGCAGATTGTGCGATGGATGATACCTGCCAAATCGCACGCTGCGGCCGCAGAGCCTGCGGCATCACGCGAACAACCGACGGTAGCCCGAGAAAAAGCCTTTGGCTTTATGCACCCCGCGAACGCGACGTGATCCAGAGCAGCCATTAAGTCGGCCATTGCCCGAAGACGCCCCTGCCCGACCGCCTGTTTCATAAAAGAGCCGGCGGCAGCGGTTCGCGCTGTCGCCGGCCATTATTGGTCCATGAGCCTCAAATGATAATCCGGACTATCATCCCTTGGCTTCGATCACGTCCAGCACTTTTGGTGGCGACATCGGCAGGCTGTAGAAGCGCTTGCCGAGCGCGTTGTGCACGGCGCTGCTGATCGCGGCCATCACCGGGATCAGCGGCACCTCGCCGACACCCTTGACGCCCTGCGGATGTTTCGGGTTCGGCACTTCGACCATGATGGTGTCGATCATCGGCAGGTCCGAACAGACCGGCATGCGATAATCGAGGAACCCGGGATTATCGACCTTGCCTTCCCTGTTGTAGATGTACTCTTCGTTGAGCGCCCAGCCGATGCCTTGCGACACGCCGCCTTGCAGCTGTCCCTCGACATAGCTCGGATGCACCGCACGACCGACATCCTGGATCGCGGTGTAGCGGATCACACGCACGATCCCGAGATCGACATCCACCTCGACGTCGGCGATGTGCGTGCCGAAACCGCCTTCCGCGCCCACAGTATTGAGCTGCACGCCGGCGCCGATGGGCCCACCCATCGACGGCGCTTTTTCAGCGAGTTCCGCCAAGGTCAGCGGTTCGAACTGGCCGGCGTTCGGACTGACCGGATGCGCCGCGCCGTTTTCCCACTTCACTGCGTCGGGATCGATGTCCCAGATCTTTGCCGCGCGCTCGCGCAGCGTGGCGATGATCTTCTCGGTCGATTGCGTGACCACGATCGAGGAAGCGAACAACACACGGCTCCCGCCGGTCAGGTTGGAGAATCCGACCGTCGCGGTATCGCCGATCAACACCGACACCCGCCGGTAATCGATCCCGAGCAGCTCCGCGCAGACATTGGCGATCGCAGCGCGCGAACCACCAATGTCAGGATGCCCCGTGGTGACGACGACGTTGCCGTCTTCGGTGATGTTGACCTGGGCGCTCGAACTCACCGCCGGCATTGAACCAGAAGCCGGAAGCGACGCCGCGGCCCTGCAGCTTGCCGAGCGGCGCGTTGTAGTGCGGTGATGCCTTGGCGGCTTCCAGCGTCTCGACATAACCGATGCGCGGATAGACCGGACCGTGCGCCGCCTTGGTGCCTTCCTTGGCGGCATTTTTCAGGCGAAGCTCCAGCGGATCCATTTTCAGCGCCTGCGCCAATTCATCGAGCACGCACTCGACCGCATAGGCGCCGATCGGCGCGCCGGGCGCCCGGTAGGCAGCGACCTTGGAGCGGTTGGAGACCACGTCGAAACCCACCGACAACACGTGCGGAATATCATACGGCGCAAAGCTGCATCCGACCGCACCGCGGATCGGCGAGCCCGGGAACGCGCCGGCCTGCAGATAGAACGTGCCCTGTGCGGCAACGATCTTGCCGTCTCTGGTCGCGCCGATCTTGACCGTGCTCCTGGAGCCCGAGGTCGGCCCCGTTGCCCGCATCACCTCCTCGCGGGTCATCACCATCTTGACCGGACGGCCGGACTTCTTCGACAGCAGTGTTGCGAGCGGCTCGAGATAGACGATGGTCTTGCCGCCAAAACCGCCGCCGATTTCGGCCGGGATGGCGCGGATGTCGCTTTGGGGAATGCCGCTCAGATATGCCGTCATCGCGCGCACCATGAACTGGCCCTGGCTGGAGCTCCAGATCGTGGTCTTGTTATCGGCGGCGACACTGATCAGGCAGGCGTGCGGCTCGATATAGCCTTGATGTACCGGACGCGTCGCGAAGCTGCGCTCGATCACGACTTCGGCTTCGGTAAAGCCCTGCGCAATGTCGCCCTTCTTGACTTCGAGCCGGCCCGCGATGTTGGAGGGCTTGCCCTCGAACTTCATGAAATCGTGCAGGATCGGCGCATCGGGCTTGAGCGCATCGTCGATCTCGATCGACCAAGGCAGCACCTCGTAGTCGACCTCGATCAGTTCACAGGCCTTGGCGGCAATCGCCTCCGTGGTTGCCGCCACGGCGGCCACGGGATGGCCGGGGAACAGCGCCTTCTCGCGCGCCATCACGTTGCGGCACATCCAGCGCATGTCCTGGATGCCGAGCATTACCGATTTGTCGAGCGGGAAATCGACGATATCACGCGAGGTGACCACCGCCTTCACACCCGGCAGCGCTTCCGCCTTCGAGGTATCGATCGATTTGATGCGTGCATGGGCGTGCGGGCTACGCAGCACCTTGCCCCAGATCATGCCGGGCATCGTGGTGTCGGCGGCGAACGCCGCACGTCCCGTGACCTTGTCGACGCCGTCAGGGCGAATGGTGCGCTGGCCGATCCACTTGTTATTGGTGACGATATTCATTGCGCGGCCTCCTTGATTCCTTGCTCCCGCATTTCCGACGCGGTCTCCATCACCGCGCGCACGATCTTGTCGTAGCCGGTGCAGCGGCAGAGATTGCCGGCCAGCCAGTACCGCACCTCTTCCTCACTCGGCTGCGAATTTCTCCGCAGCAGGGCGTCGGACGCCATCAGCATGCCCGAGGTGCAGATGCCACACTGCAACGCGGCTGTTTCAAGAAACTTCTGCTGCAGCGGATGCAGCTTCTCTCCCTGCGCCATGCCCTCGATGGTCCTGAGTTCATGCCCCTCGGATTCGACGGCAAGCATCAGGCAGGAACAGACCAGCCGGTCGTCCAGCGTGATACTGCAGGCGCCGCAGTCGCCGGAGGCGCAGCCTTCCTTCGAACCGGTCAGCCCGAGCGGCCCGCGCAGGGCATCGAGCATGGTGTCGCTTGGCTCGCACAGGAACTCCGAGGGCTCGCCATTGATGGTGGTGGTGACGTGGACTTTTGCCATGAAATCAATTCCCTCCCGCGCGTCGTGCGGCGATCGCGGCGGTGCGCTTCAACAGCACGCTAGCCACTTTGGTGCGGTAGACGATGGTGCCGCGCTTGTCGTCGATCGGACGACAGGCGGCGCTACAGGCGCTAGCCGCCTTTTCCAGCGCGGCGTCTTCGAGGCGCGAACCGATCAGCGCATTTGCGGCAGGCTCAACCAGCAGCACGGTCGGCGCCACCGCGCCGAGCCCGACCCTGGCCGCAGTGCAGACACCGCCCTTCAAGGTAAGGCTGACGCCAACGCCGACGACCGCAATATCCATCTCGGTGCGAGGGATCATGCGCAAATAAGCATCGCTCGAACCCGGCGGCCGCGGCGGCAATGTGAAGCCGACGAGGATTTCGCCTGGCTTCAGGTTGGTACGTCCAGGACCTGCCGGCACTTGTTCCACTGGCAATTCGCGACGGCCGCCCGGCCCCTGCAACGTCACCATGGCCCCAGCGGCAACCATGGCGGGCACGCTGTCCCCGGCCGGCGAGCCGTTGCACAGATTGCCGCCCGCAGAAGCCCGCCCCTGCACCTGCTTGGAGCCGATCAGATTGATGGCTTCGAGCACACCGGGCCAGACCTTGCCGAAGCGCGGATGTTCGGCCAGCGCCATGCCCGAGACGGCCGCACCCACGCGGAAGCCGCCATCGGCGGTTTCCTCGATGCCGGTCATCTCCGATATTTTCTTGATATCGACAATCAGGCCCGGCCGGACGACGCCGGCGCGCATTTGCACCAAAAGATCGGTCCCGCCAGCCAGGATGCGTCCGGCACTGCCTGCCGCCGCAAATGCACCGATCGCTTCATCAAGCGTCTGCGGTGCCAGGTATCGGATTTCGGTCATGGTTTTCCTGACGTCTCCCTTATGTGTTTTTGTTTGGTTTTACGCGTGTTTTTGGCTCACCTTGTACCAGGCTGCAGGCCGCAAGCTTACACGGGCGAAAACGATCCGAACAGCGTCGGGGTTGCGGCGTAAGCGCTACAGCCCTATGCGTGCAGCGGTTTGCATTGCGGAATGGCGGTCCAAGAGCCTTTTCCGTTCCGATTGAATCGGAACGGGGCTCTAGTCTTTTGTTTTGACGCGCTTTCTTTACGCGAACCGGTTTCCACTTCGCTCGAAAGCGCTCTGCCACGAAGTCAATCGCGGTTGGCGCAGGCCCGTGAATAGGCCGCCCGTGCGTTCGGGCCGAGCCCGGAAGCAGCGCCGTCCTGCAAGCATTGGGTGATGCGCTCATCGAACGAGCGGCGCCGCTCGGACCGGACACGCGGCTGCGATGGCGCATCCATTTTGGGCACGACGGGCGCCTCGATCCTGGGCGGCGGAGGCGGTGCCGGCAGCGGCGGATTGAATTGCGACCAACCCGGTGGAAGCATTTGCTGACCGAATACCGTACCGGCCATCAGCATCGACATCGCGACGGCCGTGATAATCGTGAGAGACTTCATCGGGTTGATGTCGTGATTATCCGCGGAAACCGCAAGACGATCACTCTTCCGGCGCGTTCTCGATCGGGTCGAAACGGTCGGCTTCGAGGCCGAGCAGGTTCCATGATTGCAGCATATGTGGCGGCAATGGCGCGGTGGCGTCGATCACGCCACCACGCGGATGCGGGATCACGATCCGGCGCGCCAGCAGATGCAGCCGCTTCTGCAGGCCGCCCGGCAGCTGCCAGTTTTCCTTGTTGAAATATTTGGGATCGCCGACGATGGCGTGATCGATATGCGCCATATGCGCGCGCAATTGATGGGTTCGGCCGGTGACCGGCTTCAGTGACACCCAGGCCAGCTTCTGCGCCGAGGTTTCAACCACCGCGTAGTAGGTCACGGCATGGCTGGCGCCTTCGTCGCCATGGGCCGCGATCCGCATGATGGTATCATCCTCGCCCTCCTCCTTGGCGAGATAGGTCGAGATGCGGCCCTGCTTCGGCTTCGGCACGCCGGCAACCAGCGCCCAGTAGATTTTGCGCGCGGAACGATGGCGAAACGAGCCGGTCAATGCGGTGGCCGCGAACCGCGTTTTCGCGACCAGCAGACAGCCCGCGGTCTCCTTGTCGAGCCGATGCACCAGCCGCGGCTTCTGTCCCTTGGCGTCGCGCATCACTTCCAGCATGTCGTCGACATTGCGTGTGACGCCGGAACCGCCCTGCACCGCAAGCCCTGCCGGCTTGTTCAGCACCATGACGTCGGCATCCTCGAACAGGATCATCTCCTTGAGGGTCTGCAGCGTCTTGTTCTCGGCCTCCGATAGGTGGCCCGCGACCTTGGGCGTATCCAGCTTCAGCGGCGGAATACGGATGCTCTGGCCCTCTTCGATCCGATCCTTGCTGTCGGCGCGCTTGCCGTTGACGCGCAGCTCGCCTTTGCGAACGATGCGCTGGATATGAGAGAAGGACAGGCCCGGAAACCGCGCTTCCAGAAAGCGATCGACGCGCATGTTGTTCTCGTCCGCGGTCACCACCACGGTCTGCACCTTGGTCGGCAACGCCGGCAACTCGGCAACGACCTTTTCAGGCTCGGGCACGAAAGGCGCCGGTTTTGGCGCGCGCGATGTCGAGGTTGCAAAACGCGGCGCGGGCTTGCCACCGGGACGGTGCGACTTTGACTGTAACTGCGGACGCTCCGCCTGCGAGCCCCGGTACGGGCGCGCGCCCTTGGGGCGGTCGCCTGCTGGGCGCAAAGGTCTCTTGACGCGGCGGCTCATGGTGTTGCGGGCTCCAAATCAAGCTGTTGGGTAGCGTAAAAGCAGCGAATCGTCACGGTGAAATCGGCGCAAATCCGCCCGCAGACCGGCGATGTTGGGTCATAAAGCCGGGAAATGGCGGACAGTCAGGATGTCGCTATCAAAATCGGCATTTGACCGAGTTGGCGACACCGATAGCAAGATCGGCATCGGCGCAACAGAGCCCGATGCCGGAGGACGCCGCGGAGGGTCAAAACCGAGCCCGAGGTCCCCCTATGTCGGGCTGATACTCCTTGCCCGCAGGTCTGGAACGGAGAGCTCTTACGTCGGCGGACATTTGCAGCGGTTGCTGCGGCTCGTTTGCCGAGGTGTTCGAAATATCTCTATGCTTGAATTTAATCACGCCGGCGATGCCCAAGCCAATCAGCAACACCGCCACAACCAGGCACATCACAAATATCATAATGGACCGGAAGCTGAACTTCCTCATCTGGCACCACCTGACCTTCTCGACCAGTCCTTCCATTTCCCGCCCTTGCCGGCGAGAAGGTTTTTATAGATTTTTCTATCTTTCATAACGACGACAAAATTCTTCGCGGGGTCTTCGGTGAGCTTGATGTTGTCGATGGGATTGCCGTCGACCAGCAAGAGATCGGCCAGCGCGCCTTCCTCCAGCACGCCCAGTTTTCCAGGATAGGGATTGCGAAGTCCGGCCCGCCTTGCCTCGTTGCGCCTTCGATACGATGGGCGGCTATGCCGTTCTTGCCGCCGGCCGCCAGGCATAGCTCAGCCATCCTAGCCCGTGGGTGATCAGGTCGACGCCGAGGAGAAAGCCGAGTACCCAGAGCCCCGTCATCGGGAAGCCGGTCAAAATGACGAGACCTGCCAAAATTCCGAACAGTCCGGACAACAACATGATCCAGCCGGCCTCCTTCCAGTGACTGAAGCCCAGCAGGATGCGAATGACACCCGACAGCAGAAGGGTCAGTCCGAGGGCATAGGTCAGAATCAAGGCGCTGGCGACAGGCTGGCTCAGGATCACCAGACCGAACGCGATGTACAGAATGCCCAGCAGCACTTGCCAGACAAATCCTCCCCATCCCTTGGTCCAGAAGGCGTGGATGACTTCGAAGGCACCGATGGCGATGGCCGCCGCGCCGATGAAAACCGTGCTGATAACCGTAACGAGTACAACGTCCCCCAGGACGATTATTCCGGCCAGGATCATTACAATTCCAAGCAGAATGCAGACCCAAAATGGTGGCGCGGACAAATTGCCAGAGCGTAAACCCGAACTGTTGTCATAGGTCGTCATGCTGTCCTCCCTGATTTGAGGGCAATGGGATCAGGTGGGGCTGGTGCCCTTGCCCGTGGCATCGTCACTTGGAATCTCTCCTGGAAGGTATTTCGGGAGTCGCCCCGGCCGAGATCACCGCCAGTAAGGCGAGCCGGCCATGAGCAGCAATCCAATCATCGCTCGGAACACTCGCGAGCGCCGGGTAGACCTGTGAATTTTGTCCGTCGGTATTCCACCTGAAGCGTCTGTGCGCCTCGGACACGAGCTTCTGCACGGTCTCATCCTCGGGCAAATGCCCGGTCGAGATGTACGGCCGTTCTGTTTGTTCCGCGACCGCAGGCGAGTCCACGGGACCCCTCCAGCAGCTCGACCAATCGTGCGTCGGATCGTCGAGATGCTCGCCGGCAACAGTTGCACGCTGATAAACGATCCATGTTTGATCGCCTCAGCTTTTTTCAGTTGGCCTGTTTAATTAACGCCCAAGTTCGCATCGAGTCAACGTCGCAACCTGAGGAGACAGTTTGCGACGCGTATACATTGCCGTCACAATTTGTGAAAACTCTCGCGCCAACCAGAACGCGCCTGCTGTGCGCCGCAGCGAAAAGGGTCGTTATTCAACGGGCATCGACTTTGCCTCAAAGTCTTCCGACCGACGTCGCGACGAGTTGCCCGACTGGCTCGAAAGCAATCGATCAAAACGAATGTGCGGGCACGCGACGTGTTCTGCGGATATGATGCCGGGAGATTATTAGTTCCTGTTGGACGCTTCTCATCCGCTTGCAGATGCAAAACTCCGGGCTCCGATCATGACGACGCCGCATCCAGAACGTAATTCAACGCGCACTCAAAACGACGCGCTGATCGATCCGCGTGACGGCGACATCGAGGACGATGCCGCGAGTCCCGACCAAAAGTCGTTGCTTGCAATCGCTGGAAGCCTGCTGGTTGAAATCAGCCTGCCGAAACTGCTGTTCGCCTGGGCGGTCACGCTGCTGTTCCCGGCCCTGTTGCTCGGTTTCACGCCATTGGTGGCGACGGCCTGGTTTTCTTCCGCATCCGCGCGCCTCCTTGCGCTGAGCGAAATTGGCGCCGCGCTGGTGCTGGCCATGATTGCAACGCTGGGATGGTTCGGCTGGCGGCCGCTGCTGCGGATCGCCGAAGTCAACTTCTGGTCGCTCAATGCGCTCGCCGTCCAACCAGGCTACGCGCTTTGCCGCGAGGCGCTACGACATATCGCGGAACGGCTCTTCCATCGGTATTCCGCCGCAGGCGGACGCGCACGGCTGGGCGCGATGAGTTCCGCCGGCGCCGGCATCATTGTGTGCGGATGCGCCGCATCGGTTGCGATCCTCGCCTGGCCGGCGTCGCGCTGGATCGGCACCGTCGCCGACATCGTCACATTGCATCACCTTGTCGTTCCGATGTTGGCCAACGCCATCGTGTTGGTTTCAGGCTATCTCGCGATCGCGTCGCTGGCCTGGGGTTTCGCAGACGCCAGCATGGATCAACCGATCGATCTCGCCACCTTCGACGAAGCATTACCCGCTGCCCGCACCTGGCGCATCGCACATCTTTCGGACCTTCACGTCGTCGGCGAGCGATATGGCTTTCGCATCGAAAGCGGACGTGGCGGTCCGCGGGGCAATGAGCGTCTCGCGCGGCTCATGGTATGCCTTGCGAATATCGATGCCGCTAATCCGCTCGATCACTTGCTGGTCACGGGCGACATGACAGATGCAGGTCGCGCCACAGAGTGGGCCGAGTTCTTCGATGCGATATCGCAGTATCCGAATCTTGCTGCACGCATGATCGTGCTGCCGGGCAATCACGACCTGAACATCGTCGACCGCGCCAATCCGGCCCGGCTCGACCTGCCCTTCAGTCCCGGCAAACGACTGCGGCAGATGCGGACCCTGTCTGCGATCGCGGCGGTGCAAGGAGACCGCGTACGCGTCGTCGACGGCTCTGGAAAACTCACCGCTACCCTCAACGAGGCGCTGGCTCCACATCGCCAGCGGATGGCTGCCTTTGCCGAACGCGGCGGCTTGCGTCGCGCCGCCAAACTCACCGGTCTGTTTGACGACCAGTTTCCAATGGTCTTGCCGCCCGATCAGGCAGACGGCCTCGGCGTGATCATCCTGAACTCGAACGCCGAAACGCATTTTTCGTTCACCAACGCGCTGGGATTGGTCTCGGTTGACCAGGCCCGCCGCCTTGCCGCGGTGCTCGCCAACTTTTCGGAGGCACGATGGATCGTCGCGCTGCACCACCATTTGGTGGAATATCCGATGCCCGTTGCGACGTTCTCCGAGCGGGTGGGAACTGCGCTCATAAATGGCAGCTGGTTCGTCCGCAAACTCAAACCTGTCTCGGCCCGAACCATCGTCACGCACGGCCATCGCCACATCGACTGGATTGGTACATGCGGTGCGATGAGGATTATTTCCGCGCCGTCGCCGGTGATGGGCGCAACCGACGACGCGCCAACCCATTTTCTGATCCACACGCTGGCAGCCGGTTTGAACGGGCGGCTGTGTTTACTTCCGCCCGAGCGGGTGGAGATCGCCGGCGAGACCGACGGCTAGAACTTGCCAGTTCCGACGGCTGCGGGACAACCCAGGAGAACGTTTAACCTCGTTCCTTGCGCAGTTTCGCCCAGTAGTCCAGCCGCTTGCGGATCTCGCGTTCAAAGCCACGCTCGGGCGGATCGTAAAAGGTCTGCCGGCCCAGCGCTTCCGGAAAATAATCCTGCCCCGAAAACGCATCGGGCGTGTCGTGGTCGTATTCGTAGCCGCCGCCATAACCTTCGGATTTCATCAACTTGGTGGGCGAATTCAGGATGTGCTTGGGCGGCAGCAGCGAGCCACCCTCTTTCGCCACGCGCATCGCGGCGCCAAAGGCCTTGTAGGCGGCGTTCGATTTTGGCGCGGTGGCCAGATAGATCACCGCTTGCGCGATCGCGAGCTCGCCTTCGGGATGGCCGAGGAAGTCGTAGGCATCCTTGGCGGCGTTGCAGATCACCAGCGCCTGTGGATCGGCCAATCCGATATCCTCAACCGCCATGCGTACCACGCGGCGCGCCAGAAATAACGGATCCTCACCGGCATCCATCATCCGCGCGAGGTAATACAGGGCCGCATCGGGATCAGAGCCGCGCACCGATTTATGCAGCGCCGAGATCAGGTTGTAATGGCCGTCAGCCGATTTGTCGTAGATCGGCGCGCGACGCTGCAGGATGTCCTGCAATTGCTCGGCATTGAACGTCTCGTTTTCGCGCGCCGAGCGCCAGACCTCTTCGGCCAATGTCAGCGCGGCGCGGCCATCGCCGTCGGCCATCCGCACCAGCACGGCGCGCGCCTCGGCGTCGAGCGGCAGCTTCCGGCCCTCGATCGCTTCGGCATGCACAAACAGTTTCTCGACCGCAACCGGGTCGAGCGAATGAAACACCAGCACGCGCGCCCGCGACAGCAGAGCGGCGTTGAGTTCGAACGAGGGATTTTCGGTAGTGGCGCCGACCAGCACCACCGTGCCGTCTTCCATGACCGGCAGAAACGAATCCTGCTGTGCCCGGTTGAAGCGATGCACCTCGTCGACGAACAGCAGCGTTCCCGTACCGGTCTCACGCCGCGCGCGCGCAGCGTCGAACACCTTCTTCAGATCGGCGACACCGGAAAATACCGCGGAGATCTGCTCGAAATGCAGTTCGGTCGCATCCGCCAGCAACCGCGCCACGGTGGTCTTGCCGGTGCCCGGCGGTCCCCAGAACACCAGCGAACCCAATGTGCGCGTGGCCAGCATGCGCGTCAGCGCGCCATCCGGTCCGAGGATATGATCCTGCCCGACGACATCGGACAGTGCGCGAGGACGCAATCTGTCCGGGAGCGGGTGCGGCGCATCCCGCTCCATGCCTGCCGCTGCGAAAAGCGATGCCGTTTCGCGTGGGCGCTTCGGGCTCATCCGCCGAGCGTGACGTTGATCTGCTGACCGCCACGGACCAGCGTGATGCGCCAGACCCGCGACGACGTCTGCGCCGCCTTGTCAAGGTCGCTGGTCTTGGCGATCTTCTGGTTGTTGACGGCTACGATGATGTCGCCCTTCTGGAATCCGACATTGGAGGCGGTGCCATCATCGGCCAGACCGGTCACTACGACGCCCTCGGTATCCGAATCGAGATGCAGCTCGTCGGCCACCGCCGGCGAAATGTTGGCGACCTTGGCGCCCTGGAACGGCGAGCGCGCGGTAATGACGATCTCATTGCGCCCGGTATCCGGCGCGGTTTCGAGCGCGATCGTCAGCTTCAGAGGCTTGCCGGCGCGCTGCACGTCGATCTGAGCGGTGCCGCCGATCGGACGGGTTGCAAAGCGATAGTCGAACGCGTTGGGATCCTCGATCGTCTGGCCATCGATGCCGACGATCAGGTCGGACAATTTCAGTCCCGCTTTCCCCGCCGGGCTGTTGGCCACGACGCTTGCGACCAGCGCGCCATTTGGAAGCTTGAGCCCCAATGTCTCGGCGATCTCGGGCGTTACCGCCTGCAACCGCGCGCCCAGCCACGGCCGCTTGACCGCCTTGCCGCCGCTCTTGGCGGACGCGACGACGACGCGCACCATGTTGGCGGGAATCGCAAAGCCGATGCCCTGTGAGCCGCCAGACCGCGAGAAGATCGCGGTATTGATGCCGGCGAGCTTGCCGGTCATGTCGACCAGCGCGCCGCCGGAATTGCCGGGATTGATCGGCGCGTCGGTCTGGATGAAGAACTGGTAGTCGGTGATGCCGACTTGCGTACGCGCCAGCGCAGAGATGATGCCGTGCGTCACGGTCTGCCCGACGCCGAAGGGATTGCCGATCGCGAGTACGACGTCGCCCACCATCAGTTCATCGGAATTGGCGAAATCGAGCGTCGGAAACTTCTCGTGGGCATCTTTCAGCCGCAACACCGCGAGATCGCTACGCGGATCCTTGAGCACGATCTCCGCCTCGAATTCGCGCTTGTCCGAGAGCGAAACCTTGACCTGATCGGCGCCCTCGATGACGTGGACGTTGGTGACGACGAGGCCGGACGGATCGACCATCACGCCGGATCCCAGCGATCGCTGCATCTGTTCCGGCTGATCGCCGGGAACGCCGAAGAAACGGCGGAAGATCGGATCGTCCAGCAGCGGATTGCGGTTCTGCACCACCTTGGTGGCGAACACGTTGACCACGGCGGGCTGAACGCGCTGTACAATCGGCGCGTAGGACAGCCTGAGTTCGGCTGGCGAAGACGGCAGCCGGCGGTCCTGGGCAAGTGCCTTTCCGGCACCGGCGATCGGAATCACGGCAAGCATGGCGATGGTCAGTGCAGCGCGGAAATGTCGGAACATTGAGCCCTCTCAAAGAGATGGCGGCAATATAGGCGGTTCGGCCGGGCAATAGAAGGCTTAGTGTTCGGCTTTTCCCGGGGCGTTTGCCGCGCCTGATAGCGTGCGCCGCTCGACGGGAACCGACTTTTTTGGCTCACGCCTTGCCGACATAATATGATGATCGTCATGAATAATCCTGCTGCCGCCTGTCGTGGTGCTGTCGTCGACCGTTCCTAGCCTCAATGGGTCCGGTCGACGGGAACCGGCATCGGTCGAGGCTTTGGGGGCCTCGCCCGTGCATATTCCTGAAAAGATGCTTCCCGCGGCGCGATAAACGCACGATGATTTGATGTCCGAGATAACAAGGGGGAAGTCATGTCCAGAGCAACAGCCACAACAGCTGCCGCGATCAGTCTGATCGGAGCGCTGATAACAACACGCGCGGAGGCGCAGTCGGCCGGCGGGCCGGATGCTGAAATCGCGCTTCTGAAGCAGCAGCTGCGATTAATGGAGCAAAAGCTCGACAAGTTGCAGAAGCAAACAGCGGCAAATACCGCGGCCGCAGCCAGCGCCAATGCGAAAGTCGACGCCAAAGCGAAAGCCGACGTCAAGACGGTCAACCTCGCCAGCGCCAGCGCGGCGGCCTATCCGGTCAAGGGTCCGGTTGCAACGTCCGGTGTCGTCGTGACGATGCCGAATAACCGGCCGACCATCTGCACCGCAGACGAACAGAACTGCATTGCCATCACCAGCCGCATCCATTGGGACGTCGGTGGTTACGACTACCGCCCCAACACTGCGGCGACCTCGCCGCAAAAGCTCGACAGCGGCGAAAACCTGCGCCGCGCGCGAATCGGCGTGGTTGGCAAATTCTTTGGGGACTGGAATTACGCCCTGGTCTACGATTTCGGCGGCTCTTCGGACGGCTTTGCCGGCACCGGAAGCACGGGTGCGGCACCGGGTGTCGGCGGCGCCGCCGTCGGCTTTCTGCCGGGTGGAGCGGTCTCCGGGGTTGAAAACGCTTTTCTGAGCTACACCGGCCTCAAGCCATTCGGCGGCCAGCTCGCGGTCGAAGCCGGCGTCATGGACCTGCTCTACACGCTCGACGAATCCACCAGTTCGAACGACATCGCGTTCATGGAGCGCGCGTCCTCCGGCATCATCGCACAGAACATCGCAGCCGGCGACTTCCGCTCCGCCGTCGGCGCGCGCTGGTACACCGACAGGTTCTGGGCCGGCGCCTATGCGACGGGTCCGGCCACTGGCGCCATTCATTCGGCCTCGAGCCTCAATCCCAATGGCACCACCGAACAGGTCGGCGCGATCGCCCGCGCCGCCGGACAGGTCGTCAGCGGCAACGACTATTCGTTCCACCTCGGCGGCGAAGGCGAATGGTTGATTCGGGCCCCCCGCAATGAGATCACGGGCGCGCAAACGCTGACGCTGAACGATCGCCCCGAGTTGCGGATTGATCCGACCTCATTGATCACGACCGGGGCGCTCGCGGGCGTATCCGGTGCGCAGGTCTATAGCGGCGAAGTAGCGGGAACCTACGGGCCGCTGTTCTTTCAGGGCGAGTATTTCTGGTACAATGTCGATCGCGGCAACAACGTCGTTCCGTTGCCGAGCGTGCAGTTCGACGGTGGTTATGCGGAAGTCGCGTACGCGCTGACCGGGGAAACCCGCAGATACAATCCCGCTGCCGCGGCGTATGGCGGCATCGTGCCGAAAAATCCACTGTCGTTCACCGAAAACGGCTGGGGCGCCTGGGAAATCGCGGGACGTGTCAGCACGATGAACCTCAACGATCAGCTCGCCACCGCGAATGGCGTCGCTGGCGGCCGGCAGACGATCTATACGGCGGCGTTGAACTGGTACGTCAATCGCAACGTCCGCTTCATGTTCGATTATCTGCACGGCGACATCGCCAAACAGATCAGCCCGACCAACTTCGGCGACGCCGGTTCGAAGTTCAATGCCTTCGCGATGCGGACCCAGGTCGCTTTCTGAGTTCGCCTCCCTGCGATCGGATTGCATGTTGCTCGATTGATACAAACTGGCGAGAGCGGCTTCGGCTGCTCTCGCCGACTTTTTCCGCTAGCGCTCGCATCGCTGTAATTCAAGCGTCGTTTTTCGCCGATCACCGAAACGCGACAGCCCATGTTCGTCGCGATGCGCCGTCCAAGGCATAGTCCTTGGGGATCACCAGATTGTTATCCTGTTGTGATCCTGCCCCCGGAATTTCTTCGCGAGCACGCACTGACGATATCGGGTATTTCTCGGTCGCACTTCGCTGAAGTGCTGAATTTTCCGAGCGCGCGCTGCCCTGTTCAATGACGACCGTCATTTAGAATTCCCGTTGCCCCAACATCACGCGCGCGCACCGATCCGACGGCGGCCAGGTGCTTAGCTCCCGTATGTCGCGCGACTGTCGCAAATTGTTTTTAAGCGTTGCTCAGAATTTCTGACCGGCAAGCGGATTTCAAGGAAACTTGAAACAAAGCTTGGCGTCGCTCGGGATTCTTAAGCGGTCGCCAATGACCGCGCAAACCTCAAAAAAAAGAACTTCTGCAACTTCTGAAACGCGTCGGCGTTTCGATAACAAGGAAATAGGTTATGTCTGCAACGAAAGCTTCGGCAGTCGCCGCGGTCGGCTTGATCGGAGTACTGATAACATCGGGCGCACAAGCGCAGTCGGCTGGCGGCCCAGACACCGAAATCACCTTGTTAAAGGAACAGTTGCGATTGATGGAGCAGAAGCTCGAAAAACTGCAAAAGCAAACCGCGGCGAACACGACCGCCGCGGCCAAAGCCAATGCCAAAGTTGACGCCAAGGTCGTCAATGTCGCCAGCACCAGCGCGGCTTACCCGGTCAAGGGCACGACGCCGATTGATGCGGTCGTCCACATGCCAAACAACCGGCCGACGATTTGCACGATCGACGAACAGAATTGCATCTCGATCACCAGCCGGCTGCATCTTGACGCCGGCGGATATAACTACCGGCCCAACACCGCGGCGACCTCTCCGCAGAAGCTCGATGACGGCATCAACGCCCGTCGCGCTCGCATCGGCGTGGTCGGCAAGTTCCTCGGCGACTGGAATTACGCTCTGGTCTACGACTTCGGCGGTTCTTCGGATGGCTTTGCCAGCGCCGGCAGCACCGGCGCTGCGGCCGGCGTCGGCGGCGCGTCCGTCGGATTCCTGCCTGGCGGAGGGGTATCCGGAATTGAAGCCGCCTCGCTCAGCTATACCGGATTCAAGCCCTTCGGCGGCAAGCTAGCGATCGAGGGCGGCTACATGGATACGCTCTACACGCTCGACGAAGCCACCAGTTCGAACGATATCCTGTTCATGGAGCGCGCCTCCGCGGGCGTCATCGCGACAAACATCGCGGCCGGCGACTTCCGCTCCGCCGTCGGCGCGCGCTGGTACAACGACAGGCTCTGGATCGGCGCCTATGAAACGGGGCCTGCTTCGGGCGCTATCCACTCCGCTTCGAGCTTGAACCCCAACGGCTCGTCGGAACAGGCAGGCACGTTTGCCCGCGTCGCGGGCCAGTTGATCAGCGGCAACGATTACTCCCTGCATCTCGGCGCCGACGTCGAATTCCTGACCAACGCGCCTCGCAACCAGGTGACGGGGGCGCAAACGTTGACGCTCAGCGACCGCCCGGAATTGCGGCTCGATCCCACGGCGCTGATCTCGACCGGCGCCCTCGCGGGAGTTTCCGGTGCCCAAGTCTACAGCGGCGAAGCCGCCGGCACCTATGGACCCCTGTTCTTTCAGGGCGAATATTTCTGGTACGATATCGATCGTGGCGCGCTTCCAGGCCTCTCCAGCGTGAAATTCGACGGAGGCTATGCGCAAGCGAGCTACGTGCTGACAGGCGAAACCCACACTTACAATACGGGAAGCGCGGCGTATAACGGCATCGCACCGGCCAATCCATTCTCGCCTGAGACTGGTGGTTGGGGCGCGTGGGAAATTGCCGGCCGCATCAGCACCGTCAACCTGAACGACCAGCTCGCCAGCGCGAACGGTGTCGCCGGTGGACGCCAGACCGTTTATACGGCCGGTCTGAACTGGTACGTCAATCGCAACGTCCGCTTCATGTTCAACTATCTGCATGGCGACATCGCCAAACAAGTCAGCGCGACGAATTTCGGCGATGCCGGCGGCACCTTCGATGCGTTCGCGATGCGGACTCAGGTTGCTTTCTAAGCAGCCGGGTTGCTTTCTAAGCCATCGGGTCGCCTTCTGAGCGACCGGGCGGCGCCCGAGACAAACGATACGAACCGGCGGGGCAGCCTCGGCTGCTCCGCCACCGTTTTGTGATTGGCTTGCAATTGATCCAGACCGGTATCAGCTTGTTCTTGTTCGATCCCAAATGAACCGGAGCCGGAAAATGAAAGCCGTTGGCTACAAGAAATCCCTACCGGTCGACGCCGACGAGGCGCTGATCGATTTCGAGGCGCCCAAGCCGGAGCCCAAGGGCCGCGACATCCGCGTCGCCGTGAAGGCGATTTCCGCCAATCCAGTCGATTACAAGGTGCGCAAGCGCGCCGCCCCGCCCGAGGGCGAAACCAAGATCCTTGGCTATGACGCGGCCGGCGTCGTCGATGCGGTCGGCCCCGAGGTGACCTTGTTCAGGGCTGGTGATGAAGTGTTCTACGCTGGTTCGATCCTGCGCCAGGGCACCAATTCGGAGTTTCACCTGGTTGACGAACGCATCGTCGGGCGCAAGCCGAAGTCGCTGTCGTTCGCGCAAGCCGCCGCACTTCCGTTGACCTCGATCACCGCCTGGGAGTTGCTATTCGACCGGCTCGGCGCCGTGCCCGGCAGGAGCGTCGATCCGCGTACACTGTTGATTACCGGCGGCGCCGGCGGGGTCGGCTCGATCCTGATCCAGCTTGCACGCCGCCTCACCGGCCTGACTGTCGTCGCCACCGCGACCCGGCCGGAGTCGCAAAAATGGTGCCTTGATCTCGGCGCCCATGCCGTGATCGATCACAACAAGCCGATGAAGGAACAGATCGAAAAGCTGAAGCTGCCGCCGGTGGCGCTGGTCGCGAGCCTGACCTTCACCGACCAGCACTACAAGGCGATCGCCGATTTCATGGCGCCGCAGGGCAAATTCGGGCTGATCGACGATCCCCCGGAATTCAACGTGAGCGCCTTCAAGGGCAAGGCGATCTCGGTCCACTGGGAATTGATGTTCACCCGCTCCTCGTTCCAGACCGCCGATATGATCGGCCAGCACATGCTGCTCAACGACGTCGCCGATCTCATCGACAAGGGCGTGCTGCGCACCACGCTCGACCAGAGCTTCGGGACCATCAATGCGACCAATCTCAAGCGGGCGCATGCGTTGCTGGAAAGCGGCAACTCGCGCGGCAAGATCGTGCTGGAGGGGTGGTAGCTATGAAAGCGTAGGCTGGCAAAGGCGCGACTTCGCGCCGTGCCCACCCGCCCCGCTCGGTCGCGGCTTCGTGACCGAGCGACAAATTCAAGCCGTGGCGATCCGGTTACACCGGGCCAGCAGCGTAAATTCCTTCATTCCGTAATCGGCGACTGTCTCGACGGCGCAATCGAGTTCATCTTCGCAATGGCGGATCCATCTTTCCGGACCCGTGCGATAGAGATCATCAACGGATCGATCCGCCGGCGTCCCGGGACCCATCGTGTCGGCAAAAAAATTGACGCTGAAACCGAGACGACTCGTGCGTCGCATCTGCGACAAGGTTCGGGCAACAAACCCCTCCCAGGTCGCGCGCGAATGGCCGAGGCTGACGTTCATGATCCCGCTGGCGACGGAATAATCGGCGATTCGAAATCCCGTCGTCCTGGTGGTGAAGCGGCGACCCGAGCCGGAATGGCGCCGCCGCGCCCGCTCAATCATCGGGCGCGAGAGATCTACCCCTAAATAATCGATCTTGGATTTAGGATGCCTCACGGCGAGGAACGCCGCGAGTGCACCGTAACCGCATCCGATATCGTTCAAGGAGAAAGCAGCCGAGAAGTCACAGACTTTCAGCAGTTGAACAAAGCGGAGGCTTTGCGTGGCCTGGCAAGACCAGTCGACCCCCATGGGGGTCGCGCCGTATTGGGCCACCTTTGCGCTGTAATAGGCCTCGATATCCGAATAAACGCGAGCAGGAACGCTCCCGCTGAGGTCAACGGCCGTACCGCCGCGTCCCTCCCGAAGGCTCATTTCTCCTTCTTACCCTTCCCGGCGCGTCGCTTCTTGGCCGTGTCGGCAGCCTGCTGCCGGGCAACGCGTCCGGGTGTCGTCGGTATCGAAAGGACCGCATATTTCTCAAGGGAGAAAATGATCGGCTGTCCCTGTGAGACCTTCACGTGGGCGTCATCGGCCGCAGCGTGGCAGCTGACATGCACGGGCAGCGGATGGGCTGATTCGAGATTGTTCTTGAATAATTTGACCACCCGATCATGGCCGTTCACGCCCTTCAGGTCCGACTTGTAGGTCTTGAGAAAGTCCAGAAAGCTGTACCAACGTGCGCGCTCCGACAAATCGGCCGGCACGATGCCCAGAAGCGCAAAGGATTGCCGCAGGCTATGTTTGGCAGAGAATATCTTGAACTCTTTCTGCAATGCGACCATCTCGCTTAGCGTCTCAATATCAAATCGCTTGTTGAGTTGAACGAGGATGTCCAACGTCGTGCTATCCTTGATCCTCGCGCCCATCGATAATCCTCCCCCGGTTGATAATCATCACTTAAACACCCGATATCCTGCACACATTATCCGCTGTGTTCAAGCTGCGATCGAAGCTGGACCAGCAAGGGCTCAAAGAACGCGGCGCCCGACACAATCGAAAGCTGCTCGGCATGATCGAGCATCCGGGCAGCTTCCGCATCGTCCGTGCCGCCGCCGGCATCGCTCAGGATGAGGCCCTGTACCAGCGTCGCGTGCAACTCGGATACGCGATCGGTGCGCCGCCGGGCGACGGCGATGGCTTCTCTGGTTGCCTCCAGCGCGGCACCGACATCTCCTCCCCGGTAAAGCGCATCAGCAAGGTCGGCAAGCATGCGCGCCTCGAATTCGAGACCGACCCTGATGCGGCGCGCGAAATCTATCCCTTCTCGCAGCTCAAGAGCCGCCGAGACGACATCGCCTGCGGCGCTCTTTGCAAGTCCGGCGCACACGATCGCCGCGACGTGCAAATATGGCGTCGCGGATTGCTCGGCCAGGGCAGCCGCCCTGGCCGCGTGATGATGAGCCAGATTCACATCGCCCAACCTCCACGCCATTTCGACCGATGCGAGATGGGGAATGCATTGAACAACGGGAACGCTCTTCTGAGCAGGGATATCGAGCACTTCGGCGAGCCGTTCGCTGGCTTCGTCAAAGCGGCCGAGGCGGACCAATATTCTTGCCCTCAGACACTTGACCCATTGTTCGATGTCAAACCCCAGAATCTGGTTGGCATTCAGCCCGAGCGTCACGTTGGTTTCGAAGCCAGCCTGCTCGGCAATGGCGGCCAGCGCGACGGCTCCCGCATTCAGGGCTTCGTCCAACCGGCCGGCCATCAGGAACGCCTGGCTGAGCATGGCATTTACGGTGGCAAAACGCCCGACGTCTCCTTCATCGGAGGTGAGTTTGACCGCGTCATGCGCGAGACGAACGTAATCGTCCGCGGCCGCGGTCGCCGCCAGGATTCGCCCGTACGCGCCAAGCAGTATCGGCTCGTTCATTCGGTCCGCCGAGCGTGCGTAGGAGAGTGCCTCCTCTGCATAGGGCTTTACCTCGTCGGCCGACATCCCCTCGCGCCAGCCGAAATTCAGAATCTGGCCGCTCGAAAACGCCCGCAGCCGGTCGTTGTGCTCGGACCGAGGCAGATGCTGCAGCAACGAGCGGGTCTTTTTCCAACTCTTGAGTGCCTCGGCGGAATTCGTCTTGCCAATCCATCTCGCCGCGCGCTGCAGATGAGTGACCGCTTCGACGGTTTGTCCGGCTGCTTCATAGTGGTACGCGAGAAGCCCCGCGACCTCGTCCAGTTGGCCCCAGGCGAAAGATTCGATCGCTTTCGCGACGGCGGCATGTAGCGTGACCAGCCGGGATCGCAGTTGCATCGCGTAGGACACTTCCTGGATCAGCGGATGACGAAACGCGAGAAGCCCCTGATCGAAGGGTGGAAGATCGTAGAGCAGCTCCGCCTGCCTGAGCTGTGAAATGGCCTCGAGCAATTCGTCATTGGGCAGGGCGGAAACCGGTTTCAAAACCGCCATGGCGACCAGCCGCCCGATGACCGCAGCGGTTTCGAGAACCTGCTTGGCGATATCCTCCAGATGATCGATACGCGCGGCAACGACGGCCTGGACGGTTGCCGGTAGCGGAATGATGTCGGTCCCGCCTTTCAGCCGGTAAGCCCCCCTTTCGCCTTCGAAGTCACCGCGCTCCACCATGGTGTTGACGAGCTCTTCGAGAAAAAATGGATTGCCTTGCGCTCGCTCAATAATATTCCGGCTCAGCGCATCCAACGAAGGGTCGTCGCCGAAGCGCTCGCGCAGCAATTGGTGAGCGTCCGCGTGTGCCAGCGGGGGCATGACGATCTGGCGGTAATGCGAGCGTTGCGTAAAGGATGCAGCGAAGCCCGGTCTAAAATTGACAACCAGAAGCGTCCGGGTGCCGACGACTGCATCCGCCAGCACCTCCACGAACTCTTCGCTTGCCGCGTCGATCCAGTGCAAATCCTCGATCAGTACAACGGTCACCGTAGCGTCGGTATCCGATTGCACGAGCGTTCTCACCACATCGAGCAGTTGTATCTTCAGCGCCCTCGGGTCGAGCTTTGGCGCCGGGTGCTCCGGGTCGCCCAGACCCAGGAACTCCAGCAGAAGAAGCAGCGCCTGCTCGGAGGACGCGATCAACTCGAACCGGGCGATAACACGGCGGCGCGACACCTCGACGGGGTCCTTGACCCGAATAGCAAACACATCGCGCAACAGTTCCAGTACCGGCTGAAAGGGAGTGGCTTGCGCGTGGGACAGAACCCGTCCCTCGTAAACGCGAATGCCCTGCCGCCGACATTCTTCTGCAAACTCAAAACACAGGCGGCTCTTGCCGATCCCGGCGTCGCCGACTACAGCGACCACCCGACCATCGCCCTCGGTGGTCTTTGCCAGTTCAAGCTCGAGCGCGGCGAACTGCTCGCTTCGTCCGATAAGGCGGCTCAAACGCCTTCCACTGCGGAAGACATCGCTTGCCGGGGCATTCAATAGCCCCGTCAGCTTGAAGACTTCTATCGGCGCCGCGATGCCGCGGATGGCTTGCGGCCCGAGTGACAGAACCTCCACAAACTGTTTGGCGCCGATATAGGTGTCCCTGGTAATCAGGATGCACCCCTCCTCCGCCAGTTGCTCCATTCGATTGGCGATATGAACGCTCGCGCCAGCAGCATCGTAGGTCTGATAGATGCTGTTTTCGATCGTCTGAACGACGACTTCGCCGGTGTGAAGACCGACGCGGATTTGCAGGCTCGGGTCCGCAAGCCTTGCGACCGCATCCTGCATCGCCAGAGCCGCCAGGCAGCCGCGGACGGCATGATCCTCATGAGGCCGCGGGGCGCCAAAAAGCGCCATGACGCCGTCACCCTGTATCTTGTTGACGATACCATCGTACCGATGAACGGCATCCTTCATCAGGTTGAGCACGGGCTCCAGGCGCCGCATCGCCAGTTCGGGATCGCCCAGGCTATCGATCAAGCTGGTGGAATTCCGGATGTCTGCAAACAGCACGGTCAGGTGTTTGCGCTCGCCGCCCTTGGAGCTCAGCGATCGCAGAAGACGTTGCGGCGACTGATCAGGGCTGACGCCCTTCGTTACCAGCGCCGCTCCGCACTGGCCGCAAAAACGGCTGCTCGATCCATTGATATGGTCGCAGACGTTACATTTTATCCCGAGCGGCATGCCACAGGTTTCGCAATACTCGTTGCCAGCCTTGTTCTGGCTATCGCATCGCAAACACTGCATGCCCGCCCCTTGTGGCCGCGATCGTCAATTGAGTATAGCTAAGTATATCCGGTCAGGTTGCGCAATTCCATCAATCTGCCGGTAAGCCGGTCCCGACCGCTTGAGGGCAAGCCTCCACAGGAAAGGCTATGGAGGCTCGTTTTCTCTGGGGGCAGTTGTCCCGTTTGCAAATGGCCGGCGCGGATCGCTATTCGTGGACCTCGCCCCCCGAAATCACATAGGCCGACATCGGAAGGCCTTCACGCGATGGTCTGGACGATACCGCCCTCGGCGCGCAGCGCAGCACCATTGGTGGCGGACGCTTCCTTCGAGGCGACGTAGACCACCATGTTGGCGATCTCCTCGACGCTGGCAAAGCGCTGTATCAACGACGTCGGACGGTGCTGCTTGACGAAATTCGCCGCCGCCTGCTCGACCGACTGGCCGTTTTGCTTGGCGAGATCCTTGACGAAAGTTTCGACGCCCTCCGACATCGTTGGTCCCGGCAGGACCGAGTTGACGGTCACCGCGGTGCCGCGCGTCATCTCGGCAAGGCCGCGGGAGATCGCAAGCTGCGCGGTCTTGGTGGTACCGTAGTGGATCATTTCCGTTGGAATGTTCAGTGCCGATTCCGACGAGATGAAAACGATGCGGCCCCAATTGCGCTTGAGCATGCCGGGCAAGTAAGCCCGCGAGAGCCGCACGCCGGACATCACGTTGATCTCGAAGAAACGGGTCCAGTCCTCGTCGGGAATATCGACGAACTCCTTGGGCTCGAAAATTCCGGCATTGTTGATCAGGATGTCGGCGTCGGGCAGCGCCGCGACCAGGCTTTTGCATCCCGCCGCCGTCGAAACGTCGGCGGCGATCCCGCGAACCTTCGCGTGGGGTACGACCTTGCCGATCCCGGCAACAGCTGCGTCGACCTTGGCTTGCGTTCGTCCATTGACCACGACTTCGGCGCCCGCGGCGGCAAGGCCCCTGGCGATGGCGTGACCGATGCCGGAGGTCGAGCCCGTGACCAGCGCCGTCTTTCCGGAAAGATCGATTTTCATGCTGCTATCTCCAATGTTGAAGCATTGGATATCGGGTGCAGGACGCGCGACCGCAATCGGCCGTCACCGGCTTCACTCGAAAACGCTGCAATAAAAAAAGCGGCGCACCGGGCGCCGCTTTTCATCAAACGATTGCAAATGAAACGCCGGAAGTCCGGCTTAGGCTGCTTCTGCAGCCTTTTCCTGCACCGGGCCCGAATCCTGGCCCTTGGCATCGACGTCGCGGTCGACGAATTCGATCACCGCCATCGGCGCATTATCGCCGTAGCGGAAGCCCGCCTTGATGATGCGGGTGTAGCCGCCCTGGCGATCCTTGTAGCGGGTGGCGAGAACGTCGAACAGTTTCTTGACCTGGTCGAGGTCGCGCATTTCGCTGATCGCCTGCCGGCGCATCGAAAGACCGCCCTTCTTGCCGAGCGTAACCAGCTTCTCCACGATCGGGCGCAGTTCCTTGGCCTTCGGGAGCGTGGTGACGATCTGCTCGTGCTTGATCAGCGCCGCGCACATATTGGCGAACATCGCGCGGCGATGCTCGGCGGTGCGGTTGAGTTTGCGATGAACCTTGCCGTGACGCATGATCTAGATCCTCGAATTAAGTTGGTCGCGACGGTTCGTCGGACTTGTCTCTCAGGTGGGCTGCCTGCGTTCGCCCCAGTCATCCCGGGGCGCACGAACGCGAACCCGGAAGCTCGATATTCCGGATCGCCGCTTCGCGGCGTCCGGAATGACGAAATCAGTAATGATCCTCGAAGCGCTTGGCGAGCTCGTCGATATTCTCCGGCGGCCAGCCCGGCACTTCCATGCCGAGATGCAGACCCATCTGGGCCAGCACTTCCTTGATCTCGTTCAGCGACTTGCGGCCGAAGTTCGGGGTACGGAGCATTTCCGCTTCCGACTTCTGCACGAGGTCGCCGATGTAGACAATGTTGTCGTTCTTCAGGCAGTTTGCTGAACGCACCGACAATTCGAGTTCGTCGACCTTCTTGAGGAAGGCCGGGTTGAAGGCGAGATCGGGGATGATCTCCTGCGCAACTTCCTTGCGCGGCTCTTCAAAGTTGACGAACACGTTGAGCTGATCCTGCAGGATGCGCGCGGCATAGGCCACGGCGTCATCCGGCGAGATCGCGCCGTTGGTTTCGATCGTCATGGTCAGCTTGTCGTAGTCGAGGATCTGGCCCTCGCGGGTGTTCTCGACCTTGTACGAAACCTTGCGCACCGGCGAGAACAGGCTGTCGACCGGGATCAGGCCGATCGGGGCGTCCTCGGGACGGTTACGCTCGGCGGCGACATAGCCCTTGCCCGAAGCGACGGTGAATTCCATGCGAATCTCCGCGCCCTCGTCGAGGGTGCAGATCTGCAGGTCCGGATTGAGCACCACAACATCGCCGACAGTCTGGATGTCGCCGGCGGTGACGGCGCCCGGGCCCTGCTTCTTCACGACCATGCGCTTGGGGCCTTCGCCCTGCATCTTGATCGCGATGTCCTTGATGTTGAGCACGATGTCGGTGACGTCCTCGCGAACGCCCGCGATCGAGGAGAACTCGTGCAGCACGCCGTCGATGTGCACCGACTGCACCGCAGCGCCCTGCAGCGAGGACAGCAGGATGCGGCGCAGCGCGTTGCCGAGGGTCTGACCGAAACCGCGCTCAAGGGGCTCTGCGACCAGCGTCGCGAAACGGCTCGCGTCGGTGCCCGGAGTTACCTGAAGCTTGTTCGGCCGGATAAGTTCTTGCCAATTTTTCTGGATCGTCACTGTTTTCACCCATGCGGCCAGCTATCAAGACGACTGGCGTTGGAGATCGCGGATCAGTCCGCGGCTAACAAAATATAAAACCATCGCAGGCAGACATGCTGCCCGCGGTCTTGCATCAAACGCGCCGGCGCTTGCGCGGACGGCAACCATTGTGCGGGATCGTGGTCACATCGCGGATCGAGGTGACGGTGAAGCCCGCAGCCTGCAGCGCACGAAGCGCCAATTCACGGCCCGAACCGGGACCAGCAACTTCGACCTCCAGCGTGCGCATGCCGTGTTCCTGCGCCTTCTTGGAGACGTCTTCCGCCGCGACCTGCGCGGCATAGGGGGTCGATTTGCGCGAACCCTTGAAGCCCATCGTGCCGGCCGACGACCAGGCAATGGTGTTGCCCTGCGCGTCGGTGATGGTGATGGTCGTGTTGTTGAACGACGAATTTACGTGCGCGATACCCGAAGCGATGTTCTTGCGTTCACGACGGCGTACGCGGGTGGCATCCTTGCCCATTCCAAAACCTTTCTTACGATCTCAAACGCCGCCGTAGTGCCAGCGGCTACACCTAAAAAAGCGCGTGGCGAACAAAACAATTCGCCACCCGCCTCGTTAATTCGCTTGTTACTTCTTCTTGCCGGCGATCGACTTGGCCGGACCCTTGCGCGTGCGCGCATTGGTGTGAGTCCGCTGACCGCGCACGGGCAAGCCCCGGCGATGGCGCAGGCCGCGATAGCAGCCGAGGTCCATCAGACGCTTGATGTTCATGCCGGTCTCGCGCCGCAGATCGCCCTCGACCAGATAGTCGCGGTCGATCACTTCACGGATCTGCAGAACTTCCTGGTCGCTCAGCTGCGACACACGGCGGTCCTCAGGAATCTTGACCTTCTCGATGATCTCGGCCGCGTTCTTCTGGCCGATACCATGGATGTACTGAAGCGCGATCAGGACGCGCTTGTTGGTCGGGATATTCACGCCGGCAATACGGGCCACGGACTTCTCTCCTGTTGCCGATCCCTCGCGGACCGGCTGATTTCTAAGTTATTTCGGGCAAGTGTCCGCAAACGCGAACACGACGCCATTCCCCTCGGGTTACTTGGGGGCCCGGCATCGTCTGGAACAATCCGACTTGGATATGGGCTTATTAAAGGATTCAACTTCGTTTCGTCAACCGTTCCTACGCTTTAGCTCGCTTTTTCGTGACCTTTTTGGCGGTTTTTCTGCTTCCAGCGGCCGACCGGGCCCTGGAAGCTGTGGCGGCTTTTTTGGCGGCCGTTGTGGCAGCCCTGGCCGAGGACTTTTTGGCCCCCTTGGGAGCGGTTTTGGTGGCCTTTCGGGCGCTTTTGGTGGCCTTTTTGGCGACTTTGGCGCCCTTCCCGGCCTTCTTGCCGACCGGCCTGGAGGCTTTGCTGGAGACCTTTTTGGCCGCCCGGGTGGCCGTCTTTTTAGCCGCCCTGGCCTCATCGACCGCCCCGATCGCGCCGAGGATGCGGTTGATCTCCCGCGTAACGTGCTCGATGGTCATCATGCCGTCGACCGTCAGCAGCTTGCGGCGCTCCGAGTAGTAGTAAATCAGCGGCTCGGTCAGCGAGCGGTAGCTCGCCAGCCGCTTCGATAGCACTTCCGGCGTGTCGTCGACCCGGACCTCCTCGCCGCGCGCCCGCATCTCGGCGACCCGCGTCTCCACCCGGTTGAGCAGCGCGCTTTCGTTGACGCGCAATTCGACCACGGCGTCGAGCTTCATGTGCTTCTTCTTCAGGAGGTCATCGAGCGCTTGAGCCTGCGGCACCGTGCGCGGGAAACCGTCGAGGATAAAGCCGTTCTTCATGTCGGGCTGGTCGAGCCGGTCGGAAATGATCCCGATCACGATCTCATCCGGCACCAGCGATCCGCTGGCCATGATGTCCTTGGCCTGGAGTCCGATCGGGGTCTGTGCCGCCACCGCCGCGCGCAGCATTTCACCGGTCGAAAGCTGGATGATGCCGTGTTTGTGGACCAGCCGTTGTGCCTGCGTCCCCTTGCCCGCCCCGGGCGGCCCCAGAAGAATCAGTCGCATCTCAGTTCGCCCCCCGGCCTGGTGGGCGATCAACCGCACACCACTGTTTTTTTAGATGTTCAAGCCCCGCCCCGATTTCTAATCAGCGACGGCGCCCCCGCAATTTCGACTTCCTGATCAGCCCCTCATACTGGTGGGCGAGCAGATAACCCTGAACCTGCGATACCGTATCCATGGTCACGCTGACGACGATCAGCAGCGACGTTCCGCCAAAGTAGAACGGTACCGCGGCATAGGAAATCAGGATTTCGGGAATCAGACAGACAATCGCGAGATAGATCGCGCCCAGCACCGTGATACGCGACAACACGTAATCGATGTATTCGGCGGTGCGTTCGCCGGGCCGGATACCCGGAATGAAGCCGCCATGCTTCTTGAGATTGTCGGCGGTCTCGGTCGGGTTGAACACGATCGCGGTATAGAAGAACGCGAAGAACACGATCAGCGCCAGGTAGAGAATCAGGAACAGCGGCCGGCCATGGCCGAGCTGTGTCGTGATCCACTGGAACCATTCCGGGCCCTTGCCCGCATTGAAATTCGCAACCGTGGTCGGCAGCAGCAGCAGCGAGGACGCGAAGATCGGGGGAATCACGCCCGAAGTGTTCAGCTTGAGCGGTAGATGCGAGGACTGGCCCTCGAACATCTTGTTGCCGACCTGGCGCTTTGGATACTGGATCAGGAGCCGGCGCTGCGCCCGTTCCATGAACACGATGAAGGCGATCACGGCGACCGCCATCACGATCACGATCAGGATGAGGCCGGTGGACAGCGCGCCCTGGCGGCCGAGTTCAAGCATGTTGGCGAGCGCCGAGGGCAGTTCCGCGACGATGCCGGACAGGATGATCAGCGAGATACCGTTGCCGATGCCGCGCGAGGTGATCTGCTCGCCGAGCCACATCAGGAACATGGTGCCGCCGGTCAGCGTGATCGCGGTCGACAGCCGGAAGAACAGGCCGGGATCGCTGACGACATTGCCGGCGCCCTCAAGTCCAACGGCGATGCCGTAGGACTGGAACGCGGCCAGAATCACCGTGAGGTACCGGGTGTACTGGTTCAGCGTCTTGCGGCCGGACTCGCCTTCCTTCTTCAGCGCCTCGAGCTGGGGCGACACCGTTGTCAAAAGCTGAATAATGATCGAGGCCGAGATATACGGCATGATGTTCAGCGCAAAGATCGCCATGCGGTGAATGCCGCCGCCGGCGAACATGTTGAACATGCCCAGAATGCCGCCGGCCTGGGTCTTGAACACCTGCTCCCAGATGTTGGGATCGATGCCGGGCAGCGGGATGTAGGTGCCCAGCCGATAAACAAGCAGCGCACCCAGTGTGAACCAGATGCGCTTCTTCAGTTCGTCGGCCTTGCCGAGCGCCGAGAAATTGAGGTTTGCCGCCAGTTGTTCTGCTGCTGAGACCATGTTTGGCTTTCTCCCGCGCCGCTTCCAGCTGTCATGCCCCACGATGGACGGGCACTCAGCAGACGCCGGACATTATTTGGTGCTCGGCTTCGATAAGTCCATCGTCCTGTCGTGCAGATTGCCCTCGCGGGCGGGCGATGACGCAGATGTTACGCCGCCTCGCCCTCGTCCTTCTCGACCGGAGCCAGGATCTTTACCGTGCCGCCGGCCTTCTCGACCGCCGCAATGGCGGATTTCGAAGCGCCGTGAACCTCGATGTTGAGCTTGGCCTTGATCTCACCACGGCCGAGCAGCCGCACGCCGGCCTTCGAGCGCCGGAGAACGCGGGCTTTCACCAGCGATTCGGCGTTGATGGTGTCCTTGGCGTCGAGCAGCTTGGCATCGATCGCCTGCTGCAGCCGATCGAGATTGATCTCGGAATATTCGACCCGGAAGATGTTGTTGAAGCCGCGCTTCGGCAGGCGCCGATGCAGCGGCATCTGACCGCCTTCGAAGCCCTTGATGCGCACGCCCGAGCGTGCGGTCTGGCCCTTGCCGCCGCGACCGGCAGTCTTGCCCTTGCCCGACCCGATGCCACGGCCAACGCGCATACGCTTTTTGCGCGAGCCGGCATTGTCGGCGATATCGCTGAGCTTCATCGCGAAATTCCTCTATCCTGGGAGCATGATCTTGACCGAAAACCGGTCCCCACTTTTCGGGATCATGCGCCTCCTTGCTTCGATTACTCGCCGACGATGCGGACGAGATGTTGAACCTTGGCGATCATGCCGCGAACCGCAGGCGTATCCTGCAGCTCGGTGACCCGGCCGATCTTGTTGAGCTTGAGGCCGATCAGCGTCTCGCGCTGCGAGTGGTGGCGGCGGATCGCGCTGCCGGTCTGCTCGACCTTGATCATCTTTGCGGCCTTGGCCATCGATATTACTCCGAAAAGCGCGAAACGGCGCCTGTTGTCTTATTCAGCAACCAGCTCGGCGTCGCCACCGACACGGCGCGACTGCAGCGTGGACACCTTGATGTTGCGGCGCGCCGCAACCGAACGCGGCGAATCCTGATGCTTCAGCGCGTCGAAGGTGGCGCGAACCATGTTGTAGGGGTTCGACGAACCGATCGACTTCGCCACCACGTCCTGGATGCCGAGCGTCTCGAACACCGCGCGCATCGGGCCGCCGGCGATGATGCCGGTACCGGCCGGAGCCGCACGCAGATAAACGCGACCGGCGCCATGACGGCCGGCGATGTCGTGATGTAGCGTACGGCCTTCGCGCAGCGCGACACGCGTCAGATTGCGCTTTGCCGATTCGGTCGCCTTGCGGATCGCCTCGGGAACTTCGCGCGCCTTGCCGTGGCCGAACCCGACCCGGCCCTTCTGATCGCCGATCACGACCAGCGCCGCGAAGCCAAAGCGCTTGCCGCCCTTGACGACCTTCGCCACACGATTGATGTGGACGAGCTTGTCGACGAACTCGCTGTCGCGTTCTTCCCGGCCGCCCCTGTGGCCGCCACCGCGTTCGCGTTCACCTGCCATGGTGTTTTCCGATCCTTAAAAGTCCCGCCTCGAAAGGCTGTATCCGTTCAAACCAGTTAGAAGCTCAATCCGCCTTCGCGCGCCGCATCCGCGAGCGCCTTGACGCGACCGTGGTAGAGATAGCTGCCGCGGTCGAACACCACCTCGGTGACGCCATTCTTGACGGCCCGCTCGGCAACGAGCTTGCCGACGGCCTTCGCCGCGTCGATGTTCGCACCGGTGTTGCCGCTGTCGCGCATCGTCTTTTCGAGCGAGGACGCCGACGCCAGGGTCTCGCCCTTCAGGTCATCGATGACCTGTGCGTAGATGTGCTTCGACGAGCGGAACACCGACAAACGCGGCCGACCACTGGCGGTACGACGCAACGACAGCCTGATGCGTTGCTTGCGCCGGGCATTCGTAATCTTGAGTCTCGACATGACCGGCTCCGTTACTTCTTCTTGCCTTCCTTGCGGAAGATGAATTCGTTGGCGTACTTCACGCCCTTGCCCTTGTAGGGCTCCGGCGGACGATAGCTGCGGATCTCGGCGGCGACCTGGCCGACGCGCTGCGAATCGTTGCCGGTGATGACGATCTCGGTCGGCTTCGGCACCGTGATCGCGATGCCCTCCGGGATCGGATAGACCACGTCATGGCTGTAGCCGAGCGCGAGCTGCAGGCTCTTGCCCTGCAACGCGGCGCGATAACCGACGCCGGTGATCTCGAGCTTCTTCTCGAAACCCTTGGTGACGCCCTCGACCAGATTCGCGACCTGCGCGCGCGCGGTGCCGTACATGGCCTGCGCACGGTTGGTCTCGGACCGCGGCGCAACCTTGACCGCGCCGTTCTCGAACTTCACCTCGACATCGTCGTGGACGATGAACTGAAGCTGGCCTTTCGGCCCCTTCATCTTGACGGTCTGCCCTTCGACGCTCGCCGTCACACCGGACGGGATCGTCACAGGCCGCTTGCCAACACGTGACATGGCTAATCCTTCCTCAGAACACCGTGAAGAGAATTTCGCCGCCCACATTCGCTTCGCGCGCTTCGTGGTCAGCCATAATTCCCTTCGGCGTCGACAACACCGAAATTCCGAGCCCGTTGTTCACGCGCGGCAGGTTCTTCACCGAGGCATAAACCCGACGCCCTGGCTTCGATACCCGCTCGATCTCGCGAATGACCGGCTCGCCGTCGAAATACTTCAGCTCGATCTCAAGCTCGCTGCGGCCCGAGGAATGCTCGACGCTGGCGTAACCGCGGATGTAACCCTCGGTCTTGAGCACTTCGAGCACATTGGCGCGCATCTTCGAGCCCGGGGTCGAAACCTTGGACTTGGCGCGCATCTGGGCGTTGCGGATGCGAGTGATGAGATCGCTGATCGGATCGTGCGTTGACATCTGACGACCCCCTTACCAGCTGGACTTCACGAGCCCGGGAACCAGGCCCTTGGAGCCGAGTTCACGCAGCGCGATACGGCTGAGCTTGTTCTTGCGATAGACCGAGCGCGGACGCCCCGTCATCTCGCAACGATTG